>CAZMHV010000001.1:0-324723 GCA_964566225.1 uncultured Gammaproteobacteria bacterium
GTTCCCTCCTAGAACGCCGCCCCGGGTTGATGTTGTTCAGGCCGTGGTCGCGGCCGTGGTTCCGTTGCTGGGCGTCGAAGGCGTCTTCATGCTTTGGCCCAGCACTTCGTAGGCCTGCGTGATCTGACCCCGGTTGATCATGCCCTCCAGATCGATCATGAGCTGCTTCATGACTTCGTGACTGGCCACTTCAATGCGGTCACGCATCTTCTTGATACGTCGCTCGGCCGCAGTGCTCATCTCTCCGTTGAGGATCCCCTCGGCCAGGTCTTGGCGCAGGTGCTGGACGCCGATGTTGATCCAGGTCTGATTCACCTTGGCCTTGATGATCTTGGCCAGGGTGCAGATGTCAGACCAGTCTTCTTCGCTCATGTCCACGTCGCGGTCGTCGTCGGCAATAGCGTGGATCTTGTTGGCGCAGCTCTTGATCACGTCGTAGGCCTCGTAGAATGGGTTGCACCAGAAGTGCTCCACTTCCACCAGGATTTGCCGAGCGAAGTAGCGGACGGCATCCCGCTCACGAGGGAACTCCTCGATCTTGTTCTCGATTGCCCGGCGAGCGAGGATGTCGGCATAGGTCTCCACGAATCCCAGGCGATTTTCGAGCTCTTTGACGAGCTCGATCATCTGCATGAGGTGGTACACCACACGTTCGCTGATGCGGTTGTTGTCGTCCACTGCCTCTTCGACTCGGCGGACGTTCGCGTCTTGCATGGACTGAAAGCCGCCGCTGTTGCCTTCGCGACCGATGCTGTCTCGCAGCACGAAGTCCTGGTCAGCCACACCAGGCTGAACGAAGATGACGAGGCGCTGCTTCACCTGTTCGATGGATTCGTGCTTGATGCTCAGCAGCCACTCGTACACCTTGGTGAGGCGTCGACGCCAGGCACGTGCATCTGGACCGCTGGCGTTCTTCTTGACCAGTCGAATCAGATCGTCGCGCACGAAGGTGATTTCGGCCTTGGCCTGCTCCAGCGTGTCGGCGCGCAGGAAGCAGGACTGCATGATCTGCCACATCTGCCGAATCGCGTGATACGGCGTCTGCAGCTTCACCGGCTTGCCGTTGCTCGGCTTGCGATAGAAGACCCGCTCCAACGGGTCGAAGTTGATGTATCCCTCCGAACGAGGGAAGATATGGACCACGATCTGCTTGGTGCGGTAGGTGATCATGCCGACCACCCACACCATGAGATCCGACAGGTTGAACCGCGGTTGTCGCGGTTTCACGTAACCAGGAATGAGCTTTTTGCTCATGCTTTTTCTCCACTGCCTCGGTTGGTTTCACCCAGCGCACCATGCGCCAAGTAGCGGAGCGAGGATACACCTTTTTTGAGGTTTTGTCAATACAAAAAAGACGGTTTTTCCGTCTTTTGAGCCAAAATTTGTATTATTTTGAAAATTCTCCCAGGTAGGTGGCAGGGGTGAGCCTGTGCAGTTTTTGTTTTTCTTCCTGTGGCAGGGAGAGGGTTTCAATAAATTGCTGCAACATTTCCTGTGTTATTTTTTCTCCACGTGTCAGCTCCTTCAACTTTTCATATCCCTTTTCATCACCATATTTTCGTAGCACGGTTTGTATGGCTTCAGCCAAAACCTCCCAGTGTTCATCAAGTTCTTCACTGAGTTTTTTTGTATTTACTTCAAGTCGTGACAATCCTTTCAAAATATTGGTATATGCCAAAACAGAGTGGGCGAGTGGCACGCCAATATTTCGCATTACCGTGGAGTCAGACAAATCTCGCTGCATGCGTGACACAGGGAGTTTGTCTGCAAAATGAGAAAAATATGCGTTGGCAATTCCCAAATTCCCTTCGGCATTTTCAAAGTATATGGGGTTAATTTTGTGTGGCATGGTGCTGGAGCCCACTTCATTTTCTTTTTTCTTTTGCAAAAATATTCCGCGTGAAATGTACAGCCACATATCCCGAGAAAAATCGAGGAGAATTGAATTGATACGATGGATGTTGTGAAAACTTTCTACGAGTGAATCGTGAGGTTCAATTTGTGTGGTTACCAGGTTCGGTTCGAGGCAGAGATATGTAATAAATTGTTTAGTAAAATTTTTCCAATTCACATTTGGATATGCCACCACATGCGCTGCCCAAGTTCCCGTGGCACCACTCAGTTTCGCTTGGAATGTTTGTTTTTTCAAAGAATTCATTTGGCGCTCAAGTCGTGTAGCAAAAACCAATATTTCTTTTCCCACTGTGGTGGAAGTTGCCGGTTGACCGTGGGTCATTCCGAGCATGGGAATCATCTTATATTTATTTGCCATCTCCAAAAGAGCTTGCAAAACATTTTCAACCTGAGGCATATATTCATGCACCAAACCATCTCGCCACATGAGCGCATACGCCACATTATTTACATCCTCCGAAGTCAAAGCAAAATGTATAAACGAAATATATTTTTTGAGTGGCGTCTGCACCAATTTTGTTTGCAAAAAATATTCCACCGCCTTCACATCATGATTAGTCACTTCTTCAGTTTTTTTTATTTGTTGCGCATCTTCAAGAGAAAATTTTGTATACAGTTTCCGCAAAAAATTTTTGCCTTGCTCAGAAATATTTGGTAATTCTTGCACACCTTTTTCACTCGCAAGCGCAATAAAATATTCAACCTCCACTAAGAGACGATACTTGATGAGAGCATATTCAGAAAAATACGCTCGCAGAGTTTGTGTTTCTTTGAAATATCTTCCGTCAAGAGGGGAGATACTGTTCATATATTTTTAATATTTAAGCCGCCTCTGCAAGTGTTTTCGCTTTTTTTTGCGCTATCCATTTTTTTACTTCTTCTCTGGCGATTACCGCCATTTTTAGTCGTTCTACGTTTTGACCGATTCTGTATTGTGCTTTTAATTTTTCAAGTTCATATCGTGTAATATTTCTTTTTTGTAATTCTTCTTCAAGTATACGTTCAATATTTGGATAATTTTTTTGTTCCGAATCCCAACGTGAAGGTACCTGCACAAGTTTTCCAATATCTCCAATCGTATATCCCAACGCTTGGAATATATCAATTATTTCAATAGCATAAATTAGTTTTTCTCTTTGAACTTTATATTCTGGATTGCCTTTGGCATCTTTTGCTTCAACGATATGGTTTACAATATTTGAGGCTGGGGCTGATTCAGATGGATAATTTGCTGTTCGATATGCCTGGGCTTCCCTGAGTTCAGTTGATTCCATTTCAAAAGGGAAGACTTTGCCTTGTTTGAGATGAGGAATATATTTTTTTAATTTTTGTATACTTCTTTTTATATCGCCTTGTGTGAGTGGTTCAAATGCTGCTTTAAAATGTGTATCAATTTTTTTACTTTCTTCTCCAATTTGTTGTGAATGGATTAATTCGTGATAAAGTGTGAGTAATTCCTCTGGGAATTTTCCTTCATCAATAAGAGAAATCATCAACGAAGAAAGTTCAGGGGGCTTTCCTTTTACCGTAATACCGTCGTACTTATCAAAATTTCCACCGGTATGTTTTTCCTGATTTTGCCAGGTTACTTTTTCCCCATCTACATACTTTGCGGCTAAGTCACCGTCGATGAGTGCTTGATAAATTCCAGTTTCAATCAAACCATCGAGATAATGTGTTTCTTTCCTTCCTCGTTCAAAAATTTCTTTCAAGATAAGGTAAAGCTGCTCATCTTTTTTCATTTCTTGGATACCATCGATGAGTTCCCCAGTGAATTCATTATGTATCTGATCAAAAAGGAGTCCTTGCTGTTCGAGCAATGTTTGTAACGTAGTATCTTCTTTTATGAGTGCGGGTAAATCAAAGGATTTTGTAATGACTTCTCTTTGTGCCTCTTCATTTTTGGGGAGTTCAGTTCTTTTCATATACAAGAAAAAGTTTTATCTCAAAATCGTCTCCTCTCGCCCTGGCCCTACAGACACAATACTCACACGGCACCCCACTTCTTGTTCAATAAATTCAATATAATCTTTCACTGCCACAGGCAAAGCATCATATCCATCGCGCAAATACCCCCTCACATCCTCAACACTCATAGCATCCCACCCAGTCAATGTTTTATACAAAGGTTTTGCATGGCGCAGCACTGCCACGCTTGATGGCATTTCACTTAGCAGTTCTCCATCCACTTCATACGCCACACACACTTTAATTTTTTCCATACCAGCGAGAATATCCAGTTTGGTAATGGCAATATCAGTGAGACCACTACAGCGCACCGACTGACGCACCTGCACCAAGTCAAGCCAACCTACTCGACGAGGTCGTCCGGTGGTGGTCCCATATTCATTTCCTTTTTCACGAAGTGCATTTCCTGTTTCATCAACCAGCTCTGTCAAAAATGGACTGTTGCCCACGCGACTCACGTATGCTTTGACCACACCAATAATGCGAGCAGGGGAGTTGAATCCCACGCCCGTGCCCACACTCATGTGGCCGGCAATATTGTTGGTACTGGTGGTATGTGGATACATGCCATGGTCGAGGTCAAGTGACATGCCCTGCGCCCCTTCAAACAAAATTTTCTTGCCGTTTTTGTACGCGCGATACAATTCGAGTTCAGTGTCCGCCATGTACCGACGTAACTTTTCACCATACTGCAAAAAGTTTTCGTACATTTCATCAATGCTTTGCGTAAACTGAACACTAAACACTTTGGTCAAAATATTTACATTAAAGGTATATGCTTTTTCAAGTTTTTCTTTCAAAAATTCTGGCTCAAGCAAATCTCCCATGCGGATTCCATGTCGGTAGGCTTTGTCTGCACACACCGGAGCAATGCCACGCTTGGTACTGCCAGCCCCCAGCACGCCTTGGTGTCCCGACAGTGCTTCGTCCATAGCAATATGGTAGGGCATAATTACATGCGCTCGTTCACTGATTTTTAAATTAAATTTGAGTCCGCGCGCTTCCAGCCGTTCAATTTCTTCAATCAAAACTTTGGGATCAATCACAGTGCCATTGCCAATAACCGATACTGCCTGTGGAAACAATACTCCCGATGGAATCAAATGCAACTTGTATGTTTCGCCATTTGCTACCACGGTGTGCCCCGCGTTATTTCCACCTTGAAAGCGAACCACATAGTCAGTGGAACCCGCAAAAAAATCTGTAATTTTTCCTTTTCCTTCATCGCCCCATTGGGCGCCAATAATTGCAGTCAGTTGATTCATAAAAAAACAATAAAAAAACACCCCCATAGTATAGGCAAATTCCTGTTCAAAAGCAAATATGTTATACTATACACAAAAAGTGTTTAGCACTCTTGTTTGTGATTCACTCTCCCTCAAAATTAAAAGCCAAATCAGCACCCAAAATTTCTCTCCCCAAAGAGCGAAAACCTGCTACTTCAAGCAACCGATACACTCTGGCTGGTGTTTTTGTATTACTTTTGGCACTGATTATTATCATTCGTTTGGCTATGCTCATGATTTTTGATCATGAGTACTACAAAAAGCTTGCCCTCGGTTCACAAGAAGTCTCGTCAGAACTCGTGGCCAAACGTGGTGAGATCTTTATGCAAGATACTCGTACTGGTGAAAAATATCCTTTGGCTATTAACCGAGATTATTTTACCTTGTTTGCCGATACCCGTCAGATAAAAGATGACGAGTCCGCCAGTAGTACTACCAAACTTTTGGCAGAACTCTTTGCATACAATGATGAAAAAAAACAAAAAGTATATACGCAGCTGAGCAAGCGTACTGATCCATATGAACCGATTGAAAACAAAGTTGATGAAACAACCATGAATCAGCTCAAAGAAAAAAATATTCCAGGACTGCACTTTACTCGTAAACCATATCGTTTTTATCCAGAAATGGAATTGGCTGCATCTGTGGTTGGGTTTGTTGGAAAAAACGATAAGGGCTTGGACACTGGACGATATGGGGTAGAAGGATACTTTCAAAAAGAGCTTTCGGGTCAAAGTGGTTTTGTAGAGGGAGCCAAAACAGCGGGGGGTCGTCTTATTGCCTTGTCTGGTCTCAAGCTTCAAGAATCTCAAAATGGTGCCAACATTACACTTACCATTGATCGAACACTCCAGTTTGAAGCATGCAAAAAATTACGTGAAGGTTTGGTAGAGTACCAAGCATCAAGTGCTTCACTTATTATTATGGATCCGTTGACTGGGGCAATTCGTGCCATGTGTAGTATTCCCGATTTTAATCCAAATGAATATACCAAAGTTGATTCTGCCGAAGTATTTAACAACACTTCTATTTTTACATCGTATGAACCAGGGTCTATTTTTAAACCGATTGCCATGGCTGCGGCGCTGAATGAGGGGTTAATCAATCCTCATACTCCATTTCATGATCCAGGTGTGCGTGCAGATATTTGTAAAACACCTATTCGTAATGCCGAATTTAAAGTATACAACGATACTGATATGAGTGGGGTTCTTGAAGATTCTATCAATACTGGAATGATTTGGATTGCAGAACACTTGGGTACCAAAAAATTTCGTGAGTATGTAGAACAGTTTGGTTTTGGTGTGAAAACTGGTATTGAAATGGATACCGAGTCTTCTGGTACCATTGAATCACTTTCAAAAAATAAAAAGCAACAGTCTATCGATTGTTATACTGCCACAGGTTCTTTTGGGCAGGGGCTGACAGTAACGCCACTGCAAATGGTGGCAGCGTATGCAGCCATTGCCAATGGAGGACATCTTATGAAACCTTATATAGTAGATACACTTGAGTATAGTGATGGCAAAGTACAAAAAACCAAACCTCAAGAAATTCGACAGGTCTTGAACACCAAAACAGCAGCTTTGCTTTCGGGCATGCTGGTCAATGTAGTAGAACTTGGTCATGCCAAAGCAGCGCACACGGCTGAGTATTATATTGGTGGCAAAACAGGTACGGCACAAATTCCAGGTCCTGGTGGGTATACAGATGAGACTATTCACTCTTTTGTAGGTTTTGCGCCAGTAGGGGATCCAAAATTTGTTATGATTGTAAAATATGAAAAACCCCAAAGAAAGTATGCCGAAAGTACGGCAGTGCCTGTTTTTAAGCAAATTTCTGACTTTATTTTGAACTATTATCAGGTCAAACCAAATCGAAACTAAGTGGGATAAGTAAATATTGACGAATTTTTAAAAATCAGCTATACTGTGGCTACCGAAAAATAAATGACTTTGAAAAGCAAAGTCTCTATGGCATCATCGTCTAATGGTCAGGACACCAGGTTTTCATCCTGGGAATAGGGGTTCGATTCCCCTTGGTGCTACACGAGAAAATGTTAAAAAAGAGAATGAGGTTTTTGTCTCATTCTTTTTTATTTCATTAGGGAATCGAACCCAGGGAAGGGTGAAACCGATAGGTTTCACATCCTGAGGAGGGGTATTGGGGAACCCGAAGGTTCCCCAAAGAGGGACGAAGTCCCGAGTGAGCATTCCCCTTGGTGCTACACCGTAAAAAATCTCTTACCAAAGAGATTTTTTTGTATTTTCAAACTTGACAAATAAGAAAAATTATGCTAGGTTCAGCTTACTATGAACGTCGATTTCCGACGTTTCGTGTACAACATATGGCTCTTGAAATGAGCCTTTCCAAAGTAAAGGGAAACGAAGTTGAAGCAGTTCAATTTGAGTGATGCGAAAGCCTACATCGACCGGCGGTGGCGTGAGGAAATCTTGGGATGTGTGAATCAGATCATCGGATACTCGCCGGATTTTCCGGTGGTTGATGATCTGCAGAAGCTCTGGGACCCCTTGGGATACCTCAAGGACTTGGTGGCCATTCACGAGATTCCGGAGGTGCTGATCTCCATCGAGTGCTTGGAGGGTTTCGATCCGGTGATTTTCGTCGAGATCCCTGGCACCAAGCCCGAGGCCGGCACGGTGCTCTTGTACGGTCACGGCCACAAGCCGCGGTCCTTCGAGAAGATGGTGCCGTGCTTGCGGGTCATCGACGGCCACAAGCTCTACCATCGTGGTGGGGTGGACGACGACTATGCCCTCTTCTCGATGTTCACGGCCATCAGCACCCTCGTCAATCAAGGGGTGCCGTATGCGCGGCACGTGGTCATCATCAAGTTCTCCGAGGAGTCGGGCAGCCCCGGTCTCGAACAGTACATCAACAAGCTCAAGGATCGCATCAGCGACGTGAGACTGGTGGTGTGCCTTGGTTCCAAAGCCACGGACTACAACCAGCTCTGGAACGCGCCTTCTCCCGCGCCCTGGCTCAAGTCTGTGTTGACCAAGGCGTCCATCGCCTTCTTTGGCAACGACTTCGAGTCCATCGACGAGGGCGGGAGCATCCCGTTCATCGACATGCTCGGAAAGATGTTCCCCGAGGCGCAGTTCGTGGTCACCGGCCTGTTCGGCAACGACGCGGGCGCGCACGGACCCAACGAGTACCTGCACCTCTCGGCGTTGAAGAACCTCACCGGCTGCGTGGCGCAGATCCTGGCGGCGCACGCCGCGCGCTGAACATCGTTGTCCGCCAGATTCACCTTCGACGGCTCCGGGGTTCGGTGGTGAAGCATTGACGAATAAAAACCGTCCCGCAACACCATGATATATTGAAGTCTCGATATATCATGGGGAGGCTTGGGACGGTTTTTGTTTTTCACAATTTTTTCAATTTTTCAATTAACTTTTCAGCACCACTTTCCCATCCACAGCAAATACATCTCTTTCTGTCACAATCAGTGGATTGATTTCAATATCTTGTATCTGCTCTGCTTGTGCCAAACAAATCAGTTGGCTAATAGTTTTAATTAATTTTTTGCGCGCCAGTGGTTTACTGCCTCGGTATCCTATGAGTAGTTTATTTATTTTTGACTTGGCAATCACTTGGTCAATGTGTTTTTCATTCATGGGGAGTGTGTGCAGATTTCGGTCGTTCAAAAGTTCAACCATAATTCCACTGGTGCTACACCGTAAAAAATCTCTTACCAAAGAGATTTTTTTGTATTCCCAAACTTGACAAATAAGAAAAATTATGCTAGGTTCAGCTTACTACGAGACCCGAATGGTTCGGGATTTCGTGTGCAACAGATGGCTCATGAATGAGCCTGTCGAACGTAAAGGAAAACAAAGTTGAAGAGTTTCGATCCAAGTCAGGCGAAAGCCTACGTCGCACGGCGGTGGGATGGCGATATCCTCGAATGCATGAAGCGGTACATCCGTATCCCCAACTGCTCGCCGGGCTTTCCGACCTACCACAGTCCGCCCAGGACCTGGGAAGCGGTCCAGTGCCTCTCGGTCTGGGCCAACGAGCAGACCGTCCCGGGCATGCAGTTCTCCTTCGAGCGCATCGAGGGCTTCGAGGACCTGATCTTCATGGAGATCCCGGGTACCCACCCCGACGCCGGCACCGTGCTCCTCTACGGGCACGGCGACAAGCAGCCGCCCATGGACGGGTGGCGCGAGGGGCTCGGGCCGTACACGCCGGTGCTGGAGGGCGACAAGCTCTACGGTCGCGGTGGCGCGGACGACGGCTACGCCATCTTCGCGGCGCTCACAGCCATCAGCACCCTGGTGGAGCAAGGCGTGCCCTACGCCCGGTGCGTGGTGATCATCGAGTTCGCCGAGGAGTCGGGCAGCCCCGGTCTCGATCAGTACATCAACAAGCTCAAGGATCGCATCGGCGACGTGAGCCTGGTGGTGTGCCTCGACTCCAACGCCGGGGACTACAACCGGCTCTGGAACACCACTTCGCTGCGCGGTCTCACCTCGGGCGTGCTGCGCATCGACGTCCTCAGGGACGGCGTGCACTCGGGCAAGGCGACGGGCATCGTCCCGTCGGCCTTCCTCGACGTGCTGCCGGAGGTGCTCGGCCGGGTCTACCTGCTGGGGAGGGTCAACATCAGTGAGCTCTACGTGGAGATCCCCGATGATCGCATCGACGAGGCCATGCGGACGGGGAATCTCATCGGCGATGAGTTGCGGCACTTCCCGTGGTGTGGGGAGACCAGGCCCAAGGAGGCCGATCTCGTCCAGTCCCTGCTCAGTCAGACCTGGCGTCCCGGCATGACCATCGTCGCGGCCGAAGGACTCCCGGCAATCATGGGCGCCGGCAACGTGATGCTCCCCAGCCTCAGCCTCAAGCTGTCGTGTCGTCTCCCTCCAGGCGTCGATCCGGAGAAGGCGGGGACCATCATCAAGGAGCGCATCGAGCTGAACGGTGATGACAACTCCTACGGTGCGTCGGTCACCTACACTCCCGATCACGGCTCGTGGGGTTGGAATGCGCCTTCTCTCGCGCCCTGGCTCAAGTCTGTGCTGACCGAGGCGTCCACCGCCTTCTTCGGCAACGACTTCGAGTCCATCGGCGAGGGCGGGAGCATCCCGTTCATCAAGATGCTCGGGGACATGTTCCCGGAGGCGCAGTTCGTGGTCACCGGCCTGCTCGGCAACGACGCGGGCGCGCACGGGCCCAACGAGTACCTGCACCTCTCGGCGGTGAAGAACCTCACTTGCTGTGTGGCGCAGATCCTGGCGGCGCACGCCGCGCGCTGAACATCGTTGTCCAGGTGGATTCATCATCCAGCCCCGGCGAAAATCCGCTGATGCACTGATGGCAAAAAACCGTCCCGCAACAGCATGATCTATTGAATCTTTCGATACATCATGCGGAGGTTGGGACGGTTTTTGTTTTTCACAATTTTTTCAATTTTTCAATTAACTTTTCAGCACCACTTTCCCATCCACAGCAAATACATCTCTTTCTGTCACAATCAGTGGATTGATTTCAATATCTTGTATCTGCTCTGCTTGTGCCAAACAAATCAGTTGGCTAATAGTTTTAATTAATTTTTTGCGCGCCAGTGGTTTACTGCCTCGGTATCCTATGAGTAGTTTATTTATTTTTGACTTGGCAATCACTTGGTCAATGTGTTTTTCATTCATGGGGAGTGTGTGCAGATTTCGGTCGTTCAAAAGTTCAACCATAATTCCACCAGCACCAAACAAAAGTACTTTGCCAAAGTTGGCGTCAGTCGTCACTCCCACGATTAATTCCACACCGTGCGCAATATGTGTTTGCGCCATTATCTCTGCCAGTGGGTCTGTGCGTTTTATTTTTTTGAGAGTTACAGAAATTTTTTTCCATGCATCATGAAGTTTTTGGATGGTGTCAATTTTGACAATCACTCCATGCAACTCTGTTTTGTGCAGCAGGGCATTCGAAGAAATTTTGAGTGCTATTTTTTTGTGACGCAAAAAAAATTTTTCTGCGTGTCCGAGTGTGGCGACTGGCATGGAAATTGGTGTCGAAATATTTGCTGCATCGAGAAGTCGATCGGCTTGGAGGGGAGTGAGTATGGTTGATTGTTTGTCAACCAAAGCCTGTAATAATTTTTGTGCAGGACGAGTTAATGTTTTGTGCAATGGAGCAGAACCAAGCAATTTGTTGTCTCGTCTTGATTGTTCCCATTTCCACATTTGTCCGAGCACCCAAATCGCTCTGTCAGGGTATCGAAAGCAGGGGATTTTGTGTGCATGCAAAATAGTTTCACCTTTGGCCACTTGCGAGCCTCCAATAAACGCAGTAACAATTGGCTTGCCATATTTGGCAGACGCAGTAGAAATAATTTTTGCAGTCTCGGAAATTTGTGTGGTCATTTGTGGAGTGAGCAGCACTACGAGAGCATCAACATTTTTATCTGCGAGGACCGCATGAATGGCAGTAGCATATCTGTCGGCCAGAGCGTCACCAAGTACATCAATTGGGTCATTGATGTTGGCTGCCACAGGTAAATTTGCTTGCAACGTTGCATGTGTCTTTGGTGTGAGTGGAGCTATTTTGAGTCCAGCTTCGGCAATGAGGTCAGCACTGAGCACACCTGGTCCACCTGCATTCGAAATAACCGCCACACGATTTGTGCGAGGGGCTTTTTCCCAGGCAAAGGCTTTGGAGAGGTCAAATAAATCTTCCATGCCATGACAACGAATCACTCCGGCCTCGTGCAACGCCGCATCAAGTACTGCATCATTGCCTGCAATCGAACCAGTATGTGACATCATGGCTTTTTGTGCGTCACTTGATTTTCCTGGTTTCAAAATAAACAGTGGCTGATGCTGACACATTTTTTTGACATGCTCCAAAAATTTTTGCCCATCAACAATTGATTCCAGGTATAATCCAATGGGGGAGTAGGGCGAGAGTCCATTTTTTATTCTTTGGGAAATTTCTTTTTGGGTAGGCAGTGCAATGGATTGCCAATGTTCCAAAATATCATTTTCATTGACAACAGATTTATTGCCAAGGGTGATAAATTGATCAAATCCGAGTCCTGCCTTACCAGCCCAATCAAAAAAACTGGTTGCAATGGCACCAGATTGTGAAATAAAACGAAGATTGCCAGGGATAAGTGATGCCTCACCAAACGTAGCATTGAGTTTGCCTGGAGCATTGAGAATTCCCAAACAATTTGGACCAATAATAGACAGGTTATACTGCTTGGCAATGGTTATGAGTTCTTGTTCTGCTGCCATGCCCTGTGCACCAATTTCTTTGAATCCAGCGCTGAGGACAATCACATTTTTGGTTCCCTTTTGACCAATTTCACGCAGCACATCTGGCACCACCACCGCAGGCACGGCAACAATTGCCAGGTCTGGGATTTTTGGAATTAGTTGATAACTTTTGTACGCGCGAAGTTTTTGAATATGTCCACCAGCCGGGTTCACTGGATAAATTTTTCCTTCAAATCCACCTGATACAATATTTGACAAGAGAATACCCCCAATTTTTTTTTGGTCATGCGATGCCCCCACCACTGCTATGGAGTGGGGGGTAAGCATTTGGTCAAGGTGATGAGATTTTGAGGGTAACATAGCGTATAGTATATCATAAATTTGGGTGTATTTCATTATTTTTAAATAAAAAATAAAAAACAGCTTTTGATCGGCTGTTTTTATTCAAAGATATTTTACCATCAATAAAATGTATTGATGATACTCCTCGAGAGTTGAATTTTTCAACTTTCAAGGAGTCTGCAGGGGCTTGTCATCAAGACTTGCCCCTGGGCTCCTCCTTGCACGCCATTGCAGCGTGGTTTGCGACCAGAGTGTGACTACTCTTGGCCGCGGCTGTTGTGCAGGTGAGAACGAATGAAGTTGTCCCATTCCTGGTCACCAGCGTTGTATGCCTCGGTCGCCTGTGTGAACAGGTCGAAGATCACGAGGTCGATGAGGGGGCGAGGCTGAGTGGTCTCGAAGTACCCTCCCTGGGCGAGAAAACCGTAGAGCGTGAGCGAACTCACCCAACCCGTTTGCTCGATCTTGAACATGAGCTCGGGGTCGTTGAGGAGTCGCTGCTCCATCTGCTGGTTCGTGAGACCCTGTTCCCGCATCAGCTTGCGGGTAAGGAGCACGTGGTCCAGCTCATGGGCCCAGAGCACCATGAACAGATCCGGCGACACGAAGTACGTGTAGTCGTGCCAGATCACGGCGTCAACCGTCGGACTTGCCGGATCGAACGGCGTGTAGTAGCCGAACTTGGTCGGCGGCGTACCCTTGTGGGAGGCCGCTTCCCCAATGTCCACCCGCTGAGGGCGTGAGGCGTCGGGGATACCTGGGTTCATCTGTTCTCGAGTGAACCGGGATACCATCTGCACGTTCTTCGGCAACTGCTCGAAGCCGTTCAGGTTCGGAAGATTCTCTGCGAGCAACTGCAATCCCAACGTGAGATTGCGGGCGCCCACGTCGTAGGTGGGGTCCGGAGCCACGGTGAACCGTTGCCCGGTCTTCTTCTGCAGCTGCTCGATGAGCTGTTGCTTGTTCTCTTCAGTCATACGCAGGATTCGGCGCATGACCATGCCGGCCGAGGCCGGCGAAGAGGCAGGCGCCACTGCTGTGGGCTGGTTCTGTGTGGTCGAGGCCACCACCTTGTGCTCAGAAGTGAACACAAACCGCGCCCCAATGGCAACGGCGGCGACCAGAGAAAACGCCAAGATGAGCTTCTTCATTTTTTTCTCTCTCGTAGGGAAGTGGACTCGATGCAGGCTTAAAAATTAAGCGTGCAAAAAAATCCATTTCAGAAAAGATAAAATAACGATTGAATATACCCTATTTTAGACATTTTGTCAAGAGCATGCACAGTTTTGCTCTTGAAAATTTTTTCATCTTGGTATATACTTCTCTTCATTGTATGGCAAGGTAGCTCAGTCG
Organism: uncultured Gammaproteobacteria bacterium; assembly: GCA_964566225.1. Taxonomy (GTDB): domain Bacteria; phylum Patescibacteriota; class Patescibacteriia; order Magasanikbacterales; family UBA922; genus CAYTKU01. The sequence goes on from CAZMHV010000001.1 coordinate 14,108, forward strand.
GTGAGAGCGGAGGATTCATAACCCTCAGGTCGGGAGTTCGAATCTCCCCCTTGTCACCAGAAAAAAATCTTCACACTGTGGAGATTTTTTTGTTTTTCCACAGCCAAAAAGGTTGACGGAGTGAATTTTTTGCAGTATACTCATACCTTCGTCATCGTTCCTGATGGCGAAGGTCAATTGGACAGTCGTGGGAGTAGTAGTGCATGGAGCGTATGCCTTATGCTGAATTTCTGAGAGTGCTCGCAGAGACCGGCGGAGCAGAAGACCCCATCACCCGGGCCAGTCCTCAAGGGGACGCGGCCGCCAACACCGGTGTGGAGGAGATCCCCACACCACCGGGCAGCCAGCATCTGCCCAACCTCTCCAACCAGTTGCCGGGACTCCGTATCCCGAGCACCGTGGTTCGACCCCCCTGCGCCTTCGAGGTGCGGGCTGGGACGACGAGCGGCGCGTTCGCCGGCTTGTTCGCTTGACCACTGTCGGCGGCTCACCGTTACAAGGCGCGGATTCAACTCCGCCCCCTGTACAGAGTCGCCGACAGCCCTGGTCCCATTTTTTTGAAACACCCAAAAGTGCCCCAAAGGCATTTTTTTGTTTTTCCACAGCCAATAAATTGACAGGGGAGGTTTGATTTTGTATACTGATGTCTTCGTAGTTCCGAGTGGACAGCGAATATCACATCACAGTTGACGGAGCCAGTGGGTTTCGTCACCACAGGGGGGGGGTATACAACGTGATGATGCGCGGTCGCCTGGGGCTTGCCCCGGGCATTGTAGGTATGGCCGTTTTCCCTGAGGGGGTGACGGACAAGAAGAAGGCGCTCCGCGCCGACAAGTTGCCGGGCTTTCCTCCTGGCGTGTCGTCGGAGGTGAGGAGAGTGACCTTCACCATCGATCGAAGTAGCGGGCAACCGCTCGCCGTCAACGTTCAGCCTATCCAGGGCTGATCTCGTACCGGCGGCTCGGTGCTTCTAGCGGGTGGACCACCCAACAGAAGCCCAGCCGCCGGTACCATTCGCTTCCCTTGACAACCCAATCAAAATAGTATATTATATCGAGCATAAACCATAGACAGTAGCTCCCAGATATCCATCCGGGTTAAATACGCTACCGAGGTACAAGCATCCGAATATTTTCGGGTACGGTCGATTGTACGCTTTAGTCTGTGGTAGAACCACAGTTTTTTTTGTCTCAAATTGACTTTTTGAGTCACTACAAGACAAAAATATTAAACCCAAATTATGGCAAAATCCCAAGTTCAAAAAGAACAAACCATTGAAACTTTGGTAAGTCAATTCAAATCAGCAAAATCTGTTGTATTTGCCAACTTCCAAGGTCTCAAGGTAAAAGAATCCGAAGAACTTCGAAAGCTTTGTAAAGACGAAAACGTTTTGTACATGGCAAGTAAAAAGACTTTGGTTCAAAAAGCTATTGAACAAGCAGGCATTGCCGGTGATGTTACCAGTTTTGAAGGATCAGTTTCCGTGGCCTTTGGCCAAGGAGACGAAGTCGCTCCAGCTCGTGTACTCGCTGAATATGCCAAAAAACACGAAGCCGTAAAGCTTTACGGTGGACTCCTTGAAGGAAACTTCATTGACGGAGGCAAAGTAAAAGCTCTTGCTTCACTTCCTACCAAACAGCAACTCCTTGGACAGCTCGTTGGAACTCTCAACGCTCCAGTCTCTGGCTTTGTCAATGTTTTGGCTGGCAACCTTCGTGGTCTTGTTACCGTGCTTGATGCAATTAAAGAACAAAAAGCCTAATAATAATTATTTATATCTATACATATGTCAGAAGAAAATAAAGTAGAAGTGCCTGCTAAATTTCAAGCACTCGTATCAGAAATCGAAAAGATGTCTGTTCTCGATCTTTCAGAACTTGTAAAAGTTCTTGAAGACAAATTCGGAGTATCAGCTGCTGCTCCTGCAATGATGATGGCTGCTCCAGCTGGAGCTGCTGCACCTGCTGCAGAAGAAAAAACAGAATTCAATGTTGAACTCACAGACGCTGGCGCAAACAAAATCAACGTGATCAAAGCTATCAAGGAATTGACAGGTCTTGGTCTTGCTGATGCAAAAGCTCTCGTTGACAGTGCTCCAAAAATGGTAAAAGAAGGTGTGAAAAAAGAAGAAGCAGACGCAATGAAAGCAAAAATTGAAGAAGCTGGTGGAAAAGTTACTTTGAAATAATTTTACAACTCTTCAACAAAAAATCCCCCGATGAAAGTCGAGGGATTTTTTATTTTTGTTAAAATTTTTACATTCCAAATGTATATACTTTTGTCCCATCAAGCACGTATATTTTTTTTGCTTTTTCGTCTACTACAAAGCTACTTGGAGCTATCCATTCAGGTGAGGTAAATTGTTTTTCAAATTTTCCATTTTTGTCAGTGAGGATAATACGTTTTTGGGTTGTTTCCAAAATATATATGTGGGTTGCATCAGAGGATGTCCATAAAAGATTTGGGTTTGTCAAAGGGGGAAGTATTGCAGATAGAACAAAGGGTACAAGTTTTCCTGATGTAAATTTGAGTATGCTTCCATCTGATTTGAGCACGAACATATCTCCGTCAATAGCCAGTGAAACAGCATTTTTTATATCAAAACTTGGTTCTGTTATCCACGCGAGACCCTTGTCATATCCCGTAAGTGTTTCTGAGTGTTTAAAAATTTGATTATTGGTCACGTCGAGTGTATAGAGTTTTCTATTGTACATGGCAAGTGAAATGAGCTTTCCAGAGGGAACAGGGAAGGCAATATTTTTTTGAATCAAGGATTTTGTTTTGGTATCAAATTCTGCAAGAGCGTTTTCTCCTGAAACAAAAACAATTTTATCAAGTTCTTTGGGAGCGGTAGAAACTCCGAGTGCTGCAATCGTATCATGAAGTTGAACCGTAATTTCTTTGGTATCCAATGCGACGGTATACAAATTGTTATCGTTGACACCATTTATGATGAGAGCATTATTGAGTTTTATCATTTTATTTACATTTGCGCCTGGATTTTTGGTACTCAAGTCAGCCAAGAGTTCGCTGTTTACGACCGTTGTTTTTTGAAGTTTACTCAAAGTTTCTGAAATTTCTTTTTGGAGTGCTTCTACTTTTTGTTTTTCTTCTTCTGTTTTTTGAGGGAGCTCCGCAATATATGTTTGTGCCTCACCAATAAGTGAAAGAGCCCGATCAGTATCATTGTAGAGTAAACTTGCTTCGGCTGCATTTTTTTTGTCTTCAATTGCAGTAAGAAGGTTATTTTTTTGTTCATTTTGGGCTGTTTGAAGTTTGTGCATTTTCAAATATGAAACACTCCCCAAAAATACGCAAAAAGAAAGTACCACGACAGAGAGAAGAATTTTGCTCAGAAGTGGAAGATGTCGTATATATTCTTTTTTACTTTGCAGTGAAAGTCGAATATTTCGGAGTACATGCTCTCGACCACCATGACGGTTTGTGATAAGCAAAAAGATTCCGTAAAAGATACTTTTGAAAAATTGAAAAATCGCTATAAAAAAGAACAAGATTCCCTTTATACCCAAAACTAATATTTTTCCAAAAGAAAGGATGATATCTGTTTTTGGTTGATTTTTCAAAGGTTGATCACTTGGTGTGTCTTTTTGTATGGGAGTATCTTTATGATGTGAGGTCTCATGTGCAGTTGATTCAGGTCTTTCATGGTTTTCTTGTTCTTCACTCTCAAAAAATGATTTTACTTTTTCACGAGTTTCATGAAAGAGTGGGGGTGAAAGTGTTGCCGCGGTGTTTTTTTCTTTTTTGAGAAGTGAGTCGATTGATGCAACTGAACCCTGATCAGGTTTGTTTTTTTTCACTACAGGTGCCTCGGGTTGTTTGGCCGTACTGTGAAAAATTACTCCGCCGTATGATAGACCACTGCGTAACTGTTTGAGTACTTTTTGAATATGTTCGGCACTTTCTTCGGTAGAACGGGTAAGAATAAGTTTTTCAAGTCGTTCTGGAGAAAAAAATTCTGTACTTTGGGGAGTTGCTATAAGGAGGGTGTCTCCTGGGTGTAAATCGCCCTCGGTAAGTGAAGAAAAAAAGTGTTTTGGATGTTCTTCGGTATCTACAATAGAAATATGCTCAAGAGTTCCGTTTTTGGTATAAAATAAAATTCCACGTGGAGATCCGTGTGTAGAAAAAATTAAGTGAAAATTTTCAAGGACTCCTACTATACAGTCTACTTCGGCTTCAGAATTTCCCATTACTTCTTGGGCTCTTCTATTGATAAATTCAAGGCTGAGTTCGAGTGAATTTTTTTCTGTGGTGTTTTGGGTATTGTAGTAGCTCTTTTCGAGATCATCAAATATTTTTTCAAGTTCAATGATTTCATCTCTCGAACCATTTTTAACTTCGGCTAACGCAAAAAAATGACCTTTGGTCGTATCATCATTGGAAGGTTCTGTTATATTCAAAATAACATGAGAGGTATCATGTTCATGGCCTTCAACAAAAAATTCCTTGAGTTCAAGGTGGCTTTTCATAAAGATTTTGACAGTACTGAGTACATAAAGTATACTATAAAATATCTGTTTTTGGCAATATTTGCTATGCTTGAACACCTTTTTGGCTCAAAAACTCGCCTCAAACTCTTGCGGCTTTTTTTTCGTGACCAGGACAAAGCCTTTTTTGTACGTGAACTTACCAGAATTATTGATGTACAAATCAATGCGGTCAGACGAGAACTTGAACTTTTGGTTGCTGCTGGACTGGTAGAAGAGACCGATACGCAACCAAATACAAGTCGTGACCCAAGTGCTGGTCTCAAGAAGTACTACCGACTTAATCGTACTTCACTTTTGTATCCAGAAATTCAATCTCTTTTGGTAAAGGCAAAAGTTCTTGAAGATCAAACTTTTTTTGGAGATGTTCAAAAAAAAGGTGGAGACATTGCATTGTTTGTACTTTCGGGTTCCTTTACCAGTGACAAGCGTGCTCCGACTGATATATTGATTGTAGGTAATTTAAAAGAACGTACTATTATGAATTTGATCGATGACTACGAAAAGGCTCATGGTACTGCACTTCGATTTACTTTTATGACCGAACAAGAATTTCACGACCGACGGCAGATTATGGATAAATTTTTGTTTAGTATTTTTGAATGTGAGCATATTAAGGTTATAAATACTATTGGAGTTTAGTATGTACCTCTGTATTGCTTCACAAGATAGAAATCACTTTGACGTTATTCTTTTTGATGCTGATCAAAAAAAAGAAAATCAGCAAAAAGAATATGCAAGTCTTTTGGATGCCGTCGATGCTTTTTTGCAAGAACAGTGTGTTTTGAAACAAGATATTGAGGGGATCATGGTTGTGGTTGGACTCGGAACCTTTAGTACTACTCGTGCTGGGACAGTGCTGGCCAATGCTTGGAGTTTGACTCAAAAAATACCTGTTTTGGCAATTTCTCCTCAACAAGTATTGGACATTCAAAAATTGATTCCGCTTTTATTAGAGCATCAAGGTTTGGTTTTACCTGAATACAATAGTGAACCCAATATTCGACTCAAAAAAAGTGACTCTGTGTAAGTCACTTTTTTTGTAAGGCACACTTGTACAATTTTACTTCTGTGATACAATATCGACTGCCTGTTATTTTTTACTTTAATGTATGAATAAAGAAATTGTTTTTGATATTGAGACTATTGGGGATATTAATGATTTGTCGACCATGAAAGTGACGGTAGTATCGATTTATCAATTTGAAAATGACACCACCAGTTCATTTGAAGAACACGAACTCAACAATTTGTGGCCACTCTTTGAACGATGTGACCGAATTATTGGTTATAACAGTGCGCACTTTGATGTACCGATTCTTGATCGATACTATTCAGGGGATCTTACCAAAATTCCACACCTTGATTTGCTCAAAGTAGTAAAAGAATCCACAGGGAAACGTTTTAAACTCAATGACTTGGTCAAAGCAACGTTGCAGCTTGAAAAAAGTGCTGATGGGTTGCAAGCCATGGAGTGGTTCAAAGAGGGAAAATTGGATTTGATCAAACAGTACTGTGAACAAGATGTGCGTATTACCAAAGATTTGTATTTGTATGGACTCAAAAATAAAATGTTGTACTATCCAACATTGACTGGCGAAATTATGCCGTTTCCTGTGAATTTTGAAATGCCGGTGAAGAGTGAAGAGGGTGCGGGAGCGAGTGGTATTAATTTGACGTTGCCGTTTTAGTACAATCAAAGAGATTTAAAAAAGTCCTGTGATCAGGACTTTTTTTGTTGATGTTTAAAATACTTCAAAGTGTATTTGTTTGGCTTCGACTCCATTTTTGATGAGGAGGTCTCGTACGTCTTTGACCATTTGTGGACTGCCGCACAAAAAGAATCGGTGGGTTAAAAGGTTGGTTGGTATGTGATCTGTTACGCGTCCACGCAGGCCATTCCAATTACCATCAAGTTTGGGTTGTGAGAGTGTGAGTGAGTAATCGAAGTTGGGGAAATTTTGTTTAAGTTCGGCAAAACGGTGTTGCCAAAACATATCTTGTTCGTCACGTACTCCAAAAAGTAATTTTATTTCGTTGTTATTTTTTTTGTTTTTGAGTTCATCTTGAATAATGCCCATGACCGGTGCAATGCCCGCGCCTGTAGCAATGCAGTACAGGGGAGCATCTTCGGTATTTACAAACAGTCCTCGGGGGCCTCGTACTTGAAACTCGTCACCTTCAATGGCATTGGCAAAAAGGGTAGAGGCTTTTCCTCCGGGGAGGATTTTAATGCAAAATTCGAGGGTTGTATCTGTGGGTGTAGAGGCAATCGAGTAGGATCTGAGGAGCATTTTTTCTGCGTCTGGCACCTGAAATTGCAAAAACTGTCCGGCTTTGAAGCTGAGTTCGTTTGGTTTAGAGAAGTGAAGCTCCAAAACATCGTGGGTAAGGGCGATTTTTTTATCTAATTTGAGCGTAAAAGCATTGACTTCCATAGCTTGACAAAATGAGGCAAAAGATATATCATACTCCAAAAGTATGAATTAGATTGTACCATGGTTTTTATTAGTAAACAAGTTGATTATGCCACTCAGTTTCTGATTGCCTTGGCTCACCAGCCAGCAGGTGAATTTTTGAGTGTCAAAGAATTCAGCAAGAAGCGTAACATATCGTTTCTTTTTTTGCAAAAGATTGTGCGCAGTTTGCGAGCGGCTGGGTTTATTGAGTCGAGCAAAGGGGCATTTGGGGGCTACCGATTGAATGTGGAACCATCTGCTGTGTCACTCAAAAATATTGTTGAGGCGATTGAAGGGGAGTACCAAATTGCTGCGTGCATGAAAGTGGCGCATGAGTGTCCAATTACGCAAAATTGTTTATCTAAAAATTCTTTGCAAAAGGTGCAGGTGGATATTATTTCTTTGCTTGAGGGGTATTCTTTGCAGAGTATGGTGTAGTTTTGTTGAATTATTTTACAATGTGTTTTCATTTTGAATATATTTTCTTTTGTCGGCTGCGGGATCGCTCTCATGAAGGTCCCTTCGCCCTGACGGGACTCTGGGGACCTTCATGTATTCGCTAAGTCCTCGCTCGACAAAAGAAAATATATTCAAAATGAAAACGAGGTAATTTCACATTTTTTTATTTATCTCTATGAAAATTCTTGCCATTGCTGATCAACCTCCACGTCAAAGTATTTTGAAAACTTTGCGTGATAATAAAATTGATCTTATTGTGACCCTTGGGGATTTGGAATATTCTCAAATTCGTGAACTTGATCAAGTGAATGATATTCCTAAAATTGGTGTGTATGGAAATCACTGTTCTGGAAATTATTTTCCTGATTTAGGAATTCAAAACATGCATTTGCAAACTTTTTCTTTTGGTGGACTCACGTTTGGTGGGTTTGAAGGCTGCGTGCGATACAAAGAATCAAAATATGCCAAGATGTATACACAAGAAGAGGCAAGTGCGATGCTTGAAAATTTTCCTCGTGTTGACGTGATGCTCGTGCATTGTCCACCGTATGGTATTAATGATGATACGACTGATATTGCGCATACTGGTTATAAAGGTTTATTAGATTATATTACTGTCCAAGAACCTCAATATTTATTTCATGGTCACACCTACCCAGATGTCCCAGTAAAAAAATGGCAAAATACAAATATTGAATATGTGTATGGAGATAAAATTATAACCATATAGTATGTTTCCGCCAAAACCAAAAAAAATAAAAACAATATATTTGGATCATGCTGCTGCGACACCTCTTCACGAACGAGTGTTGCGTGCTATGAAACCATATTTTTCAACGGATTTTGCAAATCCGTCTTCTTTGTATTCACTTGGAGTGAAGGCAAAAAAGGCGGTTGAAGCAGCACGGAGAACTGTGGCGGAAATTTTGTTTACACAGCCAGATACGATTGTGTTCACGAGTGGTGGAACTGAGTCAAACAATATGGCGATTTTTGGAGTGGCACAAAAAGTAAAACGTGGACATGTTATTACAACGAAAATTGAACATGACAGTGTGCTTCGCGCTGTGGAAGAACTGGAAAAACAAGGATTTGAAGTGACATACCTTGATGTGGATGAATATGGTTTTGTTTCGGTTGATCAAGTGAAAAAAGCTTTGAAAAAAGAGACGGTTTTGGTTTCGGTGATGTATGCCAATAATGAAATTGGAACCATTGAACCGATTGCAGATATTGGCCGCGAAATTGTGAAGTGGAGAAAAGAAAATAAAACTGCGTACCCATATTTTCATACCGATGCCTGTCAGGCAGCAGGAGCGCTGGAGCTTTCGGTTGAAAAATTGCATGTGGATTTGCTTACTTTGAATGGCAGTAAAATCTATGGACCAAAAGGTGTTGGTGTTTTGTACAAACGACGCGGGGTGAAACTTGGTTCACTCATGTTTGGTGGCAGACAAGAATTTGGAATGCGCGCAGGGACAGAAAATGTGTCTGGCATTGTTGGATTTGTGAAGGCTCTTGAACTGGTGCAAGAAAAAAAAGAAAAAGAAAATAAACGACTGGTGGAACTGCGAGATTATTTTATTACCAATATTTTAAAAATGATTCCGCAGGTTGAACTCAATGGTCCAAGTATTGTTTCAAATTCAAAAAAATACAAAAAAGAAAAAGAACAAATGATTCGTTTGCCAAACAACATAAATCTTTCTTTCAAAAATATTGAAGCCGAAGCACTCATGTTTTATCTCGATTCGTATGGAATTTTGTGTTCCACGGGTTCTGCATGTTCGACTGAATCAAATGAGCCGTCCCATGTGTTGACTGCTTGTGGATATTCCAAACAAAGAGCAGAAGCAAGTTTGCGTTTTACGCTTGGAAAAGATACGACGAAAAAAGATATTGATACTGTGTTGAAATATTTGTCAACAATTGTGAAAGAATTTCGTTTGTTGAAATAAAAAACACCACTCAGTGGGTTCTCCACCTCGACTTTCTAAATGTTAGAAAAGCGAGGCGGGACACTGAGGGGTGTTTGTGGGGCAGCGGTGGATCAGATCCACGCGCCGGGTCGGTTCGCCGCGAAGGGCTTGTCCGTCATGATGGACAGGAGGAGCGTCCCTGCACAGGCGCGATCCTCGCTGAGCTTGCTGTGGTATTTCTGGTGTTCTTCCTCGAGACCCCTGCGGGATTTCGGTTTGAAGAACAGGAACAGATCCACGGGCCATGATGACTGAGTAAGATGGCCGCAATTGCCAGAACATTGACACAAAATCATGTGATACCTCCGGCACTACTTTAGTTTCAAATTATAAAAAAGTCAAGTATTGTATGAAGCCCAAAAAAGCACAAATCACGCTCGATCGATCTCTCTACGACGACGCCAACACCGATCGATCCGTCTACAAAGCCAAACCAGGTGTTTCACGCGAGGTGATTTTGGAAATCAGTAAACAAAAAAATGAACCAGCGTGGATGCTCGAAAAGCGTCTCAAGGCTTTTGGGTATTACGAAGAAACTCCTGTGCCAACATGGGGACCAGATTTATCAAAGTTAAATTTAGACGAAATTATTTATTTTATTCGTCCAAACGCGCAAGAAGAAAAAAAATGGGAAGACGTGCCAGAAGACATTAAAAAAACTTTTGAAAAACTTGGAATTCCTGAGGCCGAAAAAAAAGCACTCGCTGGCGTGGGGGCGCAATATGATAGTGACGTGGTGTATCACAACATCAAAGAAGATCTGAAAGCAAAAGGTGTTATTTTTGAAAACATGGATGTGGCGGTGCAAAAATATCCAGAGCTCGTGCAAAAATATTTTATGACGAGCTGCGTGCCGATCAATGATCACAAATTTGTGATGCTGCACGGCGCTGTGTGGAGTGGGGGAACATTTATTTATGTTCCAAAAAATGTGAAAGTTGGTTTGCCTTTGCAAGCATATTTTCGCATGAACGCAGAAAGTGGGGGACAGTTTGAACATACGCTTATTATTGCAGACGAAGGAAGTGAACTCGAATATATCGAAGGCTGCAGTGCTCCACGTTATACTACAAATTCTTTGCACGCGGGATGCGTAGAAATTTTTGTTCACAAAAATGCCAAAGTAAAATATTTTTCGATTGAAAATTGGTCCAAGAATACATATAACCTCAATACGAAGCGTGCGCTCGTTGACCAAGATGCAAGTATTGAATGGGTTTCGGGAAATATGGGAAGTGGCGTCACCATGCTTTATCCATGTTCAATTTTGCGTGGCCGAGGAGCACATTCTGATTCGCTCGGAATTGCATTCGCTGGTCCAGGTCAACACCAAGACACTGGTGCCAAAGCCATTCATGTGGCACCAAACACATCGTCAATTATTCGTTCACGTTCTATTTCGGTCGGTGGTGGTATTGCCGGATTCCGCGGACTCATTAAAGTAACAAAAAATGCAGTCCAGTCGACTGCATCCATGAGCTGCGATGCTTTGCTTCTTGATGAAGGTTCAAAAGCCGATACGTATCCTGCTTTGAAAATTGATACCAACGATGTGTCTGTGGCACACGAAGCGCGTATTGGAAAAATTGGTGACGAACAATTATTTTATCTCATGAGTCGTGGCATGAGTGCAGAGCAGGCAATGCAGTTGATTGTGTCTGGATTTGTGGAACCGATTGTGAAGGCGTTGCCGCTTGAATATGCCATTGAGCTCTCTAAACTCATTGAACTTGAAATGGATGGGGCGGTGGGGTAATTACTTTCTATGAAAAACATAAAGTCACAATTTCCCATTTTTTTGAACCACGTAGATCTGGTCTATCTTGATAGTGCTGCGTCAACACAAACACCACAAGTTGTTTTGGATGCGATGAATGAATACTACATGCAGTATCGTTCCAACATTCATCGGGGTCTGTATGACCTCAGTGCTACTGCAACCGAAAAATATGAAGAAGCCCGAAAAAAAATTGCAAATTTTATTGGCGCAGAAAAAAATGAAATTGTTTTTACTTCTGGCACGACGCATGGACTCAATTTTTTGGCCTCCTCACTCGGTAAAAATTTAAAAAAAGGGGACAACATTGTTCTCACTCAATTAGAACACCATGCAAATTTGGTGCCATGGCAAATGGTGGCAAAAGAAAAAGGAGTGGAGCTTCGATTTATCAAAGTAGAAAATTTTGAAGTGAGTATTGAATCTGCAAAAAAATTGATTGATGAAAATACAAAAATTGTTTCGTTTGCACTTGTGTCAAATGCACTCGGAACTCTTACTCCTGCAAAAGAAATTATTGAACTCGCAAAAAATGTTGGTGCAACAACAGTGGTTGATGCTGCTCAGGCCGTTGCACACATGCCAATTGACGTGAAAGAACTTGATTTTGATTTTTTGGTTTTTTCTGGACACAAAATGTATGGCCCAACGGGCATTGGTGTACTGCACGGAAAAAAAGAAAAACTCGCAACGCTCGAGCCATATTTTTATGGCGGTGACATGATTCGTGAAGTCACCTATGAAAATTCAACCTGGGCAGATATTCCTGAGCGTTTTGAAGGGGGAACACCAAATATTGCTGGTGCGATTGGACTTGGTGCTGCGGTAGATTTTATCAATTCAATAGGCTTTGAAAAAATAGTCGAACATGAAAAAAATCTTACACAAAAATTTCTTTTGGAGTTACAAAAAATTGAAGGAATAAAAATTATTGGTCTAACAAAATCAGAAAAAAGAATTGGAGTTATTTCGTTTACTCTTGATGGCGTTCACCCACACGACGTAGCAGAAATTTTGAATCGTGACAACATTGCTGTGCGAGTTGGTCACCACTGCTGCATGCCACTCATGAAACTGCTTGGACTTTCGGGTACGGTGCGAGTTTCGGTTGGGGTGTATACAACAGAACAAGAAGTTATAAAAGTTATTGAAGGAATTCAAAAAATAAAAAATATATTTTTATGAAACATATAATTTATACAATCATTTGGACGGTCGTAACCTCAACAATCGGATTGTTCGCGGGGCTCACCGGAGGAATGCTTCTTACCCAATTTAGTGCATTGTCACTTCGCATTGGTGGGCTTGTGGGTTATGAAGCAAATGGATTTTTCCTTTCTCTTGTGGGATTATCCTTGGGTGGATTTTTGGGTGCGTGGAGTAGTCAAAAAATTTTAAAACAAAAAGGACAAAAATTCGTAGGAGCTCTTTTTGCTTTGCTCGGTCTTTTGTTTAACTTTTATTTTTCAGAAACTTTCGTCTATTTTCTTTTTCCAGTAGCGGTGGCAACGGCAATGAGTTTATATGGCTTTTATATGAAAAATATAACAACTGCATTTTTAAAAATGAAATAGTGTGAGTGACCTTGACCCCCTGTACAAAGAAATCATCCTGGACCTCTATCGAAATCCGCTCAACAAAAAAGTGGTTCCTGAGGCAACCCACAAACACAAAGAATTCAATCCAAGTTGTGGCGATGAAATTGAAATCATGATACAGTTTGACGAAGAGGGAAATGTGATTGATGTTGGGCACCAAGGACACGGCTGTGCCATTTCGCAGGCTGCGGTGTCACTTTTGACAGAAGAAATAAAAAATAAAAAAATACAAGATATTCAAAATTTTACCGAACAACAAAGTTTAGGACTCTTACCAATTGAGGTTTCTCCTAACCGCATAAAATGTGCTTTGCTCGGGTATAAAACACTTCTATCTATTACCTATGAAAAGTGAAATTCCACCAATAAGAGAATATCAATTTACTCCTTTTCAAAAACAACTTCTTGATGTGGCAGAAAATTTTCAGCCTGGCTTAAGAGCTGAATTAGAGAATAACGTTTCATTATTGGATCTTGAAGTTCGAGAAAAAAGACGTGCACTTATTATACTGGTAGAAAAAGTATATGAGGGAATAAACTTAGAAGATATCGCTCCAGAGATTCTTTCAAAAGCTGGAGTTGAAAAAATTTCTGAAACAGTATATCGAATCCAAATTGATTCACCCAAAGACATTCCTTTGCTCCCTACTGAGTTTGTATATGCCGGAGGCACGGCACGGGCTTTGCTCCTGAGGTCACTTGGCATCGATGAAACTGCTTATCCTCGAGATTTTGATATTTTAACTTCGTTTCCTCTCGATCAAAATAATAATTCTCCTCAAACCAAAGAAGTCGCTGAATTAGTGGGACATCCCGATATTGACTTTCAGCAGATGAAAAGTATTGAACATTATTTATCGACACGTGATTTTACTATAAATGAATTATATGTGAGTGGTAATTCGTTGGTTGCCACCAAACAATGTATTCTCGATACAATTCGTGGGATTATTCGACTCACTGATTATGAATACAATGCATATGTAGAAGAAGGATTTTCGGATAATAAGCTTATTCTCAAAATGCTTCGATTTTATTCAGATGCACTTTCACGGGGTTTTGAAATGAATATTGAGGAGCCAATGCAAATTGAACCCTATGGCTTATCATTATTTTGGATTGCTGTGAATATTGATAAAGCAATGGGTGTTGGGGACAAATCATTAGAGACGTTAATTATTACATTGAAAGCTGAGAAAGTTTTACCTGAGCATTTATTGACAACGGATGATATCTTACATTGGATTTATAAAGAAATGGAACCTCGAGGATTTTATTTTCGGTATGTACCTAAGTCAGTATATAAACAGGAAGAAAATCTCATCCACCAAGATTTGCAAGATGAATATGATAAAAGATATGCTTAAAATAAAAAACCTCCACGCCAGCGCCTCCGAAAAAGAAATCCTCCACGGGATTGATTTGACCATCAATCCTGGTGAAGTGCATGCTATTATGGGGCCAAATGGTTCAGGAAAATCCACTTTGGTGAACGTCCTCATGGGCCATCCAAATTATACCGTTCAAACCGGAGAAATTTTGTTGAATGGTGAAGATATTACCACTGCCAAGGTGACGGATCGTGCACGAAAAGGATTGTTTCTCTCCATGCAATATTTGCCAGAAATTGCTGGCGTTACGGTATCAAATTTTTTACGTACTGCAGTGACGGCACTCACGGGTGAAAAACAACATCCCGTGCAATTTCACAAAAGGTTGCTTGCCATTTTGGACGAGCTTGGGTTTGATGCGTCTTTTGCAGCGCGATATTTGAATGTTGGATTTTCTGGCGGTGAAAAAAAACGCCTTGAAACATTGCAGCTCAAAGTGTTGAAGCCTCAGTATGCACTCCTTGATGAAACAGATTCCGGACTTGATGTGGATGCACTCAAAGTAGTAGGAAAGGGAATCAATGATTTTCGCTCACCCGAAAAAGGAATTTTGATCATCACTCACTACAATCGGCTCCTCGAATACGTGGTTCCAGATTTTGTGCACATCATGTATAATGGAAAAATCGTGAAAAGTGGGGGCAAAGAGTTGGCGCTCGAGATTGAAAAAAACGGATATGAAAAATATACCAAATAATATGATTACCAAAGAAAGAGTCATCGAAGAACTCGAAACAATTTATGATCCGGAAATTAGTTTGGACCTGTGGACACTGGGACTCATTTACAATATTGAAATTGAAAGTGAAACCCATGTCAAAATTACCATGACGTACACGACGCCGCTGTGTCCATTTGGGCCGGCGATTAAAAACGAAGTAGAGGACGCTATGCATGATATTGGTTTCAAAACTGCAGAAATTGATGTGACGTTTGACCCACCTTGGAAACCACCAGAAAATCTCCGTACCATGCTTGGTTTGTAAAAAGAAAAAACAGCCGGTGAAGACTGTTTATTCTTATAAAAAAGATTCCAAATTTTTAGAACATTTTTGATACGGGGCGGCTTTTACACCGCCCCAGAGTGAGGCTCAGGGCCCGCCGAAGAGGCGGAGCAGAGTCGTCAACCAGCCACCGTTGCACCCGATGGCGAACTCGCTGGCCTGGGCCGCGGTCGCCGTCAAGATGACGGTAGCGCCGGCGAGGACGTCGGCGTTCTCCTTGATCAGATTCATCAAATTTTTCATGTCGTTTCCTAATCACTGTAGGATGTCGAAGAGAAAAAAACGAACTCTCCCGATGCCTCCTATTACGGAGGCCCTCGAATATACCTCATCACCGCTCCTTCTGCTGAGGTTCAACGCACCATATCAAATTTATTTAATTTTGTCAAGGAGTACTGTGGAAGAGTATATGAAACAAATTCGAGTCTGTGACAGCCGTTCGTGTACGGTTTTTGGCGCCCATTCTGTGATGGATGCAATTACCGAAGAAACTGGTTTAAAACCAGGCGAAAAAAACGAAAACTATGATGTGGATTGGTGTGGATGCCTTGGCTGGTGTTCTAATTCGCCAAATGTTGAAGTGGATGAAAAGCGAATTATTATGGAGGCTGACCCCAAAAACATTGTGCAGAGGATAGATAAAAACGAGGGTGAAGATATTACCGGAGAAATCATCGATATTTTCAAAATGGATAATTTTTTGGGTGATTTATAAAGGTTGAAAAGTACTTGATGGTATGGTACTCTAGGTATCGTAAAAATAATTTTTTGTATGTCTCTTGATGCTGAAAAAATAATGAAAGACAATAATGATAAGGCTGCAGCCGACGCCAGTGTGGCAGTGCCAGCAGATTTGCCAGAAAACATGTCACAGGGCACTCGCAAAGCTGGTGGCAAAATTCGCCGTATTGTGATTGATCGTGCCATGTGTATTGGTGCCCAATCGTGTGTTGTGGTTGCCGACAAACTGTTTCAAATGGACGATCAAAATCTCGCTTACATTGTTGACCCAGATGCGCACAACGAAGATGAAGTGTTGCTGGCTGCGCAAGCATGTCCAGTGCTCGCCATTTTACTCTACGATGAAAATGGAAAGAAAATTTTTCCTGAAAGTTAAAATTCTTTTGGACAATACATTTTTCAAATTTCTAGATAATTTTTGGTTTTTGTGGTATTCTCTGATGAGAAAAATCTCATAAAAGTATGCCTTTTTTTACAAAAAAATTATTATTTTTATATTTTTGTTTCGTTTTGTTGCTTTTTGCTACACCTGTTCATGCTGATTATACAGACGATTCGCAGGCTGAGTTTGATGCTGGTACCCATACCAATACACAGTGGGATAGTAGTAATAACTGGCTTGAAATGAGTGCAACGGGACAGACCAATACCTTTGCTACCTATACATCCAGAATTATTGATTCAAATTCTGCAACGACGAATTGGAATACCTTTTCTTGGGTTCCTCAGTATCCCTACTTGAAAGAACTTCCAAATTCAGGTGCAACAGAAACATCGTATACTTCTGGAAACATGAACATGAATCAAAATGTTTTGTTGTTACACCTCAACGATACTTCTGGAGTTATCACTGATAGTTCTGGTAATTCCAATAATTTGACTAATTCAGGGGCCACTTACTCAGCTGCTGGGCAGTTCAATACAGCAATGAGTTTTAATGGAAGTTCGTCATATATGTATGTGGCTGATACGAGTAGTTTAAATGCTACCAGTTCGCTTACTGTCTCTGCCTGGTTTAAGATTTCAGCAGATCAATCAAACTATTCAACTTTAGTAAGTAAGTTTGCAAGTGGTTCGAGTAATGGTTGGAACTTAGCGGTAGATAATGGAGCCGGCAGTGCTCGTTTTTGGGTAAAGGTTGGGGCTACAAATAAAGTAGTTACTTTTTCCAATAATCTTATTTCATTAAATGTTTGGCATAACCTTACTGGTGTGTATGATGGTTCTGCTGTAAAAATATATTTGGATGGAGTTGAAAAAAGTACCGTAGCTGCAGCGGGGACGATTACGAACTCATCAGATAGTCTTTTGGTTGGAAGGTTATACCCGGCAACGAGTGATTTCTATTTTTCTGGGTCTATTGATGAAGTGGCTGTTTGGACAAGAGGTTTGAGTCCTACTGAGGTGTTAAATTTATATAAACGTGGGGCCTTGCGACTTCGTCTTCAGGTTCGCAGTTGTAATGATGCTCTTTGTTCAGGAGAAAGTTTTGTTGGACAAAGTAGTTCTACTGATGCTCAATTCGAAGAACAAGATACAAACACAACTTCGTTACCTTCATTTAGTTTGGCAAGTGCTGTCAGTGCAAATGAATTTTTTCAATATAGGGTTGTCTATGAAACGTCAAGTTCTACTCTTACCTCAGAGTTAAAGTCAGTAACCGTAGCAACTACTGATTCAGGGGGTGGCGGAGGTGGAGACACTGCTGTTCCAGAGTTTAGTGATTTTGTATTTTTTTCGTCAGTTCTTTTTTCATTGTTCTTTTTTGTAAAAAGAATACTTCCCAAATATGCTGCGTATAGTCTTATTTTTTTGCGACGAAAATGGAAACAAAATTTTTCCTGAAATAGAATGATTTCCCCGCCTGGTGGTAAATTCTCTGCTTCATAAAAAAAACGACTCACAAGTCGTTTTTTTATATTTTTGAGGCAAATTTTTTTTAGTATACGTCTATATTTTTTTCAAAAAATGTTGTATACTTATATACATAAAGTAGTAAGTATGGGTGAATTAAAAAAAATTATTCTTTTTTTATACTCAATCTTCATTGGTGTATTTTTCTTTTTTGATACTACGCAGGCTAGTTATATAGATGATACCCAATCAGAATTTGATTTGGGTACGTATGCTGACATCCAGTGGGATCAGGTAAATTCATGGTTAGAGTTGGATGCAACGGGTTTATCTACAAAAGTTGGAACCTATACCTCCAAAATTTTTGACTCTACGTATAGTTCTACGGTATGGAACACGTTGTCCTGGAGTCCACATTTTCCTTATAATAAACCACTTCCAAATTCAAACGCTACAGAGACAGCCTACTCATCTGGAAATTTTGCAATGACGAGTAATGTACTTTTATTGCATATGGATGAGTCCAGTGGAAATTTGGTTGATAGCTCTGCTTCAGGGGGAAGTTGTACTGCTTCTAATCTAGCATATGGTACCAGTGGGCGATTGTCATCAAGTATTGACTTAGAACGAACCAATTCAGCAAAGGCGAGCTGTGGCGATAGTACTGACTATTCTTTTACCAATGGAAGTGGTACAGATTTACCGATGAGCATATGTACCTGGTTTAATTTGGAGTCAACCCAAGCTGCTGATGGTCAAGAAATTATTTCAAAGATAAGTACTGGTGCTTACGAATGGCAGATGTTAATAGCGCCAAGTAATAGAATCAACTTTTGGGCATATGGAGGGGGTTCTAGTGCAAATTATATAGGAGGAAGATCTGATGTAAATGCGTTTACGAGTACTGGAGTATGGTATCATCTTTGTGTTACCTACAGTGGAAATGAGGCATCAAGTGGTTTTAAAATGTATTTAAATGGAAGTCAAATCAACTTTACAGGGTCTTCTGGTGGTACCTATACTGGTATGTCAAATACTGCTGCACCAGCGGTTGTCGGAGCCTTAAATATTGGAGCTGATCCCGAATACTTTGATGGAAAACTCGATGAATTAGTTGTGTTCAAAGACAGAGTACTTACTGACTCTGAGATTCTCAACATGTATAGGAGAGGAACACTCAATCTCAAATTTCAAGTACGCAGTTGTGACGATGCTTCGTGTGTTGGTGAAAATTTTGTAGGACAGGATGGTCTTACGAGTAATTATTATGAAGAATCTGACGTCACAAGTTTGGGGCTCCCTTCATTTGATATTTCTACGGCTGTTTCTACCAATCGATATTTTCAATATAGAGTTCAATATGTGACGACCGATTCATCGTATTCTCCTGAAATATTATCAATTACCATTGATAATACAAATGGTGGAGATACGGCTGTGCCAGAGATGAGCGATGTTTTGATATCTCTGAGTGTTGTTTTTTCTCTGTTATTTTTGAGCAGAAAAAAGTTTCTTGAGGCACAATAAATATACTGTATAAATAAAAAAACTCGGACAAATAGTCCGAGTTTTTTAAAAGTTTCTTTACTTCACACTCATTACGGCCTCCCGCTTCACTTCACTCTTTTTCTTTACAATCTCTAGCACATCTTTATCAACATCAACTTTCACCGTATCACCCTCGTGAATTTTTCCTTCAATAATTTGCATGGCCAGTGGATCAAGCACTTCAGATTGCAACACACGCTTCAAAGGTCGTGCACCGAGGTCTGCATCAAAGCCTTTTTTGCCGAGCCAGTCCTTGGCGCGAGCGGTCACTTCCACCGTAATACGTTTTTCTTGCAAACGTGTCATCACGTGTTGCAATTGCAAATCCACAATTAAGCGAATTTGTTCTTGGTCGAGTGGGTGGAACATAATAATGTCGTCGATGCGGTTCAAAAATTCTGGTTTGAACTGTTCTTTCAAAGATTCCATTACTTTGCCTTTGATTTCTTTTTCATTGGCGTGTACACCTTCAACACGAGATTCACCAAATCCAAATGATCCACGTTTACTCATAGCCACAATGGCTTCTGATCCAATGTTACTGGTCATAATAATCACCGTGTTTTTGAAATTGACTTTGCGTCCTTTGCTATCAGTCAAATGTCCGTCTTCAAGAATCTGTAACATGATGTTAAACACTTCTGGGTTTGCCTTTTCAATTTCATCAAACAAAATAACAGAGTAGGGTCGTCGACGAACTTTTTCTGTGAGCTGTCCACCTTCTTCGTATCCAACATAGCCAGGAGGGGATCCAATCAATTTTGAAACAGAATGTTTTTCCATCAGTTCACTCATGTCCACACGAATCAGCGCATCATCATCGTTGAACAAAAATCCTGCGAGCGCGCGAGCCATTTCTGTTTTACCCACACCGGTTGGTCCCATAAAAATAAATGAACCAATCGGACGTTTTTCTTCAGATACTCCGGCACGAGATCGACGAATAGCATTACTCACCGCTTTAATCGCTTCTTCTTGCCCCACCACACGGTGTTGCAATTCTTCTTCCATCCGTGCCAATTTTTTCATGTCGTCTTCGAGCATTTTAATAACTGGAATTCCAGTCCAACGTGCTACCACCGCAGCAATATCTTGTTCTGTCACTTCTTCTTTCAAAATAGCACGGCCTTTTTGCACGTCGCCAAGTTTTTTCTCTGCATTTTTAATTTCCAATTCTTTTTGAGGAATAGCACCATAGCGAATCTCGGCAACTTTTTGAAGTTCACCACGACGTTCAGCAATTTCGGCCTCTTGTTTCAATCGGTCAATTTGCTTTTTTTGATCACGAATATTGGTAATAATTTCTTTTTCATTTTTCCAGTGCACTTCAAGTGCATTACTTTTTTCACGCAAATTTTCCAATTCTTCTTTGAGTTTTTTCAAGCGTTGTTTCGAATCTGGATCAGATTCTTTTTTGAGTGCTTGTTGTTCAATTTCCAGTTTCATCATTTTGCGTTTCATTTTGTCGAGCTCATCTGGCATAGAGTCAATTTCCATACGCAGAGCAGACGTTGCTTCGTCGATCAAATCAATGGCTTTGTCTGGTAAAAAGCGATCAGTAATATAACGAGAAGACAATTCTACCGCGGCCACAATCGCAGGGTCAGTAATACGCACACCATGATGCACTTCATATTTTTCTTTGATACCACGGAGGATGGCAATGGCATCGTCCTTTGAAGGTTCAGTCACAAACACTGGCTGAAAACGTCGTTCAAACGCAGCATCTTTTTCAATATATTTTTGGTATTCTTTGAGTGTGGTTGCACCAATGGTGTGGAGTTCACCACGAGCGAGCGCAGGCTTGAGCATGTTCGATGCATCGATCGCACCCTCCGAAGAACCTGCGCCTACAATAGTATGCAACTCATCAATAAACAAAACAATTTTTCCCGCAGACTCGGTTACTTCTTTTAAAACAGCCTTGAAACGTTCTTCAAATTCACCACGGAATTTTGTTCCGGCCACGAGTGCCCCTACGTCAAGTCCAATAATTTCTTTTTCGCGTAAAGACTCGGGCACATCGCCTTTGACAATTCGTTGTGCCAATCCTTCCACAATTGCAGTTTTACCCACGCCTGGTTCACCAATCAAAACAGGATTATTTTTGGTTCGGCGAGAGAGCACCTGCATCACACGGCGTACTTCGTCATCGCGTCCAATCACTGGGTCAAGTTTTTCTTGACGAGCTTTTTCTGTAAAATTTTGTCCGTATTTTTCAAGCGCCTGATATTTACTTTCGGGTTCTGGTGAGTCAACGCGTTGGTTGCCACGCACTTGCACGAGCACTTTCAAAACATTGTCATAATCCACTCCCATTTTGGCAAGTAAGTCACTAATTGGATTGTGTCCACGCAAAAAGGCGAGCAATAAATGTTCGACACTAATAAAGTCATCACCCATTTTTTTGGATTCTTCTTGGGCGTATTGCAAAATATACATCATGGGCTGTCCCATGAGAATTTGACCAAAGCCACTGCCTGGCATGCCACCAAACTGTTTGGGCAGGGCATTAACCATGGCTTGAATGTGATCTTCGAGCAGGGCAATATTCACATTCATTTTTTTCAAAACCGAAATCACCACGCCTTCGTCTTGTTCAAGGAGTGACAAAAACAAATGCGGTGGTTCCACCTGCGGCTGACCATTTTCATTACTTATATGCCCAGCGCGTTGCAGGGCTTCTTGGGATTTGTGGGTAAATTGTTGTGGATTCATAGGGAATATTATCACTCAATATGATAGAGTGCTAATTTACTGTACCATGCTTGAAAAAGACTGTCAAGGTATGGTAGTATTGTAACATAATTTGGCTTATTTATGGATATTTTAGGAGTTCGAGTTGACAACCTAGCCAAAAATGATGCCCTGAGCAAAGCCAGGGAGTTTTTGCAATCCACCACGCAGCACATGATTTTTACCCCCAACCCCGAAATGATCGTCGCTGCCCAAACAGATACATACTTTCAAGAAGTTTTGCAAAAAGGGGATTTAAACCTGTGTGATGGCAAAGGTATTCAATTTGTGGCAGAGCAAAAAATTGAACGGATACCAGGAGTGGACTTCATGATTTCACTCTGTTCATTGGCAGAAAAAGAAAATACGTCTGTTTATTTACTCGGATCAGGTTTCTCCGAAGTTCTCGAAAAATGCAGACAAAATCTGCAACAACAATTTCCCAATCTTCACATAGCAGGAGTTCATCCAGGTATTCCACTCACCAACTTGTCAAATGGGCAACTGGCCTATGATTCAGATCAAAATGATGAAATGCTCAGCAACATTATTTTGAGTTCCCCAGATATTCTTTTTGTGGCTTTTGGTCACACCAAGCAAGAAAAATGGATCTACGAAAATTTGCCTCAGCTCCCCAGTGTCAAAATTGCCATGGGAGTGGGGGGAGCGTTTGATTATATTTCAGGAAACATCTCGCGTGCCCCACAGTGGATGCAAAAGCTTGGTTTGGAGTGGCTGTATCGTCTTTTGGTGCAACCACAGCGAATAAAAAGAATGTGGAATGCCACGGCTGTATTTTTGATGATTTTTTTGAAGTCCAAGTTCAAAAGCAAATCTGGACTTGAAAAAAGTTCATAACCCTGATATATTGTTTTTTTAGAGAATAATGCCTTCTTTTATGGTAAAGACACGTTTTGCCCCAAGTCCTACTGGATACTTGCACGTGGGTGGTCTGCGTACCGCTCTTTTTTCATACCTCCTCGCCAAAAGTCAGGGGGGCAAGTTTTTGCTCCGCGTAGAAGATACGGACCAAGGCAGATTTGTGGAAGGCTCTATTGAAAACATGCTCGAATCTTTGGCCTGGGCAGGAATCAGTCCAGACGAAGGTGTGGTACTCGATAGTGAGGGCAAAGTAGATCAAAAAGGTGAAAATGGCTCTTACATCCAATCACAACGTCTTGATATCTACCATAAGTATGCCAATCAACTGCTTGAAGAAGGCCACGCATACTATTGTTTTTGTACCAAAGAGCGTCTTGATGAATTGCGCAAAATGCAAGAGCTCAACAAAAAGGGAACCGGGTATGATGGATTTTGCCGCGGTGTGTCTCTCGAAGAAGCTCGTACTCGTATTGCTGCTGGTGAAATTGCCGTGGTGCGCATGAAAATGCCTCGTGAAGGCGTGACCGAATGTCATGATTTGATTCGTGGAACCGTAGAATTTCAAAATGCATTGGTAGATGATCAGGTCCTTCTCAAGTCTGATGGATTTCCAACGTATCACTTGGCACTCGTGATTGATGATCACCACATGGAAATTACGCATGTGATTCGTGGTGAAGAATGGCTTTCATCAACTCCGAAACACATTCATTTGTATAAATTGTTTGGTTGGGAAGCTCCACAATTTGCTCACTTGCCACTTTTGGTCAATAAAGAAAAACAAAAATTGAGTAAGCGTCATGGCGATGTAGCAGTGAAAGATTTTCAAGAAAAAGGATATCTGCCCGAAGCCATGGTGAATTTTGTGGCATTTTTGGGTTGGAACCCAGGCGACGAACGTGAAATTTTTAATTTACAACAATTAGCACAAACTTTTTCTCTCGATCGTGCGAGTAAATCTGCGGCCGTATTTAATGAAGAGAAACTTGTGTGGTATAATAAAGAGTATATAAAAACTTTAGATGCGGTTGATCTCGCAAAACGTGCGTTGCCATATTTAGTCAAAGCCGGACTGGTGGATCAAAGCATGGACCTTTCAAAACTTGCTGAAATTGTAGCTCTCGAAAAAGAACGCATGAACATACTTTCAGAATTACCCGAAACACTGGCCTTTGTGTTTGCGAGTGAGTTGGTCTACGAACCCGAAATGCTGATTTGGAAAAAAGATACCCAAGAAGGCAGTAAGCAAAAACTCGCGCTGGTGCAAGAAAAATTACAACAAATTGATGCTGCAAATTGGAACAAAGCATCTATCGAAGCCTTGCTCATGCCTTGGATTCAAGAAAAAGAACTCGGAACCGGAAATGTACTCTGGCCACTGCGTGTGGCACTCTCGGGTCAAAAAAATTCTCCTGGACCATTTGAAATTGCTGGAGTGCTGGGCAAAGAAATAACGCTCAGTCGAATCAACAAAGCCATTCAAAGTCTCTAAACATTTTTGTTGCTTGTCACAATGAAACGCCTGCCTGTCAAAATTTTACTCGCTGCAAGCCTGTGTGTTGGCCTGCTTTTTTATATTCCAACCTTTGCGGCCAACCAAGAAATTGATACTTTGCAACAAAAGATCAAAGAAAAACAAGAACGCGTTGCAGAACTTGAAAAATCTATTGCTGAATATAATAGTAAAATTAAACAAACACAGCTTCAGGCAAATAGTTTGCATAACCAACTGTCAATTTTGGATAACCGTATTAGTGAAGTACAATTGGATATTGAGGCAACCGTAAATACATTGGCAGCCATAGAATATGAGATTCAACGAGATAATCTGCTGATTGGTCAAAAAGAAGCTAGTTTAAAAAAACAAAAAAGGATGTTGGGTGAGATGCTGAGAACCATACATTATAATGATAACAAAAATTATTTAGAAATTGCTTCTAATTTTGAAAATTTTTCAGACTTTTATAATCAGGTTCAATACTTAAAAACGGTTGAAAGAGATATTTATACATCGGTGAATGCTATTCGACTCGCCAAAGAAGATTTGGAACGACAAAAAAAAGAAATGAACGATCGTAAACTTTCATACGAAAATGTAAAGTTATCACTTGATGAAAAAAAGACTGACTTCAAAGAACAGGTTGTCCTGAAGGAAGATCTTTTGGAACAAACACATCAATCTGAACTTACCTACAAAACACTTTTGGGAAGTTTAAAGTCTCAACACCAACAAATTGAAGGTGAGATCATGGGTATTGAAAAAGAAGTTCGTAAAAAGTTGGCAGAAAAAGACAAACTCAAAAATATTGACGCAGACAATGCGGCGTTGTTTTCTTGGCCTGTACCAAGTAAAAAGGTAACTGCTTTGTTTCATGATCCAGACTATCCATATCGAAACGTTTTTGAACACAGTGGTATTGATATTCGTGCCAGTCAGGGAACGCCTGTTCGAGCGGCTGGTTCTGGATATATTGCACAGGCCAAACGGTGTTCTGCTGCATCTTGTTATTCTTACGTCATGATTGTGCACTCAAATGGTATTTCGACACTCTATGGTCACTTAAGTGGCATTGGTGTAAAAACCGACCAATTTGTCACTCGTGGTGATGTGATTGGTTATTCGGGGGGTACTCCAGGTACGGTTGGAGCAGGTCCATTTGTAACAGGGGCACATCTTCACTTTGAAGTTCGTAAAAATGGTATTCCAACTAACCCAGCACCATTTTTGGGACAATAACATTATATGGTCAAATCATCTTTTGCCGCTTCACTCAAAACGCTCCAGGGAGTGGCGTTTATTGGAGGGATTGGGGCCGGTATTTTGGGACTTCCTTTTGCTGTTGCGAAAGTAGGGCTTCCTTTGGGTATTCCCTATATCATTGGTATTGGGTTTCTCATGATGGGGATCAATTTTATTATTGGTGAAATTGTTATTCGTTCCAAAAAGAAGTTACAGCTTGCTGGTATTGCCAAAATGTATGTGGGTTCATTTGGTGAGAGTCTCATGGTACTCCTCACGTATAGCATGCTTTTTGGCTCGTTACTTATTTATATTGTGGGAGTGGGTCAGACACTCCAGACCCTTTTGGGAGGCAACTCTCTCAACTGGAGCATGGGATTTTTTGTAGTAGCATCTACGTGTGTGCTCATGGGCATGCAATTTATCAAAAAAATAGATATCTTTTTACTTTTTTTGCTCACACTGTGTATTAGTCTTATCATTGGAAATGGTTTTTTGCATTTACAAACAGATGCGGTGAGTTATACCAATTGGGGTAATATTTTTCTTCCGTACGGGATTCTTATTTTTGCGTATCACACTTCTACCTCTATTCCTGAGGCTTTTGACGTGGTAGAAAAAGATCCTCGTATTTTTCGTCGTTCTATTTTTTTGGGGACACTGTTTAATATAATTATTTACACGTTGTTTGCAATAGCCACGGTTGGAGTCATGGGACAAAGCACTACTTCCATCGCTACCATAGGACTTGGCCAAAAAATTGGTACGCATGTTTTGGTATTTGGAAATGTTTTTGCCATTATTGCTATGAGCATGTCATACCTCAATATTGCTTCATCACTTCGTGATTCACTTCGTTGGGATTTTGGCTTTGGTCATACCCCTGCTGGGGTAGTAGCCTGTATGTTGCCATTTCTTATTTTTATGGCAGGTATCCGTCAATTTATAGAGCTTATTGACCTTGTGGGGGGTGTTGTAATGAGTGTTGAGCTTTTATTACTCTTATATATTTATTGGAAGATGGAACATGCCAAGAAAAAACATACGGATTCAATTATCCACCACTCTGCTTGGCTTTTTATTGTTTTACTTCTTGCATTTTCTTTTGGCACAGTGTATAGTTTGATAAAGTTGTTTTAGAGATTATGGTGTTCGTTGTAGGTTGGTTTTAAAAGGGGAGGTCGATCGTCTTTTTACTGCTCTACAATGCCCGTTTTTTGGAAATTACCAAAAACTTCTATATTTTTTAAAACAACGGATTTTACTCAGTTGTTTTTTTGTATAAAAAAATTATGTCCAAATATATTTTTACATCCGAATCAGTAACCGAAGGTCATCCAGATAAAATTTGTGATCAAATCTCTGATGCTGTCCTCGATGCCATTTTTACTCAGGATCCAAATTCTAAAGTTGCCGTTGAATCTTTCACCACCACCGGTCTCGTGATTGTTGGGGGTGAAGTAACTACCAAAGCAACTGTCGACGTGCAAAAAATTACTCGTGAAGTGATTCAAGATATTGGGTACACTGATCCAGACTATGGTATTGATTCAGAACATGCTGGTATCCTCATTTCTATTCACGAACAATCACCAGATATTGCCCAGGGTGTCACACAAGAAAAAGTAGAAGAACAAGGAGCCGGGGACCAAGGTCTCATGTTTGGCTATGCGTGTACTGAAACAGAAGAACTCATGCCACTGCCGATTTCACTCGCACACAAATTAGCACGACGCTTGGCAGAAGTTCGCAAAAATGGAACTTTGAAATACTTGCGTCCAGATGGAAAAACACAAGTTGCTGTTGAATACGTTGATGGCAAACCAACTCGTTTACAAAATGTGGTTGTGGCTGCGCAGCATCATGACACGGTTACTACCGAGCAACTCCGCGAAGATATTTTGCGTGAAGTTATTAAACCAGTCTGTGAAAAATACATTGATGCAAGTACAGAATTTTTTATCAACATGACAGGACGTTTTGTCGTGGGTGGTCCACACGGTGACACTGGTCTCACTGGTCGCAAGATTATCGTTGACACCTACGGCGGCATGGGTCGTCATGGTGGTGGATGTTTTTCTGGAAAAGATCCAAGTAAAGTTGATCGCTCTGGTGCCTACATGGCTCGTCATGTTGCCAAAAATATTGTGGGTGCAGGCTTGGCAGAAAAGTGTGAAGTACAAGTTTCATACGTTATTGGCCGCGCACTTCCAACCAGTGTTCATGTGAATACTTTTGGTACAGGTACAGTAAGTGATGAAAAACTCGAAGCCGCTATTACTGAAATTTTTGACTTCCGTCCAGGAAAGATTATTGAATACCTCAACCTCCGTCGTCCTATTTATCGCGCCACAGCTGCGTATGGACATTTTGGACGAAATGAATTCCCTTGGGAACAACTTACTAAAGTTGAAGAACTCAAAACAAAGGTGCAAGCATAATACAGAGTGAAGTTACATCGTTTCAGGTGTGACACATACTTTTTGCGCAGCCCGCGAAGGCGATAGCAAGCAAAAGGTATGTGTCACACCTGAAACACATCGCAGCAAACGCAAAAAGCAATAAAAAAACCCGACCGCAGAAAAACGGTCGGGTTTTGTTGTTTGAACGTCCGGGTGGCTGCCTGGGTTCAGTTGAGAAGTTTCTCGAGGATCCGTGGAAGGTCATCTTGCACGTAATCCTTGCGGCACACTCCTTGTGCCACATTTCTGCTCGTGAGCGCTGCGACCTCACGGTCGATGTCGGTTCCGAGCGTGCTGACCATGATGACGATGGGAATTTCGAGTCTCCTGTTTCGAAATTCCCAAATCAGGTTGAGGCCCTCTCTGTCAGGCATGATGCTATCGACCAGGATGAGGTCGAACATCACCGTGCTTTGCAGCTGTAGGGCTTGGTAGGAGTTCCGGGCGGTGTCCACCTCATGTCCTGCCGAAGCAAGGAACGAGGTGATCCATCGCGTTGGGAGTGGATCGTCGTCGATGACAAGAATTCTTGCCATGGGTAAGTCCTTTCCGGCAGCCATCCGGATGTTTGTTTATACCAAAAATATATTTTTTTGTCAATCTTGTCTTTTTCTATTTTTCTGCTATACTAAGCCCATATGTCAATTTTTCATGCCATTACCCTTGGGCTTATCCAAGGAATTACTGAGTTTCTCCCTATTTCGTCATCGGGCCATCTTATTTTTTTGCCTCGTCTTTTTGGCTGGGCAGACCAGGGGATTGAGTTTGATGCGGTTTTGAATCTGGGTACACTCATTGCTGTGGTCTTTTATTTTCGCAAGGAATTGTGGCGCATTGCACAGAGTTTTTTGGTTCTTCCTCAAAAACAAAACGAGCAGCAAAAACAAAATTTTGCTCTTGGAATATTGCTCATGGTTGCCACCATTCCTGCAGCACTCGTGGGAGTTTTGTGGGGAGATTACTTGCAAGAAATTTTTCGTTCACCACTTTCTATTGCCATTACCATGAGTTTTTGGGGCATTGTTTTGTACGCGGCGCAAAAATATTTTGAAACAATGCAAGCGCAAAAAAAATTGCGTAGTATTGAAAAACTCACTATCAAAGATGCTCTGTTTGTGGGTACGGCTCAAGCACTGTCGCTTATCCCGGGCACATCACGTTCTGGTATTACCATGACAGCATCGCTCTTTGCCAAACTCAACAAATCTGATGCTGCCAAATTTGCATTTTACATGAGTGTGCCAATTACTGCATTGGCTGTTGCACACAAAATGCTTGACCTCGTGCATACTGGAATTGCTGCAAACTTGTATACACCACTCATCATTGGGTTTATTACTTCACTCATTACTGCCTTGCTTACGATTCGATTTTTGCTCACCATGATCAAAAAATATAGCTTCACACCATTTGTGTGGTATCGAATTATCATGAGTATTGTTATTCTCATGTATTTTGTATAGCCTATGAAAAAACAATCTGTTGCTGTGCTTGGCGCAGGAAATATGGGAACCGCACTTGCGTTTGTGCTTGCTCAAAATGGACATGCGGTAGATATTTGGAATTGGGAAGGCGAACAACAACCCCTCACCGATATTTTGGAAACTCATGAAAATAAAAAATATTTGCCAGGCGTGACGCTCACCAAAAAAATTCGACCTGTTTTTGATCTTGCCCAGGCTGTGGCACAAAAGAAAATTATTTTTTTGTGTGTGAGTACAGTGGCCATGAAATCAGTGGTGAAAAATTGCGCCAAATATGTATCTGCAGGAACCATTTTGGTCGATGTATCCAAAGGTCTTGATCCACAAACTGGTAAAACTATTCCACAAATTATTCAGGGACTCACCAAAAAAAACAAAACACATATTGTTGGAATTTCTGGTCCTGCCGTAGCATCACAAATGGTTGCGGGTGAATACACGGCTTTGGTTTTGGGTGGAGAGAACAAAAAAGCCTGTGTGGCCGTGCAACAAGTTTTACAAAATGCCTTTTTAAAATTAGAAATTGCTGACGATGTGCAGGGAGTTGAATATGTTCAAACACTCAAAAATGTGTATGCGCTCGGACTCGGTATTGTAGAAGGTCTTGGGTTTGGCAAAAATACACAAGCCATATTTTTTGCAGAAGCAGTGAAAGAAATGATGCAAATTTTGGAGTGGAAAAAATGCAACCCTGACACAGTACTTGGACTCTGTGGAATTGGAGATTTGTTTACCACCTCTCAAAGTACCGAGGGACGAAATAGACAGTGTGGTGTACTCGTAGGAAAAGGGGATACGGTGCATAAAGCCATGCGTGAAGTGTGTCAAACCGTAGAAGGCTACACAGCACTCGTAACCTTTTACAAAATGCTTGGTACCAAAGCAAATAAACTTCGTTTTTTTTCTTTTATCTATAGTGTGGTAGAAAAAAAGGTTTCTTCGGAAAAAGCACTTAAAAAGTTTTTTGCGTAAGGGAAGAGTTATACTTTTAAGTATAAAATATTGTATGGATGAAAAAGAAATTTTTAAACTCATAAGCGATGTCTCGCAAAAAATAAAAACACCAGCATATGTTGTTGGTGGGTATGTTCGTGATCAACTACTACAAAAAGAACACAAAAAAGATTTTGATTTTGTGGTACTTGGGAGTGGTGTAGACTTTGCACAGGCCTTTGCACAGCATGTCAATGAAATCGCTGGTGTACCACATGATGTCTCTACTGAAGTTGGGACACTGATTGAATTTCCAGAATTTCACACAGCACGTTTTGTATTTACACAAACACACGAAGACGGGAGCAAAACAAAAATATGTGAAGTAGAGTTTGCTGGGGCTCGTAATGAAAGTTATCGCAGTGACTCACGTAAACCGGTAGTACAACTTGCAACGCTCGAAGAAGATTTGTCTCGTCGTGATTTTACGGTCAATGCCATGGCACGAGAAGTTATGGACAATGGGGAACTGGGGGGTATTGTGGATCCATTTGATGGACTTACAGATTATAAAAATAAAATTTTGCGCACTCCACTTGATGCAGACGAGACATTTTCTGATGATCCACTTCGTATGCTGCGTGCGGCTCGTTTTGCCGCGCAGCTTGAATTTACGATTGATCCAGATACATACCAAGCGATAGAACGAAATGCCGATAGACTCAAAATTATTTCAGCAGAACGTATCAGTGAAGAGCTTATGAAGCTGCTCAAAGCGCCGATTCCTTCCCTTGGATTGTGGATTTTGTATAACACCAAACTTTTTGAAAAATTTTTACCAGAGGTCAATGAACTCGCGGGGGTAGAAGAAGTCTTTGGGTATTCACACAAAGATAATTTGTCACACACGTTTGCTGTGGTAGATAACATTGCCGAGCAGAGTGACAAGCCACTCTTGCGCCTCGCTGGCCTCATGCATGATATTGCCAAACCTCAAACCAAAAAATTTGAACCTGGTCGTGGTTGGACATTTGACTTGCACGAACATTTGGGTAAAAAAATGACACGTGATATTTTTCGCCGACTTCGAATTGGTAAAAAGGAAGCAGAGTATGTTGCCAAGCTAGTGCGATGGCATTTGCAACCCATTGGTCTCATGGACGAAGGTATTACCGACAGTGCCGTGCGACGTCTCATTGTAAACGCGGGTGAAGAACTCAGTGATCTATTGATTTTGTGTCGCAGTGACATCACTACTGGCAATCAAAAGAAAAAAGCACAACGACTCAAAAATTATGATATTTTGGAACAACGTATTGCTGAGGTGATTGAAAAAGATAAAATGAGAGCATTTCAGTCACCAGTTCGTGGTGAAGAAATTATGCTGTTGTGTGGACTTAAACCAGGGCCTACTATTGGAAAGATAAAAATCGCTATAGAAGAAGCTATTTTGGAAGGAGAAATTCCCAACGAATACGAAGCCGCCAAAAAATATTTTGAAGCGATCAAAGAAGAATATTTGGCACAGGCCAAGGAGTGGGAAAAACAATAGGCAATTTTTTTGTTTTTGTGTTATAATTTATTCATGAAACACAAAGATCAACAATCCGTTATACGGCGTTTTTTTCAATCTCGCCTTTTTTTGGTAATTACGTCGCTGATTTTGCTTTTGATTGGCTTTAATTATGGCCGAGCGTACTACGAAGAGTACCAAGTACAGCAAAAAATTAGAGAATTAGAACAGCAGGTACAGTCACTCCAGGGCAAAAAATTGGAATCTCTTGAGTTATTGCAGTATGTGAAGAGTGACAATTTTATTGAAGAAAAAGCCAGAACAGAGCTGAATTTGAAAAAACCAGGCGAAAATGTTGTTTTTGTTGAGGGGGTTCCGACCGTGAGTACTACACCGTCACTTCCATCACAACCTGTGGATGAATACCCCTTGAGTAATCCACAAAAATGGTGGTATTATTTTACTCGAACCCAAGAAAAATAAAGAGCCGAGAGAAGTTGAAACAAAGTTTGTTTTTATTTCTTTATACTTATTTGTATTTCTATGGAAGAAGAAAAGAAAGAAATGTCATCATCCGAAGTACCGGCTGAAGGCACAGGAGCAAAAGAAGAACATGCTGGTGTACAGATGTCTGAATCAAAAAAATTTAATCTTTCTGTCCTGTTTTTTGGATTGGTGGGCGCTTTGGTCGTAGTGCTTTTCCTGTTTTATGTTGGTTTATCTGCACAGGTAAGAAAACTTTCAAATAATCCAATGGTTATTCGTGCGGCGACGGTTCTTCATTTGCCTGCAGTGAAAGTAAATGGAGAAACTCTTACATACGTAGATTATTTAAATGATGTAAGTTCTCTCAAAAAATTATCAAGTAATCCTTCTTTTTCATTTGGTACAACCTCTGATCAAGATATTTCAGATTTGGTAGTAGCCAATTTTTTTACTACAGCCAAAGTACATGAAATTGCCAAAAAATATAATGTAACCGTAACTCCCGAAGAAGTTGAAAACAAAAGAAAAGAATTGGTCGCACAGTTTGGTGAAGAAGACGTGAAAAAAAGTATCCAAGAAAACTATGGGTGGGATGTTGAAACATTTCTTAAGAAAATTATCGAACCAAGTTTGTTGAATACCAAAGTAAAAGAAGCTTTTGAGAATGATACTCAGGGTACTGAAGGCGCAGAGTTCTCACGTGAAGAAGCCAATGTGAGTCACATTCTTTTGAAAGTAGATGATCCAAATAATGCAAAAGTAAAAGCAGAACAAAAGAAAAAAGCTCTTATGGTACTTGCTCGTTTGAAAAAAGGTGAAGACTTTGCCACTTTGGCCAAACAATTTTCTGACGATGGCAGTAAAGACAATGGTGGAAGTCTTGGATGGGTACCTCGTGGTGCTACCGTAGAATCATTTGACAAAGTTGCCTTTGCTTTGGAAGCAGGTAAAATAAGTGACATTGTAGAGTCAACTTACGGTTTTCACATTATCAAAGGTGGAGAAAAAAGAACTGTCCATGATTTTGAGAAATATATTGAAAGTGAAGTGAAAAAAATGCAACCAAAATTTTATATCCCTATTCACAATCCTTTGGATACTTTTGCAGCTCAGGCAGCTCCACAAGCAGATCCAAATCAAGACATGGCTGCACCAGCAGACGTGGCTCCGGCTCCAACCAAGTAAATAAATTTCTATCGACCTCCTCACCAGGAGGTCGATGTACGCGGGTGTACTTCGTGCATCCTCTGCGTTCGGAGAAAATACAAAAATATATTTTTGTATTTTCTCCTCTCTTGCGGGTGTAGTATAATGGTAGTATGCGACCTTCCCAAGGTTGAGGCACGGGTTCGATTCCCGTCATCCGCTCAGGTTAAAACATCGCTTCATTGAGCGGTGTTTTTTTGTATCCATTGGTGAGGATCGAACTCATAGACAAAAATTTTGTGAATTGTTACAATTAGTGAGTAATTTATTTACATTTAAGTTAAGGCTCATATGTCTGAAGGAATACATGAACAGAATAAAGAAGCGATTTTGTCAATTGCAGAGAAATATCTCTCTGATCTTTTAAAAACATTGAGGTTTGAAAGTAGTATGGCGGATGTAAATTTATCTTCCCTAGACCCTAGTTTGTCTGCTGATAAAACTCAAGAAATAATAAATAAAGTTCGACTTACTTTAGGAAAAAAATTTCTTTATATTTCTCGTAAAGATATCCTGGATAATGCGGCATCCTATGTTTTTCCAAAACAAGTTGCACGATTAAAAATAGAAGATGGGAAAACTGTTGAACTCTTTATTGATGAAGAGAAGTTTCTCTCGGATACATTCAAAATTCTTGAATCTTCAATCTTTTTCCGAATTCTCAAGGAGCAATTTAATATCGCTGACCCTGCAGCAGGAGAACAAGAAGCATTATCTCATGAAATAAATTTGGGCAATGCTCAGATTCAAGAAAAGGAAAGAAGAATTCGAGAAATGGAAGAGCTCTCTTTATCTAATAGAACTGTGAGAGAAACACTTAACGTCCCAGACAGTACTCAAGTAAAAGTTGTAAAACAAGGAGAAATAGGTTTTATCGATGAATCTGATAGCCGTAAATATCTTGAAACTATAGGAGCGGATTCTTGTATTGTGGTAGTAGCTTTTAACCCTGAAAAACAGATTTTAGGACTTACACACATGGATGCATTGACTGATTCTCTTTTAACCATCCAGAAACTTTTACAAAAAGTTGGTGTTCGAGAAGTCTCTATTTTAGGAGGGGATAGTACCACTTTAGATATACTCCTCGAAATAAAAAATTTTCTTGAGGCACAAGATATTTCTGTTAAAGAATGGGATGTTTTAAATACAGTAAAAAGTGTAATCGTTGATAAGCAAACAGGAAAAATTTACGATGTCTTAATCCCTACCCAAGGTGGAACTAACATTACGATTGCTGATATATTTTCGAAAGTAGGTCGAAGACAAGTTGCTAAAGAAGTTAAATAAATAGCTTTTAGTTCTAGGATGCCTATACCGCCGCGTGGAGTTCTGGTATACTATAAACCAACTGCCGATTCACCATCACCTCAGTTCGAACATCATCTACCAACCCGCTCAAGAAAATATCCCTAAAATAAGGGATATTTTTTCATTTGACCCGCAGCTATGGTGGTGTTATGATATAAATCAATACTGAATTGAGTCACGAGAGAGGCTATGGTACAAATTGTACCACTCCTTTTATGAATTTATATCTCTATGAAGAAAATTATCACCCATGGTTTGCAGATATCAGTTATAAAGGATAACCAAGAAGAATATATTTCTTTGACGGATATGGCAAAATTCAAAGATCGTGAAGCTACTGGAATCGTAATTGCAAATTGGTT
Source organism: uncultured Gammaproteobacteria bacterium (assembly GCA_964566225.1). Taxonomy (GTDB): domain Bacteria; phylum Patescibacteriota; class Patescibacteriia; order Magasanikbacterales; family UBA922; genus CAYTKU01. The sequence goes on from CAZMHV010000001.1 coordinate 49,544, forward strand.
ATCAACGAAATATACTATTCAATTCATGGGAGCTTGGGAACAAGTACATAATCCTGGTTTTAATGTTATGGAATTCCATAACATTAAAAATGAGGCTGGTTCCAATGGATTCATACTGTCTTCTTCAAAATGGATTCAAAAAACAAATGCAATCGGTATAAGATCCTCCGCCGGTAGATATGGAGGAACTTTTGCGCATCGAGATATTGCCTTTGAATTTGCAACTTGGCTATCACCAGAGTTTAAACTCTATTTGATCAAAGAATTTCAAAGGTTGAAACTCGAAGAAAATAAAAAATTAGAACTTGGTTGGGATACCAAAAGAATGCTTACTAAAATAAATTATCGCATTCATACAGATGCTATTCAAAAAAATCTCATACCAAAAGAAATTACTAAGGCACAGGCAAACGTTATTTTTGCGAGTGAGGCCGATGTACTCAATAAGGCACTTTTTGGTATGACTGCAAAAGAATGGCGTGACAAAAATTCAAAATTAAAAGGTAATATCCGCGATTATTCGGATGTAACACAACTTATTTGTCTTGCAAATTTAGAGTCTTTTAATGCGGAATTTATACGGCAAGGTCTTTCTCAAGCTGAACGTTTATTAAAACTCAATGAGATTGCCATTATTCAAATGAAGTCTTTGCTGGGAAATAATTCCTTGAAAAAATTGAGTTAATTACTGATAAAATTTTATGGAAATTCAACGACCTCCTTCAAAACAATCCCTCCCATCAAATGCGAAACTAGTATTTAAGGGAACAATTTTTGATGTATACCAGTGGAAACAAGAAGGATATGATGGGAAAATAAAAATTTTTGAAAAAATAAAAAGACCTGACACTGTGGTGATTCTTCCAATCTTAGAAGATGGTAAAATACTCTTAGCTCGGCAAGAACAACCAGGCAAGGAACCTTTCTTGGGTACAGTAGGCGGAAGAGTCGACGAAGGCGAGACCCCACTTGAAGCAGCAAAAAGGGAACTTTTGGAGGAAAGTGGATATGAAGCAGAAGAATGGTCTCTCTTTCATTCTGTCCAACCTGTCAGTAAAATGGAATGGGCTGTTTACATATTTATTGCCAAACAATGTAAAAAAGTTGCAGATCAGAATCTTGATGGTGCTGAGAAAATAGATCTGATGCCTGTTGACTTTAATACATTCACAAATTTGGTGTTGGATAAAGATTTTGTAGATTTGGAATTAAAAGTAAAATTTTGGGAGGCTAAATTGGATCCCAATCTTATGGAAGAGTATAAAAAAATGTTGTCTTAATATAAATATTTTTGTATGAGCGAAATGCCCCACGTTTAGAAAAATCATTTATAAGAGAAGTGCTGGACGGACCATTGAATTTAAATCAGAAATCAATTTTTTATTTCATGATGCATTTAAAAAAGGGGAAGTTGCTACTTTGGATACAAGTTCAACTGCTTCAGAAAAAGCAGCATAATAAACACTATGCTTATTGAATCCAATTTTTTCAAAATTCAAGTAATTGTACCTCTGACTCATGCAGATGTTGTTCGCAGTGCACTTGGAAGTGCTGGCGCTGGAAGACAAGGAAACTATGATTATTGCACAGGTTCTGTTCGCCAAACAGGGCGTTTTCGTCCACTGGCGGGGGCAGAGCCATCTATTGGTGAAGTAGGAAAGTTCGAAGAAATTGAAGAAGAAATCATTTCAACATTGTGTCATAAAGATTTGGTAGAAGTGGTCGTTGCAGAGGTAAAAAAAGTACATCCATACGAAGAACCACCAATTGACATTCTTCCTCGTTTTGAGATACAATAGCGCCACTTTGCTGGTCAAAGTGCGCGCCTCTTTGGTTCAGTGGTAGAACGGCGGTATCGTAAACCGCATGCGCCAGTTCGATTCTGGCAAGAGGCTCTGAATATATTTTTTTATGGCAGAATCTAAAAATAAAACATCATGGGAAGGTCTTGTTGAAGATCATAAAATTCGCAACTCAGCAGAAGCTATTCTTCCTGATTATGAAGAAGAAACGCCTCTTGCTGCTTTGGCTTACGAGAGACAGGAACAAAATTCATTTGGTCTCAATGATGATAGTGTCGCATCAGAGTTTGATGTTTTTAAGACTCTTATCACTCAAAAGAAAGGATTTCCGGAAATAGACATTGAAGGAAATATTTTTCATATTTTGAAACAATCACTTGAAATGGATGAAGGTGGAGAAAGTGGGGTTTTGGTTCTTGTGTTGGATGCGCAAATAAATGATAGAGAAGAAGTTTATTGGATTTATGAGATAGGAATTCAAAAATATCAAAAAATCTTTCAAAAGAGAAGTATGAGCCCGGTATTTGAAAATATAGAGCAAGGTCCTGTGGAAAAATCTGGTGAGTATAAGTTTTTATTCAAATTTTCAACTATAAAATTAAATTGAACACCTTTCGTCCGACCCCCACAAACAGGGTCGGATTTTTTATTTTTTAGCAAAATATGGTATACTATTTCCATTGCATATATGATCAAACTTTCTGGCGTTACCAAACAATACACACGAGACTCCACAGGACTCAAAGATGTCCATCTTTTTATTGATGCAGGTGAGTTTGTGTCTGTGGTAGGTCAGAGTGGCACTGGCAAAACTACACTGGTAAAGTTGCTTATTGCTGAGGAACGTCCCACCAAAGGCAAAATTGAAATTGGTGGTTGGGATATTACCAAAATTGGGCAACGAGATATTCCACTTTTGCGCAGACAAATTGGTGTTATTTTTCAAGACTTCAAATTATTGCCCAAAAAAACCGTAGCTGAAAATGTGGAGTTTGCCATGCAGGTGGCAGGGGAGTCACCCTGGCGTATGCGTACCGTAGTCCCTCGTGTACTCGATATCGTGGGCTTAGATCACAAAAAACATCGATACCCCTATCAACTTTCTGGTGGAGAACAGCAGCGTGTAGCCATTGCTCGTTCTTTGGTACACAGGCCCAAAATTCTTGTTGGAGATGAACCTACTGGAAATTTAGATGCCGTGAATACTCAAGAAATTATTGAAATGCTCAAAAAAATTAATGAATTTGGTACTACTATTGTACTCGTTACGCACAACAAAGACGTGGTCAACCAACTTCGTAAACGTGTTATTACGTTGCACAATGGAGAGATTGTCTCCGACGAAGTTGAGGGAAAATATCGACTATAAAATACAACTATGTTTTCTTTTTTCCGTGTTGTAAAATTTGCATTTCAAGATTTTTTTCGAAACTTTAGTTTGTCATTCATGACTATTGTCATGCTTATACTCATGCTTTTGTCGGTGAATGTGTTTATTGTCGTACGAGTACTTACTGACAAAGCAGTGGCTGCTGTCAAAGATCAAATTGATGTCAGTATTTATTTTCGTCCAGACATTTCAGATCAACAAATTGGTGAGGTTCGCAATCATCTCAAAACCTTTCCAGAAGTGACTACTACTACGTTTCTTTCACAAAAAGAAGTACTTGAAAAATTTAAAGAAACTCACAAGGGCAACAAAGAAATTCTCTCTTCTCTCGATGAAATTGGTGAAAATCCACTTGGTGCCACACTGATTGTAAAAACTCGTGACCCGAGTGATTACAAAAAAATTATTACTGCTATCAATGTTCCAGAGTACGAAAAAATTATTGAAGACAAAACTTTTGCCACAACTCAAAACACTATTGAAAACATTCATGTTATTACTACCAATGTACAAAAGTTTGTTCTCTTTATTGGTATTTTATTTACTTTTATTTCTCTCCTCGTTATTTTCAATACTATTCGTGTGGGCATTTATACCCACAGAATGGAGATTGCCGTCAAAAAGCTCGTAGGGGCCACCAACTGGTTTATCCAGGGTCCATATTTTGTCCAAAGTTTTATTTTTAGTCTGGTATCGGTCACCCTTACACTGCTTCTTATTTTTGTATCCACTCGTTTTATTGACCCATATATTTCTGTAGTTTTCCACCAAAATCAATTCTTGACAAATTACTTTTTTTCGCATATACTAGTGCTGTTTGGAGCGCAGCTGGGGATAGTATTCTTTCTTACCCTGTGTACCTCTGGACTGGCTATGCGCAAGTATTTGCGTATATAAAAGGCAATTTTCACGTCATTAGAGAAGGCGCGAAAGCGCTTTTTTCAAATCTATTGCACCAAGTGTGCATACATTCGGGGATCGTCTAATGGTAGGACAGTAGCCTTTGAAGCTATTTATCTTGGTTCGAATCCAAGTCCCCGAGCAACGTATATGAGTAAAAATTTTTTTGTAAGGGTTTGTACTCATAAAAAACCAAGCACTAAAAATGCTTGGTTTTTCATTGTAAACATTTTTGTGAATACTCGGAGTTTACATTACTTCACTCTTGATAATTTCTTTTATTCACTCTAAAATAGTCTCATAAGCATTTTTAAATATATTATTATGACGGATCGAAGATTTCACGAATATACCGACAAAATGGCTGATATAGATGATCAATTCGAATCATACGAAGGTAAGCAGATTCCTTTTTTTCAAGAATTTGAGAAAAATTTGGGTCGACCTCTTGATATACGAGCTTTAAGATGTAATGAAGAATATGTTAGATCCGTACAAAGACGTATTGCGCGCGAGCGTGCACTCGGATGGGAAAGTCCACACGAAATAAAAAAAACGCCTGAGATGAAACAGATTTTAGAAAAAGCAATTGAGTGGGTAGTTGAAGAAATGAAGAGTATTGGCTATCCTTTACAAATTGAATTATCTGAAGGACGCGTCCATTTTTTGAGACCCAAAGAGTATAATGAACTTGCCGGTCAAGAAAGTTGTGGATATGCTCAAGTTGCTTCAAATGAAGTATTTATTTCTTTTGATGATATGCATAAATCGAGTGTATATCTTTTTCAAAATGATCTTTTGGATGAAAGAGCAGAAGAGTCTTCTGTTGAAGAATACATGAAAAAATATATAGATATTTTAGCAACGACCATACATGAGTTTACGCATCTTGGGGGATATCAGAGATTTTATGCCCTAGCTTACGGATATTATATGCGTACAGGATATACAACTCCAGGTCAAAATGGAGTAGAAGAAAAATTTTTAAGTTTAAATGAAGCTTTTGTTGAAAAATGGGCAAGAGAAATATTGAAAAAAAATATTTCAAAGTTAGGAATAAGTAAATTTACTTCAGAATATATAGAAAGTTTTGATTTTGGATCTTATAATGGGGATGTCATGATATTAGAACATATTATTCGTGGTATAGCACAAAAACGTGGTGAAAGTGAAGAAAGTATATGGAAAACTTTTAAAGAAGGATATTGTGGTGGTGGCACCAAACACTTGGTAGATATAGAAAAACATTTTGGAAAGGGAACATTAAAAAAATATGCGGACCTGAAACCAAGTGATGTCAAAGACAGAACAGATTTTTATTATGATTTTATAGACAAAATATTTACAGATAAATGGTAGATAAAATCAATGTTTGTCTCTCCTTCGTATAGGAAAAGGATTTTGGGCCTATCGTTCACTCCACAAACAAACCATGCCTGTGTCGTATGTGCTTTCTTCTATCCAAATTTGAGTGATATTCAAGTTGGATCAAATAATCTTGTCTACGCAAATAAAAATAATCCTCGAATTGTGGGGGTTATTTTTATTTGCGTAAAGGGGTCGTTGACTTTTGTCCAAAATTCATGTACATTTTTTTCACCCCACATTCCACAACCGGGGGAGGAGCACCATGCCGTTCGAACTCATGAGACAACGAGTTGCAGTCAGTCGGGCTGCGGGCAGAGACCCCGTGGTGGTCCTCGACCTGGACCACACCCTCTTCGACAACGGTCCTCGGACCTGTGAGATTCTGCTCGAGTATGCCAACCAGCACAATCGCCCCGATCTGGGTGATGCGGTCATCGGTCTCGGCAACCTGCGCAATCTGCCGTATCTGTTCAAGGACATCGTGAACTTTGCCTTCAAGGGGCAGATTCCGAGTGATCTGGATCTCGGTGAGATCGGCAAGTTCTGGAAGGAGCGATTCTTCCAGGACGACTATATCAAGCATGACGTTCCCATCGAGGGGGCAGCCGAGTTCGCTCGGGGTATTCGCCTGGAGGGTGCACATCTGGTGTACCTGACTGGTCGTGATCGCCCCAACATGATGAAAGGCACTGTCAATAGCTTGTGGCATCACAGTTTTCCGGTGCCGGCGGACGGGGGGGTGACTCTCATCCTCAAGCCCTCGTTCGACCAGCCCGACGAGGACTTCAAGCGTGATGCCGTGTCCCAAATTCAGGGCATGGGTGAGGTGGTCGGGTTCGTCGACAACGAACCGGCCATGTGCCAGATCTTCAGGGACGCATTCCCCAAGGCCGTCATCATCTGCTACGGCGACATCTGCTTCAAGCCCATGGAGCTGCCGCCGAGCGTGTACCGGGTGAAGTCCTTCCCGGTCTGACCGTCACCGCGACGGATTCAACCCCACTGAGGGGACATGGACGGCACAAAAAACCGTTCGCGCAGCTTGCTGTGTTACTTTAAAAAAAGTGGCAGAGCAGGAGGCAAGCGAACGGTTTTTTTGTTTGAAATTTGTTGACTTTTAACATAAATAAAGGTAGTATTTTTTCAGAAAGGAGTCTCTAGTACGACTTTTACTCGAGAGTGTCTCACCCAAGAAAAAGGAAGATATCCCATGGGGATTAGTCCGGAAGAACTCAGAAGGTTGAGAGAAGAAATCGGCCAGGTCGGCAGGGGCGAGCCGGTCGACGGGGTCTATGTGCTCATGCACAACGGTGTGGTGCACAGAGATCACAACGGTCAGTCCGTCGCTCCCGATGATCCATTCTGGAACAGCGACGAAGCCGTCCTCGAGCGCCGGCGTGTCGAGCGCGAAAAGGCAGGATCCTGAATCCACACGCACCGTCCTCTTCAGCCCCGCGAGTGGCTGGCGTCAAGAGGAATTTTTTCAACTCGCCTAGGGGGCGCCCGGATCATGAAGACGCACATTGATCCGGCACTGACTATTTATTTTATTTGTTAGAATAAATTGAGGTGACTTCTTTAAGAGTACATTGAGGTATGTCTGCCACGTTTAACATCGCCATAGTTCAATTCTCAATCGTCCATCTTCAGCCCAAAAAAAATATTTTTTGAATTGAAGATTTTATCCAAAAGGCAAAAAAACAAGATGTACAAATCATTATTTTTCCAGAAGACTGCATGACCAGTTCTATTTTTGGTGATCTTTCTCACTTAGAATGTGAAGATAAATTTTTACACTGGTTTCAAGATCTCGCTCGTAAATACAAGATAGATATTGTCACTGGGTCATGGATGAAAAAAACTCCAACAGGTGCGGTGAATAGTTCAAGTTATATCAATTCGTCTGGTGAAGTACTTGGAACATATCACAAAAATTATTTATATTTGTCAGAAATAAAATTTTTGAATGCAGGGACAGAAGTTTGTGTGTTCGATACTGCTTACGGAAAGGCGGGTATTATTATTTGTTGGGATATTTTGTTTCCAGAAATTTTTGAACGGATGAAAAATTTGGGCGTACAAATTGTGTATTGTCCAAGTTATTGGTTTAAAGAAATTGCAGGTGAAGGATTAAAATTTAATCCAAAGTGTGAAGAACAACACCTTGATGCACTGTGTGTTGCTCGAGCTGTGGAAAATAATATTGTGTTTGTCTATGCGAATGCGGCCGGAGTTATGACTTTTCCCAATGGAAGTACAGACACGCTGGTAGGTCACTCTCAAATTGCCTTACCATTCGCTGGAACTGTTGTAAAGTTAAATCATAATCAAGAAGAATTGATAATTCAAAAAGTTGATATATCATTCCTTGAAATGGCTGAGAGAGAATATAAATTAACCCTGTGACCACTTAACTTAAAGCAAAAGAACTTCCTCTCAAAAATAAGAGATGGAAAGTTGTTTGACAAAATTCAATACTTGCTATATACTTGACAACTCAAGCACTTATCAATGATATATACAGAATATGCAGCCCATCAGTCCTCACCTCAAGTTTTTTTTGAACCTGGCCAAAATTCAGGCTGTGCTTACGCGTCGTTTTGATTCTGGTCTTGGAGGACTTGGGTTTACTGACTTTATGATTTTGTTTCATCTCAGTCATGCCGAAGGTGAAAAGTTGCGCCGTGTGGACTTGGCCGAAAAAATTGGTCTCACTGCTTCGGGGGTAACAAGACTCTTGGCACCCATGGAAAAAGTGGGACTGGTCAAAAGAGAAGCCCACGAAGGCGATGCGCGTGTGAGTTATGTATTACTTGCATCTGGTGGCAAACGTCGTTTCCAAGAAACACTCGAACGCGCAGAATTTTTATCCGAAGAATTATTGCCAGCGGTTAAAAATAAAAAAATGAAAGAAGTGTGCGAAGTATTCCACGAACTTGGTGCCACTATTAAATAAATACTATGAGTACAAATTCTCCTGTTGAAGAAAAAGAAAAAAAATCCAAACGCCCGCAAGGCCCCAATATTTTTGGCATTTTAAAACCCTATCGCAAATGGGTGTTTTTGCTTATTGGTCTTGCCCTCGCCAGTAATATTACCAACTTGTTTATCCCCAAAACTATTGGAAAGGGAATCGACGCATTTGTACACGGCACGCTCGACAAAGATGCGCTCATGCTCAAATTTATTTTCATGGCTGTGGCTATTTTGATTTTCACCGCACTGCAAAACATTGTACAAACCTATACTTCCGAACGCGTGGCTCGTGATTTGCGGGGTCAACTGGCCGCAAAAATTTCTCGCCAAAGTTATTCGAGTATTCAGGAGCTCACTCCAGCGCGCCTCTTGACCAACCTCACTTCAGACATGGACGCCATCAAAATGTTTGTGTCCATGGCCATTGTGTCGATTGTTTCATCACTCTGTCTTATTATTGGTGCGAGTATTTTGCTCATTTCTATTGATTGGAAACTCGCTCTTGCGGTGCTCACCATCATACCACTCATTGGTGTCAGTTTTTTCTATATTTTTTCCAAAATTGGATCATTGTTCAAAGTTTCTCAGGGAGTGATTGATAAACTCAACAAAGTCATTAACGAAAGTATTTTGGGTTCTTCACTTATTCGTGTGCTCAACTCACAAACTGACGAATACAATAAATTTATTGTCGTCAATGGTGAAGCCAAAGATGTGGGGCTCAAAATTTTGCGTTTGTTTTCGTCCCTCATTCCTGTGGTAATTTTTATTTCCAACATGGCCCTCCTTATTATTTTGGCGCTTGGTGGAAAGTTTGTGATTAATGGTGACATGACACTCGGCAGCATGAGTGCATTTTTGAGTTATGTAGGACTTTTGATTTTCCCTATTATTATGCTTGGTTTCATGAGTAATCTCATTGCTCGTTCTTCGGCATCGTATGCACGTATTGCCGAAGTCCTCAGTCGTCCGGAACTCCCACCGACTGGCACTCTCACCAATACATTGCGTGGTGATGTAGTGGTTGAAAATCTCTCACTTGAACTCAATAAAAAACCGGTGCTCAAAGAAGTTTTTTTTGCTGTCCCTGCGGGCACCAAAACGGCTATTATTGGTCCCACGGCTGCTGGCAAAACACAACTGCTCTATGTGCTCACTGGACTTTTGCCAGCAAACTCTGGAAAAATTTTGTTTGATGGACAATCTCTTGAAACCTATAATCCAGAATCATTGCACGAGCAAATTGGATTTGTGTTTCAGGATAGTATTATTTTCAATTTGAGTGTGCGCGAAAACATTGCGTTTAGTGACACTGTGCAAGATGCAGATTTGCAAAAGGCGATTGAAACTGCAGAACTTCAAGACCTCATTGAATCACTTCCCGAAAAACTGAACACGGTTATTTCTGAACGTGGTACGACTTTGTCCGGTGGCCAAAAACAACGTATTATGCTCGCTCGTGCACTCGCACTGAACCCAAAAATATTATTGCTCGATGATTTTACCGCGCGTGTGGATAGTCTCACCGAAAAGAAAATTCTCGAAAACATTGAAAAAAATTATCCTGGCCTCACACTCATTTCTGTGACGCAAAAAATTTCTTCCATTGAACACTACAACCAAATTGTGCTGCTTATGGAAGGAGAAGTTTTGGCCAAAGGAACGCATGATGAATTGACTCATTCTTCAACAGAATACATGCAAATTTATCAGTCACAAAGAAGTACGAGTCACTACGAAGAAGTATGAAAAACTATACCTTAAATACAACTCAAAACAAAAAAAGTAGCATGTGGGGAGCCCTGCGCAAAATGTATGCGTACATGAGTGATGAAAAGGGAACACTGCTTGTGGCGCTTGTAGCTACCATTATCAACTCCAGTTCTAATTTGTTGGGGCCATATATTTTTGGTCTTACGATTGATAAATTTATTATCAAAAAAGATTATGATGGAGTTTTGTATTACTCCCTTATTTTGTTTGGCATTTACGTTATTTCTTTTCTTGCACACAACGTACAAATGCGTCTCACTGGTGGAGTTGGACAGCGAGTGCTCTTTAAACTGCGCAATACTATTTTCAATAAATTGCAATCTTTGCCAGTATCATTTTTTAACTCCAACAAAATTGGGGACTTGATTTCCCGCATCAACAATGACACAGATAAACTCAATCAATTTTTTTCTGAAACCCTCACCAGATTTATTGGAAGTATCTTTATTATTGGTGGTGCCGGTGCTTTTGTTGTGATTATTCATCCTCGACTTGGGCTTGCAGCACTTGTGCCTGCGCTTCTTATTTTAATTTTCACTCGTGTCATGTCACCACTTGTCAAAAGAAAAAATACCAAAGCATTGCAATCGACCGGCGTCATGAGTGCAGAGATTCAAGAAAGTTTGAATAACTTCAAAGTGATTGTGGCCTTTCACCGTCAGGATTATTTTCAAAAGAAATTTAGTGAAGTGAACCAAAAGAATTTTGATGCGTCGATTGGTTCAGGTATTGCCAACACGATTTTTACCCCAATTTATGACTTTGCGGCCAACGCCGCACAGCTGATTGTGTTTGGCTATGGTGTGTACCTAATCATGCAAGGAGATTTGACTGTGGGACTCATGATTAGTTTTATTTCATACATGAATCGTTTTTACGATCCACTCAAACAAATGGCCATGCTGTGGGCGTCATTTCAAACAGCACTCGCAGGATGGGATCGTGTGGCTGAAATTTTGGCACTCGAATCTGACCTTACGGTGAGTGGCCAAGAGAACAATGTGTTGCCAGGGGCCAAATTACTCGAATTTCGTGATGTATCATTTCGGTATATTCCCGAAAAAGACGTGTTGAAACATTTTAATTTTCATTTGGAAAAAGGAAAAACCTATGCACTTGTGGGACCAACCGGTGGTGGCAAAACAACCACGGCTTCACTCATGGCACGTTTGTTTGATCCAAGCGAAGGACAAATTCTTTTGAATGGCAAAGACTTGCGTGATTACACCGAAGAAGAACGCACCCAAAAAATTGGTTTTATTTTGCAAGAACCATTTTTGTTCACTGGCACGGTGGCGGAAAATATTGTCTATGGAAACAAAAAGTACGAGGGACTTGCCGGAGACGAATTATTGAAAGTTTTGCAAGACCATAACTTTGAAACATTGCTCGCACGTTTTGACGAAGGACTCGAAACCAAAATTACAACCAGTTCAGATACCATGAGTCTTGGTCAAAGACAGCTCATTGCTTTCATGCGCGCAGTACTTCGTCACCCAGAAATTTTGATTCTTGACGAAGCCACCGCCAACATTGATACAGTCACCGAACAACAACTCGAAGATATTTTGAGCAAGCTTCCAGCCGAGACCACCAAGGTTATTATTGCACACCGTCTCAACACCATTGAAAATGCTGACGATATATTTTTTATCAACGACGGTCAGCTCACCGAAGCTGGATCACTTGACCATGCCGTGAGTATGCTGCTCGAGGGCAAGCGGGTGAGTTAACAAGAGAAACAAAAACCAAAAACTGCTCCACAAGGGCAGTTTTTGTATTGACATTTTTGTGTTTTGGGTGTACTGTCCGAGCATCACCAACCATCGCCCGAAAGGGGCAAACCATGGCACGCGAAGATTGGAATGAGATTCAGCTCGGCCTCGTCGAGCGGATGAAGCGGGCTTTTGAGCACTGGCTCACCAAGAACAGCTGGAACGAGGAAGGTCCGTACAAGAAGGACATTCCGGAGCTTCGTCGCATTGTGGAGCGGAGCTTCAACTTGCTCCGCCTCTACAAGACGGAGGATCACCCGGGAGTCAAGTTCCTGATCATCCTGGGGGACCAGTACCTCGCGCGCTACGGGCAGTTGGCCCTGCCCACGGACGAGGACTGCTCGGCCCACAACTCCTCCTACCAGATGGAGAACCGGCTCATCCGCATGTTCATCCACGCGGGTTTCGAGCTGTGGGGCTTCTGCGTCATCCCGCAGATCAATAACCCCAAAACCAGCGCCGAGCCGTACTACATCGTGGTGGTGAAGATGCCCTGAGCATCGACGTCCAAGGGGGGAGGAGGGGACGCATAAAGATCATCAATTTTGGTGGTCTTTTTTGTTTGTGGGGATAACTCCCCTTGACTCTCACGTTACGTCATGGTTTAAAGTAGGTATATGAAAGAGTATTCTATTCAACAACTGGCCACCCTCGCAGGAGTCAGTGTGCGCACACTGCACTACTACCATGAAATTGGCCTGCTCACTCCTGCCCATGTCAAAAGCAATGGGTATCGTTACTATGGTGAAAAGCAATTGCTCTTGCTGCAACAAATTCTTTTTTTCAAAGAGCTCGAATTTCCACTTGATGAAATAAAAAGAATTGTGAAGTCGCCGTATTTTGATATGGAAACTGCTTTGCAGGAGCAAAAAAAAATGCTCTTGCTCAAAAGGAAACGAGTAGAAAAACTTATTCAAACCATTCATAAAACTTTACAAAGTATGAAACAAGATGAAAAACTCCAAGACGAAGAATTGTATGATGCCTTCAAAGACGATGATGTCAAACAGTACCAAGACGAAGTCAAACAGCGTTGGGGCAACACCGATGCGTACAAACAAAGCATGGCGCGCGTGGGCAAAATGACCAAAGCGCAAATGGATAAATTTAAAGAAGATGGAAAAAAATTTACACAAAAACTTGCTGACGCAATGGATAAAGATATACAGAGTAAAGAAGTACAAGACCTGATTGTCGAGCACTACAAAGGCATTCAATTTTTTTATGACTGTCCACTCGATATGTATCGTAACCTCGGAAAAATGTATGTCGATGATGCACGATTCACTGCGTACTATGATACGTTTCGGCCAGGGCTTGCCGTGTTTGTGCGTGATGCGATTGAATATTTTTGTGAGGTAAATAAAAAGTAAAGAGAAAATAAAAAACTCCACTGATATATTTCAGTGGAGTTTTTAAATTTTGGAATTTCGTCCTGGCTCCGTATTGGCTGTGGACTCATCAGATTCTGCATCACAGAATGATTCCCCCAGATGCTTGCCGAGTCAAGCTTCTGGGTCATGCTTCTTTCTCCTTAGTGAGAAGCATCCTTGTTGTGGGTGATCAATGAAGATCATTGTTGCCAAGAGGTCTCGGTGTCTCTTGGCAGGTGCTCACGTGCCGGTGGCTTGCCGCAGGTCCTCGTGGAACTGCGCGCCGTCGAACAGGCGCTCACTCTGCGCGGGCTGGGCGTGGTGGCCCACGAGGGAGTCGAACATCCCCTCGCGGTCGTCATCGACCAGTTCCACCTCCCCGGGCCAGCCGTCTTCGTGTCCGTCGACCCGGTCCGTGGTCACGCTCACCTCGGTGTCCACGTCCATCACGTGCGGGGCGGCGTTGGCCGGCTGGGTGTGGACCACCTGCACGACCACGGTTTCGGCCGGGGGCGTGGCGAGGTAGGCGGGCGTTCCGCGCATGGCGGGGCGGGGGGCGTCGTCGCTCATCCAAGGAAACATGGTTCTCTCCGTCTCGTGAAGGCAAGCTCTCGCTCGCCGTTGGGTTCGCCCGTCGATCGCGGGCACCAAAAAATTTTTGTCTCCGAGACTTAAAAATTTTTTGGTGCCTACGATTTTTTTTGAGAAATTGAAATGGCGGGCGGTGCAGTTCTCCTTTCTATTGATGCACCGTGTTTGCCACCCCGAAATGGGAAGATCAGTGGACGTCGGCGTCGCCCTTGGGGAGGTACGAGCCCTCCTCCAGGGTGAACTCGTCGTCGATCACGGAGGTGATCTGGTAGCGGATTTCGCCCGTCACCATATCCCGTTTCACGATCATGCGCGTCTCCACTGGGCGACATGTCTCGAAGTCGTCGTACTGGTGGTTCTTCACCGCCTGCTTGACGATGTCTTCGCCAGCGTCGTGCTCGTCGCACTTGGGCGACACATCCACGGTCGGCGCGGGCCGACGGATGAACGTGATGGCCTCGTCCTTTTGGGGCTGCAGCGGGTTCATCACCTGCCACAGGCCGAAGAAGAACATGGCCATCAGCGCCGCAATCTGGGCAAAGAGCTTCCAGCTCATGTAAATCCCTCTCCAGTCAACATGGTTGTCAAACAAACGGTGACATCGCACCGCCATTTCAACTTCTCAATATAAATGCCAAAATACAGCAATTTCGCTGTACCGTTTGAGTTGTAAGAAACTGAGATGGGTGCGGCGCGACAGACAGAAGATCCTCCTGGATTCTTCTGCTGTATCGCTTACCCCCACCACCTGCTCGAGTCGCCGTTCGTCCGTGAGGACTACTGGCGGCGGCTGGGCAGGTCGCCCGCCGGACGCGTCCGGGGCGGGCTGTTGAACCAGGCCTCTTCGACGGGGTCGAACCCGTCCTTCTCACCCGGGTTGTTCGGACCCTCCGGACCGGGGATCTCGATGCAGGGGGTGGCGTCGGTGGTGATGTTCCTCTCGGGGGCCATTGGGGGTCTCCGTATTCTAGTTCCCGTTACCACGGGAGGGGCGGGGGTAAGTGCGATTGGTATCGCGCCGCCATCTCAATTTCCTTCAATTGTAAACGGGAAAGGATATCACAAAACAAAGTTTTTGTCAAGTCCTGGGAGTGGATAAAATAAAATTATTTACCTAAAATAAGCAAAAAAGTGAAATATTGAAAGAAATTTTGGTACCCTCCTGTAGTATACATAGAACCGGCTAGCCAACAACTTATCTTTAATTATTTCGTATGAAGACACCATTCAATAAAAAGTATATAGCTATTCCAGCCATTGCAGCCCTCGGCATATTTGCCGGCGGCACAGCCTTGGCTCATGGTGGACCAAGTTTTCTATGGAAGACCGACCCTGCAACTGCGGCCACTCAGTGGGAACAAAAACTCACGCAAGAAGCAGATATTTTGGGCATTAGTGTCGATGAAATGAAAACCAATTGGGCAGCGGGCAAAGGTGTGCGTGAAATTGCCAAAGAAAAAGGCATCAGTGATGCTGATCTGCAAAAAAAATTTCAAGTAGCACGTGAACAACACCAAAAAGATATGCTTCAGAGTTTGGTGAGCCAAGGAAAAATTACACAGGCGCAGGCAGATGCCAGGCTCAAATTTATGAAAGATAATCAAGGAAAAAAACAAAATAAATCTGTTCATGGGCGAATGATGCATTCACCAGGCTCCATGATGCAATAAATATATAGCCCTGCCAGGACTGAACATCTTGACAGGGCAAAAGAGCCTACTCAGAATGATTCACTAAATTTCTGTGTAGGCTCTTGTCTTTGTATGTAAACATCACGTATACTAAAGAGTATGATGTGATTGAATTCCGTAGACAATTTTATGCCTCCTGCAGAGTTTTCTGATGAGCAGATAGTGGTTCTGGTAAGAGAAAAAAATAAAGAACTGTATAGTGAAATTATTTCGCGTTACCACATTAAGCTTACCCATTATTTGCGAAAATTTATTCATGATAGAGATGAACTTGAAGACGTGCTTCAGGCGGTTTTTATTAAGGCCTATGAAAACTTGTATGGGTTTGACGAAAAAAGAAAATTTTCTTCGTGGATTTATCGTATTGCACACAATGAAGCTATCAATCATATTAAAAAGTACGCCAAAATTTCTGTATCAGTTGACGAGGTTGAACATTTGATGGTTGATGAAAAAGTTGATTTGTCTCGTGGTGTAGATCAAGGAATTCTCAAAGAAAAAGTTGAAAATGCTTTGTACCAAATGAAAGATAATTATCGTGAAGCGCTTATTTTGTACTTTTTTGAAGAAAAATCCTATGAAGAAATGAGTGATATTTTGCGAGTTCCCATAAATACCGTGGGAACACTCATTGCCAGGGGCAAAAAGAACTTGAAAAAATTTTTAGAGTAGTATGGAAAAACACAAAATCACAATTGAAGAAAAAATAATGAAAGAAATACAGACCGGTAAAGTAAAGGTTCGTTCTCGGTATGTATTTCTTGCCGAAAAGCTTGGACTGGGGAGTGTTATTGTGCTCAGTATTTTGCTTGGTGCACTTTTTTTTCACCTTTTATTCTACTATTTAGACCAAACAGATAATTTAGTTTTTTTGAGTTTTGGCAGATCTGGATGGTATGCTTTTTTGGAATCATTTCCGTATTTGTTAGTAGTATCTTTTATTTTACTCGTCTTTGTTGCTGGATACTTACTCAAAAAAACAGATTTTTCATACCAAAAGCCATTTGCGTATTCTTCTGTTACATTATTGGTAGTGGTTATGGTGGGGGGAGCTGTGCTTACTTTTACGGGTGTTGCACAGTCTCTTGAAATGCGTGGATTTTTGCATGGGAGGGGTGCTGGTATTATTCGTCCATTTTTGCACAACTGTTTTTCGCATAAAAAATATGGTATTTCTGGTCAGATTTTGGAAGTACGAGGGCAGTCGCTTATTTTGCTCACTCCGGATGGAGTACAACAAATTAACTTTTTTAATGCGCCACCGCTTGATCCTCAGGCTGTTGGCAAATATATTATTGTCGTCGGAGAAAGAAAAGGGGAGACTTTTCAGGGGGTCCATGTGCAGGTAGTGCCTCAAGAGAGAATTCCTGCTATTCATCGGGGAGTACGCATGCGTTTTCCTCTTCCACCAGGTATTTTGGTACAGTAAAAGCATGATTTTGAAAAAATGAAATATTTTGCTCGGCAGGTTGTAGTATAAATAGATGACACTACTGTCATTCTCGGACTGCATGGGGTGTATATATCCTGCATATGTTCACCTCTTTTTGACTCGGCTGGGCGAGGTCCGTACCTATATGCTTCGCATGGGGAGCATCGCACGGATTCTATCGCCAGCCTGGTCGTCAGTTGTTTTTTGTAATTGAAGTTTTGAAAAAATGATCCGAGGCCCGGGTCATTTTTTCATTTCATAAAAATTTTTATCCACAGGCGTTGTCTTGACTAATGCAACTTAGTTGCATATACTAAATACATACTTTGATATTTGTCTGTCAAAGTTATACATAGGGAGAAAAAGAGCTTTGGCTCTTTTTCTCTCTACAAAAAATTTAATATCCAAACTATGAAAAAATATATACTGGGTGTCGTAATTATTCTTGTCGTGGGTTTTGGCATGGTTCTTGCCTTTCAAAAAAAATCATCGACTCCTGCCCAAAAACAAAATGAACAAAAAATAGATGTGGTGGTTACTTTTTATCCACTCGAGTACATTGCAACACAGGTTGGTGGAGACTTGGTGAATGTGTCAATGCTTACTCCAGCTGGGGGAGAGCCGCATGATTATGATCCAACCGCACAAGACATTATCAAAATCCGTACGAGTGATCTTTTTGTCATGAATGGTGCAGACTTTGAACCTTGGGCCGAAAAACTCTTGCCAGAATTAGAAAAAGAAAAGGTACACTTTATTGAAATGTCAGAACATGTTGAGTTGCTCAAAGCAACCGAACATGGAGATGAACACACTGAAGAAGGTGAAGCCACCGAAGAAGTTGGACACCATCATGAAATGGGGGAGTTTGATCCACATTTTTGGCTCAGTCCTACTCGATTGCAACAAGAGGTAAAAATACTTGCAACAACACTTTCAGAAATTGACCCACAAAACGCAAGTACGTATCAAAAAAATGCAGAAGTGTTATTGAATAAAATTGTGAGTATTGAAAATGAATATAAAAAAGGACTTGCAAATTGTACAAAAAAAGAAGTTGTGACTTCTCATAATGCTTTTTCATATCTTGCAAGTGATTATAACTTTGAGGTTCACGGGATTGCAGGACTTTCTGTATCTGAAGAACCATCAGCACAGCACCTTGCAGAGTTGACTCAACTGGTGAAAGATGAAGGTATTGAATATATTTTTACTGAGACTTTGGTAAGTCCAAAGTTTGCAAATACTCTGGCAAAGGAAACAGGAGTAATGGTAGCTATATTAAATCCACTTGAAGGTTTGAACGAGCAAGAAAAAAAAGAAGGAAAAAATTTGGAAACAATTCTTTTTGAAAATTTAAAAAATCTTCAAAAGGGATTAGATTGTCGTGGATAAACAAAATAAATATAAAAATAGCAAAAAAGACTTTCCGTTGGGAGGTCTTTTTTTGTCCACAGGGGAGTATTGACAAATGCAACTGAGTTGCATTAGTATGTAATTGAGAATAATCCGTCAATTATCCACGACCAACAGGGAGTAGTCCACATGCACTGGTTTTTTATTGCCATTATTGTCGTTTGTCTGTTTCCGATGAGCGTCTTGGCTCAGGTTCAGGCATATATCGTCGGTCGTACTCAGGCCGAGATTCTTTTGGAACTGCCGTGGAACTATGAAACCAGCGGTGGTTGGGAATTCAATCACTATGTTCTCACTGAGTCGGAGAATGTCACTGAAGGATTCCTGGGGCTTGGGACGGGAATCGGGATCGTTGGAGACGATATGGAATTGGAGGTGGGGCCACTGTGGCATGCAGATGAAGGTGAACTCGCTGTTTCGGCAGCTCTGTTCATTTTGATGCATGACAAGGTCCGACTCGATTTTCATGGGCATGCGTCTTTGGAGGAATCGCATGGTGTGGCTGCTTTGGGGTATGTCTTTACCGATTGGTTTTTTGCGGGTTTGGTTGCCGAAGTGAGCCGAAATCCAGAGGCGATTCTTTCTCTTGGTGGTGCTTATCTGGCAGGGGTGTATCACCACCATTCTCGTGTGAAATTCTCAATGCTTTTTGGTACGTTTGCCTCTGGTTATGAAATCCCCGAGGATAAGCGTTTTCGGATCGCGTATATCGTTCCGACCTTGACGCTGGAATTTCACTTTCATTTGTAGCATGCCGGGGCAGAACCTCGGCATGCCAGTGACTTGCTTTTTTCACTTTTTTTTTGTACCATAAAAAGATGAAAGACGTAAAACTCTCTACTGGTCCTATTGTAATGTACTCAACCAAACAACTATTGGTTGATTTGTTTTTTTATCTTCATCCGTTTCGTGTTAAATTTTTTTGTGCTGTTATATTTCGTCTGGTAAGTGATATTGTTTGGTTGTATCCATTTTATGCACTCTCACAAATTGTAAATTTTTTCTCTCACTATCAATCAGGTGATTCACTTGCAAATTTTTGGAAAATTTTTTCAATGTGGATTATTGCTGCTCTTTTATATTATAGTGGGCATTATTTTTCTAAATTTTTGGGATTTCGCATGGCCGAGCAAACCAATAGTCGGGCTCGTATTTTGGTGCTCAAACATCTTTTTTCTCTCGACTTGCATTGGCATGAAAAAGAAAATGCGGGGAATAAAATAAAGCGTATTGAAAAAGGTGCAGAAGGTCTCAACAGAATTTTACGCATGGTCATTGCCAATGTTATTGAGATAAGTGTGAATTTTGTGGGTATGACTTGGATTGTGGGAAGTATTGATAGGGTAGTGGGTCTTTGTTTAGTGGTATTTTTATCAACGTATTCTTGTATTTCTATATATTTACTCAAAAAGGCTCACCAGGCATCACAGCTGGTAGACATGAAAGACGAAGAAATTCATGGGCTTGCTTTTGAAGGAATGAATAATATTCGCAGTGTAAAAGTTTTGGGCATGGCAGATTCACTCTTTGAAATTATTGAAAAAAATATCAAAGAATACGTACGGAGAATCTATAAACGGATTTTTTTCTTTCAAACTCGTGGAATCGTACAGGGTATTTGGTCCCAGAGTTGGTTACTTATTTCTTTGGTAGTAATTGTGTTTGGTATTATGAGTGGAAAGTACGAGGTTGGTTTTTTGGTGCTTTTCATGGGATATTTTCGTCGTATTATTGAGTCACTCAATGAGTTATCCGAAGTTTCTCAAGATTTTGTTGTAGCCAAATATGGTGTTGGTCGAATGCAGTCAATAATGAATGAAAAAATTAATATTGATAATGATGAAGGAAAAGTTAATTTTCCGACTTCGTGGAAAAAAATCTCTCTTCGAGATGTATCATTTGCGTATGATCAAGATAAGGTACTCAGTCATATATCGCTTGATATTCACAGAGGAGAAAAAGTAGGAATTGTAGGACTTTCTGGTGCCGGTAAATCGACTTTATTTAAATTGCTTCTCAAAGAAATAGAAAATTATTCTGGAGAAATTCTTATTGATAACATACCTCTCAAAAACATAAAACGATCAGATTATTTTCACTACTCTGCTGTAGTGCTCCAAGAGACTGAAGTTTTTAACTTTACATTAGAACAAAACATTACTCTGGCCAATAAAAAGAAAGAAAAAAATTCTCAGTTGGTAGATCGTGCTCTTGCCATAGCTCATGTCTCTGATTTTTTACAAAAATTTCCTTTGGGTAAGAAAACAGTGATTGGAGAAAAGGGGATAAAACTTTCGGGTGGAGAAAAACAGCGACTTGGCATTGCTCGTGCTGTGTTCAAACAACCTCAGTTGCTTTTTTTGGACGAAGCAACTTCGCATCTAGATATTGAATCCGAAGAAAAAATTCAAGATTCCTTGCATCAGTTTTTTCAAAATGTTACGGCGGTAGTCATTGCTCACAGACTTACGACCCTGCGTGAAATGGATAGAATTTTGGTGCTTGAGCATGGTAAAATTATTGAAGAAGGCTCATTTGAAGAACTCTCTGCCCAAAAAGGAAGATTCTTTGATTTATGGGAGAAACAAAAACTGTGATTGAATTTTTTTTTGGTCTGTGGTAGAGTGATTCCACGACAATTTTATTTAAGAACCTTTTTGTATGTATAAAAAGAAAAAAATTGCACTGCGCAAGCACCGCAAAAATAAAGGTAAAAATTTGGTAAGTCTGGCAAATCGTTAAATCTTTCAAAAATCCCCTCTGTATGGGGGATTTTTGTTTTCTGTGGATAAGCAGGGAAGTGAGTAGCTTTTTACCCTGTGTACCGATTATTTTTCTTGTTAAATTGTTTGTATACAGCCAATTTTTGGGTTGACCACGGTACTTTAGAAAAATTTCATATAAAGTATGGTAAAATACTTCTTATCTCTGTATGTCTACTACACTTAGCCTTCTCAAAACTTACTTTGGTTATCAAGAATTTCGACCTCTCCAAGAGGATATCATTCATGCGGTTACGTCCAAGAATGACACGGTTGTGCTCATGCCAACTGGTGGTGGAAAGTCACTGTGCTATCAGCTCCCGGCGCTTATGTTGCCTGGGGTTACTTTGGTTATTTCCCCACTTATTGCGCTTATGAAAGACCAGGTAGATGCACTTTTGGCCAATGGAATTTCAGCAGCTTTTTTGAATAGTAGTTTGAACGCGGTTGAAATGAATGCCGTGATACAAAAGGTGCAGTCTGGAAATATTAAAATTTTGTATGTGGCGCCAGAACGTTTGGCGGTGAGTTCATTTCGACAACTTTTGCAAAATTTGCCCATGAGTCTTTTTGCTATTGATGAAGCACATTGTATTTCAGAGTGGGGGCATGATTTTCGTCCGGATTATAGGAATCTCAAAACACTTCGTGATCAGTTCCCTGCAGTGCCATTTGTCGCATTGACGGCGACTGCGACAGAGCGAGTGAAACAAGATATTATTCGCGAGCTCCATTTGCGTGAACCGCAAGTATTTTTTTCTACTTTCAACCGCAATAATTTGCATTATAGTGTGGTTCCCAAAAAAGAATCTTTTGAAAGATTGGTGGCTTTGCTGCAGCGACACAAAGGCGAGTCTTCTATTATTTATTGTTTTTCACGCAAAGATACCGAGGAGCTGGCTGCGGACTTGCGCAAGTATGGCATGAAAGCGCTTGCGTATAATGCAGGACTCGAACCAGAACTGCGCAAAAGCACACAAGAAAAATTTATACGGGACGAAATACATATTATTGTGGCTACCATTGCCTTTGGCATGGGCATTGATAAACCCAATGTGCGTTTGGTGGTGCACTATGATTTGCCTAAGTCGATTGAAGGATATTATCAAGAAACCGGACGTGCTGGCCGTGATGGGCTGAGGAGTGACTGTGTATTATTTTATTCATCTGCAGATTTGCGCAAGCATAAATTTTTTTTGGACCAAATGTCTGATGGCGAAGAAAAACAAAACACGGCCAAAAAATTGTATCAAATGGTTGATTTTTGTGAACAAATTGAGTGTCGACGTAAAACACTCATTGAATATTTTGGTGAAAATTGGAATACAGAAAATTGTAGTGGTTGTGACAATTGTTTACTCCAAAAAGAAACCTTTGACGGTACCACGGTGGCGCAAAAAGTTTTGTCTGCGGTGTATAAACTGGGGGAGCACTATGGTGCAGGGTATGTGATTAAAGTTTTGACGGGGAAAAAAGACAAAAAAGTGCGAGAAAAATATCATGATGAGCTTTCGGTGTTTGGTATCGTCAATGACTTTTCTACCACGCAGCTACAAAGTATTGTCAATCAATTGCTGCAAAAAAATTTATTGATTAAAAATACAGAACATTCTACTCTTGAGTTATCAAATGAGGGAAAAATTTTTTTGAAAGAACGTCAGAGGGTTGAGCTTATTCGAGTGAAGAAAACCGAAGACCTGCGTGAATTTGCATCTGCTGAATATGATGAAATTTTGTTTGAGAGACTTCGCAAATTGCGTTTGCGTTTGGCAGGGGAGCTTGGGGTCCCACCATTTGTGGTGTTTGGAGATGTGAGTTTGCGCCAAATGGCACAGTACTATCCACAAAGTGAAGCCAGCTTTTTGAATATTTCTGGAGTTGGTGATGAAAAATTGCGACGATTTGGAGCTGACTTTTTGGGCGTGATTAGAGAATATGCAAATGAAAAGGGCATTGAAGAAAAACAAAATGTGCAACGCAAAAGACAAAGACGATCAAGCTATGTTGGAAATGCTCTGTAAACGTGATATAATTTTAGTTTCTTTGATGATTATTTTTTATGCCAGATAAATTTACCGCCGTGTGGGTGTCACACACATCCATCAGTGATTTTCTCAAGTGTCCTCGTGGATACTATTTGAAAAATGTGTACAAGGATCCACAAACGAAACATAAAATGAAAGTGATGAGTGCGCCACTCGCACTTGGTCAGTCTGTGCATGAAGTTTTGGAGTCGCTGTCTGTGTTGCCTCGTGGGGAACGATTTGCTGAGCCGCTCACAGTGAAATTTGATCGTGCCTGGGCCAAAGTGAGTGGCAAAAAGGGTGGATTTTTGGACGAAGCCACTGAGTATAAATACAAAAAGCGTGGGCTGGATATGCTGGGTCGTGTGTGGAATCACCCAGGGCCAATTGCATTGCCAGCTGTCAAAATTCAAACTGACCTTCCGTATTATTGGCTCTCCGAAGAAGACAATATTATTTTGTGTGGTAAGGTCGATTGGCTTGAGTACTTGCCCGATGAAGATGCCGTACATATTATCGATTTCAAAACTGGTAAAAATGAAGAAGATGGTGAATCGTTGCAGCTCCCTATTTATTGTTTGCTCGTCATGAATTGTCAAAAACGCAAAGTATCTAAGGCAAGTTATTGGTATTTGGATTCCAGTGACACGCTGACCGAAAAAACATTGCCAAATGTAGAAGAAGCACGCGTAAAAGTTTTGGATATTGCACGTCAAATGAAATTGGCGCGTCAAATTAATCGGTTTAAGTGTCACAAAGGTGACGAAGGCTGCATGTGCTGCAAACCTTTTGAAGCCGTGCTGCGTGGTGAAGCAGAATTTGTGGGCGAAGACGATTACCATGCAGACGTATATATTTTGCCTCAAGTAGCCAAAGAAGATGAAATGGTGAGTGTTATTTTATAATTTTTTATGCTCAAAAGAAATCCTTATACACCGCAAGATTTTGCCTGGACCCACTGGTCAGCGCAGGATATTGAAACCGTGGCGAACAATTTTTTGGCATATAAAAAACAGGAATATGCAAAAATAAAATCAATTCCTGCGGGTGAACGGACATTTGAAAACACTCTGTATGCCATTGAACGCACCTGTGCCAAAGCCGAAGATATTTACAAAATACCTTTTCTCATGAATGTGTCACCAAGTGAAGAACTTCGCAACAAGGCACAAGAGATGATGGACAGTATTGAAAAGGCACTCATTGAGGTGGAGTATGACGAGGGGATGTACCAAGCCGTGAAGGAATTTGAAGCGCGGGGTTTGGTGCTTGAAGGTGAAGAAAAAA
Organism: uncultured Gammaproteobacteria bacterium; assembly: GCA_964566225.1. Lineage (GTDB taxonomy): Bacteria > Patescibacteriota > Patescibacteriia > Magasanikbacterales > UBA922 > CAYTKU01. The sequence continues at coordinate 74,104 of CAZMHV010000001.1, forward strand.
GATTGTTTGAGGTGATGCTGCGAGACTACCGTCGCATGGGTTTTGATTTGAAATCAGAAGATCGTGCCACTTTGCAAAAAAATTTACAAGAGCTGAGCGAGCTTGCCAATTTGTATAGTAAAAATATTAATGAATACAAAGATTGTATTTTGGTAACCGAACAAGAAATGCAGGGACTGCCCGAAGCATACAAGGCAGGGCGCAAAAAAGAAGGAGACAAATTTGTGGTTACCCTCGACTATCCAGATTATTTTCCATTTATGGAAAATGCGGTGAGTGGTGCCAAGCGTCAAGAACTCATGGATAAGTATTTACAAAAGGGTGGAGTGGAGAACGTAAAATTGTTACAAAATATTTTAAAACTTCGAGATGAAAATGCACGACTTCTTGGATACAAAAACCATGCCGAGTTTCAACTGGAAGTAAAAATGGCCAAAAAAAGTTCACACGTTTTTTCTTTTATCCACGATTTGGCAGGTAAACTTGAAGATGGTTTGCGTCGTGAAATGCAGTCACTTGAGCAGTTTAAGCAGACCCTTACCGGGAGTGGTGAAATGGTTCACTACTATGATGTTGCTTACCTCATCAATCAAAATCGCAAAGATGTGTTTTCGGTTGATACAGAAAAAGTACGTGAATATTTTCCACTCACATTTGTACTCGCACAAATGTTTGAAATATATGGAACACTTTTTTCACTGCAGTTTCAAAAGGTAGAAGGCTATCAAACGTGGGAAAAGCAAGTTGATGTGTATACCATCAAAGAAAAAAGTTCTGGTGAATTACTCGCGTATTTTTTTCTTGATTTGCATCCACGACCAGGCAAGTATGGCCATGCCGCCGTATTTAATATTACTTCACCTTGTGAAGAATCGTACCAGAGTGAACAGGGGAGAACTCCGGTGGCAGCCCTGGTATGTAACTTTCCTGAGGGAACACCCGAACGTCCATCGCTGTTGAATCATAATGAAGTAGACACACTGTTTCATGAATTTGGACATGTGCTCCATGAAGTGTTGAGCAATGTGCGATTTGCTTCACACAGTGGTTTTAACGTAGCCCGAGATTTTGTAGAAGCTCCTTCACAAATGCTTGAGAACTGGGTGTGGAACAAAGAAATTTTGCAAAAAATTTCACGTCATTTTGAAACCGGTGAGACACTCCCTACCGAGATGATTGACAACATGATCAAAGCCAAGTATCACATGATTAATTATTCTACATTGCGTCAAGTTGTGTTTGGAATTTTTGATATGACACTTCATACGCAGGAACTGCACACAAGTATTGATGAATTTTATAATGGACTCATGGCACAATATCTGCATATTCATTTGCCAGAAACCAGTTTGTTTTCGGCCGGCTTTGGACACCTTATGGGGTATGACGCTGGGTACTATGGATATTTGTGGTCCAAGGTGTATGCAGCAGATATGTTTACACGATTTGAACAAGAAGGAATTTTGAGTGAAACAGTTGGCTCTGCCTACCGAACGTGGATTTTGGAAAAGGGAAGCACACTTGATGAAACAGAATTAGTTCGTGGATTTTTGGGCCGTGAACCAAACTCAAAAGCATTTTTGCATGAACTTGGTGTGGAATAAAATATATGATATACTTTGAATATATATTTCTTGAATAAAGTATATGAAATTGTTTCAAAAGGTCAGCACATTTACTTTTTTTGTGTCGGCCTTTTTTTTATTTCATGCTTCAATAGCACAGGCGAGTATTTTTACTGATACAAACTGTGCTTCAGAATTTGATAACGGTACACATAACAACACAGTTTGTGCTGGAGGCAATATGAAGCTCGATGCTACCGGACTTTCAAATGGTTCAGGTGTATTTACTTCTCGTGTTTTCAATACCCAGGCTGTTTTAAATACATTTTCATTTTTGAGTTGGGCATCACAGTATCCATATGGCAAAGAGTTGGTTGATTATGCACAGAATGAAAGTGGATATACCACTGGAAATATTTCAATGGAAAGCAATGTCTTGCTGCTTCACTTGAATTCGAACAGTACTTGGGGCGAAGGACTTGAAAGACAAAGTTTTGTCAATACTGCTACCTACTCAACATCATTCGCTGAGTGCTGGACAACTGATACTTGTCCTGTATCTGCAGACGGTAAATTAAGTTATGGATATAACTTTGATGGTGTCAATGATTTATTGGTCGTATCATCAACTTCTGAACTGCAACTTACGAATGCTTTTACCGTATCAGCATGGGTCAAACAGGATACTGCTGGCGACTCCAATAGTGATATGGTCGTAGTTGGAAAGGAAAGTGGCTCCAAAGGGTATTTGCTACGCACTGGTGGAAGAAAAGTAGAAGTGAGTGTTGGGGATGGAAGTAGTTGGCATACACTTACTGCGAGTAGTACATTTTCACTTGGAACTTGGCACCATATTGCGGCTACCCTGGAAAACAATGTTTTGAAAGTATATCTCGATGGATATCTCGACGGAATGGCTGACCAAGGTTCATCTACGGTGATTGCAACTTCTACAAGTCTCATCGCGATTGGGAACTCTCCTGCAGATAGTTCTCGTGCCTTTGATGGTACACTTGACGAAGTTGCGGTATTTAATAGTGCATTGACTGCTGATGATATTTTGAATATGTATATTCGTGGAGCACTCAATGTGAGATATCAGATCAAAATTTGTGATACTTCAAACTGCTCTGGTGGATATATTTTTACTGGTCCAAATAATACTGGTGAAACATATTATAGTGAACTGTTGACCTTGTCAGAGAGTGCGCCAATGAAAAGTATTGGACAGAGTTATAACTATCCATATATTCAGTATAAAATGTATCTCGATACCGCCAGTACTACTTTATCTCCACAAATTGAAAGTGTTTCAATTTACTATAACATCTTTAGCACTGTTCCCGAAGGTATGACTTGGGCCTTTATTGGTGGTGCCATGTACATTATTTTTGTTATGAAGAAAAAATACCTCCAGGGCAAGGAGGTATAAAATCTGTAAGAGTAATCAGAGGCTAAACCGCAAATAAAAAATCTTTTTTTCTTGGCGCACAAATTTTTTTTCAAAGTTGGTGTGAATTCTGGTGAGTGCTTCTGGTGCTGCAGAATTTGTGAGTGCGGCAGAGAGGACAAAAAGGGGTGACTCAATCACTTCTTTTTTGTTTTCTGGAGTTATATCTGCGTAGACGTTTTCAATGGACTGTAGAATTTTGGCACCATATGTTTCTACTGTTTCTTTGGAATAAAAATAGAGTAGCTCGTTGTCTGTTTTCAAATTGATAACTCCACCAGGTTTCAATATTTTTTTGTACATATCCAAAAATTTTGGTGAGGTCAAACGCTTGCGTGCACTTTTTTTGCGTGGAAATGGGTCTGGGAAAGGAATCCAAATTTCATCAACTGAGTGTTCGGGTACATAGTCAAGCATAAATCGAATTGGTGCACGAAAAAAACGAATATTGTCGTTGTTATGTTCCTCAGCATATTTGGCTCCATGCCAAATGCGTTCGCCTTGAATATCTACGCCGAGGCAGTGAGCATCGGGGAAGAGCTGTGAAAGTCCAACCGTGTATTCACCACGGCCACATCCAAGTTCAAGCAGAACTTTTTGTGGAGTATCAAAAAATTTCTCAATGTATTGTTTTGCATCAGGGTCATCATGCTGAATCACGTTTGGCATGGTGAGGGTTTCTTGAATTCTGGGGAGTTTTTTGCGGGGCATAGAAATTATATTTTTTGAATCACACCACTGTTGGCATCGAGCAGTATCACGTCACCATTTTGTAATTTTTCAGTTGCATCTTTGGTACCCACTATACAGGGTTTGCCAAGTTCACGCGCCACAATTGCGGCATGACTCAAAATTCCTCCACGGTTGGTGATAAATCCAGCCGCTTGTTTCATGAGGGGCAAATAACTTGGGTCAGTGACATCACACACCAAAATATCCGAAGAGGTGAGTGAAGTCTGTGCAATATCTTGGGGTGCAACAATTCGTACTGTTCCTTGAACTATGCCAGTATTTCCAATTTGACCTTGCAGGGCAAAAGATTCTTTATTTTGTGCGAGTGGAACGAGCAGTTGATAGTCCTTTCCCAAAATTCGATTATAGTCAATAAACCACACACCACGCTCCGGGTCATACGAAGTTTCAAAATATCCGCACAGATAGTTGTGAGCAAAGGTTGCATTCAGTTTTTCAGTGAGTTCTTGTTGTGTTTCTTTTTTTTCTATCACTAAATACTCTGTTATTTCCCGCGCATGATTTTGCAAAGCTTCATTGCCACCAACAAAATTCCAGTTCGTAAAGTCAAATGAAAAATACAATTTGTCTTCGTTTCCTGAATTTCCTTGTGTGAGGATACTGTGGGGCCCTTGCACCAACTCACCAAAAATTTCATGCGCATTCACCACAAAAATAGAAGCATAAAATGAATCAGCATGGGGCACAAATTCCACTTTGTATTTTTCTTTTTCAATGGTTTGTTCATTGAACCAATCCACTGAATCGCGAATACTTTTGCCGCGAATACGAAGTTTGGGGAGCGTTGGATCAAGTGGCACCAGTCGAATGGCGCAGAGTTCATCACCATGCTTCTGCAGAAAATTTTGAAATTCAGGTTTATCGAGGTCAACCTCCATTGCAGCAAAGTTATACGGTTTATCAAAAGGAAGCCCAATGACTTGATTCAAAATGAAGAGCCGATCACGTTTGGTATTGTCTTCTTGTCGAAGCCTGGCCACATCGTAATGTTCAAGTTGTTCAAACCATTCTGTGAGGGAGTAGTTTTTTTCAAAAAAGTGTTGATTGTTCATAGAAAAATTTTCTCTATGCTATCAGAAATTTAATACAAAATCAAGCATTCACAGGATTTTGGATTTGTGTTAAAATACCTTCACAAGTTTATATATTTTTATGGGATATAATGACAAACAACCAATACGAGGAAGAGGGTATGATGATTTTGGCGATGAACGTGATGTGAGTAGTGGGCGTAAAATCGCCGAACTCGCGGCGTATTTGGAAACTCAGGACTTCCCCATGAAGGCTGCCAACGATGATGTCGTCGATGCACTTTTTGAATCTGCTGAGAGTGGAAGTAATGTCTTTTTTTTAGAAGCCTTAGCAGGAAGTGGCAAAACTGGGTATGGTCCATCCGCACTTATTGAAATGCTCAAGCGTCGAGGTATAGAACATCCTCGAGTAATTGGTGCTGAACCACGTCGTGATGCCACGGTCGCAGCTGCCAATTTGAATGCCGCTGTTCGCAAAGCACAAGTGGGGCGAGATGTGGGATATTCCACTGGTGAAGGCAGAAGGATTCAGCCCACGGCTGATTTATTTTTTGTGACTCCAAGAATTTTATTGCGTTATTTTTTTGAAGGGAAAATTAATAAAAATATCAATGGATTGTTTGTTGATGAAGCGCATGATCGTTCAGTAGATTATGATATGATTTGTGGAGCTTTGGAGTTACTTCGTCGAAAAGGGCAGGCTCCATTTACTGTGTTCACGAGTGCACGAGTAAACCCAGGACTCAAACAATTTTTTGATCTCAAAGAAACCGATACCATGCAGGTAGAAGGGCGTCGGTTCCCTATTGAAACGAGATACTATCCACCAGAATTTGGGGTAGAAGAAGAACCACAAGGGTTTGACTATTTGAACAAGATCATGTTTAAAATGGAACAGATTTGTGACAGTGGGAAGCCTGGGGATATTCTTGTTTTTTTGCCAGGTGAGCCGGAGATAAAAAAAATAATGAATGAATATCAAGGCACTGACAGACTTCATGCCGAACTACTGCCTTTGTATGGAAAGCTTAAACAAGAAGAAAGACAAAAAGTTATTTTTGATAAACAAAGAACTCCTGGCAGAAGACGTGTTATTTTGTCTACCAACTATGCTGAGTCTTCGTATACTTTGCCACAAGTACGTTTTGTCATTGATTCTTGTCGGAAAAAAGTATCATATTATGACCCAGAAACTCACACGGATCATTTGGTAACCGAGTTTGTCTCTCAAGATGAAGCCGATCAACGGGCGGCTCGTTCGGGCAGAGTGGCCAACGGAGAAGTGCATCGTGCCGTTACCGAAGAAACTTATAAAAAGTTCAAAAAACATCCTCAGTCAGAAATACATCGCGTGAATCTTTCTCTTTATATTTTGCGTCTCAAAAGTTTGGGTATTAACTTTGAAGATTTTCCTCTGCCAGAAATGCCAGTGCAGAGTGCTATTGATGCTGGGCGCAAGGAATTGCAGGCACTGGGTGCCATGGATGAGCATGGTGAACTCACTGACCTGGGGAGAGAAATAGCCGAGACTACCTTTGAACCACGCGTCGCACGTATGGTGATTGAAGGCAAAAGGCGTGGTAAATTATTGCCTGCTTTGGTGATGGCTGCTTTTTCGAGAGAAAGTACTGTATTCCACAAAAAGGGAAATCAATCAGGTTTTGGACATGCCTGGGGTGACTCAGGTTGGATTTCCAAAGACGTTCAATCTGATTGGTATCGTAACATTCAAGTAATGAAGGGGGCTATACGGCATGGTGTTTTTGAACTCGTGAAAGAGTCCCATGAAGGTGCACTGGGGTATCGAGCTATCGATTTTCGTCGTTGGTGTGAAGAAGAGAACTTAAATCCAAATGCATTAAAACACATTGCGACTCGTCTCAAAGATTTTGCAGAGTTAGTAGGAGTTAATTTGGAGTCAGAAGATTTATTTGATACTTTGCAGCAAACGAAAGAAAGTGATATTACACCACTCCTGTTAACCGCATATGCAGATTGTTTGCTCGCCAAAGGGTTAGAAGATATAAAATATCACCGTTTACGTGAACAAGGGGCAAGTAATATTTTGGTGGGTGAAAGTTCAGCCGCTTATGATAAAAATCCACAACTGTGTGTTGCTACTGAAATTACTGTGCCCAAAGGGAGTTTTGCTTCCTATGCCAATGGGGTGCATCCGGTAAGTTTGGCCGAGGTGCGCGAGATTTTGAAACAGTTTATCACTATTGGTGCTCCTCATCACTATGAATATAATAAAACAACAGGTACAGTGGTAGCTTTTTTCCCTTGTGAGTATAAAGTGCCAGGTATGGACAGGGGTGTTTTTTTGGCTGATGAAAAAGGCGAAGTACATGATGAAAAAGCAGCTCGGCTTTTTATTCAAAATCAAATTTTGGAACCTCGGATGCAGAACTCTGGACAAAGAACTCGGGGACTCAGTAATCGACTTTACGCAGATGCGCGGTGGGAACAAGAAATGTATGGAGGAGGGGATGATTTTGATCCAGAATCTTATGGTGAAAAAGATTTTGTCGGAGGTTTTGGTGGGATTTCAAAGATTGATAGCACTCGGGAATACCTAGAGAAAATACATGCAGACAATTTAGGGGCGCTCGATGAATTGCGGAAGTTATTTACCAGAAGTGGGGGAGCTTTTCATTTACCATCGGAAGTGTATGTTGATTGGTACTTGTCAAAACTGAAAAAAACAGATGGGACCTATGTGAGTTCTGTTGGAGAAGCCAAATCAATTTTGGAACAATTAAAATTTAAACCAGAGGTATATTGTTCGGCTGAACAACACGAAAAAATTGATAGAGAATTTCCAGCATTTGTACAAATACAAGGAGAACAGTATAGGGTTGGTTATGGATTATCAAATGAACAGCATAGTATTTCAATAAATTATCCAATTGAAAAACTTTTGAAACTCTCGCAAAGTGATATCCCAACTTTTGGACCTCCAGAACAAACGGTTCCTTGTACCGTACAAGTGAGGTCTGGTTTTGGAAAGGTTTTTTCTGGTATTGACGTTGAGGAGCTCAAAAAACAGGCGGAGCCAACTATTTTGGAAGAGGTTGTATTTCCAGAATGGAAAAAAACTCAACAACAAAGGACTCAATTTATACAAGAGCCCTTTCGAACATTGCCAGAAATTGAGGCAGTTCAGTTTGCAACAAATTTGTCTGGTCAACCTGTTTATGCGTATCGTGGTTTAAGGTTTGAAAGAAGTTGGGGGGGTCGTGCATATCAACATTTTTTTTATCGTCGTCATGATGCCGAGGCGGCCATGAAAGAAGTAAAAGATTATCAAAAACAAATTGAAGAAGGTGAAATACAAAACTTTACAGAAATACAAAAACTAAGAGACTTAGCAGGGAGAGTTGAAACTCGAATACAATCACTCTCTTTGGAATCAGAAAAATATGGACTTCCAGATGATGCCTGGATACAATTGTTGAATGGAAAATTAGAATATGTAAAAGGACAGTTGGTCACAAAATCTCCAGATGAAAAATTTGACTATCGTCTTCTTTCTTCTCATCGAAGCCGTCTCGATGAAATTTTGAGAATTATTGAAGCACGCCCTGCAGCGGTGGAGAGAAGACGGGTATTATTGCCAGAAATTGAAAGGGCAAGGGATATGGCACAGAGGGTTGTTAAGATTATAGAAGCCATTGTCCCAAATGATGCTCAGTGGAATATTGGTGCTACACAAATAAAATTGTGGAGTGCTGGCGTTGAACTTGCGTTGAAACAAGCAGAGTCAGACCCAGCAGATGCTTTGTTCCGTATTAATCGAGTTGAAAAAGAAATTGAACAAAGAAAAAAACAGTATGAAGAGCTTGAAAGTTTGTGGCAGATGGTGCGAAACATGGCGAATATTATATTTATTGATCAAGCTGAAAAATATAAAGCATCTCATGAAGTAAAAAGTCATGCAAAACTAATTTTTGACACGGCTACTCGCTCTTTACATGGGACTTTGGTTTCGTTGGAGACTGCACAGACAAATTTACAGCAAGTATTTTATTTGCTTGATGATTTTTTGAATCCTGAAGTAGCCAAGCTTCGAAGGGAAGCTCTGGCTCTTGTGGAAAAAAGTCCCACGAGTGCACTTGGACCAGCAGGCAAAATTATTCACATTGAGCATGGAAAATTGGTTCGTGGTCTAGAATTCCCTGATGATGGAAGGGGTGGTGCTGTTGTGTATCAGAGAAACAATGGAGAAAAACTTCTTTTCACCAATAATAGAAGGTTGTCTTATATCAACCGAAATGGGGATATCTTGTATTCATATAATTTGCCAGATGGAATTTATGTGGTAGATAAAACGGCAAGTAATGTGATTGAACTTGAAATGGAATTGGCCGGTGCGGTGCGCCCTTTTCAAAAGTTAGAGAAGGAATTTACAGAAAGAGGAAATGCTGAAGCAATTGTTCTTTTGCATGCACAGAAAAAATATGGAGAGGTTGAAAGTTTACTTGCTGGCTTGAACGGGAAAGGTGATATATATCTTGGGACATTTGAAAGAAATTTGTCCAAACTAGAACCATGTATTTATGACATTACACAGGCAGAAGAAGCTCTCAAAGGTTTGAAAAAATTAGAGGATTCTATAAATGAAGCTATAGCAGAGCAGGAAAAGAAAATTCAAAAACAAGAAAAACAATTTGACGAAGTAAAAAAACTCTATCAGCATATTCTTCAGACGGCAAGTCGGTTCCTCGATGAGTATACTTTTCGTGAAGAGTATGAATACAGTGGGAGATCTGTGTTCCGAGGAGTACGCAAAGACGAATTTGAACGGGCACTCCGAAATTGGCAGCAATTGAAGCCTATTTGTACACAAACACAGTTACCAAACACAACTTCAATTGAATCTGTACAAAATCAAATCCGCACTGTATTTGAAGTACTTTCCAAACTTGAAATATGGGATCGCAGCTATACTGACCGTGAAAATGAAAGGCAAATCCGTTTGCTCGAGGACATGAATAAAAATCTTCGACAAGGACAAATTTTGTTTATGAGTGCAGATAAGCGAGTGGAGCGTGCCACAACGATCAATAATTTGGCAGGTGGAAATGCGAATCCAAAAATTATTTATTTGGGATCAAGTGGTGAACAGCTCAAATGTGATTTTGAAGGTGGTATGGTTGCCTTGCTGAGAGATAGACGTATTTTATTTACCTATAACTTAGCATATGGGGAATGTTTTGTTGTGTCATATGATGGTTATCAAATGATGGAAGTAAGGCCAGTACCTATGGGTCTATTTGAATTTGTTCGTGTTGTTGACGCCGAGCAATATATGCCGGGTAATTTACAGGTGAGAGATGAACGACGTGAGGCTCTTCCCCCAAGGCGAGAACCTTCTCCACCTCCACGTCGTGAACCACCACCTTTTGGCAGAGGGTCTGAAGGATTTATGTCTGTTGGACGGTTTGGGGACAGATCACGTACTTTTGAAGCTCCTCCACGACAGGTATTTGGTTCCCCCGATTCTGTTGGATCAAGTGCTTTGGCAGATGTACTGATGAAGTTCAAGGCAGAGAATCCTGTCTCACCGTCATCTGATCACCTCACTCCAACTTCCGCACCAGCAGAAGAAGTAAAAAAACAAATGGACGATAAGGGGGAAAAAATCATGACAGAAGAGCTGAGGGCTGCACTCATTGGTGATCTTGAACTTATTGAAATTATTTTACTTGAAATTGCAAGTGTTCGGCATGGAAATGATAAGGCGAAAATAAAGTTGATGAGCGACGGTGAAAAAATTACAGAACGTTTGGGGGATATCACTGCCATGGTAAAAAGTTCAAATGATGTCGAAAGAGCCAGAAGTTCGGTTGCTGGAACTTTGGGAGAGGTAAAACGTATTGCTAAAAAGTTAAACTTAGAAGATAAATTAAAGGGGTACTTATAAATTGCGCATAAGTAAAAACAGACTTTTGAGGGGTCTGTTTTTATTTGGTTTTAAACAGTTGAAACCCCCCACAAAATAGGGTACTATATGCTAGCTAAAGAACTTCTATGGATTTTGTCCACCTCCACGTCCACTCCCACTATTCGCTCCTCGACGGCCTCACCAAGGTGAAAACTTTGGTAAAAAAGGCTAAGGAAAGGGGATTTAGTGCTATTGCCCTCACTGATTATGGCTCCATGTATGGTGCCATTGAGTTTTATTCGGCTTGTAAAGATAATGGCATTAAGCCAATTATGGGGTTTGAGGCGTTTATTGCGCCCCGGGGGATGGAAGATAAAGACCCTGCTCTTGATAAAGATGTGTACAATTTGATTTTGCTGGCCAAAGATTATAATGGATATCGCAATTTGATGAAGCTTTCGAGTGAAGGCCATTTGCGTGGATTTTTCAATGGCAAACCTCGTCTTGATAAAGAAACACTCAAAAAATATAGCAGTGATATTATTGCACTTTCTGGACCAATTACTGGTGAAGTTCCAACACTTTTGAAACAAGGAAAAATTGAAGAGGCCAAAAAAGCTGCGTTGCAATATAAAGAAATTTTTGGTGACAAAGATTTTTTTCTCGAACTCGAGGATCATCCAGGAATTGAAGGTCAAATTGATGTAAATGCAAAACTCATCGAACTCTCCAAAGAAACAGATATACCGCTGGTGGTGACACGCGATGTGCACTACCTCAATCCAGATGACGCCGAAGCGCAAGATATTTTGTGTTGTATCCGTGAAGGGTGGAAAGTGGGACAGAGTAATCGCGAAGATTTTCGCAGTGTTGATCGATCACTCAATAGTGGAGACGATATTCTCTCACGTTTTCGCCATGTCAAAGAAGCGGTTGAAAATACGGTGAAAATCGCAGACCGAATTAACCTTGAAATTGAACTCAATAAATGGCACTTTGCACCAGTGGCACAGGAACCAGGGAAAACCTATGATGAAATGCTTCGCGAACAAGCCTTTGCGCGTGCACCGCAATATTATTCTCCAGTGACAGATGAAATTACGCAGCGCCTCGAATACGAACTCGATATCATCAAAACCAAAGGCTACTCACCATACTTTTTGTGTGTAGCGGATTTTGTAAATTATGCGAAGTCACAGGGTATTGTGGAAACCACTCGTGGATCCGCCGCAGGTTCCCTCGTTTCGTATGTGATGGGAATCACAACTGTGGATCCAATTCGATTTAAACTTCCATTTGAACGTTTCCTCAATCCATTTCGTCCAAGTGCACCAGATGTCGATACGGACTTTGCCGATGACCGACGTGACGAAATGATTAAGTATGTGACAGACAAATACGGCGCAGACAAAGTGGCACAAATCATTACGTTTGGAACCATGGCAGCGCGTGCCAGTGTGCGTGATGTTGGTCGTGCGCTTGGGTTTGCGTATAGTTTTTGTGACCAGGTTTCCAAGCTCATCCCTATGGGTGCGCAGGGTTTCCCCATGACCATTGAACGCGCGCTCAAAGAAGAACCTGATCTCAAAAAATTGTATGATTCAAATGCTGATGTAAAACGTTTGCTCGACCTTGCTCGAAAAGTGGAAGGCTGTGCACGTCATACGTCTATTCATGCGGCTGGTGTGGTGATTGCACCGAGTAATCTTACTGACTTTACTCCTGTGCAGTACGAAGTTGGTGGAACTCGTTTGACCACGCAGTATGAAATGAAATCCGTTGAAGCGGCCGGAGTTTTGAAAAACGATTTTCTCGGAATTCGTAATCTTTCTATCCTCGGAAAAGCCGTGGAGATTGTACAAAAAACAACTGGTGAAAAAATTGATATTTATACACTCCCACTTGATGACAAAAAAACATTTGAAATGCTCTCACGAGGTGAAACCATGGGTACGTTTCAGCTGGGTGGAAGTGGCATGACTCGTTGGCTCAAAGAACTTCGCCCTACCAACATTGATGATATCATGGCTATGGTAGCGCTCTACCGTCCAGGTCCGATGGAATCTATTCCCGAATATATTAAACGCAAATATAATCCTGAAACAGTAAAATATTTGGATCCACGACTCGAAGAAATTTTAAAAGCATCGTTTGGACTTTTGGTGTACCAGGATGACGTTATGTTAACCGCGATCAAACTCGCAGGATACGACTGGATGGATGCCGACAAATTTCGTAAAGCCATGGGTAAAAAAATTCCCGAAGAAATGGCCAAGCAAAAAGAACAATTTTATAAAGGCTGTAAAGAATACGGCCATGTGCCTAAAGAAATTATTGATGAACTGTGGACTGCCATTGAACCATTTGCAGCGTATGGGTTCAACAAAGCGCATGCTGCGAGTTATGGAATTGTGGCGTATCAAACTTCGTACATGAAAGCGCATTACCCTGTGCAATACATGACTGCGGTTTTGCAGGCCGAAGCAGGGGACGCAGACAAAGTGGCACCAATTGTGCATGAGTGTATGCGCATTGGCATTGAAGTATTGCCTCCTGACGTGAATGAAAGTTTCCGTAACTTTGCCATGGTTTCAAAGCCTGGTGAAAAGGGGAGAATTCGTTTTGGACTCACAGCCATTAAAAATGTCGGTGAACATATTTGTAATGAAATTTACGAAGAGCGCAAAAAAAATGGACCATACAAAAGTATGGAAGATTTGCTTGAGCGCGTGCAGGACAAAGATTTGAACAAAAAATCTGTGGAGAGTTTGGCGCAGTGTGGAGCACTCGATTGTTTTGGCATTGATCGAGCCACACTTCTCGCAAGTACTGAACAGATTCTCGGATACTCACGTCGCAACAAAGAACAAAATGAAACCAAACAAGATTCACTGTTTGGCGCGCTCGACATGGGACTTTCCAAAAAGATCTCTTACCAAAATGCTACACCTGCAACCATGGAGCAAAAACTCAAATGGGAAAAAACACTTCTCAATATTTATGTTTCTTCACACCCATTTGCACCCTACGAACCTGCGTTCAAAGGTGTAACTGTGCCACTTGCAGAAATTGAAAATGCACCGCGTGATTCATGGGTCATTGTGGGTGGCGTCATTGATGCGGCGACCAAAAAAATTACCAAAAAAGGTGACATTATGATGTTTGTGACACTCGAAGATAAAAGTGGCAACATGGAATTACTCGTGTTCCCCAAGACCTACCAAGTAACCCAAGCTCTGTGGGTTCCGGGAAATTGTATTTGCGTTGTGGGTAAAACTCCCAAAGAAGAAGGCGACAACAAAATTTTTGTCGAAAATGCGTACGTGATTGATAAAACAAATGCCGCCGAAGTAGCGCGCAGAGTTTCCATTGGCAAAGCACCAACCGAAGCACCACAAAAAGAAAAAATTGTTTCCATTCAAGTGACCAAAGAAGATTTACAACTCCACGCAGATGAACTCAAAAAGATTTTTGCAGATCACCCCGGAGAATTTCAAGTATTTATTAAAGTAAATGGCAATACCATTCGTGCTACCACACCAATTGATTGGAATGAAGAAGTAGAAAAGAAAATTGCAGATGTGATTGGTGATGGCAAGACACAGGTGTTTCAATAAAAATACATATTTCAGAATCAACAGAAAACCCCTTTGAAAAGAAGGGGTTTTTCTATTGACTTTTTTATAAAATTGTGCTATACTCTCGACAATTTATCCACGGACGTCCACACAAGGGGGGACCGAATGAGTATTCCTGTGGTTGCTTTCACGGGCGCGCCTTGCGGAGGCAAGAGCATGGCCGTAGAGGCGATTCGGCAGCAGTTTGCCGGCAAGGTCGTAGTGGTGCCAGAAATGGCCTCCACCATCCTCGCAGGCTTTCCGCTGCCTGGTCGGGACCTCGAGTGGTCCTCGGAGTGGCAAGATTGCCTTCAAAGGACCATCCTGCGTGCGCAGCTCGAAGCTGAGGAGGCATGGCGCGCTGCAGCCATTCACCAGAATGCCAAGATCATTCTGTGTGATCGGGGAGTTCTCGATGGGGCAGCCTATCGGGGTGTGAGTGCTCAGCAGTTCTGCGTTGAATTCGGCATTGATCTCAACGAGGTGCATGCCCGCTACACGGGGGTTTTGCACCTCCAGTCGCTGGCTGAATTTTCGCCCGAACTCTATACCGCGAACATGGCCTCGAACCCTCACCGGTTTGAGAGTGCTGCTCGCGCTCAGGAGCTCGATCGGGCGCTTCTGTTGGCCTGGAGGGGCCATTCGAATCACGAGTTCATTCCGGCAGATGCCAGTATTGGACGAAAGCTCGACCAAGTCGTCGAATTCGTCCAGCATCTCATCTGAATAGAGGAACGTCCTCGCGGCCTGGGGGTGTCCGTCAACACCCCCCTTCCAATCTTACTCAACAAAAAAGAGACACGTTACAGGTCTCTTTTCTTTTTTTTCTAATCTATTCACCCAGCTCCCACTGCGGATCCGCTTTCACATCCTTCCAAGAAATAAATTCTTTTTTTACGGCCTTATAATATCCAGCAATCGCAATCATGGTCGCATTATCCATGGAGTACTTTGATTCTGGAATCAAAAATTTGGTACCAGGAAATTGCTCGTCCACTGCCTGCTGCAACGTCTCACGCAATTTTTTGTTGGCACTCACACCACCACCCAGCACAATAGTTTTGGGTTTGTATTCTGCTGCCGCGCGCATAGTTTTAATTACCAGCACATCAATAATTGCTTGTTCAAATGATGCACAAAAATCATTGATGGTAGGGGACTGTGGCGTCACTCCAAATACTCCTGCAGGCAAATTCAAAGCATTGGTATTCACTGCACTCAACTGATTATCTCGCAGCCAATACAAAGCAGCAGTTTTGAGTCCAGAAAAACTAAAGTCATAGTGAGCGTCCTTCATCATCGGTCGTGGAAATTGAATCGCACTGGTTTTTCCTTCCATTGCAAACTTTGAAATTTTTGGTCCACCTGGATAATCAAACCCAAGAAGTTTCGCAGCTTTATCAAAACATTCACCAGCGGCATCATCTACCGTCTTACCAATTTTTTCATATTCCCCCTGACTTTTCATGACAATCAATTCTGTATGTCCACCTGAAACAATGAGTCCCAAAGCAGGGAATTCAATTTTTGCATTGTTACTATTCAGCTCAACCGAATGTATATGCCCCTCAATATGGTTGACGCCCACCATGGGCACATCCCACAAATACGATAATGTTTTGGCTGCATCCACGCCAACGAGCAGCGCAGTCATGAGCCCTGGCCCACTCGTCACTGCAATCACATCAGGCTTCTCTTGTCCAGCCATCACTTCTTCAACGAGAGGCACAATAAACTCTGCATGCGCGCGAGCCGCCACTTCTGGCACCACACCACCATATTTTTTGTGAATTTCAATTTGGCTCGCAGTTTTTTCGGCAAGCACAACAAAGCCCACTTCAGAGGCTTCAAGAAGAGAAACTGATGTGTCGTCGCACGATGATTCAATGCCGAGTATTTTCATAAGTATAAATTTGGCTTATTTAAAGCCATTTAATCACAAAAAAATAAAAAATGCAAGAAAACAAAAAACAGTCCATATTTTGAACTGTTTTTATTATATTAATTTTTTGGTGTAATTTTTATTCCCACTACTCCATACGTTAGCTCATCTTCTTTAGTATAAAATTTATAATAAATTTCGAGTGCCTCTTCAATCGTATTTTTATCTGGAATGACATTTTCTAAACCTGTTTGTTCAATCATTTCTCGAAAGCTTGAATAAATATTTTTTTCCAAAACTGTGTATTCGACCAAGTCATTAATTTTTAAAATATCTCCAACTTGTAATTCAAAAAATTTTCCTTTGTTGAGACGTCCCTCGACTGTTTTTTTCCCAGCGAGTATCTGACTGAAATAGGGTTCCTGAATATTAATTTCGATTTTTTTCATAGTATTATTTTAGTAGTATAGCTCTGTTTTCAACTCATGAAAAATTTGAGTTCAAAACGGAGCTGGAGTGTGTGGACTCCAGACCCCCCCTTTCATTTTGTTTGTTCGGCCACACCCGATCTAGGTCATCGCATCCTGGGCTCCACCTCCAGAACGTATACCCCGAGACGCTCCTTCTCGGGAGGGTAGATCGTCGTCAGGACTTCGAGCACCTGCGCTTTGACTTGGCCAGGCACGATTTTGCCCGCGTCTTCCACCTCGAGCATCGACTCGAAGCTGTCATACCGGCGAATCGCACGGACGGTGATGATCCCCGAGGCATCATTCGTCTCGAGTTGGATACGTTCACCCGCCCGGATGCTCCGGATGTTGTCGTAGCCGACTCGTACTTCGAGTGTCTTCCTTCCCGACATGATGTCGAGGTAGAAGCGCCGTTTGACTCGCATCGTTCTTGGCATGATGTCCTCCAGGTAGTAGCCCCATTGCTGGGTGCTGTAGTCTTCGTGGTAGGCCGCGGGCATCATCGCATCGAGGGACCATCCCCTGCGTTGCAGGACGATAGTTTCCGCGACCGTTGGGACGAGGTGTGTGTAGAGTTTTCTCCCGTACGGCCTCAGATAGTTCGGCAAGTCAGTGAGCATCGCCGCAAAAGCGTCGGGGTCACTGGCCACACAGGGCATGAGCTTGATGGGCTGCCCCTTTTTGGGAGTAGCCCCTGCCACACCACGCACAGTGTTGGTGAGGTCAACAGCGACGAAGATCAGTTTGAACTTGAGGTTCACTTCTCCTGTGCTGCGACGCCTATATCCTTCAAAGAGGGCATCCACCCACTGTCGATCGACTCCGCGGAAGTAGTTTGGAAACGTCCCGTCGAGGATCAGCCGATAGACTCCATCGCGGTGGTGCTCTTCGAATGGCAGTACCGAAATGCTTCGGTTATCCGGCATTTCCTCATCCACTTCTGTTGTGGAGAGGGTTTTGTAGAGCATCATCTCTGTCACTCCGGGTTTGTAGTGACTCTGAGATCGCCCTGCGGGGATGTATCCTTTCTTTCTGAAGAAGGAAATTGCCGAATGGTTCTGTTCTGCCACGGTACAGTAGATTTGCCTTGCTCCACGCTCTCTCGCGTACTGTTCGGCATGTGCCGTCAGTTCACTTCCACAGCCGTTCTGGGCTTGGAATGCGGGAGCGATGATGAGTGGGCTGATTTTCCAGGTGCCCTGTCGTTTTCGGACGATGTGAATCATCCCGATTTGGGTCGTACCGTCCACGAGGATGAACATCCTCTGCTCGGCAGAGAAGTGTCCTACGTGATCTTTACCTCCACAGATGTGCGTCTCGAAGATCCGAGCCGCATGCGCACGGTGGTCGCCATCGTAGTACGGGGCCAGGGCGTTATCCATGAGGTCTGAGACGAACTGGAAGTCTGTCTCTTGAGCTTCGCGAATTTTTCGTCCTTCTGACATTTGGAGCCTTTCTTGGGGTTATGCGAAGAAACGAAATTGTACCCTCATGCTGGGATTAGCAAATTGGGTTGCCACAGGATAACACCTTGTCAACGGAATGTCAATTTCTCATAGGATTGTTTCAAAATAAAACAATGAATGAAAGGCATCTCACTCATTGTTACAATTTACAGATGTGAGAGTAAATGGTATCTTATAATAAAAATAATATATTCATTTAAAAAATACCCATAAATATAGGTTATATGGATTTTATTCGAAGAATGTTTCGCGGTGATCGATCATTAGATCAAAAGTCACTAATCCCACCAGAAGTAACACAATACAATTTTGATGCTGCTTTAGAAAGATTAAAAACAGTTGAAGATTTTGAAAGAAATCAGCGAGATGCTTTTGAACTCTATCGAAAATTGACCGGTTATGAAAAGAGTTATGAAGATGTGTTGCGTGAACTTGAGAGAGGCTTTGCTGGTGATAATGAAACAGTTTATAGAATTTCTGGATCGAGTGTACGAGCGAGATTGTTATTCGAAAAAATAGAGCAAAGTCGAATCAGCGAGGATCCTCTGTATAATGGTAGTAATGTGCCAATGGTGGCTGATGCTGATAAATTTTTTTTACCTGCATATCATGACTTAGTTCAAAAGTTTTTAAAAGCAGGGATTGTGATAAAATTTCAAGGACGCGCTCGGTGATAAAAAAACTTCCCTTAAGAGGAAGTTTTTTACTGAGTAGAATTTTATTGTTGAAGGTGTTCTTGAAGCATTTAAGTCAGCTCTTTTGTTGTAAATGTTACGTTATGATTCACTCCAACTAAATGCGCATAATTTTTATTCTGCAAGAGATGCTTCTACACTCTGTACCAATTCTGCGTGAGGTAATTTATAACCTTCCATTTTGAGTACAAGATTTTGTACGTAATCAGGGGCACTGTTAACTGACGTATCTCCTTTTAGAATTTCTAAAAGAGTTTTTAAATCTGCTTTAGCTTCTCTTTTTAAATCTTCATCTAAGCGTCTTTTCGCAGATTCTGGACTTTCTGGGGGTACTTTAAATGTCATTGCAGCATCAAATGGATGTTCTATACTCATATTTTTAAAATTTAAGAATAATATTAAATAGAGTTTTGTTGTATAAACAAAGTTTTTAATTGTTGTAGCACCACGGGGAATCGAACCCCGATTTGGTGGATGAGAACCACCTGTCCTAACCATTAGACGATGATGCCGTATGTGGGGGAAAGTATACGGTTTTTTATCTTGTTTGTCAATGTTTTTTCTTGTTTTTTGAAAGACGAAAAACAATATCAATGAGTTTAAAAATCACCCATACAAAAGGTGAAAAAACAGTAAAAATTATATTTACTATTTTATTAAGAAGAGAAAATTCTCTTTCAAATGGAGTATCTCTATTTAAGACAAAGTCTGTCTCTCTAAAGAGTTTTTCAATCGTTTCTGGAGTTATAAAACGGACATCGTATACTATTTCAATTTTTTCATCATGAATTTCTACAGAAATATCGGGTAGTAACGAATTTACAAAAGAAAAAAGTTTATTTCTGTCATATGGGGGAGAAATTTTGTAACACACGAATTTTTTATTTTTATTGGGAAGAGTAATAAAAAACATAAAATAATATAGAGACACGCTTGCTGGGTTGGTGAACAGTACTATGAAGTTTGTTCACCAACCCAGCTGAAAGGAAAACGACGAGCCTCACTCAGATGGCGAGGCCGACCATCACCACCGGTGCCGCGATTTCCGAGATGACGGCCGCCGTTGCAGCACCAACACCCACGGCCACAGCGATGTTGTAGATGTTGTCTCTCACCCATCGCACGGACGGAGGCTCACACATGCAGAGGCTGAAAGGTATCACACTCTCGTACACACCGAAGCAGAGTCGTCCGTTCTGTCTGTACTTCATGAAGTGGATGTCGAACACCTGGCGGAAGTTTCCAGCACGGTTGCTCCCGTAGTTGAGTCGGATCGCGTAGTAGTCCGCGGTCCGAGTACACACGGGGAAGTCGTGCCTTCCTCCCGAGGATGTCAGCCTGTATTGCCCGACGGCGACGTCGAGGGGGGACTTCACTTCCGTATACGACAGCGGCTCTGTGGACGTTTCTTCTCTGAAGAGGTTGTCCAGCTCGGTGCTGATGTTCGGGCCGAAGCTGTACACGATGGTGTAGCCGTTGTTCGAAGCCCAATCGGTCAGACTGGGCAGGTAGGACTTGAAGTCCTCCAGCGTGTTGAACTCGATCTTGTCCGGGAGCGTCGCCCTGAACTCACCGTTGGTGTCGGTGTCCACCTCGATGAGGTAGGTCTGCTCCGCCGTGCTGGAGGAGTCGTCGTGGGTGCTGGCCGAGGAGGGGTTGATCCGCTGCTCACAACCGAGCAAGCACAGAATCGCAAACAACAGTTTGAATTTCATGGTTGGACTCTCTCTGTGGGTTGGGGTACCTGTTGGAGTACTCAATTTGCGGGGTATTCGATAGATTTTCCTTTCGTTGAATAATTTTGAATGGCCAATGGACACAACATGTGTCCATGAGCACAATGTCTATAAATAATCATATCATAAGTTTAGATTTTTACAAAAATAAAAAAACACCCCATTTGAGCGGGGTGTTTTGGCAGAATTTAGGCAGCTGCAACAGTTTTTTTCTTCAAAATATCTTTCAAACCTTTTCCAGCTTTGAATTTTGGTACCGTCACTGGAGGAATTTGAATTTTTTCTGTTGGGTTTTGTGGGTTGACACCAACGCGTCCTGCGCGAGTTTTGGCACTAAATTGTCCAAAACCAGCAATGTTTACTGAGCCACCTTGTTTGAGGGTCATCATGGTGATGTCTACAAATGCTTCGAGCATGGCTTCGGCTTCTTTTTTGTTCATGCCTACTTTGTCAGCGACAGCCTGAGCAAGAAGGGCTTTGTTGAGATGGAGTTGATTTTCCATAAATACAATTGTTAAAAACAAATGGGTATATGGCTATACTACACCAAAGTAAAATTATTGTCAATAGAGCCAATTCAGTCAAAAGCATTTCAGATAAAAATAAAAAACCCGGTCAGGTGACCGGGTTTTTGAAATTTTTTATCGTGCGTATTCAATGACTCTATTTTCGCGAATTACCATGACTTTAATTTCACCAGGGTATTGCAATTCACTTTCAATTTTGCGAGCAATATCTTTGGCCAAGTTATATGATTGGTAATCATCAATCTGGTTTGGATCTACAAATACACGAATTTCACGACCAGCTTGAATGGCATACACTTTGTCCACGCCAGGAAAGTCTTTGGCTGTTTTTTCCAAATCTTCCAAACGTCCTACGTATTGTTCATAGGTATCTCGGCGAGCACCAACACGTGAAGCAGAAATAGCATCTCCGGCCATGACAATTTTGGTGAGGAGGAGTGGTGGGTTGGTATCGTGGTGAGTGAGTGCCACTTGGGCAGTATCTTCATCGAGATTAAATTTTTTCAAAATAGTATAACCAATTTGGGTGTGCGCGCCTTGTGTTTCATGGTCAATGGCTTTTCCAATGTCATGAAAAAATCCTGCGCGGCGGGCTTTGGCTGGATCAACACCGAGTTCTTCGGCCATGAGAGCAGAAAGGTATCCAACTTCCATAGAGTGGTTCAGTACGTTTTGACCATAACTGGTGCGGTATTTCAAGCGTCCTACAATAGAGATAAGTTTAGGATCAAGCCCGACAATTCCCATTTTGTGAACGGTTTCATCACCAACTTTTTTAATATCTATGGCCATGTCACGCTTGGCTTCTTCGGCGTATTCTTCAATCTTGGCAGGTTGAATACGACCATCAGCAATAAGTTTTTCAATAGTAAGTTGACACACACGGCGGCGGATAGGGGAGAAACTTGAGATAAGCAAAATTTCTGGAGTTTCGTCAATAATAAGTTCACATCCAGTGAGCTTTTCAATCGTCTTGATATTGCGGCCTTCTTTTCCAATAATTCTTCCTTTCATTTCTTCACTAGGAAGAGTGATGGAGGTAGAAGTAGTTTCAGCAGCGTGGTTGCAGGCAGTACGTTGCATGGCATTAATCACGAGTTCTTTGGCCTTGTTTCGTACTTCTTCAGACATTTCGTCGTCAATTTTCATCATGCGGTGTACCAAGTCGTCTTTGGAACTTTCTTCTATTTTGGCAAACAGTTCATTGCGGGCTTGTTCTGCAGTATACCCAGAAATAACTTCCAATTTGGTCATTGCCTGTGCTTTGGCTTCTTCTACTTTGGCTTTTACTTCATGAACTTGCTGAACTTTTTCTTCGAGTTTGGTTTTTTTGTCTTCAAATTCTGTAATTTTTTGATCAAACATGGACTCGCGTTGTTCGAGTCTTTTTTGAAGCTGCTGCATTTCTGTGCGGCGGCGTTCTTCTTCTTTTTTGGCTTCATCAATCACTTGAATAGCCTTTTCTTTCGCACTCAAAACAATTTCTTGTTCTTTGTTTTTGGCTTCCAACAATTTTTTCTCTGCCAGGGCTTCAATAGAGTTGGCTTGTTTTTGTGCTTGCTGTTTACGGAGCACATACCCAATGCCAAGCCCTGCACCCAAGGCAAGGAGAGCTATAATAGCATTTAACATAATAAAAAAACTCTTAAAAATTACTCTTCAAGAGTCGCAGAAAAAAGGCAAGATATATACAAAGAATTTCCACTCCAAAGAGGGAATTATCGATGTTTACTGTTTGTTACGAGAGATGAAAAGGAAAATGATACGAATGGAACGGAATTGGTCATACACAGACTTTTCTTTCATTCTTGAAAACACCTTGCCAAAAGTTTCCTGGCGATGCTCAGACGAATAATCTTTTTGTGAATAAGATATTAACGTGGGCTATTTTAGCAGATTTTGGTCTTTTTGTCAAAAATCTGCTTGCCAAAAATACAAATTTCATCTAAAATAGGGGAAAACTATGTCCCATTCTGTTGCCAAAAATGCTGCGTTCATGACTGTTGCCTCTATTGCCCAAAAGGTCATTTCTTTTGTGTACTTTACTCTTATTGCTCGTTCTATTGGGGTAGAAGGAACAGGGAAGTACTTTTTGGCACTTTCATTTACTACAATTTTTGTAGTTTTTGTTGACCTTGGGTTTACCAATGTGCTGGTTCGCGAAGCAGCGAGAGTTCGAGAACATATTCAAAAATATGTTTCAACTATTTTGTCAGTAAAGCTGGTACTTGGTCTTTTGGCGTATGTTGCTGTCTTTTTGGTCAGTAAAAAATTATATCCTGATACAGAACTTCGTTTCATGATTTTACTCTCTGGTATTACCATGCTGTTTGATTCCTTTAACCTTACGGTATATGGTGTGCTCAGGGCTATTGGAGATTTACGTTTTGAATCTTTGTCTATTACCTTTTCACAATTTGCTTCCCTTATTTTGGGAAGTATTTTTCTTTTTTTTCATTTGCCACTTATTTTTCTTATTTTGGCTTTTACCATTCCAAGTGCGCTCAATGCGATCTATGCAAGTTATACAGTGTTTCATCGATATCAGGTAACAGCTGTTCCACGGTTTGATGCCCCCACTTTTGTGTGGCTTTCCAAAATTACAATTCCTTTTGCTTTGGCAGCTATTTTTGCTCGGGTGTATGGATATATTGATACATTGCTCCTTGGTCACTTTCTTGGTTCGGAGGCTGTTGGATTTTATAGCACTCCATACAAAATTACTTTTGCATTTCAGTTTATTCCTTTGGCACTCACCGCCGCACTCTACCCACGCCTCAGTGAATACTTTGTGCACCACAAAGAAAAATTCGCCACAGTTTTGGTGGACTCACTCAAGTATTTGTTGATTGTTGCTGTGCCTATTGCTATTGGTATTGCTGTGCTTGCACGTCCCATTATTGTGTTGCTCTACAAAGAAGCTTTTTTGCCTTCAGTTTTGCCTTTGCAAATTCTTATTATAAGTCTTATCTTTTCTTTTGCGAGTTTTCCTGTGGGAGCTGCCTTGAATGCGGGTAATAAACAGGTGACACAAACTACTATTGTGGGTCTGGTTATGGTGATCAATATCATTATGAATGTGATTTTGATTCCAAAGACTGGTGTGGTAGGGGCAGCTGTTTCTGCTCTTATTGGGAATATTTTGTTGACCGTTATTGGATACTGTTTTTTGTATACGATTGTTACTGTCAATCACAAAAAGTTTTTTTTCACCAGTGCCAAGGTTTTGTTGTCTGGAATTATGATGGGACTGGTGGTGTATTTGGTGAGTGATATGTTCAATTTGGTCAGTGCTATTGTATCTGGTGCTTTTGTGTATACTGGTTTTATTTTGCTGTTTCGTTGTATTACCGTTCCAGAACTTCAAGAGGCTTTTCGTCTTCTCAAAAAATAATTTTTTTTGCTTGACAGTGAGCAAAAATTTTGATACACCATTTGGTAGTGAATGGTGTTTTAACCGTGCCTTCTCATACACAAAGAAGGCCACTACCATGGAGGAGTGATTGCGAAATCCGCGTCCCATTCAAGTGATGCGTGTTTTTTCTGAACCTGACAAGCCCCTGGAGATTCAGTTCTCCGACGTCTTGCCGGGAACCAAGTTCGAGAGCTGGCAGTGGATGGTGTTCACTGGTCAGCTCGGTGTGGCTCGTGAAGTGGGGGACAACGGTCAACCCGTTACGTTCTTCGCTGTCAAGACCTATGATCTCGATGTGGTGCGCAATGGCAAGCGCATGTACTTCAAGTTTCATGCTCCCAAGGGCATCGAGGACCTGCCGCCCCTCTTTGTGGAGGCTCATGCGGACACGCGTGTGGTCTCTGACGTCGATGGTCCGAAGGAGGTCACGTCGTTCACACACTGCCTCTGTGCGAGTGTGTGGCTGCTTTCTTCTTCGGCCAGTGTGGTCGTCTCCGAGAATCGTCTCCGGCAGCGTGCCCACGAAGCTCGGGTCGTCACCGAGCATGCACAGGCAGTCCAGGCGATGCGTGATCGTGTAGGCACGCTCACTCCAATGCAGCTGGCTCCCTACATGCAGCTGTGGGGTCAGTTCAAAGGCAAAAAGACCTCGGATTCTGCCAAGCAGCAGATCGTGCGTCAGGCCATTGGTGCCTGGGCACGGGCTCAGGGTATGCATGAAACCGAGAGTCTGCTCGAGGCAGTCGGTGACCAGCTCTCTGATCTCGTGAAGGGCCTCACGGATTACTACCAGGAGTACATCTCCGTCGACACGAACGGGCAGAACAAGGATACTCTCACCAAGCTGCTGCGTGCACATCTGCGGCCGCTTCTCGAAGATCTGCATCATCCGCTGCAAGATCACCATGTCGATGGCATTGTGTCTTGTCTCGTCTCCAACGGTCGGTTCCCTCGCCGGTTTCGCCGTATGGTGGGTGACGAGATGCACTCGGTGATGGTGGCGGTGAATCGGGCGATGAAACGGGAGTTGGTCTCTGCTGCACCTGCAGCACAATCAACTGCGCCCGAGGAGAAAGCAACTCCTCCTCGGCCTGTCGCCGCACGCAGGGGAGGGGGCATTCGTCTCAATCCGAAGAGACTCCCTGGTCTCAGGCGGGACACAGCACCTCCCCAAGGCGGCTGACCACCGCCATTCACATCTGCCCCCTGGAGGGGGAGCAGGACTGCAAGGGGGTAGTTCACTACCTCCGGTTCGCCAAGATTCTTATGTTAGGAATTTTGGCGAATTTTTTTTCTAGACCAGAGGGGCGGGACGTGATAGAATATGGATACAAAATTATTTATTGTCTATCTGCCTTGCTTCGTAAGTCAGATACACTCCTTCGTTTATCTATGAAAAAGACATTGGTCATCTCTCTTGAATACCCACCACAGGTTGGTGGCATCGCTACGTTTGTGGATGCCCTCTCGTCAGCACTGGAACCCGAAAAAACAGTGGTGCTGGCGCCACCACACAAAGAAGCCAAAGAATGGGATGAACAAATGTATTACAAAGTGATTCGTCGGCCATTTTATTATAGTTTTTTTTGGCCTCGTTGGCTCAAGCTCTACTTTGAAGTCAAAAAAATTGTGAAGCAAGAAAAAATTGAACTGATTATGCTGCACCACATTTTGCCAGTTGGCTATGTGGCCTATATGATCAAAAAGAAATTCAATATTCCTTATATTATTTTTTCACATGGTACAGATATTGCGTACGCTGCCGCAGACAAAAGCAAAAGAAAAAAGGCCCATGTGGTTGCTCGTGGTGCTTTGC
Source organism: uncultured Gammaproteobacteria bacterium (assembly GCA_964566225.1). GTDB lineage: Bacteria > Patescibacteriota > Patescibacteriia > Magasanikbacterales > UBA922 > CAYTKU01. The sequence continues at coordinate 100,414 of CAZMHV010000001.1, forward strand.
AAATCATTACCAATAGTGAATCACTCAAAAAACGTACCATCGATGCTTTTCCCGATATAGCAGATAAGACAACTGTTTTGTATCCGTGTCCAGATGAAGATTTCATGACGCCTCCTCCTGCAGACGAACTTGAAAAAATGAAAGAGCAGCTTGCGCTTGAAGGCAAAAAAGTTATTCTCACGATTTCTCGTCTGGCCGAAGGCAAAGGATTTCCACTGCTTATTCGTGTCATGAGTGAAATCTTCAAAACAGTTCCACACCTCGTCTGGATTATTGTGGGTGATGGTCAAAAGAAAAATGAAATTATTGAAGATATTCGCAGAAATAATTTGCAAAATGTGGTTCGCTTTATTGGTGAAGTACCACATGCTAATCTCAAACACTATTATTATTTGGCAGATTTATTTATTTTGCTTACACATCCAGATCCCAAAGGAACCGAAGAAGGTTTGGGTCTGGTATTTTTGGAGGCTTCTGCTGCAGGACTCCCTATTATTGCGGGACGCAGTGGTGGAGTAGAAGAAGGTGTATTGCATGGTCAAACAGGACTCGTAGTTGATGCGTATCAGGGGGTAGAAATTGTGAGTGCTGTGTCACGTATGCTCAATGATAAAGAGTTTGCACAGGGTCTTGGTAAAAATGCGCAAGTGAGAATTCAAAAAGAATTCAATTGGTACGAGCAACTCAAAAAAATCGTACAGTGGCTCTACTAGTATGCGCCCACTCACGAGTATTATTATTCCAGTGTACAATCGTCAAAAAGAATTGATGCTCAGTTTGGATTCTATCGTAAAACAAACGTATCGACCACTCGAAGTTATTATTGTAGACGATGGAAGTGATGAAAAAGTTGAAACAAAAAAACAAGAAATAATAACAATTCTTCAAGGTATTCCAGTTCAATTGGTACGACAAAAAAATGCAGGCGCACCCGCTGCACGCAATCATGGCTTTGACCTTTCAAATGGTGAGTTTGTACTTTTCTGGGACGCAGATACTCTTGGCAATACTGATATGGTTCAAAAGATGTTTGAGGCGTTGGAGCAAAATTCAGATGCTGCTTTTGCGTATAGTAATCATATTCATGCTGGCAAAATTACGTTTCGAGCACGTCCCTTTGATGTGACAGAACTCAAAAAAACAAATTATATCAATACCACGAGTTTGATCCGTCGAAATGATTTTTGTCGTTTTGATGAAACATTGAAACGCTTTCAGGATTGGGATTTGTTTCTCACTTTGAGTGAACACGGCAAGAAGGGAATTTGGATTGATGAAGTCCTCTATACCTCGGTGCAAACCAAGGGTGGCATTAGTTATTGGCTTCCTTCGTTTGCCTATAGATTTCCATGGAAGTATATGCCGTTTTTTTACAAAAAAGTAAAGGCCTACGAAGAGGCCAAAAAAATTATTGCACACAAACATTTGTTCTAAAGAGGTATCACACAGCATTGGTACCTCTTTTGTTTTGGAGGTATACCATGAGAAACACAAAGTACAAAATTCCAAATCCCTGAAAGAGTGCCGGAGTAGTAAGGTTCATCACAAATAGTGACACTCCACCTGCCGTGAGTCCACGCAGGATGGATTGTTCAACCGTTGACTCGTGGGTGAATTTTTTTTGTAGCAAAAAAAGTATTCTCATCAGGAAAAAAAGAAATATACTGGTGCCCACAATTCCAAGTTCTGCAATGAGTTCCAGGTATCCCCAGTCAAACTGTGTGCGAGTCACAGGTAAGTGGGTTACCGGATCAATGTAGGTAACTGTGGTAGCGAGTCCTGATCCAATCCATGGGTGTTGTCGAATCGTACCCATGGCATTATTCAAAATACGAATTCGTGTGTTGCCACTTATTTCAGAAATTGGAGTTGTGGCGCCCTGTACACGATTTTGGAGCAGACTCAGTCCAAACGAGTTTCCACGACTGGCCAAAAAATAGAGGGAACAAAAACAAACAAAAAAACTTACCAGTACCCCAGTGCTTATGGTAAGCCAATTTTTGAAATTATTTTTGTGTACCAGTGCCAGTAGTCCCACGCCAACAGCCAAAAAATAAATACGTGAAAAGTTGAGTGCCAAAATAAGACAGCAACACAGTACCCCAATCCACCATTTTTTATTTTTTGTATTACTCACAAGTAAAGAGGCACAAACCAGCAAAATTGGTACTATAAAAATATGTTCTGGCAACACAATACGAAAAAAATTGTCTCCAAGGTCAGTAATTTTTCCTCCGGCACTGTTTCGAAACCAGTGGTAATAGGTGTTTTGCAGTACTCCAATGTGGGTACTATACAAAAAAAAGCTCAAGAGTGAAAACAAAGTAGAGGAGATAACAAATGTTTGCAGGAGTAGAGGAAAACTTTTGTTCAAACGTGGAAAAAATTCAAGTGCAGGAAAGAGAAGAAATAAAAATCCATACATGAGGGCATCTTGGATGATGGCAGGAGTTTCATGACCAAGTTTCCATCCTTGGAGCAGAGCAAATCCTACAACACAGAATACGGCGAAGACATATTTTTTGAGGAGTGGGTGAAGTTCAAAATTAATTTTTTTTGTTTGTATTCTTTGAGTGAGCCACCACAAAGCAAAAATTCCAAGGAGCCACGTTCTGAGCAAGAGTCCTTGAAACTCAAAAAAATGCCCACCACTTCCGAGCAAGAGCTCGCTTATCAAAATTGTCCAGCCAAGAGTAATATTTTTTTTACAAAGAGAAAAAAAAGAAACAACCAAAAACGCACCAATGCTTTGGTTGATCACGGAGTGATGGTAGGTGAAAAGAGAAATGGCACGAAACAAAATAAATGCACAAAGAACAAAAATTGAGATTTTTTCTTTGACAAAAAATTGTTGGAGTGCAGTAAAAAAAGGTTTTTTCAAAAAGGAAACAGGCATAGTTTTGTGGAGCGGTTAGTTGAGAGTATCGCCCACAAAATTTTGGTATCCACTCAAAAATGCTTTGGCATCCACTGCAGTTTTGCCTTCAAGTTGGAGTGTTCGTATTTCGACTGATCCGGTTGTACATCCAATGTACAATTTTCCATTTTGTGAAATTACTTGTCCGGGCAGTGCCGTAACATCACTTGGTCGCACGTCAGTAAGCTTGAGTCGTTTTTCTCCCCACATGGTCCACAGACCTGGCCATGGAGTGAGACCTCGATACTGATTGTATACTTCCTGTGCCGATTTTTTCCAGTCTACTCTGCCGTTTTCACGAGTAAGAAGTGTGGTGAGCGTTGCCTCTGCGTTGTTTTGTGGTTGTTTTTCAAGTGTTCCATCAATGTATAAAGGTATGGCTTCAAGCAGTGCTTTTGCGCCAATTTTGGCCAAGCGAGCATCAAGTTCAAGGTATGTTTCATCTGAAAGAATATCAATTTCTTTTTGGAGGAGTATTGGTCCTGTGTCCATTCCTTCATCCATTTGCATTATGGTGACTCCTGTTTTTGTTTCGCCATGCCACAAGGCAAACTGAATTGGCGATGCTCCACGGTATTTGGGCAAAAGAGATGTGTGTACATTGAGGGTGCCAAATTGTGGTGCATCAATAATTGATTTTGGAATAATGCGACCATACTGAGCCACCACACTGAGGTCACCTGTCACGGATTCAAAATCAAAATTTTTGAGTGAAGCTGGTTGTGATACAGGAATATTGTATTTGTCTGCCAAAACTTTGACTGGTGGGGGAGTGAGCACTTGTTTGCGACCTACTGGTTCATCAGGCTGTGTCACCACATGTGCCACTTCAATAAACGGAGCATCAATGAGTGCTTGCAAAATTGTAACGGCAAATTGGTGTGTGCCAAAAAAGGTAATTTTTGTTTTGTTCATATTCAGATTGTTCTACAATAAAGAGAGATATATTTCAATCTCTCCTTGTATACCTTTATCCTATCACAAAAAAGAAACCCTTTCAAGCTAAAAAATTGCTTGATTTCAGTACAATTTTTTCAAATCTCTTGACAAAATATGGGTGAAGAATATACTTGTTCTACTTTCAAACCAAGGCAGGGGAAAGTTTGATGAGTATCGAGGTGGGGACACTGATCCTCTGTGCTCTCACTTCTGGAGAGCGCACGCTTGCTGATTTGATGGAGATTCTTCTGAAGCTGAGTCGTGGCATGCAGGCGTTTTCACCTGCGGCGATCAATATTCAGCTTCTAGAGTGGAAGAACGCCGGCTTCATCGAGTATGAGGCCAGAAATCCGCTCACCGGGTCCATAGCCAAGCTGAAACCTGAGGGAAGGCACTACCTGCTCAAGTCACCCGAGATGGTGTTCGTGCGTACTGCACTGAACCGCCTCGCCGAGGAGAATCAAGGCGAGACCTAGGCGTTCCCCCTCGAACGTCGTCAAGTGAGACCTGTCCACCGTGTGGGCAGGTCAATGTGTTTTTAAACAAAAAAGTCTGTTATTCGTACAGACTTTTTTTAATCCACATCGTATATGTCTATGGCTTTGTCAATAAAGAGTATACCATCGAGGTGGTCGACTTCGTGTTGAATAACACGGGCAAAGAATTTTTTGGCTACAAAGTTGAGGGGGTTTCCATGTTCGTCCATGGCATTGACTTGGATTTCAGTGTAACGTTTTACCTTGCCATATTGTTTGGGAACAGACAGACATCCTTCGGTATCCCAGGCAGTTTTTTTGCTCAGGCGTTCCCATACTGGGTTGACCAGTACTAAGTCTTTGGTTGCTTTGGATTTTTTTTTGGATTCACCTGGTCGTTCATCCATGTGCACGGCTTCTTTGCCAATTACACAAACACGAATATTGTGTCCTACTTGTGGTGCAGCGAGGCCAATGCCGTCGTCCCCATACATGGTAGGAATCATATCACGAATAAGTTTTTGAACATTGTTTGATAACAAAACATCACGATCAATTTCTACTGATCGCTCTCGTAAACTTGGTGTAGGGAGTTTGACGATGGGTGACATACTAAGGATGTAACAGGGTGTTTGGGTTCAAATCAATTTTCCAACCATTTGGGATATGTGAGTGTAGTTCTAATACAATTTCTTGCCAATTTTTTGCTTCAATTTTCATTATTATACCATACCACCAACGCCCACGGAAATATTTTGGTTGCATTTCAATTGGGTCAGTGAGTATAGCCTGTTTTTCATATTTTGTCAACACAACTTCCATCGCACGTTTGACTTTTTTTGCTTCATATAGAGAATTTTGAGCATCTTCTGCACCATAAAAGTATCGTACCAAAAATCCATATGGGGGGTAGTGAAGTCCTTGTCGACTACTCAAATTTGTCCGATAAAACCGATCTGGTTGAGAGAGAGATTTTATGAGCAGCTGTTTGGTATCCCAGGTTTGAATAATATATTGACTTTGGGGTGCACGAATATACTGGAGTTCTTGAATCAGATCCCAGGCATATTCTGAGGCTTTGAATTCGGGCAAAGAAACTTGCCGATCAAGATCAAGCATGACAATGCATGAAGTTTTTGTAGGGTCTATATACTCAAACGCTTTTTCTGTGCCAATAATCACCTTGGGCACAGGAGTATTTGGCAACTCGTTTTTATCAATTTCTTGTTCTCCTTCAATTCGGAGAATCTGTTTTTGACTTCCTTTGAGAAGTTCTTTTACTCTTTTTTCGACACTTTCTGTCCCTACTCCTTTGAACTCCAGGACCACACTCCCACATTGGTTACACGAGAGGGGAACAGGTTTTTGAATTTTGCAGTAATGACAAGACAAAATTTTTTGATCCGCATGATATACAAAAGGGAGTGAGCAGGTAGGACATTTTTCTTCATAACGACAATCTTTACAAATCATAACAGAACCCGCACCTTTACGGTTGATAAACAAAAAAATATCTCCGGGTGAGTTTTGTACCAAGGTTTCCACTTCTTCACACAGTGGTGACAGATTCCCTGCTTTTCGTTCGTCACGCATGTCTTTGATTCGTGGTAAAAAGTTTTTATTAATACTGGTAAATTGGAGAGTTTGCTCTGCATTGGTATTGGCATACCCGCCCTTGTATAGACGATAATAACTCTCCATACTTGGACAATAGCTCATGTGAATTTCCGTGGCTCCACTATACTGTGCTATGAGTGGAGTAATATCTTTGATATGAAAACGAGGAGCTTGGTCAGCATTTTTGTGTTCCTTGTGATGTTCATAGTCTACAATAATGGTATCAAGTTGCATGAGCGGCAAAAAGGCACCACTTCGAGTAGAGAGAACAATATTTTTTTCTTTATTTCGTATGGCCGTCCAAATTTTTCGTTGTTCTATTGTTTTGAGCTCACCATGCCAAAACACGGTTTGCTTTTGCATTTCTTTGGGCAAAAAGTCAAATACTGTTTGGAGGTATTGTTTTTCGGGAACAAAAATAATGGTCTGACCGTGTATGGACTCAACAATACATTGTTGGTGTTGGAGAGTATTTGAATATTTTTTGTAGAGAGGAAGTTGTCTCTGGTGTGAACGAGTTGGCAAGGGGGGGACAGATAACTGCGCTGTGGTACGCGGCGTCAAGGAAGGCAGTGCATTTTCACACAGAGTAGAAAGGGCTACTCCATAGAGTTGGCTTACTTGTTTCAAAAATACAAGGTATTCGCGGGATAAAAATGGTTGTGGAAAAATAATTTGAGAAATTGGTTTTATTTTTGTTTTTTCTAAGGTATCAGTTTGTTCAAGCGAAAAAATAATCCCCAAGGTTTGGGAATTTCGAAAGGGAATTTGTACGAGTTGCCCAACTTGAAGAGTTTCCTTCAGTTCAGGCGGCACCAGGTACGTAAAAGTATCAAACGCCTTGGGGAGTCGACGTAGGAGTATGAGAGAAGCCAGCACAGTTTGTATGTTAAAAAACAAAATGTCCTGTGAGGTATCCTACACCAAAAGGAGCTTCGTAGCAAAGGCGTTTAAATTTGAAGTCAACATTTTTCAAAATTCCAAGCAGTATAAGCAGTGATCGGTAGCCACATTCTTCGGCTTTGGCAATCATATCTGGGTTCATTTGAGCAATTCCGAGGGTGTTTCTCGTTTCCAAGAGTGCTATCAACTCTTCGTCAAATTTTTTTCCTTCGAGACGAAATCCTCCAGGTACTTTTTCATTCAAATGGTGTGAGAGATCTCCCGAGGCAATAACGGCTACTCGTTTGTCTGTACTCATAATAACTTCTTTCATGAGTTCTCCAAAGTCCAAGTGTTCTTTGGGGCTGAGTTTGCTATATCCGACGGGAACAATTTTAAAGTTTTCCAAATGTGAAGTGAGCAGTGAAAGTGGAACACTGGCACCATAGCTGAGTGATGGTTCACTAATAAGGCGAAGTGGAAATGCATGGTTGTTGCCCGCATGACTGAGCTTGGCTGCAAAGTCTGGACTGCCTTTCCAATTGAATGTGGTAAGTACATCACCAAATCGTTCAAAACGAGCTGTAAAATCTGTATAAGCGTTAATCACAAATGCATCTGGGTAAATACCTTCGTGGGGAGAGATAACCAAAATAATTTGTGGTTTGGTCAAATACAGTTCTTGTTCAAGTTCCAAAAATGCTTGTTTGGTCTGGCTCAGTTCGTTTATATCTTTTCCAATGTTTGGGAGCAAAATTGGAGGGTGGGGTGTAATCGCAGCAAAAGTGAGTGACATAGTTTAAAAATTTTCCATAGCCCATCGTGCAATCTTTTCTGGCTCATCAAAGCGATGTGCGTAGTCAGGATTACCCATGGTAATAATAACAAATTTCTTTTTATCAGATTTTCTTTCAACCACCATGGCAAGACCTGCGCCTGCTTCGTCAAGGTACCCAGTTTTACTGGTAAGGATCGTAAATGGGAGGCCTGCTTTGTTCATGAGTAAGTTACTGTTTTCATCAAAGTGATTTGGTTTTCCATCTTTATCAAGTTTTTCACTGTACTGGTAACTTTTTGCTCCCAAAAATTGTTTTAAGTCCAGTAGGTCAGATGCTCGAGAAAAAATCTTGAGGTATTCTCGGGCAGTACTTACATTACCAACATCCTCTCCTGTCACATCTACAAATTTTGTTTTCGCAAGTCCAAATGTTTTTACTTGGGTATTCATTCGTTTAATAAATGCAGATTCGTTTTTTTCAACACTGTCTACCAACATTCGTGACGCTGTATTGATAGAGGATACCAGCATCGCAGACATGAGATCTTGATTGGTAATTTTTTCACCACTGGCTACACGAAAAGTTCCATAGGTAGCTTTGTGTTCGGCTGGTGTGTAGGTAACGGTTCGAGTCATTTTTATGCCTTCTTGTTCCAGTCGATAGGCTGTCATAACTTTGGTAAAAGAAGCAAGTGGTCTTACAAAGTCAATATTTTTGCCTGCCAAAACTTTTTGTGTGCCAAAGTCTGCTACCAAGTATGTCTCTACTGGTGTGGTAAATTGTTTCCCCACAAAGCTCAAATCTTTTTCAGGTGTTGTAATCATTTTTTGTCCTGAGTCACCGCTTGGTGTTTCATCTCCACTCACTGTTATGGGAACGGTATTGGGTGTGTTTGAAGAAGGTGAAGTGGCAACCATGTTGTCACGTAAAAATATACTCTGTCCTGTTTTGTGATAGATACCAGTTATAACATCAACGGGAATGACGTTTTTGAATGAAAGCCCCCATCCAACAAACGCTTCGTAACTAATATGACGTTTTTGTCCATGTTCAATGAAATAAATTTCTGGTGATCCTTCAATTTGGATAAGCGTACCATCTTGAAACAAAATAGGGTCACCCAAAGTAAGTGTGTGCAAATAGCTAATAGGTTTTTTTGTTTCAGTTAGTCCTGGATACTGTGTACGAGCAATCGCATTGTGCATAATAGGACGGTATATTCCGTCTTTTACAAAGTAGAGTTGATTGTTTTCTTGAATACGAACAAGTTCTCCGACTGGTGCCGATGTTTCTGTGGTAATGATACTGCCTGTTTGGAGTCCCACAAGGTCGGCGTCTTGTACTTGTAAAATTTCATCCGGATTATATCCAAGTTTTCGGACAACTTCAAAACTTGCAAATGGGTGAAGTGTATCGTAATCAAGTAAGTAATAATTTTCACCATTTTTTAAGAGTGAATAGTTTGGCAGAGAAATAGGTTCAAGGGTACTATAACGAATAAGCTCAGACTCAGGAGCATTGATAATGAGATTTGGGTTATAACGACTTGAAAGTGCGGCCATGCTATTGAATGGACGTTTTTTTCCATCTTGAATAAGGTAAACAGTATTATTGACTACTGATTTTACCAAAGTTCCATCAGGGAATACTTGGTCAAACCATTTTTGCCACAGTTTCCAAAAATTTTGGTTTCCTTGGATATGTGGTGTATACGTATACAAAAAAGCAGTGGCCTGTGTGGCAGGAACAACGGTTTGTCCATCAATGTTATATGAAGTATTTGATCGTTTAATCCAACTTTGGGAAGGTACATTGTCATAATACCAGCGCATAATACCTGCCGCACTATCAACCTGATTTCCTAAACCTCGGTATTTTTGAATTTTTGGGTCGTCCATGGAGCAGGCATCACACACACCGTATCCGGTGGCCCAGTCAAGTTGTTTTTGTGTAGGATTGTCTTCGGTGATGAGACTTTGTTCTTTTTGGAGTTTTACCAGTAAATATTTTGGGTTTATTTTATAATTTTGTGCAGCTTCTTGAATAATTTTTGCTGTACTTTTGGGTATGCCGTCTTTGTCTGGGGTTTGAATTCTGCCAATATAGCTTCGGTGATCATTTAAAAATGCCTGGATGTCTCCTTCGTTCATGCACTGCCAGTTTTGCATTTCATCGTCACTAATAATGAAGTTTGGATTAAAGTCGGCCGCTGCTGCCAAGGCAAGAGACGGAGAAAGAAGAGAGAGTATTGATAAAAAAATTATCGAAGTTTTGGTTCGGTAGTTCATAAAGTATAAGATCACAAAATGTAAAGTTAGTATACCATATTGTGACGTTTGTCAAAAGTTTTTCTTTCTCTCGGTAAACAGATCTTTTTTATGTTGATTTTTAGCGTATTTTTCACTATACTCGCAATTGCGCACAATCCTGGTAGGTGTTTGGAAGTTTGACAAAGCAATGAAGGTTGCTTTTTTTGTTTGTTTTTGCTAAAATACTTTATATATCTATGGCTGGAACTCTCTCTATTGTCGCCACTCCCATTGGGAATTTGGGTGACATAACACTGCGCGCACTTGAAACACTGAAAAGTGTTGATTTTATTTTGTGTGAAGATACTCGCAATACCCAAAAGCTTCTCAATCATTTTGATATCAAAACTCCAACCCTGAGTTATCACCAGCATAGTGATTTTAAACGAATACAAGAAATTGAAGCACTCCTTGAAGAAGGAAAAAATTTGGCACTGGTGACGGACGCAGGCACACCAGGAATATCAGACCCAGGAAATTTATTAATTGAAGAACTTACAAAAAATCAAAAACAAGTAAATATTGTCTCTGTCCCAGGTGCTTCTGCGGTAGTGGCCGCACTATCTCTGTCTGGGTTTGCAACCGACAAATTTCTTTTTCTTGGGTTTCCTCCTCACAAAAATAAAAGACAAAAATTTTTTCAAACCGTGGCACAGAGTGAGTACACGGTAGCTTTTTATGAATCCAATCATCGTATTGCCAAAGCCTTACAAAGTTTGTCTGAACTTTTGTCAGAAGATCGGCAAGTATGTGTCTGCCGAGAAATTACCAAAGCTTTTGAAAGTACCTACCGTGGAACCATGTCACAAATTTTAGCCATGAAAATTCCCGAAAAAGGAGAATTTGTGGTACTGGTAAAAGGAAAATAAGTTGTACAGAGGACTAAGAATATTTTATTTTTTCAATTTTGATCACCACCCGCGGCGCGGGCGGTGGTCGAAGACCCCGTTTCAAAAATTGAAAAAATAAAATATTCTTAGTCCGTTGACTTAAAAATAATTTACAGTAAAAATACATTGCAATCTCACAAAAAACATATGCTCAGTGACTACACAAAATACAGACTCTTTGAAATCTTTCCCGGTTTCACGGTCTGGCTCACCCTCCTTGGCGCGATTGCTTTGTCATTTTTGAAACCACTCTGGATGATTTATTTTGTTATTATTTTTGATATCTACTGGGTTCTCAAAGCCGTCAATTATTCTTTTTATCTGGTGCTTTCTTGGTTTCGTTTTAAATTGGTACGCAGTGAAAATTGGAAGCACCGTATACAAAGTGAAGAAGTCGGTAAAAATTTAAAACACATTATTTTTATTACTTTGTACAACGAACCTTGGGAAGTAGCTGAACCAAGTATTGCCGCTATGGCAGATGCAGTGTATGACAAAGAAAAATTTGTGGTGGTGATTGCAGGTGAAGCTCGCAAAGAAGATAATTTCCACGATGTATACAATAGAGCTCACCAAAAATTTGGTGATAAGTTTCATGCTATTTTAGGCACACTGCATCCGGCAACACTGGAGGGAGAAATTCCAGGCAAAGCATCAAACCTCCATTTTTCTGAAAAAGAAGTGAATGAATATATTGAGCAGCAAGGTTGGGATAAAACAGAAGTCATTGCTACTATTTTTGATACCGATGCTATTTGTCACGAACAGTATTTTGCATATTTGGCATACGTATATTCACATCATCCAAATCCAACCAAAAGTTCGTATCAACCAATTCCATTTTACAACAACAATTTGTGGGAGTCTGGTCCTATACTTCGTATCATGTCTTTTGGTACCAGTTTTTGGAAAATGGTCTCACTCTCTCGTCAAGATTCACTTCATACTTTCTCGTCATATTCAATTAGTTGGCAGGCCCTTTGTGATATTGGATTTCACGACAAAACCGTGATTGGTGAAGATGCTCGTTTGTTTTATCAATGTCAACTCAGGTACGATGGCAACTATCAAGTAACCCCATTGTATTTGCCAGTGTTCATGGACACGGTGCGTGACGATAAATGGTGGAAGAGTCTCACCAATCTGTACGTACAGCAACGTCGCTGGGCCTATGGCGTTGAGCAAATTCCTTTTTTGCTCTGGAATTTTTACAAAAAAAATACCAAAATGAGTTTTTGGAAAAAACTCAAATGGGGATTCAATGAGTGGGAGAGTAAGTGGTCCTGGTGTTGTTCTGTACTTCTCATTACTATTTTGGGTCGTTTGCCACTGTGGCTGGCACCTGAATCTATTCGTGAGACCACATTGTTTTTCAATGCGCCACATGTACTGCAGGTACTCATGAATATTGCCATGTCTGCACTCTTTTTGTCTGTGACATTTAGTTTACTGCTCATGCCAGTGAAACCCAAAAGTTACCCAAATTATTATTATATATTTGTTGTATTGCAGTGGCTGCTTATGCCTATTTCACTCGTGTTCATGGGAGCCTTTCCAGCGATTGATGCGGTGACACGGCTTATGCTTGGTAGATACTTGGGATATAAAGTCGCTCAAAAAAGTAGAGTTACTATTACCTAATTTACTATGTTTCGTAAACCTTGGGTGTATATTGCGTTGTGTTTTGTCATCATTATCATTGGCATTGTTGTGTTTGTTCGCCAAACCACACCCAAACAAATTTTCAACTTACCTCTGGTCAAAGAAACTTTGGTCAAAAAAACAGGTCCGACGAAAAAAGCTTTGGTAGATTTGCTTCCAACTTTTTTGGGATTTGAAAAACCCAAAACATATTTGGTATTGTTTGAAAATAATACAGAACTTCGTCCAGGTGGCGGATTTATTGGGACGTATGCTTTGGTGAATGTTGATAACGGAAGTATTCATCCGCTTGTTGTTGAAGGCACTGAGTCACTCGATAATAGAGTCAAAGATCAAGTCACCGCAATACCTCCAAAAATTATTCAAGAAAAACTTGGCTTGGGGAAGTGGTATTTTCGTGATAGTAATTGGTCACCAGATTTTGTAGAAAGTTCCAAAAAGGCTTTGGAATTTTATGCTGCCGAAAATGGTCAGTCAGCCCAAGATATTGATGCGGTGATAGCACTGACTCCTACGGTTCTTGAAGAACTTCTCAAAATAACTGGCCCTATTACGGTGCAAGGGGTTGAATTTAACGCAAAAAATGTAGTGAATAGACTTGAGTATGAAGTAGAATTTGGTTTTGAACACAAAGGTATTGATTTTGCCAATAGAAAGCAAATTATAGAACCATTTTTTCATGCAGTGCTCAAAAAAGTTGCACCGGATGCCTTGCTTCATACGAGCAAGTATATGGATTTGTTTGACACTTTGGCCAAACAAAAACAGATTTTGGTATATTTCAAAGATACTGGTATCCAAAAAACCATGCAGGAATATGGATGGACAGGGGATGTCAAAGCAGTAGATGGAGATTTTGTGATGTGGGTAGATGCGAACCTGGGTGCACTCAAAACAGATCAGGTGATGCAAAGAAATTTACAGTATATGGTTCAACCCGTTGATGAAAAAAATTCTGAATTTGTGGCTCATGCCAAAATGCAATATATGCATACTGGTGTTTATGATAAATTTACCAGTCGTTATCGTACCTATGCTCGTGTTTATGTACCACTCGGAAGTGTGCTCAAGGAAGTAAATACTGTTCAAAATAATGGTCAAAAAACTCGTTTGACTACTATTGATCAAGGATTTGAAGTAGGCAAACAATGGTATGGTGTATTTATTACCATTGAACCAAAAGAAAATAAAGAACTGGAATTTGTGTATACACTCCCACCACGGGTGACGAGTCAAATACATGGCCGTACGTATACACTTTTGGTTCAAAAACAAGCAGGGCTTACTGACGCCCGATTGACGCTTAGGTTGAATTTTGGTACTAATATTACGTCAGCTAGTCCAGCAGAAGAACAAAAAGAGTGGGGGAATGCTGTTTATAATAAAGCTATGAATTTTGACACTGATCAGAAGTTTGAAGTGAAAATGTAATGAATTGCAGCGTATGTTTATTAAAAAGGTCGCCATTGACCTCGGTACAACCAATGTTCTCGTGTATGTTCCCAAAAGGGGTATTGTCATCAACGAACCATCAGTCGTTGCTATCTCCAAAGAAGATGGTAAGGTTTTGGCCGTTGGTATTGAAGCCAAAGAAATGATTGGGCGTACCCCAGACACTATCGTTGCAGAGCGCCCACTCAAAGATGGTGTGATTGCTAACTATCGTACCACCGAAGCCATGCTTCGTTATTTTATCAACAAAGCCTTGGGGGGCATGAGACTGTTTCGTCCAGAAGTAATGATTGCTGTGCCTGCTGGTATTACTTCTACTGAACGCCGTGCTGTAATTGATGCTGCTATGGCTGCAGGGGCTCGTGCTGCGTATATTATCAAAGAACCAGTCGTTTCTGCTATTGGTGCAGATATTCCAATTGGGAGTGCCTCTGGCCACATGATTATTGATATTGGTGGTGGCACTGCCGAAATTGCCGTTATTTCTCTCGGAGGTATTGTGTCATGGGGCTCGGTGCGTATTGGTGGCACACGATTTGATGTTTCTATTGCTGAGTATATTCGTCGTAAATATGGGCTTGCTATTGGAGACAGATCAAGTGAAGAAGTAAAAATTCGAGTTGGTTCTGCTATGTATATGGATGAACCACTTGCCATGGATGTCAAGGGACGTGATGTGATTACTGGGCTTCCGAGGACCGTAACGATTACTTCCGATGATACCACCGAAGCACTGCAACATGATTTAGAAGGATTGGTAGAAGCCATCAAAGAAGTCTTGCACAAAACTCCACCAGAGTTGTCGGCTGATGTGATGGACAAAGGTATTATTATGGCTGGTGGCAGTAGTCAGCTTCGCAATTTGGATGAACTTATTGCGCATGCTACTGGAGTTGCTTGTTATGTGGCCGATGAACCACTTTTGTGTGTTGCCAAAGGAACTGGTATTGCGCTTGAAAATTTGGAAAACTATAAGCGCAGTATTATGTCGACACGTTAGAGGATCTGATCTCGTACTTGACGACGCAGTAAGTTTATTTTTTCAATTTTGAAACGGGGTCTTCGACCGCCGCCCGCGCCGCGGGTGGTGATCAAAATTGAAAAAATAAACTTACTGCGTCGTCAAGTCTAAAATTTTAATATGATTTCTCTCTCTGCACAAAGTATTCTTCATACCAAAACTGGTGATTGGAAAATTCTCGTCTATACAGAAGAAAAAAAGTTAGAACATGTGGCTCTTATAAAAGGTGTGGTAGAGCCTGGGAGTACCCCACTCGTGCGTGTTCATTCAGAATGTTTGACTGGTGACACACTGGGTTCACTGCACTGTGATTGTGGTGAGCAAAAAGAAGCTGCACTTCAAAGAATTGCCACAGAAGGGAGTGGTATTTTTTTGTATATGCGCCAAGAAGGTAGAGGAATTGGTCTTGCCAGTAAAATTCAGGCATATGAGTTGCAGCGAGTAGAAGGACTCGATACCGTAGAAGCGAATTTGAAACTCGGGCGTGAGGCAGACGAACGGTGTTATTTGCCGGCGTCTTTGATGCTCCAAGATTTAGGAATTACCTCTGTGCGATTACTGACCAATAATCCTGATAAAAAAGTTGGGCTTGAACAACATGGTATGATGGTGACTGAACTTGTGCCCACTGAAGTATTTCCAAATGAAATAAACAAAAAATATTTGGAGACCAAGAAAAATAAGATGGGACATATTTTGAAGAATGTGTAAGATTTTTTAACCCTATTATTTAAATTTTTTACTTATGCCAGAAGGTTTTCACCGCGAAGGCCAACCCATGGATGTTACTTTTTCAAGTTCTTTTTCTGATAATCGTGACGATAGTCCAAAGTCAGCTGAAACTTGGTTGAATCAAGAGAAAACTTTACATGAACAAGAGAATGTTGGTGGACCAGAAACAGGTTTAAATTTTGTAGATGAAGTGCGAGATGTTGTGGTACGAGGAGAAAAAAGAAAGATGCGACAACAAGGACTTTTTGATAGATTAAAAACGCATTCTCTCATGCTTGCTTCTGCTCTCGGTATAAGTGCAGGATCTTTTGCTATGCTTGATTCAGAAACGAGAAATAGTGTCGTTGAAAAGGCTCAAGAACTTATGGCTGTGGCACAATTTGGGGATAAAGAACAGCAAGAACTTGCGGCACAAGCAAAGCAAGCACTTTCAAAAGATTTAAAAGATATGCAACGTGAAGGCAGTGATGAACAATCAGAAGTTGAAAGAAGAAAACAGCTCATTGATGTACATATGAAAGTGTTGGAACTCAAAGGGGGTGTCTCACACGAAGAAACAACTCGAACAAAAGAATACATCGAACGACTGGTAACAAAGTATCAGAAGATGAAGAGAGAAGGTTTTGGAAATCACCAAAATTACAAAGAAAAGATGTTTTCTGACCTTTTTGAATTATCCAAAGAAACAGGACGTTATGAACCAGGCAAAGCAAGAATTTCTTCTATTGCCAATGATGGAGTAGGGAACTGTGAAGCAAAAGCATTGCTTCGTCGTCTCGTAGTACCATTTGTGTATCCCGAAAGTGAACTCAAATTTCAGCATTTTGGGCCAGGAGAAAAGACTTCGCCAGATCAAGGTGCTACTGAGAATGCCGGTCATGTGCGTATGATTATGAGAATTGAAAAAAATTGGTACGCACTTGAAGATGGTGTACCACAAAAACTTGCTCCAAATGATTTGGTAGGAACACTTATTACAGATATTGATGTATTTGAAAAATCACTGCTGGGTGAACATGTTGGTGGCAAGCCAGTAAAAAGTGAAGGAGCTGTGGCTCGGGAGTCGACCGCAAAGACCAATAGTTTATTTGATCTTCAATTTGACACTCCACCAACACGGTCTTTGCCCGGTGGTATTTCGCAAACCGAAACTCTGCAAGAATTTAACAAACGTCAAAGACTCGAATATACCGCTGCAGGTCAAACTCTGGATCCCGAGAATTTACCTCCGCTCAAAGTGTATATTGGTGAAACACTTGAAGATGTTTCTGCACAAATGGGTGGTGGAGAAAAAAAAGAAGATATGCTAAAGCCAGAAGATCCACATGAACTTCCTGAAGACAGGAAGATGAGGGCAATGATTGATGGTGTGTTGGATTTATCTGGGAAGAACGTATTTTATGATCTTTCTGCTTTGCATGGGGTTGAACTGAAAGCAATATATGGAGGTTATTTCGGAATACGTGGAAAAGTCGCTGACAAGTATGCACAAGAATTTACAGCACATTTTTCAAAGGTTCCAGAAATCAGTCTGAGTGTAATAGATAAAAGTAGTCAATCCGTAGCTGATGCTTTCGAAACACTAAAAGATTTAAGTGTGACTCGTCTCGACGGAACAAAAACAGATCTCAATTTTTTGAGGGGCAAAGATACTCTCAAAAGATTTTCTTTGATTGGAACAAATGGTACGGTTGATCTTGAACCTCTTGGTGGACATCAGTTAGAAAGTTTGAGATTATCAAATCATGTAACGAAAGAAGGTTTCAAAAATTTGATTGCCGTTGATACGAGTATGCTTAAGGCTGTATCAATAGATACAATTTTAGTGAATCAAGAAATTGAAAAGTTTATTGCAGGAATATCAGGTGCCAGGGAATTTCAGCTCAATTTTGAAACTCAAGAAGGTAAAAATTTTAAAATTTTTGATTCTGTAAATGAGTTAAAAACAAAAAATCTTGAAAGATTTACTCTCACCATGCTTGAGCGTCCAATTCAAGGGGAATTTACTTTTGATTTGACAAAAATTTCATCGCAACCACTCACAAATTTGGAACTTTGGGGTATTTCGGCAGAGCGCCTTGAAGCCCTTGAAGGTATGCCATTAGAAAATTTGACTCTAGAAATAAATTGTGAAACCACGGACATCTCTCCACTCAAAAAGCTTCCAAAATTACAAAATTTGGAGATTATTTGTAATGGAGAAATTTCTTCAGAGGTTGGGAATTTTGTTCAGTCGCTTCCTGTGAGAGAAAAAAGGGTGAGAAAAGTTGGTGACGGTGTTGACGATGACCAAGATTATCTTACACAAAGGAAACTCGGTGTGAGGCCAGCGGGTGAATAATTTTTTAGAGAAAGACTTTATTCAAACTATGCAACAAAAATTTTTTGAACACGCTCTGCAGCTCGCCCAAAAAGCCTTGGGCCATACTTCACCAAATCCATGTGTGGGTGCTGTTGTGGTAAAAAATGGTGAAATTATTGGTGAGGGGTATCACAAAAAAGCGGGGAGTAAACATGCCGAAGTCGTGGCTATTGAAAATGCCGTCCGCAATGGTTTTTCTGTGGAAGGAGCCGATGTCTATGTCACGCTCGAGCCCTGTTGTCATGTTGGCAAAACTTCAGCTTGTACTGAACTTCTCATCAATTCCAAAATCAAACGCGTTTTTGTGGGCATGAAAGATCCATTTAAACTAGTGAATGGTGGTGGTATCAAAGTATTGAAACGTGCGGGCGTTGAAGTAGAAGTATTACCCAAGTATCAAGATTTGACTGAACAAATTCGTTTTATCAATCAGCCATTTATCAAATGGGCGCTTACAGGTTTACCCTATGTCACTTTGAAAGCTGCCGTTAGTCTTGATGGACGTATTGCTACGCGTACCAACGACTCCAAATGGATCACGAGTGACGAAGCACGTATTGATTCCAAACGTGAACGAAGCATGTGTGATGCCGTACTTGTGGGCAGTGGCACAGCCAAAAAAGATAATCCAGAGCTGGCACCACACGGAAAGTTTACAGAAAAACAACTCAAAAGAATTTTGATTGATCCAGATTTGTCTACACCACTGTCATTTCAAATATTTCGTGACAGCAATGTATTTGTAGCGACCACACATCGGGCTGACAAAGAAAAACAAGCAGAATTTGCGACTAAAAATATTCCGGTCGAACCACTCGGTGTAGAAAAAATTGAAATTAAACATTTACTCCAGCATCTTGGCAAAATCGGCGTGCAACACCTATTTGTGGAGGGTGGCAGCAGTGTGCACGGCTCATTTTTTGACGAAGCCATTTACGATCCACTCGTTATTGATCGCATTGTCTGGTACATTGCTCCCAAATTCATCGGTGGCCGTGAAGCCATTTGTTCTATTAGTGGCACAGGCATTGAAAAAATCACACAGGCACGGAGTATGGAAAATGTGCGTACTGAGCTGGTGGGGCCGGATATTAAGGTGAGTGGGTATTTGAATGTGTATTAAATTGTCTAAAATAAGCCATTTTTGACAAAAAATCAACTTTTATATATACTATAAATATAGTTTATATATTAAATTCATATATATGTCAGTAGTTAATTTTGCGATCTCGAAACCTCTTGAGGTAAAAATCAATAAAGTTATCAAAAAAGAAGGCTTTGCTAGTAAAGCAGAATTTTTTCGGTTTGCTGCAATGAACTATATCAGTCGTTTTCGTGAAGACATTTCTCAAGAAGAATTTGAAGAGTCAGCCCGAGAATTTAAAAGTTCCATCGAAAAAGCTGTAGCTAAGAAAAAATTTCCATCACTCGAAGATCAACTGTCTGATTTATAAATAGTATGTACCAATTTGTTGTCCCTGAGTATTTTAGGAAACAAATAAAAAAGTACGTAAAAAAACATCGCTCACTTTTGGGTGATGTTATTTTTTGTCTAAAAAATTTTGATCCGGAGAGTCATACAAATTTAGGTGAAGACGTTTATAAAATTCGGCTCATGGTATCAGATATGAAAAAAGGGAAAAGAAACTCTTTTCGGCTCATCGTTGTTCTTGTTCGTCACAAAGATACATTAATCCCACTCACTCTCTACTATAAAGGTGATCAAGATTCAATTTCTAAAAGAGAAATTCAAGAACATTTTAAATTTGTCATGAGGGAACTTTTATTTTAGTATGTTTTACACCCAACCCCCCGAAAACTTCACCCCAGACTTTCAAGTCGTTGGCTGTTACCCCGAATACAACGGCAAGTTATTGTTTTTGCTTCGTCACCCGAGCAAGGTACAGGGCAACACATGGTGTGTGCCAGGAGGAAAAGTAGATGAAGGCGAAACGTTGGAGCAAGCAACACTTCGTGAACTCACCGAAGAAAGTGGAATTGTGGCTGCACCACAAGACGTGAAATTTTTTCAAACCGTTTATAAAGTGACACCAGAGTTTCGTTACACATTTAGTATTTTTTCACTCAAACTTGATTCTCTTCGTGACATTACCATTAGTCCAACTGAACATACCAAGTATATGTGGGTGACACTTGAAGAAGCGTTGCAAATGACGTTGATTGAGGACGAAGATAAATGTTTACAGTTGTTATATAAACTATGATTACTACCATTTTTTTTGATCTCGACGGGGTACTCACTACCAAAAATAATGGGAGCCTTACCACCTGTGAGTACATCAGCACGCAAACAGGCATTCCTTTAGAAAAAGTTTTATCTTCTTTTCGAGGGGAATTTTCCAAACAAGTTTCTTTTGGTGAGAGGACCGATGAAGAATTTTGGCCACTCTTTTGTGAAGCACTGGGTGTTTCATTGCCACTTACACTTTTAGACGAAGCTTACAAAAGTACTCCACAAAATGAAAGTATGTTTGCTCTCGCTTGTGAACTCAAAAAAAAATACAAGATTGGTCTTATTACTGATAATGGTCGTAGAAGAATGGAAGTCCTCGGTAGTATCTGGAATTTTAAAGAGTTGTTTGATAGTATTACTACATCCTATGATGTCGCGGCATTCAAAGATAATGAAAAGATTTTTCAACTCGCTTTGGAACGATTGCAGGTTTCTGCTGATGAAACAGTTTTTATAGATAACGGTGAAAAAAATTTAGTTATCCCTGCACAAATGGGTTTCAAAACGTATTATTTTGATGAAACAAAAAATGATATCGAAAGTCTCACTACGCAGTTGCGAGATTGGGGAGTAAACATATAATCTATGACCATCGGCATCGACGCATCGCGCGCTAACCATATTCAAAAAACCGGCGTAGAATGGTACGCGTATTTTGTCATACAAAATTTGAAAAAAATTCTTCCGGCAGAAGTGGAGGTGGTGCTCTATTCAGAAGTTCCTCTTCAAGGTGAACTCGCCATACTGCCACCAAACTGGTCTTCCAAAGTATTGCGTTGGCCACCAAAGCGTTTGTGGACACAGTTTCGTATGAGTTATGAAATGCTTGTACACGCACCAGATGTGCTGTTTATTCCAGCACACGTATTTCCTCTTATCCATCCCAAAAAAACGGTCATGACTGTGCATGATATTGCGGCTGTACAGTTTCCAGAGAGTTATAATTGGTTTGAACGTTGGTACTCTACGTGGACTGCCAAGTATGCTGTAAAAAAATTGTGGCAGGTGATTGTACCAAGTCGATTTACTCAAGATGAACTCTGTTCGCTCACACCATCAAAAAATATTGTTGTGGTGCACAATGGGTATGATGAAAAGTTTTTGCAACCAGTTTCTACGGACCATAAAATTGAAATTTTTACCAAATACAATATTACGGACCAGTACTTGCTGAGCATTGGACGACTCGAAGAAAAAAAGAATACCTACCGAATTATTGAAGCATTTGATCACATAAAAAAACAATCAGAATACAAAAATTTTCAACTTGTACTGGTTGGTCAACCTGGTTTTGGTTATGAAAAAGTAACAGAGGCCTTGGCCAAGAGTCCTCATGCCAAAGATATTATTCAGCTGGGTTGGACTGTCAAAGAAGATTTGCCGGCACTGATGCAAGGTGCAGAGGTGTTTGTCTTCCCGAGTTTGTATGAAGGATTTGGTATTCCTGTACTCGAAGCATTTGCAAGTCATACACCCGTGGTGGTTTCCAAGGGAAGTTGTCTTGAAGAAGTAGCGGGTGGAGCCAGTGTAGTAGTAGATCCACACAGCAGTGAGAGCATTGCTGAGGGTATAGGGCGTCTTCTCCAAGATAAACTGTATCGTGAACAAAAAGTGAACAGTGGTACCATTCGAGTGAAGGATTTTTCTTGGTATACCTGTGCTGCTCGTATTGCTACTGTTTTGCTCAAAAACCAATAATATGGTATTCTATAGCATATGATTGAAACGTCTGCCAATGAGAAATACGAACAGTTCTTTACTGATCTCATGAAAAGGGGACTGCTCTCTCATGCATACTGTTTGGTTGGTACCAAAAGTTCCAATATTCGTGAGTTTGCCTTTGCCATAGCGACTCAATTGCTCAGTACTGCATCAGATCGTCTGCAAATTCATCCAGATTTTTTATGGGTGCAGCAAGAAATGAATGAAAAAACTGGCAAGACCAAACGTGATATTGATATTGAACAAATTAAACAGGTTCGTCAGTTTAGCATGGGTCGTCCATTTCAAGCACAGCACAAAGTAGTTGTTATTGACGAGGCCGAAAAAATGAATGCGCATTCGGCCAATGCACTGCTCAAAACCCTGGAGGAACCCAAAGGACATACGGTATTATTTTTGCTTACCGAAGACGAAACACAACTTTTGCCTACGATTCGTTCGCGTGCACAAGTAGTGTATTTGCCATCACCGGTACCGCATGTTTTTGAAAATTCACTGGTAGAACAATTTATCAATCTTTTTGGTGAACCACTCTATAAAAAACTTCAAGGAGTAGAAGAATTGTTTGGTGATAAAAAAGATAGTGTGGCAACACGAGAAAATTTGCAAAATATTTTGGATGTATGGGAAGTAGTGAATAGAGACTATTTGTTGCTGAGTCTTGGTCAGAGTGATAAGTGTGTGCATCAGATTGATGTCTCAAAAAAGTATGGAGCATCTGTATTTATAAATATTGATAAAAAAATTCGACAAGCAAAAAAATATTTAGAACAAAATATACATCCACGGCTCCTGATTGAACAAATTTTACTTTCAATTCCTTAAATCAATTTATTTGTTTTTTCTTTTTTACAGAAAAAACACAACATTTTTTCTATGCAGAAAAAAATTCTTGTCTCTACCCTTATGCTGGGAACATTGCTCTTTACTGGAGCGGGTTGTTCTTTGGGTGGAAGTAGTTCGGCCCCAACCACTACTGGTCCAGCTGGTATATTTACTTCATCTGATAAAGGTGAAACGTGGAAACAGTCATCAGTATTCCCAACGGTTGATGGTGTCAAAAGTCTCCAAACCGTGAGTGCGTATGAGTTTATCAATGACCCACTTGATAGTAATACATTTTATTGGGCTTCTCGTGGAAATGGTTTATTTTATACCACCGATGGTGCTGTGAGTTGGAACCGAGCCCCTGCCCCACTCAACACTGGATTTATCTATAGTGTTGCTGTGCATCCACAAGATCACTGTACTGTGTATGCCAGTATTGGCAAAAATGTCTATCGTAGTACAGACTGTTTGCGTTCATGGAGTGAAGTCTATCGTGAAGATCGTACCGACAGTGTAAGAGCCATTGTTATCAATCCATTTACTCCATTTCAAGTATCTTTGGTCAAAGGAAGTGGAGATATTTTGCAAAGTAACGACGCGGGTGTAAGTTGGACCGTCCTCGCTAGACTCAAAAAATCAGTGTATACCATGGTAGCCGATCCACAAAAAGAAGGACGTTACTATATGGCTACTGCGACCAATGGGTTGTTTCGTTCTGATGATGGTGCAAAAACATGGACAGACTTGAGTAAAGCACTCCGTAAATTTCCTGGTGCTCTGACCTATAGAGATATGACCGTTTATACTGCCAAAGAAGATACCGTCTATTGGATTTCTACCTATGGTATTTTGCGATCTGAAGACGCTGGACAAACTTGGACTCCATTTCAATTGATTACCCCTCCAGGAAGTGCCAAAATTTACGCTTTTGGAGTGAATCCAAAAAATGAAAAGGAAATTTACTATACAGCAACCATTGGAACACGTTCCAGTTTCTATAAGAGTATCAATGGTGGCCAAAATTGGATTACCAAAAAACTTCCTTCTGGACAGATTCCAACCGTCATTCGACTTGACCCAAAGAAGGAAAGTGTAGTATATTTGGGTTTCACTATCCCCCCACAAAAATAAAAGCTTTGAGACAACACGTCTTCAGCCTGCCTCTTTTGGCAGGTTGATGCGTCTCATCTATTCAAACTATTGGGGTTAATTTATTCAAATATGCAGCACAAACAAGAATTCGAAAAAGCGATTGAACATTTTAAGCAAGATATTTCATCTTTGCGTACTGGTCGTGCGACTCCTGCCATAGTAGAAGATATACCTGTTGAAGCGTATGGTATTCGACAGGCACTCAAGTCTGTGGCGAGTATTTCAGTAGCCGATGCCAAGACCCTCAACATTGACCCATGGGACAAAAGTCTTATGCAGGCAGTGGAAACAGGTCTTCGAAATTCTCCGCTCGGCATCAACCCAGTCAACGATGGTAAATTAATTCGTTTGCCTTTGCCTGATTTGACCGCAGAACGTCGCGCTGACCTCATCAAGGTACTTCACCAAAAATCCGAAGCAGCTCGCATTGTGATGCGTAAAATTCGTGAAGATGCTCGCACCGAAGTAGAAATGGCTGCTGAAGCCAAAGAAATGGGAGAAGACGAAAAATTTAAAATGTTTGATGAAATCGAAAAGTTGGTGAAAGAATACAATGAAAAGATTAAATTGATTGCGGAAGATAAAGAGAAGGAAATTAATACGATTTAAAATGATGAAGCCCCGGGCAATTGCTCGGGGCTTCTGCTTTTTAGCTTGACATTCATGAAGAGATGTTTTATAGTGAAAGTATCAAGCCGTGAAGCAGGGTGGCACCTGTGGAGTTTGATAGACATTTTTGCAAAGAGTGTTCTCGATATTTCGGGAAAACTTGGGTGGAACCTCCAGTCATATGACCGGACCCAAGACCTTTACCAAAGGGTCTTTTTAATTACTTTAAAATTTGTTATAATTAAGCAAATTCTATGGATACTATTTCAATGGACAATATAATCTCACTGTGCAAACGCCGCGGATTCATTTTTCCGGGTAGTGAAATTTATGGGGGACTTGCAAACTCATGGGACTACGGTCCTTTGGGTGCCCAATTGCGCAAAAATATTAAAGATTTTTGGTGGAAAAAAATGGTAGAAGAACGCGAAGACATGGTTGGTTTTGATGGAGCCATTATGATGAATCCACGCGTGTGGGAAGCTTCTGGACACGTTGCAACCTTCAATGATCCAATGGTTGAAGATGTAAAAAATCACAAACGCTACCGTGCCGATCATTTGCTCGAAGAACATGGTGTGAACCCAACTGGAATGACCCTCGAGCAAATGGGGGAAGCCCTCAAAGAAAACAAAATCAAAAGTGCTGATGGTAATGAACTCTCTAGCCCACGCAAATTCAACATGATGTTTCAAACCGTAATTGGTGCGGTGCAAGAAGAGGGAAGTACGGTGTACCTGCGTCCAGAAACTGCGCAGGCCATGTTTGTGAATTTCAAAAATGTTGCCATGACTTCACGCAAACGTTTGCCTTTTGGAATTGCACAAGTAGGAAAAGCATTTCGTAATGAAATTACTCCAGGAAATTTTGTGTTCCGCACACTCGAGTTCGAGCAAATGGAAATTGAATATTTTCTCGAAGAAAAAGATTGGGAAGTATTGTTTGAACAATGGATTGCTTCCATGGAAAGTTTTGCTACAGAAATTGGACTTGATACATCGAAACTTCATCGATTTGAAGTGCCTGATGAAGATCGAGCACATTATTCCAAACGTACCATTGACTTCATGTTTGACTTTCCATTTGGAAACAAAGAATTGTGGGGACTCGCATATCGTGGGAATTTTGATTTGACTCAGCACCAAGAATTTTCCAAACAAAATCTTGAATTTACTGACCCCGACGATAACAAACGAAAAATTTTGCCTCATGTGATTGAACCTTCACAAGGTGTTGATCGAACGCTCCTCGCCATGCTGGTGAGTGCATACCACGAAGAAACCGTCAGTGAAGGTGATGTGCGCGTGGTGCTCAAATTTGCACCTCACATGGCTCCATACCACATTGCTGTACTTCCGCTTATGAAAAAAGATGGTCTTGCAGAAAAAGGAAAAGAACTTTTTAAAGATTTGCTCAAAGACTTCCGTGTGGAATACGATGATGCTGGAAGTATTGGAAAACGTTACCGCCGCCAAGACGAAATTGGTACGCCATTTTGTGTGACGGTTGATTATGATACATTCACTGATAATGCAGTGACAGTGCGTGATCGTGACAGTATGACACAAGAACGAGTGAAACTTGAGAATATAAAAAATTATTTACAACAAAAATTTGGTAAATAAATATGTTCGAACAATACCAACTCAAAAACAAAGCCAACGTCATCCTCGTTCCTCAACGTGACACTCAGTCCACCACATTTTTGGTGATGTACCCAGTGGGCTCTCGCTATGAAAGTCAAAAAATGAGTGGCGTGTCTCAC
This sequence comes from uncultured Gammaproteobacteria bacterium, assembly GCA_964566225.1. Lineage (GTDB taxonomy): Bacteria > Patescibacteriota > Patescibacteriia > Magasanikbacterales > UBA922 > CAYTKU01. The sequence continues at coordinate 126,782 of CAZMHV010000001.1, forward strand.
TACATTGAGCACCTCATGTTCAAGGGAACTAAAAAAAGAAAAAATACATTGACTCTGACTCGTGAAATTGATCGACTGGGAGCCGAATACAATGCGTTTACGGGTAAAGAATCAACTGGTTACTATATCAAGGTAGATGTCAAATACACTGAAATTGCTCTCGACATTCTTTCTGACATGCTCTTTAATTCTACCTTTGATCCCAAAGAAATGGAAAAAGAAAAGCCAGTGATTGTCGAAGAACTCCGCATGTATCGTGACAATCCAATGATGAATATTGATAGTGTATTTGAACAAAACATGTTTGCTGGGGCACTTGGCCGAGATATTGGTGGCACAGATGCACATGTGATGGGATTCAAACGTGATGATGTGTTGGCATTCAAAAATAAATACTACCATCCGGGTGCCATGACCATTATTGTGGCAGGAAAAATTGATGAAAAAATCAAACACTTAGTAGAAACATATTTTGCTGCAGAAAAAGCTGGTAAAAAATCAGCATTACACTTGGAACCAGCAGAACTTTGTTCATCCAAAAAGGCAGACCGAATTGTGGTACAGCAAAAGCAAACTGATCAGGCACAACTTATGCTCGGGTTTCCTGGATTCAATCACACGGCTGATGAAAATTCTGCTGTGTCTGTGCTCAACACCATTTTTGGTGGCTCTATGAGTTCACGACTTTTTATTCAGGTGCGTGAACGCAGGGGACTGGCCTACATGGTACGCAGTGGTTCAGATCATTATCGTGACATGGGATATGTGTATGTTCGCGCGGGCCTCGAAGCCAAAAATATCAACAAGGCCATTGGAGTGATTCACGATGAAATGGAAAAAATTATCAAAAAAGGTGTGACCAAGCGTGAACTTGAAGATGCCAAAACACATATTCGTGGAAGTGTGACACTTTCGTTTGAAGATTCAAGTACACAGGCAAATTGGTATGCACGTCAGGCCCTCTTTCAACCCGTGATCAAAACTCCAGAACAAGAATTGAGAGAGATTGAAGCGGTTACTTTGAGTGATGTTCAGTCCATTGCCAAAAAGATTTTTGATTGGAATAAACTTCGTGTGGGCGTTATTGGTGATATTGAAAAAGAGAAGATTATTTTTTAGGTCTTTGTTACTTGCAATCTTTGATGTGACTTTGCTCGTATTTTTGTAATAATTAGCTATATAGAGCAATTTTTTTCATAAAATCATATCAACAAATAAAAAAAATAAATCAGTGAAAATACTATCTTGACTCTATTTGATTTTTGATGTAAAATATGGCGGAAAATCCACTAAAAAAAGCGACAGATAGAAAATATTGGATATTTTCTCTTAAAATTATAGGAGACTTTGGGGTAACTTTGGCCTTGCCAGTGGTTGTTTTTTCTTCCATTGGACAGCGTCTTGATGCACGATTTTCGTCTTCTCCATGGTTTACTGTGATCGGTTTTGCACTGGCTGCAGTTCTGTCGGCACAACTTATTTATAAAAAAACAAAAAAATACGCCAAACAATACGAGGATATAGATAAAAAATAATCTGGCGTTGAATACAATTTTTTATGGCAGAAATTCATATTCCAACACTCGCACCTGAAGTTATCACCCACATTGGACCTTTTGATATTACCAATACTATTATTAACTCTTGGATTGCCATTGCTATTTTATTGGTGATTGGAATCTTGATTACCAAAAACGCACGTCTTCGTCCAGGTAAATTGCAAAATGCGTTTGAATTTTTTGTTGAATCACTCCTTGGATATTTTGACCAAGTAACTGGAAGCCGAGAAAAGAGTCGTAAATTTCTTCCTCTGGTTGGTTCTGTCTTCTTTTTTATTCTTCTTTCCAACTGGCTTGGATTGCTTCCTGGAACAGGAAGTTTGCTTTCTGGTCACTCACCAGTACTTCGTCCAGCCAATACTGACTTGAACCTCACTGTGGCCATGGCACTGGTGTCTGTGTTAACGTCTCACTTGGTTGGCCTTGCTTCTATTGGATTTTTTGCACATGCCAACAAATTTATCCAAATTGGAACATTTTTCAAAAGTTTGACCAAAGGTCCGGTTGCCATTTTTACCGCAATCGTAGAGATTCTTGTGGGTATTATTGAACTTATTGGTGAAGCAGCAAAAGTACTTTCCTTGTCTCTTCGTTTATTTGGAAATGTATTTGCCGGAGAAGTGCTTATTTCTGTGATTGGTGCACTTGTAGGAGTGTTTGTGCCTGCTCCATTTATGCTGCTTGAAATTTTGGTTGGTCTCATTCAAGCCGCAGTATTTACCATGCTCACTCTTGTGTACTTAACGGTCATGTCCGAGGCTCCACATGGAAGTGAAGACGAAAAACACTAATTCGAGAAATTATCTGAAGTTCAAATTTGAGATATGAGTTCTGGCGAACATCGCGAAGGCGCCGTTCGACAGGGCTAATATCTCAAAGTTGAACGCCAGTGCCAAAGTGCACACCAATCGGCGTTCAACAAAACAGATATTATTTATTCAACGATGGAACAGACGAGGTAAAAAATTTCCCCTTTACCCCTCGAGCCAAGTACATCTGTAATGTTTAGACTATGGAACATGAATCACTCGTGGTTCTCGCCAAAGCAGCAACCATGGCAATTGGTGGTATGATGCCAGCTCTCGCTATTGGAAAAATCGTAGCAAAAGCTATGGAATCAATCGGACGCAACCCAGAAGCTTCTGGAAAATTGTTTGTCCCAATGCTTCTTGGTGCTGCGTTTGCCGAAGCGATTGCTATTTACGCACTCGTTGTGGTATTCACATTGAAATAAATTTCAAAGTCAGATCTTTCGAGGTCTGACCCACAAAAGTTATTTCTAGAATTAGATTCTGTATGTCACAAGCTATTGAAAAAGAAGTTCAAGAACACACAACCGAAGCATCTGGTGATGCGGGTGTTCTTTCAACACTTGGATTAAATGTGGGTCAATTTGCTTCCCAGCTTTTTAACTTTGCACTTGTCCTGTGTATTGTTTGGTTTTTGATTTTAAAACCACTTACCAAAAAACTTGATGAACGAAGAAAAATTATTGATGAGTCACTTGACCATGCCAAAGAAGTAGAAACGAATTTACTCATGAGTCAACAAAAATTTGACGAAACGATTGAAAAGGCCAAGAGTGAATCAAGTGCCATTATCCAAAAAGCACATGACGAAGCAGAAAAAATGTCTACAGACATGAAAGAAAAAACCAAAAAAGAACTTGCCGACCTTATTGAAAAAGCCAAGAAAGTTGTTGCCAATGAAAAAGAAGAAATGCGTGCAGAACTTCGCAAAGAAACAGTTGAATTGGTGGTGCTCACTGCAGAAAAAATTCTCGGCCAAAAACTCGATGGCAAAAAAGACGAAGAATTTATTCGTGATATTTTGAAGTCAGTGAAATAAATATGCCAAAAAAATTATCAGCCAATCAATACGCCAAAGTTCTCTACGAAGTGACCCAAGGTTTGCAAGGGGAATCTTTGAGCAAAGCAATTTCTGAATTCACCATTCTTGTCCGCAAAAATCAAGCTTGGAAAAGAATGGCAGAAATTGTGGAAGCATTTCAAAAATATGCACGCAAGCAAGAAGGTTGGGTAGAACTTCACGTAACATCAGCCCACGAGCTTTCCGAAAAAATGATTGAAGAAATTAGCAAGCAATTTGGTGGCAAGGCAGATGTAACGGTTGCCGAGGATGCAAAGCTCATTGGTGGAATCAAAGTGCAAACTGATAATAAAATTTTTGATGCGAGTGTAAAAACACAACTTCAAAAAATGAAAGAAACTTTATAACTTAATACCGTATGTCATACACAGATCAAGTCGTTGAACTTTTGAAAAAAAATATCGCTTCATTTGAAAAAACCGCTGACGTTGAAGAAGTCGGTACGGTTATTGAAGTAAAAGATGGTATTGCTCGCATGAGTGGCCTTGAAAAATGTCAGGCACAAGAAATGTTGGAATTCCCAGGTGGTACTCTTGGTATTGCTTTGAATCTCGAAGAAGAAACCGTTGGTGCGGTTATTCTCGGTGCCTACAAACATATTAAAGAAGGCGACACCGTAAAACGCACTGGCAAGATTATGTCTATCCCAGTCGGTGACGCCATGATCGGCCGCGTGGTGAATGCGCTTGGACAAGAAATTGATGGCAAAGGCCCAATTAAAACCAAAGACTTTTATCCAGTAGAACGTGTGGCACCGGGCGTTATTACTCGTCAGGGTGTCAATCGTCCAATGCAAACTGGTATCAAAGCCATTGATGCACTTATCCCAGTTGGACGTGGACAGCGTGAACTTATCATTGGAGATCGTCAAACTGGTAAAACAGCGATTGCGATTGACGCCATCATCAACCAAAAAGGCCAAAACATGATTTGTGTATACGTGGCTATTGGTCAAAAAGAATCCAAAGTTGCTCGTCTTGCAGCCAAGCTCCGCGAAGCTGGTGCTATGGACTACACCATTATCGTTTCTGCTGGTGCTTCTGAACCAGCTCCAATGTCATACCTCGCTCCATACGCTGGTGTCACACTTGCTGAATTTTTTGCAGACAAAGGAATGGATGTGCTCGTTATTTACGATGATTTGACTCGTCAAGCTTGGGCATACCGTGAAATGTCATTGCTTCTTCGCCGTCCACCAGGACGTGAAGCGTACCCAGGTGACGTATTCTATTTGCACTCACGTTTGCTTGAACGCGCATGTAACCTCAACAAAGAACATGGTGGTGGTTCTATTACCGCGCTTCCAATTATTGAAACACAAGCCGGAGATATTTCTGCCTACATTCCAACCAACGTAATTTCTATTACTGATGGTCAGATCTTCCTTGAAACAGATTTGTTTTTCCGTGGTATTCGTCCAGCCCTCAACGTTGGTCTCTCTGTATCACGTGTAGGAGGTTCTGCTCAAACCAAACCAATGAAAAAAGTTGCCGGAAGTATGAAACTTGCGCTTGCGCAATTCCGTGAACTCGAAGCGTTCTCACAATTTAGTAGTGATCTTGATCCTGAAACCAAGAAACAAATTGAACGTGGTCGCCGCTTAACAGAACTTTTGAAACAACCTCAATATTCACCATATGCAGTAGAAGACCAAGTGCTTTCTATTTATGCTGCAGGCAAAGGATACTTTGATGATGTTGCGCTCGATATGGTACGCGATGCTGAAACCAAAATGATTGCCTTCATGAAAAAAACTCGTTCTGTACTTATGGAACGAATTGCCAAAGGTGAATGGGGTGATGAAGTAGAATCTGAACTCAAAGCTGGAATCGAAGAATTTAAAAAAGCCTAACTTATACTATGGCAGTATCAGGAAAAGCAATTAAAACTCGTATCAAATCAGTCAAGAACACCAAAAAAATGACGAAAGCCATGGAAATGGTGTCTGCTGCCAAGATGCGCAAAGCAGTTTCTGCAGCTCTTTCAACCAGAGAGTATGCTTTGCTGTCACGTGAACTCTTGAACAATCTCTCAAAAATGCAAAAGAAGCAAGTTGCCCTTTTGCAAATGCGTCCAGTTCAAAAAATGCTCGTGGTAATGATTACATCAAACCGTGGGCTCTGTGGAAGTTTCAATGCCAATATTTTGAAAAAAGCTTCCCAGCTTTTGAAAAATACAGACAATGTAGCAACTCACCGAATGGCTGGTGGCAAAGAAATTGCTCCAAACCAAAATGTTGAAATCGATATTTTGGGAATTGGAAAAAAGAGTGCTTTGTTTGCCAAAAAATTTGGATATAATCTTACCAATGTTTTTGATCACCTCAGTGACAAACCTTCGTTTGAAAATGTGTTATCCATTACTCATTTGGTAACAGATGCTTTTGTACAAAAAAAATACGACAAAGTTGTTGTGGTATACACTGATTACAAATCACCACTGGTGCAAGAAGTAAAAGTACGTCAGTTATTGCCAGTTTCAGAAGTTGATCTTGAAAAAATGATCACAGGAACAACCGGTGAAATTGAACCACAATCAGGGAATTCACTCGAAGGATATATTTTTGAACCAAACGTACAAAGTATCCTGACCGATGTCCTTCCTCGATTGGTGGAGATTCAACTCTATCAAGCCGTACTTGAATCAGCAGCCAGTGAACACAGTGCCCGCATGCTTGCCATGAAAAATGCCAGTACCGCAGCCGGAGAAATGATTGATGCGCTGACCCTTGAATTCAACAAAGCCCGCCAAGCAGCGATTACTCGTGAAATTAGTGAAATCGTTGGTGGTGCAGCGGCACTTGAATAATTTATTTTGCATAAAAGCTATTTAACTGAAATGTATGTCACAAAATACTGGAACAATTTCACAGATCATCGGTGTGGTGATCGATGTGCACTTCCCAAATGTCATTCCGGAAGTATTGAACGCACTTGAAGTAAAAAACAACAAAGGTGAAGTAATTGTACTCGAAGTACAACAGCATCTTGGTTCACACATCGTTCGTACCGTTGCCATGGGTTCAACCGATGGTATGGCACGTGGAACAGAAGTGGTAGATACTGGAGCACCAATTTCAGTACCAGTTGGTGAAGTGACCCTTGGCCGCATGTTTGACGTGACTGGAAAAGCAATTGATGGAAAACCAAATCCAAAAAAAGGAAAAACCTATCCAATTCACCGCGCAGCACCAGATTTCAAATCTCAATCTCAAAAAACTGAAATTCTCGAAACTGGTATTAAAGTAGTAGATCTTCTCTGTCCATTTTTGAAAGGTGGAAAAGTAGGTTTCTTTGGTGGAGCCGGAGTAGGAAAAACTGTTTTGATTCAAGAACTCATCCGTAACATCGCCCAAGAACACGGTGGTTACTCAATGTTTGCCGGAGTAGGGGAACGTACTCGTGAAGGAAACGATTTGTATGTAGAAATGACCGAATCAGGCGTTATCAATAAAACTGCGATGGTATTCGGACAAATGAACGAACCACCAGGAGCCCGCGCACGTGTGGCCCTCACTGCTCTTGCCATGGCTGAATACTTCCGTGACGAAGAAGGCCGTGACCTTTTGCTTTTTATCGACAACATTTTCCGTTTCACACAAGCCGGTTCAGAAATGTCTGCGCTTCTTGGTCGTATGCCATCAGCCGTAGGATACCAGCCAACTCTTGCGACTGAAATGGGAGCCTTGCAAGAACGTATTACTTCCACTGACAAAGGTTCTATTACTTCTGTTCAAGCGGTATACGTACCAGCCGACGACTTGACTGATCCAGCTCCAGCAACCACCTTTGCCCACCTTGACTCAACGGTTGTACTTTCTCGTGCACTCACTGAACTTGGTATTTACCCAGCGGTAGATCCACTCGATTCAACTTCAACCATGCTTGATCCAAACATTGTTGGAGAAGAACACTACCGCGTAGCACGTGATGTTCAAAAAATTCTTCAGCGCTATAAAGATTTGCAAGATATTATTGCGATTCTTGGTATGGAAGAACTCTCTGAAGAAGACAAACTCGTGGTTTCTCGCGCACGCAAGATTCAACGTTTCATGTCACAGCCATTCTTTGTGGCTCAGCAATTTACTGGTATGGAAGGAAAATACGTTCCAGTTGCTGAAACGGTTCGTGGATGTCGTGAAATTCTTGATGGAAAACATGATAGTAAACCAGAAGGTTCATTCTACATGAAAGGAACCATTGACGAAGTAGTGTAAATTTCACTTTGAAAAATAATAATTATGTTACTCAAAATCGTCACTCCAGACGGCATCACCTATGAAAATGAAATCGATCAGGTTTCCGTTTCAACACAAAAAGGTGAAATTACTATCTTGCCAAAACATATTCCACTGGTTTCTGTACTGAAAGCAGGGGAGATTCGTATCCTCAAAGCAGGCGAAGAAATTGATATGGCAGTGTCAACTGGAGTTTTGGAAGTGCGACCAAATAATCAAATTTATATTTTGGCCGACACCGCAGAACGTGCAGAGCACATTGATTTGGAACGCGCCGAAGCTTCACGCCAGCGCGCCGAAGAGCTCATGGCACAAAAACAATCACTCGAAGATGTACAATTTGCAAGATTGCAAGCAAAAATGGAAAAAGAATTGGCACGTTTGCGTGTAGGAAAAAAATATCGCAAACTCCCTCCACAAAATTAATAACAAGGTGTATACTAAAGCCCTGGGAATTCCCGGGGCTTTATTTTTTACATACATGAAACTATGCAGAATGTGATGAAAAACATAAAAGAAAATTGGAAATCAGGGATAACCGTGTCACTGGTTTCATTACCACTCTCGATTTCTCTTGCCGTAGCGGCCAATGCCACACCAGTCATGGGTGTTATCACTGCTATTTGGGCAGGAATTTTTGCAGCTATCCTTGGTGGAAGTCACTTTAACATTGTGGGACCAACAGGTGCACTTTCTGGACTCTTGGCTACGTATGCAATTTTATATGGAGTGGGCGTACTTCCATTACTTGCTGTGCTCAGTGGTATTATTATTCTTTTATTTTTTGTATTTCACATCGACCGATATATTGTTTTTATTCCTTCAAGTGTTGTTCATGGATTTACACTGGGTGTTGCCTTTATCATTGCACTCAATCAGCTCAATTTTGCGCTTGGGCTCAAAGGTTTGACCGTTCATGAGAAATTTTTTGAAAATGTTTTAGAGTCTTTGAAACATCTGAGCCAAACAAGTTTTGTGGCTGTTGGTTTATTTAGTATTTCACTCATTGTTCTTCTTTTATTTACCAAGTTTGTCAAAAAAATTCCAGGAGCTATTGTGATTGCTTTTGTGGGTATCATACTCGGTATGCTGACTTCCAACGGAATACTCAATTTTCCACTCCAAACTTTGGCCACAAAATTTGGTGAACTTCATCCCACACTTGCGGCCTTGCCACACTTTACGAGTAGCATGGTAAACATGGATGTGCTCAAAGCTGCTTTTGCTGTGGCACTCATTGCAATTTTGGAAACCCTCATTTCTGGCAAGATCGCTGATGGTATGACCAAAACAAAATTTGATCAAAGAAAAGAAGTGATGGGACTTGGTATTGCCAATATATTTTCTGGTATTTGTGGAGGAATCCCAGCCACGGCTGCACTTGCTCGTACCGCACTGAACATCAAAAGCGGTGCCACTCATCGCACATCAGGTATCATCAATGCCCTCATGGTTGCCGTGATCGCGTTATTTTTGCTTCCGACCTTCAAGTACCTTCCACTTCCTATTGTAGCGGCTATTTTGGTGCATGTGGCCATCCGTATGATTGAAGCGGAACATTATAGCCACATGTTCAAACATGATCGATTTGCCTTTGGACTTTCACTCGTGGTGGCCCTCGTTACTATTGTGGAGGATCCAATTATCGGTATTTTGCTCGGTGCCACGGTTGCACTGCTGTATTTCGTGAATCAACTGTCCAAAGCACAAACTGAAATCACCGTGAACAAAAATAAAAAAGTTGTGAGTCGGGTAGTGGGGGACGATGTGAGTCAAATTGAAAAGCTCAAAGGTGATGTATTGGTCTATCGTTTTGCGGGACAAATGACCTATGTCAATGCACAGTCGCATATTCAGATGCTCAGACAAATAAAACATGCCAAAACATTGGTTCTGAGTTTTCGAAATCTTTTTTATATTGATGTGGATGGCATGGATAGTCTCGAAGAAATCATTGACGAACTCATGCAAAAAGATATGGACGTGGTATTGACCGGTGTGAGTCAAAATATTCTCCCTCAATTTATAAAAACAAAATGGTTCAAGGATCTTCAAAAGAAAGAAAAGGTATTTGAAAGCACTAGTAGTGCACTTAAAGAAATGGGATTTCACATACCAACTGCATAAAAAATTATCCCCATTGAAATTTTATACAATACGATTTATAATTATTTATAGTTATTCTTAATTTATTTTCTATGCAATGTGATGGATGCACTCAAGAATTTGAAGCCGTTTGTGGCAAATGTTTTATGTGTGATGCTTGCTGCAATTGTCAGTAGCACGAATACAAAGCACAATTGAAAGAAAAGGTCGCCCTGTGCGGCTTTTTTCTTTTCAAAATCACTTTTTTCTGTTACTATAGGAGAAATATTTGAACTATTTTGTATGAAACGTAAAACTCGTCTTACTATAAAAATATTTCTTGCACATGCTTGGAGATATAAGTCTGCCCTTATTTTCTTACTTTTGTGTATTGTTGCAGGAAGTATTACGAACCTCACTATTCCATTTTATTATAAAAAGTTCTTTGACATTCTTTCGCAAGGTCCTTTTTCAGGTGATCGAGCCATGACGCTTCTTTCTGTCTTATGGATGATTGCTCTTTTGCAAGTAGTTCAGTGGTTTATTTGGCGTGTTTCAGGGTTTATTGCCAACTATTTTCACCCTCGAGTTATTGCGGACTTGGCCAATACGTGTTTTGCCTATTTACAAAGACATTCATTTTCCTTTTTCAATAATAGTTTTACTGGCTCACTGGTCAAAAGAGTAAAGAGTTTTTATCGAGCATTTGACTCTATTGCTGAGCGTATTTTTTGGCAGTTGTTCACTTTGATAATCAATGTGACGTTCATTATGATTGTTCTGTTCAAAAAAGATATCGTGCTCGGTCTTATTATGGCAGCATGGCTTCTTGTTTTTACCACAGCCAATTGGTTTCTCACCAACTACAAAATGAAATTTGAGCTACAAAAAAGTGAACTCGAATCAACGGCTAGTGGAATTTTGGCAGATACTATTACCAATCAATCCAATGTCAAACTCTTTAATGGCTATCAAAGAGAAGTGAACTTTTTTGGAGAGGCCATGGAAAAAGTGCGAAAAATTTCTAAATTTACCTATGACTTAGACAGTATTGCTGACGGTGTTCAGGGATTGCTTACCATTGCCCTTGAAATTGGTATGCTCTACTATGCTATTTTGCTGTGGAAACAAGGGCAACTTTCTCTCGGTGATTTTGTTCTTATCCAAACCTTTTTGTTGCAAATTATCAATCATATTTGGGACTTTGGTCGCATGATTCGCAGTATTTATACAAACTTGGCCGAAGCAGAAGAAATGACTGAAATATTGGATACACCGCATGAAATACAAAATGCACCGGGTGCCAAAGATTTGTATGTAAAAAATGGGCAGATCCAATTCAAAGATGTAGATTTTCACTATCATAGTACCAGACCTGTACTCAAAAATTTTAACTTGACCATTGCTCCCAAAGAAAGAGTTGCTTTGGTAGGACATTCAGGAGCGGGTAAATCTACGGTGATACGTATTTTACTTCGTATGCATGATGTGAGTAAAGGCAGTATTCTTATTGACGGTAAAAAAATCTCATCGGTAACACAAGAAAGCCTCTGGCATAATGTTTCACTGGTACCACAAGAGTCAATATTATTTCATCGAACACTCCTTGAAAATATTCGTTATGGCAGACCAGAAGCAACCGACGAAGAGGTCATTGAAGCTTCGAAACTTGCGCACTGTCACGAATTCATTGACAGTTTGCCAGAGAAATATAAGACGTATGTGGGCGAGCGTGGAATTAAACTTTCCGGTGGTGAACGTCAACGTGTGGCTATTGCTCGTGCTATTCTTTGTAACAGTCCAATTTTAGTTCTGGACGAAGCCACTTCTAGTCTCGACTCTGAATCAGAGATGTATATTCAGCAAGCACTTGAAAATCTCATGAAAAACAAAACTGTTATTGTCATTGCACACCGTTTGTCAACCATTATGAAAATGGATCGAATTGTAGTCATGGATCAAGGCAGTGTTATTGAACAGGGAACTCACAAAGAATTGTTGACCAAAAAATCTGGTATGTACAAACAGTTATGGGACTTGCAGGTAGGGGGATTTATTACTGAATAGTTTTTCGCATATATGCATTGCTGCGCAATCCATATAGGCTCATTCGCTCAGGAATAGAAATGTAAGCATTTTCATTCCTTCACTCATTTCGCATATGAAATTACATAGGTTTATTGATAATTTTGACTTGAAACAAAAAGAAATTACTATTACACCGTTTGAAATAGTCCATCAACTCACTCATGTGCTTCGTATAAAAAAAGGAGATCACCTAATTTTGTGTGATGGTGAAGGGAGTGAAGCTGAAGTTGAAATTGTGGATGTTGGTAAAACAGAGTTGCATGCAAAAGTTTGTAAACTGCATACGAGTATTGTTGAACCACGACATCAAGTAACTTTATATGCTGCAATTATCAAAGGTGAGCATTTTGAGTTACTTGCCGAAAAAGCAGTTGAAGTAGGTGTCCACCGTATAGTACCTATTATTACTGCACGCACAGTCAAGTTGAATCTCAAACTTGATCGTATTCAAAAAATTATGAAAGAAGCGGCGGAACAGTCTGGCCGGGGGAGAGTCCCTGTCATTGATGAACCTCTTTCATTTAAAGAAGCCCTGGAAGAAAGTAAGGAAAATGATAAGAACTTTTTTTGTGACTTTTCCTCTACATCCTATTCATCTGCTCTTGTAAGTGATGTGGTAAAAATTGGTTGTTTTGTTGGTCCAGAAGGTGGTTGGGATGACAAAGAGCGAGAACTCGCAACAAATAAATCTTTGGTACCAATAAGTTTAGGAAATTTTGTTTTTCGTGCAGAAACAGCAGGCATTATTGTGTCATATCTTTTTTGTCAGGAGTGAGAAAATATGATATTATATATCTATATTTTTTAGTTTATTATGAATAAAAAACCTTCATTTGTTTTATTGGTACTGGTATTTATTTTTTTACTGAGTCCAAGTATCGCCTTAGCGACTCCTCTTACTGGTGCCAATACTGATGTTGGTAAATATTTTAAATATGAAGTCGGAGATTTTTATTATGAAGATGATACTACCGATGCAAATGATGCTGACTCATCAAATACTGTTGCCACAAGTGGTTCTGATGTAAACTGGTCAGATAATGGTAATACAAAGCATATCAGTATTGGGCATCTTACTTCTAAATTTACAAAAGTATATTTTAATGTAACTGGTACATCAAATGATGGGGCTTCTGATTTAGGTATAAAATATTGGAATGGCTCATCTTGGGCAGACTTAACTTTGGATTCTCAAACACATCCATTTAATTCTACAGGTATTAATTCAATAAGTTTTAGTGCTCCATCAGATTGGGCTACAACCAGTGTAGGTGGAAGTACCGGGTATTATATTCGATTGCAAGGGACTGGTTTTGTAAATGCAACCGTAATTCAAGTTTCACTCTATATCGCCCCTGTCGTTTCTACTCCAGAATTTTCTGATTTTCTTTCTATTATAATTCTTGTTGGTGCCATCTATTTTATTCATCAAAAAATTCAAACTGGAAAAAGTTTTGCATAATCCATTCTGAATTCGCTGTCATAATATTAAAAACATATTGTAAATAACAATATGAAAATAAAACAAGTTTATCTCGGTACTTGGTTTCAAAGGACTTCTCTTCATCTCAAAGAATTGTTCCAATTTTTAAAGTACAAAAAGTTTGCGGTTGAACTCGATAAAAAACGAATGGAACACCTTTGGGAGAGTTTAAAAATAAAAGAAGTTGAATTTATTGGCAACAATGAATTTGATGAAGTTGTTGCTTATTGTCGGAATGTTATACTGTCTGTAACAGAGGATGGTATTATTCTCCTTACTACCGAAGAAAAAGATATAAAAAAAGCAAAAAAAATATTGGAATCTTTTTATACTGAGTTTTTGGCACCTGCGCTTACTTTTTTGTTTAGTAAAGGTGCACCACTTCCCAAGATACTTGATCAGGCAAGTGCGAGCTATCCACTCTTGTGTGTGACAGAAGGAGCCAAAGAGCGAGATATATTGAAATTGTACGAACAAAATAATGATGAACTTATCACTCGGCTGCAAGGAGGTCATTTGCAAGTTTGTTTGGGTGATGAGATAAGTATTTTTCAAATAGAAAAACCTCGCAAATTTTCTGTGGAACATACGCGAGAGTTGCTCCATTATGTTACTTTTTTTCGAGAATTTGAAAAACAGCTCAAAAAATATTTATTTCTTCACCGCACCATGTGGGAAGAAATAACTGCTATTCGTGAAGCCGAAGAAATGCTTTACAAAGATTTTCCACGTATTCGAGAACAAATTTTGCTGCATATGAAAACGCTTTCCTTTGTCAAAGCACGCCTTGCGCAAATGAAAGATATTATGCAGGAACGTGAACATACCATTGATCCGCATATTAAAGAAGAACTCAAAAGTTTGGGATTGTTGAAATTTGATCATCTAATTGCGAATCAAAAATATATTACGCACTTGTGGCAAATGACTATTGAATATGTAAAGAGTAGTCTGTCATTGCTCGAGTCATTGTACCAAGAAAATACCCAAAAAGAATTGAACGCTATCAAATTTATTACGTTTGGGGCACTGGTCACAGGTTTTTTTGGTATGAACATTGCTTTTCCGTGGGAAGATCGTTGGCTTGATGCCAAGTGGAGTTCGGTGGTGGTTATTTTTATTATCTTATCACTGATGCTGAGTTTCTATTATATTTTGAAAATTGCCATTTACAACCGAAATTTTTTGGTGAGCAAAAGAAAGTCGCTTCACGACGAATAATTTGTTTGAAAATGAACAAGGCCACGGCGCATTGAGTAGATTGCTCGCGCCGTGGTTTTTTTGTCTAAAATAAGCAAAAAACCATATATTATGCTGGGTTATGCCAAAACTTTGACAAAAAACCTCTTTTCGTGTATACTTATGACTTCTATTACCCACCAGAGCCTTGGCAAAGGAGGGTGAATTAACCCCTTGAGATTTTGTATGCAAATCCGCAACATCGCGATTATTGCGCACGTAGACCACGGCAAGACCACCTTGACCGATGCTTTGATGCGCCAAACTGGTATGGTGACTGATGCCACCGTGAGTATGGACAGTAATGCCCTCGAGCAAGAACGTGGTATTACTATTTATGCCAAAAATGCTTCTCTTTTTTATAAAGATACCAAAATTAACATTGTAGATACTCCAGGCCACGCAGACTTTGGATCTGAAGTTGAACGTGTACTTCGTTCTATTGATTCCGTATTGCTCATTGTCGATGCACAAGAAGGTCCAATGCCTCAAACTAAATTTGTTTTGAAAAAATCTTTGGAACTTGGTCTCAAACCAATTGTGGTCATTAACAAAATTGATAAACCTGCTGCTCAACCAGATGTTGTGCACGATCAAGTACTCGAACTTTTCATGGATCTTGGAGCCAACGACGAACAGCTCAACTTCAAAACCGTGTATGCCATTGGTAAACTTGGTGTTGCCAAATTGAAACTCACCGATGAATCAGACAACTTAAATCCACTGCTCGATACCATTCTCGAACACGTGCCACCAGCTCCTGCTGATACCACGGTTCCTTTCCGCATGCAACCATTTAACCTTGGCTACGACAACTTTCTTGGTCGTATGGCTGTTGGTCGTATTTACGAGGGAGTTGTGAAAGTTGGTGATAAGGTAATTGTGAAGCAACCAACTGGTGAAACACGAAATGGTTCAATTACCAAAATTTATAACTTTAAAGGAACGAGTAAACAAGAAGTTCCACAAGCTGAAGCAGGGGATATTGTGATGATTGCCGGACTTCCAGACATTTATATTGGTGAAACTATTTGTCAAAACGCTGCTCAAGAAGCACTCCCAGCGATTAAAGTTGATGAACCAACTATTTCTTTGAGCTTTCTTGTCAACAGTTCACCATTTGCCGGCAAAGAAGGAAAATTTGTAACTAACCGTCAAATCAAAGAACGTCTTGAAAAAGAATTGGAAGTAAACGTAGGACTCAAGATCGACTTTTCTCCGATTGATCACTATAAAGTTTTTGGACGTGGTGAAATGCACATTGCGATTTTGCTTGAAAACATGCGTCGTGAAGGATTTGAATTGCAAGTGTCTCAACCACAAGTAATTATCAAAGAAGAAAATGGTGAAAAATTGGAACCATTTGAAGAAGCCACTGTTGACGTTCCAACTGAATACATGGGTGTGGTGATTGAAAAAATGAGTAAGCGCAAAGGAACCATGACTCACATGAATTCGACAGGCAACATGACTCGTATTATTTTTGAAATTCCAACTCGTGGACTTCTCGGTTACCGTGGTGACTTTATCATGGATACTCGTGGTGAAGGAATTTTGGCCTCACGTGTGATTGGATTCAAACCATATGTAGGAACTATTGAAAAACGTTCAGTAGGCTCAATGATTTCTATGGTAACTGGTAAAGCGCTTGGATATTCACTCTGGAATTTGCAAGACCGTGGAACTTTGTACATTGGACCAAACATTGATGTGTACGAAGGTATGGTGATTGGAAACACTGCCAAAGGTGAAGAAATGGGCGTGAACCCAATCAAAGGTAAGCAGCTCACCAACATGCGTGCTTCTGGTTCTGACGAAGCGTTGACTCTTACTCCACCACTCGAACTTTCACTCGAACGTGGTATGGAACTCATGACTGAAGATGAATACCTCGAAATTACTCCAATGAGTATTCGTTTGCGTAAGATGTACCTCACTGAAGCCGATCGTGTACGCGCCGGACGAACAAAAAAATCATAATTAAAACAAAAGCCCGCTGATGAAACAGTGGGCTTTTGTATTCGTCAATTTTTTTGCTCAATGTTGACGAATTCTCTAGTTGTGGTAAGCTAAACATATATCAATTTATTATTAACTCTTTGTATGGAACACCAAACACCAGAAAAACAAAAAACATCTGCCAAGGATTTCTTCTTGCATTTGCTCTCAATTGTGACACTCTATGTGAGTGCTATAGGTCTTGGAACCGTGTTGTTTCAAGTTATCAATTTATACATCCCAGATGTGGTTGGAAACAGTTATGATTATTATCCATCGGTTACCAATATTAAAGATACGCTTCGCAATGCGCTTTCACTTGTAATTGTATTTTTTCCTGTATATCTTGGTACGGTTATGTACCTTTCCAAAATGTATGCACACGAGCCACACAAACGTGACCTTCGTGTTCGCAAATGGCTTATTTATTTTACACTGTTTGCTGCTATCATTATTATTTTATCATCACTTGCATCTCTTGTTCATACACTTTTGGGTGGAGAACTTACCAGTCGATTTGTTTTGAAAGTGCTCACTATTATGGGAATCTCTGCGGGAGTGCTGGGTTACTATGGTATGGATATCAAAAAACACGGAACAGAATAATCCTTCAGAGTTTAATACAAAATTTATATGAAATATTTTTTTACTGCGTGTATTGTTTTTGTTGTATTTGCCCTAGGAGTTGGTTTGTATTTTTCGGGCACACCTGGCAGTGCACGCGCCGAACGTCTTGATGACGTACGCGTTTCAAACTTGGCAAGTATCCAAAATTCGATTTTGAGTTTTTATTCGTCTCAAAAGAAATTGCCTACAACCATGAGTGAAGTAGTCAAAATTGAAGTAGCCAATTTTTATACTGACCCAGAAACAAAAGTACTCTACGAATATACTAAAAAAAGTGATACAGAATTTTCACTCTGTGCTACGTTTGCCCGAGAAAGCATGCAAGAGAGCAGTCAATATCCCTACTATTATTCCGAAGCACAAATTTCTGGCATTGTTGGCAACAACAGTTGGAAGCATGCTGCTGGACGTGTATGTTTTGACAGAGTTGTCGATCCTCGACTTGTTGTGCCTTCACTGATGCCTGTGAAAGGGTAATTTAATTCCTGTATGATCTCAATTCCAACAAAATCTGCTGGGAGTTTTTCTTTGCCTGTTTTAGGACTTGGCACCTGGCAAATGGGGGGGCGAACAGAAGTTGATGTAAATAACGATGATAATCGAGATGTACTGGGTATTATAAATGCTGTTAAACAAGGCATCACCCATATTGATACAGCCGAAAAGTATGCTGCTGGACATACCGAAGAAATTGTTGCTCAAGCACTTCAAAAACTTGAGAGACAACAAATTTTTTTGACCAGTAAAGTTGGTTCAGAAAAATTGAAGTATGATGATTTAATTCGTTCGTGCCAAGAAAGTTTACAAAGATTGCAAACCAAGTACCTAGATTTATTTCTTATTCATGGATATAGTAAAACCGGCATAGCTCTGTCTGAATCCATGAGAGCCATGGACTTTCTTCTCGAAAATGAAATGGTCAAAAATATTGGGGTGTGCAACTTTCACATTCCGTATTTGCAAGAAGCCATGGCTGCGACCAAATATAAAATTGTAAATAATCAAATTCATTATAGCTTGATTGCTCGAGGCTATGAAGAAAATGGAACGCTGGATTTCTGCGAAAAAAATAATATTTTGGTGACAGCATATCGACCCACGGCAAAAGGGGAGTTGGCGCAAAGCGGAAATGCAATTCTCGATGAACTTTCATTCAAATATAAAAAAACACCCGTGCAAATTGCTATCAATTGGGTGCTCAGTAAACCAAATGTGGTGACGATTGTAAAAACTTCTGATTCAGCGCATTTGCAAGAAGATCTGGGTGCGCTGGGGTGGAAACTGGAGAAAGAAGATGAAGAACGACTGGATAGAGATTTTGAGAGAGGGGAGACAATTTTACTTCCCACATAAAACAAAAAACCACCTGGGCCTCCCCTCAATCTCTCAAAGAGAAACTAAGGGCAGTTTCAGGTGGTTTTTTTCTCTGCCCGCTCAAAGGTATGAGCTAGGTGAAGAGAAAAGGGACAATGGCTGCCAGAAGCAGCGCACTGCCGAGGAGCGCAAAAAACTCAGGGAGAGTAATTTTTTTCATCGCATTCCTTCAAATACTTTGTTTGATCTTGTATAACACGTATCCTTGCTTTTGTCAATTCTTTTTGGTACCATCAATACGTATGAATTTATTCTAAAATGTCTCAAAAACCTCTCAACCAAGCCCAAAAACAGGCTGTCGAATACACCGACGGCCCTCTTTTGATTGTCGCAGGAGCAGGGACAGGGAAAACAACGGTTATTACAGAAAAAATCCTTTATTTGATTGAAGAGAAAAAGGTAGATCCGGCCAACATCCTCGCCCTCACCTTCACCGAAAAAGCAGCCAAAGAAATGGAAGAGCGTGTAGAGTCAATGCTTGGCCTTGGTATTTATGACATGCATATTTCCACTTTTCATGCTTTTTGTCAGGAAATGCTCGAAGAATATGGACTGGAGGTTGGACTTCCAAATCAGTTCAAACTCATGACTGATACCGATGCTTGGTTGCTCATGCGCGAATATATTTATAATTTTGATCTTGATTATTACCGACCACTTGGCAACCCAACTCGCCATGTTCATGAAATGCTCAAGCACTTTAGTAAGTGCAAAGACGAACTCATTACGCCAGCGCAGTATTTGGAGTATGCGGAAAATTTGAAACTTGATGGTGACGATGTGCATACTGAAGAGAGGAATAAATATATTGAAATTGCCAACGCGTATCACAAATATAATCAATTGCTGCTTGATAATAGTGCACTCGACTTTGGTGATTTGATTTTTTATACCATTAAACTTATTCAAGAACGGCCTTCTGTCAAAAAGAAATTTCAGGACAGATTCAAATATATTTTGGTAGATGAGTTTCAAGATGTGAACTGGGCGCAGTATGTGCTCACTCGCTTGCTATCGCAGCAGGCTCAGCTGACGGTGGTGGGGGACGATGATCAATCAATTTATGCATTCCGGGGCGCCTCTGTCTCCAACATTCTTCGTTTTCAAGAAGATTTTTCAAATGCCAAAAATATTGTGCTCAATGAAAACTATCGTTCAGGCCAAGAAGTGCTCGATATTGCTTATACTTCAATTCAAAACAACAATCCAGATCGCTTGGAAGTGAAACTTCAAATTGATAAAAAATTGCAGTCACTCGGCGCAATTCAAAAATCTGAGGTGCAACATGTGCATGCCCCCACACTCGACGACGAAGTAAAATCAGTGGTTCAAGAAATTATCACACTCAAACAAGAAAATCCCGAAACTGTGTGGGACGACTTTGCTATTTTGGTGCGTGCCAACAGTCATGCCGAGCCATTTATCCGTGGACTTCAAAATGCGGGTATTCCGTACGAATTTTTGGCAGCAGTAGGTCTGTTTAAACAACCCATTGTCATGGATGCGATCAATTTTTTTAAGGTTGTTGATTATCACCATGACTCACCAGCCATGTATCGTGTACTGCGCATGCCTTGTTTGCAATTTTCTGAGGAGGATATGCAAAAGGTGACCAGCACTGCCAAACAGAAAACTCTTTCTTACTATGAAATTATAAAACGTGCGGCAGAGTTTCACTTGTCACCCGAGGGCATTGAGGTTGGTAATAAAATTATTGGTCTCATTCAAGAAACTGTCCAAAAAGCCAGAACCGAAAAACCATCCAAACTTTTGCATCAC
This sequence comes from uncultured Gammaproteobacteria bacterium, assembly GCA_964566225.1. Taxonomy (GTDB): domain Bacteria; phylum Patescibacteriota; class Patescibacteriia; order Magasanikbacterales; family UBA922; genus CAYTKU01. Next base: position 147,141 of record CAZMHV010000001.1, read on the forward strand.
TTCTTTGAAGAAAGTGGTTGTTCCAAATACCTTATTCAAAAAGAATCAGAGGGCGATAGTACTATTATTCATCAAGTGCACCACTTGCAACAATTTTTTGAAATGCTTGCACGCTACGAAGAAAATACTCCAGATGCTCACCTGAAAGGATTTTTGGAACAATACAACTACATTCTCGAAGCTGGTGACGAAGGCCGTATGTTTCAGCCAAGTGACACCCCAGACTCAGTTAACATTATGACCATTCATGGTTCAAAGGGGCTCGAGTTCAAGTATGTTTTTATCGTCAATATGGTGGAAGACCGGTTTCCTACACGCCGACGTGGTGAAGCCATTGAACTTCCAGAAGATTTAATCAACGAAAAATTGCCAGAGGGGGATTATCACCTCCAAGAAGAACGTCGTTTGTTTTACGTAGCCATGACTCGTGCCAAAGAGCGATTGTATTTTACCAGTGGCAAAAATTACGGGGGAGTGCGAGAAAAAAAACTGAGTCGATTTCTTACTGAACTTGGATACAGCGATGAATCTACACAAACCTCAAAAGTAAATGATATCCAATTTGTCTCACCTACAATACTCGTTGAACACAAATCTTCGTATCAAATCCCCAAAACATATTCTTTTTCTCAAATCCAAACCTACGAAGCTTGTCCCTACCGTTACAAACTTGCTAACATTATTAAAATTCCAACCAAGAGTACTGCCAGTTTTAGTTTTGGGACAAGCATGCATAGCACTCTACAAAAATTTTATCAGCAAGTAAAAGACTTGAATGAACACAAACAAGCAAACCTATTTGATATATCGTCGTCAGTAACAGAGATACCAACTGGAGTAAAAGTTCCATCATTTGAGGATCTCATGAAACTCTACGAAGAAAATTTTATCACTGACTGGTACAAAGATAAACACCAACGCGAAGAGTACTTCAAAAATGGCAAAGATATTCTCAAAACATTTTACAAAGCGCACGAAAATAACTGGCGTGTCCCTGTGGCACTCGAAAGTTCTTTCAAAATACAAATAGGTGATTATGTGCTCAAGGGTCGTATTGACCGTATTGATAAATTGATTGATAATACACTTGAAATCATTGACTACAAAACGGGAAAGAGCAAAGAAAAGCTTACCAGTGACGATAAACAGCAGCTCCTCATTTACCAAATAGTGGCCGAAACTATTCCAGCCTATAAAAATCTTGGAGAAGTGAGCAAGCTGACATTTTATTATCTCAATGATAATATACAAACATCCTTTGTCGGCACAGACAAAGAACTTGAAAAGCTTAGAGACAAAATTACGAGTACTCTCGACCATATCAAACAAGGAGATTTTGCCCCGGCACCAAATCCTGTTATTTGTGCCAACTGTGACTATCGTGATATTTGTGAATATAGAATGCTGTAAACTATGCCGTTTTCTTCCATGGCCGATGCGCTCAAAAGTAAAATGGGTACCCAGTCACCACTCCGGGTACAAGTTGAAACTGCTCTTTTGATACAAGCTGCAGAAAAAGCCTTTCAAGAATTGTTTGGTGAAGAGACCAAACACCTCAAGGTGCTCTATCTCAAAAACCGAACTCTTACGATTACCTGTCACAGTTCTGTCGTTGCCCAAGAAATTAGGCTGAATCAAGCCAAAATAATCGAAAAATTGAACCAGAGTTTCCCTGGTGCCGGTATAGACCGTATTCGTTACCTCAGCTAACTTGATTTGCAGGCCAAAATAGGCTACAATTTGTACACTATGAACCTCAGACAATACTTGAGTATTATGGTACTCGCCACGCTTTTATGCCTTTCAGCTTGGGGAATTGTTTTGTTTAACATTGATCCAGAGCGTGATAGTAATATTGGCCATATATTTTTTTACATTACATTGTTTTTTTCCCTGGTAGGGACGATTTCTTTGCTTAATTTTGGGTTGTATCGAATGGTCACCAAATCAGATTATCCGTTGTTCCGTTTGGTTCAAAAAAGTTTTCGAAATGGTATGATTGGTTCGACCTTAGTGATTTGTATGCTCTGGTTACAAGTATTACATATTTTAAATATTTGGACTGGGGCCATGTTTATTATTTTATTTCTTTCTATTGCGTTTTTTAAACTGTCTACTCGTTCACACGAAAAATCTTAAATAGCTATGAGACAATCACACTTGTTTGGAAAAACTGTACGCGAAACTCCAAAAGATGTTGGAAACAAAAGTACCGAGTATTTACTTCGGGGGAGTTTTATTGCTGAATCTGTTGCTGGAAGATATTACATGCTGCCACTCGGTATGCGAGTGCAAGATAAAATTATGAAAGTGGTTGAAGAAGAAATGAATGCGACTGGCGCTCAAAAAATGATTACTCCAACACTCCATCCACTCGAACTTTGGAAAGAAACCAATCGAACTTCATCGGCTGGTTTTGAACTCATGAAAGTAGTTGATCGCAGAGGTGGCGAATTTGCTATTGGTGGAACGGCCGAAGAAATGTTTGTTGATCTTGTTCGCAAATATACCATCAGTTATAAAGATTTGCCTTTTACACTCTATCAATTTTCTCAAAAATTTCGTGATGAAATGCGTGCTCGAGGAGGGCTTTTGCGTGTGCGTGAGTTTATGATGAAAGATGCGTACTCATTTCATGCAAATGAATCTGATTTTCGTAAAGAGTATGAAAGTATGTGGAAAGCGTATTCACGTATTTTTACTCGGCTTGGACTGAGAACCCTGGTAGCTGAATCTGACAATGGATATATTGGAGGTGAATACTGTCACGAATTTATTGTCGAGTCAGAAGTAGGGGAAAGTAAAATTCTCGCAACAGAAGATGGCAGTTATAGTGCACACGAAGATGTTGCCCTTTTTGTCCGTGAAGAAAAAAATCTTGATGAAACAGAAAAAGAAATGCAAGAAGTAGAAGCCGTTCGTGGGAATTCTATGGAAGACGGTGTTGCGTTGCACAACTTACCACTCTGGCAGCAAATGAAAAATGTGATGATGGTAGATGAAAAAGGAAATTTTGTTTTGGCCGTTATTCGAGGGGATTTGGATGTCAACGAAACAAAACTTAAACATGTTGTCGATGCTCATGATTTGCGTTTTGCTACTGAAGAAGAAATTCGTGAACTGGGCTCTGAACCTGGATTTATTTCTCCTGTTGGCATGAATAAAAAAGTGAAAATTATTGGAGATCAATCGTTACGGACTATAAAAAATGCGTATACTGGTTCCAATAAAAAGCACCGAGATTTGGTGAATGTAAATATTGACCGAGATTATACCGTTGATACAGAAGCTGATATTGCCCTGGCTCAAGAAGGGTATACTGCACAAAATGGAATGAAACTCGTAGCTACGAAAGGTATTGAAGTAGGAAATATTTTTCAACTTGGAAATCACTATAGTTCACGCATGCATGCAACATTTGTGGACACCGAAGGCAAAGAGGTTGAATACTATATGGGTTGTTATGGTATTGGTATTGGCCGTACTTTGGCAACTATTGTTGAAAAATACCATGATGAAAAAGGAATTCTTTGGCCAGAATCAGTGGCTCCATTTCGTGTTCACCTGATTTCTCTTTGTCGAACTGATGAACACAAGGCGCAAGCAGAAAGTCTGTATCAAGAACTTTTAAGCAGAGGTATTGAAGTGCTCTTTGATGACCGTGAAGAAATGACTGCAGGGGCAAAATTTGCTGATTCTGATCTTATTGGTATTTCAACTCGTGTCGTGGTAAGTCCACGAACACTTGAAAATAATAGTGTAGAAGTAAAAAAACGAAATGAATCTGATGCCAAAGTTGTATCAAGAGAGGAACTGTTTACTTTGTTTGCATAAATTGTTGTGTCGCATTCACAATTATTTCTTTGAAAGAATTGTATGTTTGGTTTTGGAAAGAAAATGAATGATATTGGGATTGACCTTGGTACGGCCAATACTTTGGTATACATCAAAGAAAAAGGAATTGTGGTCAATGAACCAACGGTGGTTGCTCTCAATACCAAAACGGAACAGATTTTGGCAGTAGGAAATGAAGCTAAGCAAATGCTTGGCAAAACTCCACCTCATATTACGGTTACCCGGCCTCTCACCAATGGTATTATTTCTGACTACGAAGTAGCCGAAAAACTGTTGAAGCACTTTATAGAAAAGGTATTTGATCAAAATCCATCACTGTTTAGTCGTCCTCGCATTGTGATTGCTGTGCCAATGGGGGTGACTGAAGTAGAAGCCAAGGCCGTTGAAGACGCTGCTATTGCAGCAGGTGCTCGTGAAATTTCGATTGTCCAAGAACCTATGGCTGCTGCTATTGGTGCACGAATGCCAATCAATGATCCTATTGGGAATATGGTTATAGATATTGGTGGAGGAACTACTCAGGTTGCGGTTATTTCACTTCAGGGTGTTGTTGCTTGGAAATCAAGTCATATTGCAGGTGATGAACTCAATCGAAATATCATCCAATACGCACGTGATGTATTTAATTTATTTATTGGAGAAAGTTTAGCCGAAAATATAAAAACCAAAATTGGTTCTGCAACTGAACTTTCTGAACGAATGCAATTTGGTATGCGTGGCAGAGACGTGATGAGTGGGCTTCCAAAAGAAATCATGGTGACTGACCATCATATTCGCGAAGCATTGTCTCGTTCAGTACGATCTATTGTAGATCTTATCAAAATGGCCCTTGAAGTGACTCCTCCGGAGCTTACCGCAGATATTCATGAACGAGGGATCCTCCTTACGGGTGGGGGTTCATTGCTTCGAGGACTTGACACGATCATTCATAATGAAACAGAAATTCCTGTTCGTGTAGCCGACGACCCTTTGACTGCCGTGGTCCGAGGAACTGGAATTTTACTCGAAGACGAACAGCTTCTCAAACAAGTTGTTTTACCTTCTGCGAGAACGGCACGACATTATTAGCATGGGTGATGATTTCACTCTCTAACCCGGTTTTTCCGGGTTTTCGTTTCTATGTACCGAAATCAATTTCAAAAATTTATTGGAATCTTGGTTGTCGTCGCACTTACGATTGCTTTGCATTTTTTGGGATGGCTTTCTCCTGTAGAAAATAGTATTCGATCGCTTTTGCAGCCTGGTTCAAAGTTGCTCTATCAATTAAGTCTGCGGATGCAACAAGAAAATCTTCCATTTACTGATGCTAATCAGTTTATCGCACACTATAAAAATTTGAGCATTGAAATTGACGAGTACAAACAAAAAGCAATTCAGTATGAAGTTCTCTCAGATGAGAATTCACAGTTACGTGAACAGCTTCACTTTTTTACAAGCACAACACTTGATCATGTCGGGGCAGAAGTTATTGGAAAAAATATTGAACCACTCGCCAATACATTAGTACTTTCTCGAGGTGAAAGTGATGGGGTGCAAGTAGGTGATGCGGTAATAGTAAACAATGGGATTCTGGTAGGAAAAATTTTACGCGTTGAAAAAGATATGTCCATTGCACGCTTGTTGAATGACCCACAGAGTAAAGTAGCGGCAACCGTACTCAACCAAAGCAAGAGTATTGGTTTGGTTGAAGGTGGATATGGGATTAGTGTGCGTATGAACTTTGTTCCACAAAATGAATTGATTGCTCCTGGTGATACGGTTATTACCTCTGGATTAGAAAAACAAATTCCTCGTGGACTTATTTTGGGAACAGTCGAAACAGTCCAAAAAGAAGCGTATGAACCATTTCAACAAGCTGTCCTTACCCCTGGAGCACCACTCGATAAAATCTATATTGTATCTATTCTGATTCATACACAGAATCAAACTCACTAAAGCATGAAATTTTTTCTTTCTCTTTTGACTAAAATTGTTTTTTTGCTGACGCTTGTTATTGCTCATTTTTTTATATCGTATTCTTTTGCGTTTCCTTATAATACTATCAATATTATCTTTGCCGCACTTATTTTATTTATGGTATTTTCAGAGACTGGAGTAATTGTGTGGATGTCTTTTTTTATGCATTTTTGTATTGAATTGTATAGTATCTCTCCATTTGGTGTTATTTTGCTGAGTAGTACTTTGAGTATTTTGTTTACGTATTGGCTTTTTCAAACCGTTTTTACCAACCGTTCATGGTATTCAACTATATTTTTAACGTTTGTTTCATTATTTTTTTATCGGTTTCTTTCGTTGCTCTTTTTATTTCTTATATTTTTCTTTTTTCAAAAAAGTACAGAAATTTCTTGGGGGAATATGTTGATACTTTCTGGGTATGAGTTATTTTTTACAGAGATTTTGGTACTTATCAGTTATGCTTTTTTACCAAAATTTCGAAAAAGTTTAATACGCGTACGGTCAAAAGTTTTATGAAAAATTTGGGAACTCCATTTTTTGAAGGATTATTTGACGAGAGTTCGTACGAAGTTTCGTCAAAGCGAACAAAATTCAATTGGGTTGAGGAGTCTTTTGTATTTGATAAAGAAACAGGTAAACAGGTTGCCAGTATCCAGAGCAATGAGTATATTGGGAGTTCTCTCACGAGGCATAGACTCTATGCCTTCTTGGTTATTTTAGGTTGTATTTATGTTATTTTGTTGGTTAAAATAATTTTTTTGCAGCTGGTTCATGGTGGATCATATGCACAAAAAGCACAAGGTAACCGTCAACGTATTATTCCTATTGCTGCTGAAAGAGGTCTTGTATTTGATCGCAATGGTGTGGAACTTACCAAAAATATTCCCAGTTTTTCGTTGGCTCTTATTCCACAAGATTTGCCACGCAATTCTGCTGAACGTGAAAAAATTGTAACACGACTGGCAGAAATTACTCACCAAGATCAAAAAAGTATTCGTGATACACTTGAAGAATACGGCGCCTACAGCTACGAGTCTATTGTGATTGAAGAAGATATTGACTATGAAACAGCACTTCAACTACAAATTGAAAGTGCGGATCTGCCTGGTATTTATATTAAGCGTGGAAGTAAACGCTTGTATATTTTGGGTGAAAATAGTCGCGGTGAGACAACAACGTCAACTTTGTTATCTCTCTCGCATATTTTAGGATATGAGGGAAAATTGAATCGTAAAGAACTCGACAGTTTGTATACAAAAGGATATCTTCCGTCAGATACTATTGGCAAAAGCGGGATTGAAAAATATTATGAGACAGAGTTACGTGGAGTGTATGGAAAACAAAAAATCGAAGTCAATGCTGCTGGGAAACAACAATCGAGTATTGCTGAAGAAGCTCCTCACCCTGGGGCACAACTCACGCTTTCGGTTGATACTATAATGCAAGAAAAGTTAGAAAGTATAATGAAAGATGAAATGAATAAAGCCGGCAAAAAACGTGGTGCTGGTGTGGTATTGAATCCAAATACTGGTGAAGTGTTGGCCTTGGTAAGTTTACCTTCTTTTGATAACAATGATTTCTCAGGAGGAATTTCTGTACAAAAATATAATGAATATATAAATGACCCTGATCATCCTTTATTTAACCGAGCTTTTGGTGGTAACTATCCTTCTGGATCAACGATCAAGCCGGTTTTTGCTGCGGCTGCATTGCAAGAAGGAATTGTTTCGCCTTCAACAGCATTTTTGAGTAATGGTGGTCTTCAGGTAGGCAAGTGGTTTTTTCCAGATTGGAAAGCAGGTGGTCATGGTATGACCGATGTCCGTAAGTCTTTGGCTGAATCTGTCAACACATTTTATTATTACATAGGTGGTGGATACAAAGATTTTACAGGTATTGGTGTAGATAAATTGGATGAATATTTACAAAAATTTCATTTTTCAAAGGCACTGGGTATTGATGTCCCTGGAGAAGTTGATGGTTTTGTCCCTACACGAGAGTCTCGAGAAAAATTGGGTGAAAAGTGGTACGTAGGTGACACCTATAACTTGTCCATTGGACAGGGTGACTTACTCGTCACGCCTCTGCAGATTGCTTCGATGACATCATACTTTGCCAATGGAGGAACAATGTATAGACCATTTGTTGCCAAGTCATTTACAGATCCTATTTCCAAAGTCTCTCGTGCTACTCCTCCCACTGTACTCACCAAAAATTTGGTGGACAAAAAAAATACTGAGATTGTTCGTCTCGGTATGAAAGATTGTGTCACTCAAGGCTCTTGTCGTCGACTGGCAACCCTTCCTTTTAGTGCCGCAGGCAAAACAGGAACGGCTCAGTGGAATGCTAACAAAGCCAATCATGCTTGGTTTACCTCTTTTGCTCCATTTGAAAATCCACAAGTTGTGGTAACTATTTTGATAGAAGAAGGTGAAGAGGGAAGTCGTATTGCGGTACCTATTGCACATGAGTTTTATAAATGGTGGGGGACCTATGATAAAAAAAATTGATTGTGGATAAAAATTTGACGAAACACAGCGAAAACGGTACAGTATAGAAAATAATCAATAAACTTTTTCAAATATCCGCCCTGGCGGGTATATTTTATTCTCGTATGGACGACTCAGTGCTCTATGTTTCTTCTGACAAGCTGTGCAAACTTCAAGAAGAACTCAAAAACTTAAGAGATGAAAAAATTCCTACCATTGCCAAACGTATCGACGATGCTCGTCAAATGGGGGATTTATCAGAAAATGCCGAATATCATGCTGCCCGTGAAGAAATGGCATGGGTACAAAGTCGTGTACTCGAACTTGAGTATATCATTCAAAATGCTCAAATTATTTCTGAAGACGTACACAGTGGAACTATCAATATTGGTTCTACTTTTACTGTGGAAGTAAACGGTAAAAATAAAGATTTTACCATTGTCGGTGGGCAAGAAGCAGACCCATTTAGTGGAAAGATTTCCAATGAGTCGCCACTTGGCATGGGCTTTTTGGGCAAAAAAAAGGGTGATGTGGTTGAGGTCAAAATTCCAGCTGGAGTGCAAAAGTATAAGATTGTCAAAGTTCAATAATAGCTTAAATTAGGTAAAAATTTAAACTGTTCGCTTTTTTAAAAAAGGCGTACCTTGCCCGCCGTAGTAGAAGCTGCCGCGGGTTTGCTTTTTTCGCCCAAATTTGGTATGATTTTACAGTAATTTTAGAGAAGAACTGTTCTATGAACACTGAAGAAAAACAAGTCAACATCAATGACGAACGTGAAGTACGTTTACATAAAGTAGCCGAACTCCAAAAAATGGGGATTCCTTCGTTTCCGGCACAAGCAAATAAAAAAGATTCTTTGGCATTTGCGCTTGAAGCAGCCGAAGGAACTGCCATTCAAACTGCAGGCCGTATCATGACCAAACGCGACATGGGCAAACTTATGTTTTGTCATTTGCAAGACGAAAGTACTCGCATGCAAATTGCCCTCAAAAAAGATGACCTCGGCGAAGAAAAATACAAAACATTTTCCAAATTGATTGATGGTGGAGACATTGTAGAAATTACTGGAGAAAAATTTATTACCCACAAAGGTGAACCTTCAATTTTAGTGAGAGATTGGAAGCTCTTGACCAAAGCAGTACGACCATTGCCAGACAAATTTCATGGCGTCTCAGATGAAGAATTAAGATTGCGCAAACGTTATTTGGATTTGGTCATGAATCCAGAACTTCGTGAGATGTTCCACAAAAAATCTAAATTTTGGGATGTGACACGCACATTCATGAAAGAACATGGATTTTTTGAAGTAGAAACTCCACTCCTCGAAACAACGACTGGTGGAGCAGAAGCCACACCATTTAAAACACATCACAATGATTTTGATCTTGATGTGTATTTGCGTATTTCTGTAGGTGAACTTTGGCAAAAACGTTTGATGGCCGGAGGCTTTGAAAAAACGTTTGAAATTGGCCGCGTATTCCGCAATGAAGGTTCAAGTCCAGACCACTTGCAAGAATTTACCAACATGGAATTTTACTGGGCCTATGCCAACTACAAAGATGGCATGAAGCTCGCTCAAGAACTCTATCAGCGTATTGCGCTTGAAGTATTTGGTAAAACCAAATTTACGAGTAAAGGCTATGAATATGATTTGGCAGGGGAGTGGCCAGAAGTAGACTATGTGGGTGAAATCAAAAAACAAACGGGTGTAGATATTTTGTCTGCGACTGAAGAAGAAATGAAAGCAAAGCTGAGTGAACTCAAAGTGGTATACGAAGGACAAAATCGTGAACGTCTCACTGACACACTCTGGAAATACTGCCGCAAAAATATTGCTGGTCCTGCATTTTTGGTGAACCATCCAAAATTGGTTTCGGCTCTTTCAAAAGCACACTCAGAGAATCCAGAACTCACGGAACGTTTTCAAATTATTATTGCAGGAAGTGAAGTGGGCAATGGTTACTCTGAGTTGAACGATCCAATTGATCAACGCGCCCGTTTTGAAGTCCAACAAAAACTTATTGAACGTGGTGACAGTGAAGCCATGATGCCTGACTGGGAGTTTGTGGAAATGCTTGAACATGGAATGCCACCAACCTGTGGATTTGGTTTTGGTGAACGTTTATTTGCATTCCTCATGGATAAACCAATTCGTGAATGTGTGCTCTTTCCGCTCATGAAACCAGAAGAAGGACAAGAATCTACCGAAGGAAAATCCAAAAAAACCATGGTGGCACATGCGGTCTTGCTCAACACTCCAGAAGTTCCAACCTGGAGTAAACTCAATGCTGCCGCACATCTTTCGGCATCACTGGCTGCCCGTGAAGGACGTAAACTCATTCATATTGATCATGCCACAACAACCGATGGTGAGTCTATTCCCATGAATATTCAACACGCCATCATGATGAAAGAAACTGACTCACGAACCGCTCTTTTGGAACTCAAACGCAAAGCCGATGAACTTGGACTCGTGGTAACCTGTTTTACCGAAGAAATGCGTGATTCCAGTAATGACGAAAAAGTAAAAGCCAAACAAGAAGGAAAAAGTGCAAATGATATTTCTTTTCTTGGTGTATTAGTATTTGGTGAAATGAAAGTGGTCGAAAAATTGACTGCACAATTTAGTCTTGTAAGTTAACCAGTATATGAAAAAATTTTTGTTTTTACTCTCATCTGTACTTATCGTCGTTGGAGCAGGATGTAATACCTCTGTTCAAAAGACTCGAGTCCCCGACACAGAGAACACCGTTCAAGAACCAGAAGTTACTCTTTCTGGTGAAGCCCAAAAAGCAAAAATAGAGTGTGAAAAACTTTCAGGTATACCAGAAGTATATATCTCCGATATAAACATTCCGGATGAGAAAAGGATTGTTTGTAAATTTGCAGATAAAACTGAATGTGATCAAATAGATTTGAATGATGGTTTTTGTAAAAGATAAATTTTGTATAGTCTGCCAGCTGGGTATAAAATTAATACAGAGGTGATATACGTACAAAAGAAGAACTTGATTCAATTGTAAAATCATTGAAATTAAAATAAGTATGCCCTTCCAAATTCTTTCTAAAAAAGAAATTTTCAAAGGAAAATTTAAAAGTCTCTGGGAGACTAAGTATTTAGATAAAAATGGGAATGAACGAATTTGGGAATGGGTATTTAAAAAAGATTATGTTTCGGTGTTGGCGATTACGGCAGAGCAAGAGCTCGTCATTATAAAACAGTATAGAGTTGCCAATGAAAAGTATGTATATCAACCAGTGGCTGGTGAAATAGATACAACAGATGAAACACCGGAAGCAACCGCACAGCGTGAACTCATGGAAGAAATTGGTTATGGAGCAGAAAAATTTATTGCACTGCGTCCACAACTCAACTCACCTGGCACTCTCACCAACCTCTGCTATCCGTTTATTGCACTCAACGCCTACCCAGTCAATAATAATCGTGGAGATGAGTCAGAAGAAATTGAGTTGGTGAAAATTCCCATGGATAAATTGTATGAATTTTATCAAAATTGTCCAGAGGATTGTGATTTTAGTATGCGAACTATTGCCACTTACGAAATAGCCAAACATTTACATTTACTATGAAGTCACAAACTACATTTTATTTGTTTTTTACAGTATTATTTTTGGTTGTGGTAGCCGAAGCAGCCTGGCAATTTTCAATACAAAAAGACAACTTGTTTGCCTCTCGTCGTATTGATGCGATTGATTTTCCAATTACAGCGTCTTCCAAACAGCCTGAAACAAGTGGAGCACTTTTTAGTGATCCTGAATCTGATGTGACTTTTCAATATCCGCAAAGTTGGAGTCTTGAAAAAAAATTAGTTGAAAAAGAATTGCCACATGTTCGAGCTTGGCAGTTTCACGAAGGAGAAGTTATCAAAGCCAATTTTTTTTCTCCTATACATGAGACTTCTTTTGACGCATGTTCTACTGGTCAATATGCGTATTTGCATTCTTTTGGGACAAACGATCCAAGTACAAATGTCCTCGCAGAGGTTTGTGCTGCCTGTGAAGAGACAACCACAAGTACAAAAAATTGTTTTTTGAGCAATAAACCTGCAACTGCATATATTTATTGGGTACGGGGTATTCAAGCCAAAAAGCAAAAAGACCTTCTCTCAAATGTCGATACCCTTTCACTTATTCGTTTTGAACTCAAAAGTGACCAAGTTTCTATGGATCAAACGGTTGAAATGATAGAAAAAATTGCTGAAAGTTTACAATTTGTACCAATAACAAGTACATCATCTTTAATTCTTTCTTCATTGTAAGTATGACAAAATTTTTTACCTATCTTATTTTTATTGGTCTGCTTATTTACGTGCTCCTCAATGGAGTCACCTGTGTTACCATCAAAAAAGAATTTTATTCTTCTTCAAATTCTGGTGATACGCCTGTGGTTGTGACAAATCCAAAACTCGCAAAAGCGAGTGAGCCAGTTCAACCACAAGAAATCACAACAGAAACAATTGCCAAACTTACGAGTCAAGGTGAAAACGCAAAGAAAATCTGTAAAGATTTACAAGGACAATCTGAACTGTATATTTCTCACGACCAAAAAATTCCAGAAGAACGAATTCGTTGTACTTTTAAACTGAGTGGATCGGGTGTAGTGACATGTGAACAACGTGAGTTGGCTGAACAAACGTGTTCTGTGCAGCTCTCCAATAAATGTAGCCAGCTTGGAGGGACATATATTCAAAGTGAAAAGTCTTCTGTCTGTTCTTTTGGTAAAGCTGGTGAGTGTACTTCAGACCAGTTGCAGTATGATAACTGTCGACTCCAAAATGTATATGTTCAAAATCTTACCTATACGGTTCCTGAGGCCTATACTGTTTCTATTTCAAAAACTCAGGCAACAGAAAATCCATTTATGATTACTTTTTTGAGAAAAGATATTTCCAAGTGTGGAAAATTAGAAATCTTTAAAATGGATTATTTTACCAAAAGAGAAGCCGTTGCTCCAGCTGGAACTGACGAAAGCAAATTGTGTAACTATATTCCACGAAAAACACAGAAAATAACTTTGGGTAACGAAACATTTGATGTATGGTTTTATGCGGATATTGCTGATGCTAACGTACTCGGTGAACTTGAAAACATTTTGACAACGATTCAGATAAAAAAGTAGATATGAGGACCGTAATGATTTTTGGGACATTTGACGTCGTGCATCAAGGACATCTGCATTTTTTTCAGCAAGCCAGAAAATATGGTGACTATCTCATCGCAGTTGTGGCTCGTGATGCTCGTGCAGAAAAGATTAAAAATAAAAAATTATTGCATACTGAAAAAGAAAGAAAATTTTTTTTGGAAGCAATCAAATATATTGATAAGGTTATACTTGGAGATAAAAAAGATGTGTATGCTGTTATTCACAAAATAAAACCAGATTGTATTGTACTTGGCTATGATCAAAAGCATTTTACCGAAAAACTCCAAGAAAAAATTGAAGAGTTTGGATTACATACTACCGTAAAAAGATCCAAACCCTACAAACAAAATACTTTTAAAACAACACATATTCGTACTCAACTCGAAAAAAGAATGTAACTATGCCACATCGAAAACTTCTCATTGCTACACAAAACCCAGCCAAAGTGAAAGAAATCATGCACGCGTTTGAAACGCTTCCTTTTGAGCTCGTTTCACTCAGTGATTTTTCAAATATCACTGTACCCGAAGAGCCCTATAACACGATTGAATTCAATGCTATTGCCAAGGCAAAGTACTATGCTGAGCAAACTGGACTCTTGTCACTCGCCGATGATTCTGGTATTTTTGTAGATGCTCTTGATGGCTGGCCTGGAGTCCACAGCGCACGCATTGGTGAAACCGATGACGAACGAATGAACAAAGTACTCGAGCAATTAAAAGATGTGCCCAAAGAACAACGTGGTGCCTCATTTCGGTGTGTGCTCGCGGTTGTGGATCCCAAAACAAATTCCATCCACACTTCATACGGCGAAGAGCAGGGGATACTGCTTGATGCGCCAGTGCAAGAACGTCGTGCTGGCTTTGGGTATGACCCAATCTTTTTTCTCCCAGAACTCGGCAAAACCTATGCAGAAATTCCCGTGGAAGAAAAAAATAAAACCAGTCACCGTGCCAAAGCACTGCACCAAATGGAATATGTTTTAAAAAAAGAATTTGGTGCACGTCACATTGTAGTGCCCTGTGGTTTCATTATCCAAAATGGACAACTCTATTTGCAAAAACGCAACGATCCATTCAGACCAGACTACCATGCTAAATGGGAATTTCCTGGCGGCGGAGTTGAATTCGGTGAACAAATTATTTCAAATGTGATTCGCGAAGTAAAAGAAGAAACTGGTTACGAAGTAGAAGTGGTGCAGCCACTCACTCACATTCAAGTAGAACCTCAAGAATATCCAAATTTTTCCTATCAAGTGTATCTCATTCCAATGGTCTGCAAAATAGTGGGTGGAAAATTTGAAGCACGAGATCACGAAGTGATGGAAGGAAAATGGTTTGACCTTGATGAAGTGCCAAGTTTACCACTGGTAGGGAATGATAAAGAGTTTTATGAAAAAGTGGTTGATGAGTTAAAACAAGTAGTTTTAAAATTCTCTTTATAGATTCTATGAAAGACTCTGAACTAAGAGGTATTCCCCCCGAAGAATTCACTCCTCCAAAAGTCTGCTATCTTCTATTTGGTGATTATCATGCTAAGACAAATGAAGAGTTGAACAGTTTGGTAGAAAAAGTAATTGAAGAAGGGGATATGGATGCTGAACAAAAAGAGTGGTTACAAGATACCTATAAAAATGGAGGAGATTCAGACAAAAATGATATTGCTCTGATGGCATTTATTCATTATTCACCCTATCGTGATCTGTTGCTTCAATATGCAAAAGAAAGAAAACTTGCGGGTCGCCAACCACACATTCATAATATCGCTGATATCATGATGTCCTACTCTCGAATTTTTAAAGTATAAATCATATCTGTGTTTTAAGTAAGCCATATGCTCGACATGAAATTTATCCGTGAAAATGCGGAACTCGTAAAACAAAATTGTGTGAATCGTCATGTAAAGGTAGACATTGACGAACTTTTGCGTTTGGATGAACAACGAAGAGAAATAATTAAATCACTCGAAGACTTACGTGCAGAAAAAAATAAAGGATCCAAAGGAAAACCAACTCCAGAAGAAATTGCCAAAATGAAAGAGCTCGGAGAAAAGGTGAAAGAACTCGAAGCCAAACAGATTGAAATTGATGCGCAGTACCGCGAAGTACTCATGCGTGTGCCAAACATGACACACAGTGAAACTCCAATTGGTGGTGAAGATGATTTTACAGTACTCAGTAAAAAAGAACCACGTGATTTTGGTTTTACTCCCAAAGATCACGAAGAACTCATGCTCAATCTTGACCTCATTGATTTTGAACGTGGTGCCAAAGTCGCTGGAGCCAAATTTTATTTTGCCAAAAATGACTTGGTTCGTCTCAATCAAGCCTTGCTCAATTACGGCATGGATGTCGTGACTGCACACGGATTTACCCTCATGGAAACTCCAGACATGGCCAAACAAGAAATTCTCGAAGGTGCAGGATTTAATCCTCGTGGAGAAGAAACACAAATTTATACCATTCAAAACACAGACCTTTGTCTTGTAGGTACTGCAGAAATTACCGTGGGAGGTTTTCACAAAGACGAAATTCTCGATCTTTCAAACGGACCAAAAAAGTATGTGGCTATGTCACACTGTTTTCGTACCGAAGCTGGAGCGTACGGCAGAACCAGTAAAGGACTCTACCGTGTTCATCAATTTACCAAACTCGAAATGTTTATTTATTGTAAACCAGAAGAAAGTGAAGCCATGCACCAAGAATTGCTCGCTATTGAACGAGAGATCTGTGATGGTCTTGGATTCCCATATCGCGTGATTGACATCGCCAGTGGCGATTTAGGAGGTCCTGCGTACCGCAAATACGACCTTGAGGCCTACATGACCATGAAACAAGACTACGGTGAAATTACTTCAACCAGTAATTGTACAGACTACCAAGCCCGCCGCCTCAACATTCGTCACCGCAATGCCGAAGGAAATACTGAATTCGTGCACACACTCAATGGTACTGCCGTGGTACTCAGTCGTTTTCCCATTGCCATTTTAGAAAATTATCAAAATGAAGATGGAAGTATCACTGTTCCAGAAGTGCTCCGCAAATATATGGGAAAAGATATTATTAAATAATTACATGAAAGACCAAACACTCGTGATTGTTCCAGGTTGGGGAGGAAGCCATGAAACATGGGAAAAATTTATGGTGGCTGCACGTCCGCATTTTCAAGATGTGGTGTGTATTGATTTACCTTGTTTTGGTGGAAATGCTTGCCCAAAAACTGTGTGGGGTGTTGAGCAGTATGCTGAATACGTCAAATTAAAAATAAATAAAATTAAAGAAAATACATCAAACGAAATAATTCTCATGGGACACTCATTTGGTGGACAAGTTTCTGCCTACCTGGTTGCAAACAATCCCCACATTTGCGATAAATATATTCTCAATGCAGGAGCTGTATTTCGTCCCAGTCGTCCTATTCGTCGCGTATTTTTTTGGCTCTTGGCCAAGACAGGAAAACTCGTTTTCAAAATTCCCATGATAGAACATGCTGGTGTGTGGGCCAAAAAAATGCTCTATAAAACTGCAGATTCACCAGATTATAGCAAAACCAGTGGCATCCAAACCGAAATTTACAAAAAAATTATTCGCCAAGACCTCACCAATGAGCTCCCGAAAATCACCACTCCAACATTGATTGTGTGGGGAACCCTCGATAAATATCTTCCGCTCAAAGATGGAATAAATGCCCAAAAACTCATCAAAGATTCAAAAATAGAAATCATTTCAGGCGGAACGCATGGTTTGCACCTGTTTAAAACAGAAGAACTTTTACAAAAGGTAAAAGATTTTGTACAATAATTGATATGCCGACACTCTTGGTGGGAACAATTTATATACTCTGGCTTTTGAGCGCGCTTGTAGAGTACGCTGATTATTGTTCTCTTTGGCAACTCAAAGAATATCGTCGAGATCGATTTCGTGATTTCATGTCTACTGAGCAGGGGAAACGATACTTTATTCGTTTTTCTTTTGTGTATCGTTTTTTAGCACTCTTTGCTGCTGTTTTTTGGCCAATAAATGATACTGAAAATATTCAGTTATTATTTTTGGGTGTACTTGCTTGTGATTTTTTTTATTTCATTTTTCGATTTTTTCGATATGGTTTGAAACGTCCCAAGCTTACCGTGAAGGCACTTCTTATTATACTCACATCAATGGCAGTAGGAGGGAGTATATTTTTTTTCAGTCAAGATTGGGTACTTCCATTTTTTCTTTTGGTAAGTCGGTTTTTTATCCTTACTGCTGTCGTGGCATTGTGGGAGTTGCCTACACGTATCTCCAAAAAATATCTTATTGCTTCCGCAACAAAAAAAATGAAAAATTATCCCAAGCTTACGGTTATTGGTATTACAGGCAGTTATGGAAAAAGTTCAGTCAAAGAATTTACATCACACCTTCTCTCACAAAAATATAATATTATCAAAACACCCAAAAATACCAATAGCGAAATTGGTATTGCCAAATTTATTTTACAAACAAATTTTTCAGAAGCTGATTTTTTTGTAGTAGAAATGGGAGCCTATACAATGGGAGAAATCAAGCTCATTTGTGATATGGTTCAACCTACCATAGGTGTACTTACTGCTGTTGCCGAGCAGCACCTTTCGCTTTTTGGGAGCATGAAAAACATCCAAACTGCCAAATATGAATTGTTGCGTTCTCTGCCACCGACTGGTCTTGTCATAACCAATGCTGACAACCATTACTGTACCGAATTACTTTCTGAACTTCAATGCAAAAATGTCATCACATTTGGTACAGACGAAGAAAAACATCCAAATTGTCTTACCACAGATATTCGAGCTACTACCCGAGGAACAGAATTTGAAGGCACATTTGATGGTCATACCGGACGAGTTTCCACACCGGTTATTGGCGCTCATCATGCTTACAATATTGCCCCTGCAGCGATTATTGCTCTTCGTTTTGGCCTCACACGTGAACAAATTGAACATGGATGTGCCACACTTCCTACGGATATTCATGGTTCATTGCAAATTTATCACTATGGCGCGGCAATCATTGTTGATGATAGTTACAATTCCAATCCACAAGGATTTAAATCAGCGCTTGATGTGTTGGCTTCGTATTCATCTGAGAGAGAACGTATTGTTATCACTCGTGGTATGCTTGAACTGGGTGAAAAATCTTTTGAAATGCACGAGCGTATTGGAGAAGAAATTGCTTTTGCGGCTGATCAATTGGTAGTGATTACACCAGATTTTTTGGAGCCACTGCAGCGTGGTGTTGGTCAAAAATATCGCACCAAGGTTTTATTTATTGATGAGCCTGAAAAACTTTTGCAATATTTACAGACGTTGAAAGAAAAAAAATGTGTGGTCTTACTTGAAAATCGTCTTCCAGCAAATATTGTTTCTGAATTATCAACCTATCATTCATAAATTTTTTTGTGTTAAAGCCATTATTTACTGGATTCATGCCAAATCTAAAGTCTGAAGATGTTGTAAAGGCGTTGTCTTTTTTGGCTCCTTGGAATGCATCAAAATTGCAGCAAGGAAATGCTGAAAAAAAAGTAGAAGAGTGGTTACAAAATTTTTATACAGGTTCCTCTGTTTTTTGTTTTGATAGTGGAAGAAGTGCACTTTATATAGCACTCAAAGCCTGCGAACTTGAACCTGGAGATGAAGTCTTGGTCCAGGCCTATACTTGTGGAGTCGTGAGTAATGCTATTGTGTGGAGTGGTGCTAAACCAGTATATGTAGACATTACTACAAATTTCACCATGGATGCTACTGATCTTGAGAAAAAAATTACTCAAAAATCAAAGGTACTTATTATTCAACACACTTTTGGTATTCCTGCAGATATTGATGCACTTCAAGCACTTGCCAAACAGCATAATCTGCTCATAATTGAAGATTGTGCCCATGTTATGGGAGGAACATATCAAAATCAACTTTTGGGCACTTTTGGCGACATTGGCATGATGAGTTTTGGCACTGAAAAACCCGTCTCTTGTGGACGTGGAGGGGCGCTTCTGACCCAAAATTCAGCATTGGCACAAAAAATTTCTGCGTTACAAAGTTCACTCTCCTATGCTCCAAAATCCGTTATCCAAAAACAACTGTTTACATTTGTAGTATTTTTTGTCAGTAAACCATTGTATTTTTGGGGAGTAGGGAAGTGGGTTCTTGGATTATTCAAAAAGTTCAATCGTATAAGCAAAATTATTGAACCCCAAGAAAAAAGAGGAGAAAATCTTCCTTTTTATCCGTCACGACTTCCACATGCTTTGGCATATATTTTATTGAATCAGTTGTCTTCGTTGCAACAGTTCAATACTGTGCGACATGAGAGTGCCACCTACTATAAAACTGAGCTTGAATCAACTTCTTTTGTTCCTTCAAGTATACGAGAGTGTGATGAAATTATTTATTTTTTACGTTTTCCATTACTCGTACCAAATCCTGCCGAGCTCCATACTTTGGCCAAAGAACAGGGGATTTTACTCGGGGATTGGTACTCCACTCCTATTGCACCTGCTGATGTACATGCTGAGCGTATGGGGTATGTTGCCAAGAGCTGTCCTGTGGCCGAAAAATTAGCCGCACAGTCAATTAATTTACCAACGCATTATAGTCTTACGCCTTCAGATCGAGAACGAATCGTCAAACTTGTACAAATGTATGCACGTTCAAATCATTAAAAATACAACAGATTGGGAACAATTTTTTTGCACGCAACCCTTTACTCCATTTGTTCAGTCTGGTCGTTATATTGATTTTTATAAACATTTATCCGAAGATGGATTTATTTTGGGTATTTACGAAAAGGATACGATTATTGGTGGATCCGTGGTGGTTACCACTCATGCCAAACGTGGAAGTTTTTTGTATTTGCCGTATGGTCCTTTGTTACCTGCACAGCAGACCAGTGAAGCTTTGGGTCTTTTTTTGAAATTTCTTACGGACTATGGGCGAGAAAAAAAATTCGATTTTATACGGGTAAGCCCATTTTTGGACGAAACTCTCACCACAAAAAATTTGTTTGAAACACATGGATTTCGTTCTGCTCCCATGCACGTGCTTGCCGAAAATACCTGGCTTCTCGATGTAACTCCGAGTGAAGATGTATTGCTTCAAAACATGAATAAAAACCATCGTAATCTCATCCGTCGCTGTGAACGTGAAGGAGTTATTATCAAGCAAACAACACTGCCTTCACATTTGTCTGGACTCAGTGATCTGCTCGATATTACAGCCAAACGTCATGGGTTTAGACGTTTTTCTGCAGAGTATATTGAACAAGAATTCAAGAGTTACCTCCCTGACCATGTTGTTTTATTTGAGTCGTTTTTACCCGATGGTACCCTCGACGGAGCTGCTGTTATTATGTTTTATCATACCATGGCAGCATATAGGCACAGTGCGTCTTTGGGTCTTAACTCCAAACTTCCTACATCGTATTTACTTCAGTGGCGAGTGATACAAGAAGCCAAAAAAAGGGGAATGCACTGGTATAACTTCTGGGGTATTGCGCCCGAAGGATCTTCTTCAGAGCATCCATTTTTTGGTATAACTCATTTCAAAAAAGGTTTTGGAGGAATCAAAAAAGATCTTCTGCATTGTCATGATTATCCTCTCACCTATCGATATTGGCTCAACTGGATGGTTGAAACCCTGCGTCGTTTCAAACGTGGATTCTAATATGAAAAAAAGCCTGTTCAACCCTTACAAGTTAAAACGAAAAGTAAAACGTGGTGTGTTTTCATCACAGCACGGTGTTGGTATTGACGAACGACTCTCTCTTCGTCCATTTGATGGAGAAAAACGTTGGAGTCGAAATCCCTATGAACCTCGTCCTGCACAAGCACTCAAACGAAAAGTAGAAGTGGGAATTTTTGTCGTATCACTGCTGACAATTTTTGGACTTTGCTTTTTTCATCCATATTTTTCAATTCGTGTGTATTCAGTCTCTGGACTTCACCGAATGAATGAAAGTGTTCTCACTCAATCAATTCAACATCAACTTGAAGGAAAAAAATATTTTGTTTTGAACAAAAATAACTATTTTGCTATTGATGTCTCCAAAGTACGAGATAATTTACTCAGTGAATATTCTTTTCAATCAATTCGAATTCAAAAGAAGTTTCCACATACGCTTGCGGTTGAAGCAGTTGAGAAAACACCGGTGTTTTTGTATGACAGTGGCAAGGAATACACCCTTATTGGTGAACAGGGAGAAAAACTTGAAGTTATTCGTGCTGTGGGTCCAGATGAGTGGAGTGTTGTTTCACGTATGGTGAGTTCTACCAGCAGTACCGCAGAAGGATTTGCACAGCAAGAAATAGTAAGTCAAACACATCGTCCCAATACGGCCAACTTGGTTGTCGCCGGAGTAAGTTATCCTATTTTATTTGATGCACGTGAAATTTCACAAAGCCGTGAGTATATATTTCCAATTCATATTGTTCAAGGTATAAAAAAATGGAATGAATTTCTCATATCCAAAGGCATGCCTCTTTCTTTTATTGAAATGCAAGGTGGGGGAGAAGAGGGGTATATTCATTCAACCAGTGGTTGTAACATTGCTATGAAGTTTGCTGATGCGGATATTGCTTTTCCTGTATTTTTGTCGCTTTTGCCACAAATTGATAAAAAGACATGTCAGTATGTGGATATGAGATATTTGAGTCGGGTGTATTGGAAATAAACCGAGTCAGTGGGGAAGTGTGGGCTGCTTGGTGTGAAGTTACACCATGAGTTGCCTACAAATGAGCTAAAAGAGGTGTGTTATCAAAAGTAATATACTATGTCGCACAATGTATCTTATGCGACTTACTATACACAGGAAAGTATCTCTTACTCTTGAACTCTCTTGAGGTTATGGTATTTGACCTTGGCTTGGAATCTGGATCTTGAGTGCTTATAATGTACTTTTTTACTGAAATATATAAACATATAACTCTGTGTTTATATGTAATATTTTTTATGGTCACGTATCATTTGTGTACATATGTTCTGTCATTGAGGTTACATCATATACTTGAGAGGCTTTTCCCTCTGTGTAAAATCAAGTTTTAAGGTCCAATCATACCAGCCCATTTTTTTGTTTTTTTGAGTGAGTAGTATGTTTGTACCTTTTTTTCAAAAATCGCAAAATTCAAAAAATTTTTATGTATGAAAAAAAATTATTTTTTCTTTTGAAAATATTTTTTTTATTTCTACAAAGTTTCGTTCCGGTATGAGTTGTATCTAATACAATGTTGTTCTTGTTGTTCACGTCTGTTGTCTACAAATCAGTGTCCCCTGGTGCCCTCTCTCTGACAAGGTTCAATATTGTGCGACACATGAGTAGGGTACCATGTTTTTAAACAAATAACGTGAATGCTTAGTTTTTTATATATAAAAAATATCCCTAGAATAAATCCAGGGATATTTTGATATAATGTAACTCAATTACAGTAATGCTTGAATTTGAGCATCGAGTGACTCAAATGGTTGTGCACCACTTACAGGGATCTTCTCCCCTTTTGGCCCAAGGATAATACTATGTGGAGTACCTTGTACACCGGCTCGTTGTCCATCAGCTTGATCTTCAGAGATTTTGGTAGCGTATTTTTTCTCTTTTACGCAGGCATCAAACTTACTGGTGTTGAGACCAATTGATTTGGCATATTCGGTGTAAGATCCAGTTGAAACAACTCCTTTTTCAAAAAGCATATCATGCATTTGCCAAAATTTGCCTTGTTCTGATGCACATTCTGATGCCAATGCTGCTGGCATAGCTTGTGGGTGAAAACTCAAAGGAAAGTGACGGTATACAACACGTACATCCTTTCCATATTTTTGTTCCACTTGTTTTACCGTTGCTTGAAATCTTTGACAAAATGGACATTCAAAGTCAGAATATTCAACCAAAGTAATTTTAGCATTTTTATTTCCCAAAACATGGTCACGCTTTTCATCAACTTCACGTAAAGCAATATCTCCACTTGGGGCATCTGGAGCATCAACAATAGAAGGAGCCGCAACATCATTGTTGGCTACTGATTTTGGCATATCACCTCTCAAATACATTGAAAGCAATACAAAAAATCCAATTGTACACAAAATTAAAAATCCACCACTGAGTCCTAAAATAAAGGTTTGTTTTGGACTGAGTGCGTTTAAAACTGAGTCACCTTTTTTTGGTGCATCATGATGATGGTCATGTCCATGATGATCATGACTGTGGTTCTCCGTGTTTTCCATAGAGATAAAATTAAAAATATACCTAAATAAATAAGGTGACAGGACAGCCGTATTGTAGCATAGCTCCAAAAAGGGCACAAGGGGAAAAAATATTCCCTTGTCAAGTCCACAGTAATATTTTGTTTTGCTCTCTTTAATACAAACTTTTTTGGTTTTTTCTTTCATAAACAAAAAGAGAGGAAGGGGAAAATGATGCTATGCCTGTCAGCTAACATCATTTCCCCTTTCCTCTCTTTTTGTGAAGAAAAATTGTATAGATCTTTCTTTCTATTATTTGTTTTTGTTTGTATTTGTTATTCATCTCTGCTCTAAAGAGCTATGACGAATAAAGCCTGCAGTTTTTCTGCTTACTGGATACTGGCTATGTTCCAATAAGATTACTATATATATTTACGAACTACTCCTGTAACGACTCCTCCTACACGTAGTTGTTGGCGAGGATATATATCTGGATACTTAGGATTTGCTGCTCGTAAAAAGACTTTGTTTCCTTTTTTCATAAAGTATTTCAGTGTCCATTCGTGATCAACCTCTGCAACTACCATACTTCCTGGTTTTGCAGTACTGTTTTTGTTCACAATTACCATATCACCCTTTACAATACCAGCATCTTTCATAGAGTCGCCATTTACTGTGAGTAAATAGGTGGCACTTGGTTCATGTATGAGGAGGTCATTGAGAGAAACGAAATCAACTACTTCATCTGCATCGGTTGGGAATCCTGCTTGGATAGTACCAAGCACTCTGATGCCATAGAGTTTTGTGGTAGGGATAAGTGTCCCTCCATCACTCTTACGCATGAGTCCATCTTCAATAAATTTTTCGACATAGGAATGCACTGATCCTTTGGATGTGATGCCAAAAACATTGGCAAGTTCCGTGTACGTGGGCAAACGTTTTTGTTTGCGATAGTACTTGATGAGTTGAGTTTTTCTTTTCTCATAGAGGGTGTCAGTCATATGAAAAAAGTTAGAAGTAAAGAGAACGTACGTTCTATATATATTATAGAGAACATACGTTCTTGTGTCAACACGTGAGTTATCCACAACAAAATTCTTTTGGTTGAGAGAAAAATAGAAAAGGTACCGCTTACAAACGCTACCTTGTCTTATAACTTTTTGAAGAAAAAAGTGGATGGTGGTGTGCATCCTCCTTTCGTTATTTTTGGACCACATAACTCCAGCCTTTGAAGCATGAGCACGCCCACTGTCCAACAAGGGCGCTTTCGTAGCCAGAGGCTAGAGTTTGGTGAGAAGAGGCTTCCATGGCCTCCAAAAAGCCCTGTGACGCATGAAATTCAGCGATTTTGACGAGATCTGCACTGCTTTGACCGTGAGCCATCTGGCTTTGCGGATAGCAAGCAACAAATCCTCCGTCTCGCTGAAGTCCTTCGTTTGTACGGTGAATCCGTTTGAGGGCTTCTTGGTGGTCTTTGGTTACCTCTTGAGTGTGGTAGTAGGCTCCTCCACAACCATAAGAGACACAAACAGACACCAAAATGAGGCGCTGCATACGACTCCTTATGACGCAGCGTCACTTCAACAGGATGGTCCGACACCACCCAATTTTTTCTTCAATTACAAAGTCAGAGTGTACCTCAAAATTTTTATAAATGCAACCATCAAAAACAAAAACATCCCAAGTTGTCTTGAGATGTTTTATAGAAGCAAAGGCGCACGCGAACCCGAAGAGGTTCAACCAGTGGACGTCGATCAGGAGGCTGAAGACGCTGACCCTGCTGTAGATGGCACGGGAGATGAGCCCCATGGCAATCGTGGCCAGGATGGCCGCGCCGTAGACGAAGAAGGTGTTGAGGGTCCGATACTGAGAATCGTTCACGTTGACTCCTGGTAGAGAAACAGCTGGGGAGGCTGTTTTGAAAAGAACCCCAGAGGGCGAGACTATTTTCCCCAAACGCCGCTCCGGAAGAAAACCCCCCTCTTTTGAGAGACTTTTTCTTCCAAAGCCAAGTTGACCAAAGATACTAACAAAAAACAACCCTTTTGTCAAGGGCTGTTTGGTACGCACTGAGGGATTCGAACCCACGACCCTCTCGGTGTAAACGAGATGCTCTAACCAACTGAGCTAAGCGCGCATTATGGGGAGTAGTATAATCTATCTCCCCTTTTTCGTCAAGTGCTTTTTTTATGACTTTTTCCCCAGTAGGGCTGCCTTCACAAATTCACGGAATAATGGGTGTGGACGCATGGGGCGAGATTTGAATTCAGGGTGGAATTGTGTGCCTACAAAAAATGGATGATTTTTGAGTTCGACAATTTCAACGAGTTCAGTTTCAGGATTAATTCCTACCACTTCAAGTCCTGCGCTGTCCATGGCTTCACGGTAGGTATTGTTAAATTCGTAGCGGTGGCGGTGACGCTCAGAAATAACATCTTCGCCATAGGCCTTGGCTGTTTTGGTGCCTTTGCGCAGTGCACAGTCATAGGCTCCAAGACGCATGGTGCCACCGTATTTGCCTTCTTGAATATTGCGTGCTTGAAATGGATTCACTTGAATGACTGGATCTGGTGTTTTGGGATTTACTTCCATGGTGTGGGCTTCTTTTTTGCCAAGTACATTGCGTACAAATTCAATACATGCCAATTGCATGCCATAGCAAAGTCCAAGGTATGGAATTTTATTTTCACGTGCAAAACGAATCGCATTTATAATTCCTTCAATACCACGTGATCCAAATCCACCTGGTACGAGAACTCCATCAAAATCTTTGAGCATTTTGACTGAAGCAGGATTTTTTTCAAATTCTTCGGAGTCAACCCAAGACAATTCTGGCTGTGCATTGTTGAACCAGCAAGCATGTTTGGCTGCTTCAATCACAGAAATATAAGAATCAGCCAGTGTAAAGTTTCCTGTACCAAAGTATTTGCCCACCACGGCAATCTTCATGACTTTTTTGGCAGTTTTAATTTTGCCGACAAATCCTTCCCACGCAGAAAGATCAGTTTTTTTGTTTTTCATGCCAAAAATTTTGAGCAGTTTGTTGCCAACATCTTGAGACTCCAGCGTCATTGGAATTTGGTAAATAGAAGGAACATCTGGTGCAGAAATAACATTATCCTTGTGTACCCCACAAAATACTCCGAGTTTTTCACGGCGAGGTTTATCCATTTCCATAGCACCACGTGCCACAATCATGTCGGCATTAATACCTGCACTGTTGAGGGCACGTGCTGCATGCTGCGTTGGCTTGGTTTTCATTTCACCAATGTGTGAAGGAATTGGCAAATAACTTACCAAAACAAAAGCAACACTGTTTGGATCTTCAAGTTTCATCATGCGGGCAGCTTCGAGGAACAAAATATTTTGGTATTCACCCACGGTTCCACCAACTTCGATAATAGTAAACTCTGCCTTGTGACTACTGGCTGCGGTTTTGATACGACGAATTACTTCTTCTGGAATGTGTGGTACCACTTCTACACAACGTCCTTTGTATTTCATGGCACGTTCATTTTCAATGACACTCAAATACACACGGCCCGTTGTCATGTAGTTTGGAGATTTTAAATCAACATCGAGAAAGCGTTCGTAGTTTCCCATGTCTTGATCGGTTTCGTCTCCATCGTCAGTCACAAATACTTCTCCATGTTCGGTTGGATTCATGGTTCCAGCATCAATGTTTACGTACGGATCAATTTTGATGGCCGTTGCAGTAAACCCTTTGGCTTTCATAATGGCACCAATTGATGCAGAGGTAACTCCCTTGCCTACTCCACTAAGAACACCACCAACCACGAAAATATATTTGTGCTTGAGTTGTTTTGCCATAGAAAAATAATTAGATTGATCGACAAAATTATAACATGAAATATATAAAAAAGAAACCGGTCGCCTCAGGCGACCGGTTTTAGGAGACGAGGACACTCATTTCTGCTTCGAGTCCATGTTTGAAGGCCACAAAACAGGTGTGTCTCCCAGATTCTTTGATGGGACGTTTTATTTTGATTTGTTCTGGTTTCAGGTTGACGCCAAATCGAGCCTTGATTGCTTTAACAATGTCTCCAGCCCCCACAGCAGCATAAAAAGCTCCATCTTGGGCAGAGGCTTCTATTTCGATTTCTTCACCATCAAGCTTGGCAGCCAGTTGTTGAAGTTTTTTGAGTTCTGCTTCACTCAGTTCTTTTTCTTTGGTTTTTTGTTGTTCTACTTTTTTGACCAGTTCAGGAGTAGCAAAAGTGGCTTGTTTTTGCTTGATCAAGTGACGTCCAAAACCCTCGGAAACTTCAATAACCTGACTTTTTTGGCCAGTTTTAGGGATATCTTGAAGGAGGAGGATTTTCATAAACCAGTGAGCAAAAAAGCAGTGCGCTTGCTCAGATTCTTTGGAGCAAACGAAATTTCTACTGTTTGCAAAGCAAGACAGAGAGTGAATTCTCCTTTTAGTATAGAGAAAACTTGAAATTTATGCAAGAGGGTGGTAGGATAAGAGAATAATTCAATTGTTAAGCAAAGAATCAACCCTATGGGCAAGAAACAGACAGAAGAACCAATAGTAAAAAAATCAGGCTTTGTTGCCCTTATTGGTCGTAGTAACGTGGGCAAATCAACCCTGCTCAATACATTGGTCGGCACCAAAATTGCGGCTACCAGTTTTCGTCCTCAAATGACTCGCCATATTATTCATGGAGTTATGAATATGCCAAATGGTCAGGCTACATTTGTGGATACTCCAGGTATTTTAAAAATCAAAAAAAGTCGTCTCAGTGCAAAACTCCAACACAAAGTAGAAGATATTCTCAATGATATTGATGTACTTATTTATGTAGTTGATCCGACTCGTGATATTGGACAAGAAGAACGTGGTATTTTTGGTATGATCCGTCACCTTGATATTCCCAAGATTTTGGTTATCAATAAAAGTGACTTGCATAAAGAAGACCGTGCTTACCAAGATAGTTATGAACAGTGGTCCAAAGAATTTGATGCTACATTTTCACTTTCTGCACTTCGTGCCTCACACATTGATCCACTCAAACAAAAAGTAATGGAATTTTTGCCAGAAGGTGAACCATTTTACTTGGATGAACAACTCACCAACATTGATAATCGTTTTTGGATTGCAGAACTGATCCGTGAAAAAGTATTTTCTGTTTTTGAAAAAGAAGTCCCCTACTCTATTACAGTAGAAGTAGACAATGTCGAAGAAAAAATGGTTCCCAAAGCTGCTCCTAAAGTTCTCGACGAAAAGAAAAAAAATAGTTCACAGCGAAAGGCAGCTGCCATTGCCAAAGCAGCACTTCCCAAAGAAGAAATGATTGTGATTCAAGCACGTATTCTTACAGACTTGGAACGTTTCAAAAAAGTTATTATTGGACATGGGGGAAATAAAATTAAAGAAATTGGTGTGATGGCAAGGCGTGAGCTTGAAGCAGCATTGAACCGAAGAGTATTTCTTGAGTTAGAAGTTGAAGTCGATCCACATTGGGTGGAACGGATTTAGTATTTTTGTATGTTGCATCTCTACAACTCTCTCACCAAACAAAAAGAAGCTTTTCATCCCCTGCACGAACATGAGGTAGGTTTGTATACCTGTGGACCAACGGTCTATCACTATGCACATATTGGCAACCTGCGTACCTATGTGTTTGAAGATATTTTGAAACGTGTTTTGAAATACAACAACTACCATGTGAATCATGTGATGAATATCACGGATGTGGGACACCTCACTGATGATGGTGATAACGGTGAAGATAAAATGGAAAAGGGTTCCAAACGTGAAGGCAAAACTGCCTGGGAAATTGCCGAATTTTATACCAAAAAGTTCCAAGAAAACATGCAGGATTTGAATATATTGGAACCAAGTGTGTGGTGCAAGGCAACGGACCATATTCCTGAACAAATTGCCATGGTTGAAACTCTCACCCAAAAAGGTTTTACCTACACCACCAGCGATGGCATTTATTTTGACACGACCAAAGTGCCGGACTATGGTAAGCTCGTAGATTTGCAAAATCAAGAACTTCAGGCTGGAGCACGCATTGATATGGGTGAAAAGAAAAATCCTCATGACTTTGCCTTGTGGAAATTTACTCCGGCAAATGAAAAACGACAAATGGAATGGGAAGCCTTTGGACGCATGGGATTCCCAGGTTGGCACATTGAGTGTAGTGCCATGGCTACCAAGTACTTAGGGAATCAATTTGACATTCACTGTGGAGGCATTGACCACAAGCCTGTGCACCATACCAACGAAATTGCCCAAACTGAATCTGCAACGGGTTTGACTCCTTGGGTCAACACCTGGATGCACGGAGAGTTCCTCACCATTGATGGTGGCAAAATGGCCAAATCTGATGAAAATTTTCTCACACTGGAACTTCTTATCAAAAAAGGCTTTGATCCCCTCGCCTACCGCTATTTTTTGCTTCTAGCGCATTATCGTAAACAACTTTCATTCTCATTTGAAGCACTTGAGGCTGCTCAGAATGGTTTATACAACTTGCGCCGTAAAATTGCTGAAATCCCTGACCATGTGGCCAAAGACCAACACCACAGTGACGCATTTTTGGCAGCGATCAATGATGATCTCAACATGCCAGAGGCATTGGCTGTGGTATGGAATGGTGTCAAAGAAGGCACTCTGAGTATAGAAACCATTATTCATTTTGATAAGGTACTCGGACTCAACTTGCACCAACCCAAAATGACCGAAGAACCTATTCCAGAATTTGTCCTCAAACTGCTCGGTGAACGTGCGAGTGCGCGTGAAGAAAAAAACTTTGAGCGCAGTGATGAACTTCGTGATGAAATGCTCCTTGCGGGATATATGGTAGAAGATACCAAAGATGGACAAAAATTGAAAAAACAATAATAAAAAACAGCCTGTATCAAGGCTGTTTTTTATTACATATAAAATTCCTAAAAGGTTACTGGGACCACATATTGATCATCGTTGGCTGGTTCACCCGATGGATTATCTTTTTTGAGAATCAATGTTCCTGTACTGCCTGCAGGTTGTGCTGGAAACGTAATGCTTACGGTAAATGGTACAAAGTTGGTGGTCATCCAGTCTGATTGGGCCTGTGCTACCCCGGTACCAATAACTACATTGGCGTTATTTTTGAGTTCTACAGGAAAGCTTGCCTCAAAATACCAGTTGCCTTTGGCTTCACCTGTTAACACAAGTGGATTTGGAAGTGGAGAAGTTACTTGAGATGAGTTTACGTGAATGAGCTCATGTACAGGAAATGCAGGCGCAGGCAATATAGTAACAGACGTTTCTGCTGCAGAGGGGTTTCCTTCTGGGTATGAGTTGTTTTCCGTTTGTTGTATTGATTTTTGTAGGGGTATCAAAAATTTCCAAGCAAGAAAGATAATTACTACGCAGATAATGATTCCAATAGTTTTTTTCATAGGTATACAAAATAAATAAAAATTATATCTTACTTTTTAAAAGAGCCATTTCAACGGCAGTATATCCCCAGCCATAACCATGATTATTTTTTCCTTTTGACCGTGTGGTTGCTTGCTTTTGGTTGAGGCAAGTAAGTACTCCAAAAACTACTGGAATTTTTTCATCCACATTGAGTTCCATGAGTCCCTGTGCTACAGAATTTGCAATATATTCAAAGTGCATCGTTTCTCCTTTGATAAGACAGCCAAGCGCAACAATAGCATCAAATTTCTTTTTGCTCTCTTGCATGGTTTTGGCTGCAAAGGGAAGTTCATATGAACCAGCAACATCAATTACTGTTATGTTTTTTTCCAAAACACCACACTCTTCAAGCGCCTGGAGTGTTCCAATCGTAAGTCCGGTGGTTATCTCTTGGTTCCAACGTGCAACCACAATACCAATTTTGAGTTTTGATCCATTGAGCTTTGGAAACAATGATTCTGTTGTCTTCATATTTATTTTTTGAGTGAGTAAATATTTTGAACCGTATCGACAATGATTTTTGTATCCGTATCTATTTCAATGTTTACTTTGCTTCCCTTTTTTTGAGACCCAAAGGTCGTTGCCCGCAGTGTTTCTGGAATAAGCCACACCGCAAAGGTCCCCTTTTTCTTATTGGTTTCGTTCACGGTAAGGCTGCAGCCATTGATTGCCAAAAAACCTTTGTCAAAAATATATTTCATCCAAACAGGTTTTACTTGAAAAATCATTTTGACATTTTCTTTTTGTTTGTCTATACGCAATACCGTAGCGACATCACTTACATGTCCAGAGACTCTGTGTCCTCCCACCTCGTCACCAAAAGTTACCGATGGTTCAATATGAACCATATCATTTACTTTGATTCGTGATATATTGGTAGCTCGTAAGGTTTCTTGCATGATATCAAAAAACAAAACATTTTTTTGAATTTTGGTGACCGTGAGGCAGACACCATTGACTGACACACTCGATCCGATCTTACATTTCTTAAGAATTTTTTGTAAACGAATACGAATATGAACTAAATTTTTTCCTTCAAGAGCCTCTACTTGTCCAAGCTGCGATATAATTCCTGTGAACATAGTATTAAAATATTTGTCGTATGGTTTCAATATCTCGTTCTATTTTTTGTTTGAGTTTTTCTTCTGATTCGTAGACTTCAATTTCACTTACTTTTTGGACTGGCTCAATTTCCATATATAAACCATAACAGTCTTCACCTTCATAATCAAATAAGTAGGCTTCTACTTTTTTTACATCTTCTTGAATGATAAGAGCTGCCTTATATTCTTTTTTTCGTAAATATGCCTTGGCAGCATAGACACCATCTTTACACTTGGTAACACGTGGAGCAATATTAAGATTGGCTGTGGGATATCCCAAGCCTTTACCTAATCCATCTCCGTGTACTACAATTCCTCCAAACATATTATTTTTTTGTAGTTAAAATTTCCATTGCTTTTTCTATACCGAGATCACGGTATCCTTTGGGGGTTTTTTTGTCTTCTTTGAGTTGATCACCCTCTATAACAACATCTGGAGTAACACCGAGTTTATCAATAGCACGATCTTTGGGAGTAAACCAGTTTGCAATGGTGAGTTTCAGAGCTGACCCATCATCGAGTGGTTCAACGGTTTGTACAGATCCTTTTCCAAACGTTTTTTTGCCTACCAAGGTAGCAAGCCCATAATCTTGAAGTGCTCCTGCTACAATTTCTGATCCAGAAGCGGTCCCTTCGTCAACCAATACTACGGTAGGAATTCCCAAAAATCGATGATTTCCTATACTGGTGTATTCTTTTACTGTTTTATCATTGAATCGTTCACGCACAATGACTCCTTCTTTGATCCATTCACTCGCTACTGCTACCGAAGTATCCAAGTACCCACCTGGATTACTTCTCATGTCCAAAATCAATCCTGTTGGGTGAATAGCCAAGATTTCAGCAACACTTTTGCGAAATTGTTCCATGGTTTCTTGATTGAAAATACTCACCCGTAGGTATGCTACTCCCTTGTCTTTTTTTTCCCAAACTACTGTCGGAACCACAATTTTATCTCGTTTTATGACAATATCCTGCATTTTTTCGGGCCCTTCGTGGCTCAGGGTCAAGGTTACTTCAGTACCATGTTCACCACGGATCATTTTGACCGCTTCTTCTACTTCAAGAGTGGTGGCATCTTTTTTATCAATAGCATAAATTTTATCTCCTGGCCTTACTCCAGCTTTTTCGGCAGGTGAACCAGGAAGTGGTGCAATAATGGTAAGGAGATTGTCTTTTTTACCAATTTCAGCACCAATGCCTTCAAATTTACCAGAAAGATCTCCAGCAAATTCTTCGGCCTTTTTAGGAGGAAAATATACGGTATAGGGGTCTTCGAGACCAGCTACCATTCCTTGGATCGCTCCATAAAAAAGTTTTGTTTCATCAACGGGTTGATGAACATAACTTTTTTTGACCATATCCCACACTTGCCAAAATTGATCAAACTTTACTTCGCTGGAGCGAGTTTTGGAATACAAATCGAGTACTTTGGTAATTTCAACATTACCACTGCTATCGGTGAGTTGTTTTTGAATATTGTGAGTGGTGCCAGCAAAAAATCCAAGTACAAATGCCAGGACTATATTGATAAGGGCAACGGCTATAAAAATTTTCTTTTTGGAATGTGATTCCATAGGTGAAATAAAAGATGTGAAATGAAATTTTGAAAAATTAATCTATACGTTCAATTTTTACACCTATACTGTGCAAACGTTCAATTAAATTTTCGTATGCTCGTTCAATTGGGTAAATATTTCGTAAAATGGAAGTCCCTTTGGCGGCGCACATAGCAATGAGTAAGGCCATGCCGGGACGGATAGCAGGTGGACAAACAACTTCGTTGCCTATGAGCTTGGTAGGTCCTTGTACGAGCAAACGGTGTGGGTCCATGAGGATCACGTTGGCACCGAGTTTTTGAAATTCAAGGCTATACACCGCTCTATTTTCATATGGCCAGTCGTGTACCAATGTTTGACCCTTGGCTTGCGTGGCAATAGGAACAAACAGAGGGAGACTATCAATATTTAAACCAGGAAATGGTCGACCATAAATCTTATCAGGGAGTGCTTTGAGTGTAGAGGGTTCAATGACCACATCTGCCACATCAAAAAATTTACTTTTGGATTTTCGTCTGTTGATAAGGGTAAATTTTTGTCCCATTACACGGAGTTTTTCAAGTTCAAGTTCCAAAAATTCAAGAGGACAATTTTTTATGGTCATCTTGGATTTAGTAGTCACTGCCAGTGAAATCCAGGCCATAGCGTCAACTGGATCTGGAACCATATAGTAGTTACTCACTGGTTTTAGTTTTTTTACGCCTTCAATGACCAGTGTTGTCGTACCAATACCAGAAATTTTGGCACCTGCTTGTACCAAAAAGTTACACACATCTTGTACCATATAATTGGCCGATGCCATTTTGAGTGTAGTAGTGCCTTTGGCCAGCACGGCTGCCATCACTGCATTTTCGGTTGGGGTATCTCCGGACTCATACATGACAATATAGGCAGCCCTCAGTGGATCATTTTTTACATCGTAGTACTCATCTTTGGACTCTACGTGGATACCAAACTGCTCCAGTACCAAGGTATGTGGTCGAATACTTCGAGCACCAAGTTTACATCCACCTGTCTTATACAATTTGAAAGTCTTTTTTCGTGCAGCCAAAGCTCCGAGGAGCAAAATAGATACACGAGTGTTACTACACACCTGCTTGTTTATTTTTTCCATCAAAAGAGGACCACTGGCATCAACTTCCAAAGTTTGTTTGTCTCCCCAAGTCACCTTGACCCCAATGCTTTCCAAAATCTCAATCATGCGAAAGACCTCTTCTACCTTGGGCATTTCTCGAAAAGTGGTTTTTCCTTCAATAAGAAGAGTCGCACACAAAAGTGCTACGGGAGAGTTTTTTCCTGAACCAACTACAATCTCACCTCCGAGTTTTTGTCCACCTTGAATTTTATAATAAGGCATAAGAGAAAAAAATTGCAAAAATGGCTAAAGTACGGTATTATTGTATCGTATATTGCTTTGTCTGTCTACCCATATATTTTTATGTCAAATAAGCCACAAAAACCAATTCCTCCCCTCCCCTATCCTCTTTCACGCAAAACTCGGGTGGCTATTATGCTGACTTTGCTGAGTGTCTTTTTGATTTTGACTCCTGTTATTGTGATGTATGCCCGTGGATATACCTATGATTTCAAAGAAAAAACCCTTATCCATGGAGGAGCCCTGAGTATTGAAACCACCCCCCGAGACGTTACTATTTCAATGAATGGTATCACCCTCAGTACTCTCCCCCCAGTGCGTTTACCAAATGTTTTGCCTGGGAATTATCACATAAAAATTGAAAAGGACGGATACTTCACTTGGGAAAAAAATATTTCTTTGGTGAGCAATCAAACCACCTATCTCCACGATATTGATTTGTTTCCTCAGCAAAAACCTGAAATGGCAATAACAAATGCCAACAATATTGTTCGTTTTTTTGCGTCTCCAAGTGCAAATGCTCTTTTGCTTTTGCGAAAACAGGGAGAAAATTTTGAATTGTCGCTCTACAACCCACTTCTTTCGCAAGAAACTTTTATCACCAAAATTCTCTCTCCCAAGGTACCACCTCAAGTTGAGTGGTCACCAAGTGGTGAATTGATACGTATTGAATCAGTACGTGGAAATGAAAAAAACATCATGCTGCTCAATCCACTGAATCCAACCCTCATACAAACCAATAGTACCTCGAGTGAGGCAAACCAAATATTTCAATGGGAAGAAGGGTTACTTTCTACCGCACTTCTGTTGCAAGAAGGTACACAAATTCAAAGAATTGATTTAAATTCACTCCGTACGGTTTTTGATGTTACGCCATCTACTACCTCTTGGTACGCAGAAAATCAAAATATTCTATGGCAGTATGCAGATCATACACTGAGTAAATACAAAAATGGAGTTGAAGTTTTTTCTGTACCTATCAAACAAAGTATCACTTCATTTTTGCAAACCAATCAAAACAGAATTCTGGCAACCAACGGAAGTAATTTGGTTATGATGGTACTCAAAGAAGATGGTACGGTAGAAGAAAATGAACTCCCCCTTTCGCATATATCCATGGTCAAAGACCAAGACTATTACTTAGCATGGCAAAATGGTGAACTGTGGGCTTTGTCTCCAGAAGGCACCGCGACACTTATCAATCGTTTCAGTGACGATATTATGTCAGTTATACCACTGACCAAAAGTGGCACCTTGCTGATTGCTACCCAAAATAAACTGTATACATTTCATCCTCGATACTATATCACTCACGAACTTGTTTCCGCCGAAAATATTGAACGCGTGAGTGTTGATACCAGTAGTCGTCAAATCTTTTTTTTGGGAACGGTTGAAGGAAAAAATGCAGTTTGGAAGTTGGGGTATTAGGCAGCGTTACTTTGCCAGTCGTAGTTGGGAGTTGAATCAAGTTCTAAGTTTTCTTTTGTATTTTTTAGACTTACCCAGTACACTTTCTCACCAGGGATAGTGTATTTTTGATTTACGTGACTTCCGCCAATGGTATCCACGTACTCGGTATCTCCAGGTCCACCGTAGGATACGAGTTGTCCATCGTACGGAGGAAGGATTTGGTTGGGTCGAAATTTGGCAGATACCACCAAATCTATGCCCATTTTGGTTGCTTTTTCTTGAGCGAGACGGAATAACAGTTCATTACTGGTTTGAACAGAAGCGTCACTGCGGTGATAGCTGTGTTCCATGTTAATAACAGGTTTCTCCGCTTCTTCATCGTACAAAATTCTCATAATGGCACGAGAAACAATATCGCCGGCTGCATCACGAACTACCACTGTTTTTACTTTGCCATCCATTAAGTAAGAAATAAGATTTCGGTTGAGACTTGGAGTACCGTTCACATTCTGACAGGAACCAACCACATCAGTTCCCATACGTAACATAAGGTCAGGGTCTTCGGTTTCTTCAGCATAGAGTCCAGCAGTGGTATTTTGCACTGCTGGTTTTTCTTTTTGGAGTTCTCCAATGACGGTTTCCATATCACTCACATCTTGTAAAAATTGTGAGCCTTCGGTAAACGCTGCTTTTATTTCTGCCAGTAATTCAGATATTTTCTTTTCTTGCATGCCAGTCGAAGTTTTTTCTTTTATTATTCCTTCTTTGAATTGCTCCACTTTGAGTGACAAAAGTTTCATTGTGTTGTACAAAGCCACTGCTGTTTTTTCTGAAGCACTCAGATTTTTTTCTTTTTCAAAAGCGGCAACTTTGTCTTGCCAAACTTTTCTTATTTTGGCGCGTTCGATATCAGTACTCTCTAAGTACTGTTCCATAACTTCTTTAAATTCACCTTCAACGTGACTATGACGAATAGCTTCGGTAATAAATTCTTTGACACGTTGTTTTACCATCATTTCACTATTTTCTGAAGTATCCGTCACTTCTCCTTTGTGGGAGAGTCGTGAGTCCATTTTCCACAATTTTTCTAAACGTGCGTCTCCGTTGAAAACTTTATCTAAATGTTCTCGGTGTTCATATCTTACGTGTGAAAGATTTCCTTTGGCTACTGCTTCAATGAATTTTTGAAACAAGGCACGTTGGTGAGGGTATGCTTCCAATTTTGCTAAGTACACTACTACCAACTGAGGATTTTTGAATCTTTCAAGAAAACGATTGACTTCTTCTTTGCTAAGTTCAACTCCACACTTTTCGGCAAACAATTTTGGTACAAGATCTGAGAATTCATTGACAACTTGCTCTAGTTGCTGCTGTAGCACCTGAGCCGCTTGCTTTTTGTGCTCTGCCAAATCACGACCTTCAGGACCACGTGCTATTTGAGATTGTTTTTTTCTTATTTTTTGTTCAACTTTTTTGTATTGTTTTTCGTCATCTTGCACAGTTTGTAGTTCTGCTGAAAGTGCCACTATCTCAGCTTGCAGGGGCTCTGACCATTCTTGTTTTTTTGCATTCAAAAAGTTACCATAATTTTGGTGTACTTCCAAAAGTTTATTATTCATGAGAGTGAGTCCCTGACGAAAAAATGAACCTTGCAAAAAGGAACAACTTCTGAGGAGTTGACTCATTTCAAAAACTTTTTTCTTACACTCAGGGACTGCTTCCATAAGAGGAGTCGATCGATTGACAAAATTTCTTATATCATTTGCTTGTATCCCTTCACGAGTGATCTTATCTTGATCTATTTTCTCATGCATTTCAACTAAAAAATATAAAAATCTGTCTTTATCTGTCTGTTTCTTGAGTACTTGTCCACTAAACATGTGGCCTGAAAACTCTTGTGCTTCTTTCACACTAAAATTAAAACTATTTGCTAGGAGGTGAAGTACTGGATATGTAGCTTCAGGGAAAGATTTAAGAATTTCTGCACTACAAGCCAGTGGAGACTGTTCAAAGATGTGAAATAAACGCAAACGTAAATTTTTATTGGCCAGAGCTTCTTGCGCTCCAATCATAGATAAAATAGAACGAATTTTATCTTGAGGAGAAAGAATTCTGAAATTTTCTTTTGCTCCTGTTACTTCCTCTGCTTTTTTTATGTGCTTTGCTATTTCTCCTACTTGTGCCCAGGCAAAGTCAAAATCTCTGTCAGTATTCAAATGTTTTTTTATAATATCGGCAATAACTTTACCACCTTGTTCTTCAAGCAAAGTCATTCTTCTGAGCAAGGATTCCCGCATCTTCAAAGCAACATCAGTAGGCATTCTGTAACAGAGTGACCAGTCAAATGGTTGCTCTGGATTTTCGATTGCTTCTTGGAGAGCAGACTTAAATTTATTTACATAGATTTCACAGCTTTCTTTGCCGCCTGTTTTAAATAAAAATTCTGACTCTGTATAATTATTGACACGGTGCTTAATACTCAAATGGTCTTCGGGCTGCTTTTCTGAAGATACAATCTCTAGGTTGTTACTTTGACCAATATAACGTGCCAAACAGGTTTGTTCTTGATCAGGAGTAAGCTCAATCACGCCTGCTTCCTGGTGCCAAAAAATGAGTCTTGCAGCCATACCATCGGTACAGATAGGAACCAGAGCGTCGGCTATTTTTTGACGGTATTCGGTAAGTCTTGTATCACTAAATGAAGTATCTAACAGTATCTCTACAACAGATACTTCTTGAGAGTCAATAATTCTTTGAACTATTTGGGGTATGAGTTCATTATCAACCTTATTTTTACCATACGTGCTTCGAAGTATAATAAGTAAATTTTCAGCAGTTCCTCTTTCTAAAAGAGAACGGACAAAAAGAGAGTCGTCTTCTCGTGAAAATTCAACATTTTGATTTTGATGTCCAAGTCCACCAAGTATATCCATGAGCAGAGCTGAGCTTCCTACTTCAGCTATTCTCTTTTTTAAAATTTGTTGCTCTTGGGATGAAAAAGTGCAATGCATCCACGTATGTCCATTATACCCTGCACTCTGTGTGGATTTGTAAATAATATTTACACTTGCCTCATCTGTAGTAGGCAAAATCATTTTACAAATTCGTTCAAAGTGTCCTGGTCCTAATTG
Organism: uncultured Gammaproteobacteria bacterium; assembly: GCA_964566225.1. GTDB lineage: Bacteria > Patescibacteriota > Patescibacteriia > Magasanikbacterales > UBA922 > CAYTKU01. The sequence goes on from CAZMHV010000001.1 coordinate 186,797, forward strand.
TAGACTATACTCATTACCCACTTTAATCTGATTCATAATCATTTGTGCTACCGCAGTATCACCTGTTGCGAGCATTTTTTCTATAATTTCTTTGCGAATATCTGAGCATTCTTTGGGTGAGGCAAAAGAATCTTCATAGGAACGCAATGAAAGATGGAGTTGAAACCAAAATTTTGGATTTTCAAGTTTAAGAAACCCTTGGAGTAACTCTTTAAATGAAGCTTCTGAATTTTTGTCAATTTCTATACCAAAAAATTCTTTAAAAAAGGCAACCTCACCAGTTGTTTTTTTAGTACGACGAGAATAACCATGTTGGTGATACCCTTCATAAGTATTTTTAAACTGTCTAACAATTGGTTCAAAAAATAAACATGATTTTGCATACTCTCTACGTAAAAATTCTTTTGTTTCTTTGCTGATCGCTGGTGATGCAAGTATTGGAGAAAAAAATTCTATTTTTTTGTTTTCATATTCAGGGTTCACAACGAGGCCAGGGTCAACAACTAACGCTTTGATTTGTTCCAAAAAAAGAAGACACCATTCTCTCAGAGCGTTCTCGACTTCTTCTTTTGTAAACTCTGGAAATTTTTCTTTGTACAATAAAATGGATTCAAAAAACTGAATCCTTGTTCGATAGGTATGAAGGTTACTTCGAGAGGAGTCCTGAGATACCTTTTGATTTTCAAAAAATTCTCTTTTTTCTTCTGGAGTTACGCCCCACAGTTCACCATTGAGAAGAGTGGAAAATGGATAGTCTGCTCTATTGGCTGCCATTGCTGCTTCTATCTGTTCATGTGAATTATATAACTGAAGAGCCAGATTGTCTTTTAGAATTTCATATTCGTCTGAAGTAATAGACACATAGCTTAAAAATTTGTCTGACAAAGGAAGACACCCTCTACCCACAGCAGCAAAAACCCTTTTAATGAGTTCAATTTTCTTTTTTGCAGGGAGCGCTCCTATTTCTTTATAAAAAACATCAGCATGGTTAATTATTTCTTTGGGATTCCACTGGTAGTATGCTTCAAAAAGTTGAACTCGAGTTTGGTCATCAATATAATCCGGATTGAGTCCCTCGGAGGAATAATCTTCGAGAACAAACTCAGCCACCACTGCATTTCGTTGAGGAATATCACGTAATCTCTTGAGAACTTCTACTTGCTCGTCGTAGCTGCCCTTTCGTTGGTGTGGAGCAGGGGTATTAAGATCAATAACAGTAATAGCATAAATATCTGGATACTGTTTCAAAAATGCATTTTTTTGTTCAGTGATGAGCCTCTTTGCTGATTGTTTTGACTCTGAGTAAAGTAAAACTTCTTCTTTTTTTCTAAAATGTATTTGAATAGCTTTTTCAATCATTTTGGCTGTTTCGACATTTTGGTCAGGAGAAGCTTGCCAAAGCAAAAGAACTTGGTCAAGCATGTGTTCACGAACCTTTTCATCTGTCTCAATAGAAATTCTATGAAGACCATGACTTCCCAGAAGATCCATTATTTGTTGATTCAATATATCTCTTATAGGTTTATCTACCTGTCGCCATAATGTAGTATTCTCTCTTTGGGCCTGTATTGAAATAGCGTGTATGCTCTGTATTTCGGCCAACGGGAAGCTTTTTGGATCAGAATGTTTTCTTTGAGAGTACTGTTTTATCATTTTTTTCACTCTGTTTTCAAGTTCTCTAATGATTTTTGGATTATCTGTCACAGACAATTCTTGCTGTCTTTTTTGTTCCTGCCAATTTTTTACTGTTTCAATCGGTGCCGATAAGAATTTTCCTACTCTACCGAGAAACGAATTTTCAATCCGAGCGAGCTCTGCTTTGATTTCTTCGAGTTCACGTACCGTATCATGGTCTTCGGACATACCCGGGAGTGACTCCAGGGCATGACGAAGCTGAGCGCGCAGGTCTGCGGCTTGATCGGTAATGTGAGATTCGGCTTCTGAGAGTTTCTCTTTATCGGTAAGTTCAACTGGCTCAACTTTCTTTTCGTCGACACTTTCTAGATCAACTTCTCTAATTTTTTCTTCTTGGTCTGTTGGCATAGACAAAAACCTGCACCAAAGCAGGTTGGGATTAGAGTGATTGGATGTTGCTGATGATATTTTTCAAATGTTCAACACGATGTTCCTCGTATTTCTTGAGTACAGCGTGAAATTTGTGACGTAAACGGTTCATTTCACTATCAAACTCACTGAGTAACTCATCAACTGCTCTTTGTTTTTGAGAAATTTGCATAGAAAATATTTTATTTATTATACCATTTTTTTACACTTTCTAAAACAAAAAACCCGGGGGTGAACCGGGTTGTTGTGTGTATAAGTTTTACACTACAATACTCACTAATTTTCCTTTGACATAAATCACTTTTTGAGGAGTTTTGCCATCGAGAAATTTTTGAACATTTTCTTGTGCTATTGCTTGTGCTGTAATATCTTCTTCAGTAATATTTGCATCAACTTCGAGACTGGCACGAACCTTGCCATTGACCTGCACCACAATCGTGAGTGTATCTGAGACGATTTTTGCAGCATCATGAGTTGGAAATGGTTGAATCGTTACAGAATCGGTGTGTCCTTGATTTGCCCACATTTCTTCGGCAATATGTGGTGCAAATGGTGCCAAAATTTTGATAAACAGTTCAAAGTGTTCCGGTGCAATAGTTTCTTCTTTGCTGAGCACGTTGACGAGTTCCATCATTTTGGCAATCGCTGTGTTATATTGCATATTTGATAGGTCTTCACCAACTTTTTTGACAGTGAGGTGAACGGTTCGTTCGGCTTCGGATGAAGGTGCTGCTGATGCAGTCACTTTTTCTTGCAATTTCCACACACGATCAAAAAATCTGCGTACGCCTTTGACACTGTCCGTATTCCAAGGCTTGGTTTGCTCGAGTGGACCCATGAACATTTCATACACGCGCATGGTGTCTGCGCCGTATTCGTTGATCACATCCGTTGGATTGATCACATTCCCCCATCGTTTACTCATTTTGCGATTGTCTTCGCCGAGAATAAGACCTTGGTGACGAGTTTTGGTAAATGGTTCGTCAAAGGTGATATAACCAGCATCGTACAAAACTTTGGTAAAGAAACGTGAGTAGAGCAAATGTCCATTCACATGTTCTTCTCCGCCAAGATAGAAATCTACTGGCATCCATGTTTTGAGAGCCTCAGGGGAAGCAAACGCACCATCATTTTTTGGATCAAGATAACGATAATAATACCATGATGAACACATGAATGTGTCGAGGGTGTCCGGTTCACGTTTCCAACCTTTGCCATATTTTTCTTCGACTCCTGCATTGAATGATTCAGCATACATGAGTGGAGATTGACCGGTTGGTTTGAAGTCGACGTCGTCGGGGAGGATGACCGGAAGGTCTGTTTCGGGAAGTGCTTTCAAATCCATGCGAACTGGCGCGAGAACTTCTTGCAATAATTGAGGGAATTCTACAAAACCATCTTGCGCACCAAAGTGCCCAGCATTGCGCATACGTGTAACACGTGCAAAAGGCAAATGCTGATTGAAAAATTGTTGGGTAGAAGCCAGATCAATGTATGGATCAGTAGTAGAAAGAATAACCACAACTTCACCTACATTTTCTTGCACTTTTTGGAAATCAACAGGAGTACTCATGAATGTTTTGAGCATCTCCCACATGTTGTCTCCATCACAAAAATTACGAATGTTGGTGTACCAAATATCTGTTGGCAAAGTCGGTGCAATGAGCACAAGCTTACGCAATTTGTGAGTCTCTGCTAATTTTAAAGCATTCCAACAACTGAGTGATCGTCCAATAACAATACTATTTCCATCTCCGACTACTGGTTCTGCAACAGCTTGCCATTTTTCAAAGACGGGTAAATTTGCTTCGGGAAGTTCAGGCGTAGAAACGTTGATGTTTTTTGCTCTCAACTTTTCTCCAAGCCATGGATGAAAATGATCAGCAGGACTACTTCCCCATGCATGAAGTTGCAACACTGAACTTGGTGCCTGTTGGTATTGTTCCAATAATTCTGGCGAAACATTTTCAACATGAAGCATCGGAATCGGTGCACCCCAAAAACGCTGGCGAGACACAGACCAGTCGCGGAGTTTGTATTGCACTTTGCGGGTGCCGATTTCACGTTGTTCGAGGTGTTCGATGATTTTCTTTTTGGCTTCTTCCACAGAAAGACCGTTCAAAAAATCTGAATTTGTGAGGTGACCAGATCCGGTGTGAGGTTGGTTGGTAATTTCCATATCGGGTCCTTTCACCACTTGACGAATTGTTAAACCAAACTTCGTTGCAAACTCAAAATCCCGCTCATCATGCGCAGGCACAGCCATAATCGCACCGGTTCCGTAGGATGCAAACACATAATCTGCCATCCACACAGGAATCTCTTCACCTGAAACAGGATTTACAGCCTTGAGGCCCTTGAGTTCAACACCTGACTTTTCTTTTTGGGTTTGACGATCCATGTCTGTTTTCAATTTTGTTTCATCAATATATTTTTTTACTTCATCCCAATTCGTGATCAAAGATTGCAATTCGGGAACCAAAGCATGTTCTGGAGCAACCACCAAATACGTTGCACCAAAAATAGTATCTGGGCGTGTGGTAAACACTCGAATATTTTTGGCAGTTTGCAAAACAGGAAAATCAACTTCTGCACCTTCACTTCGTCCAATCCAATTGCGCTGGCGCATTTTGGTTTCTTCGGGCCAGTCGATGCGATCAAGTCCTTCAAGAAGTTTGTCAGCGTAGTCAGTGATTTTTAAATACCATTGTTCCATGGGGCGTTGCACCACAACCGTGTCACAGCGTTCACATTTTCCTTCACCAGTCACCTGTTCGTTGGCGAGCGCAGTTTTACAACTATCACACCAATTTACATTTTGATTTTTGCGATATGCCAAACCTTGTTTGTACATGAGGAGAAAAAACCACTGTGTCCATTTGTAATAATCACTATTGTGACTCCCCACTTCTCTGTCCCAGTCAACTGAAATTCCGAGGCCTTTGATTTGACTCCGAAAGTTATCAATGGCAGCGTTAGTACTCACGCGTGGATGTACATTGGTTTTAATCGCATAATTTTCAGCAGGCAAACCAAAAGAATCCCAGCCAATCACCTGGAGCACCTTTTTGCCCATCATACGTTGATAGCGCGCATAAATGTCACACGCTGTGTACACTTCGGCATGACCCACGTGAAGACCGCTTCCTGAAGGGTATGGAAGCTGTGGGAGGATGTACATTTTATTTTCGGGAGTAACATTGGTGGGTGTCTTATACAGGTTTTGCTTTTCCCACTCTGCTTGCCACTTTGGTTCAATTTCTTTGGGGTTGTATTGATTCATAAAATAAGTCCAAAAAAAGTTTATTCTAAATTATTATTTACCATATCCAAAACTCTTTTGTGGAGAAGTGGATTTGAGATAACATAATCTTGTCTGCCGCGTTTCCATGGATTGCCATGACTATCACTTACCACAGCACCAGCCTGTTCACAAATAAATAAATTTGGAAGTAAGTCCCAATCAAGGCCAGCATTTCCAAATGCAAAATCAATTGATCCTTTTGCAATATACGACAGCATTCCTGCACATCCAAAGTTTGACATGGCAGCATTGGTACTCAGAGCAAAATTTGATACGGCTGCTCTGTATTTTTCAAAATAATCACCATATAAACCAAAAGGAGAACAACGAAACATTATCCCATACCCTTTTTCAAGGGTATCTGTATTGTTCACCATAATTTTTTTGTCATTCACAAATGCACCCACTCCTTGCTCAGCAAAAAAAAGTTCATCAGAAATTGGATGGTATACCGCAGCCATATGCATGGTTCCATTTTTCAAAACAGCAATCATCACTGCCCAGACTGGAATACCAATTGCAAAATTTCTCGTGCCATCAATGGGATCAATCACCCATTCATATTCAGTCTCAGCTGCATTGATATCTTCGGTAAGCTCTTCACTTTTAATATGATGCGTTGGATACTTGGAATGAATTTGCTTTACCAAAAATTCACTTACTGCTAAATCAGCTATCGTAACAAAGTCTTTGCTATCTGCTTTGGTTTGAATTTCTACTCCTTGATAAAAATAAGGTTTGGCAATATCCCCCGCTTCACGAATAATCTGCTTTAAAAAGTCTCTCATATCAGAATTTGGTGTCAAAAATATACCCGGTATGATACAAAATTTTCTCTAAAATTGCAAGAGTTTTGGCTTTTTTGGCTTGACAGAGAGAGAAAAATAGTATAGTGTACGACTGGCTCAAAAGGAGGGAGCCAAGCTATGGTGGTTGCCACCATGCATTTCACGTCTCTCGAAGATGCGGTCACGTTTTTGTTGACCGCAGCGGCAGTGTTTGGAGTTCTGCTCAGCGTGGGAATTTCACGACGCAACAAGCGTGACCCACGACGACTGCGACTACCGGGCGAGGAATAAGTCCCCTCGCCACCCCCGAGAGACTCTTCCCCTAGGCTTTGTCGAGCCCAGAGGAAGAAAAAGATCCCTGTCTATGAGGGATCTTTTTTATTTTTGTATTATCCACGAGCCTTCATGGCATCGCTGACTCTTTCTACTGCCCGGACAAATGCAGCTACACGCATATTCACATTATATTTTTCTTTGGTTGCCCAGACTTCATTAAAGGCACGCACCATGATTGTTTCAAGTTTTGCCAAAACTTCTTCTTCGGTCCAATAGTAATTGGAAGCATTTTGTACTTGTTCAAAATAACTGACGGTCACACCACCGGCATTGGACAAAATATCTGGTACAAACAAAATTCCTTTGCTGTGCAAAATTTCATCGGCTTCTGGAGTGACTGGGCCATTGGCAAGTTCTACAATCATCTTGGCTTGAATACGTGCGGCATTTTCACCAGTAATAACATTTTCAAGTGCGGCTGGAACAAGAATGTGGACACCGAGTTCGAGCAATGCTTCGTTGCTCACCGCTTCACTGCCAGCAAAGCCAACCACAGAACCAGTTTGTTCTTTGTGTGATTCAAGTGCGGCGACATCAAGACCATTCATATTCATCACACCACCTTTGGAGTCACTCGCAGCAACAATTTTGTATCCTTCATGGGCCAAAATTTTCGCCATAAAACTTCCAGCATTGCCAAACCCTTGTACTGCCACAGTCACGTCACTCGCATTCCATCCCATTTTTTTGACTGCTTCTTTGGTTACATACACACCACCTTGCGCAGTAGAAAATCCACGTCCAGCAGAACCACCCAGGCTGAGGGGTTTGCCCGTAATCATTCCTGGTGCATGTTGCCCCACCAACTTTTCGTATTCATCGAGCATCCAGCCCATGATTTGTGGTGTGGTATATACGTCTGGTGCAGGCACATCTTGTGTTGGGCCAAGGTACTTATAGATTTGACCAATGTAACCACGAGAGAGACGTTCGAGTTCAGCTTCGGAAAGTTCTTTGGGATTAACAATAATACCACCTTTGCCACCACCAAGTGGAATACCCACCACAGAACACTTCATGGTCATCCAAAATGACAAAGCTTTTACTTCGTCGAGACTCACATTCCAGTGATAGCGAATACCACCTTTGTATGGGCCACAGGCATTGTTGTATTGACTTCGAAATCCCGTAAACACTTTGACCTCTCCACTATCCATTTTTACAGGGATAGATACGGTGAGCACACGATTTGGCTGCTGGAGCTCTGCCAAAATATTTTTATCAAGATTGAGTGTAGAGGCTGCCAAAGAAAGCTGCTTCATGGCATTTTCAAATGGATTATTCATATGCAATACAAATAGAAGTAAGTACACAGTAGTGTACCTAAAACAGTCAACCACCGTCAAGTATGGTGAGGAAAAATAAAACAGCCCCTGCAGAGGGCTGTTTCCGAGCTCGTTGTTCCCCCCTGCTGTTGCAACAACAGAGAAGAGAAGTTTTTTTTCTTTTTGCCTTTAGGTAAATTTTTCCCATTGGCAATGTTTGTTTGATTTGTGATAATTATACTCTTTTTTTTGGTTTTAATCAAACCAAGTTTTACACAGTTTCTACACAGTATAAAATGCCCCTTTTTGGGGGCATTTTTCATTACATGTGTTTTTCCATAAAAGCCTTGAGCTTGTCTTTGGGCATACCACCCATTTCTTCTCCTACTACCTCACCATTTTTGAAAATAAGAAAGGTAGGAATACTCATAATATTGTACTTGCCTGGAGTTTGTGAATTTTCGTCACAGTTCATTTTGCCGATTTTGAGTTTACTCGAATCTATTTCTGCAGCCAATTCCTCTACCATTGGCCCCATTTGTTGACATGGTCCACACCAAGGCGCCCAAAAATCTACAAATACTGGAATTGGTGAGTTTAACACTTCCTCCTGAAAATTGTCGTCGGTAAAAATTGTATCTTCCATAAAATAAAATTAATGAATACGGGAACTGATTGTAACATGTTTATGCTGCGGCTGCAAGATCTGGGGAGTCCTCGGCAGGAGCCTGGGTTTCTGCGGCGTTGGCAGCGTTTCTTTGCATCTGTACTACCGTGGCAGTAGGAGTTTGTTCGTCATCTCGTGCTACCGGAGGAGCTTCTTCTTTTTGTGCAGGTGTTTCGACTGCCTGTGCCGTTTGTGCCTCTTTTAGTTCTTTTTGTTTTTGTCGTTCTGCTCTTTTTTGAGCAACCATGTCTTCAACCTGTGCCGCTGGCATATTTTTTATTTCTTCTTTCACTTCTTCTGGTGTTTTTTCTTTTGCTGGTTGTTCTTTTTTGGAGGCTTCTATTGTTTTTGCAGTCTCTGCCTTTTGTTTGGCTTCTGCAACTTCTTGGCTATCATCAAAATAAAAAAATGTGAGTTTGGCTTCTTGGGGTTTGCCGTTCAGCATATATCTGTGAACTGCTTCAAAACCAGTGTCTTTATTGAGTGTATCTCTGTGTTTAATATGAAATAGTCCTTGTGCTTCACCAAGTCCTGCCGAAGCGTTTCGTAATAAGTTTTGCATCTCTTGTGCTCGACTAAAGGGAATAACAAACTGTCCACCTTCAATTTCACTTTTTTGATTGCCGAGCTTGGCCATATTCACCTCATTTTTCACAGCATACACTTCTTTAAATTGTTCACATGCTTCAGACCACATTTTAAAAATATTTCCAGAAACATTTGATTTTTCAACTTGTTTTTGTACTACTTGTTTGCCTTCTTCAAGTTGATCTCCTTTCATAAGCGCACTTGCCTCAGCAGCAGTATCAACTTCTGTTTCTTTTACCAAATTAACAGATTGTCCGAGTGCATCTTTTACTTTTACACGCTGCAATTCTACTTCTGGACCATGACCATCATGTCCAAGACGAGCTTTTCTTTCTCCAAACAAAGACCGGAATGTTTCTACTTTTCCACTTCCTATTTCTTGAGAAGGTTGCTCTGCTTGTTTTTCTTGTTCTCGGTCATCGTTTGCTGCCTCAGGAGGAAGTTCTTGTGAGGCAATTTGTCTGGCGGTTTGGGTCATAGTGAAAAAATAAAGAGACACCCCAGTCAGGGCGTCTCATGTTTGGGGTATGGTAATAATACCAAATTTTTTATTGGAATACAATTTTACGTACTTTGGATTCTTCGGTATAAAATTCAAGCACATCATCTACTTCAATTTTGGTTTTTCCTTCAAAAGTAAGTCCACATTCACTTCCACCTGGAATTTCTTTCATTTCTTGTTTGCCAGTTTGACACTTACTAATTTTACCCGTAGCAATGATTTCACCATCACGTTTAATACGTGCCAAACAATCACGTTTTACTTTACCACTTTCTACACGTCCACCAACAATCATAGAAGTTTTTTCGGTACGGAAAATAGCCAGTACTTTGAAATTACCAAGTTCAGTAACAATTTTTTCATGCTCGAGCAATTTTTCAAGTTCGCCTTTGACCCAGTCAAAGAGAGCATAGATCACTTCAAATTGATAAAATGGCATGTTTTTTTCACGCATGAGACTCTCGGCATCTGGTGTTTGACGAACTTTAAATCCTACTACCAAACCATTGCCGGCTTCGGCTTTGTGAATATCGTCTTCATTAATATTTCCAAGTCCTTTTCCAATAATTTGGATACCTACTTCGTCGTGTTTAATTTTTTCAAAACTTCCAATAATGGCTTCGAGAGATCCAAGTACATCGGTTTTGACCACCAAATTAAGCATTTTCTTTTTGGTTTCTTCGTCAGCCTGCGTAGCGACTTGTTGCACGGTCTGTTTTTCGGCACCCGTTTGCTGTGTTCGTTTTTGTTTTACATCAATTTTTTCGGCAGTTGCGGCAAGTGAGACATCCAAAATATCTCCTACTTCTGGAGCAACTTTGAAACCAATAATTTGTACTGGCACCGAAGGACCCGCATCATCGACTTGGATACCTTTATAGTTTTTCATGGCGCGCATTTTGCCGTAAATTTCTCCGTGTACTACGAGAGGGTCGTTTTTGTGCAAGGTTCCAGCTTGGATAAGAATAGTCGCTACTGGTCCAGTGTGTTTGTCAAGATGAGATTCAATAACCGTTCCGACTGCAGGAATTTGTGGATCTGCTTGGATACTACTTTCATTTAAGTCAGTAACCAGAAGCAATACATCGAGCAGTTTGTCGATGTTCATTTTTTTCTTGGCAGAAATTTGTACTACAGGCACAGTTCCACCCCATTCTTCGGTCAAAATATCATGCTTTGAAAGTTCTGTGAGCACTCGTTGTGGGTCAGCACCTTCTTTATCAATTTTGTTCATGGCCACTACAAATGGAATTTTGGCAGCTTTGATAATTTGGATAACTTCTTCGGTTTGAGGTTTCACACCGTCATCAGCCGCAACCACAAGAATAGCAATATCTGCTACTTTGGCACCACGACTTCGCATCACAGTAAACGCTTCGTGTCCTGGAGTATCAATAAATGTAAGGGCACGTTCTTCCTTGGTTTTGGGATCTTTCCAAATAGTTTGGTACGCACCAATATGCTGAGTGATACCACCAGATTCACCACTGGCAATATTGGCTTCACGAATAGTATCAAGCAGAGTTGTTTTACCATGATCAACGTGACCCATGACCACAATAACTGGTGGACGAGTTTGCAGATCTTTGGCATTTTTGAGTGCCGCTTCAAGGGCTTCGGATTGAACGGTTTGTTTTTCTTGATCAACTTTTCCTTCGGCTTCTCTGTCTACATTGTAGCCCATTTCACCGGCAAGAATCGCAGCAGTATCAAAATCGATATTTTGATTTTGGTTGGCCAAAATACCATTTTTCATGAGCTCGGTAATAATTTGTGTCACTGGAAGTTGTAAACGTTCAGCAAAATCACGCACCGTAATAATAGAAGGAAGAATTACAGAAAGTCCACTTTCGCGGCGGAGTTCTTTTTCTTTGAGTTTTTTTTCTTCGGCTTCTTTACGTTTTTTTTCTTCTAAGTCTCGCTTGATAAATTTCCATTGTTTGATAATTTGACTTGCAACTTTATCATCAATTTTTACCGCTTTCATACCAATATCAAAACCATACTGAGGCAGTACAGTCAGCATTTCTTTGGGGTGTGCACGAAGTTGGCGGGCGAGTTCGGAGACGTTCATAGAGTGGATCGAAAATACGAAATATACGAAGTTAAAAAGTTGGCCTCAGTGTAGCAGAATTTTGCGATTTCGTCAATTTTTGTTTGTTCTGATACAAAAAAACGTCTCAAGGGACGTTTTTTTGCTCTAAAATCAGGCTTATTTTGCGTATTTTTCGTTATACATCTCAATTGATTTTTCTACGGCTGCCATAGCTTCTGCCTTGCCTTTCACCGCATTCACAGTCACTACATCACCTTTGCCTTTGAGAATTTTGTAGGTTTCCCAAAAATGAGAAAATTCTTTGAGACTGTGTGGGTTTACATCAGCGATATCTTGTACGTGATCAAAACGTTTGTCGTTTGCTGGTACAGCAATCACTTTGTAATCAGAGTCCCCAGAATCAATCATTTCCATGATTCCGACTGGTCGAACCGCAACCTGAATTCCAACATTGAGTGGATAGGTAGTGAGCACAATTACATCGAGTGCATCACCGTCGTCCCACAAAGTTTGGGGTACATATCCATAGTCAAATGGATATGGGGCAGAACTGTAGTTGACACGGTCAAGGGCAATCAGCCCAGTTTCTTTGTCAATTTCGTATTTGTTATATGATCCTTTTGGAATTTCAATAATAACATTTACTTCGTTTGGTGCATTTTTGCCACGTGGTACATCATGCCAAAGATTCATAGAGTAATATTAAGAATGATTGCTGTAGGATAGCAAAAAGTGATAAAAAAATCAAGTCTTTTGTTTAGAGAGAAATTCCCCCGGAGCGTGCAGACCCGGGTTTCTTTTTTGGAGACCCAACACCTGGTGTATACCCGCCAAAAGATATTCCCGCAGAGCGATCAGTCTTGGACTTTTGATCCTGCGCCTCTTGTTCTTTACGGTGAGCATCTCTGTCGGCCTGACGAAGATATGACGTGGCACGATAGTATGCTTGTCGTACCGCATCCAATTCGTTTTTGAGACTATACACTTTTCGTTTGGCAACACTTTGGTCCAAACTTGTGTCAGGAAACAAAATCAATTTTTTGTATTCAGCGTTTAAGTGGTTGACTTTGGCCTCTATAGAATTTTTTTCGCGTGACCAAATTTCTTGAACCGTACGAGCCATTTTGGGGACTTCTCTCTCCCAATGTGACATTTTTTCGACAAAGATATCAACCTCAGACTTCATACCCTGTGCCTGAAGTATTACTTTGTCCCAAGGGGTTGAATTTGTCATATGTTTTGATATACTATTATCTCTTTACTTTGATTGTAGCACATGCCTTTCATTCTTATCAACAAAGAAGCTGGGTGGACCAGTCATGACGTGGTTGGATATTTGCGCAAAGTCACCCGCCTCAAAAAAATTGGCCATGCCGGAACCCTGGACCCATTTGCTACGGGTTTGCTTATTGTTGGCATTGGACGGGACGCTACCAAGCGCCTCGATGAATTTAAAAATAAAAAAAAGACGTATGAGGCCACGGTGCATTTGGGAGCAGTGAGTGATACCTATGATAGCACCGGAATTATAACCCCTACTGGGGCAAATATAAAAAGTATTCAAAAAGAACAAATTGAGCTGTTACTAGCACAATTTTTTGGTACTCAAGAGCAAATTCCACCTATGTACTCTGCCAAAAAAGTAGGTGGTGAAAAATTGTATGACCTGGCAAGAAAAGGTATAGAAATAGAGCGCAAACCCCATACTATTACCATCGAGAGTATTCGCCTTGGAGAAATCAAGGACAATGAATTTACTCTACAAGTGACCTGCTCGCCTGGGACCTATATTCGTACCCTAGTGCATGATATTGGAAGTAAACTTGGCGTAGGCGCCTACTGTGAGACGCTCAAACGAACAGCCATTGGTGAATTTTTGGTTGAGAGTGCCCATGAAGTAAAAACCCTCACCCGTGAAAATTGGGAGACCGTGTGCTTTGACCTGCCCACCTTGTCCCCATGACAAGACTTGACAGAGGTGGTATTATAGGATATATTTGGCTATCTTTCCGCAATTCTGCGGCGAGATCTGGCTCTGTGCCAGAATCCTTAAAACCAACTCTGTGGTAGGTGAATATGGACCACCCTGTCGACATCATGTTCGACAATCCTCGGGTGGACAAGTTCACCCGTGATTTATTTGTCGATCTTGCGATCGACCTCGGACTCGGCTTGTCTGAGCCAGACATTGAATTGACCACCCTGGTGGTGAAGCAATTCATGAATGGTTTGTACACGCTCCTGTGTGAGTGGGAGGCTGGAACCGGGAGAACTGACAACCCGTACGCTTTGCTGCTCCTGCTGAACGAAATGGCAACGTTTCCCATGCGAGAGGACTGGAAAGCGCGCACACGGCAGCAGTTCGAATGCTTCCAGTTTCAACTGAGGCACCGATTCGAGCAAGAACCATGGGCCAAACGTCAGTCACCGCAGGATCCGACCATCCGAGAAGTCCAACCTGCTCGGTGGTGGAAGATCATGACCGGCACCGGCATGATCTTGTTTCACAGGTTCCTCGTGAGAGACCTGAGGAAACGCGACCTGCACATTCGACGTGGGATACGTACGGTCGCACGAGCGAACCGAGCCAAGCGCATGCCCATGGCTACGGCCACAGCCGAAACTGATGCTACGTCCGACGACGAGCACAAGCGTTCGGCCTGAGCTACCCTACAGAGGAAATCACGTGGTGGTTGTAGAATCGTATTCTCTCCACCACGTTCCCCTGCCCTTTGGTATCAAACATGTTTGGTAACAGTGGGCAGGGTTTTGTATTTTGCAAAACAAAAAAAGAATGTTATACTTTTTTTGTTTTGATTCTGAAACTCCGTAAATAAAACCTTTGTTCTTTACTTATAATCAACTTGAATAGAGTGAATGTTTGATGGGTAAAAAAATAATTTTTCAATTTTCAAGAATTATTTTTCAACCCGTCAACGTTTCTCTGTTCCCCGAAAATCACCGGGGTCGTTGACTAGCCACTGTTTCAAAAAGGCAATTTCTGCCTTGCGAGACTTTGCCGATAATACGGAGAAGGGGTAAGGGTCTTGAAGAAACTTTTTGACCTGATCGAGGCGTTTCAAAGGCTCCTCCTGGCTCGGATCGCCGAGTACAACCTGGGCAGTCCCCCTGCCCTCTCGAGCGACCAACTGGCTACCCTGCTGGAACTCTTCAGCAAGCTCGACCGCTACGACGCGGCGTCCCTCGCCATGAGGCACACTGGCGCCAAGGCGGGCAACCGCCTCTATGAGGCGAAGCGCGAGCAGTTCTGTCTCGCCCTCCCCGAGGAGCTGCGCCCGTTCTTCGTCGAGGCGCAGACGATGGGGCGTGTCATCGCCGAGGCAGGGTGCTACACCCTGAATGACGCTCGTTGGTGGGATCCCCCACAGGTTCCGCTGCAACGGCGAGTCTTGGCGGTGCGACCGCTGCCAAGTGTCGACACTGCGTCGGAGACAGTCCGGCGAGCAATGCTCTCCCCTCGAACCGCGCGCATCGGGCCGTAGACCTCCCAGGTCTCCGGCTTGTATCTTTTGGCGCACGAACGTTTCGTGCGCCAGTCCTGATTTTTTTTATCACACTCTGTGGTAGAAAAAATCAGGACTTTTTTATTTTCGAGAAATTTTTCTTTGTTTGCGTTGAAACGTAATAGCAAAGCGATGTGCTTCGTCACGAGTACGAATGAGAATTTCTTGATGTTCGTTCACCCAGTTCACAAAATTTCTTCTGGCTTCCAAAACATCTCGCGCCACTTGCTCAGAGTTTTCAAAGAGTGAACGTGCAAAAGTAAACTCATTTTTTTTACGATCTGGGCCTTTGGCAATACCCACGAGTGGAATAAAAATGTGAAGTTCTTGGAGAACGTGGTCCACACGATTGACTTGTGGTTTACCACCATCAATGAGGAGCACATCTGGAAATGGCCACTCAGGATGATTGAACCTTCGGCGCATTACTTCTTCAAGACAGTCAACATCACTTTGACCTTCGACTGTTTTTATTTTAAATTTTCGATATTCAGATTTTACTGGTCCGGCACTATCTGATACAACCATACTTGCTACCTTACCAGTGGTACCGAGATTAGAAATATCATAGCCTTCAATACGACGAACACGATACTCAGTTTCGTCAGTCGTAGAAATTTGTCCTGGCAAACTTACGTCAGAAACCATTTCACGATTGATGAGTGTCACATCTTGGATATGATACAGTGACTGCAGTATATCTCGCACTCTCCCTGCTTCTTCAAAATTTTCTTCTTTGGCCGAGCGTGTCATTTTCTTTTCAAGTTCTTGAATCAGTTTTTTCTTTTCACCTTTCAAAAACATGATGAGTGGACGAATGACTTTTGCTTTGTATTCTGCTGGAGAAATTGCACGCACACAAACACCCAAACACTGCCCCATTTGATAATACAAACACGGACGCTTTTGATCGGGCACACAGGATGAAAAGTGAAAAATTTGTCTGAGTATTTTGAGCGCTGCTGCAGTGTTGAGTCCAGGGTAAGGACCAAACACATATTGAAATTGTTTCAAATCCATTTCATCTTTTTCATCAAATTTTTTTCCTTGTTTTTCGGCTTTTTTGCGCAATTCAAATTCGTGCTGACGCATGGTTTTGATATGTGGGTATTCGTCTTTGGTTATGACAATGTAATTCCAACTTCGATTGTCCTTGCCAAGCACATTGTATTTGGGCAAGTACGCTTTGATGGTGTTGGCTTCCAAAATAACTGCTTCGAGCACTGAATCGGTAACTTTGTATTTGATACTCACCACTTCGTGCATCATGGCCTCAATAGGACGAGTCACTTTTTTGATACGAAAATAACTCCGCACACGGTTGATGAGCGAAGTCGCTTTGCCAACATACACCAGCTCCTTTTGATTATTGTAAAACAAATAAATTCCAGGAGAGTCGGGTAAATGGAGTTGTTCAAATTGTTCTTTGGTCATACGCTATATAATAGCACAAAATTTTAAACTTATCCACATGCCAAAATTGACAAGAGTATAAAAAATTGCATAAAGTATGCTCATATGATGAAAAAAGTACAGAGATTTTTTGACCTGTCACCGTTTTCACCGTTTCGTCCGGATATTCTTTTTTATAGGTAAACTGTACGCCCACGTTTGGGCGTTTTTTATTTTTTATTTTCGCGTATGCGGATACTCATTATTGAAGACCAAATAGAAATCCTCGACTTTTTGAAAATGAATTTGGAAGCAAACTGTTTTGTGGTAGATACGGTGACCGACGGACGACAAGGTGCCCGACTCGCCTGTGCCTTTAATTATGATTTGATTGTACTTGATAACCACTTACCTTCAAAAAAGGGCATTGATATTTGCACCGAAATCCGTGAAGCAGGCAGGAGAACCCCCATTTTGATGCTGTCTGTAGAATCTGACGTGGTCAAAAAAGTTCAAGTACTTGAAAAAGGTGCTGATGATTACATGACCAAACCATTTGCTTTTGAAGAACTTCTCGCTCGAATACGAGCACTTATTCGTAGGCCGTCGCACATGATTCACGAAACCTATCAACTTGAAGATTTAGTTGTTAACTTTAGCACACTCCAAGTAACCCGTGGTCAAACCGTGTTACGTCTCACCAAAAAAGAATTTATGATCTTACAACAGCTTATACGCAATCGTGGTGAGGTTGTTTCTCGCGTATCACTCATGGAGCATGTATGGGACGTACAAGGAGATTTGTTTTCCAATACCATTGAGACCCACATGGCGACACTGCGCAAAAAAATTGATGCCAAATTTGATAAAAAACTTATCCACACGGTATCAGGGAGAGGTTACAAAATAGCGGCTTACCTATAGTTTTTCTCTCTTTTTAGCCCCATTTTTGTGACCGTGAGACTTTATGAAAACTTTATCTCCACTTTGCTATACTACACAGGAGTTACTCTTGACCCCTCTCTATGAGCGAAACATCTTTGAAAGAAATGGAAACACTTTCTTCCAACCTTTTTCACAATATTCTCAATCCACTCACCGTCCTTTCGCTTCAAATTGACGATCAGTTTCGTCGTGGTCCCAACATGCAACGACAGATCGACGCAATGATTCACCACATAACACATTTGGAATACTTTGTTTCACTCTTGTGTGAAAACATTACCCCCACTTCTTTTGAAAAAAAATTTTCTGTCAACGAAGAAATTGAGTCCGCATTGGAGATAACTTCATACCGAGCCAAAAAAAATAATATTCAAGTGTTGTCCCTCCTGCTCCAAGAAACTTCGTTGCAAGGAAACCAACTCCAATTTCATAAACTTTTGCTTGATCTCATGAGTATTTTTATGAACGAAGCGAAGTTAGAAGAAAATTTTGATATTGAAGTTGTGCATGAAAAAAAAATTGAAATTTTACTGGAAAAACGAAAAAGAAATAGTGTCCTCATATTTTCGGTAACTGGTATACCTGTGCACGAAGAAACACTGCAAGACTTACGTCAGCTGTTTGAATATGCCTTTGATATGAAAGGTGAAGTATTTGTACGTGGAACCCGAGCAGAGATAACCTTACGGTTTAGTTCCGAAAAATAATACCAGTAGTTATTTGAGATGCAAATAGTACTTTCTTTTGAGAGGAGAAAATTTTTCAATAGCATAGCGAAGCATCGTACGAGGCATTTTGTGAGCATGTTTATCCAAAAATGCTTCTTCGATCACTTGGTCACGCTTGCCAACTTCCCGCAGCATCCAGCCTACGGCTTTGTGTATGAGATCGTGTTTGTCGTGGAGTAAAATTGTGGCAATGTCAAATGTAGGTTGAAATTTATTTTTGCGAATAAATGCAGCCGTGGCAACTATGGCAATGCGTCTTTCCCACAAATTTTGAGAATGTGCCAGTGTGGTCAAAATACTCACGTCTTTATCGAGAAGGTATTCACCCACGATTTTGTGTGCCGAAGTATCTACCAAGTCCCAGTTGTTGATGTGTTTGGTGTTTTGCAAATAAAAATTATATACTTTTTCTTTTTGTATTTCCGTACCCTTTTCAAATTGGTGGACCAAAATAATCAGCGCGATAAGACGTGATTCGTGTACTGGTGAATCCAAAAGTTTTTTTATTTCATCAAAAGCAAGGGTGAAAAACTCTTTGGCAATTTTACGCGACTGTGGCACGGTGATGCCATAAAATACATCACCCTCACCATATTGCCCTTTGCCAGTTTTAAAAAAGCCACTGAGTAATTTGGCTTTGATTGGATCTTTGTGTGCAGTAAGTTTTTGGTGAACGTCTTTTGAGTGTAACATATTTTGTAATCAAGTTCGCTTAGGGTTGCAAAAGATATACCACCAAAAGTGCCACACTCCCCCACCATCCAATGTCTGAAACAATCAAACTCAGTGCAATTTTGGTTTGCCACACAGCAGGCAATAATTCTTTTTGTTTTCCTTTTTTTTCTCGCTCAAGCATGTAGGGGCTCACCACAAACGACAGAAAACAACCATTGAGTATCAGCAGCACCCCAAGCAAAGCATGCAGGGCGGGAATTCCCCAAAAGGGTTGTTGTCGATACAAAAATATTCCTCCAATGGTAGCAAGTATAATGCCTACCCAAATCATGGGTTTGGTCACTTTGTGTGTGCGAGTGGTTGCTTCTGTCCAATAGGCAGATTTTCGTCCCAAAAATCCGTGTATATCAATAACGGTGACCGCACCAAGTCCAATAATGAACCCTGCAATAAACGAAAAAAGCCCAATAAAATCCAATACATTAATTGAGAGACCAAATAGCATAATTGAGGTAACTAGCAAAACTCACCCAGAGTAAATATGGAATAAGTAAATACGCTGCGACTCGAGAGATTCTGTAAAACGAAAGCATGGTCGCCACAATAGCAAGCCACAAAGCAGCAATTTCAAGCAAAGCAAGTCCAGGACTTTGGAGACCAAAAAATAAAATTGACCACAGTGTGTTGAGAAATAACTGAAACAGAAACAGGGCCAGCGCCATGGTAATGTGGTTGTGCATGCCTGTAAACTTATAAATTTGTTTGCGAATACCAGACCCAGGCAAACGGCGCCATACCAAAAAAGCTGCGACGCCCATGAGAATAAACAGCAGTGTCCACACAGGACCAAATACCCATGAAGGTGGATTGAGTGCGGGTTTTTCAAGAGCTGCATACCAGGTAGGAATGCGAGACGAAGTAAACAGTGCTCCAATGCCTCCAGCGAGCTGTGGCAAAAGTAGTGAAACAAAAAGTTTGATGGGGTGTTTGATGGTCATATGTAGAGAATTGTATCACAAATAGCACTGGTGGTGAATGTTATTTGGTTTGTTCACTCAGATCACTCTTTTGATCCACTGACTCCACCACAAAACTCATGCGGCCCAGCACCTGTCCATTTGCGGTTTTTACATACACGCGCCACTTGCCTGCAGGAACATTATTTTTGAACGAAAATCCACGGAATCCTTGACTGCGTCCACCCGTGAGCACAAACGACAAATCACTTTTGTTTACCCACTCTTTTTTGGTTTCATCAAAATATTTCCACTCATGAATAATTTTGGTTTGAAGTTTGCCTGGTGCAAAAATAGCGGTGTACACATACACACTTTCGCCGCTACTTTTGTGAAATACTTCAGTTTGAAATAATTTTTGCCACCAGGTGCGAGGTTCTACGCTCACCGTATAGCCACTCGCATTTTTTTCAATGCTGTGCGCCAGTGACATTTCACGAATAGAAAGTGGAATAGGTGGAATGAGTTTGGCAAAATACAGTGCGTTCAAAAAGACAAAAAGTGTGAGAATGGTTGAAGCCACTCGAATGCGAAATTTTTGGATATCTTTGTTGGCAAACATGAGCAGCTCAGCAAAGCCAAACATAAACACCAAACTTGAAACTCCAGCGATAACAAATACTTTGGCGGACAAAGACTGCGTAGCAAAAGCAACAAAAATAGTTGACAGGGTAAACAAAATAAAATAGTACACGCCCAGTTGTATGGTGATGCGTGAATAGTATTTTTTGAATACGTCGTTGGAAACCATGAGCAGCACCAATAATGCCAAGAGGAGCCAACTCACAAAAAATGTTCCACTAAAAAAGTAAAAAATAAATACGCCACTAAGGAGCGCTCCATAGGTGAGCTGCACTACCAATGGTGAAAGCAGCCGCAGGTACTCAAATGCTCGGTAGTGAGGCAAACGGTGGGCATCGTAGGCTTGCATCCACACCAGTGTGCCACTCGCAATGGCAAAGTAAATGCCGAGCAAAATAAACGTGGAAGTAATGTTGATGTTTTGAAATGTAAACGCATCAAGCAGCACACCAAAAACAAGCGTGGCCGGCATAAGCACACGCTCGTATTTTTGATACCAGTGTTTTATTTTTTGAAAACGAAGAAGTGAGGTGAGGTGGTGAAGAATTGGCACAGGGTGGAAATAAATATGTGTGTAGTGTAGCAAAAAAGTTGTTTTGTGGCAAAACAAAAACACACCATTCCCTTCTCCTCCGCAAGACATTGAATGCATCAATATATTGCGGCGTTGCGGGAATGATGTGTTGTTTGTTTCCCCACGAACGTGAACAGGATGTTCATGTTCGTGCGCCTGGGCGCGTGGTGTTGGCTTAGGCGGCCGAGGCCACCTGCTCCTGATAGCCGAGCACCAGCGCGCTGAAGCGATCGTAGGCCAGGCGGCCCGCTTCGGTGACCTCGTCGTGCGAGAGCTCGGCGCCGGTGATGCCGGCCGCCATGTTGGTCATGAGCGACACACCGGCCACACGCAGACCACACCAGTTGGCCGCGATGGCCTCGGGCACGGTCGACATGCCCACGGCATCAGCCCCGAGGACGCGGAGCATCCGAATCTCGGCAGGGGTCTCGTAGTTGGGCCCCTTGAACGCGGCGTAAACACCCTGCTGGAGTTCCCCCACTCCACACTTGCTGGCCGCTTGCATGAGCATCAGCTCACCGTGACGGTACAGATTGCTCTGCCCGGGGAAACGCGGTCCGAGCTTGTTGTTGTTCGGCCCGACCAGGGGGTTCTCGCCCGTGAGGTTGAGGTGATCCACGATGGCCATGAGGTCACCACGCTTCCAATCCACCCGGATGCACCCGGCGGCGTTGGTGAGCAGGATGTCGTTGACACCCATCTCCTTGGCCAAAAGCACCGACTGCACCACCTGCTGGGCCGTGTAGCCCTCGTTGAGGTGCAGACGACCCGCGAACGCGATGGTGGGCACGCCACTGAGCATACCCATGAACACCTTGCGGTCGTGGCCCTCGACCTCGGTGTTGATGAACGGCCACAGGGTGCGGAAGTCCACCACCAGCGCCCCCTGGTCGAACTTCTCGACCAGCTTGCCGAGGCCGCTCCCGAGCACGAGCGCGACCTTGGGGCCGGTCCAGCCATTGGGCTTTTTCCAGGCCGCGAGACGGGGCAAGAGCACAGACATCACAGTCGAATCGAGTCGAAGCATCGCAGCTTCTCCTTTGCGGTAAAGCCCAGTACACATTGACTGGGACGGTTGTGGCCGGATACTACCCTTTTTTAAAAAAATTTGCAAGGGGCCAAGCACAAAAAATCACCTCTTGTAAGGTGATTTTATTTTTATTCTTTTTTACTTTTCTTCACAAAGTTTCCGCGCTGTGTTCACATTGCGCACAGTCATGAGTTTGTAATACTTGTGGCTAATAACTTTGTTCAAATGACTCTTGTTTACATTCTCTCGGCGTATATTCCAAATCAAGGCACCCTTTACATAGCGAATATCCACACATTCTTTTTTGATGGGAAGTTCATCAATAGTTTTTTTGGAGTCAATTTCTGGGAATAAATAGGCAACGTCGGTTCTTTGGATAGCATCATTGGCCCACTCAGGCGGAATGGCCTTGGCAATGGTCTGCATTTGTGTGCGAGTTTTAACAAGCGTCGCAACTTCAAAACCAAATGTTTTTTCAATTGCTTTTTCCATTTCTTTTTGGAGCAGCTCAGGTTTTTTGTTTGATTCAAACAGTACGTTGCCAGAGTTGATGTAGGTGGAAACGTTGGAGTAGCCAAGTGACTCACACATGGCTTTGAGTTTTTTCATGTTGACTTGGCGAGTGGTGCCGACGTTGATGCCGCGCAGGAGGGCGATGTGGTGCATAAAAATATACCTAATTAACAAACACTAAACGCAGAACTTTCATCGATAGAAATATCATCTGTTTTACACTTTGGACATCGGTCAGCTGCATTTTGACAGACCTCTCCCCCACACGCTTCGCACACTCCAATTTGTTCTGGCAAAAGAACAACTTCGTAGGCTCGTCGTTCAGGATGGTCGATTCGTTTTGATTTTCCGCAGTCTTTGCATTTGTACAGGGTAAAATAAAAACCACGACCACCTGAGACCGTACACTCTTCACCACACACATTACATTTTGCAAAAAAGTAGGTTGCCATAAAATTTAGAGAGCTTTACCCACCGCCCCCACATACGCACAAAAATCACAGTTCGCACTCGCCTTGGGCACACTTTTTTTATCAAGACATTTTTTGGCAGCGACAATTGCGTCCTCCACCCATGCGTCGTCGCCATCGTACGCAATGAGTGTAATATCAAATTCAAGTTTGGCGTCAAAGGCTTTTCGGTCGGTTTGACCATTGCAGTACACAAAGTATCCGGTGCTCGAAACTTTGTATCCATTGCAGCGAAGCAGCCACTGATACATTTCCATTTGGCGTTTGTATCCGTCTTGCCAGTCTTTGTTTAGCTCGGTAATTTCTTCACTCTTCGAAGTTGACTTGTAGTCCACCACAATATACTCGCCTTTTGAATTTTGCCACAAATCATCAATGGCACCAAACACCAAAAAATTGGTGGCCTCATGGAGATATTGAACACCGGTAAAATTGTGTCGCCACGCATCCAAATTTTCATGCGCTACAGGCCGAGCATCCACACCATATTTTTTGATTAAAGGATGCGCATTGCCACTGGCGCGATGAATATCAAACTCAAGCTTGAGCAAATGATCAACCGCCGAATTGAGCGCAAACGGAAATCCAGGTGGCCGCCCTACGCCGAGGCGTCGATCGAGGTAGAAGCAACGTGGACAGTCGAGAAAGAGTTCAATTTTGGAGCGGGAGAGTTTGAAGGGGGTTTCTTGTTTAGGCGTGTAGAGGTTTTTGGTGCGGTGAGGGGTGTAGTACTCGGACATAAAAAATAGTTAATCTACAAAATATCTTTATACTCAGGATAATTTTCTCGAATAATATTTTTCCAAATAGAAGTTTCATTCCCTCCAGCAATATCATTTTTATGATATACCAAAAGCACATGCACCCTGCCACTTTCTTTGTACACTGCCACAATACATCGATTCCCCGAAGCATGACGAGAAACATTTGTCCCCGCAATTTTAAATTCTGTTTTGCAAATTTGGATTTCACCAGCTTCAACAATAACCTCTGCCACACTTTTTTGAAATAACAAATCAATTTGCTCAAACTCTTTTTGCAAAAGTGTCAAAGTAAAATCCCAAGCAGTTTTATATTTTTTGGCAAAAGTTTTTATGAAATGCCTCTCGGCATAATTTTCAAAAACAACTTCATAACCCATAGTTAAAAAATCTCATCAGGATCCTCCTGAGTAAACAGACCATACGAGACTATCTCATTTTCTTTGGCATACAAATATGGAAACTGTTTATGGGTAAAATCAACAATTTCAGACGTTTTTTTATTTTTCCATTTTTTTTCAATTTTTTGAATCAACTTTTTTTCTTCGTTATTTAAAAGAGACAAATCAACTTTTGCGCCACTTCGCGACTGCGAAATCATCATGGCTCCATCTCGAGTTTGGGTAATATTAATTTCACCATTTTCAAACATTTCATCAACCAGTCGAAAATACACCTCTGAAACGGGGCCGTAGGGCAGCTTGCGATACTGCATTCCGCTCATGCTTTCGAGATGAAAGTAGAACCACCCAAAATCTGCAAAATACAAAAGCTTGGCAAGTTTTGTTTTGGTAATTTCCCCATCCAAACGCAAAAAAGCCAATATCATTTGTCTGTATTTTTCATAATTTGGGATATCTCCGTTTTCAAGCTCCTGCAATGAAATGCCAAAAAGATTCGAAAGCTTTTGCGCTTCAGAAAGAGTGAGCTCTTTTTTGCCTTGTTCGAGAGCAATATAGGAAGGACGAGAAATACCAAGCCGAGTGGCAATTTCTGCTTGGGAAATATTGGCCTTGAGACGGAGGTCTTTTAATTTTATGCGTGTGGGTTGATTCATATGTATTTATACTACAAAATTTGTGTTAAGATGTCAAACATTGGGTGTTAGGATATTTGACACCCATGTCTTAAAACCACTATGAATTAGATTTTTTCATAGCTTTTATTGACCAAACTATAGATCTGACAAACTGAACAAAAAAATACGGTAATAATATAAATAGGTATACTCCTTCCTCTCGATCGAAAATTGCTATAAAAAATCTTTTATATATCTTTGAAAAAGTGTGCTCGTCAGCTATGAATAAATTTATAATTACAGGAAGTATTAACAAACCAAATAATACGGATAAAATTAAAATAATCCACTCTTTTGCAAATATTTTTTTTTCAAACTTCATAAATTTAATAATAAAAGTAATATTTTAAAAATCCACACTAAAAATTCCATTCAATTTTTTCAATCTTTAAAGTCCAAACTCGAAATTCAATTTTTTGATTATCAATCAATGTACTTTCCCCTTGACCTAATATTATATATTTTGAATCATACTCATCAGTCAACCAAACTCTTAAATTAAATTCTCCACTGGATGGTATATTCCCATCAACAGGTAACCAATAAAATGATGCATCCAAACTCCCTGCGGGTATTAGTCGTCCTTTTTTAAAAAATTTAGTTACATTGCCTATCTCAAAACCGTGAATATATAAATTAATTTTTCCAGTATTTAAGACTTTAATTTTATTTTCCATAGGCAAAAAAGAAGCTGCAACAAAATCATTTAACTTCTTTAAACGTCTATTAATTAAAATTTGCCATACCGCAAATATACAAGCAGCGATTCCGGTAATACCCTGAATCCCTAACGAATATATTTCATACTGTGTCATATACTAGTTTTTACTGATTTATTTTTAAACCACTCCCTCGCCTCATCATCCACAAAATACACATAACACCCCTTCATCCCTCGTGTCATCAATGTACGATATGTATTTTTTATAATCCTATCCGCGGTCTTCATTGCACTTTCAGGATCCTTTTTATATTGAGTTTTAAAACCTTGTAAAGATTTATCTGTTTTAGCACGCTTAAACGGATCGGTCACAATTTTTCCATTTCGTACGGTTAAATCTGGTCCAACGATAACTCCAACATAGTCCATTTCAAGCCCCTGACAAGTATGAATGCAGCCAACTTCATTGACTGATTTTGACGCCATGATCCACAAATTTCCATCACTTGCCAAATTCCATTTCATACCAAAATTTTTTTCAGGAATTTGAATATCCGCAACTTCAGGATTTTTTTTGCTTACCCAGTTCCAACAGTATCCAGCGACAAGACGTGCTTTATTTGCAAGTTTATTTTTCTCAAAAATAATATCTCGAAGAATATTTGGATCATCAATAACTTGAAAATCATACTCAATATCTTTCAAATCAGTATTTGCCGTTTCATGAATTTGCAAAGCATTATCGAGCCATGCTAAGTAACCATCTGATCCATTACATCGAAATTGTGAACT
This sequence comes from uncultured Gammaproteobacteria bacterium, assembly GCA_964566225.1. Taxonomy (GTDB): domain Bacteria; phylum Patescibacteriota; class Patescibacteriia; order Magasanikbacterales; family UBA922; genus CAYTKU01. The sequence continues at coordinate 213,108 of CAZMHV010000001.1, forward strand.
GAGTTGTAATGTATGAACATTGGCTCTTTCAAATCCCGCCCACATTTTAATTTCTCCTATTTCTCCGATGTCACTCATGGTGACTTTTTGGTCTTCATCTATAAAAAATACAGAAAATTTTGAAGCTTGAATAATTTCTTTAATCTGATTTTCTCCAAGATGTTTAAACATTCCTGATTTTTCATTAAGTCGATGTGCTTCATCTACGATAAGTGCATCAAAAAAGTTATTTTCAACATCAATAAAAGCACCTGACCCTGTAAAAAAATGAGAAAACTCTGTTCTTTTCATCTGCCCTGTCAGTTTACTCTCATAAACAGCACGTGGAGCTGCATTTTTTGTAACATACTTTGCAAGTAAATTATATTTTTTTGTCAGCTCTACAAGCAAGTTTACTGCCACTACAGTTTTGCCTGTTCCAGGACCTCCTTCAATAATTAAAACATTCTTATTATTTTCAGAAGATTGTCTCGCAAGATTTAGTGCTGTTTCATATACTACTTTTTGATCATCAATCATGATAAACTCTTTGTTCCCTTTCAATAACTTTCCAAGACTATCAGCCAAACTTTTTGAAGGTCGAATTTTTCCATTTTCAATTCGATACATTATTTTATTTTTATCACCTTGTTTTACAAATCGTTTAATGAATGCTTGCAATTTTTTTGCATCTCCACGAAAAAAAGCTGGCGCTTTCTGCAAGTATTCTGAATAAAAATCATTATCAATAACATTATCCTGTAAATAATTATGCAAATAAGCACACGGTTGTAATAGAATATTTTCTTGATAAACAGTTTCATTAAAACTTTGTAACAACGATGTATACGACCAAGCTTGATATGATGGATGACTTACTTCTGCGATACCATATTGAAAATGAGTTTTTACAACTCCATCTTTTTCTGTCATTTCAGCACTACTCCACTGTTTCAGTTCAATAAAAATAGCATTATCTCTATTTTCTTGGTCTTGCCCCGTAATGATAAAGTCCACTCTTTTTGAAGTCTGTGGAATATTATATTCAATAGTAATCCCACAATCGTTTGGAATTTCTTTATCAGAAAGTACAGGAAACATAAAAACCATTGTACTTCTAAAAGATTCTTTTTCTGAGTGGGACACCTTTTTCCCTGCGTTCAAGTGAAGAAGTGTTGCAATATTATCTGCGATATTTCCACCAAGCACATCATCCAAAAATTTTTCTTTTGTTTCTTGATAAACAATCATAATTACAATTGATTATAATAATTACAATTGATTATACTTAGTATTTTTTCCTTTCGACTTCTTAACTGGATATTTTTTTGCATTTATTATCATTTTCTTTTTTAAAGCTTTTTCAATATCAATACCTAAATCATGACTCAAAAGTAAAACCCAATAAAAAACATCAGCGAGTTCTTCACCAATGTCTGATTTATGAGTCTTTATATATTCTTTAATTTCTTCTCCATTTTTCCATTGAAAATGTTCGAGTACCTCAGTTGCTTCAAGTACAAGTGAAAGAGAAACATCTTTTGGATTGTGAAATTGCTGCCAATCTCTTTGATCACGAAATTTAATAATACTTTCAGTAAGTTGGATAATTTTATCATCAGATTTTTGCATAAAGATTGTAAATCTAAGTATATTTACCTATCCCCACATTATACGTCCTCCACCCCCATCGGTCAAAAACACCCCAAAAACTTATCCCCACTTGACCCCGCCCCCAAAATATATTATCATTCAAACATACATTTGAATGTACACTACCTATGAAGGCCACCACCCCCTTCACCAACCTCTCAAACAAACTCAAATCGGCCAGTGAACCCAATCGCCTGCATATTCTCTGCCTGCTCTTTGGGCACCAAAAAATGTGCGTATCAGACATTTCCAAAAAGCTCAAACTGAGTGTGGCCGTGGTATCGCACCACCTGTTGGCGCTGCAAAAAGAAGAACTGGTGAGCTCGGTGCGCGAAGGCAAAAAAATTTGTTATTCACTCTCGGAGTCAAACTTTATGCGTGACTTTCGAGATCTTATTTGTAAATATAAATAATATGGAAAATAAAGTTATTGTGTATTCCACACCAACCTGCCCATACTGCATTATGGCCAAAAACTACTTTCGCGACATGGGTGTTGCCTATACCGACTACAATGTGGCCGAAGATCAAGCCAAAGCAGAGGAAATGATTCAAAAAAGTGGTCAAATGGGCGTGCCCGTTATTGACATCAATGGCAAAATCTTGGTTGGATTTCAACCACAGGTATTTGCACAGCTTTTGAATGGCTAAACGCACCAAAACAGACCTTTTTACCGGTCTGTTTTGTTACATATTGCCAAAAATATCTCCCTGTAATAAAATACCCACAAATCCGTCACATATATACTCAATCATTTTTAACAGAGAACAAACTATGAAAAAACACCTTGCCGTTGCAGCCTCTGCCGCAACTCTTTTGCTCTTTTTGGGAGCCGGCTGCAGTGAAGTGCCAACCGCATCAAATGCAGACGAATCAAAAAATAGCGAAACTACCGAAGAAGTTACAGAGGCAGAAGTAAAAACACAACCAGTAGCAGGGCAAACAGCTCCAGCTGCCGTTCAAAAAGAACGTGAAGAAGAAAATGAAAACGAAGACGAAGATGAACGCGAAGAACGTGGCACTGCGCAAACTCAACCACAAGTAAAACCAGTGGCACCAGCTCCGGCTCCAACCACTGCCCCAACCGTCAAAACCTACACCATGACCGAAGTTCAAAAAGCCAATAATGCGAACAACTGTTGGAGTGTGATCTCGGGCAAGGTGTATGACCTCACATCATTTACTCCAGGCCACCCAGGTGGTGAACCAGCCATCCTCAGCCTCTGTGGCAAAGATGGTACTGCTGGATTTATGGCGCAACACGGAGGACAACGAAAACCTGAATCTGTATTGGCCAAATTTTATCTTGGAGTACTCAAATAAACATACACATATACAAAAAATCCTTCTCTACACAAGAAGGATTTTTTTTACCAAAATAATTTTTGCGTTCGCAGTTTTTTGACTTTGGAACGCAGTGTTTTACTTTCGAGGCGTCTTTCACTACTCGCACGCGTGGGCTTGGTGGGTCGACGCTTTTTGGGAACCACAAGAGCCTTTTGCACCAGTGACGTCAAACGCACCACGGCTGCATGTTTGTTTTGTGCCTGACTGCGCTCACTGCTGGCCACAGCCATCACTTCACCACGCCAATTGATGTGCGAAGCAAGTTTTTTGGTGAGTAAAAATTTTTGTTCGTCGGTGAGCACGCGTGAATCACGCACATTCCAAAACGCCTGCACCCGTGTTTCCACCTTGTTCACATTTTGCCCGCCCTTGCCACCAGAACGCGAAAATTCACAACGAATTTCGGAGAGTGGAATGTGAAGTGAAGCAGACATACAAATTATTTTTTGCTGGACAAAAGCCAATGAAGCTTTTCACCCAAAATTGGACTCACCCCAAACAAAATTCCGAGCAGTACCACTTCGGAAGTAAAATGTGAAACGTAATTTATGCCGAGTGCGGCAACCACAATGGCTGTAACCAAAAACGAAATGGCAGGGTGAAATTGCACATCGTCATAGCGAGCTTGTACATCGGCCAGATGTTCTTTGTAACTTTTAAAACTTTTTTTACGCTTGGCATGTTTATCTGGCAAAGGAATAAATGCGAGAAGACACAAAAAGTATGCAAATGCATAAAACATGGCCATGCCCAAAAAAAACATTTCGGACGATGAAAAATGATGCGTTTGAAATCCTGTTCGGACACTCTGCCAAGGAAAATACGTGAACGTAACAATGCACGACATGATCATGAACCACAAATACAAACCAATTTGAAAAAATTTGTTGAGCTGTACATTCAAAAAAACAACCGAAAAAGAAAACACCGTTGGCACGAGGAGTACCAAGGTAAAGGGATGATTGATACCAAAATTTTTGAGCAAAATATACCACACTCCCAAATTCCAACAGAGCAATACCAGTTCGTTTATTTTGGGCAAAATTTGACGACGAAAAGAAAAAAAGAGAAAAACACAAACATAAACACAAAATCTAATAAAAAAATCTTCCACACCCAGATCCCCATTTTTTACATCCAAAAGGCCGACAAGTATCATCAAAAATGCAAACACAAAAATTCCCAACAATTTTTTCCACCCACGAGTGTCGAGAGTCGGTACCAACTTATACAGCCCCTGCACCATCATGCCCAAACCAAAAGCTACACCGGGTGAAAAAATCGAAAAGATGTTTTGCATACAACTAATTTACACAAGAAATTTATTACCTCTAGTATAATACAAAACTCACGCCCCACCAAGCACATGTGTGAGCAAAATTTTGAATGCCAGGGCAATGAGTGCCACCCCACCAAAGATTTCAATTTTGTCTCCAAAGAGTTCACCAAACTTTTTGCCGAGCAATGCGCCCGTGACCGAAAAAGAAAATGCAGCAAAACTGATGCAGCCAATAGCAAGTGGCAATGCAACATTGATAAACGGAAAGGTAATACCAGTAACCAAAGCATCAAGACTGGTGGCAAAGGCCAAAAAGATCAAAACCTGAGTGCGTAAAATATTTTTTTTGTGTGATTCTTCTTCAATGGCGTCCCCTGGTGTCACGGCCTCGTAAATCATTTTGCCGCCCACAAAAGCAAGCAATACAAATGCAATCCAATGATCCACTGATGCAACATATGATTGGAGTGCCTTGCCAGAAAAAAATCCAATGAGTGGCATGAGAATATGAAACGCACCAAAGGTAGCAGCAATGCGCAAAATACCCAGCAAGTTCAATTTACGATGCAATGCACCAGCTGCAAGGGCAACACCAAACGTATCGAGTGCTAAACTCGATGACAAAATAAACAATTCAAAAATACTCATAGTTATGATTTATATTTTTTCAAAAAATCCGCAACCTTTCGATCCACAAACGCATGACGCTTTTCAACTGGCTTCACGAGGGTGAGTCCTTCGAGCGTGCGACAACGTGACAACGCTACATAGAGCTGCCCTGGTGAAAATGTACCACGACCAAGGTCAAGCACTACTTTATCAAATGTTTTGCCCTGCGCTTTGTGAATGGTCACAGCCCAGGCCAAACGAAATGGATACTGAGTAAATGAACCCACAGCCTCAGATTCAATTTTGCCAGAATCTGCATCAAAGTGAAAATTATACATGTCCCATTCGTAGGGAAAAATTTCCACTTCTTCGCCGTCGGTGAGCACTGCAACCACAGCATCCTCCCCTACTTCTTTGTTGTGCATTACAGATTTTACTTTGCCCACGGTTCCATTGATCCATCGGCCCTGACTATCATTGTTGAGCAGCATGATTTGCGCACCAATTTTTACTTTGAGCCGACCATCGGTGGGCATGGATTTGCTGTCAAACTCACCTTTGACATACGCATCAAAAACATATTCTTGACCAGAGAGATTTGCCAGTTCGCGTTCGTTAATAATGGCTGCGGCAGCATTGGTAGTGGTGAGATACATGTGCATGTCCCCTTTTTTGTTTTTTTCTTTTTCACCCACACGTTTGTTGAGCGTGCTCACGTGCTGCGGCTGCATATTGCTTTCACGCACCGCATTCAAAATTTCAATAAATTCACGGTCGGTCTGACGAAAAATTTCTTGCAGTTCCACATACTGCATTTCGACTTCTGGTTCAAACATCGATGATTGACCATCGTTGAAAGCACTTGCAGAAAAAAAATATGGACTCGAATACTGCGCCTCAAACACATTTTTTTCTTCACTCGTTACCACTGGTGGCAATTGATACAAATCCCCAATCAAAATCATTTGCACACCACCAAAGGCTTTGTTTCTATCTGGTCCATTGAGACGCAAAAATTTATCAATACAGTCCACCAAGTCGGCACGCACCATGGAAATTTCATCAATCACAATCGCCTCGAGACGCGAATACAGTTCACGCTCGCCTTCACCCACACGTTTCACTTTACTAAATGTGATGTCGGGCCGAAAACCAAAAAAAGAATGAATGGTTTGGCCCTTCACATTGACGGCTGCCACACCAGTTGGCGCGAGCACGGCTATGTTTTTGCGTGAACGTTCACGAAAGAGTGAGAGCAATGTGGACTTGCCTGTGCCTGCGCGACCAGTCACAAAAATATGATGGTTGGTTTTTTCCATCATATCGAGGGCACGGGCAAAGTCCGTAGTCATTTTTATGGTCGGTTTTTTGAGAGACATGAAAATATTTAGTGTTTGTATATAGTACACCAAAAATCAAAAACAAAAAAGCCGTTCCAGCCTCCCCGTCAAACATTGAATATTCAATATATGACGGTGATGTGGAACGGCTCTTTGCGAGACGTTCAACGCCACCTACTTCTTCGCGCCCGCCGGCGCCGTGGTGCGGTCAATTGTTGACCAACTCCCAGGTCCCGGGGACCGGGGTCTTGTTGAGGCCCTTGGTGCCGGTGAGCTCGAAGCACAGGAGGCCCTCGTGCCAGACGACCGGTCGGCCGCCGTAGCGCCGTGTCGCCAGCTTGAGGAGCTCTTCAGGGGTTCCACGTTCTGGAACTTTTTTGTATTCGGGCATCTGCAATCTCTCCGCGTAGTTGGCCCAAACTCTGGGCGGGACCTATAATATACAGAAATCATGCAATTGTCAACACTAGCCAACACAAAAAATTTCACGTATACTCACTAACATATTTTTCCTCTATGAACTTCCCCACAAACGGCATTCTCTATGCCCTCACTCCATCAAATCCTGCAAACTGGACCGAAACGCTGCAAAAATGTCAGACCATGCTTGAAAATGGTGTGAAGGTATTTCAATTTCGTGACAAAGATATTGATGATGAACTATTCACCGTGCGCGCCAAAGAACTTGGACAACTCGTGCATCAATTCCACGGAATTTTTATTATCAACGACCGAGTGCACTTGGCACCTGCTTGTGGTGCTGATGGCGTACACATTGGACAAGAAGACATGTCTATTGAAGACGCACGAAAACTTTTGGGTGAACACTTTATTATTGGAGTCTCTATTCATAATGGTGAAGAAGCCCGCCACGCAGAACTCCACGGAGCCACCTATGTAGGCGCCAATGGTTTTGCCCCATCGCAAACCAAGCCAGAGCTTGCTGCCCTTGGCCAACAAGGGATCCAAAAGATTCGAATCGAAACCACCCTGCCCATTATTGCTATTGGAGGAATAACCGAAAAAAATGCAGCCGAAGCTATGGCCGCTGGTGCGGACGGTGTGGCTGTTATTTCTGCACTTTTTGAGAGTGAAAATATTGAAAACACGTGCCACCAGCTTCAGGCAGAAATACGTCGTGGACAAGAAGTACGTGAGGCCTCCACAGAACCTTCCATTCCTCGTGAAGGCAAAATATAAGACAAGATTGACAAAATCGCTTTTTTGTGCTATACTGACTCGTTATCCGTATCATTTTTTTGTATGAACAAACAAACGTTTGGAGCAATCTTTACCCTTATATTAGCCATTTTTTCACCTTTGACTGCCAATGCAGCATTGGTTCAAGCGCCAGTTGATATGTATGGCTATACCGATAGTATCCGTAACACTTGGACCAATGATACAACCGATGCCCAGGATAATGATGCTGCTGGTGACGTAGACTGGTTTTTACCAGTTCCTGGATTCAATATGAATAACCCCCGAGAAGTATATTTGGGAGGTTTTAAAAAATACTCTGGATTTGCTATTACTATTGGAAATTCCCCTGTGCCAGCAGGCCAAACAGCAAAATTTGACTTTTTTTATGGTGCCTTGGTCAATGGACAAGTCACTTTTAAACCCCTCGAAGTAAAAGATGTCGATGGTGGCATGACTGTTTCAAATCGAACCTACCGATATACCTTTGCACCTCCTGCAGACTGGAACAGTGCTATTACCCCTCACGTACAAGCTCCAGGCCTCTACTACCTAAAAATGGTGTGTCGTGATAATTGTCTGAATGGTGGCCCAAATGGAAACTTTCAAGTAAATCAAATGACCCTCACACGAGAAGTTGTATTGCCAAGGCTTCCATCTAACAACAAGTGTGTGTTTCGACCAATGAATCTTCAATGTATTCCTCATCTCTAAAAAAACTCTGAACGGTTGACAAAACAACCGTTCTTTGTTATACTAGCCAATCAATTATTATCTTCGTACCTGAAACAGGTGAAATATTGTCGAGAGGGTTCTTCAATAAATCAAATGAGTCATGTGCGTTAATTCTTTTACGCTATGGCAACATTTGCAGAGCTCGGCATTAAAACCGAAATCGTACAAGCACTTCAATCACTTGGATTTGAAACTCCTACCGAAATTCAAGCACAAGCGATTCCTCACATTTTAAACTCCAAGCAAGACCTCATTGCATTGGCACAAACCGGTACTGGTAAGACCGGTGCTTTTAGTTTGCCAGTTTTGTCACAAATTGACGTGAATGCACGCTATCCTCAAGCGATTATTTTGTGTCCAACTCGCGAACTCTGTTTGCAAATTAGTAAAGATATCAAAAACTTTTTGTCTGCCCTCCCAGGTGTTTTTGTCACGCCTATTTATGGTGGTGACAGTTACATGACACAATTACGTGCGCTAAATAGCGGACCACAAATTATTGTGGGCACACCAGGACGTACACTCGACATGATCAACCGTGGCAAACTCAAACTCGATAAAATTTCTTGGATGATTCTCGATGAAGCCGATGAAATGCTTAAAATGGGATTCAAAGAAGAACTCGATGGAATTTTAAAAACTTCACCAGCCGAAAAACAGACCTTGCTGTTTTCGGCAACCATGGATCGAACCGTGGAACAAATTGCCAAGACCTACATGAAAAGTCCAGTAGAAATTTCTACTTCACGCAAAAACCAAGGATCTGCCAATATTGAACACCAATACTTCATGGTACAAGCCCGTGATAAATACGAAGCACTCAAACGTATTCTTGATGTGCATCCAGATATTTACGGCATTATTTTTTGTAACACTCGTGAAGAGACACAACATATTTCTTCTCGTCTCATGCAAGAACACTACACGGCTGCAGCCATTAGTGGAGACCTGTCACAAAATCAACGTGAACAAGTGATGGCACAATTTCGCAATAAACAAATTCAAATTCTGGTGGCCACAGACGTAGCGGCACGTGGAATCGATGTCAAAGAACTCAGTCACGTCATTCACTACGGTCTTCCTACCAAAATTGAATACTACACTCACCGCAGTGGCCGAACTGGACGTGCGGGCAGTACTGGAATTTCTATTGCCATTATGCACTCACGCGAAGTGCGAATGAAGCAAATGATTGAATTTAAAACTGGAATTAAATTTCAGCCAGGAACTATTCCAACGGCGCAAGATATTTGTACTTCACAACTTTTAAACTTGGTCAGTAAAATTGACGAAGCCAAAAGTGATACCACAGATATTGCTCAATATCTGCCGATGATCGAAGAAAAGTTAGCGCACCTTACTCGTGAAGAACTCATTCATCACTTGGTTACGGTTGAACTTGGTCGCTTTATCAACTTCTACAAAAACCTTCCAGACATTCACACCCCAAGCATGCGTGAACCTGCCCCACTGCGCAGCATAGAACGATTTGCACAGCCAAACATGGTTCGTGTTAAAATGAATGTGGGCCGTGTGACTCGTTTCACTGTGCCACGACTCTTTGAAGTGGTGAACTCCCAAAAAACTATTAGTGGCATCAAAATTGGTCAAATTACCATTGAGCAAAATGAAACCTACGTAGACATTGATGCACGTGGTGAACTCCAATTCAAAAAAGCGTTGAACGGACTCATGGTAGACGGAGTATCTGTCAGCGTAGAAACCGTGCCTATGAGTGAAGGTGGCCCCATGCCAACCATACCTCGACGAACACGTCCCTACTCACCTCCACGCGGATCAACCTATGGACACCGCATGCGTGGCGGATACAAAAAACGATAAATTCAAAAACCAGCTGCAGAAGCTGGTTTTTTATTTCTTTTTTTCTTATGGTCGAACACAAGCGCCGTTTCGACAAACTCTGCCATCTACAGCACAATCATGAGTCGTACGTACAACAATATCAGGATAAGCGACATTTGCTACATGCTCGCATGAAAATTCATTAACTATATTTTGCGTACAATAATCTATGGTTGTAGTGGTTCCCCCAAGAGTATGATCAAGGTTTCCTATTGTAGTACCATTTATAAAAAATGGATTAAGTGTATTTACATCTGAATCTGAACAGGCAACACTTGCTCCACCAACTACCAAAGGTGCACCGTCACCTGACCCCAATGCAGGTGATCCATAATTGAGATCTCCTGTTGGGATAGTACAACGATTTTCACACAGTTGATCTGCCTTAGCAGTGACAAATTCTGGAGCAAAACAAGCTCCTGGACGAAAATTCATCTTAAGACCATCGTGACACAATATGTCTGCACCAGAAACTTTGCCAACTTGACATGCAAGTGGATTGACCAATGTAATTTTTTTGACTCCACAGAGATTAGAACCAGCCGAAGGAAAGTTGAGAGAAGGTGCTGCCAGAAAAGCTAAACCTCCCATAAAAAGTGCTCCAATTCCAACCAATAATTTTACATTACTTATAGACTGTGTTTTCAATTTTGTCTTTGACGAAACTTTTGAGTGAACTTTTGTAGGAACTTTTGACTTAGCTTTTGTCATATATGTTTATATAAATAAGATTATTTTTTAAATGCTTCAATTTGCTGTGAGATTTTTTTTAAATGTTTTTCAATATGTGCAAGTTCAATATTTTCTTTCATGATTTCTTTTTTACTTTTGTCTACAATCTTTTTTTCTCCTCGAATACCCGATAAAATAATTTCATTTCCAATAAAATTTGATACAAATAGCCCGCTGAGTAACAAAAGTCCAGTGCCAACCCCCAGAGAAAGAAATCCATCAAAGTACGATAACTCTGCAAGTGGATTCATTTCATCTATACCACCAACACCAAAGTGGTAAAACATAAACGTATCAGTAAGATGCCACACTCCACGCCAAAACAGTACCACACCCACACCACCTACAAATGCATACACAATCGGTTTACGACTGAGACTCCCACGAATCACGTCTTCAAGTTTGTCAAAAAAATTGTATATACCAAACCACATAGTATCTTTTACAAATTTATTTATACAGTTACTTTTTTTCTTTTCATTTTGTAGCCTACATATATGAGAGACCCCAATACAGTAGAAAAAGAAAAAATTTGGTTGAATTCAGGGACCGCCACAAGTCCAACATTTTGTACGCTACGAAAAACAGCATTACTATTGGCAGCACCATCGTTTACCACAAAGTCTATCACACGCGGTGATGTATTTGGATTTGTACTTGTATTGATATATTTAACAGAACGAAGTGCTATCTCGTAATTTGACAGTGTTGTTGTTCCAGTGAGTGTCAGTATTCCAGCATCATATGATCCTGTAATACCAAGTTGATTGGTAAACACCAAACCATCTTGATCTGGCAAAAAATTACTAATAGTCACTACTGCTCTACCAATTGAACTTGAATCTACATCAGAAACAGTGATGAGATCGTCAATAATTGTAGCACCTGCCCCCACAAAATAATCCATGGTTGGTCGAGCTACGGCAGGAAATAAATATGCTGTGGGAATAATTTCAGTTGCTTGTCCTGGATAACTCCAACGCAGTCTCGCAGTTTCGCCACCACCACGTTCATAAAATTCCATTCGGATAGTATAGAGGGTATTAGCTTCAAGAGTCACAGCATCTGCTGTATCAATAGTATCACCATGGAGTGTCCAATTATCAATAATCAAATTATCATTGACCCAAAGACGTACACCATCGTCACTCACTGTACTAAAAACAAACTCCCCTGTTACCGGTGCTTTTACTTTACCACTCCACCTGACACTAAAATTTTCCTCGTTCAAGCCAGAAACACCAAAATCATTTCCAAAGTTAATAGTACTATCTACTCTTCTCAGTACACTTCCTGTAAGTTCCCAACTATTCAAATAATACGTCGCAGCAAGCCCTAGCCCAGTTGAACCTGTGGCTGTTTGCAATACAGGTTCGTCATTCACTGCCGTTATTGAAATAGTTGCGGTTGAAGCGGTAGAATTATTACTTGTATCATGTGGGTCAACCACCACGTAAGTAAAAGAGGCATCTGTATCACGACCTGCAGTAGGACGAAAACGCAAATTTACCTTGCCAGAACTGAGACTGAGTATAGAGCCACTGGTTCCAAGTGTTAGAGTACTTCCATCAGCTTGCCAAAGAGTACCACCTGTAACCGAAATAATACGAACACTATTGGGAGTCCCACCACCAGGGTCACTCAGTGTAGGAACAATAAGTCGAATATTTGCAGATTCAGGTTGTACCGCATCTTCGGTAATACTTACAGCACCGTCAGTATTTGGATTGACAACCGTAGTATTTCCCCCTGGATCCGGTGTTGCGGCCAAAGCAGGAGTACGTAAAAAAAATGAGAAAAACAATATTAAAAATACAATTTTTTTGTATTTTCTCATACGTGAGAAGGAAAAAATATTTTATATAATATATTTGAGTATATCATACTTTGTAAAGTGAAGCCAACACACCCAAATACAAAATAGATAATAATTGACAAATCAGCAAAATTCAAATAGGATTCACCTATACTTTTCAAGATAATATATGCATATCAAAGAATTAGGACATATAGTTTTGTACGTTTCAAATATTACAACTGCTCAAAATTTTTATCGTGACATACTTGGTTTTCACGAAATTGAGAGTGGAGAAGGAATCGCTCTTTTTTCGGGTGGCAGAACCCACCACGAAATGCTCCTCATTGAAGTAGGTGGCGCAGCTGTTCCCAAAGTATCCCCCACTCCTGGACTCTATCATATTGGGTTTAAAATTGGAGACTCACCCCAAGATGCTCGGGATGCCTACAAAGAGCTGCAACAAAAAAATGTTCGTATTGTAGGTACCGCCGATCACGGAGTCACACACAGCATTTATGTCCTCGACCCCGATGGCAACGAACTCGAACTCTATGCCGATGTTTCGGACGAATGGAAAACTAACCCCAAAGCAATTCTTTCGCCAACCAAATGGCTTGACCTGGAGTAAAATAAAACCGCTTGAAAAAGCGGTTTTTGTTTCTCAAATCTTATCCCTATATCCATCATACTTTTGCGTTCTCTTTTGCCCCCCAAAAGGCAGCCAAATGTGCAAAAATAGACGGGAGCATAAAAAGTAATAATATACCCATGAACACATCAATTTTCTGTTCTTGAAATTTTTTTATAATTTTTTGTTTAAAGTGAGAAATTTTCATGAGTACCACAAAAGAAGAAACCAAATAAAAGATGTATACAGAAAGACCCGAAAAATTTTCCAGCAGTTGAAATGGAATAACCACAGCATTTGTAACAAAAGTGATAGCAAAAAAAGCATTCAATCCAACCCAATGATCCTTGAGAAGGAAAGAAAAAATATACCCGAATACGGTGAATACTATATACAAATATGGTTTTATATCTTTCAAAGAGTGAAATCCCCCAAGAAAATCTGCAACCGTAAAATACGTTACAAAAAGAGTAAACAAAAAAGCGAAAAAACTTATGACTCCATTTCTATAGGCTGTTTTTTTTGAAATTGGCATATCCTTATGCTTTTATAAATTGAATCGTTACGTATAATATAAAATATCAACCATGGTTAGTATAAACTATAATCTATTTTTTGTATATTCTCAACAGATGGTTCAATCAACGTTTGTAGGTACCCCTTTTTGAAACACAAAAACCGCTTGATTAAGCGGTTTTAATTTTGGAGCCGAGTGACGAATGACGTTAGAACTGGAAATCTGGAATATCTATTGAAATTGCCTACTTTTGCGATTTAATTCATGTCCGTACAAAGTTCACTATGTTCACACGTTCACCCTTCACTCTATGTGTCAAACAAATCACTCCAGCCTTTCCAACCTTTTCCTTTATAAGTATTTTCTGGCTCTGATGGCCAATTTGGTTTTTGTTTTGCAATTTTTCTGTAAGTAGTACTCCCTTTAATACCTAACCCTCTAACTTCTATTTTTAATTCTTCAAGTGATACTTTCCCTTTACCCAGTAAATCCATCCAACTTACCCATACGCCTTTATTTTTATAAAATAAATCTGGTTGACCTGGCCATGAGGGATGATTCTTTTGTTCAGCCTTATATGCATCAACTGTTGTAATCCCTAACAGACGAAGCTCTTCCTTAAGTTCTATTATAGAAAGTTTTGATACTTTTTCTGCTTTTCCACACAAATCTTCAAAACTTTTCCAACCTTTATCTTTATAAAATACACTCGGATTACTAGGCCAATTTGGTCTTTTTGCCTGTTCTTTTTTATATGATTTATAATCAGTCACACCTGCTAATTTAATATCTTCTTTAAGTTCTTCTAATGTAAGTTTTAGTCTTCCAAATAAATCAAGCCAGCTTATCCAACCTTTATCCCGATAAAAGCTATCAGGAGCAGCAGGCCACTGTGGATTCTGTTTTCTGGCGATATCATATTTTAGAGAGTCGTCAACTCCCAATCTTTTTAACTCCTCTTTCAATTCAGTCAAAGTTAACTTTTCAACATTCCCTCTATCAGAAAACTCAGAAACAATCTTCATCACCTCTTCAATATCAGTCACAACCTCCAAACCTGGAATATCCAAAATTGGTGGCAAACGTTTTCTGCCTCCTCCCCCTCCACCGGTTGTAATTGACTCATCTTTTTGTTTGTGAACAAGTTCTGCCCCTCCTGCAATATGAGAAAATAATACAGGTGCTCTTTTCAATTTAATCCCTTTATCAATGAAATCAATAACATATGAATGTTTGTTAGGATCTTCTTTGTTTAGTCTTAATACTCTACCCCCACGTTGTTCTGCAACAACCTTAGACCTGGTAGGTCGTAAATTAAAACATACAGAAGCTCTTTCTTCATTAAACCCAGCAATAAGAATATCCGCGTTACATAAAACTTTTATTTTACCAGAGTGAAAATCTTTCAATAAATTTTCTTGCTCATCATCTTCCATTTCTCCACTAATACATGCAGCAGGGACACCTTCTCTGTTAAAAGTTTCGGCGACAACCTGTGCATGCTTTATGCCGACACAGTAGGCAACCCCTAATTGACCCATAAATGCTTGCTTATACAGGTCGACCGCTGCTTTATTTCTCCCTGCGACATTTACCGCTTTTTCAAGTTGATCCCTATCATACTCACCGTTAAAATTAAGTTCCACTTTTGAAAGATCGACATCTGTTTTTGCCACTAAAGCCGAAAAAGAAGAAAGTAAGCCTTCTTCGACAGCTTCTTTAATATTCATAGAATATATCTCAGTGTCAAACCAATCTCCGACTTTTTTATCTTGAGAATATTCTGGAGTTGCAGTAAATCCAATTTGAAGACAGTCATTAAATTGATTAAGAACGGCTTGTTTTTTATCAGTTAAACTTAAATGGACTTCATCTACAATAACACAATCAAAATCTTTTGGAGAAAGCAACCCTTTATTTACTTGAGACACTAGAGAGTTATAAGTGGTGATGGTAACTTGTCTCCCATATTCTTTTGCACTCGTATAAATTTTTCCTACCTCCAAATCTTCAGCAAACTCTACCAATCTATCATTAGTTTGTCTTATCAGAAGTTTAGTCGGGACTACAATCAATGTCCTTAAGTTTAAAGCTTCAACTAACTCACTAAAGAGAACAGTTTTACCAACACCCGTAGGTAATTTCACATATCCTTTTTTCCCCCCTGCTTCTAAAAAATCTCTAAAGCTTTCAAAAATTGGAATTTGTTTTTCTCTGAGGATCTTCTCTTCACCAGAATTATGTTTTTCGATATAGACATCTAATGAATTTAAAGCAACAAGCCATTTTCTAAAATATTCTTGTTCTCCTTCTGACAAAACACCTTCAGCTCTTTTTCTCCTCAAAATTTGAAGATACATTTCATACCTTCGAGCATACTTTTGTTTAATTTCTGAAATTGGCAAACTAAAAACTTCATTCAACTCAGTGGAGGGGGGGGTTAAGGAAAGTTCTTCTTCATTCCCAACAACATCTTGTGCTGATTGAAATTGTGATTGAAGTTCTTCTTGTGATTTATTTCTAAAACCTTCTGAAAGTGACATAAAAAAATAGAGTAAAGTCAATATAAGTGTAAACCATTCAATAAATTTTGTCTAACAGTTCAATCCACGGTTATGGGTACCCCTTTTTAAAATACAAAAACCGCTTGATTAAGCGGTTTTAATTTGGGAGCCGAGTAACGAATGACGTTAGAACTGGGAACCTTGAATACATACTTACATCCCCTGCTTTTGTTGTTTAGACCATACTCGTACAAAGTTCACCATGTTCACACGTTCACCCTATTTCACTAATACCACTCCAGAACCCCGAGTAAGTCTCTTAAAGAGTATATATTGTCTCCCTTCTATTTAAGAATACTTACATCAATCAATTTAATTTCAAAATTTGTTGTTCCATTTTTTAATCTCTCCTGATCAGAAAAATCTCCATATAAATTTTTTGCTCCATAAACAATTTTATCGTTTGCTTGTTTTAGTAAAACCTTTTCAAATTCAGCTACTTTATTATTTGGTATAGAAAGAAAAACGGTCTGTATTTTATTTTCTTCAGCAAACTCAGAAGATTTATATTCCCTCACACCCAATTTCATCCCTTCAGTTATCAGAGCCTGTGAAGAATCTTGAACAGATTCAACATAGAGATAAACTCCTCGAATTGAATTTGATAACGCCTGTGTTGCTTCATTTTGAACAAAAGAAATTTTTACAGCCTGGCACTCCTTACTTGCAACGTTTCTTTTCTTTCCTCGACCCAAATCCAATGCATAATCAAAACAGTCAACCACCTTCCATTCATCCATACCAATGTTATCTGGCACCAACACTTTTCCTAGTCCCTCTCCACTTCCAGCACCATTTACATCAACCACAAGAACATGTGCGACTCCATCAGTGCCTTCGACACCTTCAAACCACATATCTACAGGATTATTACTTAGTGATACTTTTGTATCAATATCTTCTACCCTCAGAAATTTTTCCCACTTTTTTGTTTCATCATTCCATTGCAATATTCCTCGATACTCTGCCTTAAAATCTATCGGAATATTTGGTAAAAATATATTTAATGAAGGACGAGCAACCACAGCGTAGTGATTATTAAGTACTTTTAAAATTTGATCCTTATGAATATCTGCTGGCAATGTTTCTTGAGAGATAATTGAAAGAGATTCGTCAACTATTTTTTCTTTTGATTTAATTTCTAGGTTACCTCCTTGAAAAAGCCTTTCTTTCAATACATACAGACTCCCGATCAAACCAATCAATAAAATTACTCCTCCAATAATATATTTTTTCATAAGGGAATACTTATACTTTATGTATAAAGAATTATTAATAAAGTAAATTTACTATACAGCTTCTTTGGTGAAAGTTCAATCCACGGTTGTGGGTACCACTTTTTTATACACAAAAACCGCTTGATCAAGCGGTTTTCATTGTGGAGCCGAGTAATGAATGACGTTAGAACTGGGAACCTGGAATATTTGTTGAAATTGCCTACTTTCGTTGTTTAGGTCATGTCCGTACAAAGTTCACAATGTTCACATGTTCACCAAAAATTTACACCTTCTTCGCAACCAAACGGATAAGTGTCTTTATCTCATCTTTATATGTCTCGCCTTTATTATCGAGAAGTATGGGATCAAAGAGTCCATCAATAAACTGTTTTGTTTCTTCAACAGAAAAAAATCTCTTATAAAAATCAAAAGCAACTTCACGATAATAATTTTTTTCTATTTTTTCAAAACCATCAGATTGAATTTCTGGATCTTCAACCGTGTTGAAAAGAGTCGCCAGTATCCCATTTGGTTTTAAAATTCTATGAATTTCTTGAAAAAGTTTTTTTGTTCCCTCTTTGTTTAAATAGTGTAAACCGAGATGTGAGTAAACAATATCAAAACTTTCACTCCCAAAAGGAAGAGGCTTGGCAATATCTACAAGTCGAAACTGAAGAGAAAGATTTTGTTTATGTGCCTTTACTTCACATTCTTTGAGACCCGTATCCACCAAATCTGTAGCCGTCACTTCATATCCCAATTTGGCAAAATACAACGCATCTTGACCTTGACCAGAACCAAATTCAACTAACTTTCCCATTTGTGGAAGATACTCTTTTATTTGCTCAGCAAAAAGAGTTGGTTTATTGACCCAATCTTTTGTGGCATATCTTTTTAAGGCTTCGCTCCAATAATTATGATTGTTCATAGTAGCTATATAGTACAGAAAAAAACTCTTCAGTTCAATCCACGGTTGTGGGTACCACTTTTTGAGACACAAAAACCGCTTCATTAAGCGGTTTTAATTTTGGAGCCGAGTAACGAATGACGTGAGAACTAACGTTTAGTTGAAGAGTTTAAATGTTCTTGCATAATCCGTTTAATTTCTTCTCGAAGTTTACGTGCTGCAGCTTTCTTCACAGCATCACGAGTAGGTCTAGAATATACATGATCAAATGTTTTTTCTATAAGTCTATCTCTATCAAACGGATAACATCCCTTTTCAGGACGCCGTGTTGTTATAAAAAAGTCAGTAGAAACAGCGGCTCCTCTGTCCGAAGGATTTACCGAACCAATACGCACATCAGAAAATCCTTGAAGTTTCAACATATTATCAATAGGCTTTAAAGTATTTCCAGTATGCAAACAAGTATCAAAAACTAATAAAGGTTTATCTTTGTCTTTTAATAAATTTCTATAGACCTGTTCAAATTCAGCAAATATTTCTGGCTCGTTCCTCACTTGATGTGGTCTCTCTGCCGCATCTTCTTTCCAACGAGCATCTTCAATGACTTCTTTTATATCCAAGGGAGTCATATCTTCCTGAGCTTTAAAACCTTTTGGATTCATAAAATATATACCTGGCATTTTTTCATTTGGATAATTGGCCATTAAATATTCACGAACCCCAATATAAAGAGGCCTTGAACTACGGTCAACAATTACCATGTTTGGGATATTTTCAGTTCTCAGATACTCTGCAATCTCAGCACAATATTTAAACACCTCATCTCTTTCTCTGGAATCATAAAAAAACATGTACGGCTCTTCCAGTTCTTGACTTCCCTCCTCCTCTATTATAACTGACTGTTCTAAAAAATCTAACCACCTCTCTACTCTCTCAAAATCCTCATGAGATAACTTTAAATACGTCTCTTCGGGAGGCAGCCTCTTAGACCAAAAATTTTCGCCCATAAAAATAGATTTAGTGTATAACGTTCCTTAAGTGTATAAAAAAAAATTAATCTCGTCAAAATTTATTCGACTCAGTGACATCAACCTATGTACATAATTAAAAAACACCGCTTATTTAAACGATGTTTTAAATGGAGCCGAGTAACGAATGACGTTAGAACTGGGAACCTTGAATACATACTCAAATTGCCTACTTTTGTGGTTTAAATCATGTCCATACAAAGTTCACAATGTTCACACGTTCACAAAGATAAAATTACACTCCCTTTATTTTTAACTTTCAAATTGAAATATATTCTTTTTTGAGATATAATCAAAGAATATTTTCAATCATACATATGGCTACTAAACTAAAAATAAAATCACATCCCACTACCAAGCTCATCGTAAGTTTAGCCGTTGCGTGCTTTCTCGGTGGATTTGCTTTTATCATTTTCCCACTTCAAAATATACAAAAAAATAACTTTCAAGTGAACTGTGCCAAAATTCAAAAACCAAGCGATATATTTTTGTGTTATAACAATTTAAGAGATGTCAAAAGATACTTGGCAAATATTCAAGTGAGTACGCCAGATAACAAACTTTTATCTGGGAATCAATATGTTTTTCAAATTGTAAATTTATATAATGGAAATGGTACGGCAAAAGAAAAACAAATATTTTTTAACACTTATATAAACAATTATGGATTCCCCCTACGCAAACAAAAAGAATATATTTTCCGACTCGTTCACATGCTATGGTTTGAAAAATATGGAAATGCCCCTTGGTCAATACAAAATTACACAACATCTCAAATTGAGAGTTTAATTTGGGTAAATGATTTAGCTCCACAAACAAAACCTCATACCCCTCTGAACCAAAATAGAATTTTTGTCGATTCAAGTCTTGATTTTCTCAATATTGATTCAATAATAAAACTTCCCGCTCTTGCTTCGACTTTTATTGAAAACAATAAAAATGCAACCATTCTATCTATTTTACGATGGCAGAAAAAAAATTTTTTTCATGCCTACTTTGACTATGGATGGAATCAATATAACGATAATATCCCAAATCAAAATGTGAACAACTTGGATGGAGAACAAAGATTCGGTCCAAATTCTTTAGAAAGACTGTTTGAAGAAAGAATTACTGGTTGCCACGAAAACTCCTATCTGTTTTCTCATCTCCTGCGATCCATTAACATCCCTGCCGTGGCGTATCAAGATTTTAGTGGTCATGGCCTGGTTTATTTACCTCTTTCGAGAAAATTTGTTCATGGTGATCACATTGCAGACTATGTAACCGTTCCTACGGAATCCCTCCTTTTAACTCAGGCACAGGTTGAAGCAATTGATGCAGGAGGAGCATATGATCAAGTGATAAGAGACCTTTTCCCTTTCCCAAATCTTTTTGCATTAGCAAATATGGAGCTCCACCGTGAACAAAATAACCTTTTTATTGAAACCGACTCGGTATGTGTTCCCCTTTCACAAGAAATTTGGGATACCGTTGCCCAAGAAGTTCCTGAATTTAATATCCGTTACGATCAGGAAAGATGTGAAATATCAAGTGACCTTATACCTATTCAAACACTTCAAGAACTCTCTCAGAGAAACCAATAAAATGCAAAAACAAAAATTGTACTCTATTATATATTCAAACTGATTTTTACGCCTTAGCCCTCTTTCCTCTGTAGCAGTTCAATCCACGGTTGTGGGTACCGGTTTTTTAGACAAAAAAACCGCTAATTCAAGCGATTTTAATTTTGGAGCTGCCATCCAGGATTGAACTGGAGACCTCAGCCTTACCATGGCTGCGCTCTACCAACTGAGCTATGGCAGCGTGTTTCTAAGTGTGAAAATTATACTATAAATAGTTATCCCCGTCAATATGTACATATTTTGAACCTTTTGATACAACAAAACCCCCAATCCTGGGGGTTTTGAACTTTTTGATGTAGATTACTTTTGTTCTGCTTTTGGAGCACAGCAACTTGCGCAAGCTTCCTTGCACTTTTTACATTTGCAGCCCACTACCATCATAATGGCAGCGAGGCCTACAAGAACGTATACCACACGTTCTACCATACTCCAACTTCCAAGAAGTCTATTTACCAAGTTAAATTGAAAGGCTCCAACGAGTCCCCAATTTAACGCGCCGACGATAACGAGGAGCCAAGAAATTTTGTGCCCCATGCAGCCACCTTTCATCATAGATGTAAGGTTAAAAATAAATACGACTTGAATTACGTTTAGTATAGCACACCCCCCTAGAAATACGAGGGACTTGTGGATAAGTAAAATATTGGATATGATAGAAGAATACTCACTTTTATACTCTTCACATATGTCTTTATTGAACAAAAAAGCACCGGCTTTTGCCCTGCTCGACCAACACGGTGAAAAACATTCACTCAAACAATACCTAGGCAAAAAAGTGCTCCTGTACTTTTACCCCAAAGACAATACCCCTGGATGCACCACCGAAGCCTGTTCGTTTCGCGACCGCCTGAGTGAACTCAAAAAATATGGTGTGCAAGTTTTGGGCGTGAGTTGTGACGACATAAAAAGTCACAAAAAATTTGCCGATAAATTTGGGCTCAACTTCCCTCTTCTGGCTGACACCGACAAAAAAGTGGTAGAAAAATATGGCGTGTGGGTTGAAAAATCCATGTATGGCCGCAAATACATGGGTATTGCGCGTGATTCATTTTTGATTGACGAAAAAGGTAAAGTGGTGAAACACTATGAAAAGGTGAAGCCGGCAGAGCATGTGGATGAAGTGGTGAAGGATTTGTAAAAATAAAAAAATTCCTCAGCAAGAGGAATTTTTTTGTGGGTGGGAAGGGAGTCGAACCCCTGAAGGCGTAAGCCAGCAGATTTCACTAATCCATAGATTTCTCTACAGCGTGGACTATATCTTTACCATTTCTGATTTTATACAGAATTAGGTATTCCGGTATCTAGTCTCTACGGCGCCCTCAATAAAATATTGAGGTTCCCACGGTGTTCGCATATTCGCCTTTTTGACGAACTTAGCCTTCACCGTTATCCCGGAAAGTTTACTCTAAAGTTTCCTTTAAAGGCTGCATTTTTACAGTCTGCCCCATTTGACCACTCTGGAACCCACCCAAATTCTATTGTAATAGAATTGTCTGGCCAATTGACCAGACAGAGAGCCGAGAACAGGATTCGAACCTGCGACCCACTGTTTACAAAACAGTAGCTCTACCACTGAGCTATCTCGGCATGTGGAATATATTGACCCTCACCAGAGGGTCAACGTGCGTATATTTTACTCTTTTTCAGTTTCTTTTTCAAGCTTGGCAATACGTTCCTTGAAAATGTCGAGCTTCTTGTTGTCTGGGTTTACCATGCGAAGCTGGGCAAAAAACTTCTCTGCCACATTTGAATTCCCACAAATTATAGCAAGTTCTATCAAATTGTCAAGATACTTTGGATTTTGGGGTTCCAAGTCAACGGCCTGACGAGCTGCTTCCATAGCGGTTTCGTGCTGTCCAATACTCTCCATCAGGTCAGAAATTTTGATAAATCGAGCAGGAAAATTGTCGTTGAGCAATACGGCTTTTTCATAATACTCAATCGCCTTTTGAGTGTTACCAAGTTCTTCTTCAAGCTCTCCAAGACGCATGAGCAAGTTGTCGTCAGTAGGCTTCAAATGAAGTAAAAATAAATAGGTTTCTTTGGCTTCAGCAAAATTGTCTTGCAAAAAATACACATCTCCGAGTCCACGATAGGCTTCGGCATTTTTGGGTTCCAATCGGATGGCATCAATAAACTTTTTTTCTGCAGCATCGAGCTGTCCTTGATCTTTGGCAAACTGTGCTTGTTGCAAAATACCCTGGACTGTTTCTGCCACATCTTGACCACTTGCAGTATGTTCGTCACGTTCTTTTCGGAGTCTTTGTTCAAAAAATCTTCGTTCAATACCACCTACATATTTACGAAAAAATAACTGAAAGTTTTTCCAGAATGCCACCACTGGCTGCCATGATTCTTTCTTTTTTTCTCGTTTCACTTTATTTTTATTTTTTACTTGTTTTTTCAAAAACTCGTTTTTTTTCTTTTCTTCTTTTACTTCTGGCAAATCTTCTACTTGGAGCAAAGAAATCTCTGGAAACTTACGAATAAGTACAGCAATAAGAGTTGCCACAGAAAAAATAATAATTAAAAATGGAAGAAAAAAATACATAGAGATAAATTAAGACATGGATGCAATCATGGACAAAAGTGTTTCTGACTTGGTCGAGGCAGCCCCAACCAAAACCCCGTCAATGCTTGGCATATGGATATAATCAGATATATTTTTTTCGTTCACGCTTCCACCGTACAAAACAGGAATAACAACATCTGTATACTGTGCAATTTCTTGTTTCATAAACCCAATCACATCTTCGGCATCAACGGGCAGACATGCCTGACCAATACCACTATTTGATATTGCCCAAACAGGTTCGTACGCAAAAAACATTGGTTTACTCAAATCTTTGACAGAGAGAACTGCCTGTATTTGTTTTTTTAAACGATACTGACGTTTGCCTTCGTCCAAATCTTGTTTGGTTTCACCAACACCGACAACCGGAATTAAACCCACTTCGTCACAGGCTTCAACTTTTTTACCCACCTGTTCATCGGTTTCACCAAATAAGTATCGTTGTTCTGAATGTCCAATAAGTGTATGTGTAAGTC
Organism: uncultured Gammaproteobacteria bacterium; assembly: GCA_964566225.1. Taxonomy (GTDB): domain Bacteria; phylum Patescibacteriota; class Patescibacteriia; order Magasanikbacterales; family UBA922; genus CAYTKU01. The sequence continues at coordinate 237,178 of CAZMHV010000001.1, forward strand.
CAACCTCTTTGGCCAAAAAAGCCGAGACCGCTCCAGTACAGGCACCCTTACTAATCCAATAAATATTTTGAGCACCCACCTGTATACGAGTTCCACTGAGGGATGATTGAACACTCACCGCACTGAGCATACTTGGCAATACAACACATTGAACTTCTGCAGGCAATGAACACTGGACAAGGCTCTCTGCCAAACCCACAGCCTCAACATGCGTCAAGTACATTTTCCAGTTAGCAAAAAAATATTTCATATACAAAATAAGTGAAGGAGTGAATTTAACGAATTCTATCAAATAGTCGTCTTGTATTTTGTTCCATACCCTGTTCTACCTGTTCCATACTCATACCCCGGAGTCTCGCAATAAATTTAATTTGTTCTTCGAGCATCCATGGTTCGGCTCTTTGTCCACGGTAACTACTCGGTGCCAAGTATGGTGAGTCAGTTTCCAAAACCATACGTTCAAATGGCATTTTTTGTGCCACCTCAACCAGTTTGTTTTGTACTTCTGGCTGAGATTTTTTGGGTGGAAAGGTAAGCACACCAGTAAATCCCAAATACAAGCCCATATCCAAATATTGTTGAGCATGTTCCCAGCCACTGGTAAAACAATGGACGGTACCACGTACAGCAAATGGCAACTCTCGCAGAACCGCAATCATTTGATCATGCGCTTCACGACAATGAATCACCAAAGGCAAATGGTGTTTGTGTGCAAACATGGCATGCTGCACAAACACTTTTTTTTGTTTTTCAAGTACTTCTTCAACAGGAATTCCTGTAGGAATATGAAATAAATCAAGGCCACACTCCCCAATACCAATTACTTTGGGTGACTGCACCAACTGCTCATAAAAATTTTCATCAAATTCTTCTTCGCGAGATTGAAAACTACTTTCTTCTTCATCAACATGTGTTGAATGTAAATGAATAGGATGTGTACCAATACTTGCGTACATCCAATCATATTTTTCGGCCATGGCCACAGCCATTGTACTGGTATCTTTTTGGGTTCCCACAATATTCACAATCATGCCTTTTTTGTGACAACGCGCTACTACTTCGTCTCTATCATCTTTGTACGCCTGAAATTGTATGTGTGCGTGTGTGTCCAAAAGCATAACACAAAATTTTATGGCATTATTTTTTTCTCTACATACTCCACCGTTGCCTTGAGCAGTCGCAGTGCCTCTGGAAAAAATGGAATAAGCACACTTGCCAAAGATACCGTAAATGGCACAACCTTAGAACTTGCTACCCAAGCCATAACTGGCGCAGATACAGGAAACCGAGCAATAAAATAAAAAACAATTCCCATGGTCAAAATACCTTCAAAAATACCGAGCACAGCACCAAAAACCTTGTCGATTGAATGAATAAAAGGAAGGCGGGTAAGAATACCAAAAAATTTGGCCAATAACCAAAATACAAACCCAACCAAACGATTGATGAGTACAAATGCCAAAATAAACATGATGACTCGAGAACCATTGACACTCCACCCAGTCACGTGAGTAAGCCAGTCTGCCATTGGTTCATAGTACCGGCCAGCCAAGTATGTACCGAGTACAGTACCGAGCAAAGACCCCAGGGTTTGAATAAAACCAAACCACAAACCAAAAAGTCCAAAACACCCAATAATAACTATGAGAGCAATGTCAAAAATTGACATAGAAGGAAGTTAAAAACTAAAATTCAAATTGATTCACCAATTACTTTTGCAATCGTGGAAATAACATATCACCTTTGCGCACAAGCGTTCCTGACACCAGTTTCCCCCACACTTGTTTAGTACTCAGTTCTTGCACTTCACTCAAAGGTATTCCCAAACGATCAAAAATAGTTTCAGCTGTTTTTGGGAGAATTGGCAATAACGAAAGTGAGATATGACGCAGTGTTTCCGAGAGTTGATATATGAGTGCATCAATAGATTCACCACGACCAAATTTTTCCCAAGGCTTACTTTCGTTGATAGTTACGTCACAGGCGCTTACCAATGACTGAATCAGTTGAATCGTTTCATGAAAGGCAAACTTCTGCAGTGTTTCATGATATTTTTTCCAAAATCCGACCGTATCAAAAATATCTGGGGCAGGTGCAGGAACTTTGCCAGCAAAATATTTTTCTACCATGGTCAAAATTCGTGAAGTCAAATTTCCTACTCCATTGACCAAATGTGCGGTATAAATTTCAGCAAAGCGTTCTTCGCTATAATCCCCATCTTGATATGATGAAAGTGCTGCCAAAAAATAATATCGAGATGCTTCTTGTCCAAATTTATTTACGACATCTTTTGGAGATACCACATTTCCAATTGATTTACTCATTTTTTCTCCATTAACCGTAATATAACCATGAATAAACTCAGTCGTTGGGAGTGGAACCCCAGCAGAGAGTAACATACCAATCCAGTACAGCAAGTGAAATTTAGCAACACCTTTGCCAAGCACATGAACCACTTCACGTGAGCCACTCTCTTGAATCCAATATTTTTGATACATTTTGCCTTCAGCACCAAAATCAAGCGCATTGATATAGTTGGACAGTGCATCAAACCACACATACATGATTTGACTGTCGTCCCCTGGTACTGGGACTCCCCATCCATGGGCACGTTCAACCGAACGAGAAATACTAAAATCTTGAAGCCCACGTTCTATAAACCCAAGCATTTCGTTTTTTCGAGACTCCGGAAACATTTGAATAAGATTTTTTTGAAAAATCTCTTCAATTTGGTTTTGATATTTGGAAAGCGCAAAAAAGTAATTTTCTTCATCCACTTGTTCGGGAACAGTCTTATGTTCTGGACATTTGCCAGATTCTAATTCTTCGGGATCATAAAAAGCCTCACAACCCACGCAGTAGAGACCACTATATTTCTTTTTGTAAATATCATGCGCACACGCATTCCATAATTTTTGTGCTCCTTCAAAATGTTTTTGTTCACTAGTACGAATAAACCCATCCCACGATAGATTTAAAATATCTTTGAGCTCATAAAATACAGCGGCATGCTTTTGGACAAACTGTTGGACAGACATACCTGCTTTTTCGGCTGCCTGCACATTTTTGAGAGAATTTTCGTCAGTACCAGAAACAAAAAATACGTCTTTTCCACAAAGACGTTTATACCTCGCAATAGTGTCCCCCTGAATACATTCCAGAGCATAACCAATATGTGGTTCTGCATTGACATAAGGAATTGTCAGAGAGAGAAAAAATGGATCTTTCATAGGGTCAATATATAGTAAAAATATATCATAGCGAAGAGAAAAATACAAGTAGACTCAAATATTTTGTCACTTTTTAAAATTTTTGATATACTATTACTAATTCTTATCTTCTTTTTCGTTTTTTGTCTCCTATGGGACTTTCCTTTACACCACAAGGAACCACTCCAACACCAACGTTGGAAGTGAATCCAAATGAAACACCAATTACACCTGCAGATGATTTTTTTGAGGTACAGACACCACCTTCGGTTGGCCTTGAGTCTCCTTCAGCAGAAATACAATCAGCCACTACAGAAACCGAACCAACTCCAGAAATTACGACCCCGGAAATACGCCCTTCTTCTGCTCCGGTTGAAGTACGTAAAAAACCTACTCCGAGAGTAGCAGTCATGCCTCACCCTACCACACTGAGCCACAAAGATCCAATTACGGTTCAGATTGAAAAAATCATGGAAGAAGGAATTGGTGAAGCATATCAAGAACTTACTCCAGTCCAAAAACAACAATTTAAAATAAAAGGTGAGGAAACTGCTAGTCAAATCAAACTCTTGCTTCATGCTACCAAAGTAAAAGTGAAAAAAATATTCACTCTTCTTTTGGAATGGCTCAAACTACTCCCTGGCGTCAACAAATTTTTTCTCATGCAAGAAGCAAAAATTAAAACTGATAAAATTTTGGGAATCAAAAACCACATTCAATAGTATGTTTTTTTTATTTCAATTTGGCCTTGCGGCAAACGACGAATTTAGTATCGTACAACAACAAACATCCACTCCTCTCGATAGCTTTTTACCGCTTCTTTTTTTTATACTCATCGCTATCTGTATTGCCTTGGGCATTGTTTTTATTATACGCAGTATTTTACATTCCAAAACACGCGAAGACAAAGCTTTTAACCGAGTTGTCCTACAGATTCTTGTTCCAAAAGAACGAAAATCAGAAGGTCAACGTGGTGAAGTTGGTCAAGATGATCGTTTGGAACATGTCAAAGAAGAAATTGGTATTACCGAAGCTTTTTTTGCAGCCGTAGCAGGTCTCAAAGCACAAACAGGATTTATGCGCTGGCTCAGTGGCCGTGACGACCATTTTTCTTTTGAAATTGTTTCTCACAATGGTCAAATTTCTTTTTATGTCGATACCCCCAAATCAAAACAACCTTTTATTGAAGAACAAATTCATGCGCAATATCCATACGCACAAATCGATGAAATGACTGACTACAATATTTTTGGCAAAAACAGTACCGTGGTGGGTGCCTATATGGGCAGTACACACAAACCAGTATTTCCCTTCAAGACATACAAAAAAATGGATTCTGATCCACTCTCACCAATTTTGAATGCGCTTTCTCGCATGCACGACAACAATAGTTCTGCTGCAGTTCAATATGTCATGCGCAGCGCCCCCAAAAAATGGCGCCGTGCTGGTGTATACATTGTACGTGAAGTCAAAAAAGGCAAAAAATTTGAACATATTGCTCATCGCACGAGTTTCACTAAATTTTTTCACAAATTTAGTGAATTTTTTGGAGAAGGTGTCAAAGAAACTCTCGGAACCAACAGCAAACCAAATGATCCCAATAAACCACACTATCAACTTTCTGCAATGGAAGAAGAGATGCTCAAAGGAATTGAAGAAAAACTCAGTAAGGGTGCCGTGGATTTGACCGTACGTCTGCTTGCAGCATCAGACAGTGAAGAAATTGCCAAACAAAATTTGGATAGTCTTATCAATGCATACAGTCAATACAACTTATACCGTTACGGAAACAGTTTTCATGCTCTTATTCCCAAGAATCAATCTGCACTCATTCGTGATTTTATTTATCGTTCTTTCAATGAATCACATAAACTGGTTGCTACTACCGAAGAAGCCACCTCTTTTTGGCACCTCCCACTTCACTCTACCGAAGCCCCAAATGTAAAATGGCTTCAGGCTCGTAAAGCTCCACCTCCAGCCAATCTACCAGAATCCGGACTCCTCCTTGGACATGTTCAGTACCGAAACCAAGATAAAAAAATATTCATGAAAGAACCTGACCGTCGCCGTCACTTGTATGTGATCGGTAAATCAGGTGGAGGAAAGAGTGTGTTTCTTGAAAGTCTTACCGTACAAGATATCAACAATGGACATGGCGTTTGTGTAGTTGACCCACATGGCGACTATGTCGAATATGTTTTACGTCATATTCCAAAACACCGTATTGATGATGTAGTTATATTCAACCCATCAGACACGGAACGCCCTATTGGTCTCAACATGCTTGAGGCACGCACCGAAGAGCAAAAAGATTTTGCGGTCCAAGAAATGATTGCTATTTTTTATAAACTCTTTCCACCAGAAATGATTGGACCAATGTTTGAACACAACATGCGCAATGTTATGCTTACTCTCATGGCAGACGTAGACGATACCGGAACCATTATTGATATTCCACGCATGTTTACAGATGATTCATATGTAAAAAAGTATTTGCGCAAACTCAAAGACCCAGTAGTGCGATCATTTTGGGAAAAAGAAATGGCCAAAACAAGTGATTTTCATAAATCTGAAATGCTTGGGTACCTCATTTCCAAAGTCGGTCGTTTTGTAGAAAATGAAATGATGAGAAATATCATGGGGCAACAAAAATCTGGTTTTGACTTTCGTGAAATCATGGACAAGAAAAAAATTCTTTTGGTGAATTTATCCAAAGGAACCACTGGTGAAGTCAATGCCAAACTGATTGGTCTTATTGTCGTGGCCAAACTCCAAATGGCTGCTATGGCCCGAGCAGAACTCGCCGAAGAAGATAGAAAAGACTTTTATCTCTATATTGACGAGTTTCAAAACTTTATTACAGACTCTATCTCTACTATTTTGTCAGAGGCACGTAAATATCGTTTGGACTTGATTATTGCCCACCAGTATCTTGGTCAACTTATGGATGACAAAGGTAAGACGCAAGTACGTGACGCTGTACTTGGAAATGCTGGTACTATGGCATCATTTCGTATTGGACCAGACGATGCAGAAATTTTGGCCAAAGAATTTGCACCAACATTTGGTTCGTATGATTTGCTCAATGTGCCTCAATTTACCTGTTATATTAAATTGCTCATTGATAATACTGCCAGTAAACCATTCAACATGAATACCTACCCACCAGTTACTGGCAATGCTGACCTTGCTGATGCTATTAAACAGCTTTCTCGCCTCAAATATGGCCGTGATAAACGTATTGTAGAGGCTGAAATCATGGAACGTACCAAGCTCGGTGCCTCCGAAGAGCAGGCCAAAACATCAATGGTTGAAGCATCTCTCTAACCCTTGACTTTTTTACCAAAGAAGCATACCTTAGGGGGATATCAATCCCCCTTTATCTTATCGTCATATGGACCGAATTGGCGACATTCTGTACCCAAAAAATCTCAATTCTTCAGCCACACATGCAACTCCGGCCGAAGAAAAAAATACACACCACACAGCCCCTTTTCATGTTTCTGATTTGAAGGTAATCATTTTGAACATGAAAAAAGACCTGGACCACATGCTCCGCCTCATTGATGGTGAACCAATCACTCCCCTCGCCACAGAACACACCCCCAACACTCCTCGTGAAAGTGGCGAAGAAAAAGTAATCGAAGGGGTTTTCAACGGAGTTAAAATGATTAGTGAAGATGGCAGTGTGTATGACGTACCACCAAACTACGCCAGTAAATCGAAACTGGTAGAAGGTGATATGATGAAACTCACTATTCCGACACATGGTAAATTTGTATACAAACAAATTGGACCTATAGAACGAGATCGTGTGCGTGGAGTGCTTCACTACAATGAAACTGAAAATCAATGGAGTGTGGTGAGTTCTACCGGTAAATCCTACAAAATCTTGACCGCATCAGTTACGTTTTACAAAGGCAAAGCCAAAGACGAAGTTATTGCTCTTATTCCACAAAATGGGCACAGCGAATGGGCGGCCGTAGAACATATTATTTCACAGTAAAAAAAATCCTCGGTTGGTACCGAGGATTTTCTTTTTTATTTTGAAAATTACGCTGCTGTCAAGTGTGGACTTACAAGCTTGGTCATTTCAAACATACTGACTTGTTTTTTTCCGTTGAAAATGACTTTGAGGTTTTCGTCCGCATTAATCATGCGTTTGTTTTTTTGATCTTGAAGATCATTCTTTTTAATATATTCCCAAAGTTTCTTTACAACCTGAGAACGTGGCATTGGACCTTTTCCAACAATGAGCTGGAGCTCTTCTGAGATCTTGTATGGTCTCATGAGCGCTGGGTTTACTTTTCGTGGCATACACGAGCGTGTTAAAAATAACTAAATTACGAATGCTTGTAAGACAAGACGATGATAGTATAGCAGATACCCTAGATAGGCACAAGTGGTTTTGTCAAGGGATGCTTTACCCCAGTTCAATTCTCTTGTATACTGGTGTAGTATAACACTGCTTTTAAGACTCCGCAAATCTATGGCCCTCTATCACGTCTATCGCCCTCAAAAATTCTCTGAAATCGTTGGCCAAGGCCACATTGTCTCTACACTCTTAAATCAAATAAAAAAAGATTCCGTAGCCCATGCCTACCTCTTTTTTGGACCTCGAGGAACTGGTAAAACCACTACGGCTCGTATTTTGGCCAAGGCCATAAATTGTAAAAATAAACCAGAAGGTTCATTTGAGCCCTGCAATACATGCAGTGCCTGTACAGATATTACGGCAGGTCGTGCCATTGATGTGATTGAAATTGATGCTGCCAGTAACACTGGGGTTGATCACGTTCGTGAACACATTATTGAAAATGCACAATTTCATCCAACTTTTTTACCAACCAAAGTATTTATTATTGATGAAGTGCACATGCTTTCTACCAGTGCTTTCAATGCTCTTTTGAAAACACTCGAAGAACCTCCTGCACATGTTATTTTTATTTTGGCCACCACTGATGTAGAAAAAATTCCTGAGACTATTGTTTCACGTTGTCAGCGTTTTACCTTTCATCGCATGGAAGAAACCGGTGCACGTGAATATTTGAAAAAAATAGTGGCAGAAGAAAAACGAGAAATTGACGAGGAAGTACTGGATGTTATTTTGAAAAAAAGTGAAGGAGGTATGCGAGACGCACTGTCACTCCTTGACCAACTTCTGGCTATTGATACCAAACGCCTTACACTCGAAAACACTACCCTGCTTTTGCCCCAGGTAAAAAATGAAGATATCCAAAGATTTCTCTCTGCTCTTGAAAAAGAGTCTTTGACCGAGATGCTCAGTATTGTGGCAGAACTTCAAACCAAAAAAACACACTTTGTGCACTTTACCGATGAAGTTATTGCTGCCTTGCGTGAAATTTTGATTGGCAAAATTTCCAAAGCAAATACATCTTCTCCACTTTCTCTCGCCCGTATTTTTTCGTTTCTCGATATTTTGCTCGAACGCCGTGCACAAATTCGTACCAGTCCTATTGCAGCACTTCCTCTTGAAATGGGTTGTATTGAATGGATACATCCCATCACCGAGACTCCCCATACCGGTACAGTGGTCTCAGCTTCTCCAAGCCCTGCACCAGCACCAACCAAACCAGCAACGCCTACGGTAGAGAAAACGGTTACTGAGCCACTCCCTACCATGGTAAAAACAGCAGCACCTGAAATACCAGTGCTTGATGCCGAAGATCTTTCCCTCTTGTCTGTTTTACCACCAGAGTCTGCCACTGAACCAACCGCACCAACAGAAATTGGTATAGACTTTGGTACTATTCAAAAAAAATGGCATGAAGTGATAGCCAAACTCGAAAAAGATTCTCCATCACTGGTTATTATTTTAAAAGCAGCCAGTTTAGTAAAACTCACGGGAGATGTTTTGACTCTCTGCGTCCCCTTTCAATTTCACCAAAACAAATTATCAGACAAAACTACCCAAAGAAAATTGGAAGCCATGATGAGTGAAGTTTTTTTGGGATTCAAAATTCACCTTGACGTAATTATCAGTGAAGCCCAAGAGCAAAAGGCCGAAGCACAAGAACTGGCAGCACTCCTTGGTGGTGAAGTCGTGTAAATCTTGACTCTGTCGTTTGTTTTTGGTAGTATACTCAGCGTACAAAATCATGTTCACTGCTTTGCGTTCAAAGCACTATTCGGGGATCGTCTAATGGTAGGACGGCAGTTTCTGGAGCTGCCTATCTTGGTTCGAATCCAGGTCCCCGAGCACACAAAAAATGCCTATAAAAAGGCATTTTTTTGATTGTTTCTCTATTTTTTGCTATAGTACGTGTGAAATAATATACAGGTATGCATGAAATTCACCCACGTATTGCAGAAATTTCAGACCAAGACCCTCTTGATCAAGTTGAATTTACTCCAATTACCATAGAGACAGTCACAAAAGATCTCGAACAAATATTACAAGACAAAAAAAATTCTATCGAAGTACTCTGGAAATTTCAAAAATATGCAGTTTCTTCAATACCAGAAATTTTTTTTGGTGAACCAAAAATAAATGAATTACTGAAAAAAGCCATTATCCAATTTTTTTCAGAACATGATGAAATTCCAGCATTTATTATAGTCAAAAACACGGTACTCAATGTGTGTGAATTATTCAACGTTTCTGTAGGAGATATGATTGATAGTGAGGTACAAACAACCGCAGAAAAAGGATTTCATGACTCTGTACAAAAAATGGTAGATGAAAAAAATATATCTCACATCCGTCACTGGCTATTTTGGATACACAGCAATTCAGAATATTTTTCTCTTCAAATACCAGAACTTACACAGGCACAACAAGAAAAAATTGCTCCCAAACTTTTGCTCTTGGCCCAAAAAGGTGATGCTGCTACGCTTGAACATTTTTTTGATCTTTTTCACCTTCATGATATTGATACTCCACATGATGGGAGTGTTGATCTATCAGAAACTCCAAGAGAAACATACGAAAAAATTCTTTTTTCGACTCGAGAAGCGATTGCTGAAGCTGCCCTGTGTCTTGATGTGGCAGCACAAAGTGGTTCACGACAAAGTTTTGACCAGACTCTTGTAGCAATGAAAAAAGGAAGACTCCTCAGACTCCCCTTTTTGGCAGCCGAAACGCTTGCTCGAATTGGTGAAAAGTATAGTGCAAAATGGCAAAAAACTGAAGAAATTTTTTCTCGCATTGAAAAACATTTTTATCCAACCAAAAAGCCTTCTCCTCTAGAACTCGGTCAAGCATATGTGCAGTCGGTAATTGAACAAAATCCTAGAGGAAGTGTGAGCATGTACCAAAAAGAGTCCTTTTTAACGCTCGAGTTTTCGTCAAAGCAAGATTATGATACATTTGTAGAAAAAAAATATGGTAAAATGCAGGCAGAGAAGCCAACTGCAGGACTCTACTGTGATTCATTGGCACTGCTCCTCGAAGATAGAACCGTTGGTTGTGCGTTTGTTCTTATTGATGCAAGAAAAAAAACTGCCGTGAAAGAAATATTTGACCATGAACGACACCATGCTATCAATGCCGTTGCAAACATGGACGAACTCGAACAGGCAAACGCCCAGAATAAGAGAGAACACATGGTCAGTGAAAAAAAATTAAAAAAATATGGCGTTCACCTCACTTTAGAAAAAGCCCTGGCAGAAATGGACGAGACATACCCAATCAAGCAAGAAATGTATCTCAAAGTAAAAGATGAAATCACTGCTTTTTTGGTTGCTGGGACATACCTTTTTGAGGTGCCAAGGATTTTGCAGTCAACTACATACGAACATATTTTTACATTTTTCAAAAATAAAAAAATAGAAATAGAAGAAATACGGTTTTACATTCAACAAGTGTGTGAATTGCTCGAAGAAGTACTGAGCCATACCAGAAGGACATTTGAAGACAGAGCCAAACTTGCCTATCATATAAAAGATGTCAGTTTTGAACGTATTCCTGACTACTTAGAACGTCTCAAAAAAGCACGTGAAATAAAAAGTCCACGGTGGTAAAATGAGGCACAGCAATTGACAAAATTGCTAAAGTATGATGTAATGCCACATTCACATAATATTCACCTATGAAATGGTACAAAAAACAACTGGACATGCTCAATATTTCTCTTGGAGATGGCTCAAAGTCAGGAACACCCCATATTGCACAAAAAACATCCGTGAACTCTCTGGGTGGCAAAAAAATTTCACCTCAAGTCAAAAATTTTCGTAATCCAGTGGCCGAAAGTAAACGAAGTCGATCAAAAACAGATAAATAGACATACTCAAATGGCCCTCTGGCCATTTTTGTTTTTTTGTGTTAGGATATGGCTCTATGAATACCCTTATTTCTCTTGCGAGTAAAAATTTAAGTGACATTATCAATCAGGCTATTTGCCTCAAACCTACAGAAAAAGCCTTGGTTATTTTTGATACCGAAGCTCCCCTCACCCGTATTGTACTCGAGGGCTATCGAGCAGCATTGCCCGAGGCAAACTTTGTTGACTTCAACACCATTACCCCTGAACAAGTTCGTGAACTCATTGATGCGTGTACCCCAGGTGATTTGGTGGTACTTTTGCAATCAACCAACTTTCGTCTCAACGAATTTCGATTTCGCATTGAGCTGTTTGAACGCAAACTCAAGACCATTGAACATGTGCACCTCAAACGAATTTTGGAAGATCAATTTGAATGTTATCTAAATGCACTTGCTTACGATGCAAACTACTACCGACCACTTGGCAAGGGTCTCAAAAATATTTTGGAACAAGCCAATGAAATTGTAGTTACCTGCCCTGGCACCACACTCACCTATATTGGTGGCATGGAAACTGCCAAGTTAAATGTTGGTGATTACAGCGAAATGAAAAATGTGGGTGGCACATACCCAATTGGTGAAGTCTTTACCGAAGCCAAAGTACTCGAACAAGTGAATGGTGAGGCCATGATCTTTGGTTATGCTGGTGAAGATCACTTGGTACGCCTCATGAAACCATTTAAAGTGACTATTGAAAAAGGAATTTTGACCACTGGCCCCGATGCTCCAGATGAATTCAACAAAATTCTTGATCTTATTCGTGAAGACGAAGCCGTGTATGTACGCGAGTTTGGTATGGGACTCAACCCTGCCATGGGCAAGCACGGACTGGTTTCTGACATTACAGCATTTGAACGCCAAAAAGGCATGCATATTTCACTTGGTGCCAAACACGCGATTTATGCCAAACAAGGCCTCAACCGCAAAAAAGGCCGCTACCACGTGGATGTGTTTATTGATATTGAGACCATCACTGCCGATGGAAAAGCATTTTATCGTGATGGAAATTTTGTAGTGTAGTTGACTTTTTTCTTTTAAAAGTATAAAGTATTTATACTTTGAGCCTCTTTTATTTTTGGCTCTTCTCTTCTTTCACAAGCTCCTGGCTGTGCCAAGGGAGCACTCTCTCCGGTATTGCCATTCAATACCATCCCTCTTTATTTATAGAGGTTTTTTTATGTCTCTAGACCATCTCCTCACAGAGGCGCGACAACATATTGGACACGTGCAAGAATCACTCGGCAACACGCAAGTAACTCTTGAAACACAGTTTAAAAAATTAATGAGTCAGTATCCCAAAGCAGAGGGAGCCGAAAAGATGACGCTGCACACGCTTTTGCAATACACCAAAAAACGACAGCACGAACTGACCGCGCTTCACCCTTCACCATACTTTTCACGGTGTGATGTGATTCGAGAACACAAAGATGCAACCGTGTACATTGGAAAATTTTCTTTTCCCGAAGAATCTATTGTGTCTTGGGTCTCCCCTATTTCTACTCTTCGTTTTGAACATCCAGGACCAGCGACCTACACCACGCCTGATCGCACCAAAAAACCAGTGGTGCTCACGCGCAAAGATGAATATATGATTACCGATGGGTCAGTTCTCTTTTTTGCCACCGAATCGATTGACACAGCAAGAACCTTGGTCTACCAAGAAAATTTTTCAAACCGCAAAACTGGATTTGTTTTGCCCGAAATTATTGCTCGCATGGAAGAAGCGCAAGATAAAGTTATTCGTTCTTCTTGGCGAGGACCCTTGGTTATTTCTGGTCCAGCAGGATCAGGAAAGACTACATTGGCCCTGCACCGCGTTGCCTACCTCATGCAAGTGCCAGAAATACAAGACCATTTTCCAGGTCACCGTATTCGCGTGTTTGTGCAAGACCCTGGAACCAAATCATATTTTGCAACACTCCTTCCAGATCTTGGAATTGATAATGTAGAAATAACCACATTTCGACAGTGGGCTCACGATATTTTGGAACTTGTTCAAAACGATCAAGCAACCGAAGTGCAATCAGAATATTTGGAAGACATACTGACCAACGAAAAATTACAGATCCTGCGTGAATTCAAAACACCATTACAAGGTGAACCACTCCGTTGGCTCAAAAATTTGTATAGCATCAATCTTACTAACTCAAAAAATATTGTCCTTTCACGAATAGAAAAAAATATCCTTGATGACATTGATCTCACCATTCTTTTGCAAGCATACAAAAAATCCAATGGCACACTGCGCGAATCTCGCGAATATTTTATGCAGCAAAAAAATAAATATGAAATTCAAAGAAAAATAGGACGCTTTGATGTTTCGTATAACCTGTGTGTGGTCGATGAATTTCAAAATTATTTGCCCGAGCAACTTCAGCTTATTCGCGGATGCATGAACGAAGAAACACAATCGATTGTATATGTGGGTGACATGCGACAACAAACACGATTTGGCACAGTGCAATCATGGAATCAAATTGGTGAAAATATTGACGACTCAAGACTCATTACCCTGGAAAAGGTCTACCGAAATACCAAAGAAATTTTGCAGTATATTGAATCACTTGGATACGTAGTTTCTATTCCCGAAGCACTGCCGCAAGGAACGCCGGTACAAGTACTCGCAGAGAGTGTGGAAACACCAGAACACATTAGCACACTTGCAGTCTCACACACGGACCGATTGGTGGGTATACTTGCCAAAAACACCTCTGAACTGCTACCATACCTCCACCTTGCAACACACAAACATATCAAAGTCATGACCATACGGGAAGCACAAGGTGTCGAATTTGATACGGTCTTTTTGGTGGGCAATACACAACAGACTTGGCAGGTTGATCCTGCGCTCTATACAGATGTCATGCGAAAAGAAAAAACACGCATCAACAAAGATTTACTCTATGTGGCATTGACTCGTGCCATGCGAGAATTGTATGTGGTTGGAACACTTCCACACGTATCTTAAACTTTTTTATGAACCCAATCCGCGCCATTCTCTTTGACATCGACGGCACCCTCCTTAATACCACCGAATTTATTTTGCAGGCTGCTGAACACGCTCTCAAAGTTCACAACCTCCCCATACCAGACAGAAAAGTTATACGTTTGGCAGTCGGGTTACCAGTAAACGAATACTTTCGCACATTTGCCGGCGACTTTGACCCAAAACTTCTTTTGGAAACGGTTTCTGAATTTCAACAGCAAAACATGCATTTATCGTTTCCCTATGAAAATGCTTTTACAACCCTTCAAAGACTCAAAAACAAAGGATTCAAAGTTGGTGCCGTGACTTCACGCAGGAGAGAAAGTATTTTACAAACTCTTGAACCCACAAAAATCACTGCGCTTCTTGATGTACTTGTAGCGGGAGAAGAAACAGCCCTTGGTAAGCCCCATGCAGATCCCCTCTTAAAAGCAGTAGAACTACTCAATGAACATCCAGATACTGCTTTCATGGTTGGAGATTCTCATCTAGACATTGCCATGGGCAAAAGTGCCGGCACCAAAACTATTCGTGCCATGTACGGTTTTCATACTGAATTTTTGCATGAACCTGAACCAGATTTTTTTGTTGAGGATATTAGTGATATATTAAAAATTGTGTAATCATAAACTATGGAAACTCAACTTCCCCCAGATATACGTCAGTCTGTTGAAGATGAAAGAAATAAATTTGATCCAATTGAGTTAACTTCGCTTGAAGACATGACTGATTTTTGGCTTACCTTCAGAAAGAATAACGGTCTCACCATAAAAGATACAGAAAAAGAACTCCGTATGGCACACCTCCAAGCTCTGGAGACACTGGAAAAAATAAAGGCAGGGAACGAAATTTTTTATGGAGTAAAAAAAGATGGAAAAATTATTGCAACAGGATTGCTCCATTTAATACCAGAACGTACCAGTATTCGAAAGGAATCAAATCATTCTTGGTATGCGTACCTCGGACTTCTGACTGTGAATCCTGAATATCGAGGTAAATCTATTGCAAAAAAATTGACTGAAGTGAGAATGGAAAGAGCCAAACAAGAAGGTGCAGCAGGTGTCACAACTCACGTTTTTGCTTCAAACCCGCGAGCATTGGCTACTAAATTTGATGATGGATTTTATGTAGATCATTTAAATATTCAAGATGATGAGTTAATTGGGTTTAATTTAAAAAAAGATTTTAAAGAATCATACTTTTCTCCAGATCCCAAAAAAGGACACCTTCGAGAACTCAAGGAAGTAAATTTAAGTAATCACCAAAGTATTCGTGAAGATGAAGAAAATGGTTGGAGAGGAATTGATATTAAAAATCTTGGTGATGCGAAAGATAACGATCCTACAAAATGGAATTTAATACTTGAAAAAGAGTTTTAAAAAAGCAGCCTTGAAAAGCTGCTTTTCTATTCTATCATCAATAGAGTATACTCTACTTTTTTGCCCGCAATCTCCACTTTCACCGTCTCCCCCACTTTTCGTCCCAGCAGTGCTGCACCAATCGGAGAATTTTGTGAAATCACGCCTTGCGCTGGATTACTTTCGGAGGAACCCAAAATAGTATATTGTTTTTGTTTTCCGCCAGATTCAATAGTCACAGTATGTCCAATTTCAACACGAGTATTTTGCCGAGGTCTTTGAATAATGTCTGCCGCATTCAATTGTTTTTCTAAATCGAGTATTCCTTGGTTAATGCCACGCAATTTTCCTTTGGCAAGCTGATACTCCACATTTTCTGAAAAATCCCCCAGTTCTGCCAAACGACTCACTTCTTTGGCTGCAGCCGGCTGCACCGCACGAAGTCGCTCCAACTTTTTTTGCAATTCCAAAAACTTATCCTCGGTCATGGTCGGGTCTTTGGGAATAAGGGCGTATTTGCCTGGTTTGCGGTATGGGACTTGCATAGAACAGACATACTATACCGTTTCCCGGGCCTTCTGTAAAGCCAAAGCCCCCTTGTGTTTTTCTCAAATTGCGCTATAATACAACATATTTTAACTTCTTCCCATGCTTATTGACGGCCACGCTCTTGCAGACGAAATCCTCGCCAAAACCAAACGCAAGGCAACGCAACTCAAAAAGAAAAAAATTACTCCTCACCTTGGAGTTGTTTTTGTTGGCAGTGACAGCCGCTCAGGCGTGTATATTCGCAAAAAGGGTGAAGCCGCAGAAGCCGTTGGCATAAAATTTTCACTGTTTCAATTTAACGAAAAAATCAAAGAAAAAAAATTGATTGAAGAAATAGCACACATTCAAAAAACCCAAAAACTCACCGGGCTCATTGTGCAACTCCCCTTGCCTGAGCACCTGTACACTCCACACATTCTCAATGCGATTGATCCAAAAATTGACGTGGATTGTTTGACGCACGAAAACTTGGGCAAACTCATGATGAAATGGGGAGAACTGTTTCCACCCACACCTGATGCGTGTATGGAATGTATCAAATCACTTGGTGTAGAACTGCCTGGAAAAAATGTGGTGATTGTGGGTGCTGGGGCACTCGTGGGTAAACCACTCTCTATTATGCTCATGAACGAACGTGCCACAGTGACCACCTGCAACAGTGCTACCAAAAATTTTAAAAAATTGTGCAAAGAAGCAGATATTATTATTACTGGTGTTGGCAAAAAAGATATTATTCGTGGAAACATGGTCAAAAAAGGTGCGGTTATTATTGACGCAGGAATTTGTTTTGACCAAGGAAAAATTTATGGGGACGTAAATGTAAAGGAAGTAGAAAAAAAGGCCTTGGCCGTCACTCCGACTCCTGGTGGAGTTGGCCCCATTACGGTGGCAAAACTCCTCTGGAATACAGTTTTGTGCGCCGAACGCATGAAAAAATAACCTTCACGAACTACAAAAAAACCTCTGTAACAGAGGTTTTTCTTTTTTACACGTTATTTACTTTTTGATTTTTTCGAAAATGCTTTTTTGGTAACAGTTTTGGTTTCACTCACTTTTTCTTCTACGGTTGCCTTTATATTTTCCCACTGAGATAAAACAATTTTTACCACCATTTCTTTGACAGACTCCAGAGCTGGATATTTTTCAAAGTATTTGTCTACTTTTTGTTGTACCAATTTGGTATACGCAGATTTGGATGATACATATTTTTTATCCATCTTTTTGAGCTCTTTTACGATATCTTCATAAATATCTGCAGCTGCCTCAAGCATTTTATCTCGAGTTTCCTTGCCCTTTTTGCTTGAAGTGAGCCAAATAAGCCCAGCTCCCAAAAGTCCTCCAAACAAAAGTGTTTTTTTGAGTTTTGACATAAAAAAGTTTTAAAGAAAAAATACTCTCTTCTTTCATTGTATACCTCTCTTAGTCTTTCTGCAAACTAGTATACAAGTCAACCGTGGCTGCAATAATCATAGGCCATGAAAAAAGTTGTTCTGCAGACTCACGTGCTTGCTGTTTCCAATGTTGCATACCTTCTCTATCTGTAAAATATTCTTGTATACTTTGAGCCAAGGCAACAGAATTTTTGACTGGTACAGTAAAACCACCCTGTTCTGCTACAGTACGTACGCCAGGTAAGTCAGAAGCAAGGACAGGGACACCACTGGCCATAGCCTCAAGCAAAACTAAGCCAAACGCCTCATTACGCTCTGTAGAAGGAAATACAAATAAATCAGCCATATGGTAGTATCGTGGGAGTTCATCGTCTTCTACGCGTCCTACAAAGCGTACTAGCTCACCAAGCCCCAAAGCCTTGGCCTGCATTTCATAATTACTCCGCAAATCTCCATTCCCCACCAACACTGCCTGAATTTCAACACCTTTATTTTTCAAAAGTGACAAAGCTTGCAAAAGTACTGGTACACCCTTAAAGTAATGTGCTGTATCCATACCACCTACAAACAGTACCGTAGGGAATGTTGAACGGAGTGAGTGACGTACAAACAAATCAAGTGGCTTGGGTGCTGGAAAAAATCTTTCGGTATCTACTCCAAAAGGAATCTCGTACCATTTTTCTTTTGTTTTTTGATATATAATCGAGGCATCACCATGTTCAACATAGTCAAATGTACTGGCAATAATAGCATCGGCCACACCCAAAATTTTTGGCATCCAGTATTTGGCATACCATTTAAAGACAAGTCCTTTCCAACTCGGAGCACGAGTATCCATGTGATACGTAATTACGAGTGGTTTCTCAGGATTGCGTAATTTCCATTTGCGCACCAAATTGGCAGTACCAAAAAATGGATAGTGCAAATGCACTACATCAAATTCATCAAGTTCGCCGCCTATATTTGGTAACCTCGCAGCATTGCCGTATTCGAGACTCGGTGTTATGCGTTTGGCATAGTCAATGGTTTCTTGAATTTGAGGTGCATGAGTTTGTGCTGGAGCAGCTTCTTTACTACGTATTTCTTTATTTTCTGCATAGAGCGGGGTCAGTACTTCCACTTCATGACCCTGTTGGACCAATTCCTCAGCCATTTGAAATACAACATTCCCCATGCCACCGAAGTATGGAGGGTACGCGCAGACAATATGTGCTATTTTCATATAAGTGAACACTTATCGAGATACCATCAGAATTACTTTTTTTTCAAGGCTTTTTCTCTTACCACTTTGGTGACATCTCGGTTCATATTTTCAATTTTGATATGGAGTCGAAACACCAAAAAGAAAAGTGTAATGACAGAAATATAGAGAACAAAATCACTTCCTCTGCCAATACCAAAAGCGGATGCAATCATTTGGACACTATTTGGCCACATCACGACCAAAGAAACTCCGAGCCAAAATAAAATCCAAAAAAATGTTCCCTTCACTCCCAGGGTTCCCTTATTTTTAAGCTGAACAATATTGACAAGAGTAGCAAGTGCAAACAATACTACAAGCAATTGAAAAATGAGAATAGACATAAAAAATTATTTTAAAAATTTTCCAGTAATCAAATCTTTTACCACATGGAGTCCCCCAATACCACTTTGTCCATATTCATGATAGGTCACCGTAATTGGGAATTCTACATATGATAAATTGTGAAATTTTACCAATGCTGGAATTTCGGTAGCATGAGCCATTCTCTCTTGAGTAATCACAATTTTTTCAAGAGCCTTAGCAGACAAAATACGAAAACCATTGTGAACGTCACTCAGTGGCACACTCCCAAATACCATATCAATTATTTTTCCAAGTGGAAAGATAATATTTTTTTTCGTCCAAGGTATATTGGAATCTTTTCCCAAAAAACGTGAACCAAAGAGTATATCTGCCTTTTTGTCTTTCAATTCATTGAGCGCTGGAGCAATATCTGCAACATCAAATTGACCATCAGCATCAAAGTGAATAATATATTCAGCGCCAATACTGCGTGCGTAGGCATGTCCAGTCTCCAGTGCTGCTCCTTGGCCACGGTTTATTTCGTGTTGTAATACCACAGCACCGGCACCCTTTGCCAAAGCAACCGTCGCATCAAGAGAAGCATCATCAACAACCACAACAGAATCGACCTCGGTGAGGAGGTCGCTGATTACCGAAGCAATTGATTTTTCTTCATTGTACGCAGGAACAATGGCAACAAACATATTATTTAAAAGTTGATCCAAGCATTTCTTTGTTGGCAATGGTATAGTCAATAGTTTTGCGCAGACCATCTTCCATGCGCACGAGTGGAAGCCATGCTAAATTTTCTTTGGCACGACGCAAATCTGGAATTCCTTTTTTGGACATAAAACTCAGTGCATTTTCAAAAATAACTTTGGACTCTGAACCAGTCATTTTAATAATTGCTTCAGCGATATCGATAATTCGATACATTTGATCTGAACCCAAGTTTACCAACGAAATTTCTGGAGGAGATTTCATGAGACGTACGAGTCCATCAACAATATCTGACACATAACACAGGGACTGCGCACTATTTGGATCCCCATATACTACCAAGTCTCTCCCTTCAAGTGCATCAATGATAAAATCAGGAATAAGCAACCCATCACGCAACTGCATACGTGGACCATAGGTCGTAAACAGACGCGCAATTTTGGTATCAATGCCATGAACCTGTTTATACGTACTCACACAGGTTTCAGCAAAACGCTTTCCTTCGTCATAACAACCTCGAGGAGACAAGTGATTTACTGCTCCTTCGTCTTGTTCCGCAAAAGAAACCCGGTCTGGACGAGCATCACCGTAGACCACAGAACTTGAAGCAAATACGTACTTAGAACGATATTTTACGGCCAAATCAAGCGTAGAAAGCATGGCACTGGAATTTGCCCAAAGTGAGTGCATTTTGAGTGATTCAAAATTTTTGGCACTGGTAGGACATGCCAGATGATAGATTTCTTGAATTCCTTGAAATTTTACCTTAAATTTATCAAGTTCTTCAAAACTGTCAAGATCTATTGGATTATTGGTATCAAATTTAATAAATTCAAAATCTGGGTATTGAAGCAGGTGATCAATATTGTGAATGCTTGAATGTGATAAATCATCTATACAAATTACCTTTGCCTCACGCAGAAGTCTTTCACACAGGTGTGAACCAATAAAACCAGCACCACCGGTGACAATGACATTCTTTTTTTCAAATATTGGGATTTCATTCAGCATAGGTTTAAATTCAAATATTATTTTACAAATGGAACCACAAAAAAATTATTTGTAGAAGCATTTTTGAGTGGAAGTAAAAATTTTATATCTAACCCTTTACCAAATACCGCATACACACCACGACCACCATTTTTTTCATTGGCCAAAATTTCATATTTTCCATCACTGTCAAAGTCATCAAAACTAATATTTGCTTTTTCTTCTTTATTCAAAAATTGAAAAATCGGTGTACGCACGATAAGTTTTCCATTGTTATCATAATACCTCACCCAGAGTGTATGTTCTGCAATAATAAAGGCTGCGTATTCACCAATGCCATCACCATCGACATCTCCATAAAAAAGTCCACCAAGCTCTGTTTTGGGTGATAATTCTGTTCTACGAAGCAATTCTCCCCTGCCTTTATACTCATCCAAAAACACCTGTGTCCCTTGTTTATACAAAACCGCAATAACTTCTTTATCAAGCACAGCATCATGCTTTCTTGTAATACTTACACCTGTATGCTTTTGAGTACTGGTCACTGAAAACAATTCATTTCCATTTTTGTCAGAAACAGAAAAAAGTAATGTATCTGCTACTTTTGGTGCGAGCACTACCTCTGGTTCGCGATCACCAATAACATCAGCAAAAATCAAAGTAGACGGAAAATTGAGCATCTTTCGAAAACCACCTATTCGTTGAAAATTTTTGTCAAAAGTTCGAATTACTGAGTATCCATCGGCTCGAAAATATAATACCCCATAGCGACTTTCAATACTTTTATTTTTATATCGTGCAAAACTTTCAAGTCCTTGGAAAAAAACTAAATTCTTCTGTTCTTTGGCAGTCCCGAGTCCACTCGAGAGATAATCATACATGTCGCCCACACCAGAGTTGCCTTCAAACAAAAACAAACCCAATGACTCAGGAACAGCTATAGGCGGAAGTGGTTGCGGAGTCACGAGGGGAGGAACCGGAGACTGGGGTTGTTTAATATCTGGTGCAGGTGCAGGAACAACTTCGACGGCAACAGGTGGAGGCGCCAATACACGAGGACCTAGAGTTGGAACAACACCAGAAAGTGCCGCTACTACAGCTTTATCAATTTGGAGTAAACCTCTTCCAAATAAATGTGCATAGACACCTTCGTCAACAGGAGGTGTTTTGTGGACAGTTCCAAGCAAGGTATTATAAATTTCTGTAGCTTTCCAACTTGGTTGCAATGCTTTTACCAAAGCAGCCGCACCACTCACAAACGGAGCAGAAAAAGAAGTCCCATTCCAATATCCACCATACAAATCTGGAAGCCCTACCGTGATATCGAACCTCATATCACTCAAAATATGGACTCCAGGGGCAGCCAAATCAATACAACGTGACCCATAATTAGAAAACGATGCCAAATGATGACTTTCACCTACCGCACTCACACCGAGAACCAGTTGCTTATCAAGATACGCATCAACACAGGCAGGAAACCGTGGAGTCGCATCCAAAAATCGACTATCATTCCCCGCAGCAGCGACCACCACTACTCCTTTGTCTGAAGCATATTCAAAAGCACGCACAAGTTCAGGCTCACTTGAATCCCCTACCATGCTGATATTGATAACACTTGCACCATTATCAACAGCGTAACGAATGGCACGACTCAGTAATACCAAATCACCAGAACCACTATTATCAATAACTTTTATATTCATGAGACGAACCTTCCAATTGATGCCTGCTCCAGCAACACTATTGTCACCCACACCACCAATAATACCTGCGACAACAGTGCCATGATGAAAAATACCTTCTTGTTTTTGTACTTCAGTCAGATTGGCAACACTTGGAACTGGATCATTGTTGTTGCCTACAAAATTCCATCCCCATACATCATCGACATATCCATTGGTATCGTCATCAATACCATTGTTTTCAATTTCTTTTTGGTTCTTCCAGACATTATCTTTTAAGTCAGGGTGATTGGCATCAAAACCATTATCAATCACAGCAACAATCACATCTTTGGAGCCAGTGGTATAGTCCCACGCACCATATGCTTTTACATCAGTATATCCCCACTGTTGTACATACGGATCACTTGAAAGTTTGGCAAACAACTCATGTGGGAACATCAATGCAATAAGAGTGACTATAACAAGCTTTGTGTTCATACAAGAAAGACAATATACTATTGTGCTATAAAGTAACTTCCATCACCTGTCACAGGATGACGTAAAAAAGCTGGGTCAGTTTTGAGTGTTGCTTTGGCTTTGGTAATTGGTACCAAAATAGTTGGACGGATGATAAAATTATCTGCAAATGGAAGTACTATATCATCCTCTTTTGATTTTTTAAGTTTATTATAATTGTAGTATTGTCCATCTGTATTACGGAAAAAATTTGTTTTAGTATCAGGATCATACACGACTGACCCAATTGGATACTCATACGTATGTTCAGGAACCGTACGCAATTCTCTGTATCCTACAGGTGATTGATTATTTAAAATTTCCTTACCATCAACAATGGCATCGCCATCCGTATCAGCGAGTACAGGATCACTAAACCAATAGATAATCTCTTCGTAATCACTCAAACCATCAGCATCAGAGTCAACTTTATAATCACTTGATCCATACATTTCTTCTTGTTTTTTATCAAGACCATCTTGATCTCGATCTTCACGTTGCGTATATACGGTTTGAGATCTTACACGATAAAAAATTTCATAAAATGCATCCATGGTCATAATTCGTTTCTGCCAGTCTTTGCCAAAAAGCACATAGGCTTCGGCTTCGGAACGAAGTGGCCTGAGAAAACAACCAGGTTCTACTGCATACACTCGAGATGAGTTGGTAAAACGCAATAACCAAGTTCCTGAACGAAGACAAACAGGAGTTCCTACTTGGTACTCATGCAATTTAACTTGACTCACTACATTTACATCCAAAAAATCTTTGAACCAAGAGTGAAACAGTGCATTGTGCAAAAATGCATGTAACCGTCCATCATATCCGTAGTAATACAGTGTATCAGATTGGCCTTTGAGCAAGGTTCCCTCTTTGAGATAACGACCAGGTTGAACATAACGAATTTTTTGAGATACTACTTTGGAGTTTCCAAAGGCATCACTATATTTGATAAAAACTGTTTTATCACCAGTACCTGGAGTCAAAATCCAATTTACATTTTTTTGAACACGAATAGGTACTTCAAAAGAGTCAGCACTATTTCCTAAGGCAATCGTTTCTACCCCATCACTATACGTAAGGGCCACGTCAACATATCGAGAATTTGTTTCTGTTGCTTTGTTATTTATAGTAAAAGTAAGCGTAGTTTTGGCAGGGAGCTTCAACTCGATTGAGTCAGATACAATAGGACTATCATATCCACTTTTATCACGAAACTGCGCATACAGAGTTTTGGTACCAGGACCAGAGGTCAATGTCCAATTTTTTTGAGAAAAAAATGACTCCCAGTTTGAACCAGACATATCAGCATTATTACTGATTCGAACATACTGAGGTGTCACAGAAGGGACAAACCATAGAGTAACAAAACGAGTATTGGTACTGTTTTCACCTCTATTAATAGAGAGCGAAGGCTCTCCTGCTCGAACTGTCTGAGTACCAGCCAAAAAGAGGGCTAAAAGTACCAGGACACCCCAAAGTTGAAATTTTCTCATAGATATGCTAACTTAATGTGGGAAAATAATTTATCTCTATTATAGCAAAAAATTGAAACTGGCACAATTATGAGAATTCTTTACCGTTTAAAACAGAGTATTTTAATAACCGGAGACCTCGTTTGTTTTTTGGTGGCCTTTGTTTTGGGTGAAGCACTCCGTGAGTTACAAGCCCCAAGCCTTCATACTTTGGAAGAAAACCTCCTTACCATGGCCGGTTTATTTTTTTTGTGGATTGCTATTAACTACATGAGTGGACTGTATGATTTGGTCCACTTGAGTAGTGACAAAAAACTCTTACGTCGTGCAAGTGAAGCGGCAGGGGTGTCACTTGTTGTAGGTTTAGGATACTTTTACTTTTTTGCCCCAAATGGAATTCAACCAAAAACGATTTTGGCTCTAACCAGCTTTTTTGGATTTGGTCTGAGTGTTGTACTGCGTCTTTTTTCACACAAAGTCACTGGAGTAAAACAGTTACAAACAAGATTACTTTTGGTTGGATATAGTGACCAAATGCAAGATCTTATTGATACGGTTAAACTCCAAGAAAAAAAAGGATATATTATTTCTGCAGTTGTAGACCCCAATAAATCTCTAAAAAAAGACAATCATCCAGGACTTGATATATATACGAATCTCCAAGCAATTCGTCCGCTTATTACCAATAAAAAAATAAATTTAGTAGTAGTAGCACCAGAGTTACGAAATGATCCTTCAGCAATGCGGGAACTCTATGAACTCCTCTTTTGGCCAGTATCAATTATTAACTTATTTTCATTTTACGAACACATTACTGGACGAATACATCCCGCAACATTTTCTGAAGGTTGGTTTTTGGAACACCTCAAAGCAAATAAGCACTTGCTGTATGAACGAGTGAGAGTTATCTTTGACTATAGTATTGGCCTCTGTGTGGCTCTTGTTTTTATACTCTTATTTCCTTTTATTTTTTTGGCAATTAAAATAAACTCCCGTGGACCAGTCCTGCTCAAACAAGAACGTGTCGGACTGTTTGGCAAAAAATTTAATCTTTATAAGTTTCGTTCTATGTATGCGCTTTCGGCCGATGGAAGTGCAGAAACCAAAGGATATGAATTTGCCAAAAAAGACGACAAACGTGTTACACTGGTTGGTAAATTTTTACGCAAAACTCGTATGGACGAGATCCCTCAAGCACTCAACCTCCTCAAAGGTGATGTGGCACTTATTGGACCACGACCTGAACGACCAGAAATTGTAGCAGACCTCACTGCCCAAATGCCCTATTATCCTTTGCGCCATGTCGTCAAACCAGGGCTCACTGGCTGGGCAGTCATCAATCAAAATTATACAGACACACTTGAAAAGTCTTTGCAAAAATTACAGTACGATTTATACTACATCAAAAATCGATCATTTTTGCTCGATGTCTCTATCTTGCTCCGAACCGTAAACATGTTGGTGCGATTTATGGGGCAATAAAATTTTGCATACAATAAAATATCCCGGATGCTCTCATAGCACCGGGATATTTTTATTTTGACCGAAGGCGAAGGGCTCCATACTTCGCCTGGTCTTTCTTGGGGTGAGGGTTCAGGGAGCGCTGGGTGGCTGGCGCAGGTACTTCCACATTTGCACGGGAATACTGAGCACCGCCCAAACGTAACAAACGATGAGAAAACCGATCGCCGGAATCCGGACGAACTGATCTCCCAACGTCTCAGGCTGAAGCCCCCGCTGCATGAACGTTCGCTTCTTCTCCTGCTCTTGCGTCATCTCGTCTCTCCACAAAGAAAAACCAGGATGACTCTATCATGTTTTTTGAAGAAAATCAATGAGACATCAAACGAAAGAAGTTTAATTCTTTTGTTCTTGAACTTTGAGAACAGAAATGCTCTTTGCTTCAGTAATTTTTTGAGTTTCAAGTTCAAAAGAGTACTTTTGTTTATCAACGGAAAAATATACTACGGTCATAGTGGGATTCACTCCAAGTACGTCTATGGTAGGATAGCCTACATCACAAATAGTATCAATTCCACTGTCTCCTCCACAAGGAACGGATCTTTTTTGTGACAAAGCAAAATTTGGCACACCATTCACTAAAAATCCAACAAATTGAGCCGCTCCTTCTGTCTTACAGCTCACCACTCCATCTTTTACACTTTGACAAGTATCATTTTCCAAAGAAAATGAAATTTTACTTTCTTTTTTTGTGCTATCAATAACTGTCAAAGTCTGTGGAACCCCACAACCTTGATCTACCTTCACAGCAATTGCCGATTGTTTTTTTGTATCAATATAATAATTATGATTGACACCAAAACACATATCTCCATCGGTCAATTGCAAACGGAATATATTCACATTAGATGTTTTAGCAAAACCAAAAGATCCATTTCCCATGCCAGTCCAAATATTTTCAAACAGCGTTACTGTTTTTTCTTTGCCTTCCAAAATCATGTCAGCTTTTTGGGGGTTATACAAACTAAGATTTCCATTTGGAGTATCCACCGAAGGAAAATGAAACTGCTCAGATGCCTTCGTATTCAAAACCTCCCATTGTGATTGTGCTACCTTATTTTGAGAGTCTACCAGTTGTGTTTGTAAACTTTCTTTTTGTTGCAGTACGATCTTATATTGATTTTGAGTTTTCACTAAACGTTGATTTACACAAACCAACGAAACTACTAATGCAAGAAAAATTATACACAAACTTATGACAAAAATAGGCAAGCGTAAATTTTTATTTTGTTTTTTATTCATACAATATGCGAAATAAAATTATTGAAATAGTATACCATATTTATTTTATAAGTGAGAATGAAATAGTAAAAAAAAACTCCCTGGATTCAGGAAGTTTTTTACATGTCCTTACTCATCCTTCAAATACCGTTTCAAATACTGCCCCGTAGCACTCTTGCCAGTGCGGGCCACCTGCTCTGGAGTGCCACAGGTAACGAGTTCACCACCTTTGTCTCCGCCCTCAGGGCCAAGGTCAATCAGCCAGTCGGCACATTTGATGAGGTCGAGGTTGTGTTCAATAATCATGACGGTGTTGCCCTGAGACACCAAACGTTGGAGCACATCAATAAGTTTGCGGACGTCTTCGTAGTGCAAACCTGTTGTTGGTTCATCGAGCAAATACAGTGTCTTGGTCGTACCACGTTTGGCCAGTTCTTTACTGAGCTTAATGCGCTGCGCTTCACCACCCGAGAGGGTGGTCGCAGACTGACCAAGGGTCAAGTAATCAAGACCTACTTCGTTTAAAATTTTGAGTTTGTCATTGATAACAGGAATATCTTGAAAAAATTCTTCAGCGTCTTCAATAGTCATGTTCAAGACATCAGAAATATTTTTTCCTTTGTAGTGCACTTGCAAAGTTTCGGCAGTAAATCGTTTACCTTTACACACTTCACAAATAATTTCTACACTGGGCAAAAAGTGCATTTCAATTTCAAGTGTCCCCTTGCCTTCACAGTTTTCACAGCGTCCGCCTGGTCGATTGAAACTAAAACGACCAACTTTGTACCCACGCATTTTCGCTTCGGGAGTGGAAGCAAATACTTCACGAATGGCGTCAAAGGCTTTTGTATATGTTGCCGGATTACTACGAGGTGTGCGACCAATGGCACCCTGATCAATTTCAACAATTTTATCAATGTATTCGAGTCCTGTAATTTCTTTGTGTTTGCCTACAGTGTAACGAGTGTGATTGAGTTTATTGGAAATAGCGCGATACAACACATCGTTCATGAGGGTTGACTTGCCTGAGCCAGAAACACCTGTTAAGCACACCAAACGGCGCAGTGGAATTTCTACGTTAATATTTTTTAAGTTATTTTCTGTCACGCCTTTAATTTTAATAAACGGTGTGGCGCTATCTACTTTACGACGCTTTTCTGGAACCTGTACTTTTTCTTCACCACGCAAAAACTTTCCCGTAAGAGATTTTTTGGAGTCTCCTTGCATCGGAATCAGAGCACCTTTGGCTAACTTTTTACTTGGGTCGAGTAAAATTTCAAGTGGACCACTGTATACCACATCTCCCCCATGTTTGCCCGCACCAGGTCCAATATCTACTACCCAATCACTTGTGAGAATAGTATCTTCGTCATGTTCTACCACAATAATGGTGTTGCCAATATCACACAAATTACGAAGTGTTTTGACGAGTTGATCATTGTCTTTTTGGTGCAATCCAATAGTTGGTTCATCAAGTACATACATGGCGCCAACCAATTTTTGACCTACCTGCGAAGCCAAACGAATACGCTGCGCTTCACCACCCGAAAGTGTGCCGGCGCGACGATTCAAAGATAAATAGTGCAAGCCCACATTGAGCATGAATTGCAAACGGTTGAGAATTTCTCGCATGGCAGCGCCGACAATTTCTTGTTCACGAGCCGTGAGTTTTTCATCAATATGCAAAAAGAAATCTACGGCATCGGCAATAGAAAGAGTGGTCACTTCCCAAATATTTTTGTCGACAATTTTTACAGCCAGTGCATTTTCATTGAGACGTTTGCCCTGACAGACACTACAAAGTTCTTCACTAAATAACTCCTTGGTACCGAGCCCAGTACAAGTCGCACAGTAGCCATAGGGACTATTGAAACTAAACATACGAGGTTCAATTTCTGGAAAACTATACCCATCATTGGGACAAGAATACTCTGTGCTGTATACAACTTCAGTTTTCTCTGGAGTGATCACTCCACACAAACCATTACTCAGGTCAACAGCATTTTCAACGGCTTCGGTGAGACGCTGCAAATGTTCTTTGTGCGAAGTAAACTCAGCATTGGTCAATGGAATTTTGTCTACAATCACTTCAATGGTATGCTTTTTATTTTTATCGAGCACCACTTGATCACGCAAACTTTTTATTTTGCCATCCACTCGAATTTCCAAATATCCACTGTTATACAAATCATAGAGCATTTGGTAATACTCCCCTTTTCGTCCACGAACGACTGGAGAAAAAATAATAAGTTCTCCAGAAGATTTTTTGTCACTCTTGCTACTGCCACCCAAATGCAAAACATTTTCTACCATTTGGTCAATGGACATTTTTTCAATTTTGGTGCCACATACAGGACAATGTGGATGCCCAATGCGAGCGAACAAAATACGCAGGTAATCGTAAATTTCTGTGATAGTCGCCACAATAGAACGAGGGTTGGCACTGTGTGCACGCTGGTCAATAGAAATAGCAGGAGAAAGCCCTTCGATTTCGTCTACATCTGGCTTTTGCATGCCACCCAAAAACTGACGAGCATAGGCGGAGAGACTTTCAATATACCGACGTTGGCCTTCGGCAAAAATAGTGTCAAATGCCAAAGAAGACTTGCCACTACCTGAAAGTCCAGTAAACACAATCATTTTGTTGCGGGGGAGTTCCAAAGAAATATTTTTGAGGTTGTGCTCGCGAGCACCTTTGATAATAATTTTTTCTTGCATAAGGGAAAACTTATACTTTTACGTATAAGAATAATAAGTATTCTCTTATTGTAAAACAGAACGCACGTTTTGTCAAAACCATAGAAAATGGCTTTGCTTTCCTCAGAGAAAAAGCTTATACTTTGAATATACTTTTTTTCTTATCCTATGCGCTTCGGGCATACTACAATTTTCTTTTTTGTAACAACTCTATTTCTGGCAGGTTGCACGAATACTCCCCCAAATACCAAAACTCAGACATTGGTAGATTCTCAAAAAACAAATCATTTCCAATATGCCGCACCATGGGACAAGTCTTTTTTTGAATCTTTGTACCACAATCAATACCCACTCCCAAACTTACTCCCGCCTCTCAAAGGAGCCATTGTACCCCACCACCTCCTCGCAGGAGCCATTGATGCAACACTTTTTGAACACCTCCAAAAACAGCACCCTTCAACAATTGTCATTATTGGGCCAAACCACTTTTCCCGTGGACATGGCGATGTGATTACAACGGCTCGTGACTGGAAAACTCCCTTTGGAGATGTGCAAACAAACAAACATATTCTGACCCTCCTTCAAAGAAATCATCTTGTGTCTATCAATGAAGAAGTAATGAAAGAAGAACACAGCACCTATACCATAATTCCGTTTATAAAAAAATCTCTTGATGGGGCTACGGTTGTACCACTCGTTATCCAACCATACGCTGCTACAACCACACTCAACGCGATTGCAGAACTTCTTTTTCAAAACCTTCCACCAGATGCAGTGATTGTTGGTTCAGTAGATTTTTCACATTATAAAGATCTAGAGACAGCAAACAAAAATGATGCCGTCACGAGAGAAACCATGAAAAATTTTGACTACAATGCTCTTGGCAGTCTCGACATTGATTCTCCCAAAAGCATTTACCTTATTTTACAGCTGATGCAAAAATTTGAGTCCACTAACATTGTTCATGAAATTCAGTCAAATTCTGCGATTATTGCCAGAGACCCAAAGGCAAAAGAGACCACCAGTTATTATTCCCCCTACTATGGTAAAAAAGAGTAATACAATGGTATACTAAACGAAATAAACATAATCAAACCTTTTATGAATCCAAAACAAAAAAACGTCGTCCTCATCTTTGTAGGAGCCGGAATTGCCCTGTGTATTGGCGCAGTGATTTTTGTACTGGTCATGACCATACTCCAAATGGGCAGAGAAAATGAAGGCCTCGCACGAGCACTTGAGGAAGAAAGACAAAGAAATACTCCTCCAGTGGTTGAAGATCAACCCCCTGCACAAGACACCCCTACACCCGTTGTTGACGAAACAATTGTGGCAACAGACGATTTTGGCAGTTACACCATGTTTGCACAAGGGAATAATATAAATGCACCCCTGCGAAACTATTCAAAAGA
The DNA here is from genome assembly GCA_964566225.1 of uncultured Gammaproteobacteria bacterium. Lineage (GTDB taxonomy): Bacteria > Patescibacteriota > Patescibacteriia > Magasanikbacterales > UBA922 > CAYTKU01. Next base: position 268,720 of record CAZMHV010000001.1, read on the forward strand.
ATTTGAAAATAATCCTATTGAAGTACAATGGAACAAAGGAGCCAAAAAAATAAGTAAATCAGACACACTGGCTCTCATTCAAAAAATTGATCCCACATTTCAGCACCGCGACTTTACAGGACCTTGTGATACTGGATCTACCGAATGTTATGTACACGCATACGAACTTGGAAAAATTACTTCACCCCAAAAAATTAGTGGCAAAACTTTGTATCTTTTTGCACTCCCAAGTTCTGGAATGGGCATATACTATGAAACGTATCTCGCTTTTTTTGAAGAAAAAACAAACCAATATATTGTTATTCAAAAAGATCTTGTAGATTACAAACCAGGAGTCTACTATGCAACAGAAAAACGTTTTCTTACTGGAGGAATTATCTTTCAAAATATTGCTTCACTTGAAAAACCAAATACTTTGGCATTCCCAGGGACAGACTCTATTTTACAATTTATAAAATCCGAAACTCCCAAAGACATATTTCAAAATTATTCTCCAGCTGAAAATCGTGGAGGAATTATCGATATTCAAAAAAATGAGATTGTCGATTACTCTCGTCGATACAACAAAAATAACCTTGCATTCAATGATCCAAAATATGGTCCGGTATATCTTTACAACCGTGGCTACCACATTATCCTTCCAGATGGATCGGTTCAAATATATGAACTTATTCCATCATTTTTGAAAGCACTCGTCCCACCAGGAGCTGATAAAAATTTATTTTCCAACCGATACGAAGCAAAAGTTACATGGACTGATGGACGAAAAAACGAAAATGAAACCTACATGATTGGTGGAGATATCAATGTGGGTGGTTGTGTTGCAGGAATTAAAACCTGTACCAATATTGTCAATGCAAATCCTTGGTTCCAAGAAAAAAATCTTGTCGTGGTTGGAAAAACGCACAAGGGAGAAAGTATCTATGAACTGAGCGATGGACTCAACAAATATTATAAAGAACTCTTTGACTTTGGGTATGTAGCATCTCGTCTATATCCGAATTCAGATCCAACAAGACAAACAGATCGACCCACTCTTACACAAGATCAACTTGATGCCATGAGTGATACCGAAAAATTCAAAGATTTTCTCCTCGATCACCCCCTCTTCTTCTGGAAAGATCATGCTGGCAACTGGCGCATTTACCAAAAAGCAAAGTATCAATCCATGGTTGAATGTGGAAAACCAGTTATCTATCTCTACCCAACCAAAGAAACCAATGTTCATGTTGAAGTGAAGCCTCAGGGTGGATTTACGATCACAGAACCAGCGTACGGCACAAAGGGATGGGACGTTCGAGCCACACCAAGTGGAAAACTCACCAACCTCGCTGACCAAAAAGCCTACCCATACTTATTTTGGGAAGGCATTGGATACAACTACAACAAACCAGCACAAGGATTTGTACTCAAACGTGAAAATGTACAAAGCGAAATGAAAAAAATTCTTGCGCGTTTGGGATTGAATGAAACTGAACAAAAAGATTTTCTCGAATTTTGGGCTCCAAAACTTGAGACGAAACCATTTGTGTTTGTCACCTTTATTGACCAAAAAGTATTTGACACAATTGCACCGCTTACGGTTTCACCAAAACCAGACAGTGTGATTCGTGTATTTATGGACTACACTCCACTTGAAAAAGAAATCAAAGTGGCTCCACTTTCTTTTCAAACTCCAGAACGAAAAGGATTTACGGTCGTAGAATGGGGTGGCGCTTTGCACCGTTAAAGTGCATAACTCTGCTTGCAAAAGATATTGGCTTTGGGTACACTAAAGAAAACTACAATTTATTTTTATTTTTATCTGTCGTATGAACAAATTTCTCTCTTCGGCCGCAGCTCTTTCTGTACTGTTACTTATGGGTGCAGGATGTAGTCAGTCTCCAACAGAAACAACCCCACCCATTGACCAACCTCAAGTGCAACTCCCAGCGACAGAACCAACTCCAACAGAACCAGCGCAAGGCAGTGGCCTAGTGCTTACAGGAGAGGCAATTGGAAATAACATGGTTAAATTTAGTTGGCAAATTCCACAAGGTATGGAAGAACCAGCATCCTTCCGTTTAGTCCGTGGACCAAGTGAAGATCCAGCACTCCCACGAAGTTACTACTTTCAAGTACTTGGCAGTAAACGTGAAATTACCTGGACAGGACTTCTCCCAGGAAAACAATTCTTTCGCATTTGTACTTATGTAAACAATGAATGTAAAGAATACAGTAATAATGTAGAAATTGAAGTAAAATAGTATTGCAAAAAAACGCCGGAATATATCCGGCGTTTTTATTTTATGTTAATAAACTACGACATTTCCAATGGTCTGACTCTGTCCGGCCGCGACCGCCTTTACTCGAGCGAGCCACTCACGAAGTCCCTGTGGCCATATTTTAGCTTCTAGACCATACTCTCTGAGCGTCGCTGAAACTCCTACCACGTGTATACCCTGCCGAGAACAAAAATAAATAATTCTCGGCAGATGAAAATCTTGAGAAATAACAATCGTATTTGTCAAATGATAGACCTGAGCAGCACGTTCACAACTTTTGTAGGTGTTATACCCATGTGGATCAATCTGTATAGCACTCTCTGGTACTCCTGCATCGATCGCATATTTTTTCATAGCACTTACTTCGTCTGCATTATTGGCACCGTCGTCTCCAGTCATAAACAGGGTATGTACTTTCCCTGCGGTATACAGCTCAATACCACGTTTGACTCGGTCTTCTTGCATTTCACTCATAGTCACACCATCCTTTTTCATGCCACCACCAAACACCAGGGCCACCGTGCTGGTGGGAACTGATTCGATTGAAGTATATATTTTTCCTTTTCCAAAAGACAAAATATAAAGATTTGAAAACATAATAAATAAAAATCCACAAACAATCACAATCCATACATATTTTTTCAGTCGTTGAATACCCATAAAAATTTTTATTTAAAAATATGTTCTTTCTTTCCCAAAAACTTTGGTTTACTGTGAACTACTTCTACTTCAAGCCAGGCTTTACTCCGGGCCAAAAATTCACGCAAACCCCAGGCATTGAGCAAATATACATGTTTATCGGCACGAACTCCGATACTCGTTATACCAAGACGCCGACAAATATACAGTGCGCGTGGTAAGTGAAACCCTTGTGTTACCAAAACCACATCTTTTTGGAGGCCAAAAATTTCTTTCGCCCGATAACAAGTATCATAGGTATCAAATCCAGCGTAGTCAAGAGTAATATCTTCACTTTTTACTCCATTTTTTATAGCAAACTCTTTCATAGCAGTCACTTCATCATACGTTTTGCTCCCATTATCTCCACTCATTAATAACTTTTGCACTTTACCCAGTCTATACAGTTCAACCGCTGTTGTTACTCTATCACTCAAAACATCACTGAGTTTTCCATTTGGCCGAACCCCTGCTCCAAAAACCAATGCTACCGAACTTGAAGGGATATCGCTCGGTGAGTTATACACATATTTTTTATACAAAGAAATATGCTGAAAAATAAAACAAGATACTGCAAGACCAAGTAAAATAAAAAAACCAACAACAAAAAATTTATTTTTACTCTGCTCAGACATATTTGTTATTTCTTTTTCATTTTCTCTTTCAACTTCAACTCTCGCACCTCATCACGAAGTATGGCAGCCAATTCAAACTCAAGTTTTTGTGCTGCCTCACGCATTTGTAATTCTTTGTCTTTGATGATTTCTTTGAGTGGTCGGTCGTCGCCGAGTAAATCAAGCGATGTAATGGATCCATGTCCACCACGTTTTTTGCGAGTCCCGGCTGCTTCTTGTTTTTTGACTGACACAATTCCAAACTCTTCCATCATGTTTTTAATCGCCTTTTGAATGGTCTTCGGCGTAATGCCGTGTTCTTCATTGTATTTCATTTGCAAAGCGCGACGACGAGCAGTTTCTTTGACGGCTCGTTCAATCGAACCAGTCATGTTGTCGGCATACAACACCACTTGCCCATTCACATTACGCGCAGCACGACCAATGGTTTGGATCAAACTCGTTTCACTCCGCAAAAATCCTTCTTTGTCTGCGTCGAGAATAGCCACAAGCGAAACTTCTGGCATGTCGAGACCTTCACGAAGCAGGTTCACACCTACGAGCACATCATAACTGCCACGACGCAGTTCCGTAATAATTTCAATGCGCTCAATGGTATCGACATCACTGTGAATATACGCAACTTTGATTTTCTTTTCTTTTAAATATTCCGTCAAATCTTCAGCCATTTTTTTGGTCAGCGTCGTCACGAGTGTACGCTCACCCTTTTTGGTTCGCTCTTCAATGCGAAGAATGACATCTTCAATCTGTGATTTGTTTTTGCCGACTCGCTCCGTAACTGGCACAATGATCACTTCTGGATCAATAAGCCCAGTTGGACGCACGATTTGTTCTACGACTTGTTCACTTTGTTCAATTTCATAGGGCGAAGGAGTCGCAGACACAAACAAGACCTGAGCAACATTTTTGTTAAATTCATCAAATTTCAATGGACGATTGTCGCGCGCACTTGGGAGGCGAAAACCATGTTCCACCAGCACATCTTTGCGTGCTCGGTCACCATTGTACATGGCGCGAATTTGTGACGCAGTCACGTGCGACTCATCAATCACGGTCAAAAAGTTCTTGGCCGAATGTTTGAAATAATCAAGCAAAGTAAATGGTGGCTCACCCTCATTGCGCCCTTCAAAATGTGAAGAATAATTTTCAATACCATTGCAGTAGCCAATATTTTGGATCATTTCAAGGTCATACGAAACACGACGCTTGAGGCGTTCATACTCGAGGAGTTTCCCCTCTTTTTGAAACAAAGCTAACTGCTTTTCAAGTTCGGCACGAATACTCACCACGGCTCGTTCACGCGCTGCTGGTGGCGCCACATAGTGACGCGCAGGGAAAAACCAAATATCTTCTTGCTCACGCAAAACCTTACGAGTAATGGGATCAATTTGTTCAATGCGATCAATCGTATCTGTGGTTTCAAATCGATAAATTTTTTCTTCATTTACCGGCATGATTTCGAGCACCTGTCCGCGAAGCATAAAGGTTCCACGTTTCATTTCTGCATTTGTTCTTTCAAATTGCATTTCAATCAGTTGCTGCATCAGTGCAGTTCGGTCCATTTTTTGTCCTTTTTCAATATGCAAAACAATTTGTTCATATTCAGTTGGCGAACCCAAACCATAAATAGCAGAAACAGATGCAACAATAATCACATCTTGTCTAGTGAGCAAAGCCTGGGTACAGGCATGACGAAGACGGTCAATTTCTTCATTGATCTGGGCTTCCTTTTCAATATACGTGTCGCTACTCGGCATGTACGCCTCTGGCTGGTAATAATCGTAGTAAGAAACAAAATACTCCACGGCGCTATCTGGGAAAAACTCACGGAATTCATTACAAAGCTGGGCCGCGAGGGTCTTATTGTGAGCAATCACGAGGGTAGGCATTTGTACCTGTTCAATGACATTGGCAATGGTAAAGGTCTTTCCAGAACCAGTCACACCGAGAAGCGTTTGGCGTTGAAAGCCTTTTTGGAGGCCAGAAACCAAAGACTCAATGGCTTTGGGCTGGTCTCCGGAGGGTTTGTAGTTGGATTTGATTTTGAATTTCATATCTTGAAAGTGTATCAAATTGCTCACAGAAAAGCAAAAAATCCCGCTCTAAACGGAATTTCTTGTTTTTCTACTTTCTTATACCTCAACTGTTTCATGCGCCTCGGGCACAAACGCCTGCACGCCAAATTCATCTCGAATTTTGTGTGCAAATGTGGTAGCCGCCGAGGGTTCCCCGTGAACACAGTACACTTTTGAAGGACGATGTTTGGAATTACGAATCCACTGAAGGAGTTTCAACTGATCGGCATGTGCTGAGAGCGCACCAATGGCTTTGATTTTACAGTGCACAGGTACATGTTCACCTAAAATTTCTACATTTTCTGCTCCTTCATACAAATGTCTCCCCAGTGTCCCCTGCGCTTGATACCCCACAATAATCAAAGTAGATGCCGGGTCAGACACATAACGAAGTGCATGATGTACAATACGTCCACCATTCATCATACCAGAGCCTGCAATAACAATCTTGGGGCCTCGCACATTGTTGATAGTTTTGGATTCTTCGCGAGTATAGGTTACGTGGAGCTGAGGAAAATCGAGAAAATCATCACCATTTTTATCATGTTTCTTAGCATCCTCATCATAATATTCTTTATACTTTCTATATACTTCCGTCGCATCAATAGCAAGTGGACTGTCGAGATAAATAGGAATATTGGGGAGGGTATGATCATGCTCACTCATTTCGTGGAGTTTATAAATTAACTCTTGAGTACGTTCGAGTGAAAAAGCCGGAATCATAATAGTGCCCCCACGAGCTGCACCTTCTTGAATAAGTGAAAGCAAAATTTGGTCGCGCTGTGCTGCTGACTCGTGAATTCTGTCTCCATACGTAGATTCACACAGAAGCACATCAATGCCAGGCAAATCTTCGGTATCTTGAATAATCGGTGCATCAACATTGCCCACATCCCCCGAAAACACCACTCTTTTCCCTTCGGCAAGAAGTTCAATAAATGCAGAACCAAAAATATGTCCTGCATCATGAAACCGAATCACTATATCGCCCACACGAATTTCTTCACGATAATCAACACCTTCACAGAGCATAGAGGCCTCAGCAATATCTTGCGGAGTAAAAAGAAGTGGTGACTGATATTTTTTATTGTTGTATTCCATTATTTGGTAGGCATCGTCCCAAATAAGGCGAGCAAGTTCTACCGTGGCCTTGGTCATATAAATTTTTCCGCCAAAACCATCTTTGACCAGTTTAGGAATTCTCCCTACGTGGTCAAGGTGGGCATGACTCACAATCACTGCTGAGATTTTTTTGGGATCAAATGGAAAGTTATCATGATTTTTTCCTTCGTTAAAGTCACTCCCCTGAAACATTCCACAGTCAAGCAGAATTTTGGTTTTGGCAGTTTCAATAAGGTGACAAGAACCAGTAACTTCGTGTGCCGCTCCGTGAAAAGTTATTTTCATAAAACCAAAAAAAAAGTTTTAGTATAAAATTATCATACCATATCTGTTCAAAATCCACTATACTTATCATCCACTTTCTGATATACTATTTTTATCGTTAAAAACTATGCTAAAACCAAAAGAAGACGTTGTTATTCAAGATCCGGCTATTGAAGAATTTGGAAAAAAACATTCGTGTATAAAAAGAACCTGCCTTTCTGGATGTGGGTGTTTTCTTTTATTTGTAATACTTTTTGTTGTTGTAATCAACGTAGCCTCTCACCCAAGAAGCCGTTCACTCAAGGCAATTCCACCCCCTCTCAAAGTTCAGGTTCCACTGTACGATACTCAAAATGTCCAAAAAATTACAGTAATTAAAAATACAGACAATAATCTGCTTGGTGGAGTTTTATCATTGGTCCCCAAAATGATCCTTTCACCACTCGTCGTGGTAAAACCAGAACTTTTTCTTACTCGACCGCAGCATGGTGAAGATGCTGCTCTTGAAAATTTAAAAATATTTTTCAAAAAACCTCTGAGTGAACCAAAAGAAACCTATACCCTACAGTGGAAAAATTTATCAGCAGAACTCTCTTTTATAAAAGATTATTACCAATCTGAACTGACAAAAAAACAATTTACTGTCAAAACTACTCAAACATCGACGAGTACACTCAACATTTCTTTCCAAAAACATGGAATCAGTGGTGTCATATTGGGCGAAGATCATTCTGACAAAAAAGATGGCACTGACTTTGTTTCTGTACAGGTAAGCATACCTAAGGCCCAGTAACACATGCTCAAAAAACTTTTTTCTTCGGAGTCACAATCCATTACCGGAGCCGCTCTTTTACTTGGAGCTGCTTCTTTTTTGAGTCGTATTATTGGTGTATTTCGTGACCGTATTTTGGCCTCTCAATTTGGTGCAAGCACTGAACTTGATATTTATACCGCAGCATTCCGTATTCCCGATTTTTTATATAATATTGTCATAGTAGGAGCCTTGTCTGCAGGATTTATTCCTATTTTTTTGAGTATCTATCAAAAAGAAAAAAATAAAGCATGGGAATTCACCAACCGAGTCCTTACTTTTACTTTTTTTTCTCTTTCTTTGGTTTCAATCATTGCTTTTTTTGTACTTCCATCAACAATCCAATTTTTAGTTCCAGGATTTTCGCCAGAAGCTCAAAAACAAACACTCATGATGACGCGGATTATGCTGCTCTCACCTCTGTTTTTGGGACTCAGTGCCGTGGTTTCGAGTGTGCTTCAATCACTTCGTTCCTTTTTCGTCTATTCTCTCACGCCAATTTTTTATAACGCAGGTATTATTTTTGGAGCTCTCTTTTTGGTCCCCTCCTATGGACTAAACGGTTTAGCCTATGGAGTAGTCATTGGAGCTTTTCTTCATTTTTGCATCCAACTTCCCGCATTATTTCATTCGGGTTTCCACTTTGCTCCCCTCTGGCACGGTCAAAAAAAAGGATCACATTTTTTTGATACACACATGAAACAACTGCTCAAACTCATGATCCCTCGTACATTAACTTTGGGTACGGTACAACTCAGTACCCTCATTACAACTTTTTTTGCTTCCACACTCGCAAGTGGGAGTATTGCAGTATTTACCTTTGCCACCAATATTGCTTCACTTCCAATTGGAATTATAGGTATTTCATTTGCTTTGGCAGCATTTCCAACACTTTCTGAACTGGCAACCAAAAATAAAAAAGAAGAATTTGCAAATCATCTCTCAACTACTACCAAACAAATACTTTTTTTTACTTTGCCTCTCACTGTTATTTTTATTTTACTTCGTGCTCATATTGTACGTGTACTTTTGGGCACTGGCGAATTTAATTGGGATAATACACGAGACACGGCAAATACCGTAGGGATGTTTTGTATAGCACTCTTTGCACAGTGTCTTATACCACTCTACACCAGAGCATTTTATGCATTTCATGATACCAAGACGCCTTTTTTGAGAGCGAGTGTTTCTTTGGTGCTCACCGCAATCTTTAGTTTTGTACTCAAACAGTATCTTGGCGTAGCAGGATTGGCTCTCGGTATTTCACTCGCTGCTTTGATAGAACTTATGTTACTTGTTGTCAGTCTTAAAAAATTTGTATTTAAAATTGATGAAAATATCATACGATCTGCCTTTAAAATGATTTTAGCCACAATCATGATGGGTATAACCTTGCAAATGCTCAAAGTCCCTTTGGCAAACCTTTTGGAAACAAATACCTTTATGGGTATATTTTTACAAGGACTCATTTCTGGACTCATTGGAATTTTTGTGTATATTGTTTTTTGTCTGCTTCTTAAACTTGAAGAAGCAACCCTCCTTTACCAAAGTCTTCAAAAAAAATGGTTGAGACTAAAAAACATACCATCTCAAGCTGGGCAAATTGATGAAATTAAATAAGCTATTATCGTGGCTTCAAATTCTTCTTTTTTGATATTTTTATGCCTCGCCAACTCCAAGCCTCTTCTGCGCACGCTGTCTGTGCCCCGTGTCTTTCTGATGAGACTCCAACGCTCATTGACGTTAAAATGGCGGATTGGGTAGGCTCAAACAAAATAAAAATATCAAAAAAGAAGAATTTGAAGCCACTCAAGGCAGCTTGCCAAATACCATAAACAATGCTAAAATAGCCCTAAGTTTCAGGACTATTTTTTTGTTTTTTATGCAGAATATACGGAATTTTTGTATTATCGCCCACATTGATCATGGCAAATCGACCCTCGCCGACCGTTTTGTTGAAATTACGGGTACGGTCGACAAGCGCAAAATGAAGGATCAACTCCTTGATCAAATGGAACTGGAGCAAGAACGCGGCATCACCATTAAGCTGCAGCCCGTGCGCATGAAGTATACCTATAAAGATGGTACTGAATACCTCATGAACCTCATTGATACTCCAGGTCATGTGGATTTTACCTATGAAGTTTCTCGATCACTCGCAGCGGTAGAAGGTGCGATTCTTTTGGTTGATGTGAGTCAGGGTGTGCAGGCACAAACCATTGGTAATTTGTATTTAGCGATTGAACAAAATCTCAAAATTATTCCGGTTCTCAATAAAGTAGATTTACCAAATGCAGATATTGAAAAAGCCAAAGCCGAACTGATTCACCTCCTTGGTTGTGATGAAAGTGAAATTCTCATGTGCAGTGGAAAATCTGGCATGGGTGTGCCAGAGCTGCTCGAAGCCGTCATTGAACGTGTTCCTGCCCCAACCGAGTTTTTACCAGGTGAAACTCGAGCATTGATTTTTGATTCATTCTACGACGAATACAAAGGTGTGGTAGCCGCAGTGCGCATCACCGATGGCAGCATGCACAAAAGTGAAAAAATTCATTTTATGAAAAGTGGTGCGGAAGCAGAAATTTTGGAAATTGGACACTATGCACCAAAACCTGTGAGTGACCTGGCGCTTGAAACTGGACAAATTGGATATATTGCCACGGGTATTAAAGAACTCCGTGATGTACGCGTGGGTGACACCATTACTTTGTCTGCCACTCCTGCTACAGAAGAACTCCCTGGCTACCGCGAAGTTCGTCCTATGGTGTTTGCCGGAATCTTTCCCAAAGAAGGAGACGACTATAACGCACTGCGTGACGGAATTGATAAACTGAAACTCAGTGACTCAGCCCTGTACTATGAACAAGAACATTCACAAGCGCTTGGATTTGGTTTTCGTTGTGGGTTCCTCGGCATGCTGCACCTTGATATTTTTCAAGAACGTCTGCGCCGTGAATTTGACCTCGACATTGTGGCCACAGTGCCAAGTGTTGCGTACCATGTAACCAAAACCAATGGTGACTCACTCACTGTAAAAAGTCCACAAAGTTTACCAGACCCAACCTACATTGAACATGTAGAAGAACCTTGGATGACCGTGGACATTATTACACCAGATAACTACATTGGAAATGTGATGAGTTTGGTGATTGAAAAAAAGGGACGCTACCTCAACACCGAATACCTCAGTATGGGTAGTGGCAAACGCGCCATGCTCCACTACGAAATGCCACTCACTTCTCTTATTACTGACTTCTATGACAAACTGAAGAGTGCAACCAGTGGCTATGCATCACTCAATTATGAACTGAAACGCTACGAAGAAACCGATGTGGTGCGTCTTGATATTCTCGTTGCAGACGAACTGGTAGAAGCACTCGCCACACTGGTATGGCGTGATGATGCACACAAAGTTGGAAAAAAGATGGTAGAGACCCTCAAAGAAACTTTGCCCCGCCAACAATTTGTGTTAAAAATTCAAGCTGCGATTGGTGGAAAAGTGGTTGCTTCCGAAAAAATTTCTGCCATGCGCAAAGATGTAACTGCCAAACTCTATGGTGGAGACGTGACCCGCAAAAACAAACTCCTTGAAAAACAAAAGAAAGGAAAAAAGAAAATGATGGAAATGGGTAAAGGAACCGTAGATATTCCAACCGAGGCGTATTTAGCAGTACTCAAACGATAACCTTATGCAAAAAATTTGGAAACTCCTTGACGCTCCTCCCCAGTCTTTTTACGATGAATTCGCAGAGTTGCCACCACTCGTGGCCAACTTACTGTACCACCGCAACATTCGTACCCAAAAAGCTATTGATGAATTTCTCTACACAGATTATGGTGAACATATCCATGATCCTTTTTTGTTTCGTGACATAAAAAAAGCTGTGGAACGACTGTTTGCCGCCATTGAAAAAAACGAAAAAATTACCATTCATGGAGATTATGATGCTGATGGTGTTTCTGCTTCCACTATTTTGTATACCACTCTCAAAAATCTTGGAGCAACGCAACTTGATGTCTTTCTCCCCCACCGTGAACTTGATGGCTATGGCATGAACCTTAAAACCGTTGCCATGCTCAAAGAAACCGGGACCACTGTGATTATCACCTGCGACTGCGGTATTAGCAACACCGAAGAAATTACCAAAGCCGAAGAACTTGGCATGAATGTGATTATCACTGACCACCACGCAATTCCAGCCGTGCTGCCACCCGCCACAGCCATCATCCACCCAAAGGTTGACGGTGAAACCTACCCAGACAAAGGCCTTGCCGGAGGTGGTGTGGCCTTTAAATTGGCCCAGGCGCTGCTTTTGACCCACAAAGAACATGGAAAGACACTCTTGAATGGTGACAGCCATGAAGCGGCCGAAAAATGGCTCCTCGACATGGCTGCTATTGCCAGTGTGGCAGATATGGTCCCACTTGTGGGAGAATCTCGCACGCTTACCAAATATGGTCTCATTGTGATGAACAAAACACGTCGCATTGGCCTCCAAAAACTCTTGCTCGAAGCACGCATCATGGAACAAGACGGAAGCATGAAAAAAGAATTGACTGCTGACACCATTGGTTTTCAAATTGCCCCACGCATCAATGCTGCAGGCAGACTCGAACATGCCAATGTTGCGTTTAAACTCATGACGACAGAAGATCCAATTGAAGCCACAGACTTAGCGTATCAATTGGACCAAAACAACAAAGAACGACAACAGCTCACAGATGCTTTTTGCAAACAAGCCATTGAACAAGTGGAACGTGATCAAAAAAACAATCCTATTCTTTTTGTATTTGGCAGTGAGTGGACTACGGGGATTGTAGGACTCATTGCGAGCAAACTCAAAGAAAAATACCAAAAACCAAGTATTGCCATGGCACTCAATGGTGAACTTCTTACCGGATCAGGCCGAAGTATAACTGGCTTCAACATGATTGAATCGATTCAAGAAATACCCGAACACTTTTTGAAATTTGGCGGCCACCCCATGGCTTGTGGATTTAGTTTGAAAGACAAAGAAAAAAGAAAAGAATTTGAAGCAGCCCTGATTGCCAAATACCATGAAAAAACAAAAAACGTAGACATGACTCCCCTCCTGTACATTGATACAGAAGTCAAACTCCAAGAAATTAACTGGGAACTTTACGACACACTTGATAAATTTAAACCCTTTGGACAAGCCAATGAACGACCAAAATACTTAGTACGTGATGTTTCTGTCACTGGCATTGAGCAAATGGGCCAAATGAAACAACACCTCAAACTCATGATTCGCCAAAATGGTGGCAACATCAAAAAAACTGTTGGTTGGAGAATGTGTGAAGAAAATGGTGAACGCACCAACTGGGCCAAAGCACTCAAAATTGGAGACAAAATTGATATGGTGTTTGAACTCGATGTCAATGAATGGAATGGAAATCGAGAATTACAACTTACGATTGTTGATATTAAAAAAATTTAAAATTCTTATTTCCCCGAAACAAACTTCTATGATCCTCACCATCTTCACCGACGGCGGCTCCCGTGGCAATCCAGGCCCAGCTGCCACAGGAATTGTCATCAAAAATGAATCTGGCCAAGTGGTAGCAGCCTATGGCGAATACCTCGGCACCCAAACCAACAACTATGCAGAATACTCAGCCATAATATCTGCCCTCAAAAAAGCCAAAGAACTCGGTGCTACCGAAGTAAACTGCCTGGCCGATAGTAAACTCGTTATTGAACAGCTCAGTGGCCACTGGAAGGTGAAAGAACCCACCATTCAAAAACTGTTTCTTGAAGCTTGGAACGGACTCCACCAATTCAAAAAATATACACTCAAACATGTAATGCGTGAAAAAAATACAGAGGCAGACGCAGAAGTAAACAAAATTTTGGATGCAGCACACTAAAACAAAAACCCGGTCAAAAGACCGGGTTTTTTGATACCTATTGACTGTCATCATTATGATGCACAGTTTGAAGTATTTGCACTTACGGTGTTGGTACCGGTACATGCACCTGCTACTCCATTTGATGGGATTTGAATCATCCACAATGTTGAACTGGTACTACTTGCAGATTCAGTAGCAACTGACATACAAACGTTCAAGTTTGCAGCAGCGCCACTCAAAGCTGTTTTTGATCCATATGCAACACCAGTAGTAGTTGCATATTTTTGATTTGAGTTAGGGATAGTTCCAACGGTACAAGTAAGATCAGTACCACTTACTTGAGGGTTGGTACGTACATTACCTGTGTTGCGGATGATAAGATTTACATCAGCAGCAGAGGTTGCACCAAGAGCGAGTGAGCCATAGGCAATACTTGCTCCACTTCCATTTTCACCAAGACCGATCGCGAGCAAACTGTTCATTTCTACGCCACCGGTTGTTGTTGCAAATGCACTTGCATATTTATCAGTTGCAGTTGCCGTTGCAAGCCAAGTTTGAGATGAGTACGTTCCTGAATCAGTTGGGTTTGTATAGTACTGTACAGAAGAAGTACACAAGAATGAACCTGTTGTATCTGATCCACCTGAAGTACAGTTAAAGAAACTACAACTAATTGTTTGATAACAATTAGAGTTATTCGCACTACAGTTAGTACCACCAGAGATACCACTGCGATACAGTGTTGTAGTGATACCACCACCAACACCACTTACTTCGTCACAACCGTTGTTATCACTAAATGTACCTTTTACAAATACATCGGTTGTTGTATTTTCGGTTAATGTAATACTGTCCTGATATGTTGCTTGACTCGATGTGGTGATATAAATACTATCAACACTTGGAGCAGCATTGGTTACGGTTGCAGATGTATCGGATGTGTCCCCTTGACTTTTTATCGTTACAAAGATAAGTATAATCAAGAGACCAGCAATACCGAGAAGGACTGCAAATATCAGGTGTTGTCTACTGTCATTGGTTTCTGTCATACCTGCATGAGATTAAATGTATTAAATGATCTTAAAAAATAAGATTATATCATTGGCCAATGATATTTATTTTTTGATTTGAACACTGGTTTCTGCAGCGTTTTGTGGATTTGAGGCAGTTCCCTCAATTTGAACTGAAGTTTTTGCTACGTTTGACGTTACATTTCTTGGACCAGATTCATCTAACTGGTCTTTGAAAGGACGTCTATAATGTGCTGGTTGCATTTCTTGATTTGAGTTAGGCATTACCAAAATGATAACACCAACAACAAAACACAAAAAGACCCAGACCACACCTGCCGACAAAAGATATTTACTCATGTTATCACCCCCTTTCACTAAAAATTATTTGAAACTTGATTTTATTTATTGACTGACCGCAGAAATATTATTGGCCCCACGACACACGCCAGCGGCACCACTTGAAGGCATGGCGAGTTGAAAATACAAAGTGGTGGTACTTTCACGATCCTGAAACTTTGTTAGATTCAAATCCACTAATGTTGATGAGGTAGTTACTGATACCATCGAAAAATAATCTGTTCCTGTGACGGTTGAATACCGCTGATTTTCAACTGGGATACTGCCACTTGAACACAACATATTTCCCCCATCGATAGTTATATCGATGCTTGTATTCCCTGTATTTTTTATATAGAGCATTTGTTGTGTTGATGTTGCCAAAAATGAAAGTGTCCCATATTGGATTGTTCCTTCTAATCGAAGTGCCGTCATTGAATTTATTTCTGTAAAACTTGTATTTGAACCAGAAGTCATATCCGCATCGGTTATTTCGGTATAAGCAATCCAATTATCTGCCATATACTCACCGACATCAGTAGCATCGGTATAGTACTCGAGAGGGATAAGACACTGATAGGGAACCGTTGTTTCTGTGCCAGCAGAACAGTCTTGAATTGTGCAATCATGAGCTAAAACAGCTTTATAACAATAATGATTTTCAGCAACACAGGATGATGTGGTACTCACACTACTTCGGTACAAAGTAATCGCAATATTTCCGCCATCTCTTACATTGGCACAACCATCCTCATCAGTAAAAGTGCCATGTACATATACATTTTTTACTCCATTGTCTGTCAAGTTAATGGATGGAGTAGCAGACCCAAAACTTTCTTCTGAAATTACTACTGAGTTTACAACTGGATTTGCAATAGCATGAATAATTGTTTTCCTAAAAATAATTCCAATCATTCCACAAATAATTATAATGCCGATACCAACGCGAATACTTTTTTTGCGAAATGATAGTTTTCTTTCCATAACTGTAATACACTAAATTTTTACCTATCATTATTTTTGTACGGTATTTTGTGTATTGGGTGAGGTAACAACAGGAGTAACCGGTACAGCAGGAGTGACAGCAGGGGTTGGAGTAGGTTGTCCAGATACAGTTTGAGTATTTTGTGTTGAAATTATAGGTTGAGTTGGTGCGACAGGAGGAGCCGGAGGAACCACAGGAGGTTGATCATCTTTTTTCTTTCGACGAGACATCAAAATAATAAAAATGATAAGAAGTATGAGAAGTATTGATATCATTATGATATATTTCCAAGTAAAATCTGAACCAACAGTAAAGCTTTGTTCCAAAACATCTGATTTTCGTGCTCCATATTCAAAGTATGCTTTGGCAACATAATCTCCCTTCTCTTCTGGTGTATAGGTGAGAGGGAAAGCTTGACCTTCTCCCTTCAAAACAAGAGATTTATCACCTCGTTTTAAGTCAAGAACTTGTTCATCTTTTGAAATTTCAACCACAAATACAGGCTCAATTGCTACCTCACCAGTATTCTTTACATTTCCAGTAAAACGAACTGGTTCAGACACAGCATACTTTTGCTTATTGAGTTGAAGACTTATAAATTCTAATTTTTGAGCCAGAGATCCCTTTGGTAAAATCTTCACCATAAAATTTTTGGTAAAGATAACACTCTGATCTGAAATAAATTTTATCTCCAAGTTATACTTTCCTTCTGGAACTTTGGCAGAAGATTTTGCAACAACTTTTTCAGTAGCCAAAGGTGCGACCATGTTTAAAGTTGGTCCATCAATAGAATCCAGAATAAAGTGAGTGGGGTCAGAAACATCGGTAAAGACAAGATCAATTTTGTCTGGGCGAGCACTTACATTGCCACTGTTTTTAAGTAAAAAATAAAATACAAAAGGTTGATCAACTTCTGTTTCTTCATCATATACTTCAACAATGTCAAACTTTTTAATTTGCTTGTCAGTAATAACAAATTGAATTTGAGCAGTTACCCCTGTCAAAAAGGCAACATTATTTTGACCACTTTCAATTTTATGATCAGGAACCGTACCAGTAATTACCAAAAAAGCTCTGTAGGTACCATTTGGGGCAGCGACTGGTTTAATATGAACGGTGAAAGGAACCTGTTTTTCACCTTTGGGAAGTGCAATCGTTGTTTTATCTACTGAGACATAAGGAGCTCCATCACCTTCAATGGTGATTTTATAGTATTCTTCTTTGCTTGGGTTTGCCCGACTCATGTAGAGTGTTTTGTCTAAAACAATATTGTTTGCCAAACCATCAAGTTCTACGATACTTGGAGAAACACCAATTGCTAAAACGTTTTGAACAGAAAAAAATGAAAGAAAAAAGAAAATTAATAGTTTAAACGAAATACTTTTCATTTTTGAAAACATAAAAAAATTTAATATTTGACTCATTGGCTGCTTTATTATACTATATTTTCAATAAAAGATAAAAAAGCTTACTCTTAATCTGTGGATAATTACCTTCATATGAAAAAATTTCAACTCAAAATTGGTATCATTTTACTTATAATAGTGATTTCACTCAGCTCACTTGGGATCATTTTCTTCAAAAAATTAAAAGTCAGTATGATACCGCTGAGTGAACAACGCTGGTCTCGACCTCCTGGACTCGTCACCGCATTTTATAAAAACCAAACACCTGGATTGTCTGTTTTTAGGTTGGTTGATGGAAAAGAAGAAAAGTTAGATGGCAGTTGGACTATTCATTATTTTCAAGAAAATGAAATGAGTATTTATGGTTCGTTCAATGCAGAAAGTACAACATCAACAGAAAGCCAAGCAAGACGACTCTTTTTACTCACTGACCGTGGAGGCGAAGTAAAAGATATTTCAAAACTTTCTGGTGAAATCATATCTTTGGAACAAAATCCATCGGGAACCTACTTTCTTATTTATGGGTTAAAAGAAAATCCTAAAACGAAAGTTATAGAACCCTATGCATGTGTTGCAGAAAAACTCCGGACAACCATGTCACCATGTGATGAAGTACTTGGAAAAATTCTTACCAAAGATCTTCTCGACAACACGGTTCAACATCGTATATTTTGGAATAAACTCGTTGAACGACAACTCGTAATTGCTGAAGTTGGTGGTAAAAATCGTGTATTTCTATATGATCCTTGGGAAGATAAACCAACCGTACTTACTGATGAAGCCGAAAAAACAAAAATTCTCAAACAATTTGAAGAAACAGAACCAAGTGTTATCCCCAACTATACAGTGAAACAAATTGGAGGGCTTACTTTGTTTCAAGATGCACAAAAAGTACCAGTAGCCTTAGCCAAAATTCCTCAAAACAGTGCAACCATGTGGGTTACACCAGAAATATACCTTTATACCAAGGGAACAGATATGTATATTGTAAATGTAACACGAAAAACAGAAAGTAAGTTTACCTTTATCCCAAGTGGAACGTATCTCATTAATACATACCATAATTCAAAAAACTTATAAAAAAAAGCCCCTCAATTGGGGCTTTTTTTATTTGAAAATTTTTCCAACAATTTGCGAACGAAGAATTGGCCCATAATACCTTGAATCCACACTTACTCTTCTGTTATCTCCCAGAACAAAATATTGATTGGGGCCAAGTTCAAATGTTCTTTTTTGGTACGACTCTGGTATATCGGTATAAACGTCAGCCGCTAAATACTTTGTTTCATCCAGTTCAAATTCAGGACCTCCGGGAGCTTCGATATACACCTTACCTCGTTTGATAGTCAAAATATCATTGGGCACTCCAACAACCCTTTTGATAATCAATTTTTTTTCTTTTGGGTCGATTACTTGGACAATATCACCTCTGCGAGGAGGGCGCATCAATAAAATAAATCGATTTATATAAAAAATATTTTCATCCTTAAAGTTTGGCTCCATAGATGGACCATTCACGACTCCAACACTAAAAATAAAAAAACGAAATACCAAAACTGTGGTGATAAAAATAAAAAATGATCGAAAAATATACCACAAGTATCGCTCAAAAGCAGTAATTTGAATTTTTTCAATCATAGAGAATGAAATTTCTTTTCAAAATTTTAAATTTGTTGTATACTATTCTCTAGTATACTCCCTTTTTGTCTTTTTTGCACGCGGTTGCTATGTCAAACAACTTTTTTTTTGGAATATTAGCAATTACAAAAGACATCAAACTTTTTTTTATGTCACTCTTACACAATAAAGTTATCCTAGGGTTTATCTTTGGAATTTTACTGACGGTACTTATCATTGGTTTTCTTATTACCAAAAATCCAAGTCACATTCCAGTTATTCTCAAATACTCTGCTACCGATGGTTTTCAAAAAATTTCTGAACGTGATACTACCGGTACCTACAATATGTCTTATACCGCATATACCAAAATGCATACGCAGATCCGAAGTCTCTTTCTTTTGGCAATGATTACCTTTTTTGTCATGGTGACCACCATTGTCATCCGCGCGCAATAAAATTCTATAAAAAATCCTCACTTCTGGTGAGGATTTTTTTGTTTTTAGTTCAATTCTTGTTGCAGTTCTTCCAAAAGTTTTTTGGCACTGCGACTCAGGTGCTTGGGTACGTCTACAATCACTTCTACATAGTGATCTCCCCTGCCACTACTGCGCAAATGTGGCACGCCCTCGTGTTTGAAACGAATTTTTTCTTTGGACTGTGTGCCATCTGGGATTTTTATTTTCTTTTTGCCATCGAGTGTTTCAATTTCTTTTTCTGTGCCGAGTGCGGCTTCGGGAAATGAAATGTGAATGGTGGAGTGAATGTCGTCGCCTTCACGAGTGAATGTTTTGTCTGCTTTAATATGAACGACGACGTAGAGACTACCAGGTACTGAACCGACTCCCCCACTTTCACCTTTGCCATCGAGTCGAATGGTCGCACCATCATGAATACCTTCGGGAATTTTCACATTGTACTTGGATTCACTCTTGGTCACGCCTTTGCCACCACAGTGCTTACAAGATTTTTCGGGAATTTGACCAGTGCCATGACACAGATAACACTGCACCACGGTTTGCATGGCACCAAAAATGGTTCGCTGCACCTGCTGCACCTGGCCCTTGCCCTTACATTCGCCACACTGCATCATTTTGCTGCCTGGTTCTTGACCACTGCCAGTACACACATCACAGTGATTATTTTTCATGAGGCGAATTTCTTTTTCTACACCAAACACGGCTTCTTTGAATTCAAGCTCAATATCTACCTGCACATCGCGGCCACGCTGGGTTCGGCCTTGACCTCCACCACCACCGCCGAAGAAGTCTCCAAAAATATCTCCAAGGTCAACGCCACCAAAGTTGAAGTTAAAGCCACCAGCCTGACCACCAAAGCCACCTTGGCCTCCCTGGCCACGCGTAGCGCGCATAAAGTCGTCCCAGTTCATGCCACCACCAAATCCGCCCTGAGATTCAAAATCTGAGCCATATTGGTCATATTGCTTGCGCTTCTGCTCATCGCCAAGAATTTGGTATGCCTCGTTAATTTCCTTGAATTTGGCCTCGTCACCACCCTTTTTGTCTGGATGGTATTCATGAGCCTTTTTGCGAAAGGCTTTTTTGATTTCGTCGGCTGAGGCGCCTTTTTCAAGGCCGAGGGATTTGTAGTAGTCTTTGGACATAATTATTTCCTGAAGAAAAGTTATAATTATTTCACCGGCCAAACAAATTGTTGTTTTGTTTCACCAGAGTCTTCAATCTTTCCAAATTGAGATTCGTATTTGTATAAACTGTCCTGCATTGCTTTGATCATTCGTTTAAAATGCGCAGGACTCACAATCACACGAGAAGCTAAAACTCCTTGTGGAGGAAATACACTCATGAAATCAAGAATGAATTCTTCTTTGGTGTGTGCAAGGTTGGCAATATTTGCATATTTACCTTCCAGTACATCATCTTTTGCTTTAATTTCAATGTTTTGATTTGGATTATTTGATTCCATAAAAAAATGATAAGAATATATTTTCAAAGGGGGGCGGAATGGGTTAGATCATTCCGTGTTGAGAGCGGGAGAGTCGGTGACTTTGGCTACGAGCCACAGCGAGCCAAAAATCCCCAGGGTTTGAAAGATCGATGCCAGTTCGAGGTGTTCCCCCGAAAAATGCTGTACCCAGTCAGAGTAGAACTCAAACAGGTACAACGGATTGAAGGTTTTCGGTGCCAGAAACACCAGAAAGAGATACATACAGAGAGAAACCTTGAAAGCCAATAGACACTCTTGCCGAGAAAACTTCATATCCATCTCACTTTCCCCGCCCCCCTCAAAAAATACATTCTAATCAGAGAAATCCCGGTTACTACTGAGCAACCGGGACTCTCATTCTATCATTATTTTTTATCATCCACCACTTCGCCTTCAATTGGACCTTCGTCTTTTTGATCTGGAGTTGCAGCATCGCCTGCTGGTTGTTCACCTTGAGGGGCACCTTGTTGTGATGCTTGTTGTTCTTGTTGGTACAACTTTGTTCCAACGGCTTGTGCAGCGTTTGTGAGTTCGTCTGCAGCCTTTTTCAAAGCTTCGGCATCGTCTTTATCTTTGAGTTCTTTGACGCGAGCAAGTGCATCAGTAACTTTTTGTTTTTCTTCATCACTCACTGCTACTTTCTTTTCTTCTACATCTTTCATCATTTTTTCGGTGGTGTAAATCATGGTGTCTGCAGTGTTGCGCACGTCTGCCATTTCACGTTTCTTTTTGTCAGCGTCCGCATTCATTTCTGCTTCTTTTTTCATGCGTTCAATGTCTTCTTTTGAAAGTCCTGAACTTGCTTCAATGCGGATGGATTGTTCTTTGCCAGTGCCTTTGTCTTTGGCAGATACGTGCAAAATTCCGTTTGCATCAATGTCGAATTTTACTTCAACTTGTGGTACACCGCGTGGTGCAGGTGGAATTCCATCGAGAATGAAACGACCAAGATTTTTATTGTCTGCAGCCATTTCACGTTCACCTTGAAGTACATTAATTTCTACACTTGGCTGGTTGTCGGCAGCAGTTGAGAATACTTGTGATTTACTGGTTGGAATAGTTGTGTTTTTTTCAATGAGTTTGGTCATTACGCCACCGAGTGTTTCAAGACCGAGTGAAAGTGGAGTCACATCGAGGAGCAAAATTTCTTTGCCGAGATCTCCTTGCAATTGTCCAGCTTGGATACCAGCACCAATGGCAACTACTTCATCTGGATTCACAGTCATGTTGGCTTTTTTGCCAAAGTAATCTTCTACTTTTTTGACTACCAAAGGCATGCGGGTCATTCCGCCGACCATCACAATTTCGTTGATACCATTTTTATCTACACCAGCATCTTTGAGAGCTTGTTCTACTGGACCCATGGTTTTGTTCACAAGGTCCATGACAATATCTTCGAGTTTTGCGCGAGAAAGTTTGAGGTTCAAGTGTTTTGGACCTTCACTAGTTGAAGTAATAAATGGTTCGTTGATCTCTACTTCTGGAGTACTACTGAGCTCGATCTTTGCTTTTTCTGCAGCGTCTTTAACACGTTGCAATGACAATGGATCTTTACTGAGGTCAACTCCTTCAGTATTTTTGAATTCACTAATAATCCATTCAATAATTTTTTTATCAAAGTCGTCTCCACCAAGGTGTGTGTCACCATTGGTTGCGAGCACTTCTACGGTTGATTGATCGCCGTCGTGTGAAATGTCGAGTACAGATACATCGAATGTTCCACCACCGAGATCGTACACGAGGATTTTTTGATCTTGTTTTTTATCAAAACCGTATGCAAATGCAGCGGCCGTTGGTTCGTTGATAATACGAAGCACTTTGAGACCAGCAATTTCACCTGCATCTTTGGTTGCTTGGCGTTGTGAATCATCAAAGTACGCAGGGACGGTAATAACGGCTTCGGTAATGGTTTCACCAAGTTTTTCTTCAGCATCTGCTTTGAGCTTTTGGAGCACCATGGCAGAAATTTCTGGTGGAGTGTATGCCTTGTCACCAAGTTTTACTTTTACTTTGTCGCCTTCAGTAACAACTTCATAAGGTGCATGTTCTTTAACAAGAGACACTTCTTTGTCTCCAGGTCGGCGTCCAATGAGACGCTTAATAGAATACAAAGTATTTTTTGGATTGGTCACAGCTTGGCGCTTGGCAAGTTGACCTACGAGACGTTCTCCTGTTTTT
The DNA here is from genome assembly GCA_964566225.1 of uncultured Gammaproteobacteria bacterium. Taxonomy (GTDB): domain Bacteria; phylum Patescibacteriota; class Patescibacteriia; order Magasanikbacterales; family UBA922; genus CAYTKU01. The sequence continues at coordinate 291,940 of CAZMHV010000001.1, forward strand.
GACAGTGCAATAACAGAAGGGGTCGTACGATGACCTTCTTTATTTTCAAGTACTTTTGGTTGACCACCTTCGATGATTGACACGCAGGAGTTGGTCGTTCCGAGATCGATTCCGAGAATCTTTGACATATATAAATAATTTATAAATTGATTAAGTGATTATTTTTTTAATTCTTTGAGCATTTCAATAGCTCTTTCTTTGTAACCATGAGACAGATAAAATCCGTATGCGTTCGTGTTTGGTTTCAAAACTTCAAGGACAATATCATCATAATTATTCTCACGGAAATAATTCTCTATTTTCTCCATGAGCATTTTTCCAATTCCCTGCTTGCGGTATTCATCGTCGACATAGAGCTCCGTTACTCTTCCGCATTTTCGTTCGCCTTGTTCAACATTCAGCTGTGGGGAATTTTCTTCGTGCACACCAATCACTCCACCGATAATTTTTTCGTCATCACACGCGACATAAAATTTTCCACCTTTTTCTTCAATTTCTTGTAATGTGAGCGTGAGATATTTTTCTGCAAATCCTTCTTCTCTTCGTAAGCGTTTCATGTCATCGATGGAGATAAGATAATCTTCAAATCGATCAGCGAGTGGAAGAATTGCTTCAAAGTCCGTTGACTCGTATTCTCTTATTATTATCTTCATACATCTTTTAAAAAATACTTTTTCAAAACATACAATCCTTCTGGATGAAACTGACTTTCATCTTTTATCATTTCTCTCAATTGCTCCACAGAAAAAGCTTCAACCCGTTCCACTTCTTTTTTATCTGGAATAAATTCTCCATCGTACTGTCCTGTATAAATATACATCCACTCTTTATCTTCTTCACTAAACACGAATAATTCTTTGGCGATAAATTGTACATCAGCAGAGACACCAATTTCTTCTTGCAGTTCACGGTGCGCTGCTTGGTCGGGTGTTTCTCCTGCTTCAACTCCTCCTCCGGCAGTAGCATCCCAACAACCTCCGTAACTGTCGTCATCTTTGGCGCGCAGTTGCAGAAAAATTTTATTTTCTTTGTTACGAAGCATGATGAGCGAAGCCTCAGCAATAGTATGATCTTTATGTAACATGTAATTTTATTAATTTTCTTTTATCCCTCAGAAACTCATTGATTCACGGTTGTATAGACTATAAATCAATGAGCGTTCTTAAGAATAAAATCTTATTTTACTTGAATGTCCACTTTTTTCGCTTTGGCAGGCGAAGCCTTGGGACAGGTAATTTTCAAAATACCTTCTTCAAAGACTGCGGCCACATTGCCTTCGTCCACTGCCACAGGGAGTGGCACTTGACGATAAAATGAACCACTACGAGTTTCTTTGCGATAGTAATTTTTTTCTTCTACTTCGTGTTCTTTACTACTGGTGCCACTAATGGTGAGCACACCTTTTTCTACATTGACTTCAACATTTTTGGGATCAACGCCAGCGAGTGGAGTTTCTACTACCACAGCATCTTTGGTTTCGTACATGTCGAGAGCCGGCACAAAACCTTTTTGCATTGACTGATTACTGTTCATGGGTAACATGGATTTCATCATTTCATCCATGTCTTGAAATGGGTCCCATTGGGGTGACCATCGAATGATTGACATAGAATTACGGGTTAAAAATAAATATTTTATTTTGCAACAATAACTTTGGCAACCTTCAAAACTTTTTCTCCTGCTTTGTATCCACCATCCATTTCTTTGACAATTTGGTGTGAAGGAACATTTTCAACTTCTTCTTCGCCAACAATTTCATGAAAACGTGGATCAAACATTTCTCCCACAGTTTTGATTTCTTCAATACTATTTTGCTTGAGCACGTCACCAAACTGTTTCATGATATATTCAATTCCCTTTTTCCAATTTTCAAATTGTTTAGCGTCTCCATCACCACTTGAAAAAGAAAACGCTTTTTTGAAATTGTCGTAAACGGGAATGAATGACTCGAGGATATCTCCTTTGATCATTTGCATCCATTCAGATTTTTGTTTGGCGGTTTCTTTTTGCAAATTGACATAATCTGCTTGAGCACGTTGCCAACCTTGTTTGTATTCATCCATTTGTTTACGTGAGGCTTCACAGTTTACACAATCTGGAGCAGATTCCACGACCACATCATTTTCTTCTGCCTCATCGTTTACATTTTGATTTTCGTCTGACATAAGTTTAAGCTAAAATTTGTTTGATATAATTTATAATTCCAATATTTTTGGTATAGTCCATACGGATTGGTCCAAGCAACGCCACCAGGACATCGTCATTAATTTTCACAAGTACCGTACTACAAAAGGCACCGAGTGGATTTTCACTTCCAATCAAAATACGACTTTCAGCATCGGATACTTTTTCAAACAGTCCTGGTACATGTTCTTCACAGTGATCAAAAATTGATGAGACACGAATGGTTTGATTTACATTTTGAAATTCTGGTTGTGCAAACAAATAGGAAATCCCGGTATAGTAAATTTTATCTTTGCCAAAAGCAATGATAATTGCGTTTTGGGAATATGCTGCGGAGAGTTTGGCTAATTCTTTGAGCGTTAATTCTTGTTCAAAGTCTCCTGCAATAATTTTTTGGGCATTTTCCTCGTACACAGAAGCTACTTCCGGGTCCCCTGCCAGATGTTCGACATAGTATTTATAACCAAGTTCTGTAGGGATACGACCAGCAGACGTGTGTGGGTGGGTCAAAAAGCCCTGTGTTTCGAGTTCACTCAGTTCATTGCGGATAGTGGCGCCACTGACGTCAAGTTCACCTAAATCTGCCAAAAATTTGGATCCAACAGGTTCTGCGGTCTTGATGTAGCTCTCAATAACGAGCTTGAGGAGTTGTTGTTGGCGTGGTTCCATAAATTTAGCACTCTAACCTTCTGAGTGATAATTTACCATAACAAAAACCCCCTGTAAAGGGGGTTATCCACATTGATTTGTAATTATTCTGCAGCCTTAGCGTAATCTTGAATATTTCCTATTTCAGAGAGCAAAACATTTTCTACAAAGATCCCACGGGCATAAAAAATGCGTTCCAGCTCGTTTTTGAGCTCGGTTTCCACATCGTCACGCTTTGGACCCACAATATCTGCCTGAGAATAGCGACTCGCTACCATACGAATACGACTGCGAACCGTTGGGCGGATGATTTTTTCTACGAAATCTTCACCAATATTTTGCCAGATCACTGGAATTTGGTGAATATCGAGACGAAGTAAAACCGTACCTTCTACCCCAATACGTTTACCATCAGCCGTAACAGCAGCAATAGGAATATCTCCGAGAGCTTTTTCAAAAGAAGCATTGAAGTTACGACTAATACTGTATTCTAATGTTTGGGTATTAAATAACTTGGCTTTTTGCCAAAAAGGAATCTTGAAATGAAGTCCTGGAGTCAAAACCTTTTTGAGAACTCCACGGCCAAGATCGTAAACACAAGCGACATATCCTGGTGGGACATGAATAAAAAGCCCTTTGAGCACATCCTCCATGACAAAGGAGTACATCATTTTGTCAATCGATTCTGCCATATTTTTGCTGTGTTAAGAGAAAATTGTCTAGTGACCAGATTTTTTGTCTTTGGGAGCAAAAATCGTTTTACTAAACTGGTGAATTATATCAGAAAAAAGCGAAGATGTCAATATAAAGAGGGACTTTACCATAGGAAGCATCCAGAGCGCCAAGAACGAAAAAACTGGAAAAACCAAGAGATATGCCAGATTGGCTTGACTAATTTTTTTGTCTTTTTGGTGACGATATTCCAAGTAAATTTCAAAAAAGAGCACCAGTCCGACCACCAATGGCCAAAACAAAGTATGTGTCTCACCAAGCTCAAATCCGTAAAAATTGGTGTTGATAGTCCCTGGAATTTCTACTGATGGATAGAGGTATTCAAGCAGATTACGTCCACTGATACCACGAATAAATACTTGGTAGAGAAGAATCAATACCAGAAGTTGTACCCCAATAACAATGATTCTCGCAAATGGGCGTACTTTTCTTTTTTTCAAAATTTTACGCACATGCATTTTTTGCTGAACCGGATCTTGTTTGAATTCTTTCATCACTTTTTCTACTTCATGTTCAAGTTCTACATTTTGCGCTTGAGTCTTTTCGGTAAGTAAAGTAAATGGAAGTAATGCCAAACGGAGCAAAATAGTCAGATACACCACAGCCCAACCCAAATTTTGGTCAGTCCAGTTGTTGTAAATCCAAATCAAAAGGTTAAAAACTGGTTTATACAAATATTCGTTCCACAAATCAAACATAAAAAAGAGACAAAAGTACAATGAATAGTATACCAGAAAAAGAGATAAAAAGCAATGAAACTTGACAAAAATTCAAAAATAATGTATTATTTCGAGTCAAATAATTTGGGGTCATAGCTCAATGGTAGAGCGAAGCGACCTTGGAAGTCGCACGGTTCGGGGTTCGAGTCCCCGTGATTCCATGATTTTGACTGGCACTTCGGTGCCTCTTTGGGGTTGTAGCTCAGCGGTAGAGCAGTGGGTTTAGGTCCCATGGGTCAGGGGTTCAAATCCCCTCTTCTCTATCCAACCCGGGGTGTAGGCTTGTCCATGTGACACCTACACCCCGGGAACCAATTCACCAAAACAAAAAGACATCCAGTATTTAGGATGTCTTTTTTAATACTTCTCGAACAATTTTTCTGTCGTCCCAAGGAATAATTTTTCCTTTCACCACCATGCCCTGTTCACTGCCCTTGCCTGTAATAAGTACCAAATCTTGTGGTCCTGCCATTTCAAGGGCCTTTTCAATGGCCTCTTTGCGATCCAAAATTTTAAATATATTTGTGCCTTCTTGTTTGCCTGTTTTCAGTACAGCAGAAGCCACATCATCAATAATGGTTTGAGGATTATCGTCGTATGGGTCTTCGTCGGTAATAATACACATGTCAGCATGATTCCCCACAAACTCACCCACGGTAAAACGACGCTGCACATCTCGGCCACCACCAGTAGAACCAAATACATGAATCACACGTTTGGGTACCAAAAGTTTTACTACTTCGTACAATTTTTGAATTGCCACAGGCTCAAATGCATAATCCACAATAACCTGAAATCCTTTTGCTTCGGCTTCTTTGATAAATTCCAAACGTCCTTCTGGTCCCTGCAAATTATTCACAGCTTGTTTTAACAGTGCCTCGGAAATTTGTAACCGATGCGCCACAGTGAGTGCTGCCAAAATATTTGACACATTGTGTTCACCATAGAGTGGTGCATGAAAACTGTTTCCATTCCATACAAAGTGCAAACCATTTTTATCTGTGACAATATTTGCATTTGAACTTTGAAATTGTAATTTTTCATCAAAAGAATACTGCAAAAATTCATTGGCATATTCATTGTCGCCGTTGACCACAGCAATTTTTGGAATAGTATTTGAAAAAATCTTTTGCACTTTTGGTGTGAGCGCACGTGGTCCAGTCCATCGTCTTTGTGTGCCATGCACATTTTTGCGTCGAAGATTTGCAATGTGTTTGAAAAAAGAAAGTTTGGCGCCTTTGTAATTTTTGAAACTGCCATGTGACTCGATGTGTTCTGGATACAAATTGGTGAGCATGGCAATGTCGTAATTGATAAACCGGTGACGATGCTGCACTACACCTTCGGATGTGGTTTCCACAATGGCAATGTCACATTGTTTGTTTACCATTTCACGCAAATACTTTTGAATTTGCATTTTGCCAAGCATGGTCATTTTTTGGTCGTTGAGTTTCATTTCACCATTGATGTAAAAATCAATGGTAGAAAGTGAGCCGACTTTGAAACCAGCAGACTCCAAAATTTGTCGTAGAAAAAAAGTGGTGCTTGATTTGCCACTGGTTCCCGTAATACCAATCACCAGCAAACAATCTGCAGGGTGATGGTATTCGAGCGCGCCATACCAAGCATAGTACAAATGCTTGAGGTTACGAATAGGTTTGGGGAGGAGTTTTTTGATGAGGGTTTTCATAGGATTGATTTATTTTAGCGGAATTAAAGAGAAAATACAACCCATTTAAAAAAATTTGACAAAAAAATAAAGTTCGTATAAAGTTGAATTATATGAATAAACAAATCTCATCAATCCAAACTACCACCACAACCTGCCCTCTTGGCTAAGGCTGTGGTTTGATATCTCTATCTTCCAAACTGCCCTAGCCGGGGCAGTTTTTGTTTATCGCGATATGCATCGATGCGGAATGGTCCGTGTCGATGCAGGGTCGCGAGAAACAGAAGAAGGAGGAAATGTGAGACCTGATCTCTACCATCCGTGGTCGCCAGACGTGGGGCAGATGCTTCACGTCGGAAGCTGGCAGGTGGGATGTGTGCCACCGAGGGAGATGAAAGTGGAGGTCACGGTGCCTCCCGTGCAAAAGAAAGGACGGACGGCGTTCGCAGAGTGGCTCAAGGGGGTGAGCCAGTCGGAAAGCCGGATGCGAGTGCCAGGCGAGATCATCACCATGGGCGAGAACGTCTGCTCATGCTACATTTGCACGTGTGGATGCTATAACCAATCGCGAGGAGGGATGCAGTACTTCATCGAAAAGCGTGAAGGCGTGTTCGTTCACGACTTCTGCGGAGAATCGGTGGAGTGAAAAAAAAGGCGGCCGAGGATGTTCCCGGCCGCCGCTTCGATTTTGTTTTAGAGGGCATTTACAAATCCCTGAAGAAAAGCAATATCTTCACCTGTACCAATTTTATTTTTTTTGAGAATTTCAATTACCTTTTGTTTGTAATCTTTATCTTTTTGAGATTCTTTTTCAAGGCGTTTAAAAATGTCTGTGGTATAATCTGATAGTTTTCGATCAATATATGTCTTCAGATTATGTTCTAACTTCACGTTTTCTGATTTCATCTCTGTTCGTAAACCATCGATTTTTCCATCCATCATATCTGACATGGCCGGAATCAAAAAATCATTAGCAAACTCTACCAATAAATCTTTCATTTCTTCTTTTGTTGCAGGAGAATTATTTTTCATATACATCAATTATAATCATCCTTTTCTTTTTCTGTCAAGTCTGCTACTTTCCACCACGCAGTGTCGTCTCATACACCACCACCTCAAGTTTATGCGCCGCCTGTTTGGCCTGGTCAAATTTGTTGCGTAAATATTTGGTGAGATTAAATTCCATGAGTTCACCAATAATTTCTTCGGCAGCAAGGGAACATTTTTTTACTGTGTTCATGTCGTGATTGGTTGCGGCACGAATGGCGTAGCGAAAGAGTTCGCCTGGAACATCACAGAGACCTGCCAAATAAATTTCACCTGGCACATCAAGTCCTTTGACTTCTCCCATTTCTCCGGTTTTCAAAAATTGGTAAAATAAACTGGCTTCCACATATTCTTCGAGTGCTGCGGCAAAAACACCTTCGTCTTGAATTTCTGGATTCTTTTTATTGCGTTTGACCAAATCTTTCATGATGGATTCCACGAGTTTCAACTTTTGTTCGGCCTCTTTGACTTCACCTCGGTGAAGATCAAAAATAACTCGCTTGGCATGGTGCAAAGCATCGTCAGAACTTTTAATAACGTCCCGGCGGATGAGGGCGTATTCATGAAGATTTTTCTTGAGTTTTTCTACGTAATTCTTTTTGAGCATAGGCAAAAATAAGGGTCAATAAGTGCCTGTATTATATACTCCCCACCCCTTTTGGTCAAAAACTTGACTTTTTTTTGAAAAAGTTTTATTATAAAGCGGTTCAAAAAAACCATGGGATGGTAGCTCAGTCGGTAGAGCAGTAGCCTTTTAAGCTAATGGTCCTGGGTTCGATCCCCAGCCGTCCCACACAAAAAAATACCTCGAGAAATTCGAGGTATTTTTTATTATATTTTTCAATCCCGCACTCCTAGAATATGTCGAACAGTCAACAGATTCTGCTGCTGCGGGATCGACGAAATTTCACCTTCTCCCCCGCAACAACACCGGCATTGCACCGGGGGGGGTCAGTAGTCGATCTGGTTCGCCGGGAGCGGATCGATGAGCCTGATCTGGCGGAGGCGACGGAACTTGTAGGCGCCGGCCGTCACCAGAGGCTGAGTGACCTCCGGGTGGATGAAGATCGGCATGGAGAACCGATCCCGGCAGGCCGCGCGCGGGTTGACCACGCGGTGCGTCACCGAGGGGATCTCGCCGAACGTGTGCATCTGCAGCATGTCACCAGGGTTGACGATGATCGACCCCATGGGGTTGTTGGCGTCCAGCCACACGCCGTCGCGCGTCTTCACCTGCAGGCCCGGCTCGTCCGACGGCACCAACAGAGTGACCAGGTTGATGTCCTCGTGATCACCCGAACGGGGCACTTCGGGGTCCGAGCCGTCCAGCGCCGGGTAGTGGATGACGCGGAGCAGGTTCTCGCCCTTGGCGATCCAGTTGAGGAAGAAGTTCGGATCGCGACCGAGGTGCATGGCGAGCGCCTTCAGGATCGTTCCACCAGCACAGGCCTTGAGCGCCGCGTGAAGTTCCAGAGCCGTGGGCCCGAAGTCCGGCACCTCGACCGGGAACTCGTTCCGAACGATCGACGCCGGATCGTTGACGTGCCAGAAGGCCATGCGGTTGGCCCGGGTCTGCCCCACCGAGACTTCGGTGTCCGCGGGCGTGAAGCCCATCTGGTGACCCTCGGCCACGAACTCGTACCGCAGCCGCTGCTCCAGGGTCATGCGGGTGAGGAAGACCTCACGCGCGAGCTCGAAAGCCCGGGCGAGAAGATTCTCCTGCACGCCGTGTCCGACGATGGAGACGAAGCCGTGCTCACGGAAGATACGCCCGAGCGCGTCCGCGATTTCCATGTCTCCCGCTTCGTCTTCTCCGAAGCGGTGCATGTCAAGAATGGGAATACCACTCAATTTCATTACCCTTTCAATTTGAGTTCAATTATCCCAGGCAACCACGCCCGAGAACCACCCGCAAGAATACAAAAAATACTTTTGATTGTCAACAAAAGTATTGACAAACAGAAGAATTTTCTTTATTCTGCACCTACACCAACAACCAGGGGAAACCCAAATGAGTGAGAAAGCTGTCTCGGCAGCCCGTCCGATCATCGGTGGACTGACCATGCACCTCAAGACCGCGCCGGGCTCGCTGGCGCCGCACTGCCTCATGGTGGGCGCGGCGGGGCGTGCACGGACGATCGCGCAGGAGTACCTGACCGGCGCAGTCAAGGTGGGCGGTGACGACAACCGCTACTACGACTGCTACACGGGCGAGTACAGGGGGTTGCCGATCTCCGTGGTCACCCACGGGATCGGCATGCCTTCGATGCTCATCGCGATCGAAGAGTCCCGCATGTCAGGTGCCCAACGGTACCTGCGAATCGGGTCGTGCTCCACGCTCCGGCGAGACATCAACATCGGTGACGTAGCCATCGTGGCCGGCGCGCTCCCGCCGGGCGCGACAGACATCGACGGGTTGGTGAATGCTGACCCAAGGATGTACCACGCGCTTCTCGAAGCTGCAGACAAGATCGTCAAGGTGCCCTATGCCTACGGCATCTGCGTGACCACCAACGACTTCACTGGTGGGCAGGGCAGGCCGGACGCAGAAGGCTTCCTGGACGAGGAGGACAAGCTCGATCACGAAGCGAGGATCAACGGCGGCGAGATCGACTTCTACGACATGGAGAACTACGCGCTGTTCAACCGGGCCAGGACTCGTCGCACCGCGAGACGCGCCGGCTTCATGGCCGGCAGCGTGATGGCGGTATACGGCAACCGCATCACTGACCAGCTCGTCGAGCACGCCGGTGACAAGGAGACCATCGAGACGGCCCTGCAGGCCATGGTGCTGCTCGCGCACGACCACCCCCTCCCCTGACCTTGCCTCGGCAAGGGGACACGCGGGTGGCATCAAGGACGACGTCACCCGGACTGTGCATTTCATTTTTGAAAAATACAGTTTGGAGATGTGATGTCGTCTCAACATAAAAATAATCCCGTTTTCTGCGGGATTATTTTTTTATCTTTCAAATTTTAATTTGCCTTCTTAAACTTCACCTGAAACACTGGCTCATAATTTTGTTCGTATTCATCAGTTACAGAAACAGTCTCCCCTTTCATTACTTGAGTCATAGCAATGTCACTGAGCATTTCGTTGTCACTTTCAATGTCAATTTTCAAATCTTCAATTTGTTGAAATTCGTTGTGAAAATCTTGGCGAATGGTATTTTCAATTGATTTTTTCTTTTCACGAAGGGTCTTGAGTTTTTCCATGGCCTCAACATATTCTTGCACGGTTTTGAGCGCATCACTGTATGATGTTTTTAAATCTTTCATTTTCTTTTTATTTTTTTGAATGCGCACGAAAATTTCTTGGATGTTTTGCATAGAGTCATGAAGAAGTAAAAATGATTGCTCTATTATAGATGAAAAAATGATTCTGGTCAAAGAACAAAAAAACTGACTCTATATGAATCAGTTTTTTTGTAATTTGTGAAAACAAAATTTTCTTTGCACAAATCTCCCCCGGCCGCCTTGCACGAAATTGTGAACAGGGCGGGCCGGTGAATACGTTGTTGTGGGTTACTGAACTGCCGAGACAGCCTGAGCATCAGCAGGTGCACAGATACTCGTCATCACCTCGTGAGTCCTGGCCATCTCCGGAAATGACGGAAACTGAAACCCTGAGAGTGTCTGAACATGCGAGGACTTGTCGAGCTTGAGCAGCTTGGTGATATCCTCCATCTGCTCGGCACAGAAAATATCGTCGAGCACAGCCTGACGAACCGGTGTTTCCTCATACGCCGCTTGATAGGCCATAGCTTCGGCCACCACAAACTGCATATACTGCTCGCGGATGTCTCCAATGCAGAGTGAGATCTGATTGGGATTTTTCACCCCGTTCAGATGAAAATCTGCGAGCAAATTGAGCGCCACAACGGAACGAATCACGAACTGTCCATTGGCATCCCTCGGCAACGCCTCCCGCAGATTCCAGTGCAACTGTGCACACTGGGCTTCGCGGTGACGTGTACGAAAGCACTCCAACTTCTTGGCCGCCGCTCGACTGGTCTTGGCTGCACTCGTCAGCACACCTTCGCACTGAGCTCGAGTGCTCTCGGTCAGACTGACCTTCTCCGTGATCAGTTTGGACGAAGGTGCAAAGCCCCGCCACTCCCAGTCTTCACTGTAAACCTTACATGGGAGATTCCTACAGACGGTGAGCAGATCAGCGTCCGAGACCACCGCCTGAACCGAGGACGAGACCGCCACGGTTGGTAGCGCAGGTGGAAGAGGTGGAGTTGGCGCTGTCGTATCAGGTTCCAGAGACGGAGGCGAAACCGGCGATGATAGCATCACCGGAAGGGACTTCGCCGGGACAGGAAGAACCAGCGTCGGCTCCGAAGAGATTGCGCCCAGCAACCACGCGATGTCATCCAAATCCCCTGCAGCATGGAAGTCTTCGACCACCACCTCCTTTTCGTCTTGCGAACTGCCCCCCGAGGCTCCCAGGAAGTATCCACCTCCAAACGACACAGCCCAGAGAAACAGAACGCTGCGGACGACGTTCCGAAGAGCCTTTCCACTCAACTCGATTTTGTTGCTCACGACAGACTCCCCTCGCGCCTCGCGCGAATTGAAAAAGTGAAGCATCAGTCGACCCATTCGACCGAAAATACAACAGAAAAAATTTTCTCCTGTACATTCGGCCGAATCTATAACAACGTATTTTTTCTCCTCATAAAAAGAACAACTTAGAAAATTCTAAGTTGCTGAGTATAGCAAAAAAAACTTATAAAGTCAAGAAGCAACGCTTAAAACCGATACAACTGCATAAGACGCTCCAAATACTTCTCCCTCGACAACATCTCAATCCCTGCTCGGCCAGTCATACCCATTGTACAAACCTCGCCTGGGTGCTCCACACACCACTGCAATTTTTCACGCAAAGAATTTTCATTTCCTGCCACAAAAGTAAAACCATTCTCACCCTCTTTAATCAGCTCGGCAATCCCTTCAATATTACTTGCCAGCACCGGCGTTTTGTACGAAAAACTTTCAAAAATAACTGTGGGAGAATTTTCGTAGCACAGAGATGGCACGACCGTGATATCGACAGTTTCAAATACGGCAGATAATTCCGAGTGTTCAAGTCGTCCATGAATTTTTATATTTTTTTCTGCATCAACAAGTGTATGCAGCTCTTGCAATTTTGAACCCGTACCAACAATGTGCAATTCACATGGCACAGAACTTTTTTTGACAAAATCACAAAATGTTTTGGCCAAAAATAAAACCCCTTTGTGTGTTTCAATTTGCCCTAGATACAAAAAGCGAAACACATCATTTTCTTTTTTAACAATATCTGCCACATCCAGCATCACGGGATTGCGCAGCACCACACGCTCAGAATCAGCAAAAAATCCCCACTTCTCATAGAACTGCAACAAAAATTGCGAAGGAGAAATCACTACATTTGGTGAACCCAAAAGTCGTCGCATAATTGCAGCATAAACGCGAGTAACAAATCCACGATAACGCCATGAATTTTCTTTTTGTTTCAAAATAATGCCACTTGGTTCTACCAATTGCACATCATGCACCGTGTGCACATGCAAAATTTTGAGTGAACGAATAACACGTGAAATAAGAAATCCAATTCCCATAAAATTGTGTGTGTGCACCACATCTGGTTTTTCTTGTACCAAAATCTTTTTTATTGATCGAGCAGAGTCAAAATTCCAAATATCAACAACATGCCACCACAACCGAGAGAGCGCTGAATGTTTGTGAGCGTCCAAATACGAAAAAATATTTTGTGGACAAAGACGATAAATAGTCACATTCCCCTTTTTTTCTACTTCAAAATTTGGTCCAAGCGTAATAACCACCACTGAGTGCCCAGCCTCAACCAAACCCTGGACAGTCTTAAAAACCACCTGTTCGGCTCCGCCGCGGGCATAAGGTGGGTATAAATTGTGGACGATAGCGACTTTCATATAGAGCAGTATACGCAATCAAGCGAAATTTCGCAATGGGGCAAAATCCTTGAAAAGAAGGCTGTTTTACGGTAAGATACTATTTACCCTATGCCAAATGAAATAGAACGAATTCCACCTCAAAATATTGAAGCCGAAATGTCACTGCTCGGTTCTATTTTGCTTGATAAAGAAGCTATTCTCAAAGTAGCTGATCTTATTGACCAAGATGATTTTTACAAAAATGCACACCGAGATATTTATGGCACCATCATGGAACTCTATGGTCGCAATGAACCCGTAGATTTGCTTACTCTCAGTAACCGCTTGGAAGAAAAAAAGATGCTCGAACGAATTGGTGGACGTACCTACTTGGTAGAAATTTCCAACGCAGTTCCAACATCATCACATATTGTAAACTACGGACAAATTATTCGTCGCAAATCTTTGCTGCGCCGACTTATTCAAGCAGCATCATCGATCAACGGACTCGGTTACCAAGAAGAAACAGAAGATGTCGACAAAATTTTGGATGAAGCGCAACAACAACTCTACGGAATTTCCTCAAAACACATTAAACAAAGTTTTACCCCCATTCAAAACATTTTGAGTGAGGCATTTGACCGCATTGACGAACTGCACCGTGAAAAAGGCAAACTGCGTGGGGTGCCAAGTGGATTCAAAGACCTCGATAACTTACTCGGTGGTTTTCAAAAATCTGACCTTATTATTCTCGCAGCTCGTCCATCTGTGGGTAAAACCGCGCTGACACTGGACTTTGCACGTGCCGCTGCAGTGAAATACAAAGTACCTGTTGGCCTCTTTTCACTCGAAATGAGTAAAGAACAGCTCGTTGACCGTTTGCTCAGTTCTGAAGCAGGTGTGGACTTGTGGAAACTGCGTACCGGAAACCTCTCTGACCGACCAGACAGTGATGACTTTCCTCGTATTGGTCAGGCCATGGGTGTACTTTCGGAAGCACCTATCTATATTGACGACAGTGCAGGCAACAACATTATGCAAATTCGTACCAAAGCCAGACGGTTGCAAGCTGAGCACGGACTTGGTATTATTATCATCGACTATTTGCAGCTCATGGAATCACACAACAGTAAAGGCAGTGACAACCGTGTACAAGAAGTCTCTGAAATGAGTCGTGGACTCAAAAGTTTGGCCCGTGAACTCAATGTGCCAGTAATTGCACTGTCACAGCTTTCTCGTGCGGTAGAACAAACCAAACCAGCGATTCCAAAACTGTCTCACCTTCGTGAATCTGGGAGTATTGAACAAGATGCCGATGTGGTTATGTTTATTTATCGTAAAGCGGCTGACCGTAACTACCGACTGGAGGACATTCCACCAGATGAACGTCACATTGGTGAAATTCATGTAGCCAAACACCGTAATGGTCCAACTGGCATGGTCAAAGTATTCTTTGATGAAACGCGTGCGAGTTACCGCAACCTCGACATGCACTTTACGCCTCCGACTTCAAGTGCATCGCCTCCAGCAAAACCCGCTATCCCACAATTTTAATATATTATTTTTAATACAGAACTATGTTTCAAAAACTCAAACAGTTCAAAGACCTTCGTGACCAAGCCAAACACTTGCAAGACGAACTTGAAAAAGAAGTCATCAGTGTGAATGCTGCGAGTAACCAAATTGTCCTTACCATGAACGGTAACCTCAAAATCACTGGACTTGCTATCGATGACGCACTGCTCTCTCCATCTATGAAAACCAAACTTATTGATGGCCTCAAAGATGCTCACGAAGATGCCCTCAAGAAAATGCAACGCACACTTGCTTTCAAAATGAAAGAAATGGGTGGACTGCCAAATATTCCAGGATTCAATTAAACAAGTTGAAAAAACAGAAAAAGGGGGTCTCCCCCTTTTTAAATCCCCAGAAATAAATATATATGTACGCCAAACCAATTCGAAATCTTATTCAAGCCTTTCGCAAATTGCCGAGTGTTGGCACTCGTACAGCAGAACGTTTTGTGTTTCAACTGTTAAAATCTGGTAAAAAAGATGTCGCTGAACTTACCATTGCGCTCAAAGACTTAGTAGAGACGATCAAAAGTTGTCAGGTATGCTGGGATTTTTCAGATACTTCTCCTTGTAGTATTTGCCGTGACGACAAACGCAACAAACAAATCCTGTGCGTGGTTGGTGAGCCCCAAGACATACAAGCAATTGAAAAAATTGGCGTATACCCTGGCAGGTATCATGTGCTCCGAGGAACGGTTTCACCCGACGATCCAAGTGGACTTGAAACAACGAAGGTACGCGAGCTTTTTGAAAGAATTCAAAATGAACCCCCACAAGAAATTATTTTGGCGCTCAACCCAAATATGGAAGGTGAAACCACCATGCTCTTTTTGGAAAAACAAATCAAAAAACAAAATGCTGAAATAAAAATAACCCGCTTGGCTCGCGGATTACCCATGGGAAGTGACCTTGAATATGCCGACGAGATTACACTTGCGAGTGCACTCAAACATCGGGTGTGAATGGACCGGGCCCCAGGCAGCGCATCGTTTGTTCACAAAACCCATGTTGGTCACAAGGATCTGGTGGGTTTGAAAAAAACGACGTCAGCTGCCTGGGGTTCCGGGTCGGAACAGCATTTCTCACTACACCGAAGCGCAGGAGTTTTTGAGCTCGTAACAAGCACAGGAGTCGAGCAGGGCTCAAGTGGCTCAAGGCCAATGGCTCTCGTTCTTGTGGTTACGAACCCTTCTGTCCAACACTTTTAGTATAAACAAATTCAAAAAAAATACAAGACCCTGCATGGATCTTGTATTTTTTTGAAAATATTATTTTACTTCCTTGAGTTTCACTTTGGTCAAACGTTGTCTGTGACCTTGTACTTTCTTATAGCGAACTTTGTTCTTAAATTTCACAATACGAATTTTTTTGCCACGAACTTGGCTTTCAACAGTGGCCGCAATACTTACGCCATCGAGGTATGGAGCACCAATTTTCACACTGGTTCCATCTTCGTTGGCAGTAAGAAGTACACGATCGAATACAACTTCTGTGCCTGGTTCCACATCAAGCTTTTCAATTTTGAGGGTTTCTCCAGTTTTCACGAGGTATTGTTTTGCCCCGGTTTCAATAACTGCAAACATATCTTTGAATATACGTAATAAAATTTCTCCGTAGTGGAGGCTACACAGAGGCTAAGGTTGTGTAGTAGATAGGGCCTAGTATAGAGCAAAAAGAGAAAAAAGTCAAGAGCTATTTTTTGACAGGTTCCAGACGGTCCCCAATCTGGAGTTTATGAGCCTCAGCCCAGCCCGCAGGAAGCTCCAATACAGCATTGGCCACAGCACGAGGGGTATACTGCATATCTTGGGGGTGTACAGGGACAGAAGGGGCAATATCGACGACTTTTCCTGCATTGAACCACACAATATCAATAGAAAATTTCATATCTCTCATCACAAACACATGCTTTTCAAAAAATGGAAACAAAAAAAGCATACCATCGAATTCACCCATATTTTCTCGTCCTCCGAGTCCTTTGTACCACTGTTTGGGTGTTTCTGCTAATTGGACGTACAATTTTTCATTTTTTAATATCACGTGTTCGGTATTGTAATGAAACTGCCACAAACGCAAAGCAATACCAAAAAAAGCAACGAGACCTAAAGTGATAAGGTGAGATTTTTTTATCTTTTGTTGATTTCTTTGAAAAGGCATATATTATTTTAATTTAGTGTTTAGCGCTTGGGCTGACCACCCCGTGGGGTGACTTCTTTTTTGGAAAACCATACTCCCATAAGGAGCATGAGCACAAATAAAAATAAAAGAGCAATCAACTTTTGGTGCGTTTGCAAAAACAGAGTGGAAATGCCAAAGACAAAGGCAATAGTATAAAACAAAAATACAGTTTGCCTTTGGTCAAGTCCAGACTCAAGCAAACGAAAGTGCAAATGCTCAGAGTCACCAGCAAAAATAGATTTCTTTTTTTGAAAACGACGAATAATCACACGACCCACATCAAGCATGGGAAGTCCCATAACAAGCAGCGTGGTGGCAATTTTGCTTCCTGAAATAATAGCCAAAATAGCCAGCATGTACCCTACAAACAAACTTCCTCCTTCACCCAAAAATATTTTGGCCGGGTGAAAGTTCCACACCAAAAATCCGAGACAACTTCCAGCAAAAATAAGAGAAAGCCGAGAAACCTCGGGCTGAAACCACTGTGGTTCCTGTGTCAAAAAAAATACCATAAAGGTTCCGATAAGCACGATGCCAGTAGCCAAGCCATCCATACCATCAAGTAGTTTGGTAGTAAACATCATACCCATGAGCCACAAAAAAACAATGCTATCGCCGAGCACGACCCAGTTGCCTAAACCTTCTACAGAAACTTTTAGTGTATTTAAATACAGTACTCCTCCCGAAGGGTGCGTAATACTCTCGAGCCCAATACCAAATACAATAGCCACAATACTGGCCACAATAGGAAACCCAATCTGCTGCAGTGGCTTCAAACGATATTTGTCGTCCAAAATACCACCAACCATGAGTATGAGTGCTCCCAAAAATACACCCAACATCTTTTTTTGAGGGATATCAACACCAATATCTTGCAGTGAAAAAGCCAAAGCCACAATGACAAAAAAAGAAACAAAAATAGAAAGCCCACCACCGAGAGCCACACTTTTTTTGTGAATTTTTCTCTTTTCTTGCTTGGCCCTATCAATAATACCAAAATAACGCATGACAAAAATAACGAGTGGGGTCAAAAGCAAAGATACCAAGAAGGTAAGAAAAAAATAAAATAGCATCATACAAGAACGAGCCTATTATACCACAAATTTTCCTCTCCGGAATACCTGTGGTACAAAACAAAGACCAGCCTTGCGAGCTGGTCTGTATCACAGATATTATTCTGCAGCCGGTTTTGTTTCTTCGGCTGGAGCTGCTTCTACTGGAGTTGTTTCTTCTCCATCGTTCAAAATTTCTTCTGACATAGTGGTATAAGTTATTCTGCTGATTCCAGAGGATGGTCCATATACCGGTGGTACTCACAGATGAGTAAGTAGGTAGTGTACCTTGGATTTGGATTAGTGTCAATCAATTATTTTTTTTCATTCAACTTCACCCTCGCCTTCACCAATTTTTTTATAATCGTCACAGGCAGTTTTTCATCAATTGGGAACCGCACGGTGGCCATGGCCGTATGATATTTTTTCAACTGATCTTTGTGCATGGCAATAATGGGCGGTGGAATGTAGAGGCCAATGTGTTCTTTGGCAAAAGCAAAGTAGGCCAGACGACCTTTGTAGCCGTAGTATGGCATGCTGTAACTAATTTTTTCTTCGACTTTTGGTGCTGCAGACAAAATAAGCTCTCGCATTTGTCTAAGTTTGGGCTGCATATCTTTGGGCGCCGCAGCAATGTACGCCTCAACAGTTTTGGGTGCTTTATGCATACACTCTTTTTACTCCCCTGCCGCTGCCCGCTCCAGCTCCGCAATGTTAAACTTTTTCATTTTCAAAAAGGCCTGAGTTACGCGCGCCATTTTTTGTGCGTCGCCACTACTCATCATTTCATCCATAATGGTTGGCGTGATCTGCCAAGACAAACCATATTTATCTTTGCACCAGCCACATTGTTCAGATTCTGGAACAGCAGAAAGTTTTTCCCAGAGAAAGTCAATTTCTTCTTGGGTGTCGCATTTGATAATAAAAGAAATGGATTCGTTGAACTTGAACAGTGGTCCAGCACTAATGGCCATAAACTGTTGATCAAAAATTTGAAATGACACAATGTCGCAGTCTCCGGAGGGAGTGTCATGAATCGTGTTGACACTGTGAATTTTGGAACCATTTCCAAAAACAGAAACATAAAATTCGGCCGCTTCTTTGGCTTCTGTGCTGTACCACAAATGCGTAGTAATGATTTTTTGCATATGAGAAAATTAAATATTTTAAATAATTATTCTTGTTTTTTGATACACCCGAAATCGACAAAAATATCTATACCTTTTTGGGAAAGATAATAGATAAGACAAGAGAAAGACCAAGTGCCCCCATAATTATTCCAAAAGAAATTAAGGAAGAGAGGTGGAAGTCAAAAATACCAAGCAACATTTTTGCACCAATAAAGAAAAGAATAAATGAAAGTCCTTTTTGGAGATGGTGAAATTTGTGAATAACATTTTCAATCACAAAAAATAAGGCACGAAGACCCATAATAGCAAAAATATTGGAAGTCACAATGACAAAAATATTTTGTGATATGGCAAATACTGCCGGTATGGAATCAACCGCAAAAATAATATCCGTAGCCTCGATAAGTAACACTACCAAAAACATCGTGGTAAAATAAAATTTTCCATTTTCTTTCAAAAAAAACTTTCCACCATGATGATTTTCTGTAAATGGCAAAAATTTACGTGCCAACTTTATTACTTTATTATGTTTGAAATCAATATGTTCTTCTTTTTTATCTCGGAGTAATTTAATAGCAGTATAAATTAAAATACCACCAAATATATAGAGTACCCAGTGAAATTGGTTAATGACGTACGAACCAAGGCCAATAAATATGGCACGAAAAATAATAGCTCCAAAAATACCCCAAAACAAAACTTTGTGATGATACTTTTCTTCAAGTTTAAAATAACTAAAAATAAGCATCATGACAAAAAGATTATCTACCGAAAGCATTTTTTCTGTGACATAGGCACTCAAATACTCGGCAGCTAACTTTTTATCCATGTACAAATATATCAAAAGGCCAAAACCCAGAGCTACGACTATCCAAAACAGTGACTGGTACAGTGCAGATTTAAATTCAATTTTATGACTTTTTCGATTTAAAAAACCAAGGTCAACAATAAGGAACCCAATAATAAGGGTACCAAATAAAATCCACAAATAATTTTGTACATCCATACTCTCTTGTATAAAAATAAAAAAACCGAGATTTGTACCGGTTTTAATTGATATTGCTTCTTTGTTTTTGACGCTCTTGCAAAGGCAAAAGACCATCCGTCAATAAACTCCACAATATCCAAGGTTTTTTTATACTATCACACAAACAAAAATTATTCAAGTGGTGGGTGAATAGTTTTACAAAGTGGAATAATTTCCCTTTTAGGTAAAAATAAAAGTATTACGAATTACTTTCGACATGTTTTTTAAAGTTGTTCATAATCGCTTGCCAACCAGCGCGTTGCATTTCTTCACTATTTTCATTTTCCATTTCAAATGTTTCGGTAATTACCACACCTTCTGGTGTTTCGGCAAATTCAATTTTTACCTCACGGCCATCTTCAATAGTATATTCAATACGTTCATGTGTTTTGACCACCGTATACACACCGTTAAAATCAAAACTCGCACTTTTGTCTTTGGCAGCCATGGTAGTACTAAACTTGCCGCCTTCACGCAGGTCGTTTTCTGCGGCAGGTGCTTCCCAGTCGTCCGAGGCAAAGGCCCATTGAGTGATGTGTTCTGGGGCAGTCCAACATTCCCAGACTTTTTCGATTGGGGCGTTGATGGTCGTTTGTACGGTGATTGATTGAGACATAAGATATTTATTAAGGATAAAAATTTTGGCCTATGAGAAATCACTACCATTTCGTCCAATTGGAAAAAATGGTTGTGGATAACATAAACTACTTTTAACTTTTACTCACACAATTAAACATCCACTGCACTCCAAACTTATCTGTGCAAGAACCATAGTAATCTCCCCAAAACATTTCTTGCAGTGCCATTTCTACTTTGCCGCCTTCTGAAAGTGCCGCAAACAATCGATCGGTTTCGCCGCGAGTATCTGGTTCTAAATTAATATAGACATTGTTGCCAAAGTTTACTTTGAATCCCATGGTCTCGGGGGCATCAGTACCCATGAGAATGTGCCCACCCAAAATTGGCAGCATCACGTGCATCACCAAATTTTTGTCTTCTTCAAGCATGGGTGGTTGACCAGGGTGAGATGGAACTTCAGCAAAGCGATGAACACCGCCAATGAATTCACCACCAAAAACAGATTTGTAAAAGTTGAACGCTTCCTCGGTTTGACGAGGAAAGTTGAGATAGGTGCTTGTACGAGCCATACTGAAAGTAAAAAAAGTTATTGGTTGACTATAGCACAGACTTTTTAAGAAAGCAAAAGCCAATCCTCCCCTTTGCGAAACAAAACAATATATACTACAATACCCCCATAACTCAATATAAAATTGTATGCTATTTTTCTTTTTTGCCGTGTGTAGTGCCGTCACCCTTGCCATGCATTGGTATATTTCAAAAATACGAAAAAACAACAAAGCTGGCAAAATACGTACCTATGGTGTGGATACCCAAAAATATGTGCACGCCGTGCGAATGCCGTTTGTGCGCAATTTTTCGACAGTGACTCTTGGAGTGGCATGGACCATTAGCATTATTGGAGGAGGATTTTTGCTTATCCTCTGTCTCGACCCACTCATGGAAGAACCAATTCTCTTTGCCAAAAATGCATTCAGTACCTTTTTGGCCCAAAATATTCCAAGTTTTATTTTGCTTGGATTTGCCTGTATAGTGATTGGTCTTATTATTTACCAGTCACTGCTCATTTTTTTTCGAGCTGATTATTTTTATCCCTACCAAATTGTTATCACCGCAAATTCGATTGTACTCAAACGCAAAATCTTTTTTGCTGAAAAAATACTTTTGAATTTTGAAAAAAACAAACCCTATGAATCAGAAGTGACAGTCAGTCACGAAGACGTAAACAATAATCGAGTGACGTATTGTTTTTTGCAAGACGAAAAAGCCCTCGGCATTTCATTTCCCGAGGTGTGGCAAAACAATACTCCATTTGAAAAATCTTTGTATACTTCCAAAACATTTTTGCAGTCAAAAGTGTTGTATGTTACTGAACCGAGTCGTGAGTTTGAGAGTTTGCGAAATATTTTGAAGGGGTGGATGAAATAAAAAATTATTTTGACTGATTTTTACGTCAAAAACTGTGGCACCGAAACCGCATCATACGATTCTTCATATGATTCCCCGTGAACCCCGCGATAGATCACGGTGCGCAGTGTAAAATCAACCACATACTCCACTACTCCTGCCTGCCAAGAAGCCATCAAAAATTCTGGAAATGTACTGTTTCCTGACTGATCAGTGCGAAGCGCTGCTATCAACGATTCTTTGTTAAACTTCGGAACTTCCACCAAACCAGTCACGAGTGGCGTCCCCTGCTGTACCAAAGATTCCCCATCCATAACATACATACTTTGTGCAGAAGGAAGTGACCATACATTTTTTTTGACACCCGCTTGTCTCAAACACTCTGCCAAAAAAGGAAATCCACCGACCTCGGGTCTCTGTGAAAAAGCAAATTGCAATGCTTGGTCGAGTTTTTGTTGGTTGGTCATAGATTTGAATATATATACAAATACTTTGGAATCTATACTATCATGTTGAAAACAAAAAAACCAACCGATGTGGTTGATTTTTTGTTTGCTCGGAGGAAGGGGATCGAACCCTTGACCAAGAGATTAACAGTCTCCTGCTCTACCGCTGAGCTACCTCCGAATTTTTGAACTGCTTTATGATATCAAAAATTAAAAAAGGTGTCAACTTTATGTTGCCTTCTCTACCCGCAGGCCAGTTTGGTCCAGCACAACCACGTCTCGGCGTTGGAGTTTGCCTTGTAAAATAAACTCAGCTAAGCGATTTTCTACTAAATCTTGAATGGCACGGCGCATAGGACGAGCACCAAATTCAGGGTCAAATCCGACTTCACACAGAAGGTCAATACCCGATGGATCCACCCGGAAGCTCACACCCTTGGCTTCCAAATCTTTGGCTACCCGGCGCAGCATAAGACGCGCAATTTGGGCAGTAGCTTCTTTGTCAAGCGGTTTAAATACCACCACCCCGTCAAAACGATTGATAAATTCAGGACGGAAATATGACTTGAGTTCACGGCGGAGCAAACCTTCTTGAATGTCTGACATAGAAGTCCCCTTTTGGAGCTCTGCCTGGACATAGGGTGTACCAGCGTTGGAAGTCGCAATAATAATAGTATTGGTAAAGTCAATCACACGACCCACACTGTCAGTGAGACGACCGTCGTCAAATACTTGCAAAAACAAATCCAAAATTTGCTTATCGGCTTTTTCCATTTCATCAAGCAAAACCAGTGAAAATGGCCTCTGACGCACTGCCTCAGTGAGCAGGCCTGTCCCCTGCTGACCAGGAGCCCCAATCATACGGTAAATACCCGAACGATCTTGGTATTCACTCATATCAAAACGAACCATGCGATTTTCACCCCCAAAGTATACCTCAGCAATGGTTTTGGCCAGCTCAGTTTTACCGACACCCGTTGGACCCAAAAACAAAAAGCTTGAAATTGGTTTTTTGGTAGAACGAATTTCAGCACGTGCACGACGCAGTGCATTGGCAACCAGTGACACAGCTTCAGTCTGCCCAATCATGCGCTTGTGCATTTCATCTTCGAGTTTAAGCAGTCGACTTGATTCGTCGTCAGAAAGTGCTGTCACAGGAATGCCAGTTTTTTGTTGCACAATTTCAGCCACGTCTTCTTTGGTCACCATGGTATTTTCACCTTTTTTATTGCGAGCAAGACTCGCAGATTCGTTCATGAGTTCAATAGCACTCTCTGGGAGGAGCTGATCACGCAAAAATTTACGAGCAAGTTTCACTGCCGTAGCAAGGGCATCGTATGAGAAAAAAATATTGTGTTTGTATTCAACACCGCCCACACGAGACTCGAGTACTTGCACTGCCTGATTGTCTTCCATTTCTGCAATTTCTACTTTGGTCATGACACTGCCAAGACTCGAACGCAAAATCTTTTGATTATAGTTATCTGGTGTGGTACTGGCAAAGAGCAGGAGTCGTCCGCTACTCAAATACTCAGCCAAAGTTTCGGACACATCAAAACCTCCACCTGGGTTAATAAGATCATGAATATTGTGAATATACAAAATAATATTTTTGGCCTGCAGTGCCTCACGCAAAAGACGCATGAGACGCTCTTGGGCACCACTCACAGCAGTGCCGGCAAGCAGTGCAGAAGTAGAAAGTACTTCAAAACGTTTGTCTTTGAGTCGGTCAGGTACATTGTCCTCAACCATGAGCTGACAAATACCTTCAATAAGACTCATTTTACCTACATTGGTTTCACCAACCAAAATAACACTCTGGCGACCCGCTTCTACCACACGAAATATTTCATCAAATTCTTTGTCACGACCTACACAGGGGTTCAAATTGCCAACACTGGCAGCATAGGTCAAATCTTGACTAAAACTATTGAGGTATGGTGTTGCTACAGCAGTCATGGCTCTATCGAGGCCGTATTTATTGCGCGATTGCGCAGCGCGGCGCATTTGCTGATAGCGACGATACAGCCGCTCACGAATACGCATCCATTCAATCACATTTTTTAGTTTTTCTTTTTCAAGACTCATGTCATAGAGCATTTCTTGTAAAGCAGGTGCATATAAAATAGTTTGTTCGAGCAAATCGGTAATATATACTTTATCTTCTCTTCGTTCATACGCAGCATCATAGGCAGCAAATATCACTTCCATAACATCATTATGAAATTGTGGATCTCCAACAAAGTTTTGCGAAACAAAAAGCTGTGCCAATTTGGCTTCAATGACCTTGGGCTGCACAGCTAGACGCAAAAACAACATGCGAATTTTATTTTTTTTGAGCAGGGCGGCAAATACATGCGCGAGGGTAATCGTTGCCTCTTTGTTTTTGACTGCTAATTGAAAAGCATCTTCAAGCGCAAATAAACTCTCCAAATCAAAAGTAAGAGAAATATCTTTTCTTTTTTTGAACTGAGAAAGCAACTGACCAAAATTTTGGATATTTTCAAGTAAAGGTGCTTGCTCTACAACAGGTTTTTCACTAAATTTTTTGGTTTCTACGGTTTGAACTCCAGTACCAAAATTCAAGACACGATACATCAAAAAACTAAAACTTCCGAATGAAAGCCAGAGAAAAAATTCATATTGAAGACCAGTCGTCGTCCAAAACTGAAGATCAAAAATATCAAACTGAATGTGATTGTTGGTAAGCTGCCATACAAATAAAATAAAAAAAGCAATACCACAAAACAGAGCCCCAAAGACTTCAAAAAAATGAAGAATACGCTGAGACTTACGCAGCGTAATATGATAACGAGTAAATGGCTCACCAAAGTACAAAAATTGTCCCCGGGAGATATGTCCCATGGCAAGTCCCTGACACTCAGAACACTTCCAAAGACCATTGGTAGTAGCCCCCTTGCAACGTGGGCACACGTAAACCGTGAGAGGTGTTGGTTTATCAAATAACATAGAACAACTCAAGGTGAAAAAAAGGAAGTCAGTGAATTACTTGAAACTACCGCAGTAAACGATAAAATCAACATATATACGACCACAAGAGGAAATACTATCCACAACACAAAAAAACACATGACAATCACTGCCCACAGGGCCAAAAAAATACTACGAAAAATAACATTAAAAAAACGAACAATAAAACTCGTAAATCTGCCTTGCCAATCACGTTGACCAAACATCGGCACAAATAAATTTTTGGCCCACAGTCCTGGTGAAAATTGTCTATTGGCAGTACCAATCATGTCAAAACATCCAAATAATATTTTTTTGGTACCTTTGGTATACCACCACAAAGGAAAGTAAACAATGTGCAAAACAAAATCAAGAATCAAACGCTGAGTAATGAGAAACCATGACATAAAGTGAATCTTAGAATACAATTATTTTATCATACAAAACAAAAAACTCATAGTGGTCTATGAGTTTTAAAAGTTTTTATAAAATACTAGCGCTTTGCAACACTTGAACCATGCACCGTCATAAATTCTGGTTTTTCAATAGGCACAAATTGCATCTGACTGACTTTTTCTTGAATATAATTCATAGAGCTGAGACGTGCAATTTCAATATCAACTTTTTGTTTTTCTTGTTGCAACTGTTCAATTTCTTGCTGGAGATGAGTAATTTGGTATCCTTGAGTCGCTACACTACTCATTTTGATAACATGACATATAAGAAGAAGTACGGTCAAACCAAGAAGCCCAAAACGAAAACTGTTTTGAGTAGTAAAATTTTGAAGGGCAAGTTTTTTTTGTCTGAGTGTTTGATATTGATGATTCATAGTTATATTTTTTGGATGACACGCAACTTGGCACTGCGTGAAGGTGGATTGGCTTTGAATTCTTCCTCTCCACACACGATTGGTTTTTTGGTAATAATATGAATACTTTTGTTTTCTAATGATTTGAAATAATGTTTTACAATTCTGTCTTCCAAAGAGTGAAAGGTAATCACTGCAAGTCGCCCACCACTTTTCAGCACTTCAATGGCCTGTGGTAAAACTTGTTCAAGCACCTCAAGTTCTTGGTTCACCGCAATACGTAGTGCCTGAAATACTTTGGTAGCTGGGTGAAGTCCACCCACCCAAGGAATTTCTTTTTTGGAGTTTAGTTTTTTGCGATACACTGCCAAAATAATTTCTACCAGTGCGGCTGTGGTATTGATATCTTTTTCTTTTCGTTCCGCTACAATCGCCGCAGCAATTTCACGACTCAAGTTTTCTTCTCCGTACGTACGAAAAATATATTCAAGCTGCTCTGCGGTTTCTGTTTTGAGCAAATCTGCAGCGGTTTGTTTGGTGTGTTCTACTGATCCACTATATCGCATGTCGAGCGGTTCATCGTTTTGAAAACTAAAACCTCTTTGACGCTCAGCAAACTGTGGAGTAGACCATCCCAAATCCATGAGAATAGCATCGGGAATAAAATTATTTTCGTGCGCAATTTTTTGGAGGTGGACAAAGTTATCTCTCACACAGAGCACTTGTTCTCCGTATGGATACAAAAATTGTTTGGCTCGCAAAATAGCTTCTGGATCTGCATCAATGCCAAGGAGTTTCCCACTTGGAGAAATTTTTTGGAGCATGGCATCGGAATGTCCTGCATCTCCAAGGGTGCAATCAATCACCTGGTTGCCAGGCAAAAGGTGAAGTGCATCAATCGTTTCATTCAAAAGTACTGGTACATGTCTCATAGGTGAAAAGGTGTTATACCCCGAGCTGACTCATTTGCTCGGCAATTTCATTACTTTCATTTTCTGTTTTTTGGGTATAGTCTTTCCACTTTTGTTCGTTCCAAATTTCGAGTCGATTATAAAGACCAGCAATGACAACATCTTTTTGAATGCTGCCATAGTCACGTAAATATTCTGGGAGAACGATTCTCCCCTGTTTGTCGACCTCTACATCCATGGCACCGGCTAACATAAGACGTGCAAAGGCACGGGTGTTGGCTTGGGCAAATGGAAGATTGGCAAGTTTCTCGGCGAGTTTTTCCCATTCATTTCTTGTATAGAGAAATAAACAGTGATCTAAACCTCTAGTTACCACAGCACCGCCCTCGAGATCGGAGCGGAACTTTTTTGGTACTGAGAGACGACCTTTGTCGTCGAGTGTGTGGGAGTATTCTCCAATAAACATAAAAATATTGGGATTTTTTAATGGGGTTGAATAGACAAGCACGTTATTCATTCCCCATTTTTCTCCACTTAAACCCATTTTACTCCACTTATATACATTATTCAAGGTTTTTTTGGCATGGTTATCCACAACTCGTCTATTTTTACAAAACCACCACTTTCAAGACAATAGGAGTACAGTGTATTGACAAACACAAACAAAAAAAGTATACTCTTCAACACTGTGTGGAGCTGTAGCTCAGTCGGGAGAGCACCAGCATCGTATGCTGGAGGTCGTTGGTTCAATCCCAACCAGCCCCACCATTTTTTTTTGTCGGGGTGTAGCGCAGCCTGGTAGCGCACTGACCTCAGGTCAGTTGTCGGAGGTTCAAATCCTCTCACCCCGATGTTCTCAAGTTGAGGCGCAGGCAGTTCTCGTACAGACCACCGAGTATCTGCCTGCGCCTCGACCCTCTCACTGTTTTTACGAGCACCCTCAAGGTGTTTTTTTCATACAAAAAAAGACTCTGCATATATACAGAGTCTTTCTTGTTTCAAAATTATTTTTTATCATCACCGCAGTTTTCACTTTTCTTTTCTACTTGTTTGATTTGATCGTCAGTGATACGGGCTTGCAGTTTGGCATTCATGTCTTCAATTTTGCCAGAGAAAAATACAACACTATCATATGGTAAAATAGGATATGTCAAAATATTTTCTTTGCGTTCTCCGTTAAGATACCCGACAAGTTCTTTGCCTGCAGGGGCTTCCCACTTAATATTGGTAAACAAGTCACCCCATACCGCACCGTCACGGTGCACATGTACTACCGTGCCTACTCCATCATGCAAATGTGCTTTTTCTATTTGATCGTCTTCATGTTCAAATACACCACCACATGGTTTGAGTTGCATATATTTGAGATCCGAAAAATCTTGGAGTGCCCCATCTACATATACTTGAAACCCTGCATGATAATGAATATCTTTTGTTTCAGATCGAGATTTGAGAAAAAAACTTACTCCGATACCAATGAGTACAATAATGCCAATTGCAAGAAAAATGCGATGTTGCTTTTTCATAAAAAAAGTTAAAATTTACATATCTGCTGAAAAAGACTATCATACCAAGAGACAAAAAGCAAGCGAGCTGAAAAGGACTCTATTGTACGAATTCTTGACTCTAACTGCTTTATGTGGTAAGAATAATCCTCTTTTTCCGTCATCTTTAGTATATATTATGGCCCGCTCCCTTGAAGCTGAGTTCATGAAAGTTTACGAAGAGCATTCTGATGCTATTTTTCGGTATTGTTATTTTCGGCTGTATAATCGAGAAAAAGCCAAAGACATGGCACAAGAAGCCTTTCTCAAGGCCTGGGGATACCTCAAAAATGGAAACCAAGTAGACAACCTCCGCGCCTTTATTTACCGCGTAGCCAATAACCTCATTATAGATCATGTACGCAAAAAAAAGGAAGCCTCGCTTGAAGTCCTGGAAGAAGCCGGGTTTCAACCATCGATAGATGGAGAAGCTGAGCAAGCGATACGGATTGATGGAATTTTTCTCCAAGAAACACTCCAAGAAATAGAAGAGGAATACCGAGACGTAGTATATATGAGGTATATAGAAGGACTCCAACCACGAGAAATTGCCGAAATTCTGGGTGAGTCAGTCAATGTTATTTCGGTACGAATTCACAGAGGTTTAAAAAAATTGAAAATTGTTTTGGAAAAAAAATATGTTCATAAATAAGCTCCGAAAATTCAAAAAACAAATTCACTCTGTTCGTTTGACCCCAAACGAAAAATTGGATATGAAAAATACTCTGACAGCGTTTATGAAAGAAAATCCTGTAAGAATTGAAAATGAATCCCGTCACATATTGGCACAGACCGGCCAATCTGTATTTTCATTCTTACAACATAAATATATGTTTGCATCACTTATTGCACTTTTGGTAGTGAGTCTCACAGGCGGAGTATCGTACGCAGCACAAGATTCACTTCCTGGGAGTCCCCTGTACTCCATTAAAAATATTACTGAAGAAGTTCGAGCGGCAGCGACTCTTTCGCCAAAAGCCGACGCTGATTGGGATACACGACGCATAGAACGACGTCTCGAAGAAGCAAATACTCTCGCAGCACAAGGAAAACTTACTACTTCTACCGAAGCCCAGCTGGCTCAAAAAATTCAAACTCATATTGCCAATGCTGAACAACGAATTCAAAAAATGGAAGACAAACACGAAGATCGTGAGGCTGCTGATGTAGTAGCAAGATTGCAAGCTTCATTGGCATTGCACCAACAACTGTTGACCAGTTTGAGTACGACACCAGTTACTACAACGAGTACCGTTGGAACCACAGCGGTTGCAACAAGCACCAGTTCTACACTGAATGTAAAACTTCGTGGCACTGAACGAGCACTGCTCAATCAACTTTTGCAACTCAACAAAAAAGCAGAAAAAATTCAAGAAAGAATTGAAAATAACGAAAAAGTAAAAGAAAAACTTGACGAAGCAGCCCAACATAAAATTGAGGAAGCGACCAAACACAATGCTGAAGTAAAAAAATTTATTGCTGAAAAAAAGTCTGGTGCATCAGTAGAAATTGTGACCGCCGCCACAGCAAAATTGGCTCTCTCAGATGCAAGTTTGGTACAAGCACAAACACAATTTGATCAAAAGTTATATACAGAGGCATTTGTAAGTGCAGGCAAAGCTGCTTTGCAAGCACAAGAAGCAAAAATTTTGATTGCAACCAACTTGAATTTGCCAAAGATACAACAAATTGAAAAAGGATTGTTACAAGAAGTTGTAAAAGAAAAAAAAGAGGAAATTAAAAATATTCGCGAAGATATCCGGGAAGTGATACAAGAACATCGTGAAGAACGAAAAGAAAATGTTTCTTCAACCATACAAACAACGACTTCGACAAAATCCAATCGACTTTTACCACGACTCAAAGCTCGTATAGAAGTAAGACAAGAACACAAAGAAAATAAAAATTAATGAAAAATACCGGCTCATCACCGGTATTTTTTTATACATATTGCTGCGAATATTCTTGAATAACACGACGCTTCCACCAAAGAAAGCCAACAAACATAAGACCCACTGCCGGCCACACCAAAAATGAACGAGGCGCCAGGGTAAGAAGGATACTATCAATAACAATCCAGTGAACAATATACAGCCAAAGTGTAGAGTCCCCAAGCACACGCAGTGTTGCAAGGAGTATTCGTATAGTGGAGTACGCAATATATTTTTGAAAAAAATCAAACACATACATGAGCGCAAACATAAATGCAAAACTCATAGCAATAGCCTGAGGTTGCAGTGGGTGGAGGGAAGCATCAACATACCACGACTGCCCTTTGGCAGATGCATACCAAAGTGACAATGGGACGAGAGCAGTAAACAAAAATAAAAAGATTTTTTTCTTTTGTTCAAATCCAGCATAGGCCACCAAGAGCCCCAACAAAAAGGCGGTAAACCAAGGTAAAATGGAAAAAGTAATATTGCCCCGAGCGTACAAAAAGTTAGTCACGGTATTTGCTGGAAGTGGAAAAAAATAATTCACACCAATAACCACTGTAAGCAGGGCTACCAAGTACCATACTCCCCCTCTCACTTTTTTTAAGATATACAAAAATATTGGGGAGAGAATAATAAGAAACCCAATCGTAAACAAAATAGGAATTGGCACTGCAAAGGACTGAAGCGTCAAAATTCCTTTCCAATTGAAAATTCCTTGGCTCATAAAACCACCATAAAAGTTTTCGGTAGAAAAATCAAAGAAAGCAAATTTTAAAATATTGTAGAGATAATAAATACCAATGAGCTCGGCTCCCCGTCTTACTAAACGTTTAGTAGAACGCACCAGATCATCAGACTTGCCATAGGCAATCCATACGACACTCCCAGACGTTGCCATAAAAAAGACAACACCCGTAAACAAAATTTGTTTCAAAAGTCTCCCTGTTGGAGAAACGGCCATATCACCCCAGTCAATAAGGTGAATGAGAATAATAAAAAGAATAGCCAGTCCCTTGATATAGGAAATGGCAAAATTACGTTTTTTGGGCTGAACCTGAGGTTGTATTTGGTTTGGCATATGAGGTATGTATACAGTATAGTAACACTCTGTGTTTTCAATTGCAAGATAAAAAAAGCCCCCAAATACTTGAGAGGCTTTTGACTCTATGATTTTATTTTTCGACAATATCTACAGATTTGATTTTGACAGGATTCACTGGTGTTGAAGGTTCACCCATGGCACTGGTGACTACTTTGGCAGTAGCAATTTTGTCCACGACATCAAGTCCCTGTGTCACATGTCCAAAAATAACATAATTTTTGGGAAGTGGTACATCAGCATGCATAATAAAAAACTGACTGCCGTTGGTATTGGGACCAGCGTTGGCCATGGCCACGGTTCCACGTGTATACGATCCTTCAAATGGTTCATCTGCAAATTTATAACCTGGACCACCACTGCCTGTGCCTGTTGGGTCACCACCCTGAATCATGAAGCCTTTGATGACACGATGAAAAATAGTATTGTCATAAAAATTCTTTTTGGCCAGTGTGACAAAATTGTTGACGGTCTTCGGAGTCGCAGAACTATTGAATGCAATTTCAATATCTCCTTCAGTGGTGTGGAGGACAGCCGTAAGCGTTTTCTTTTGATCGGTCTCTGATTTCATAGTTGGTTGGTTATTGTCAGGTAATTGAGTAGTTTCGGTTTTTTGCTCAGTGGGAGCAGAGCTGTTCGCATTGTAATTTTCAGTAGTTGGAGCAGTACTGCCCGCAGGAATTTGAGTCGACTGGTCAGCATTTGATGAACAACCTGCTCCAACGAGAAGGAGCAACGACACAGCGCTCAAGGCTGCAAAATTTTTTTGCTTCATACTTGAAAAGATAAAATAACGACATTATATTTTACTACAAAAGATCCAATAGAATTCTTTTGGTATGTGCTTTATTTTCCTCTTATTTTCAATATTCGTCAAGAGGTCAGTTTGGCCTCACTGTTTGCCAGTGGACGAGAGGTCGTGGAGATAGTTGATAGAGCCCCAAATCACCAACCACATTGGATCTCACATCATAAAATGAAGGGAAAATTTGTTTGGGTAAAACGAACAAAATTATACCCGACAGAGAAGGCCAACTCCAACTAAAACATCTCGCTTCATACACGAGGATTCCTTTCACTTTTTATCTTAGATCAAAATCACCCTCTGTGCAAGAGGGTGACTCAGTGTTAATTGTAAGTCTTGAAGATATACTCGAGCAGCTCGGGAAATGTATCTTGATTCATAAAATGCCCGTTGCCCGTAAAGGCGTGCACTTCTG
>CAZMHV010000002.1:0-41852 GCA_964566225.1 uncultured Gammaproteobacteria bacterium
AATATGGAACAAATATTGCCTTGTATGTAGATAGAATAAATAGTCGTGTTGGAGTGGCTTCTTCATCACCATCCTTTCCTCTTTCGGTGGTAGGACAATCATATTTTAGTGCTACTTCAACCATTCAAGATATTTCTGTACTTGGTGGAATTGTGCTCGGTGGAGTCAAACGAACCAGTTGGCCTTCTGCTGGTGTTGGAGATGCGGTACTTGCTGCAGATAATTCTTTTAGTGGTCAAAATACTTTCACCAATACTACTACTATACAAAATTTAGTAATAAACAGCGGAATTCAGCTTGGTGGTGTCTTGAGAACGAGTTGGCCAGCTGGAGGAGGTGACGTAACTGCTGCCGGAAATAATGCATTTACTGGAACAAATACTTTTGCTGCTACAACGACTTTGGTTTCAACTACCTTGAATGGACAATTGAATGTCGATTCTGGAACTTTTTTTGTGGATGCCATAAACAATAGAGTAGGGGTGGCAACTTCCTCACCTGCTTTTGGTTTTTCTGTTGGAGAAAGAAGTTATTTTGGAGCAACTTCAACCTTTGTTGGCCCGACAACTATTCAAGGACGAACACAAAATCCGTATGTATTGGGGACATATTCATTACCAGATAGTGGAAAGAGAGTTACGGTACGTGGTAAATATGCCTATGTACTGAGTGACTCAAATAATAGTCTTGATATTGTGGATATTTCAGATCCAACTTCACCAACTTTAGTTTCACGTATTTCTGATGGTGATGGTGGTGCAGAGTTGAGTACTCCTACGGGAATAACAATTGTGGGGAACTATGCATATGTAACGGCTTCTATTGGTGATGCCCTTGAAATTATCGATATCTCTAATCCAAAACAACCAACTCATGCAGGAAAAATTTTGAATTCCACATCAGTATCATTGAACGGTGCAAGTAACGTTGCTGTTGCTGGCAACTATGCCTACGTGACGGCATTTACGAGTAACGCACTTGAAGTTATTGACGTATCGAATCCACGTTCTCCAAGACATGTATGGAGTTATGTAGATGCGGGTATTTTGAATGGTGCAGAAACCTTGTATATTTCTGGTCACTATGCATATGTTGTTGCTGCCAACTCAAATCTCATGGCTGTATTTGATATTTCTGAACCAGAAAATCCAAAGTATTTAACGTACATTAATAATGGTACTGGTGGTGCGGTGATCAATTATCCAACAGATATTTTTGTGAGTGGAAGATATGCAATTATTGCTTCATACACAGGTAGTGCCATTGAAATTGTGGACATTTCAAATCCAAGAGCACCTACCCATGCTGGAAAAATTTTGGATGGGAGTGGTGGCGCTAAATTGAACAATGCCATGAGTATCTTTGTTGCTGGAAAAAATATATATGTTTCTTCTTATACCTCAAATGCACTTGAAGTAATTGATTTTTCAACTCCGAGTGCGCCTCGTCATGTAGCATCATATTCTGGTTCGTATCTCGATGGTCCTCAGTCTGTATATGTTGCCAACAATGTAGCCTATGTTGCTTCAGGACTCAATAGTACACTTACAACATTTGATGTCTCTGGTGCCACGATTGATAATGCAACAATTGATAATGCAACTATTGGAAGTTTAAATGTTGCGGATAATGTGGATATCCAAGGAGGTTTGTCTATTAAGAGTGGTTTAAATGTTGGAAGTAATGGTTTACTGGTAGGAGGAGATGTTTCACTGTATTCTCCTACATCAACATTGACGTCTACCAATACGATTCGTTTTGCCAACACGGCTCGATTTTTTTCTTCTACCTCTTCTACAAGAAGTAATATTTTTATTTTTGATACAGACAGTAGATTTTCACACAGTGCAAGTTCAACTTATTTGCTATCGGTTCGAAATAATGGATTAAATGCTTTTTCGGTTGCATCCAACGGAGATGTTGCTGCATCAGGAACAATCTTTGCAAATAGTGCTGCTATTGGTACTCCAGGAAGTCCTGGAGATTTGGCCGAACGTGTAGATATTGCGGTTGATGATACTGTTGAACCAGGAGATGTGGTTATTGTGGATACCAATAATACTGATACGTATAGAAGAAGTCGTATGCCGTATGAACAGGCAGTGGCTGGTGTGATTTCAACCAATCCATCACTGGTTATTGGTTTTGGACAGACACAAAATACTGCAGTCATGGCCATGGTTGGACGTGTACCAATTAAAGTAAGTACAGAAAATGGACCTATTCGACGTGGTGATGTACTGGTTACGGCTTCATCTACTGGGTACGCTATGCGGTACGATTCAAGTAAAGATGATGATGCAAAAGTGGTAGGTATTATTGGGGTTGCACTTGAATCACTTGACTCAGGAACTGGAAAAATAATGGGTTTGGTAAGAACCGGTTTTGTGAATAGTCGTCATAAAACTATTGCGGATATTCAACAAGAACTTACGCTTTTGGGAGAGGCGCAATCTGCACAGGGAGCGTCGACAAATTTAAATGTAATTGATACCAATGGACAGTTAACATTTCTCTCAAATGATCTTGATGCAACAGGACATAGTATTTTTAATATCAAACGTTTGTCTGCAAAAGATGGTACCTGGGAAGTTGATGAACAGGGACGATTTATCACTCGTCTTACCACTGCTGGTGGAGAAAAATCTTTGTATTCACTGCAATCTGGTGAAACAGAGTTTGTTTTTTCTGGTTCAGCGCAGTTGCAAAGTGGTATGGCACGAGTAGACTTTGATGCTACGAGTAAAGAAATTATTGATGGGGAAAAACCAATAAAAATAAATATTACGCTTACTTCTGAAGCCAATGGTGTGTATATTAGTGGTAAAGATGCAACTGGATTTGTAGTGAAAGAATTGCAAAATGGTGCAAGTAACGCGACCTTTGACTATGTGGTTATTGCATCTCGTAAAACTCAAGCAGCTATTTCAGCGCAAAATAACAATACACCGCTTCAAGTACAACCATTGCCAGAGTCTGTCCCTGCTCCGGCTCCTGCAGAAAATGGTGGGCAAGGGATAGCCCCAGCAGAAAACCCGGCTCCTGCAGAAGTTCCTGTCGTGGAAGCTGCGCCAGCCTCTGATGGTGTACCAATCAGTGATACTCCAGCACCACCAGTTGATGTCGTTGCCCCAGTGGCAGTATCAGAAGAACCTGTTACTCCGTAATGTTTATGACTCTTTTTACATTACTTATTCGAGTGGTAGGACTTGCCGTGGAATGTGCAGGTCTTGTGGTAATTGTGTATGCAGTGCTTAAAGCACTTACAGAGATGATTCGTCAGCGGTACACACTTGATCACATTCGTAAACATCTTGGAAAAATTTTGCTCATGGGACTTGAAATTGTTATTGCCGGAGATATTATTTTGGCGACGGTGGTCAGAGACTTTGAAGATATTATTCAACTGACCGGTATTGTACTTATTCGCGCACTTTTGGAACATGCGGTACAAAAAGAAGTAGAGTGGAAAGATTGAAAATGTGTGCGAGTGATGAGTAATTTCGGAAAATTGCAAAAAATAAAAAACAGCCTTCTGTACGAAAGCTGTTTTTTGATTGACTCGAGCGTGCAGGATTGCTCGCTCGAGTCGCCACGGGGTGTTCTCCCGTGTGTTTCCTCCTTGCCTGGCTTGTGGCCGGGCGGTTGTGTGTTGTTCAGTTGTTGAACGGAGGCTCCTGTGTGGCCACGATGAGCTCGTGCCCGGGGCTCAGATCCACTCCGTAGAAGCGGTTTGGCTGTCCAGGGTTGCCCATGGGGATGGCATCGTAGGTATCGCCCGTCTCGTCCATGGTGTACGTGGCCTGTCCGTAGATGACCCACTCCCCTGAGAGACCTCCGCCGTTGGGGAGACCTGAGTTGGGGTCGGGGGTGTACTCGGGTCGTTCACCATCGATGATGAGCGTGATGTAACAGAGGTTCACCCGGCTGGAGTCGTACTCCACTCCGAACTGGTAGTTGGGCAGCTCCGGGCTGAACTCGTCCATCGTGACGGACCAGAACGCTTCGGCCAGCTCGTCGAGGCAGTTGATTTCGAAGTGCAGGCTTTCTGCCCACTCTTGGAGATCATTTTCGACCCGGTGGCGCACGTTCAGGTACTCGGTGTAGGCCACGGTGCCATCCCACGTGAACGTGAAGTGACGAATGGTGCTTTCGACCTCACAGGCTGCTCCCACGCCATTGCGGTCGTTGTCGGCCTGATCAGGGTTGACGACCAAGTCGCAGTTGTCGAAGTCGTTGCCGATGCCGTCACCATCCGTATCCACATTCCACTCGGCGCAGCCCGTACCTTGTGCATTGCACTCGGGGGTGTGGCATCGGTCGATGGAATAGTCCCAGCGGCAGATCGCACCCCACGCCTCGAGATGGTCGTCGCAGTATGCACTTCTCGGATCGATGTGGAAGGTGATGCCATAGCTGCAATAGGTGTCTGGTGCCTCCTCGGCCGTGCAGTCGAAGTCCTGGTACCGGAACTGGCATGTGCCCTCTACGCACTGCCCCGTGACGCCAAAGTACTGGCGGCGGGTGGTGCGGTCGAGGCAGGTGTCATCCGGCACCGAACAGTCCTCGTTCACGCGGCACTCCGGCTCGGCCGCCGCCTCTTCACAGGCGTCGGTGATGCCGTCGCCGTCGGAGTCGGGCGAGATGATGTAGATGCAGGGGTCTCCCCCGATCTCGATCGTCTCGCTGTCGGGCTCCTCCACGGCGCCCATGTCCGGCGTGTCCGAGGGCTCCTGTGCCGCGGCATCGGGCTCGGGGTTCTCCCCCATGTCGGGGTTGAACGCCTCGCGACCGGCGTCGGGCGTGGGCTTGTCCGTCGCGCTGTCCTGCGCATTCGTGGCCTCGGCGGCGTCCACGGTGCCGTTGCCCTGGTCGGGCTCTTCGCTCGTGGCCGCGTCCCACAGGGCCGCATCCGGCTGGATGCCGGCGTCGGCCTCGGGGATGGCGCGGTCGATGCTGCCGTCGCCATCGATGGCGCGGCCGCTCTGGTCGGCGTCGGGGCTGGTGTAGACGATGATCACCTGTTCCGGGGGGTCGACGTAGACCTTGGTCTCGTCGCCACACCCACCCAGTCCCAGGCCGAACATCGCCAGCATCGCCGCCAGTTTCATGCTTTTCATCTCGATTTTACGCTTTCTCTTCATCCGTGGTGGTTTCGCCGTATTCACACTGCTCGTGTAGCAGGCTGAAGGCCAGTTTAGGGCTAAAATTAGCCATAATTTGGCCTCCAACCTGTTTTTTGTCTGAACAACTTGTAAAGAACTGCTTACAATATCTTTGAAAGCTACTGTAAACGGATGAGTATATCACAAAAAAGCCCTTTTGTCAAGGGAGTTTGTTGTTTTTTTATAAAATTTTTTGCTATATTAAGCTACTTTTTAAACATTGATACCTTAGCGAGCTGATTCAGTACAGTTCACACACCTTGAAAATTTTCTTTTTTTGTGATACAGTTCACGCACTTTTATACTGTTTTGTATGCTTTCTATTGGAATTGTCGGTCTCCCAAACGTTGGAAAATCTACTTTGTTTAATGCACTCACTCGCAGCAAACAGGCCAATGCTCAAAATTATCCTTTTTGTACGATTGAACCGAACGTAGGTGTAGTTGAGGTACCAGATGAGCGTTTGCAAAAACTTTCTGACGCATCACATTCTCAAAAAATTATCCCAACAGCGATTCAGTTTATTGATATTGCTGGTATTGTCAAAGGTGCATCCGAAGGTGAAGGACTTGGAAATAAATTTTTGTCTCATATCAAAGAAGTGGACGCTATTGCGCATGTGGTACGTGGATTTGTCAACGATGATATTATTCATGTACACAATAAAGTGGATCCAAAAGATGATGCAGCAGTGATTAACCTGGAACTTATTTTGGCAGACCTGCAAACGGTTACCAAACGCCTTGAAAATGCACACAAAAAAGCACGTGGTGTGATTCCAAAAGAAGTTCAAAAAGAAATTGAAGTGCTTGAACGTGTCAAACTTCACCTTGAAAGTGAAAAATTGGCACGAGGACTCGAGTATTCCGAAGACGATATGGTGGTGATGAAAGAACTGTGTCTCCTCACCATGAAACCAATGATGTATATTGTAAATGTGGATGAGCAAGGTGCTACCGAATCTGCAGAAAAAATTGTCATTGAACCCGGTGTGCCACATGTCTACATTTGTGCACAAACAGAAGCAGAACTCGCTGACCTGTCACCAGAAGAAGCCAAAGAATATATGAGTGAGCTTGGCATGGCACAATCTGGTCTTGATAAAATTATTTTGGCAGGCTACAAGTTACTTAATTTGGTGACGTTTATTACGTCTGGTGAAATGGAAACACGAGCCTGGACAGTACAAGCACAGACCAAGGCACCCGATGCTGCTGGTGTGATTCACACAGATTTTATTAAAGGATTTGTAAAGGCTGATGTGGTGCAGTGGCAGGATTTTTTGGCAGCTGGTGGTTGGGGAAAGATGAAAGAAACTGGGAAACTTCGATTGGAAGGAAAAGAATATATTGTACAAGATGGTGATGTGGTATACTTTCACATTGCTTAGTGGTTGGTGTGTTTGGAGATGTGGAGTTTGTGAAGGTTGAGACTTTTTGGAAAAAAGAAAAAAGTGTTGAGTCAAAATTTAAAAATATAAAAAAATACACCGAAAAACGGTGTATTTTGGTATAAGGGAATGGGGAGGGTCGGCGTTGACGGCGCTCGTCTCCCCAAGATACGCGTTCACCGTCGGCAGCCCGGCTGCTTCGGTTAGTGACGTGTGGTGAAAAAAAGAGGAAAACTGCAGGAGAAGTGCGGCTCAAGCCAAGTGCGGCGAGCCGGCGGGGCAGACAGGGTCTGTGGTACGGGGGTTGATCTTATGCGTAGTGTTCGTAGGTTTTCACCCATGCCTCCAAGGCAAGGCGCCACCAGTGGCGTGCCGACATAGTACGAAAAATTTGGACTGAAGTCAATACCTTTGGCTTGCAAAATATGCTATACTAGTATCATATGAAAATAGAACACCATCATGGTCGCAAAGACTTTATTCATCACAGAAAAAATGTAGATACTTCACTGGTACGTGAAGTGGTGTTTGGTATGGAAGATGGCATGGTGTCCACCCTCGGGGCTATTACAGGAATTGCTGCTGCGGCCAACAATCACTACTTGGTAGTGCTCGCTGGCTTGGTGGTTATTTCTGTAGAGTCAATTTCTATGGCAGTAGGTTCGTATTTGTCCAATAAATCAGAAAAAGAAATTGAGGAACGAAAGTTGTTTGAAGAAAAATTTGAACTCAAAGCATATCCAGAAGAAGAAAAAAAAGAACTCATTGGTATGTATATGAAAGATGGTTGGCCACAGGCACTGGCACATCAAATGGGGGAAGTAGCTTCGCAGAATAAAAAATTATTTTTGCGTGAAATGTCTGTGCGTGAGCTCAATATTTTGCCTGAGAACATAGGGAATCCTTTGAAAAATGGAATGTTTATGGGAATTTCCTATATTATTGGAGGCAGTATTCCACTTTTGCCATATATTCTTATTTCACAGATTCCAATGGCAATTACACTTTCTATTCCTATTACACTGTTTGGTTTGTTTTGTTTGGGAGTTGGTACCAGTCATTTTTCCAAGAGAAGTTGGTGGAAGGCAGGTATGGAGATGCTTGTACTCGCTGCGCTTGCTGCGCTGGTTGGTTATGGCGTTGGTCAGGCCGTAGATACACTTATTTCAAAATAAAAATTTGAATAACATTTCATTTTCGTGTAAAATAGAGTGCAATACGCATACAATAATTATTGAATTATGTCACATCATGGTGGTGACCCACATGATCCACATCGGCCTGCTGCAGAAGCTCAGGCAGAAGTGAGTCCCGAAGTTTTTTTGGAAGGAATAAAATCAAAACTTGAATATGTTTTACCCGAAGAAACAGAATTTTTGAATTTGGTGGAACAGCTCAGAGGAAATCATGTCAGTACTGAAACTTTGCAGAAATATTTACAAGAGGTAAAGCACATGAAAGAGTTACTGGTTACCTCCTTGCAAGACATGAGAGATGCTCTCAACGTGCTCCCCCCTGGTACAGAAATTCCTGAAGAGTTTAAAAACTTTTTTGATCCGACAGACACTGATACAAAAAATATTTTGAATAGAGAAAATGCTATTCGTATTGTAGAAGAGCTTATTATTTTTTTGGAAAAACAATACAAAAAGTTAGTAGAAACCGAAAAACAAAGAGTGCAACGCATGAATCTTGCTGAGTTTTTGAGTGAAGGAAAATTTTTTACTGGAAAAGATATTTTGCAGGCAATAGAACAAAGTGGGGGAGCCATTGATGTTGATATTTTTGTTAGGCAGTTAGAAATTCAA
The DNA here is from genome assembly GCA_964566225.1 of uncultured Gammaproteobacteria bacterium. Classification (GTDB taxonomy): domain Bacteria; phylum Patescibacteriota; class Patescibacteriia; order Magasanikbacterales; family UBA922; genus CAYTKU01. The sequence goes on from CAZMHV010000002.1 coordinate 8,364, forward strand.
TCTCCTGAGTTGTATTCCTCTTTTCAAGAAACTGACGCTTATCAAATAAAAAAAAGATTTTTTGATGAAAAAGAAAAGATGATACACAGAGAAACTTTTTTTGGTTCACCAGAACTCGATGCTTTGGAAGCAGAGGTTCAACGTCAGTCAGCGTTTTTGTTTGAAAATGAAATTGACCTTAAAAGAAAAGGGGAATATAGAGTATTGGAGACGGCTCTGCGCGCAAAAATAGCCGAAAGAGACGCTCTGTTGCAAAAAGAAAAAGAGCCACAGATAAAAATTCAAAAACTTGCAAAGAGTATCGAAGAACAATATAAATTTTTGAGAGATAATGAGTTTACGTTGCAAACGAACGGTAAATTTGATCAACTTACTGCCTTATTGAAAAAAAATGAAGAAGAATATAAGCGTTTGAATGATCCTTTTAAAAATGAACAAGATATTCGCAGAAATCAAAGATTGGATGCTCTTTCTGAAGAGAGAAAAGATGCTTATAAAGATGCTTATAAAAAATTCTTACGATCTGATATTCCTGCCCATCGCGCTGTAGATGTTTTGGCTTATACTGATGCTTCTCCAAAAGAAATAGTAAAAAAATTGGCAGAAAAAATTGCACCAGGGAGTGTTACTTTTGAATTAGTGTTTGAATTGCCCGATGAGATTTTGCAAGCAGTGATTAGCTCTATGGATCCAAAACTTGGAGCCATGGAAGTAAAAAGACAAGGGCCACTTTTTTGGTCAAAATCTTTTGGTGAACAGCTTTCTTCGCTTCGAAAAAGTTATGAAGCCGTACTTACCAGGAACCCTTTTGGGAAATTTCCAACAGACTATGAAAAGCGTGGTGTTCATATTGAAGATACGGCACCAGAGTTTGTACACCATTTAGAGCATACACAAGAAGCTCTGGTTCATGCTGCTGAGAGTCACGACAAAAATAAAATTGCCAAAGCCAAAGCTCAGCGCAATCGTTTGTTTGCGCCAGAAATTTTGCGAATTGCTACCCTGTATCGAATGGCTCGGGCGATCAATGGGTATCCTACGGATTTTGACCCACAAGGAGATATAAAAGGTTTGGACAAAATGAAATACAAAGTTGGTTCTGATGTAACTGGATACCCCAATGAAATTAAAAGAGTAGAGTTTTCACTTCAAACTTTTGATCTGAGAAATCCTGCTGGGCGTGGAGCACGAATTATGGTGGATGAAAATGATGTGATAACTGTAAATTTTAAGAGAATTGATGATCCCGAAGCTGATATTTTATTTGACTCCGTCAAATATCCGCATATTACTCCAGATAAGATTGCATTTGCTTTGGCTCATGCATATAAAGCGGCCGAAAAGCCAAAGCCTTTTACTGTGCCGGCAAAAAAAGAAGGTGAAGAACCTCAACCAACAGAAGTGAAAAAAATTGAAGAAGATCGAGATGCTCTCACAGAAGCACTTGAGAAAATAAAAAAAGTACGGTATTTCAAAACAGCACTTCAAATATTGTTTGAGCGTTTGGCGTTCTTAGATAGGGGTGCTGTACCACCAGAACAAGTAAAAAAAGTCTATGAACAGTGTAAAAATGAATATAATACTCTCAAGGATTTGGTTGTAGGCTTCAATGCAAGTAGTGTCCTAGATTCTTTTGATGTTTCAGATGCCTATGGAGAAGAATTTGAACCTAAATTTGAAAAATTTGTTTCAGATCAAGTGGCAAAAGTAGAGGTGATGAGAGACGAACCAGAAGTTGGTGATTTGGTAGATAATATTGAGACAGCCTTTGTGGAAATTGGAGAGCGTCTTAATCGTGCCGTGACTGTGGTGGCTTCGAAACCCATAGAAAGACAAATTACCGATTGGGAAGATGAACCCGTGGAAAGTAAAAAAAATATATTGTATGAACTTGACTGGGCTCGAGAGTATGTTTCAAACATAATGGAACAGTTTGCGGTGTCAAATAAAAGATTACAAGAATATGAAAGTGAAAGACAACTATTAGTTGAGGCAGAGGAGTTTAATAAAAATGTAAAGTATAATACTCTTGGTTCAATTCTTTTCTCTACCAAAAAACGGGCTTGGGGTTGGAGTGAAAATCTTGGAAAGATTGTCATGGAAGAAATGACAAAGGATGAATTTGTTGAGGCACAACAAAAAATTGAGTCTAGAAAGTCAATGTTAGTCCAGGCTCTTGCAGAAGTAACAGAAACTCGAGATGGCAGACGGGAGCTAATTCTTGCTCAGCTGAGCAGATCGGGTAGAGAAATTGAACTACAATTAGAAATGTATAGACGTGAACCTGGGATCACTTTGACAGAAAAAGCAAGATTTCAAACAGAAATCAAAGGAGTGTGGGAGTTATTTTGTGCTCGTATTCAGGCACAACTTGTATAATATTTTATGCCAGTATTGAAAAAAAATAAAAAAGTAAAAAGTATTTCCACTACAAAAAGTTTTTTTGAGGTGCTCGCTGTGGTTGAAAAAATGAAAAAAAAATTACTCTCTGACATGAAAAAACAGGTCTCCCAGGGACAAAAGCAAAGCACAAAAAAAACAAGAGTACAGGCTTGACCAATCTCACTTTTTAGGATACGATACTTTTTACAGAGTATCGTATTTATTTTTAATGAAATTTTTATGCATATGCACGAACACGAAGAAATCTATACACTTCCTTCACTTATCAATGCCCGTCTTCCCGAGTGGAATTTTGATATATATCACGAAGGAAAATTCAAAAATGTAAATCTATCGGATTATCGTGGTAAATGGATGATTTTGTTTTTTTACCCAGCAGATTTTACTTTTATTTGTCCAACTGAGTTAGTTCAAATGGCAGATATGTATGGTGAATTTCAAAAGCTGGGCTGTGAAGTAGTAAGTGTTTCTACTGATACTAAATTTGTTCATAAGGCTTGGCAAGATCATTCACCTTCTATTGCCAAAGTAAAATTTCCAATGCTCGCAGATCCAACGGGAATGCTTTGTAAGACGCTTGGAACTTATATCCCCGCAGAAGGGATTTCACTTCGTGCTAGTTTTATTGTTGACCCAGATGGGGTGATTCAAGCCTATGAAGTTCATGCCAACAATATTGGTCGCTCGGCTGACGAATTGATTCGTAAATTGCAGGCTGCAATTTTTGTACGTGAGCATGGGGGTGAAGTGTGTCCTGCAAACTGGAAACCAGGCGCTTCGACACTAAAACCAGGTGAAGATTTAGTTGGTAAAATTTAATATAAATTATGAGTGAAGAATTTTTTGAGCTCAAAGAAAAAACAGGATTTGATGGTCGATGTGGTGATTTGCGATATACATTTATTGATGGGGATTCCACAGTGGTAACCATCACGAAAACAGAACCAGATGAAGATGTGGCCGAAGATTCATTGGAATTAGATTTGAATGAAACAGAACAGACAGAGTCAACTATTCGGTTTACGAAAGTTTTGACAGATAGAGAAAAACAACAGGTTGTTTTGATCATTCGTCAAAATTATACAGATATACAAACTGCCGGTGCCAAAGTTTTGGCCTATAAAGTTTCACTTGAAAATACTTAATTTTATGTATACTGCAAAAGATTTTGGTTCGCTTCTCGGAACACAGGGATTTAGTGATGTTTTATTGAATAATCACTTTACCTTGTACCAAGGGTATGTAAAGAATACAAATTTACTTTTGGAAAAGCTCGATGCTTTGCTTAAGGCTGATCAGGCATCGACTCCAGAATATGCTGAACTGTCTCGCCGTTTGGGGTGGGAGTTCAATGGTATGCGACTCCACGAATATTATTTTGAAAACATGAGTAAAGAGCCTGTGGCACACAATGCATCATCGGCGCTCATGCAAAAAATTGTGGCTGAATTTGGTTCTGTAGAAAATTGGGAAAAAGATTTTCGTGCGGTTGGAGCCATGCGAGGCATTGGCTGGGTGGTGATGTACTATGATCGAGTCGGTGATCGTTTGATTAATATGTGGGTGAATGAACACGATGTTGGTCACCTCGCTGGATGTGTACCACTGCTCGTGATGGATGTGTTTGAGCATGCATTTATGGTGGATTATGGTTTGAAACGTGCTGATTATATTGCTGCGTTTTTTGCGGCCATTGATTGGAGTGTTGTCGAAAAGAGATTTGAATAATCTCAAGTTTGAACTTTGCTTGTACGAAATAAAAAAGACGTCCATGTGTGGACGTCTTTTTGAATGTTATTTTTTGGTGTACTTCCAAATTTCTCTCGCAACCAATTGATCTGGTCGGCTGTAGAGGAGAAATGGTTCATTTGTGGTAAGAGGTTCAAGTACGAATCCATGCTTTTGGATATCTTCGTTGCAGTGAATGCGGATCCATTCTTGTTTATATTTGAAACGAGGAACGAGAAAAATAATTGAGGTATTTTTTTTCATCACTCGTTGAAAGCCTTGGAACGCTTGAATGTACAAATTTTTCAGTTCTTGTGTTTGCTTCAGGAGTTCCTCTTTGCGTTCACTTCCGCGCAGGGGTTTACCCATAAATGGTTCCGTAGCAATGAGGTCTACACTTTCTGCTTCCATTTTTTCACCGAGGCGTTTCACATCACATTGGTAAATACGTGGTGTGTATTGTTTTTCCATTTGTGCATGTTCTTGAATCCAGTCTGTGTTGACTTTACTATCCATGATAGCTTTGTCCGAGAGGTCTGTGCCTACAATGTTGGTGTAGCCAAGAAGCAGTGCTTCCATAAGGACTGTTCCTGAACCACAAAATGGGTCAAGGATTTTTTGGTCGTGGATGTTGTTTTGGTTTACATTTTTGCCACCAGCGAGGTTAATCATGATGCGTGCGAGTTTGGGTGGGAGCATGCCACTTTTGCTGTCGCGTCCTGGGCGACCAAAGTCACGTTCGCCCCAGTCTTCAATGGGTTGAATGGCTTCGGTTACAAAAATACCATTGCTTGTGAGGGTAAAGTCTCCACTTTTTTGCACGAGTGAGTTGTGTAAAATAGTTGCGGTGTTGTTGGCTTCAATGTAACGGACCGAGCGGCCATTGGATTTGAGAATTTTTTTGGTTTCAAGTGCCAGGTTTTTGGCATTGTTGCCAGAAAGTGAAAATTGAATTTTGCCATCGAGCTGGAGGGCTTCAATGATTTCGGCAATTTCTTCGGGCTTTTTACCTTCACCTACGTGGCGGGCAATTTTAATAGTGCCACCGAGGCGGTTCATGAGGGTGATGGGGTCAAAGGCGGTTTTGATTTCTACAAAAAGATTTGGATTTTTGAGTTCCTTGATGGTGTATTCGAGTGAAAAAAATGAGAACACAGACTCGAGTTCTGCTTGTGAAATTTCTGGTTGTCGGCCGAGTTGGAAGAGATAGAGCATAGAAAATCAGTATACCATTTTGTGGAGTAAGTATTCAACAGAGATCGAACGGCCCCGCCTCGGTCGCTTGGTGTCGGCGCAGTTGCCGAGCAGCAAGCAGAATGAGGCGGGGTTAGAAGTCACCGGGGCACTGCACCTTGTGATCGAGGTGCGTGCTCTCGCTGTCCACCGTGATGGTGGCGCAGCCGCTGGCTTCGTCGCAGGTGCACTCGAAGGAGTACACTTCGCCGCAGAAGCGGGCGAGGGTGTCGGCGGCCTGGGGGAGATCTCCGCTGCCGGCGTTGCACTGGGGCTCGTCGTTGAGACGCCCCACGATGTAGCAGTCGTAGTACGACTCTGCGGATCCTTCACCGATCGAGCCGTAGGCCCGGTAGTGAGACATGGTGCAGCAGTCCTGCTCGTACGACTGGCAGGGGTCGGCCGCGGCATCGGTGCCAGCATCACTCGTGTCCGAGTCACCGACGAATTTGTCGTTTTTCTCGGTGCACGAGAATACCAAGGCAGTGATGAGCACGATCCAGAGATGGCGAAGAGTTTTCAAGAAAACTTGCCTCCGAAGTTGTCGGCACTGTGCCGAGGTGCGCATCATAGCAAAAAATAGAAAAAAGTCAATAGATAAGCGAAAAAAGAAAATAAAAAACTGGATCTTGGGGATCCAGTCTTTTGTGAAAAATGTAATTTAGTTTATCAGTGCATTCCAGTCACTCGCAAATTTCGTAATGCCTTTGTCTGTAAGTTCGTGAGCAAAAGTGTAGGCATCCCACGATTGATTCAAATCAATATTTTCGTAGGCAATAGTGGAGAGGGCTGTATTTGGTGTACTTCCCAAAAGTGGCATGCCTGCTTCGGCCCATTGCTTGAGCAGTGCAAATGGTGCGGTGATAATATCTACCTCTGCTTCAAGACACGCGAGAAAGTGGTTCATGGTGCGGGCGCTCGCTGCCAGGAGTTCAACGTGGTGATCGCTGGAGTCAAACATGGTTTTGATATTTTGAATTAAGTTCATGCCGTTTATGCCAATATCATCGAGGCGGCCAATGAATGGAGAAATAAAAACATCGCCTTTTTGTGCGCCACGTGTAGCTGCATAAACAGCTGCTGCTTGCGTTTGGGTAAAGCAGAGGGTTAAGTTCACATGAATACTTTGTGAAATGCAAAGCGCAGCGGTTTTTAGGCCTTCAGACGTGGTTGGAAGTTTGATGTGGGCATTATTTATCCACGTATTCATTTTTTGTGCTTGTTCCCACATGGTTTCACTTTTTGTTTCAGCGTCGGCGTACACTTCTATGGATACAGAACCTTGTGGAATGAGTGTTGAAATTTCACTCACCACATTTTTATAAAAAGAAAAAATTTCTTCACTCGTGAATTTGTTCCCGGTTTGCATGCGTTCTTGGGCTGCTGGGCTTTTGGCAATCAATGTTGGGTTGGTAGTTTGACCATCGAGAAAGCCAAGGAGTTCGAGTGTGGCGCGAGTTTCGTTGGGGTCGCCGCTGTCGAGGAAGATTTTGGTTTTGAGGGATTCCGGGCGCATAAAATTGTATTATAAGAAAGTGGAGGTATTGTACAGCGTTCTTTTTGGGAGGGCAAATCTGTTTGAAAATAAAAAACACCTTCGTGAGAAGGTGCTTTGTAGGCCCGTCAGGAATCGAACCTGAAATCACAACTTAGAAGGCTGTTGTTATATCCATTTAACTACGGGCCCATTTATTTGCATTGCGCAGATAGTATCAAAAAAAAGTGATTCCGTCAATCATTGTCTCGCTTTTTGCCGTGAAATTTTTTGTGGGTCTCGCGCAAGGCTGCATCCGTGACGTGGGTATAGATTTGAGTGGTGGTGATAGAAGAATGCCCGAGCATGGTTTGCACACTTCGGATATCGGCGCCATTTTGGAGGAGATCGGTGGCAAAAGAGTGGCGCAGGGTGTGTGGGGTGACGGGTTTGGTGATGCCGGCTGCTTTGGTGTATTTTTGGACAATGCGTTGGATGGAGCGGGTGGTGAGTGGCTCGGCATCAGATTTATTTTCTTCAGCGCGGTTATTTTTTGTTTTTATCACTTTTGTTTTTTTGTGTGCTTTGTCATGTGATACAAATAAATATGGATTCACATCGCCGCGTGCTTCCAAATATTTTTTGAGCCAATACTTGGCTTGGTCAGATAAAAACACCACACGCAGTTTTTTGCCTTTTCCACGTACACTAAATTCATCTTCTTTGAGATTGACTTGTTCTTTGAGGAGCCCCGCGAGTTCAGATACACGCAGGCCCGTGCTAAAGAGTGTTTCGAGAATGGCTTTGTCACGATACTTAATGCGCAGCGTGTCTGATCTCTTTTTTTGTTCAAAAAATTCGTTTGTGTGTTCAGTATCTTTTTTGGAGGCTTTTTCTGTACTCAGCATGGGTGCCTCTAACAGTCGGCTCACTTCGGCGCCAGTCAGAAAAGAAACTTCTCGGTCTGGCATTTTCATGAGTTCAATTTTTTCTGCAGACAAAGTTGCTACGTCTCGCTTGGCCAAGTATTTCAAAAATGATCGCAGTGCAATGAGGTGATAGTTTTGGGTATTCTTTTTTAACTCTTCGCCATGTACATCTTGCAAACGATTGAGCCACAGACGGTATTTGCGTACATCTTCGCCTGTGATGTCAGCTGGTTTTTTGTCACCGAAGTATTCAATGAAGCGGTGGAGATAAAAATCATAATTTTGCAGTGTTTTTTGACTGCGATTGCGTTCAATTTCAAGATGTTCAAGAAATTGTGTGAGATAGGTGGAAAGTGTAGACATAGAATGTCATTATTGTACGACGCAATTGATTGCACGTCAATTTTTTTGAAAAAAATTAAAAATTTTGTAAAAATATGAATTTTTGGAGGTTGACAAAACGTGTTTTTTGTGCTATAATGTATGTATAAAAGATAAAAAATCACAAGCAAAGGTTCCTCATTCGAAGTAAAAAATTAAGTATTCGAATAAGAGACATGTACTGGTGACTTCGCACAGAAATTTTCTTATCGTAGAGAAGTAAAAAATACAGATGAACAACCTGGAAACTTTTTTGAAGTATTCATTTGAATGAAAAAAGAGTGGTCGCGTGTGTTTTTCTGACAATGAAAAAATTAATTCACTTTGCATATTTGAAAAATACAAATGTGTGAAGAAAAAACAAACATAAACACAAACATATGGTCCACCAAAAAATGGCTGCAGAAGCGCCACAGTCTTCTGAGTATTCTTTTGTTTATTCATACCTCGCTATTGGTATCATCCTTTTGGCAGTAGTATTTGTGGTGATTCCACGAGTGTCTGGTTCTTGAGCAAGCTTTTTTAGCTTGTTTTTATTTTTTTGAATTTTTTATATGTCAGGAGACGTGATGGGACATGGAGAACCACGACAAGGGCGGGTTCTCTCGCCCGTGGAAATTTTAAACCGTTTTAGACAAGAAAAAGAACGTCTTATCGATCCTTATAGTGACGCGACTTTGAAAAGTATAGAATTGACTCTGGAACCTTTAAGAGGGTCTTTGAGTAGGTATTTAGTTGATGCCACAAAAGTCAATGAAACTTTAAAATTGTTGGATAACGCTGTCGTAGATGGATTTTTATCTTCTGAAGAAAGACAAAGATTGATGGAAGATGCTGTAAGAGTGCATCTTGATTATTATAGACAACACATTGACCCCGAGAGAGATCCCCTTGAATATTTTAAGACAGTGTATCCGAGTACTCCTGAACTTTTTGAATTACTCATTGAAGAATTTGAAAGGGATATTGATAGACAACAGGCTAATCTTCGAGAAGAACTTGCTCGGTTAGAAAGTATGAAAAGACGGTTACACTCAAGTGAATAAAATTTTTTATTTTTTTGACAAGTATACATACTTTTGTTAGATTAAACTCCTATGAAACAGGAGTTTTTTCTTATTTTGCCAAATATTCGATCGGGCCACAATGTGGGTGCCATGTTTCGGACTGCTGACGCGTGTGGCGTGAATAAAATTTTTTTGGTTGGGTATACACCTGTGCCACCGCATAAAGAAATAGATAAAGTGGCGCTGGGAGCAGAAAAATGGGTGAAGTGGAAGCAGTATAAAAATTTGAAAGTACTTATAAAAAGTTTGCAAAAAAAGGGTGTGCGTGTGGTGGCACTTGAAAAAAATGAAACCAGTAAAGAAATAGGACAAATTGAATTTATTTTTCCGGTAGCACTGATTGTGGGGAATGAAGTAGATGGTGTGGCTGCAGATATTTTGGCATTGTGTGATGACGTCGCACATATTGCTATGCATGGAAAAAAAGAAAGTTTGAATGTGAGTATTGCAGCAGGTATTGGAATGTATGAAGTGCAAAAGCAACGGATTCAAAGCACATTGAACAGATAAAAGATGAGTGGTATACTATACATATATGGCAAATCTTGAACATACTATTGCGCTGTGTGAACGTCTTTATGAAGACGTGCCTCCTTTGGTTCCTGGAGAAATCAAAGAAAACATGCGTAAAGCAGTAGAACAAATGAAAAATAATATCAATTTGTCCATGGATGAAGTAGAAAATGTAATTATTTTTTTTGGGAAGCAGTTGTGGCCATATAGAGAAGCCTACAAAGAATTTTATAACGTATACGAAGGAGTGCTCGGTGAAAAATATTTTTTACGAAAGATTTCTATTGAACTCAAAACTCGATATAACCAATATATTGCACAAGGTGGAAGTTATAGAGAGTTGCATAGTGGTTCAAAAATAGATTTTTTTACGCATGATGAACGGCCAGAACTCACCAAGGCATTGGTTGAGGTGGAACAAGATATTGAAAATTATACTCGTCAGACTGTAGTGAGTACTGATCAAAAAAAATATGAACAACGAGTGAAAGAGTTTGGTGTTATTTTGAATGATATTGAAGGACATTTGCAGACACTTCGTAAAATGACAGAAAAAGAAGGAGAACATCCTGAACTCATTGCAGAGATTGATGCACAAATCAAAGGGTTTGAACATGGACTTTGTCTGCTCGGTCCCAAAACAGATTTTGAAGCTATTCGAAGTGCCAAAGAGCATTTTGATGGAAGACGAAGTGTGATTGCCATGCATAAGACAGTATTTTAAGAAAAGATTCTTTGTTTATGAAAAAAGTGATTTTTGCAATTGCTTCACATGGATTTCAACCAATTGAATATGGTATTCCCAAACAGCTTCTTACCGAAGCTGGTTTTGTTGTGGTGACAGCGAGTGATATTGCCGGCGTGGCTGTGGCAAAAGATGGTTCAGAACAGGTGGTGGATGTGGTGCTCCGTGATGTGGATGTGATGGAGTATGATGGTGTGTATTTTATTGGAGGCCCGGGTGCACTTGAATGTTTGGATACACAAGAGAGTAATCGAATTTTGAATGAGGCAATGATTTTGCAAAAGCCCTATGGGGCTATTTGCATTGCACCACGAATTTTAGCCCGGGCGAATGTATTGGTAGGGCGGCGAGCAACGGGGTGGGATGAAGATGGTGAGTTAGCGAGTATTTTTGCAAATAATAATGTGGAATATGTGCGGGAGAGTGTGGTGGTGGATGGGAATGTGATTACTGGAAATGGGCCGGGTGCAGCCGAAGAGTGGGGGATGGCTATACAGGCACTTCTTTTGAAAAAACTCTAAATTTTTTTATATTCAATGGCACAAGTTTTTGACTTGTGTTTTTTTGTTGTCTCGTTGACAAAAACATATTTTTGTGTTTGTATAGGACAGATTTGTGTGTTTCCCCACATTCTCTTTTACGGAGGGATTTATGATGTACGCTGTGGAGACGGAACCGGTCGAAGATCCTTCTCGAAACGAGGAACTGAAGCTGTGGCTTTCGCTGCAGTTGGTCGTTGTGTACCGTTCATATGAGCAGAGGCTCACTCCAGAACCACCGGGGCTCAAACCCGAGGATATGGCGCAATTTCTGCACTGGGCAGAGCGCCATAAGTACATCGTTCCCATGTGTGGAGACAAAGGGAGTGGTGTGCTCGTGTACCAGGTCACGGTCGGGGAGGACGTCACTGAACTTCTGGCCGCGGACGTGGTGTACTACTGCCACCATGTACCCGGCTATGCCCAGGCTCTGCAGTGGCTTACGAATCTGGGTGTACATGAAGAGGTTCTGGCTGAGAAGGAGTGCCCGCTTACCTGGCATGAGCCGTGGCCAGGCATGACCCCGTGGACGAGTGGGCGAGCTGCACGAGCCTTTGTGCAGGAGCTCGCTGAGCTGGGTTTCTTGACCCGAATCTCCACTTGTCGACAGGGTACCAAGGTTCAGGTTCGCTTTCGGGTGAATCGTGAACTTTGTGCCCTTGCCCTATCTACGCTCAAGGCACAGACGTTCAACATTGAGCGGCTGATCGTGATGCTTTTGGCGTTCAAGGACAATGGGACTGTGGCCCTTCGCCAGGGCGGGGTGGTCATTCTTGAAGCCCACGTCCCCCAAATCACTCAGAGACCTCGAGGTCGACCGCGCAAACCGCGGTAAAACAATTCGCCGAATCATGGAGGATTCGATGCTGACGAGCTGCTCTTTACCGGGCAGCTCATTGATTTCTTGACAATACACCATAACTGGTGTTTTTTTGTTGACATTAAAATTTAAAAATGATAAAAAATACTGTTTAGTGTGACAAATCAAAATCAATTTCACAGAAAGGTCGTGCCCCATGGCAATGCAGACGCAGTCTCATCAGATTTCGACGAACGAGGCGAGTCAGGCAATCGGGTACCTTCGGCGCCTGATGGCTTATCATCATCGGACGACGGTGACCCGCGGTTTTGTCCGGTCTATCGACTCTGGGAAAGACCCTGAGCGCGCCGGTGCCATTCTCGATAAGCTCGTCGAGATGGGAGTGATGGAGTACGGACCCACGGATGCGGGGCAACGTACTTACCAGTTCAAGCCCGACGGTGCGCAGGCTTTCGCGGGGGGAGAGTCTCGGGGAACCGTTTCGAAGCTGGTCCTTCCTCCTTCCACTCCCCGCGTCATGTCCATTGACTCCGGGACGATCAAGGTGATCAGCGAGTCAGAGTATCCTGAGTTGCGGCAGACATTCCTGTTTCAGGTGAAAGACCCCAAGGCTGGAATGAGGCTCTCCGTCCAGGAACTTCAGACCTGGGGAGAACCGTTCGAGGACTATACGTGGGGGGCGCTTGGAACGCTGTTTTCCCGTTTGGGGAGGGAAGGCTTCGTGGAAATCTGTGGTAAAGAGCGTCGGCTCACTCGCAAGGGTGAGGAGGTTGCCCGTGTACTGCGTCGGGTAGACTCTGACCAACGGTCGGCGCCTCCTGTTGCCGCTCGAAAACCTGTGGTTTCTCCTCCCGCCCCACCCTCTCCTTCCCGTGAGGAGAGGCATGCGTCACCTCCAGTACCTCCCACGTCTGCGCCGGTGATCGCGCCACCCCCTGATCCGCCACCACCGCCAACGCCGCCGGTCTCTCAGGCGAATCCCTGGGACAACTCACGTCTACGTCCCACACTCGAGACATTCGCCTTCCTGGCGGAGTGGGCGAAACGTCGGGGGGTAACCTACTTCAACGAGGATACCTTCCCGAGGTACCACGTTTACAACATGGGTTACTCGTCCTTCGCTGGCGCTCTGCGTGCGGCTCGTCGGCTCGCCCAGCGAGGGCTCGTCTTTACCTTTCTCGGGAAAGGAACGACACTCGTTTTCAATCCTGTCTTCATCAGGGAGGCTGAGGCACGGGGGCTTCTGGGCGACTGCCCTGACAATCCGTTCATCACGTAGTTGCGCGTGGGGTGAGGAAATTTTTCGTTCTTTGACCAGTTCCGATCCTGGGTAATTGATCGGTGCGTTGCAAAGGGTATCATTCGTGATATTTTTTTCTGTGTAAACTTGACGAATGTTGAAAAATACGGTAAAACTAAAGTATAAATAAAAGCATTTGTACTGGCCATCAACCAGGAGCTGAGGGAAAAGTATCTTTGTAGATATGAGAACCCTTCGGGTAAGCCCGTTATTGCTGTATTAAGAGCCACGTGTGTGGAAGTGAGATGGTACCTCCGAGTGAAAACTTGGATCTCACAATCGCATAGGTGGTTTTTTGTTTCTAAAATATTTTCTTTTTTTGTATGCCATATAATGCCAATGAAAACGAACTTGAAATTCTCAAGTTTTGGGAAGAACACAAGACTTTTGAAAAGTCTGTTTCAATGCGTGATGAAAATAAACCGTATGTTTTTTATGATGGTCCGCCATTTGCAACCGGGCTGCCACACTACGGACATATTGTGGCGAGTGTGATGAAAGATGTGGTGCCACGATACTGGACCATGAATGGCAAACGCGTTGAACGTGTGTGGGGTTGGGATTGTCATGGATTGCCGATTGAAAATATTGTAGAAAAAGAACTGGGCACCAAAAGCAAAAAAGAAATTGAAGAAATGGGCGTGGCGAAATTTAATGAAATGTGCCGAAGCAAAGTTTTGAGTTATGTCGATGAATGGGAAAAGACTATTAACCGTCTTGGACGTTGGGTTGACATGAAACATGCGTATCGAACCATGGATAATGATTACATGGAAAGTGTGTGGTGGGTGTTTAAACAACTCTGGGAAAAAGATTTGATTTATCATGGATATAGACCAATGCATATTTGTCCACGATGTGAAACGACCTTGTCACAGCAAGAAGTGAGTGAAGGGTATAAAGATGTGAAAGATATTTCAGTGACAGCGAAATTTAAAGTGACAAATGCACAAGAAAAATTAGGACTTGATGGAGATGTGTTTGTGTTGGCGTGGACCACAACGCCTTGGACGTTGCCGGGGAATGTGCTCCTCGCAGTTGGGGCGGATGTGGAGTATTCATTGGTGAAATGTGAAGGAGAAAGTTTTTTCATTGCGTCAGAATTAGTCGGAGTAAATTTTGAAGGAAAAGAATTTGAAGTCGTACAAAAATTTTCTGGAAAAGATCTTGTGGGGCTCACTTACGTTCCACTTTTTCCATACTTTGCAGAGAGTAAAAATTCATTCCGTGTGGTTACTGCAGATTTTGTAACGACAGAAGATGGAACGGGTGTGGTTCACTTGGCTCCTGCATTTGGAACCGATGATTACGAAGTATTTAAACAAGAAAATGTTCCCTTTATCCAACACGTTGGCATGGACGGAAAATTTATTGACGCAGTCACAGATTTTGCTGGTTATCATGTGAAGCCAGCCGAAGATCACACATCAACGGACGTGGAAATTGTGAAGTGGCTTGCACACAATGGCAAATTATTTTCCAAGAAAAAATACGAACACAGTTATCCACATTGTTGGCGCTGTGATACTCCACTTATTAACTATGCAACGAGTAGTTGGTTTGTGAGTGTGACCAAAATAAAAGAAAAAGCACTTGCCGAAGCAGAAAAAATTAATTGGTCTCCAGAACATATTAAAGAAGGTCGTTTTGGAAAATGGCTTGAAGGCGCACGCGACTGGTCAATTTCTCGTCAGCGTTTTTGGGCAACCGTGATTCCTGTGTGGCAAAGTAGTGACGGAGATTCCATTTGTGTTGGATCTTTGAAAGAGCTCGAAGAGCTTTCCGGAAAAAAAGTTTCGGATTTGCATAAACATGTTGTCGATGAAATCACGTTTGAAAAAGATGGGAAATTGTACAAACGTGTCCCAGATGTTCTCGATACATGGTTTGATTCTGGCTCGATGCCTTACGCGCAGGTACATTATCCATTTGAAAATAAAGAAAAATTTGAAGCAGGATTCCCTGCAGAATTCATTGCCGAAGGACAAGACCAGACCCGCGCATGGTTTTATTATTTGCATGTTCTCGCCACATCACTGTTTGGTGGACCAGCGTACAAAAATGTGATTGTGAATGGAATTGTGCTTGCAGAAGATGGAAAAAAGATGAGTAAAAAATTGAAAAATTATCCAGATCCAAATGTGGTACTTGAAAAATATGGTGCTGACGCGCTGCGTTATTATTTGTGCACTTCGCCCGTGATGCACGCAGAAAATTTGAACTTTTCTGAAGCTGGTGTGCGTGAACTGTATGGCAAACTTATTAATACACTTTCAAATGTTGTTGAATTTTATTTGATGTTTGCGGGTGAAAAGAAAAATGTTGAAGCAGTTGTTTCAGAAAATGTTTTGGACCAATGGATTTTGGCAAAATTGCAACTGCTTATAAAAGAAGTGACCGAAAACATGAATGCGTATAAACTCTCAGAAGCGAGTCGACCGATTGTGGAATTTGTGACTGAACTTTCGCAGTGGTATGTACGTCGTAGTCGTGATCGTTTTAAAGGTGAAGATGAAGCAGATAAACAAGCTGCGCTTGCAACACTCCGTGAAGTGCTTTTGACCCTCAGTAAAGTGATGGCTCCGTTCACACCATTTTTTGCAGAGAAAATGTATAAAGATGTTGGTGGGGCAGGGGAGAGTGTGCATTTGGAAATGTGGTCACAGGTGGATGAAAATTTGATGAATGCCCAAGCACTTTTACAAATGGATGTTGCTCGTAAAGTTGTGGAAATGGGACTCTCACTTCGTGCTGAAGCAGGATTGAAAGTAAGACAGCCTTTGAGTAATTTGGTAATAAATAATGCAGAACTTTCATCACAATTACGTAATATTATTGCAGAGGAAATGAACGTGAAACAAGTGATATTCGGTGAAGTAAATGCAAAAGAAAATGTGGTAGTAAAAGAAGACGGTGAAGTAAAGGTAGGTCTTGAAACTGAGGTTACCGAGTCACTCAAAAAAGAGGGCTATCTGCGTGAACTGATTCGCACCATCAATCAACTCCGCAAAGAAATGGAACTGACGGTGAAAGATTCTGTCGTCATTGAATATTTAACCGAAGATGAAACAATGCAATCAGTATTTACTGAGTTTGGAGAGGAACTTCAAAAAAATGTCCTCGCAACCAAGTTGCAACAAGGAACTGGTGAAAAAGAATTTGAAATTGATGGCAAGAAAGTGAGTCTCAAAATTCAAAAAGTATAAGAGTCAAAAAACAAAAATCCTGTGTAAAAGCCGGATTTTTGTTTTTCAAATTTTATGGAGCGCTGCTTGACAAAATTTTTAAAATTTGATATAAACGAATGTCGTTTTGGATGTTCCCTTTTGTTTCTGTGACAAGATATAAAGGGGAGCATCCATTGTGCCCGTGGCTCCAGGGTTCGACTAGTAGAGAGGTTTACAGAAATGAATGGTCCTTTGACCATCGAAGTGCGGCCCAAATTCAACCAGGATGGCGGATCGGCCACTGGTTTCACGGCCCAGGCTCGCTGGCTGTTTGCCGGTGTGGAGCACCCCCCGGTGGACTGCCCCGAGGCCAAGACCCCGGAGGAGGCCCGTCTGGCGTGTCTCCAGGTGCTGGACATGCCGACCAACACCCCGAACACCTTCATCACGGACTGGCGCCGGATCCGCTGACCCCTGCTTCCACTGTCCAGTGGAGTGCCCCTCGTATCGGGGCAGAAGTCCTGCATAATCAGGACATGGACATGGGAGGGGAAGCGCGCTGAGTAACACCAGCGCGCCGACCTACTTTTTTTTGGAAATTTTTGTAGAAAAAAGTAGTCAAAAAACAACTGTAAAAGGTTGTTTTTTTGTTTCATTTGACGAGACTCAGCACAACCGCTACAATAAGATAAATTCTTAACTTTTTCTGTTATGTTTAAAACTGCCCTTACCTCGGCTGTTGCCAAAACCGATTGTCTTATTGTTCCTGTTTTTGAAAGTGAAAAACTTGATGCACAAATCAAACACCTTGATCAAAAATATGATGGATTTTTGAGCCGTGTTATTGAATCCAAAGATTTTGATGGAAAGGTAGGACAAATGAATTTGTTGTATTTGCACAAAGGCGATGTGGTTCGTGTACTTTTGCTTGGTCTTGGCAAAGAAAAAGAATGTACGCTTCGTCGTTGGAAAATTGCAGTGGGAAGTAGTGTGACTATGCTTCAAGCCAAAAAAATTCAACACATAACACTATCATTGCCAGTGTATTTGCAAAATGAATTTGGCGCGCAAACTGTGGCAGAGCAAACTGTGGTGTCTGCAGCAGTAGCAGATTATGCATATGATGAATACAAAAAACAAGATGCGCGCGTGACACATGTACAAACACTTCATGTTTTTGAAGAAAATAAAAAACAACATAAGGCTATTGAAAAAGGCCTGGCTGATGGGGGTATTATTGCTGAAGCAACTAACTTGGCACGACATTTGGGCAACACTCCACCACATGTGATGACACCAACCTTTTTAGCGGAACAAGCAAAAAATTTGTCCAAAGAAAATAAACAAATAAAAGTAAAAGTTTTGGGTCAAACAGAAATTGAAAAATTGAAAATGGGATGTTTTTTGGGTGTAGCGCAAGGTTCTGTACTCGAACCTAAATTTATTATTGTGGAATACATGAATGGCAAGGAAAAAGAAAAACCAACCGTGCTGGTGGGCAAGGGAATTACCTTTGATTCTGGTGGAATTTCACTCAAGCCTGGTGATTATTTGACTGACATGAAATTTGATATGCTCGGTGGTGCCACGGTGCTTGCAACTATCAGGGCAGCGGCTGCACTTGGACTCAAAAAAAATATTGTTGGACTTGTTCCTGCCTGTGAAAACATGCCTTCGGGCACGGCCTATCGCCCTGATGATATTTTGGTGGCCATGAATGGACTCTCTGTTGAAATTTTGAATACTGATGGTGAAGGGCGCCTTATTTTGGCTGATGCACTGTGTTATGCAAGTCGATATAATCCAAAAGAAGTCATTGACCTGGCGACACTCACTGGGCACTGTCTGGTAGCACTTGGCAATGAACGTTCAGGATTGTTTACCAAAGATGAAACTCTCTGCCAAAAGTTGCTTGGTGCCGCTGAGGGAGTAGGTGAACACCTGTGGAGAATGCCACTCGGCGACGAATTTACCGAAGCGGTGAAGGGGAAGGTTTCTGACTTGCAAAACGCAGGTGGCGTCGGTGGTCCACGGTATGGTGGAGCCAGTATTGGTGCGGCTTTTCTGGAATACTTTACTTCTTACCCTTGGGCACATGTAGATTTGTCTTGTTCACATTTTGGCAAAAATTATTCTTGGGTGCGTGCCGGTGCCAATGGGTTTGGTGTGCAGACCATGGTAGAATATTTGCGAGGGTAATATGATTGCACTTCTCACTGGAACTGTGGCGGCAAAAGGAAAAGATTTTTTGGTTGTGCACACAGCCGGTGGTGTTGGGTATGAAGTAAAAATGACGCTGCTGCGACTCTCGAGTTTTACCATTGGACAATCCATAACTCTTCATACGTATTTAAAAGTGAGTGATAGTGCCCTTGATTTGTATGGTTTTGAAAATACCAGTGAAAAAGAATTTTTTGAGTTACTCATGACGGTCTCTGGTGTGGGGCCCAAAAGTGCCATGAATATTTTGGCGCTCGGAAATATTGGTAATATTCAGTCAGCTATTGCTCGCGGGGATATTACCTACTTAACTTCTGTACAAGGTCTTGGCAAAAAAACAGCGGAACGGTTGATAGTAGAATTGAAATCAAAAATTGTTTCTTCGTCAGGTGAAAGTGATACGTATAGTGAAGGAGAAAGCACATTACTTGGTGAAGTTATTGACGGACTTGTCGCTCTTGGATATACTAAAGACGAAGCAAAACAAAAAGTAAAAGGTATTGACGTGAGTGGACTTACCACAGCGCAGGTTTTGAAACTTGCACTTAAAAAATAATTCTTTATGAGAATTGGTTTTGATGAAATAGGCATTGATTCAAGAATTGGTACAGTTAGTGTCAGCGAGCTTTTGGATAACAAATCCAATACGGCAAAACTTGAATCTTTGGTACAAAAAGTTGACAGTTTAGAACTTCGAAAAACTTTATTGGAGATACAAAAAATATATATCCAAAAATGTGATGAACCCAATCGTGATGAACAAGAACTTGATCAAATTGAAAAATTGCAAGACCTTTTGAGAGCAAGAATACCTGATACTAAAAAGGTTCCTGAGATTGTTTTTGACGATTCTAGATCTACCCCCGAACCTTTACCGAGAGAAACTCGAAACACAGAGGCCTCTTTGAATGTTACAAATAAACTGAAAGAAATTTATGATAATTTGGCTCAATCTGATCCTGGAAGAGGGATGGGTTTTGGTCAAATTGATACTGCGCTTGCTGAGGCTCGAGCCCTGTTGTCAACAGAAAGTAACCCAGATGTGGTCGCAACTGTTCGTGCTCAAGTAGAAAAGATAAAAGATAAAATTTTGAATGATGCAAGGACCGTTGAACGAAACGCAGGACTAGGAAGTAGTCCTGCAAAGAGTAAAGAAATTGCCGGTGAACTCTCGGCTATGGCCAATAAATTGGTAGCGTTAGAGAGCTTTTTGAGAGACTCTGAACCACAACCAATTGAAAGAGCTGCATAAAAATAAGACGAGTAAAAATTTTTTTTGAAATCAAAAAAATCCCGAGAGTATACATACTTCGGGATTTTTTGGTGTGTATCAATTTAGGTGCTGATGAGTTTTTTGAATTCTTCGATCATAGGTACTTGCTCGGCTTCAAGCCCGTAGAAAGAAGCAATAGATACGGCTGTCCAGTCTGCTGTGAGAAGTGAAGTAAATATTTTGTCCCAGAGAGTTTTGCCTTTGAGTTCAATCATTTCACAAGCAATTCCTCGATTGGTATACATTTTGGCAGTGACCTTCATACGTTTTTGAATTTGTTTGTGATCTGTTTTGTCAGTGAGAAAAATAAAGTAAAAATTTTGTGAAAGTTTTTTACTTTTTGCATTCAGATCAAATCCATTCATTTCGTTGTGGTTGAGTTCGGGTAAGACATTACAAAACGCTGGAATTTTACCTGTTTCATTGAGTTTAATTTTCCAGTTATACGCAATAGCAGCGTTGGATCGTGATGCATAGAGAACAGGTACTTTGTTTTGTATTCTCGTAGCAAGTGCCATACCAGGTTTTTTAAAGTTGCGAGGCTTCAAACTTTTTGCCAGAGTGTGTGCTTCTTGGAGTGCTTTGGTATCGCCAATAGCAAGCAGGAGTGCCAAGAGACTAAATCCAAGCGCTGACCGAGGTTGAATGCCTGTATCTGGCATTTGAATATATGGAAGTTTTTGTTTTTTCGCAACTTCAATGAGTTTGCCTCCGACCGCTATTATCAAAACAGGCAGGCGTTTCTGTAAGGCTCGCTCGAGTCCCTCGATTACTTCTTCGGTATTTCCAGAGTATGAACTGGCGATAATGAGACTTTCTTTGAGTGTTTTTTCATCAAGTGTTGGTAAACCATAATCTGAGTGAATTATCATGGGGAGGGTCGGTTTGTAGAGCTTCAAGAGATCTGCTGCGAGGTGTGAACCTCCCATGCCAAGCACCACAAATTTTTTATATTTTTTAAGTTTATTTTTATTTTCAATTTTTGGAGAAAATGAAAATTGCTGAGCAAAATTTTCAATAGCGGTTTGCATCATAAAATGAGGGTAAATATATATTTGAGTAGCTCTATAGTAGCGCTTCAAAAAGATTTGGTCAATGTGTTTATGTTATTTCTATAAGTTCTTTAGAACTTTGGTAAGAGAGGACTTTGGGTTCGTTTGGTGTCACCACGAGTACGTCTTCTATACGGATGCCAAACTGCCCTGTAAAATACAATCCTGGTTCAATAGTAACCACCATATTTTCATCAAGAATATGTTCTTGGCTTTGACCAAGAGAAGGACTCTCATGAACGTCGAGTCCAACTCCGTGTCCGAGACTATGGAGATAATTTTTTTCAACTCCGTGCTTTTGGAAAAATGTGTGTGAAAGCGTATAGAGTTCATGTGCTCGAATATTTTTTTGGCACGCATCAATACATTTTTTATTACATTCTTGTACCAGTGAATACATATTTTTAAATGGTGTTGTTGCCGTGCCAAGAAAGATCGTTCGGGTAAGATCAGCCGTGTATCCGTTGAAAGTAAATCCAAAGTCCATGAGGAGGCAGTTATTGGTTTGTAATTTTTTGTGACTGGTAAAGTAATGTGGTTCGGCTGCACCCGCGCCACATGCAATAATAGGGTCAAAACCAAATCCGTCGGCACCAAGTGTACGGCTGGTAGTTCGCATAAAATCAGCAATATCATGTTCTGTTATTTGGGTATAGTCGGTACTTCCGAGTAACTGTACAATGGCATTAAAAGTGTGATCAGTAATTTCACACGCTTTTTGCAAAAACGAAATTTCTTCAGATGTTTTGAAAGTTCGAATTTGTTCAATCAAAAATTTTTCTGGTTGCAGTTTTGCTTTGGTAGCAGTTTGAATTTTTTCAAATTCAGTAAGTGTGAGATTGTTGGCTTCTACCAATACAATTTCATTTTCATGAACAAACTGTGAAAATGAAGTGAGAATACCATATCGTTCGTGATCAACGACAATATTGCATGGGGTTGAATTTTTTTGTTGTACTGCTTGCTCAGCACGTTCTTGGTACATGGCTGGGACAAACAAATATGATGCGTCTGGTGTAATAAGTAAGCTTGATTCTCGTTCTGTGAGAGAAATACCAATGAATCCTGTGCAATAATAAATATTTTTGGGATTGGTAACAAAAAAGGCTGATCGACCTTTTTGACGAAGCAGTGCTTGAACTGAATTGATTGGCAGTGACATAGGACAAAATATATTGCCCTAGTGTAACAAAAGAATACAAAATGTAAAAGATGCCTTTGCCTGTATGGGGCTTTTCTTTTTTGATTCTTTGCTATACTATACCTACAGTATAAATATTACTTTTAATTTTTGATTGTATGAAGTCACTTCGGCCTTTGTGGGGAGCTTTGGTCATACTCTGTGTTTTGGTGTTTGGTATGATTTGGTTTATAAAAAGTAATTTAGGATCAGCTACCAGTTCGTCTGCTGTGCAGCAAGAAAACTCTGTGGCGGCTACGGCAGGACTTTCTTTGGGGCGTGCCGAAGTGCCTACGGCTGCTCCTGCACCCAAGGTAGCTCGTGATATGGCTGATGGTGTTTCTGCTCCTTTGATTCAAAATAACCAGCAACGACTTATTATTAAAACAGGGAGTCTCTCGGTCCTGGTTCAAGACGTTCCGGAGGCCGTTATCCATATTCAGGAATATGCCAAAACCAAAGGTGGTTTTGTGGTCAGTAGTAATATTTCCAAAGATCGACTGGCTCCGTATGGTGAAGTCACTATTCGGATTTCATCACAAGTATTTGATGGGGGAGTACAAGAAATAAAATCTTTGGGCGAAGTAAAAAGTGAACGAGTCAATGGTCAAGATGTCACCGAAGAATTTACTGATTTGAATGCACAGTTACGAAATTTGCGAGTGACGGAAACACAGTTTTTGGAAATCATGAAAAGGGCCGTACGAATTGAAGACGTTTTATCGGTACAACGAGAGATCACTCGCGTTCAAGGTGAAATTGAAGTCCTCCAAGGAAGAATAAAGTATTTGGAACAAAGTGCGCAGCTGTCGACTCTGACAGTGTATCTGTCTACCAATCCACAAGATCTTCCTGTGGTAGATGCGGATCAAAAGTGGAAACCTTTGGCTGTACTCAAAGATGCGGTAAGAAATTTGATTGAACTTGGAAAGGGTATTGTGAGTGTGCTTATCTGGTTCGTTGTGTATACTCCAGTATGGGCGATTCTTGGCGTGGTGGTATGGTTGGTTCGCAAGTGGTGGAGAAAACAAAAAAGTTAAAATTTTTGGAGGGTAGTATCTACCCCATAGTGTTTGAGTACTTGGCTGGCAGAGAGAGTACTTGTATGTGCCCAAGCAAATCCTAACTCTTGGACTACTTTTTGAATATTTTTTTCTTCACCTTCTATTTCTATATACGCAGGAATCGTGGGATACTCATCAATTTCAATAAGTGTATCAAAAAGAGAAAATGTGGTACGCTTTTTTTCTTGGTATTCGGTAGTGACAAATCCCAGTGTCAGAAGTATTTGTTGCATGGTTTCAAAATCACCAACGGTTGTTTCAATTTCTTCGGCGCGGCGAAAACCACTGTCGTGTGTTCGATTTATTTTGTAAACTATTTCAACCTGGTCCCCATTTTTTCGCAGACGCAAAAGATCATTTTTGTTTTTTATATCATGGGCAGGAGTATCAAATTTTTGTGCGGCCACGAGACGTTGTGGTGTTACTAAAATGCCGCCAAGTTGCAATATCTTGTTGGTTATTTCTGGTGGGTTTATTTCCAAAATTTTGATTTCAACTTCAAGCATAAAAAAAGATAAAAAAGAGTATGTGGGTCACTTTTGAGAAATCATACCACTGTCGTGTCACCTAGTCCAGTAAAAAACAAAAAAGCAGCCTTGTACAAAGCTGCTTTTTTGTCTGGCCGAGGGTCTCCATTTCCTCAGCCTGACCCATGTGTTGGGTTTATTCTTTCCTTGAATTCCTCCTTGTCAGCCGTTGAAGAGCACCACCGCCTCGAGGATGGCGATGATCTGTTTGCGGGTGAGGCCTTTGTCCTTGCAGCGTTCGATGAGGCTATTCACATACTGCTGGCTTTGTCGTTCGGTTGCCCGTCGATATAGCCCCTGCAGTTTGATGAAATCCTCTCGCACTTCTTGGGCTATGGCCCTCAGTGTATGAGTTCGAGCTTCTGCTCCCAGGGGGTCGCTCTTCTGTACGCTCAGGATTTCTCCTCGAAGCCAGGGCATGTCCATGAGGATCTGGTCATGGTTGGCCAGGTCCCACAAGGTCCAGATCTTGGCGAGGCTATCTTTGACGAATGGCCCCGGGTCCTTCATGACTTCTCGCAGATCACTCTGCTCAGCCCGGTCAAAGTCTGTGGTGAAGGTTGTCCACCCAGCTTGAGCCAGGACGGTCAATTTCTCCGCCTCGAATTGCAGGGCCATGAGTTCCAGGATATCTGCAGCAGTCAGGTGGACGAGCCGCAGTTTTGTTTCTCGCTGCTGAGCGAGTTCCTGGAGCTGGCGCGCAGCCTGCAAAACGGCTCCCTTGGCAAAGTCGAATCGCTGTGCCGTCTCACCCACTTTGTCTGTGAAACGGGCGAATTGTGACAGTCCTGGCAGACTGTTTGCAAGCGCCTCAGCCTGTTTGCCCATATCCACAATGAGCGCTCGGTACACCTCGTGATCGGTCATGTGACTGCGCACGCGCATGAACCCGACCAAGACCAAGCAGGTGAAAAAGGTCAGCACGTTCACGGTGAACGACTGATTTTGACACCGCTCTGCACTGGCCTGTGAAAGGGCCTCGGCAGTCGCTGTGAGTTTGCTGGTTATGGTGTAGATCTCCACAGCACTCTTACTTGACCGTACGTCTGCGAGCAGGTTGTCGATCAGGGTCTGCTCGCTCGGGGTGGCGGCTGGTCGTAGTCCTTGCAACCACTTGACCTGGGTTTCCTGCCACTGACGTGCGTCATTCAGCTCTTTGTCGAGCTGGGCCTTCTGCGCCTTGGCTTGAACCTCTGCCTGTCGCTGGGATTCCTTCGTGGTAGTTGCATGCTTGTGCTGTCTCTGGAGTTGCTCTTGATAGTCTCGGTCGACTTCTTTGAGCACGCTCATGACGCGTGGGAGTAGCATGCCCTGGGTCTTGCGATAGATCTTGGCATAGTCCTTGCCTGAGCACAGATCCCCAGGGACGCGGATGTCCACCTGACCTGTGTCAGCAAAGATCACTGCCAAGCTCTGGGTTGCAGAGTCGTAGGGCTGGGTCGGCTCCCAGGCCTCCATGATCTTGTCCACCAGTCCCGCCTGATCGTAAGTCGGCGTTTTCTGGTAGACGAGCATCCAGGTCTTGGTCGCCAGCTGCGTGGCCTCCTTTTGAAGGTTCTTTCGCTGGACCTCGCTCATGTGGGGCTTGCCCACCTGCGTGACCAGGCTTTGCACCTGGTTGTTCGGGTCGATGGGAGGAGCCTCCGCAGCCATGGCCAGGCTGCCGGTGACCAAAAACAGCAGAGAAACGAGGCCGGAAATGATGTTGCGCAACATGAGTTTGCCTTTCAGCAAGGGGGGTGTCTTTGGAGACACACGGTTGTAGAGATTCATGAACCAAAAGCCACAGAGGAATTCTGTAGCCAACTGGTTCATGAAAAGTTGTGAAGAACAAGACAAATCCCGAGAAGGAATTTGACAGTTGACCCTATCACAAATGTGGGGGATTGTCAATATCAAAAGTTATTCAAGATAAGACCTTGACAGAAGTTTGTTTTTGTGAGAGAGTGCAATGTTCTTCGCGGTGTGCGAAGATATCGAGAACCTTTTCAAGCAGGGGAGAAATTTGATGGATCACAGAGTGTTTCAGGGTGTCACCGGAGAGAACAATCTCTACGTGTGCCCACACTGTCATGGGCAGGGAAAGTTCTTCTTTCAGAACCGGGCAGGGCCGCAGTGCCTGTACTGCCACGGGTCTGGCAGAATCAACGAAGAGGCTTTTCAAGCCTACGGAAAAAAGAAGAGTTTCTCTTCGTTTCGGACGCCCTGTCCATTTCACGGAGAGGTGAAGCGTCACCACCACTTGGGATTGTACATTCATCCCGTACAGTGCCAAGCCTGCCGCGGAACTAGGTGGATCGTTGTCTGCGAGTTCGGTAGGCCATTGATGCTTGGCGTAGCTGACTCGGATGAGTTGTTCCAATCGTGGTACCCGGAAGGAAGACGACTCGACCTTCCTGTCTGGCCTCACGCTTCTTGAGCTTCTCTACAACCACACCGTCGTGCGCCTGTCACGAAACAAAACAGGCCTCATCTCAAAAAAATACCCGGTTCTTTGACCGGGTTTTTTAATACAAAATTTTTTTAGAGAAGTATTTTTACGACTCGATCTTGTTTTCGTAAATCTTGTTTTACTTCTATCGTAGCTTTTGGAAAGTTATGTGTAATGTGTGAGACAAGTTTGGATGTTTGACTTGGATCAATCTCAAAAAAAAGAATACAGGTTGGGAGGCTATTTTTTTGTTGTAATTGTTTGAGCTGTTCCAAGAGTTTTCGATACAAACTGAGTCCTGCTTCGTCAGCGACGAGTGCCGTGTAAGGTTCTTTTTGAATGGAAATTTCTTCGTCAAATTGTTCTTGTGTGAGGTAGGGGAGGTTGGCTGATAGGACAAGAGTTTTTTCTGTAGGGAAAAAATTCTTTTTCTCAAATGGTTCGAGCAAACTTCCTTGAAAAAATTGTATGTCAGTATGGTAAATTTTTGAGTTTTTTTGAGCAACGGCAAGTGCTTGCTTTGAAATGTCGGATGCTGCTGCACGTATTTTTATATCAGAATTTTTGTGAGAAGTATTTTGGAGTACCGTAATAGGAATACATCCACTTCCGGTTCCAACATCAATGAAGAGGAATTCTTTTTGAAAATTATTTTTTATGGTGGCAATTATTTCTTCGACCATGAGCTCGGTTTCTGGTCTTGGAATGAGCGTAGATCTATCTACCAAAAAATCTAAACCAAAAAATTCTTTGTGCTCTGTAATGTATGCGAGGGGAATATGTTGGTTGCGCTGTTGAACACATTTTTTATAACGCCATGTATCAAAAAAATTTACTTTGTACTCAGGGTGCGCAATAACAAACTCACGTGGCTTTGTGAGCACGTGAGCAAGGAGGAATTCTGCGTCCTCATGAGGGTATTTTTTGATGAGAGATGAGATGTTCATTTTTTTGTTGTTTTTGTAGATTATCTTAACTCTTTGGTATTTTCTTTTTGGTTGAGCGAGGACTTAGCGAATACATGAAGGTCCCCCGAGTCCCGTCAGGGCGAAGGGACCTTCATGAGAGCGATCCCGCAGCCAACCAAAAAGAAAATACCAAAGAGTTAAGATACGAAGATGTTTATTTATTCATCAAGCGCTTTGTAATCTGCAATCCGTAGCGCTTCGGTCATGGCACCCATGTCACCATTTAAAATAAGAGGAATATTGTTCCAACTTTCATGAATACGATGGTCAGTAATACGGTCTTGTGGATAGTTGTAGGTACGAATTTTTTCACTGCGGTCACCACTGCCAATTTGATTTTTTCGTTTTTCGTCAATCGCAGATTGTTTTTTTTCTCGATCTGCTTCATATAAACGTGCACGCAACACATCCATGGCTTTGGCACGGTTTTGAACTTGAGAACGTTCATCCTGACACTGTACGGTGATCCCGGTAGGTACATGCACAATGCGAACAGCACTTTTGGTGGTATTGACACTTTGTCCACCTTTGCCACCAGCACAAAACGTATCAATACGAAGATCGTTGAGGTTAATCACAAATTCGGTTTCTTCAATTTCTGGAAGTACTGCGACTGATGCTGTTGAAGTATGGATACGTCCTGTTTTCTCTGTTTCTGGGACACGTTGAACACGGTGTACTCCCATCTCATATTTCATGTCTCTGTAGACATCACGTCCAGTCATGGAAAAAATAACTTCTTTATACCCTCCAATTCCAATTTGGTTGGAGTCAAGCATGGTGGTTTTCCATCCTTTGCTCTCTGCATATTTCATGTACATGCGGAGTAAGTCACCAGCAAAGAGGGCAGCTTCATCTCCACCTGCACCGGCACGAATTTCCACAATGACATTTTTTTTGTCCAAAGGGTCTTGTGGTCTGGTCATTTCAACGAGTTCATTTTCAAGAACTGGAATTTTAGTTTGGAGTTCCTCTTTTTCCATTTCGGCCAGCTCTTTCATGTCTGAATTTTCGTCAGAGATCATTTTTTCGGTTTCTGCAAGTTGATTTTGTAATGTCTCAAGTTCCAAAATTTTTTCTGCAACAGCTTTTAGCTCTGTATATTCGGAAGAAACTTCTTTGAGTTTACCAGAGTCGTTTAAAATCGCTTGATCTTGCAAAGCTGCTTCAAGAGAAAGAAATTTATTTTTGATATCAATATATTTTTGATTCATATGGCGATTATTATATCATGCTTTTTCATTCTTGTTACATCAGTCGTCAAGTAACAAAAAAGCAGCCAAAACTGGACTGCTTTTTGAAATTTGTATTGCTATTTTGCGTCTCCTGCAAGTTTGGCAGCTTTTTTTGCAGATTTGGCAGCATGTTTTGCTGTTTTTCCAACTCTGGTAGAAGTATTTTGTTTGTCTACGCGTTCTTTGAATTTTTCTACACGGCGCGCACTGTCCACCAAAATTTGTTTTCCAGTATAAAATGGATGTGAAGCCGAAGAAATTTCAATAGGGAGAATATAATGAGTCACACCATTAATGTCGCGAGTTTGGTCTGATTTCAAAGTAGAGGTCGTAATAAACTCAACCCCGCAAGAGGTATCAAGAAAAACGACATTATTTACTTGTGGATGGATAGATGTTTTCATAGGTGAACGATTGAGTAAAAATTCGAGCTCGCACCAATTTTTATGAGCGAGTGAAGCGTATATGAGTTACAAGGTAAATCGTATACACAACGTGTCTAAATCATAATGTCCTACACGAACCGATGGTTGGTTCATGATGGTCATCAAAAGTAGGAAGAGTATAGCACTCGCTCTACCTCTTGTCAAGAGCAGATATTCACTTTCAAAAAAAGTCGTTTTTGTTGAAAAATAAGTTTTTTTGTCGTTTATTAGCCAAAAATCAGTACCCCCCTTGATTTTTTTCTCTGTTTCCTGTACACTAGAAAAACTTTGATGTTATTGATCTTCATTTTTATGTTGAAATTTGGTTTACAGATAGCTCAGATTGTGCTGTCAATTCTCTTAATTCTTGTTATTTTACTCCAAAGTAAAGGAGACGGTCTTGGTGCTGGTTTTGGTGGTTCAAGTTCAATTATTACGACCAGACGTGGTGTGGATAAATTTTTGCATCAAGCGACTGTCATTTTGGCTGTACTTTTCTTCGCTACAGCTTTTGCTCCTCTTCTTTTTTAAGAGTTTTTCTCTTAACTGAGCCATAAATTACTTCTTTGGAAAGTTTCTTTCCTCTTTGGATTATTTATTTGTTTGTGCCTGCCTTTATCCAAAAAATTCTTAAAATCTTTCAAAAAAGAAAAGATCCGCAACCTTTGGTGGGTCACCATCAGGATGTGGCTATTTTACGTCAACTCAAAAAAAGAAAATTTCCTACGAGTGAACAAATACGTCATGCTGGACGTCTGTTTACTTCACGAGAAAAAAATATTTTGAAAATAAGTCTGATTGCACTGACTGTGGGGGTAGGCTGGCTTTCTGGAGCTTGGCTATTTCAGCACCGCGGAGAAATCCCTGCGGTAGGAGGTATCTACACAGAGGGCCTTGTAGGTTCCCCACAGCTTATAAATCCGCTTTTTGCGGCATTTAATGATATTGATGCTGATTTATCGAGCCTTATCTACTCAGGACTCATGCGATATGATGAGACTGGTACTTTGGTGCCAGACTTAGCAGAAAGTTATACTTTGAGTGAAGATAAAAAAACATACACATTTATTTTGCGTAAAAATGTCACTTGGCATGATAGTAAAGAAGAAGGTTTTACTGCCAAGGACGTGAAGTTTACCTTTGATCATATCCAAGATAGAAACGTTGGAAGTCCGCTGCTCGTTGGTTTTGAAGGCGTGGAAGTCAATAGTATTGATGATTTTACTGTTGAATTTAAATTGAGAGAACCTTTTGCACCATTTCTTTCAAGTTTGACAGTAGGTATTTTACCAGAGCATATCTGGAGTCAAATTCCTTTGAATCAAATCCGTCTTGCTCGTTTTAATTTGCAACCAGTAGGCACGGGTCCTTATGTATTTAAAAAATTATCCAAAAATGAAAGTGGATATATTGATAAATATGAGTTAAGTCGTTTTGAAAGATTTTATCGTGAACCTGCTTTTATTGAAGATTTTATCTTTTCATTTTTTTCTACCTATGACGGTGACTTGGGCGCGGTAGAAGCTTTGCGTTCACAAAAAATTGATGGACTTGGTTTTGTTCCAGCTCATTTGCAGGAAAAAGCGAACAAAAAATCTATTACTTTGTACAGTCTTACTTTACCTCAATATACTGCCTTGTTTTTCAATTTGGAACAAACTGGGTGGAGAGAAAAAAAAGAAGTTCGTGATGCCTTGGCTCTTGCCATTGATCGAGAGAGAATAATTCAAGAAAGTCTCAAGGGGAATGGGGCCTTGGTAGACAGTCCAATTTTACCACAGTACAACTTGACTGACATTCCTACATCTACGATTTCTTCACCTGATCAGGCGAATACTATTTTGGATAAATATTTTCCACGAGTCGATGCTACTACATATAAAGAAACTCGTCGGGCTGAACTTTTGAAGGCGTACAGTTCAACCGGAGTCGCGACCTCTACGGTTTCTAGTACTGACTCCATTTCTCCAGAAGAAAGCATTGAAGTTCAGGTGGACAAACAGCTAGAAAAGGAATTCAATTCATCACAAACATTCTATCGTCAAGATAAAGAAAAAAATATTTTGAGTTTAGAGTTGGTTACTGCGGATACTGAAGAATATCGTCATACCGCAGAACTCATTGCTGGTTTTTGGCAGGATGTTGGTGTAAGTGTCTCTGTGGTAGCCGTAAATCCAAAAACTATTGAAAAGGATGTGCTCAAAACACGAAAGTATGATGTACTTTTGTATGGAATTATTTTGGGTGATAATCCGGATCCATATCCATTTTGGCACTCTACACAAATTAAATATCCAGGTGTAAATTTGTCAGGCTATACCAATCGTTTTGTAGATGCCCAAATTGATAAAATTCGAAGTGGAAACAAAGAAGAAGATGTAAAAAAAGCATATGGAGAATTTGAGAAACTTTTGTTCAATGATAGACCTGCTATATTTTTGTATTCACCACTATATCGTTATATGGTAAATAACTTTGTCCAAGGAATTTCTTTGAAACAAATTTATAGACCGTCAGATCGTTTTATTGATGTAAATACTTGGTATATTAAAACCAGTGGTGAGTGGAAATTTGGTAAACAATAAAATTATGCCTCGATGGCGAAACTGGTAGACGCACTAGTTTCAGGTACTAGCGCTCGCAAGGGCATGGGAGTTCGAATCTCCCTCGAGGCACTTATTATTCTCACGTAGTTCTCTTTTGAACTACTCAATTAATTTTTTCAGAAAGAAAAAATTGAAGAGGATTATCAAAAACACAATTTATAGAAAACGGTAGTTGTCTTCTCCCAACTACATTGCTTGTATTGTATTTTCTTTTAATTCTTTATTTTCTTTTTCTGATGCATATATTATGAACGCATTTTTTAGTCGAAAACCAAAACCAACAACCCCGGCAGTTGCACCAGCACGTTCTGCTGCCACTCCATCATCATCTCACTCCGTAGCACGAAGTTCCTCTGGTCATTCGGGGTACCGATCTGCTGCTGGTGGACATCATGCAAGCGCTCCACGTGCTGCACATTCACGTACTGCAACAAGTGTTGAAGGAAGAAATTCTTTTGGCAAAAGTCAGTCCAAAAAATCTCACTTTAATAAAAAACAAAGTCGTCGTCCAGGAGGCAAGCCAGTATTTGCTGAACGATCTGAAACTGGAAACGATAGTGATTATGGTCGTCGCAGTTATCCAATTATTCCAGCTATTGAAGAAAAAACATTGCGTATTATTCCTGTTGGAGGGTGTGAAGAAGTTGGCCGCAACATGACTATTTTTGAATATGGTCAAGATATTGTGATTGTAGACATGGGGCTGCAGTTTCCCGAAGAAGACATGCCTGGAATTGATTACATTATTCCAAACATGAAGTATCTGGAAGGCAAAGAAAAACAAGTTCGTGGTGTGGTATTTACACATGGACATTTGGACCATATTGGCGCAGCGCCATTTTTGCTTGAAAAATTGGGTTACCCACCAGTGATTGCGGGAGATTTGACCCTTGCATTGCTCAAACACAAGCAAGAAGATTATGAAAAGGGAAGTTCAAGTAAACTCAAAGTTATTCGTGTAAAAAACTTTAACGATAAAGTACGCCTTGGTGAAATTTTACTTCACTTTTTTCAGGTAGAACATTCTATCATGGACTCAATGGGAGTCGCACTCGAAACTCCTGGTGGAACAGCAATTCATGCAGGTGATTGGACTATGGAACGTAGTAAAGATGGGTCTACTCACGTACGCTATGATGACTTGGCCAAACTTCCACGTCCAACGGTTTTGATGCTTGAAAGTTTGGGTGCTCTCAACGACAAACGTCATGGAACGTACGAAGAAATGTACAAAAATTTGTACAACATTTTGGATAATGCTCCAGGTCGTGTGATTATTGGAACATTTTCTTCACAAGTAGAACGTGTGAAGTGGGTTATTTATGCAGCCCAAAAACTTGGCAAAAAAGTCGCGCTGGATGGATTTAGTATGAAAATGAATGTCGAAGTAGCGCAAAAGCTTGGTTATATCAAAGCCCCTGCCGGCGTACTTATTGATATGGAAAAGATTGATGATTATCCTCAATCTAATGTGGTAGTGGTATGTACTGGTGCGCAGGGTGAAGAAAATGCGGTCCTGATGCGTATTGTCAATCGTGACCACCGAAAAATTCGTCTCATGAAAACTGATACGGTTATTTTTTCTTCTTCTATTATTCCTGGCAACGAACGTAGTATTCAACGTCTCAAAGATAATATTTATCGTCAGTGTGACAATGTCATTCACGGTGATATTATGGACGTGCACGTGTCTGGTCATGCGACTCGCGAAGATATTGTGGACATGCTCAACCAAGTGAAACCAGATTATTACATGCCAGTGTATGCCAACCATTTCTTTTTGAAAGAAGCACGTAACCTCGCGATTAAAAATGGTTTTGATGCGAGTAAAATTGTGGTGCCAGACAATGGGACAATTGTGGAACTTACCAAACCTGGTATCAAAGTACTTGATAAAAAAATTCCTACTGACTATGTATTTGTAGATGGTCTTGGTGTGAGTGATATGCAGCATGTAGTACTGCGTGATCGTCAGGTGCTTGCTGCCGATGGTATGGTTGTGGTAATTGCAACTGTAGATAGTAAAACTGGACAACTGATTCAAAATCCAGATATTATTTCTCGCGGATTTGTGTTTTTGAAAGATAACAAAAAACTTATTGAAGACATGCGCGTGAAAGTGAAAAAAATGGTCGTTGATTCCAACCCTGCTTCATGGGCAGACACCAACCAAATCAAAAATGATTTGCGTGATAAAATTGGACAGTTT
>CAZMHV010000002.1:41952-172219 GCA_964566225.1 uncultured Gammaproteobacteria bacterium
ATGGGCAGACACCAACCAAATCAAAAATGATTTGCGTGATAAAATTGGACAGTTTTTGTTTCAAAAGACTGAGAAACGGCCGATGGTGTTGCCGGTGGTGATTGTGGTGTAAAGTAAAAATTATAAAAACAACCCCTGCCTCCTTTTCTATTTTCAAAAAATAAAAACAGAACTGGATAGGGGTTGTTTTGTTTGGTGGGCACTTTTTATTGAGGCGGGGAACGAGTAAGTATCGCTGTGGGCAGATCTTCGATCCGTACTGCTCGCTCGATGGCGGCGAGGCAGCTGATATATTTTTTTCTCTGTCGTCTCGAATAGTATCGGTCGAGTACAATGTTGCACAGAGTCTCGAGAAGAAAAATCGCTGCTCGCGATTTTTGGAGTTCACTCTTTTCGGACGAGAGGTTGGTGAGTGCTCTTTGGCACCAGTTGTGGATGTTGTAGGCAGTGAAATCCGAAGATTTCACAATTTGGAAACTTGGCTCAGTCACCCACGAACTGAGCCCCGCTTCTTGTTCGAGGAGTTTGACCACGCTGTCGCGGGCGCCTCCTCGACGAAGGAGTAGGTATTCGAGATACTTTCTGATGAGTATGTTTTCTCGTAATACCATCCAGTCTGAGATGAGAGCGGAGAGTATCGTCATGAACCCGACTCCGGAGATTCGTTCCACGGTCATGGCCGTTGTCTCGCAGAGAAACAAAATCCATGGATACAGAAGCGGGATGTAGATCGCAGTTGCGAACAAACGGATGACCGTCAGCGTCAGTTCGAGAGATCCTGCCCAGAATGGCTTTTTCATTCTCTATTCCTTTTTGGAAAAAGTGCTGGTTAAAGATAATCAAAATATGTCTTTTTGTCAATTTTTAGTCGCAAATATTTTTATTTGAAGATATCGCACTTGTGTGGTAGAATTTTTTCGTAGGACGATTAATTTTTTGTATGATCAAAACGTTGAAACACAAAACAATTTATGAAAATAAATGGGTGAGGTTCAATGTGGACGAAATAGAATTTCCAGGTGGTCAAAAAGGGGAATATGCATTTCACGAACGAGTGGATGCTGGACCACTTATTATTCCTCAGCGTGCTGACGGAAGGTTTTTGGTGCTACGAGAGTGGCGGTATCCAATAAAAGATTGGGTGTGGTGTTTTCCTGTAGGTGGAGTTGAACCAGGTGAGATGTTTTTGGCAGCTGCTGAGCGAGAACTCCAAGAAGAAACAGGATATACCGCACAAACCTGGGTTGATCTCGGAGTCATAGCTATTGATCCTGGTGGATCAAGTCAAACGGCTCCTGTATTTTTTGCGAGTGGTTTAGAACCACGTGGAAATCGTCATCAAGAAGCTGGCGAAATTCATGAAATACATTTTTTTACAGCCGAAGAAATTGAAGCAAAAATTTTGTCTGGCGAATTTAAAAATAACTGGCTTTTGGCTCCGTGGTGTAAGTTGCAGGTGTATTTGAAACATAAGGAAACGTTAAAGAAAGTAGATGTATAATAACCAAAATCAACCCTCTCTTTATTCCTTTGAAACTTGAAAAAAATTGTTTAAAGTGGTAGAGTCTTTTTACTCAAGGTTTGATTATATCTTTGGTATGCACTATATGCCTTAGTATGGTATACTATTAAGATATGAAACCTCTTGCAAAAGTAAAAATTGAATGGTCCTCTGATTTTGCCTATATAATCGGGCTTATCGCTACTGATGGAAATTTATCTCCCAATGGTAGGACAATTAACTTTACTTCAAAAGATTCTGAGTTAGTTGAGCTCTTTAAAGAAGTATTAAAGTTAAGTAATGTGGTTAGTCGCAAAAGTCGAGGTGGAGGTGGAGAAAAGAAATATTATGTAATTCAAGTTGGAGATATTTTGTTTTATAAATTTTTACTCTCTATTGGGCTGACACAAAGAAAGTCAAAAACACTTGGGATGTTAAATATACCCGAAAACTTTTTCTTTGACTTTTTACGTGGATGCATTGACGGTGATGGTAATATTAATGCTTTTGCTCATCCAGAAAGTAAAAATCTCCAGTTAAGAGTACGTTTGTGTTCAGCGAGTAGAGTTTTTTTAGAGTGGATACTAAAAGAAACAAAAAAACGGGGTATAAGCGGTTATATACAAACACGAAAAGATATTTTTGTGTTGGCATATGCTATGACTGCTTCAAAAAAGTTACTATCAAATTTATACTATGATGGATTCAAGTATTGTCTGACAAGAAAATATACATTGGCAAAAAATTATATAAATTAAAAATATGCCGGGGTGGCGAAATGGTATACGCAATAGTTTTAGGAACTATCGCCTTCGGGCATGGAGGTTCAAGTCCTCTCCCCGGCACCAAAGTTTCACAGAATAGAAGAAAAGAGATACAATAGCTGTATCTCTTTTTTTGAAGAAATAACTTTTTAACCTAAAAGCGAAAATGTTTTCGTATGCAAGATAAATTTTTTGCTGCACATATTGATCACCAAATTATCACCATTGATTTGCATGGCACCGATACTATTTCTGATGCCCTTGATCAACTTGAAAAAGAATTGTATAGGGTATTTAATACTAACGCAAGATACTGTAAAGTGGTGCATGGGATTGGCACTGGAAAACTTGCAGAAGCGGTTCATGGTGCGCTGCACAAAAATCCACTGGTGCTTGACTTTCAAGAAAGTGAACATGGTGGAAGTTGTTTGGTTTTATTTTAAAATTTTGTTGTTTTTGAATATATGAAAAAAAGTTACAAACCACAGTGTGCGTTTTATCTATCCATGGATCCTGCCATGAAAAATTTTGTACAAAAAAATCTTGTGGGTTTTCCACTTCAATTTTTTACAGCAGCTGTGAATGAAAAAAATGTGCGTGCTTCCACCGAGGTGCTTGGTGTTTTTGTGGATTCCAAAATAACTGAAAAAATATTGCAAAAAATGCCACAGTTAAAATTGATTGTCGCTCTTTCGACTGGCTACGACAATATTGATCTTGAGGCTGCCAAAAAAAGAGGTATTACCGTATGTAATGTACCTGCCTATGGTGAGGTCACTGTCGCAGAACATGCGTTTACCTTGATGCTTTCAATTTTGAAAAATATTCCTGCATCCAATGTCTGTGTAAAAAACGGAGTATTTGATTGCCGTGGTCTCAAAGGACATGATTTGCAGGGCAAAACAGTGGGTGTGGTGGGCACCGGCAAAATTGGAATTCATTTTATTCAAATGCTCCAAGGATTTGGTGTCAAAGTTTTGGCCTCTGATGCGTTTCCCCGTAAAGAACTGCAACAACAAAATAACTTTACCTATGTCTCGTTAAAAAAGTTACTTGCGAGTTCAGATATTGTGTCTTTGCATGTACCACTCCTCAAAGAAACCACGCACCTTCTCAACAAAGAAACATTTGGGCACATGAAAAAGGGGAGTATTCTTATTAACACCTCCCGTGGTCCTGTGGTTGATTCAGTTGCTTTGGCTCAGGCTCTCAAAAAAGGAATTATTGCTGGTGCTGGCCTCGATGTAATTGATGGAGAAGAATATGTAAAGGGACTCTGTGAACCACAAAATCCCAAGGCAAAAAAAATGTGTGAAGCGAATCATTTTCTTATGCACCATGACCGTGTGCTCATGACTCCACACAATGCATTTAATACTGTTGAAGCCGTAGAAAGAATTTTTCAAACCAGTATTGCAGCCATTGAAGATTTTAGTAAAGGCAAAGCCGTAAAAAATAAAATTGTATGAACTATTGGCTTATAAAAACTGACCCAGAGACATATAGCTGGGAAGATTTGGTGAGAGAAAAGAAAACCGAATGGACCGGAGTACGCAGTTATGAAGCGCGCAACAACATGAAAAAAATGCAGGTGGGGGATGTGGCATTTTTTTATACCAGTGTCAAAAATCCTGCGATTGTTGGAATTGTTGAGGTTATTGCCGAGGCGCACCAAGACTCTACCGATGATACGGGTATGTGGGGGTGTGTAGATATTGCACCTGTGAAACTCCTGCCAAGATCAATTTCACTTCAAGAAGTAAAAACCATTGCCGCTTGCAAAAACATGGCGCTGCTCAAAAAGTCTCGACTTTCTGTGCAGCCAGTGACAGAAAAAGAATGGAACGCGATCCTAAGTAAAAAAGAAGTATAAAATTTTAGTAGTGATATTGTTTGTCATTTAAAATAGTGGATGCTCTATATATTTGTTCAAGCAAAATAGTTCGTACCATTTGGTGTGGAAAGGTACACTGTGAAAGAGAAACTTGTGAGTGCGAGAGTTGTAAAATGGATTCGTGGAGTCCAAGTGGTCCACCAATCACAAAAGTAATCTCTTCACCACGTGTAGAATTTTGTTCTAAAAATTTTGAAAATTCCACAGAAGTAAATTCTTTGCCGCGTTCATGCAAAGCCAACACCACAGCACCTGCACTCAGGTGTTGTTTTATTTTTTGGGCTTCTTTTTCTTTTATTTTGTCTCTGTCGTCACTTTCACGAAATGGTTCTTCTGCAATTTCTACCAGTTTGATTTTTGCGTATGGCGTGAGGCGTTTTAAATATTCTGCCTCTGCTTCTTTCCAATAATTTTCTTTGAGTTTTCCCAAACAAACAAGAGTAATTTTCATCATATTATTTTTGTGCTTTCATTTTTTTAAAATATTTTAAATCAGCCACAATAATGAAACTAATAATCACGAGCAGTGTCCACGAAGAAATTTTGTTGAATGAAACCACATTCCACTCATGAATTTGATCTGGATATTTCCATGCACCGAGGTACGAAGAAATATTTTCTGCAATCCAAATAAAAAAAGCCATGAGCACAAAGGCCACACTCATAGGCATGTTTCGCGCTTTTTCAATCACTGTAAAATACACACGTGTTTTCCAAAATAAAATAACGACTGCTGTCATGAGAATCCATCGAAAGTCTGGGAGCCAGTGATGTGTAAAAAAATTTACATAAATGAAAATTGAAAGTGGAATGGTGTAACGATAGGGAGGAAAATTACTGAGGGTCACATCCATTTGTCTCCATGCCTGCGAGATATAACTGCCAATAGCTGCATACATAAATCCACTGTAGAGTGGTACATTCATCACTTTAAAAAAGCCTTCTTCGGGATAGCTCCAGGACCCAATGCTGGGATGTGTTTTGAAAATTTCGAGTACCAGTCCAATAATGTGAAACAAAAAAATGGTTTTGGCTTCGTCCACACTTTCAATTTTGGTGGCAATTAAGACTATTTGAATCAAAACTGACCCTACAAAGAGAAAATCATAGCGGTGAAAGCCCAAAAGGGGCACATGGTTGGAGGCAAATAGGAGGGCAATAAACAGGCCAACAAAAATACACGCGCGGGCTTGTTTGAGGCCGAAGACGAAAAACTCGCGGAGAAAAGATTTGAACATAGGAATATCTACTCATTATAAGCTTAAAATGAGGCAAAAAACAAGTCTTTTTCAAGATTTAAAAGTTATCCCCAAAACTGTGGAAAACCCCCCTCTTGACAGGGGAAACAAAAACATATAAAATGTCGGAGCGCTTAAATAACCTGATTGATTCAGGAAACACTCCCAACTTGTTGGGATCTCGATTTCTCGAGACCACGTCCACTTTTCGGACCTCTGGAATGTCATTGAAAACTGAATACAAAATAGCAATGCGTATTCTTCTCACAATACATTCATAGAGAATCCGAGCAGTAGGCCAACGCCGTACCGCTTGATGCGGTTT
Source organism: uncultured Gammaproteobacteria bacterium (assembly GCA_964566225.1). Classification (GTDB taxonomy): domain Bacteria; phylum Patescibacteriota; class Patescibacteriia; order Magasanikbacterales; family UBA922; genus CAYTKU01. Next base: position 47,675 of record CAZMHV010000002.1, read on the forward strand.
TTTTAAACTCAAAATTCACCCTTGCCAATGAGTTCTAGCTTCTAGAAAACATCGGCAAGATTGAATGATTGATTACGAAAGGACTTGTTTGACCTTTACAATTCATGCAGTAAATAAATTGAGGATTAAAAATAAAGAAGCACATTTTTGTGTTTCTGTGATATGCAATAAGTGCAAACGGTGGATGCCTCGACATTATAAGACGATGAAGGACGTAGCAAGCTGCGATAAGTCTCGGTGAGGTGCTAAGCAACCTTTGACCCGGGAATTTCCGAATGGGGGAACCCACGTTGATGAATTTCAGCGTATTACGTACTGAATACATAGGTGCGTAAAGTTAACCTGGTGAAGTGAAACATCTCAGTAACCAGTGGAAAAGAAAACTACTGTGATAACCTTCAACTTTCAATCCCTTGCCGCAAGGTACGGGTATTGAGAGTTGATTGTTACAAAATTCCCTGAGTAGTGGCGAGCGAAAAGGGAAAAGCCCAAACCTATATGTGTGTTGTATACTGAAAGGAAAGTCTTCGGACAATTTTGACAGTATGCTTAAAGGACAGGCCGTTGCCATATAGGTGTTGAAGGAGCGACATGAGCTACCTGTGATGCTCACAAACGAGAAGTTACTATAGTCGAAAATCTCTTGAAAGGGATTCCAAAGAAGGTGATAGACCTGTAGACAAAATACTTTCTTCCGTTTGGTTGATTTCCTGAGTACGGCGAAACACGAGAAATTTCGTCGGAATCTAGGCCGACTATTGGTCTAAGGCTAAATACTTATAATGATCGATAGTGAACAAGTACCATGAGGGAAAGGTGAAAAGCAGCCCGGTGAGGGCGATGAAATAGTATCTGAAACCGTTTGCATACAATGAGCCGGAGCCGCCGCAAGGTGGTGACGGTATTCCTATTGAAGAATGAGCCTACGAGTATATATGTGTAGCTTGCTTAACCGCATAACTGTGGGAAGGCGTAGGGAAACCAAGTCTTAACGGGCGTTTGGTTGCATGTATATAACCCGAAACCGGGTGAGTTATCCATGGACAGGTTGAACTTTGACGAAAGTCAAAGGGAGGACCGAACCCACTTGTCGTGCAACGCAAGGGGATGAGCTGTGGATGGGAGAGAAATTCTAATCGAACTCGGTGATAGCTGGTTCTCCTCGAAATAGCTTTAGGGCTAGCTGTATGTATAAGTCTGGGGGTAGAGCACTGGATGAGATCTGGGTCCTTCGGGATACCAATTTCAATCAAACTCCGAATACCAGATGTTAGAGCATACAAGTAAGACTATGGGGGCTAAGCTCCATTGGTCAAAAGGGAAACAGCCCAGACCGTCAATTAAGGTCCCTAAATCGATGCTAAGTGTAAAACGTGGTGATAATTCTTATACAACCAGGAGGTTGGCTTAGAAGCAGCCATCCTTTAAAGATAGCGTAACAGCTCACTGGTCAAGAGTTTTCGCGCGGAAAATGTACCGGGGCTAAGCATCGTACCGAAATTACGGGTTTTACGATTTTATCGTAGAGCGGTAGAGGAGCGTTCTGTACGCACAGAAGCTGAAGGCGTGAGCCACGGTGGAGTGTACAGAAGTGAGAATGTAGGCACAAGTAGCACAAATTTCAGTGAAAATCTGAAACGCCGAAAATCCGAGGTTTCCAGGGCAACGAGAATCGTCCCTGGGTTAGTCGATCCTAAGGTGAGGCCGAAGGGCGTAGCCGATGGACAGCAGGTTAATATTCCTGCACTTGGTACAGTTTGTTTATCTATGCACATCTCAACGGTCTATGCGTGATCATGGTTATGCACGTGCCGAAAGGCGCAGTCCAAATCGCAAGAAGAGGGCAATGTAGGCTAGAGAGGTGTCAAGAAAAGTAGGTAAACGCGTGGCTGTATCAAATCGTACCGGAAACCGACACAGGTGGATAGGTCGAGAAGACCAAGGCGTACGAGAGAAACATGGTTTAGGAACTAGGCAAAATAGCGGCCGTAACTTCGGGATATGGCCTCCCCACTTTATGGTGGGGCGCAGCTAAAGACTTCAAGCGACTGTTTACCAAAAACACAGCTCTCTGCAAAAGCGCAAGCTAACGTATAGAGGGTGATGCCTGGCCAGTGTCAGAACGTTAAGGGGAGAGGTCAACTCGGTTTACCGAGGGCAGCCTTGATCTGAAGCGCTGATGAACGCCGGCGGTAACTATAACCGTCCTAAGGTAGCGAAATTCCTTGTCGGGTGAGTTCCGACCCGCACGAATGGCATAACGATTTGAAGACTGTCTTAACCATGTACTCGGCGAAAATGCAAGTGTCGTGAAGATGCGACGTACCCGCAACTAGACGAAAAGACCCCATGAAGCTTTACTATAGCTTGACATTGGGATACTGCTTCATTTGTTCAGCGTAGGTGGGAGCCCAAAAGGCGCCAATGAGACACCACCCTAATGTTGTAGTGTTCCTAATCCCAATCCATTATCTGGATAGGGAGACAGTGTCTGGTGGGTAGTTTAACTGGGGCGGTTGCCTCCTAAAGTGTAACGGAGGCGTTTACAAAGGTAAGCTTAGTCCGGATGGAAATCGGACTGGACGCGCAAACGCAAAAGCTTGCTTTACTGCAAGGGTTACTGCCCGAGCAGTCACGAAAGTGGAAGTTAGTGATCCGACCGTTCAATATAGGATGGCGGAAGCTCAACGGATAAAAGCTACTCTGGGGATAACAGGCTGATCGCGCCCAAGCGTCCATAGCGACGGCGCGGTTTGGCACCTTAACATAATCGGGGTGCTTAAACAGTGATGTTTATCCAAATCTTTTCGACTAAATTATAAATTAGATAGATCAAGACCATAAAAAAAATCTGCTTATAACGGAGAACCCGTCAGGGTCGCCTTAGGCGACTACCCGGCAACCCCGTGGGAAGTCTCAGGTCATTCGACCTGATGACCCCGTAACGACTGATCCGAAAGGTGAGACTTGTGACTTTGGTCACAGGTAAGACGCAGACTCTTGTTACAGTCAAAACTGAGATCACGCGGTTCACGCCCGATCATTCGATCGGTTTCCGCTAACATCCAGAACAAGAAGAAGATATAGTCTACGCCACACGAAAATGTGGAACAAAGTACGATGTCGGCTCATCGCATCCTGGGGGTGGAGAAGCTCCCAAGGGTTTGGCTGTTCGCCAATTAAAGCGGTACGCGAGCTGGGTTCAGAACGTCGTGAGACAGTTCGGTCTCCTATCTGTTGTGGGCGCCGAATGGTGATGGAACCCTTCCCTAGTACGAGAGGACCGGGAAGGACGAACCTCTAGTGTACCGGCTGTACCTACCAAGGGCAATGCCGGGTAGCTACGTTCGGCACGGATAAACGCTGAAAGCATCTAAGCGTGAAGCCGTTCCAGAGATTACCGTTCATTTGAGACTCCATAGAGACTATGTGGTTGATAGGCACTAGGTAAAAGCGTAGTAATACGTTTAGCCGAGGTGTACTAATATGTCGAGTGTATCACAGAAGCACAAAGTGGTGCTTTGGAGAAATTTTCCTCGCACACAAGTAAACTTATTTACTTCTGAAAAAGCGCAATATGCGAATTTTTTTGAAGCAAATAAGTTTACTTGTGCGCTCAGCAGTTTCACTTCAATTTATATTACAATTTAAAGGACTCAATATCTTGGTGCCTTTTGCGGCGGGGGTACACCCGATCCCATCCCGAACTCGGAAGTTAAGCCCGTCAGCCCCGATGGTAGTCGCAAGGCAAGAGTAGGACGGCGCCAAGATATTGAGTCTTTTTTAATTCGTAAGTTTTGTGGCTTTGTCCACATTTTTCTCTTGACAAAGAGAAAAAAATGCTCTAATATATCGCAATCCGAGAAATCGGATTGTTCTTTTTTTATCATATATCACACAGTGTATTTGTGACGCAGCTTGGAGAAGAAATTTATCTTTTGCAAGCTGCGCCACAACAGTGCGCGGAAGTGGGCTTGCCGATTGGCCCGTCTCAAACCCTGAGTGTTTCGGGGAGTGAGTTTACAGACATAAGTCGGTGGAGATTGTCCATTGAACAATCAGTTGAAGCGGAAGAAGAAGTACGGCGAGGGCAGCTACCTGGATCTCGTCATGCGCGACAAGCCGAAGGTCGCCGCGTTCATCAACCTGGCCTACCTCCGCTGGAACGGCGACGCCATCAAGTTCGACACCGAGAATCTCGGGCCGAAGCTCGAGGGCGTGGCCTACGGCATCCTCACCGGCCTCGAGGAGGCGGTCGCCAACGTCTTCGGCATGAAGGACGGCACGGGCAACACGGGGAAGAAGGAGTTCGACAAGGCCCTGGCGAAGATCGCGAAGCGTGAGCTCCCCGGCGGCGAGGCCTCCATCTCCTTCGTCAACGCGATCGGCAACACGGCCATCACCGCCTGGCAGGGCACCATCGACTCCAGCCGGATCGGCGAGATCCCGGATGACATCGGCTTCCAGACCATCGCAGACGCGGCCACCTTCGTCCTCTCGGTGAACCGCAAGACGCCCGAACAGGTCCTCGCCGAGCTCCGCTGAACCGCCACCGGCGCGCTGTGTGAACCCTTTCTTGCCAAGCAGTGACCCTCGTGCACAGCACGAACGTCATTCAACGGCAGGGAAGGGGACGCTCTTTTGAGCAGCGGCGGGAACAGGAATTGACCTGTATCCCGCCGCGTTGACTGCTTTGCAAACAAAAATTTGTTTTTGTAGCAGTAAAAAGAATCCTTTATACGTACAAAGGATTTTTTTTATCCCCATTTTTCTTGACTCTAAAAGCATTGTAGAGTAGAATTGGCTTTGTGTTTCAAAAGATGAAAATCTTGATTGAGACCTATACGGAACATTACAATTTATTCCATCCACTCAAAATAATTGGGGTTGGACAGTAAGAACATCTTGTTGGTGTTATTATTGTCCAATCTCATTTTTGTCTCTTTCTCACCGCACCCCAAGCGGTTTCTCTCGTCGTATCCTTCGACGATTGAACTCCATATTGAGGAGGAAGACTCGTGTGCCTGTGGGAGGCGCACATCGAAATGAAGGGGATCGCATGAAGCGATACCAGTGCATGGGGCCCAGTCCCCCGCAGAAGACGAGACAGGCGGCGAGTCACGGTGGTCATGGCTGCGGAGCGGCTTCGGCGCAGGGCGGCCACCATCGTCAGCGGGCGTTCGACCTCATGAGCAGTCGCTCGACCCATCGGTCGTGCGGTGGCGGCCTCCTGGTCTCCAAGCTCGGCAACGTCAGCATCGCCGCCTCGTCACGCGCGCCGCACGGCCACCCCCGTTCCACCCGCCTGAGCAGCGGCCGGAGCGACTGGGGCATCGGCAGCTTCTGCCGCCCCTGATCTTCGCGAGGGAGCGCCCTCTTCCAATGCCTTGGCTCCGTGCCAGGCAGAGTGGATGGATGAGAGAGCCGTCAGGCACTCTCTACCCCGCGCTCGGGGGAAATGTTCATCAGGCTGTTGGTAGCGCGTCGTTCGATCGACACGCAGCCAAGCCACACTTTTTGCACACCAAACATGGTTTTTAAAAAGTGAACAAAAAAATCTCGCACCAAACGAGATTTTTTTGTTTATCAAAATTTTTAGCACCATTAAATTTTTATTTTCACCCCCACCGGACAATGATCAGACCCCATCACCTCGGGTAAAATAAACGTATCTGTAATATTTTTTTTCAACTGCTTGCTCGCCAGCACATAGTCAATGCGCCACCCTACATTGCGTGAACGTGCATTTGCCCAGTGACTCCACCAGGTATATTGTGCCACCTCACCAGGATGAAATTCACGAAAGGTATCAATAAAGCCTGCACGCAAAAAATCTCCAAAGCGTTCACGTTCTTCGGCAGTAAAACCTTTGAGTCCAATATTATCTTTGGGGCGCGCCAAATCTATTTCTTCATGCGCTACATTAAAGTCTCCACAAGCAATCACTGGTTTTTTCTTTTCCAAATTTTTGAGATGCTGCAGAAATGCTGGATCCCACTGGTTGTATCGAAGTGGAATACGTGATAAATCGTCTTTGCTATTGGGTGTATACACACATACCACAAAAAATTTTTCAAATTCTGCGGTAACCACACGTCCTTCAAGTTGTGCATCTCGTCCTTCGGTATCCATCATGTCAATTTTTTTGCCACTCACTAAATCAAATTGAATACTCTGTGGTTTTTGTTTACAAAAAATGGCTGTGCCTGAGTAGCCTTTTTTTTGTGCACTATTCCAATATTCTTCGTATCCAGCCAAATCAATTTCCACTTGTCCACGTTCTGCTTTGGTTTCTTGCAAACACAAAATATCTGGATCATATTTTTGTAAAAAATCCATGAAACCTTTTTTGAGCACAGCACGAATACCATTCACGTTCCATGAAATAAGAGTATAGTTTTGCATAAACAGGTAAATGAGAAAAAATCGAGTTTGCTGAGATATTTGAATAGAGCTTTGCGAGTAGAGATATTGTAGCTGAAGCAGGCCGAACCTTCAAGGGATAAAATTATCCCTCCATTCAGCAAAAAAAGTCAACCCTCTTTTGCCCACAGCTTTTCCACATGGAGTACCATTTGCAAAATTCTATTTCTATGGTATATTCGTGTCTATCAATATTAAATTTCCTTTATGAAAGAATCCTTTCCAAAAGTAAAATCTGCTCTTCTTGTACATGTTCAATCAATGTTTGAAGAAATGGAGCAGACTGCGGCACTGCGTCATCAAGAAAGTTTTGCCCTCCTTGAAGATGCTTTTGAAAATGCTACTGATGTTGACGAACTTCGCGTTGCTTTTGAACAATGGCATTCAGATCACTCTGAGGACTTGGAACTCGAACAAGATGTGGATGAAATGTGGGATGCTGCTATTGGAGGTCTTATGGACGAGGAATTTGGCGAAGATGATGACATCGCTCCTATAAAAAGAAAAACAACCGCGAGTGATGACGAAGATGAATTTGATGGAGAAGATGACGATGACGAAGACGATGATATCGAAGATGATTATAGTGATGGACCAAAAGATTACTAAATTGAATCTCTACAAAAAACCACCGTATAAATCGGTGGTTTTTATTTTGTGGTACTTATCCTTCAAAAGCTTCTTCGGCTTCACCTGGGATGCCTTTTTCTTCTTCAGGGAGCTCTCCTCGTTCAAATGCTTCCCATACTTGTTTGTTGATTTCTTTCATGAGTTTAGGGTTGGCTTTCAAATATTCTTTGGCTTTTTCACGGCCGACACCAAGTTTTTCTTCACCAAAGCTGTAACTATTTCCAGATTTGTTGATGACGCGGTGAGTCACACCTGTATCAAGCAAATCTCCAGAAACAGAAATTCCTTCGTTGTACATGATATCAAATTCAGTGGTACGAAATGGTGCTGCTACTTTGTTTTTTACTACTTTGACTTTTACACGGTTTCCAATAATTTTGTCTCCTTGTTTGATTTGTGCAGCACGGCGGATTTCAATACGAACAGAAGAATAAAATTTCAAAGCGTTTCCACCAGTCGTCGTTTCAGGATTTCCAAAGACAATTCCAATTTTTTGACGTACCTGATTGATAAAAATAACTACGGTCTTGGTTTTACTAATAATACCAGTGAGCTTACGCAAAGCCTGACTCATGAGACGGGCTTGAAGTCCCATGTGAGATTCTCCCATTTCACCTTCAATTTCGGCTTTTGGTACCAGGGCTGCTACTGAGTCAACCACTACAACATCAACTGCGTTGGATCGGACCAGGGTTTCCAAAATTTCCAGAGCTTGTTCACCTGTATCTGGTTGTGAAATAAGCAGGTTATCTACATCAACTCCAATTTTGCGGGCGTAGTCTGGATCAAGTGCGTGCTCGGCGTCAATAAATGCAGCAATACCATTTTGTTTTTGTACTTCAGAGATAATATGTTGTGCCAAAGTGGTTTTACCACTGGCTTCTGGTCCAAAAATTTCAATAACGCGGCCGCGTGGTACACCTTTGACACCAAGAGCAATATCCATGGAAATAGAACCTGTTGGTACAGCGTCTACTGCCATGGTTTTGGCTTCACCAAATTTCATAATGGAGCCATCACCAAAACGTTCTTTAATTTGCTCAATTGCGGATTGCGCTGCCTTGAGCTTGGCTTGCACTTCTTCGTTGACTTTTGCCATACGTGAGAGGGTTAAAACTTACATTGCTGACAGGCTTATACTTCTATGGTATCACACCAGAGATAAAGTTTTCTTAAAGTTTTTATGAAGTTTTCCTAAAATCTGTGGATAAAAAAAGAGCATGGCTCTTATCTTCATGCTCTTATGGTACGGTGTTTTCTGAGAGTTGTCAATTTTGTGAAACAGTGCTTGCTCCCAAAGAAAATTGGGTATCTTTTTGGGCGACGACATAGCGGGTGAGTGTAGCGGTCTTGCCATGTTTTGATGTAGCTGATATGACAATAGTATTTACCCCAGGAGCCAAAGTGAGAGGTTCTTGAAAGTCACCTTGTTCGCCATGTTTCACTTCTTTACCATTGATCATGACTCGGACTTCGCTTTCTGTTTTGCCTTTTACTTCTATGGATTCGTCTTTGGTGACCAACCCATCAAGTGGCGCTACGAGTGTGAGTTCTGGTGGTTTGACAATTTGTTTAATTTGAAAAACAAAGTATCCAAGAAGTACAAACGTAGACAGTGAAATGGCACCAATACGAAGTACAAAGGGGAGGGTAAATTTTTTTTCATGAAGTCTTCGAAATTTTATTTGTGGAAGATTTACTGCAGGACACTGTTCTACTTGGAATTGTTGCAAAAGAGTTTCTTTGTTTAGGTCGACAAGTTCGGCATAATTACCAAGTAATTTTTTTTGGTAGATAAGTGCAAAGGGGAGTCGACTATAGTCGCCAGATTCAATAAGTTCAATATGCTCTTTACTCATTTTGAGTCTGTCAGCGACTTCGGGTATACTCAAATGATGCTCTTCACGAGCATGTTTGAGTTGAAATGAAATTGACTCTGCTGGCTTTAATTTTTTTTTGGTGAGTTCCATATTTTTAATTGGACTGAGCAGTGTTTTTCACGTTTGAAGTATGAGTATAATTATTTTTCTTTTTCGTCTTCGTCATTTTTATCTTCTGGAGGTGTTTCTTCATCTTCGTCAGTTGTTTCATCGTTTTCTGCTTCATCCAAATCTTCCTCAGCTTCATCGATTTCTTCTTCATCATCAACTGGTGCTTGGAGTACTGGTGCAGGACGAGGTGGGTTAAAGGCGGTAAATTCACCACCAGAGTGCATAGTAGATTCAACTTCTGTTTCTGTCACCAAAATTTCACGAGGTTTGGCTCCGTCTCCTGGTCCAATAATACCGGATTCTTCAAGTTCATCAAGAAGTCGTGCGGCACGAGCGTATCCAACCTTGAGACGGCGTTGCAAAAGAGAAGCAGACGCTTTGCCCGCTTCCAGTATAGCAGATTTGGCTTCGTCAAACAATTCATCGTGTCCATCACTGGCACCACCAAACATATTGGCCGTACTTCCGGCACCTGGTTTTTCTACAATGGATTCGTCATAGACTGGGGCTTCACCGCTTTTGAGGTATTCAACGACTTTTTTCATTTCTTCTTCAGAAATAAACGCTCCTTGAATACGAACCGGTTTAGAAAGTTCTGCCGTTTGCATAAGCATGTCACCACGACCCAGAAGTTTTTCTGCACCTGGTGAGTCGAGGATTGTACGAGAGTCAATTACAGAGGCAACGGAGAATGCAATACGTGCAGGAATATTTGCTTTCATAAGACCTGTAATAACGTCAACACTTGGACGCTGCGTTGCCACAATCAAGTGAATACCAACGGCACGTGCCATTTGCGCCAAACGAATAATTCCAGCTTCAACTTCACCTGCTGCTGTAGCCATAAGATCTGCAAGTTCATCAATCACAAAGACAATGTGGGGCATGCGTGTTTCAGGATTTTGCTCATTGTAGGTAGTAATGTCACGATTGTGTGCTTGTGAGAGCACTTCAAAACGTCGTTCCATTTCACCAATAGCCCATTTAAGTGCATTGACAGTTTTTTGTGTGTTGGTAATAACGGGGGTAAGGAGGTGGGGGATGCCGTTGTATAAAGTAAGTTCCACACGTTTTGGATCTACCATAATAAAACGGAGTGTTTCTGCAGTGTTTTGGAACAGTAAACTCAAAATAATGGTATTCATACATACGGTTTTTCCTGAACCTGTGGTTCCCGCAATAAGAAGATGGGGCATGCGTGGCAAGTCAGCAAACCAAACCTTGCCCCCAACATCTTTACCAAGTCCAATCATCATGTTGTGTTTGCGGGTCATGAATTCTGGTGCTTCCAAAAGTTCACGAAATGAAACCATGGCTGCTTTGTGGTTTGGTACTTCAATACCAACGAGAGACTTTCCTGGAATTGGTGCTTCAATACGAATTGGGTGTGCTGCCAAAGCCAGTGCTAAGTCATTTGAAAGAGAGGTAATACGTGAGAGTTTCATTCCTTTGTCTGGTTTCAAAGAATATTGTGTGACGGTTGGTCCCACACGAACTTCTCCCATTTCTACACCAATATTAAATTCACGCAGTGTGTCTTCAATCATTTGCATGTTCGATTTGATATCACCACTGGTTGGTTTTTCTTTTCTACTCACGAGCAAGTTAATCGGAGGAAGTTCTTTGACTACCACTTGGCGTTGCCACATTGGTGGCATGTTGATCGCTTCAGCGCGAGCCGCTGCCATATCTTCTGCAGGATTTCTCTTTGGAAATACTTCTTGCGTTTCCTCGTTGTCTTCGCTGGTTTCATCTTCGGTTTGTTCACTTTCTTCATCTTCATCTTGTGTTTTTTCTTCATCTACTGGCACAGGAGATTTTTTAAATAATTTTGAACCTACGGTTTTACTCCAAAACAGTCGAGAATCTTTTTGTTCTTTTTCTTCACCAGAGTTTTGAGAAAATTTGAACATGCGTTGTTTCTCTTCGGCAAAAGGAGAAAGCGGAGTTTTCATGGATTCACGCAAATCTGTAAACTGAGCACGGGTTTTGTTGATACGTCCTACAATGGCTGGAAGTAATGAACGGAACAGTAAAAGTAAACCAATAAGCATGATACCAATAAGGATAAGCGCTGCACCAATACTGCTGACATATGTTTTGAGGGGCCAGGCAATCATGCCAAAAATTCCACCACCATGTCCTTGGATGGCTTCATCAAGCATGTTGACTGTATCAAAGGAAAGATGAAAAAGACCAGACGTGCTGAGAAAAAATAAAAATGTTCCAAAGCTGTGAGTGGGATGTTTGAGTGGTGTAATTCCCTGAAGTAAGTACCAAACGTAGATAAGTAAAATAAATGGAATACCATAACGCATGGAACCAAAAAGAAAACTCAAAACATATTGATTGAGCATAACACCAAGTGCTCCAGCTTTGTCAAAAAAACTGAGTGAAATAATGCCGGCTGCAATCAAAAGCACGATGGCAATGACACCGTGTGAAAGTGTTGGGTTGTATGAGGATTCTTCGTCGCGAGATTTACGTGGCATAGAATGAATTTATATATTTTATCACAAATGTGGTATGAATGAAAATACTTGACGAGATCACTTTTTGGGAGTATAGAGAAATACAGACAAGTGCGCAAAAACAACGAAAAGTAGGAAGGACAGTCTCGAATGAGTTCTGAATTCGGTCGTCTGAGGGAAGATCTGGGTTCGGTCACGATCGTGGTCGAGAAGAGTCACATCAACGAGCGGTGGTTCGGCCGTATGCAGCCTTTTCAAGAGCCATACCTGGTTGGGCCGCTCGGCTATGTCACTCTCGGTCTCTGGGAGTTGCACAAGCCTTCACTCTGGGCGAGCAACCTCCTCGATGCGGCTCGCCAGGTTCCCGGTGCTATGGGCGAGGTGCATCTGGCGAGCTTGCTCGCGAGCCCTCAGGATATTCCTCCGGCATGGAAGGCGTGGCCCATCATGGCCGTGACCATTCGGCTGGATAGTCGTAGTCGTCCCCACTTCGTGATGGCGCTGGAGGCCGAGGGGTTTCCCTTTGGCCCTTCCTGGATCTCTGCTTCGTCCCGCAGCGAGATCACTCGTGCGCCGCTGGTCCTGGTGGAGGTGACAACTTCGGTCACCTGAAACAGGCGGTGTCTCCGCGGGCAACCGGGTGAACAAGAGATAGGCTCTTTGTTCACCCGGGGTCATGTACTGTAATTTTTTTAGAGAGAAACAAAAAAAGAACCCTGACAAAATCAGGATTCTTTTTATATCTTCACCATTCCCGTTTGTATAATACGTCGAATGGTTTCAACATATTATTGCGCGACGGGAATGGTGGGGTGTGGTTCTCCGGCGCCTGCGTCTCCGCCTGCGGTGGTGATCACCGGTGGCGGAGAGCCTGTCCCCGAGTGAGTCTGACTCAGTGGCTGCCCTTGCCCGGATGTTCGTCGTGCGTCTTCCTGTAGGGAGCGAACGTCTCGTCTCCGTTGTCGATCGCCTGCTCGATCTTGCGGCATCCGTTGTGCCGATTGGGGAAGCGGCGTCGCCACTCGTAAGCGGCCAGGAGGCGCATCTGCGGGGGGTAGGTCACCTCACAGAGTCCGGTGGTCTCCCACTCGAACTTGAGGGGAACCTGGTAGAGCACCCCCTGGAGTGCCTCGATTGTGGCATCGGCGGGGTGGACGTAGACCGGTTGATCTACCTTGAGAAAGCCCCACTCCTCGCGCACATCCAGAACGATGTTGGGGAGCATGTACTTCGGTCTCGTGTCTCCGCCTCGGTAAGGCGCCTCTTTGAGTTCCAGGTTTCTCTGGGGAAGGGGTTCGGTTTTCGCCATGGGGTCCTCTCTCATCCGTGGAATTCAGGTGGTATCCTCACTCAGCCAACCATTGGCCAAAGGGATAGGTGATAATATCCCTGGATTGATGTTTTGTCAACGCACTTATCCCCACACCCCGTGCACTTGACAAAACCCTCTTTCATATATATAATAGCGTTACTGAAAAAGATCCCAAAAAAGATCATTTTTCCCTATCTCGAAATCTTCCATTTGGCAGACAGGTCTGATAAGCGACGAAGGTGAGCAAAATATGAAAAGTATTTTCATATTTTCGAACCGAGGAGCTTATCTGGGGCGCAAGCCCCAGATTACTGGAATGAGGTCGAGGCACCAAACGAGACAATTTACGCTAAAAGAAGCCAAAAAACTTCTTTCTACTTACTCACTCCCCAGTGAGGTAAATGCCTTGGCATGCCTATTATCAGTACCTCAAAATCATAAGAAACGGTTTACACAATAAACCTATTTTTTTGTTTTTTTACGTAAAAAAACAGGAAAGTAAATTTATTTAAAATAAGCCAAAAATTTTATTTATTCTTGTACGATAGTCCCTGTCCTTTCAAGAGGGAATGGGAACTCCCCCAGGATGACAAGGACTATCATTATAAGAAACATTTAAATCCACCTGCACTATGGCCAACAAATATCGTCGCAATCCCACCACCGAACCTCAGCGCAAATTTTTTACCAAGGCAGATACCATCCTCAACACTTTGGATTTGATTGAAATCCAAAAAACTTCTTACCAATGGTTTTTGGATGCTGGTATTAAAGAACTTTTTGAAGAAATTTCTCCAATTACTGACTTCACTGGTCGTGACCTCGAACTGTATTTTGAAGATTACTATATTGATGAACCAAAATTTGACGAAGTAACTTGTCGCCAAAAGAACATTTCTTTTGAAGCGCCACTTCGTGTAAAAGCAAAATTGGTGAACAAACGTACCAGTCAAAGTAATGTGCAGGAAATTTACCTTGGAGACGTGCCTCTCATGACTCCACGTGGAACCTACGTTATCAACGGTATTGAACGTGTGGTTATTTCTCAGCTTATCCGCAGTCCAGGTGCGTACTTTACTGCTGAAATTCTTCGTAACCGTAAATTTTACGGAGCCAAAGTGATTCCAAATCGTGGTGCATGGATTGAAATTGAAACAGACATGAACAATGTGATTTGGATTAAGGTTGACCGCAAACGTAAAGTGGCTGCTACTTCACTCCTTCGTGCATTTGGATATTCAACCAACGAACAAATTACTGAACTTTTTAAAGATGTAAATAATCACCCAAATATTGATTACGTTGAAGCAACACTCAAAAAAGATGCTGCGAGTAATCAAGATGAAGGTTTGATTGAAGTGTACAAACGTATTCGTCCAGGAGATTTGGCAACGGCTGACAATGCCAAGAGTTTGGTGCACTCCATGTTTTTCAACTTTGACCGTTATGACCTCGGCCGCGTAGGTGTATACAAATTTGATACAAAATTTAATTTAGGAATTGGTGAAGCTGGATACGACAACAAAGAAGAACGCGTGCTTTCACCAGAAAAACTTCTTCTCGCTTTGAAAGAAGTCGTACGTCTCAACGTAACACAAGAAGATCCAGATGATATTGACCACCTTGGAAACCGCCGCGTGCGCGCAGTCGGAGAATTGGTGCAAGATCGTTTCCGCATTGGTCTCGCTCGTATGGAACGTATTATCAAAGACCGCATGAGTACATACGATGTTCAGGGTCTCAGTTCAAGTAAACTTATCAATGCTCGTCCAGTCATTGGTGCGGTGCGTGAATTCTTTATGAGTTCACAACTTTCACAGTTCATGGATCAAATTAACCCACTTGCTGAACTTGAACACAAACGTCGTGTGTCTGCGCTGGGTCCTGGTGGTCTGTCACGTGATCGTGCCGGCTTTGAAGTTCGTGATGTGCACACTACTCACTACGGAAGAATTTGTCCTATTGCAACTCCAGAAGGACCAAACATCGGTCTTGTCGGCCACCTTTCAAGTTATGCTCGTGTAAACAGTTATGGATTTATTGAAACTCCATACAAAAAAGTTGTTCACGAAGTACCAAACGAAGCCCGTTTTACTGAAGGTGAAGTTGCTCGTGAAGAAATCAAAGGCATTGTAAAAGCAGGTGAAAAAATCACTGCAGAGATTGCCAAAAAACTTGAAAAAGAAAATAAACAATACGCAACCATCAAGGTTCGCTCTCGTGCGACTGATGAAGTGAAATACCTCAACTCTTTTGAAGAAGAACGTGTAATTACCGCTAGTAGCCGCACTCCGGTTGATGCCGAAGGATATTTGATTGAAGGACGTGTGCCAGCTCGTTTGCATGGAAAACCATCAGTTGTGGATGTCAATGATATTGATTATCTTGATGTTTCTGCAAATCAAATTTTGAGTATTGCTACCAGTTTGATTCCATTCCTGGAACACGACGATGCGACTCGTGCGCTCATGGGTACAAACATGCAACGTCAGAGTGTGCCATGTATTACACCGGACGCACCACTTGTTGGAACTGGTGTAGAACAAGCGGCTGCTCACAATAGTGGATATGTTGCTTTTGCCGAGGAAGATGGTGAAATTACCAAAGTACAATCAGATTTGATTGAAGTAACTGGCAAAAAAGGAAAGGTATATCAATACCCACTTGGAAAATTTCTCCGTTCCAATGCATCAAGTTGTATTAATCAACGTCCATTTGTAACGCTTGGACAAAAAGTGAAAAAGGGTGATCCACTCTGTGATGGACCTTCTACCCAAAATGGTGAACTTGCTCTTGGACAAAATGTGCTCGTTGCCTACATGGTATGGGATGGATATAACTATGAAGATGCGATCATTGTTTCTGAACGTCTCGTACAAAAAGATCGTTATACTTCTATTCAAATTGAAGATTACCTCACTGATGTTCGTGAAACCAAACTTGGACCTGAAGTCGTAACCAGTGATATCCCAAATGTAAGTGAAGAAAAATTGAAGAACCTTGATTCAGAAGGTATTGTGCGCGTGGGTGCCAAAGTACACTCAGGGGACATCTTGGTAGGTAAAATTACTCCAAAAGGTGAAACCGAACTTTCTCCAGAAGAACGTTTGCTTCGCGCCATCTTTGGAGAAAAAGCCCGCGATGTTCGTGATTCATCACTCTACCTTGAACATGGTGAACAAGGAAAAGTTATTGATATTAAAGTATTTTCTGCTGAAGCTGGTGACAAATTGCAACCAGGTGTGATGAAACAAGTACAAGTAACGGTTGCTGACCTTCGTAAGATTCAAGTCGGTGACAAAATGGCTGGACGTCACGGAAACAAGGGTGTTATTTCTCGTGTGGTTCCTGTAGAAGACATGCCATTCCTCGACGACGGAACTCCAGTGGATATTATCCTTTCTCCACTCGGGGTTATTTCTCGTATGAACCTTGGACAGTTGCTCGAAACCCACTTAGGTTTGGCAGCAAACAAACTTGGTTACCGCGCAGCGACTCCAGTATTGAATGGTATTACTGAAGAACAAATTAAATCTGAACTTGAACGTGCTGGATTCCCAGTCAATGGACAATTGCAACTCAACGACGGAAGAACTGGTGAACCATTTGATCACAAAACTACCGTTGGTTACTCATACATGATGAAACTCAACCACATGGTGGAAGACAAGATTCATCAACGTTCTATTGGTCCATACTCACTGATTACGCAACAACCTCTCGGAGGAAAAGCGCAATTTGGTGGACAGCGTTTTGGAGAAATGGAAGTGTGGGCTCTCGAAGCCTACGGTGCTGCACATACTTTGCAAGAAATTTTGACTATTAAGTCAGACGATGTGCCAGGACGTAGTAAAGCATATGAAGCGATTATTAAAGGTGAAAAGATTACTCGTGTAAACTTGCCAGAATCATTTAATGTACTTGTTCGTGAATTGAAAGGTCTTGCTCTTGATGTATCACTTCTCAAAAAAACTGGTCCAAGTGAATTTCGACCAGCAGAAGATGTTCGTGAAGAACGTGAACGTGAAATGGCCGAGCAAAATGGTGAACAGCAATAATCTTCTTAATCCTCTTATCTAATTCCTTTCAACTGTATGTCTCGAGATACTCTTCACTCCATGGACTTTGATGCTTTGTCACTCAAAGTCGCCTCACCAGAAGTGATCCGCAAGTGGTCACACGGTGAAGTAAGTAAACCAGAAACCATTAACTACCGTACGCAAAAGCCAGAAAAGGGTGGACTTTTTGCCGAAGAAATTTTTGGACCAACCAAAGATTGGGAATGTTACTGTGGAAAATATAAAAAAATTCGCTACAAGGGAATTGTGTGTGACAAGTGTGGCGTAGAAGTAACCCATTCTATTGTTCGTCGTGAACGCATGGGACACATTGAGCTCTCTGCTCCTGTGTCACATATTTGGTTCCTTCGTTCTATTCCTTCTAAAATCGGTTTGGTACTTGATTTGTCTATTCAAGCACTTGAAAAAGTTATTTACTTTGCATCATTTGTTATTACTCATGTTGATGTAGAACAAAAAACTCAGACTGAACAAATGCTCAAAGATGAATACAAACAAAAGAAAAAACAAATTGAAAATGAATACAAACAAAAAATTGAACGCGCTACGGCTGACGGTGCTGTAATCGCTGCTGTTGAAGAACTTTCCAGTGAGCGTGATAGTAAACTTGCTTCACTCGAAGAAGATTTCAAAGGTGCAGATCAAGAACTCAAAGAGATTCATCCTTTGGCTATTGTCTCAGAAAATCGTTATCAAGAGTTGGCACTTCGTTATGGACATTTGTTTGATGCCAATATTGGTGCAGGTGCAATTCGTGATTTACTCGCTCGTATTGATTTACCAAAAACACTTGAAAATTTGGAAGGTGAAATTAAAAAGAGTAAAGGCGCAAAACGTGAACGTCTTATCCGCCGTGTAAAACTTCTTACCAGTTTTCACAAAAATGATATTCGTCCTGAATGGATGATCATGGTAAATATTCCAGTAATCCCACCAGATTTGCGTCCTATGGTTGCCCTTGATGGGGGACGTTTTGCTACGAGTGATTTAAACGATTTGTATCGCCGTGTAATTAACCGCAACAATCGTTTGGAAAGACTTTTGGAACTCAACGCACCTGAAGTTATTTGTCGTAATGAAAAACGCATGTTGCAAGAAGCGGTGGATGCCCTCATTGACAACAGTGCTCGCGCTACCAAAACCGTAACTGCGTCAACTGGTCAAAAACGTCAACTTCGTTCTCTTGCAGATATCTTGAAGGGAAAACAAGGACGTTTCCGTCAAAACTTGCTCGGTAAACGTGTTGACTATTCTGGTCGTTCTGTAATCGTTGTGGGTCCAAAACTTCACATTGATCAATGTGGTTTGCCAAAACGCATGGCACTTGAATTGTTCAAACCATTTGTGATGGCAGAAATTATTAAACGTGAACTCGCTCACAATGTGCGCAGTGCTTCTCGTTTTATTGAAACCAATGCACCAGAAGTGTGGGATATCCTTGAAGATTTGACCAAGCATACTCGTGTACTGCTCAACCGTGCTCCTACCTTGCACCGTTTGGGTATTCAAGCGTTCCGCCCACGTCTTATTGAAGGAAAAGCGATCCAACTGCATCCTCTCGTATGTCCTGCGTTCAACGCCGACTTCGATGGAGATCAGATGGCGGTACACTTGCCTTTGACTGAAGAAGCCAAATGGGAAGCAGAGAATCTCATGGCATCAGAACGCAACATTTTGAAACCAGCGACTGGTCGTCCTGTGGCAACTCCTGGACACGATATTGCTCTTGGAAGTTACTATATCACCAAATATACTGAATCAGATAAGGGTGAAGTGAAAAAATTCTTTTCAAATATTACCGAAGCAAAATTTGCGTACAAGATGAAAAAGATTACGCTCAAAGAACGTATCAAAGTTCGCTTTGATGACATGAGTAAATTTGAAGAAGGAACCAGTAACATTGTGGAAACTTCTATTGGACGTATTCTCTTCAATGAAATTCTTCCAGAAAAACTTGGATTCTACAATGAAGCGATTACCAAAAAACACTTGGGTCAAATTATTCAATTTTTGCTCGAATTTTACGGACAAGAAAAAACAGCGCAGGTACTTGATGCCATGAAAGAACTTGGATTTGTGTACGTTACAAAATCTGGATATTCACTTGGTATGGAAGACTTTGGACGTATTGATGAAAAGAAGGCGCTCTTGGTGGAAGGTGATGAAAAAATTGTGCAGGTAGAAGAACAATACCAAGAAGGTTTGCTTACTGATGCAGAACGTCATTCTAAAGTACTTGAAATTTGGACAGATATTAAAGAACGTGTTGTATCACACAACAAAACAGCTCTTGAAAAAGATGGCCCTGTGTATGCCATGATTGAATCTGGTGCCCGTGGAAGTTGGGGTCAGCTTGGTCAGGTTATTGGTATGAAGGGTCTTGTGGCCTCACCTACTGGAGATATTATCGAACTTCCGGTAAAAGGAAACTTTAAAGAAGGCTTTGAAGTACTTGAATTCTTTATTTCATCTCACGGTACACGTAAAGGTTTGTCAGATACTGCGCTTCGTACTGCGAATGCTGGTTACTTGACCCGTCGTTTGGTAGATGTTGCACAAGATGTTGTTGTCTCACAAGAAGATTGTGGAGATACTACTGGTGAATGGCTTACCAAAGAACACTCAGACAAGATGAGTAAAACTCTGTCTGAACGTGTGATCGGTCGTTTTATTCTTTCTGCGGTAACAGATGTTGATGGAAATGAAATAGTTCCTGCCGGAGAAGTAGTCACTGAACCATACTCACGTGCTATTGATAAAGCAAAAATTGAAAAAATTCACGTACGAAGTGTGTTGCAATGTAAAATGCCAAAGGGAATCTGTAGTAAATGTTATGGATTTGACCTTTCAAGTAACAAGGTTGTAAAGAACGGTGTTGCGGTAGGTATTATTGCTGCGCAATCCATTGGTGAACCTGGTACACAGCTCACCATGCGTACCTTCCATTTGGGAGGTGTCGCTGGAGGTGGAGATATTACACAAGGTTTGCCACGTGTAGAAGAATTGTTTGAAACACGCCGTCCAAAACGTGTAGCGGTATTGTCTGAAATTTCTGGAACTGTGGAAATTGAAGATGCTGATGGAAAAGTTATTACTAACTCACTTGGCCGCAAGATTTTTGAAGGACGCCGTGGTCAAAAGATTGTAAAAATTCATGCAGACAAGACAGAAGAAATTGTGATTGATGTATACAAAGAAGATGATGTGAAATTTGTTGATGGACAAAAAGTGAAAAAAGATGATGTGTTGTTGGTACGTGGAAATTCTGGAGAAGAAATTCTCGCAGCATTCCCAGGTAACTTCCGCCGTGACGGTAACCAAATTGTACTTTCATTTGAAGGTCAAATGGTAAAAGAATACATCATCCCACTTGGATATAAACTTTGGGTGAAAGAAGGTGACCATGTGACCAAAGGTGACCAGCTCACTGAAGGAAGTGTGGATTTGCAAGAACTCTTTGAACTCAAGGGCCGCCCTGCGGTACAGCGCTATATCTTGGAAGAAATTCAATCTATTTATTCTTCTCAAGGTCAGGCACTTAACGATAAACATATTGAAACCATTATTCGTCAAATGTTTAGTCGTATGTATATTGAAGATCCAGGTGATACTGATTTGCTCCCTGGTGAAGTGGTTGAAAAATTCCAAATCGCTGCTGCCAATGCACAGGCACTGCTCGATGGCAAAAAAGAAGCCATTGGACGTGAATTGTTCCTCGGTATCAGTAAGGTTTCTCTTTCAACACAGAGTTTCCTCTCTGCAGCTTCGTTCCAAGAAACTTCTAAAGTACTTATCAATGCGGCTATCACCGGTAAGATTGACTATCTTGATGGTCTCAAAGAAAACGTTATTATTGGACGCCTTATTCCAGTAGGAACTGGGTTCAATGAAGAAAATATTACTAACACTGTATAAAAGCTGAAATGCTATACAAAAAACTCCCCTTGATTGGGGAGTTTTTTGTGTTTAGAAAATTATTTTGAACGAAGAATGACACTCAAAATATAATAATTTGGAGTTATGATATTTTTTATCATATGGCAAATTTGTCTTACTTTATACCACCATAACACTTTGAGAAGATACTTTTTCCAGAGAGGCTGAAAGACTGGATTTTTTGGGTAGGGCTTTCCTTTGTGAGTAAGAATAGGGGCGGGGAGTGTTTCTTTTCGGGTGAGTAAAAAGTGCAACAAAATATTGTGGTGAGGGTCAAGAAATGATGAAAAGTCAAAAAATTCAGCAGTAAGATTGTGCTGCTGTGCCAAAGTTTCAAAACTTTTTTTGCCAAGCCAGGTGAGGTGTACGGGTGGAAGATCAGTTTGATACACAGATTTTTGTGAGAAGTAATCTTTGTTTGGAGTAGTGAAAAGGATAACTCCGTCTGGGGTTAAAAGTTTTTTACATTGTTCAATAAATTCGTTTGGATCGGGCAAGTGTTCAATGAGTTCTGTGGCAACAATGAGATCAAATTTTTTTAGTTGAGTCGCGGCAAAAGATTCAATTTTGCCCTGAAAAAAATAGTCCCCAAAGTGTTTTTTGGCAAAGTCAATTGAGGTATGAGAAAGGTCAATACCGGTAACATCATGCCCAAGTTGGAGAAGTGCATAGGTGAGGTATCCGTAACTACAGCCGACTTCGAGTATGGTAAGATTTTTTTTATTCTTTATGTAGTGTTCAACAGGAAAATACGATGGGTCTTGCACGGATAAAAAATTCATTGGGTCAGCTGCTTGTTTTATTTTTTGAGCATAATCAAAATATCGGCTATATCCTTCGGCATCTGGTTCTGCATAAATGGTTTCGTATAAACTTTCATCTATTTTTTCGGCAGGGACAAAGTGAGTCGAACAATTTGTGCAGGCATAAATAGGAAAGGTCGTACCTTCAACGTATCCAGGAAAGTGTGTCGTGAGCAAGTGGGTCTCTGGAGAGGAGCAAATAAAACAAGTCATATATTATTTTATTGAAAATATTTGTTGAAGAGTTTCTTTCGAGAGGGCGCCGGTAATATACAATACTCCTGCGTAAACGGCTGCACCTATACTGACCAAGAGTAATACGGGGAGAAAAGAAATAATTAAAAGGGTGAGTGTCATACAAAGGGTAGCAAAGCATACCTTGAAAAAGACAGAAAATTGTAATTTTACTTTGGAAACAGGGTGAACGACCAGTGCGAGTACGAGAGCTACAAATAGTTCAGAAAACACAGACATCCAAGCTGCTCCATTCATACCATAGCTAGGGATAAAAAGAAAATAGCCAAGGAGTGTGAGCACTGCTGATACAAAATAAATCCACATAATACGTTTTTGTTCGTTCATCGCTACTGCCACATGACCAAAAAAAGAACCTATGTAAACTCCGAGGACTGCGAGAGCGAGTATACTGAGGGGTTTGCCTGCCGGAGTAAAATCTTCTCCTGCAATGAGTCGAATAAGGGGAGTAGAAAGGATGGCGGTTCCCGCAATAAGAGGAAAAGAAAGTACAATAAGACCGTCAAAGGCTTTTTGGTAGCGACGAGCAAAATTTTCTTTTTTACTCAAGTAAACACTGGCGAGCAGAGGAAGAAGCAGCCCCATAAACATCATGGCAATTTGCGATAAAATATCTACAACGCGATATGCCGAGCCATAGAGCCCTACCTCAGTTTGACTTCGATATAAACTTAAAATAAGAATATCTCCTTTGAGATAAATAACATTAAAAATAATAGATAAAGCAATGGGCCACATTTTGTGGATAATAATTTTCCACATGTGAAAATCAAATCCAGGGCGAAGAGATATTTCTTTTTGGGCTCCGTAGATGAGAAAGAGAGTAAAAATAATATTTGGAATTACCAAGAGTCCTACGGTTACTACAAATGAAGTTTGCCACAGAAGGGCGAGTCCCATACACCCTAAGAGCGCTACACGACTGAGGATTTCGGCAAGAGATTGAATGTGCATTTTGAGCCGGTATTGAAAGTAACCTGTGAGCACTTGATTGAGGCCAATGCCTACAAAACTCACTGTTGAAATCCAAATAGCTTGGTGAATTTCTATTCGGTAGGGGAGTGTGAGGGCAATAAAAGGAGCAATGAAAAAAAAGAAAAGTGATGTTGTGAGTCGAAATCCCAATAAATTTCGTAAAAGTTTTGGTTTTTCAAGACCATTTTCTTCTCCGAGCATTTGAGCCGTAACAGTGATAAGGCCAAAATCTGTGAGAATTCCTACAAATTGAAGAAAGGTTAATGTTGTGGTATACCAACCAAACTTTTCTACTCCTAAGTAGCGGGCAAGTAATGCAAGACTCACTACTCCCAAAAGAGTAGAGGTAATTTTGCCAGCCATTTGAATAATAGTATTGTGAGCCACTTGACGGGTGAGGGACATGGTCTTAAGTTAAAAATTGAGACTGTACCGTGTAAAGTTTGATTTCATTATATCGAGATTTTGCTTAAAATACAATAAAATGGGTTGTTTATAAAAAATATTGAAAAGTATTCGCGGAGATCAAAGAATTCTCTTTTTGTTTTAGCCAAAAAAGTGGTTTTGCATTGAAAAAGGGGGAGAAATTTGGTAGTATAGATAAACCCTTAAACTCTTTTTGTATGTCTGTGGGATCCAACTTTTTTTTCAAAATATTTCTTTTTTCCATTTTTTTTATTGCTTCTCCTGTTTTGGCTGCAGATCCCAAACCAACTATTCTTGATGATTCGTATGTGGCCAAATTTGTTTCACAATCTGTGTCTGACCCCTTGACTATTGAGGCAGGAAGCACAAAAACGGTCACTTTTAAATTTAAAAATACAGGGACTGCTACCTGGAATGAAAAGGGAAATAACTATATTTCTGCATACGCAGTAGAACCCAAGTATCGCAACTCAGACTTTCGTTCAGCTGGGTGGATCAGTGCCAAGCAAACTGGTAAGATAAAAGGCACGGTCAAACCAAATACCATGGGAGAACTCTCTGTTGAATTGAAAGCTCCATCAAAAACTGGAGAATATACGGAACAATTTTATCTTTCAAGTGAAAACCATACCTGGGTCAAGGGTGGTTATTTTTTTCTCAAAATAAAAGTGATCTCACCGAGTAAAAAAGTGACTCAGGACTCTGTTCAAACAGAAACCTCTCTAAAAGAAAATGCGTCTTCGGAGGTTTCTTCTCCAAGTGTGAGTGCTCCTTCACCTACGGTTTCACTTTCCCCATACAAGGCAAAATTTTTGGGTGTGAGTAAACCTAAAATTACTGTGCGACCTGGTGAAAAAACAGAGATCTTATTTATGTACCAAAATATTGGAAAAGCTTCCTGGGCTACGTATTCTTTTAAAAGAAATGAGGCCGTAAATCTTGCACTTGTGAACTCTGAAATTTCTTTTGCCGATGATAGTTGGAAAAGTACTGTTTTGGTAAAAACAGGAGGAATTGATACACCCAAAAACGGTATTTTGCAAAAGAATTTTATTCTCAAAGCTCCAACAGAACCAGGTACGTACAAAGCTGCATTTTATCTAGAAGTTGACGGTGAAAAAGTTGATGGCGGGGAAGCTTTTGTGGATGTGCTCGTAACTACTGATGCACCTCAATTTGCCGAGAGCACGCTTCATCCTGCTCCTGTGGTACCCATTGTTTCTGCACGATTGCCCGAAGAACCACGAATTCGTGTTGGTCTTGATAAAGTAAAAGGAAATATAATTTTTACTTCAAATGAAGATGAATACGATGTTTTTGACGGGGATACTTCCGTTGCTCGTTTACCGGTGAGTACGACTGCCACTGTTTCTTACCAGTCAGGTACCTATTCGTGTGCTTGCAATGGAGAAACTTTTACTTCAAACAATTCATTTCGTTTTGTTCCAGTCAACAATCCTCATGCCGTATTTGAACTCAAAAATCTGGAACGAACTGTACCTTGGCAAAAAAATGTAAATTTTAATACCTATCATGGAGCTTTTGAGTTAAAATTCCCGGTAAAGGGTGACTTGCCATACGCCATTAATGATGTACTTTTTGAAGATTATATTTTGGGAATTCGTGAAGTTTCGAATGGGACTCCTATGGAATATATGAAATCACAGGCAGTACTCGAACGTACCTATGCATATTATATTCAGCAAACGACCAAACACGATGACCGATTTTTTGACGTGGTTGCACACACTGGTGACCAATTGTATTTGGGATATGAAAGTGAAAAGTTGATGCCACGATTTGTTGAAGCGGTAGAGTCTACTCGTGGACTTATGGTCACCTATGATACGGATCAAGATTCTACAACACCAAGTGATATTGTGATTACTCCGTATTTTGGCAACAGTGATGGTATGACACGATCTTTTCGACAAGTGTGGGGAGGCAAAGAAGAAAAACCCTGGCTCATGCCGGTTGCGGCAACCTATGATAAGAAAGATCGTAAAAAAATGTATGGACATGGTGTGGGTATGAGTCAGCGTGATGCGATGATTCGTGCTGACAAAGAGGGACTTGACTACGGAGCGTTGATCAAGTATTACTATACAGGGGTAGAGATTGAGAGGATTTATTAGGCGACCTTTCAAGCACCGTTTTTTAACTTTTGACTTGTTGTATTGTATGTTACACACTCCGACACTGACGCAGTATTTACTTCAGCATCTTGCCAGTCACCCAGATCAAAAAGATTTGGTTCTGATTATGTCAGATCTCGCTACTATTGGAAAGTATATTTCTCGTGAGACAAACCGGGCAGGATTGGTTGGAATTTTGGGGGTAGAAGGCAGTGTCAATATTCAGGGTGAACAGGTGCAGAAGCTTGATGCTATTGCCAATGACTTGTGCAAGACATATTTGCGGCAGACTGGGCATTTTGCTGCGCTTGCATCAGAAGAAGAAGAGGGTGTGGTAGATATGGGAGAGTTTGGCAAGGACGCCAAGTATATTATTGCCTTTGATCCACTCGATGGTTCAAGTAATATTGATGTGAATGTCAGTATTGGAACTATTTTTTCTGTACACCGTAGGCGCGATGATGTAGAACGCACTGACCCTCAGCAGTTTTGTCAAAAGGGAAATGATCAGGTTCTCGCTGGGTATTTTTTGTATGGTACGAGTACGGTTGTGGTGTTTAGTTTTGGTGATGGTGTACATGAGTTTACCTTGGATCAGTCACTGGGTGAATTTTTGCTTTCCAACGAAAACATGAAGGTGCCAAATAAGTGTGAAATTTATAGTGTGAACGAAGGAAATTTACACTTTATGAAAGAAAAAGATAAAAAATTTATTGATTTTTTGAAAGTAGAAAAAAAGTGTGGAACCCGGTATATTGGGTCTCTTGTGGCAGATTTTCATCGTAACCTTATTAAAGGTGGAATTTTTCTCTATCCAGTTATAGATAAAGAAGGAACTGGAAAGTACTCTGGGAAACTACGTTTGAATTACGAAGCCAAACCAATGGCATTTTTACTGAGTCAAGCCGGAGGCTTGGCAACAGATGGTGAGCAAAACATTTTAGATATTGTACCAAATGATTTGCATCAGCGTACGGCTTTGATTTTTGGAAATAAAGATGTGGTGGAAGAATATTTACATTAAACTAAAAAGAGTATGAGTGAATTTGAACAATTACATGAGCTAGAAGAGTCAATGAGACTTCGATTTAGAGAAATCGATGAACAGCTGATAAAAACTTTTCAACAAACTTTTGGTGATACTCTTTCAGAAGAATTTTTGCGAAGTTATTTACTTTTGGAAGGAGCTGAAGATAAGCCTTTTATTCGCGAAGCAGCACAGTTCCCTTGGCTTTTGAATATTAACGATGTGCAATTTTCTTTTATGGAAAGTTTGAACGCCGATGAAGTTGAAGCTCTTTCTCTGTGGGCGCAAAATGGTGAGTATTCAAAAGATTTTTATATTTCAGGCGAAGATGATTCTCTTGACGGAGCATTTGTATCATTACGAGCTGAACGTGCTATCAAAGGACAACGTGCGAGTGCTTTGTACCTATTTTCAACTTTTTATGGTCGTGACAAAAATGATTTTCAAAATCATTTTTTACGAGATGTTCGAGCCTATTTTTTGTCAGTGCTCTCAAGAGATCTAGAATATTTTCAACTTGATGTGCCACCGGTGTGGAATGAAAAATTTCAACAAGATGCAGTTTTGAATAAAGCACCAGATTTATATGATGAGTGGAATAACTTGAATGGAAAAATTACAACTATGGTTGAAGGGGATAAACAGAATCGACAGGTGAGAATTCAAAATATGGATGAGTATTCTGATGAACCTTCTATTGATTTTGTAAAAGCGCAGTTATTTCAATTTTCACAAACACCTCCGTATAGTACTGATCCGGAGTTATTTGTAGATCATGTTTTTGGGGCAACACAGGGTCAAATACATTTTTCGTAATTTATTATTTTTGACGATACGTCTATGTCACACACTTTTTCAGAAATACAAACTCTTTTAGGTGCGGAAGCTTCTTCACTTCTTGAGTTTCAAACACCAAAAATAGCAAGAGAACACATTCATGTAACCGGCGCCTCTCATGTACAAGAAATTTTTTCTGTTTCAGATAGGAGTCAAAAGGTACAAGAGAGTTTGAATCGTTTGTATAATACCGGACGTCTCGCAGGAAGTGGGTATCTTTCTATTTTTCCAGTTGATCAAGGCATTGAGCATTCTGCAGGTGCCAGTTTTGCCAAAAATCCAATGTTTTTTGACCCGGAAAATATTGTGAAATTTGCTGTGGAAGGTGGTTGTAACGGGGTTGCTTCTACGCTTGGTGTGCTTGGCCTTACGAGTAAAAAATATGCAGATAAACTCGCATTTATTGTCAAAATAAATCACAACGACTTACTTCGTTGCCCAAATGATTTTGACCAAACCATGTTTGCTTCGGTGCAACAAGCCTATGACCTTGGAGCCGCTGGGGTGGGTGCTACTATTTATTTTGGTTCACCTGAATCCAAAAGACAAATTAGTGAAGTATCTGCTGCTTTTGCCGAAGCGCACAGGCTTGGAATGTTCACGGTGCTATGGTGTTATTTGCGTAATGATGCATTTAAGGCTGATGGTGTGGACTACCATGCGAGTAGCGATTTGACTGGGCAAGCGAATCATATTGGTGTTACCATTGGTGCAGATATTATCAAACAAAAATTGCCAACCAATAATGGTGGATACAAAGCTGTGAATGCGAGTGGCAAAAAATATGGAAAGTTTGACGAAAAAATGTACACAGATTTGTGTAGTGATCACCCAATTGATTTGTGTCGGTATCAGGTGATGAATTGTTATGCAGGAAAAATTGGACTGATTAACTCGGGTGGCGAAAGTGGAGGTAACGACTTGGCCGATGCAGTAAAGACTGCTGTGATCAATAAACGTGCAGGTGGTTCTGGTTTGATTCTTGGTCGAAAAGCATTTCAAAAACCATGGGACGAAGGACTCAAAATTGTTGAGGCAGTGCAAGATGTGTATTTGTGCAATGAAATTGGTGTTGCATAAAAAATATATACTTGATTTCTTCATACAGAGAAGATACAATACCCTCCTTACTCGGGAGGGTATTTTTGTTGTATGAATGATGTTCAAATTGCGTCACCAAATATTGTAGCCAAGGAATTTTATGAAAAAAGTGAAGGGCAAGTAGATTTGCAGTGGATTGATGTGGAGGCTGCTGCCAAAAAAGTTATTGACCAAATGAAAGCAGATGAGTTTGTGCCAGATATTATTATTTCAATTGCACGTTCGGGGTTGATTCCTGCGGCACTCATTTCGTATGCCCTTGGCAATAAAGAGTTGTATGTAATTAAAGTGGATTTTTCTAAAAATCAAAAATTGAGTCACCAACAAGATTTGCGTGAACGACCAAAAATCTCTCAAGAAATGTCCAAAGATATTGAAGGACTCAAAGTGCTGGTGGTAGATGAAATGGTTGTGTCTGGTGAAACGCTTAAATTGGTGAGTAATTATTTGGGAATGAAACATCCGGCAGTTGCAAAGTATGCTGTTTTGTATAAACAACCATGGTCACAGTTTGTGCCAGATTATTGTGGTGAAGAAGTTCGAGCGTGGCCAGTGTTTCCTTGGAAAAGATTAAAAGATGAAGAGTAATTTGAGGTGAATGAAAGGAGTCGTCTGTAAAAAGGCGACTCTTGTTTTTTTGAGAATTTTGTGGTTAACTATGCTGAACTTTCGGTGTTTTTTGTACAACCTCTTTCGGGAGAAATTCCATGGCTTTTACGGCTTTGTCTTCGTCGTTTCGTGGTTGCCGCGCGGTCTGTGGACCGTCGGTGAATGTTGAGATTACGGTCCAGGTGGCAGATGAACTGCCGTCTGGGAATTTCAAGCGGGGTAAGAACCGCGTGGCCAAGATCGAGCATTTTGTCGACACGGGGCAGAATGTCTTTTACGGAGTTCATCTTCTCGATGGCTCGGTGATTGAGATTCCTGTCTCGGGCTCTGCCAAAGAGACCCCTGCCGGGAGTTCTATGAACGTGGCCATGGCTCTGCGCCACTGGGGAGAAAATGTTGGAGTGTTCGCTCCGACTGGCCCAGGTGAAGGTGCCGCGAGTATTCGTCTGTCGCTTGAGCGCGCTGGGGTGAACCTGGCGTTGTTCAACGGCATGAAGAATACGCCGCGGACCCTGACGGTGCGTGAACCGGGGGGAGGGAGCACCCTTTTCATGGTCAAGCCGCCGTATACCCTGCCAGAGGGCGTCCTTGCCGAGCTTTGCTCGTGCAATCCGACGGTGGTGGTGGCCACAGGAGTGAAGGTCTTAGACCTGCCTGTGGTGGCGCCAATGTTTCTGAAGAAGCTTGGCAGGTACCGGGCGTTAACCCCAGGTCCTGACCTCATCGGCCATGAGCCCTCTCGTTTGACCCTGCTTGCGCTCTGTGCGTGCACAGACGTGCTGCAGGTCAATGAGGAGGAGGCTTTGCGATTTCTCGGGTCTTCGGATTCGGAAGTTCAGGCGCGGCATGTGGGTGAGCTTCAGCAGCTCACTCAGGCGGCTATGGTCGTAGTTACGCTGTCGAGTCGGGGGGCTTTTTTTTACGACTCAAACAGGCCCAGGGAGGTGGTGTTTCAACCTGGAAGTGGCCCGGCGGTAGACAGCTCAGGCGCCGGTGACGCGCACCTGTCAGGGCTGGTGTGGGGGATGTTCCTGCGGGATCGTCCTTCGTACCCGCGCAATGCGCTGTACCTGGCCCGGTGCGTGGCTGGCCTCAAGTGCCAGCACGTGGGACCCTGGAGCGGGCTCCCCACCCGCCAAGAACTCGAAAGTTTCCTCCTGGACTAGACTCGTCCAAGAGGAAAGGGGAACAGGCCGGCTGCGAACACAGCCGGCTTCGTCATATCTGAGCTGTTTTTGTATAAAAATTACTTATCCACACAAAGTGTCGAAAAAAAATTGACACTTTTTTAATTCTCATATATCCTACTATATACAGCTAAAAAAAGATTTTATGGATATAAATTTTTTAAAAAAATTGAATTTTTCTGACAAAGAAGCCCAAATTTACTTGGCACTCTTGAATTTGGGGCCAAGTTCTGTGCGAAAATTAGCTGAATATTGTGATTTAAACCGAGGGACTACGTATGATGCTCTCAAAGAACTTCAGGAGCGGGGAGTGGTCAATTTTTATGACAAAGACTCCAAGCAGCATTTTGTGGCAGAAAATCCAAACCGTTTGACAGATTTGGTGAAACATCAAGAAAAAGAATTGAGTGAAATACATCAGCAGCTCGAGCGTGTGATTCCTGAGCTGCAGGCCCTGTATAATGCTGGTGGGGAACGACCCATTGCTCGGTACTATGGGAAAAAAGATATTCCTTTGATTTTGGAAGATATCTTGCAAACCTGTGAACAAGATAGTGAAAGTCTGTACCGAATTTATTCGGCCGAAGGTGTGCGCGAATTTATGTATGAGAACTTCGATACCTTTAGTGACGTTCGCATT
Source organism: uncultured Gammaproteobacteria bacterium (assembly GCA_964566225.1). Classification (GTDB taxonomy): domain Bacteria; phylum Patescibacteriota; class Patescibacteriia; order Magasanikbacterales; family UBA922; genus CAYTKU01. The sequence goes on from CAZMHV010000002.1 coordinate 78,512, forward strand.
GGAAAAGGGATTTCAGTAAAAGTAATTGCGCTTGGCGATGGTGGAGAATTACGTGGGCTTGATGAACGTAAGTGGCTCAAGGTGAAAAAAAATACTGCGACGTATATTATTATTTATCCGGGCAAAACAGCGTACATTTCGTTGAATGCGCATGGTGAGCCAATTGGTGTGGTGATTGAAAATGATGGAGTGTATGAAACACAAAAATATATTTTTGATGAACTGTGGGAAAAGCTTTAATTTTTTTCTATGTCATGGAACATTATGAATGGTTCGGTTTTTGTAGAAAATATGAAACGCCTTGGACCTGAATATGGGGACAGGCCTTGTACCTGTTGTGAACGATTATTTCACTGCGGACGAAATATGCAAGCGTATGAAACGCAGGTCGTGAATGACGTTGGTGAAAAAGAAAAAAAAGTGGTGTATAAATGTGAATATGAAAAGTGTGAGTGGATGGTTCCTGCTGAATGGGAATTTGGATCAAAAGAGTATAACGAACTTGCGGAGCAAAGAATTTTGTGGTCAGGTGAACGTCTCATCGAACGTGAAAAAGAATTTCCAGGTGCACATTTGATTGTAAAAAAATAGTATGTATATTATTGATTTTGATGACACACTCATAAATACCAATGCCCAAAAACATGAACGTCTGCGTTTGCTCAAAGAAGTAGGCGTTTCGGAAGAACTTTTTTGGGAGACATACCAAAAAGCACGCATGAATGAGTTTGGTCAGGTTGTCTATTCACATCGTCGACATGCACAGATTTTGAAAGAATTTGGTTTTGATGAAGAAAAAATTTTTTCTCTTTCAGAAAGTATTACTCTACGATCAAAAGAATTTTTATTTACAGATGCTGTTCACTTTTTGGAGTCTGTAAAAAAAACTGGACAGCCCATGATTTTGCTGAGTCTTGGAGACCCCGAGGCACAAGAACGCCGTGTAAAAAAAACAGAAATAGAAACATTTTTTGACAGAATATTTTTTGTGAATGACACCAAGGTCCATGTTGTAAAACAGTTACTTGATCATCATAAACCAGAAAAGGTTTGGTTTATTAATGATAAAGTAAAAGAGACATTGGATGTCGTGGCAAGTTGTCCTCAGGTCACTGCAGTGCTCAGGCAGACCCCCAATATTTCCGTGGAAGAATACGAGGCAAGTGGATTGCCATATTTTCAAACCCTCTCTGAAATTTTAGACTATGTCAAACAACACTAATTCTTGTACCGCTATTATCCTCGCTGCCGGGGATGGAAAAAGAATGCACTCACCTTTGCCAAAGGTGATGCATTTGCTTCGAGGAGTTCCAATTATTGGACACATTGTTGGTGCACTTGAACAAGTTGAAGCCGTAGAAAAAATTGTGGTTGTAGTTTCACCAAAACATACTTTGGTACAAGAATATTTGGGTGATCGTGCTGAGTATGTGGTGCAGCAAGAACAAAAGGGGACTGGACATGCAACTTTGTGTACTGAGTCACTCGTGAAAGGAAAAACAAAGAATGTGATGGTGATTTATGGGGATTTGCCATGTTTGTTGCCTGATTCACTTGAACGATTGATTGCCGAACATGAACAAAGTAAAAACCAGGTAACCATGATGACAACGACTGTGGAAAATTATTTGGATTGGTGTGCACCATTTTTGATGTATGGAAGAATTATTCGTGATGAGTTTGGAAATGTAAAAGAAATTATTGAATACAAAGATGCAAACGAGCCGCAAAGAGATGTTTGTGAAGTAAATTCGGGATTGTATTGTTTTGAATCGGATTGGCTTTTTGGACAGCTGACAAAATTGAAACCAGAAAATGCACAGGGAGAATATTATTTAACCGATGTAGTAAAAATGGCGCTTGGTCAAGGACAAAAAGTGGGTTCTGTAGATTTATCTCCACAAGAAGCCATTGGTGTGACCACGCAAGAAGATTTACAGATGATTCAAAATCTTAAACAATAACGGTATGAAAGCACTTGTGTACGATACCACCCTTGGTGGTTGGGAAAATACTCGTGGATACTGGATGCAAGAAATTGATCGTCCTGTGCTTTTGGAATCAGACAAAGATTTTGTGATTGTAAAAATTGAATACGCTGGATTTTGTGGAAGTGACAGAGGAATTTGGAGTCGAAGTAGTTTTGGTTCATTTATTGAAGCATCCCTTGCCGAAGAAAATAAAACAAAACGGATTGCTGGGCATGAGTTTTTTGGAAGTATTGTAGAAGCGGGGAGTGACGTGTTTGAAAAATTTGGATTTACTATTGGGGACACGGTTGCTGCGGAGTCGCATGTGGCCTGTGGTGAGTGTTATCAGTGTAAAAGTGGACAATTTCATGTGTGCAAGAGTGATAAAATTTTAGGTATTTCAACTGATGGGTGTTTTGCCGAATATGCCAAAGTCCCAGCCAAGATTCTTCGCCATGCCGATGCGAAAGACATTGATCCACGTATTGCTGCTATTCAAGAACCCTTTGGAAATGCTGTTCATGCCTGTACCAAAGTTCCTTTGAAAGATAAAACCGTTGCGATTTTTGGATGTGGTGCCATTGGTTCTTTTGCTATTTTGATTGCCAAAGGACTTGGTGCCAAAAAAATTATTGGGGTTGAACCGAGTGAACAAAATCAAGCACTCGCACGAGATTTAGGTATTGATGTGATTGTGGTGCCAGGTGCTATGAATGTCAGTGAACCTTGGAAACATGACGAATATACGGTGGCAGAAATAAAACGTTTGACCGATGGCGTAGGTGTTGATGTTGCTATTGAAATGGCTGGGTTTAACTCGAGTGTGAATGGTGCAATTCTTTCTACCCGTCGCGGTGGAGATGTTATTCTTTTTGGTTTGAAGTCTGGAAATTTTGTGTTGGAGAATTTTGAAGCCATGATTCGCAATGGTGTGAATTTGCACAGTATTATTGGCCGCGAGTTGTGGAGAACCTGGGATATTACCAAAGAACTTTTGGAAAACAAAGAAAATGGAATCCAAGAAAAGATTGGCACATATATTTTGAAAAATTATGAAGGAGTTGTTTCCTTTCATAACTTTGAAAGAGAAAAATTTGAAGAAATTTTAAAACAATATCCAAAGGTAGTTTTTGATTTTTCTTCAAAAGAGAGTGAAGAAATACCTTCAGTAGTATTTTCACAACCATCACTTTTTGGAGTGTAAACTTTATAAGATTTGTATGTCAAAAAAACTCTTTGCACATTTGGAACAAGAACTTCAAACGATTGAACAAAATGGACTTTTTAAAAAAGAAAGAATTATTCAGTCTCCACAGGGAGTTGAAATTGAAGTGGGTGGAAAGAAGGTATTGAATTTTTGTGCCAATAATTATTTGGGATTATCAAATGATGCTGACGTTGTAAAAGCTGCCCATGATGCACTCGACCAGTGGGGATATGGCATGAGTTCAGTTCGTTTTATTTGTGGCACAGAGTCGCAGCACAAAGTTTTGGAACAAAAAGTGAGTGAGTTTCTTGGTACCGAAGATACCATTTTGTATTCATCATGTTTTGATGCCAATGGGGGATTGTTTGAAACCTTGCTTGGTGAAGAAGATGCTATTATTTCGGATAGTCTGAATCATGCGTCTATTATTGATGGAATTCGTTTGTGCAAAGCAGAACGTCATCGTTATGCAAATAGTGACATGAATGAACTCGAAGAAATTTTGAAAAAAACACAAGAAAAAAGATTTCGCATGATTGCCACCGATGGTGTGTTCAGTATGGATGGCTCTGTTGCAAAGCTCAAAGAAATTTGTGATTTGGCGGACAAGTATGATGCACTGGTGATGGTAGATGATTCACATGCCTCAGGATTCTTGGGTGAACACGGTCGCGGAAGTGTAGAATACTGTGGAGTAGAAGGACGAGTGGATGTGATTACTTCTACCTTTGGAAAAGCACTGGGCGGTGCGAGTGGTGGATTTACGAGTGGCAAAAAACAAATTATTGATTTTTTGCGTCAACGTTCAAGACCGTACTTATTTTCGAATAGTCTCGCACCAGTCATTGTTGGAACCACGATTGCTATTTTTGACTCGCTTGCTGCCTCACCAGAAAAAATTACGAGTCTCCAAGAAAATGCAAAATATTTTCGTGAAAAAATGAAATCACTTGGTTTTGAACTGCGTGGTGTTGATCACCCAATTTCACCCGTGATGCTCTATGACGCAAAAGTGGCAGGAGAAATGGCAGCAAAACTTCTCGAAGAAGGAATTTATGTGATTGGTTTTAGTTATCCTGTGGTGCCCCAGGGGCAAGCTCGAATTCGTGTGCAAATTTCGGCAGCGCATTCACGAGAAGATTTAGATAAATGTATTGGTGCCTTTGAAAAAATTGGAAGAGAGTTAAAAATAATACAATAATTTTATGTCTTTGAAAGCTGTTATCTTTGATATGGATGGGGTACTTATTGATACGGAGCCTGCTTGGCGAGAAGTTGGAGCCAGAATTTATAGTTCTTATGGGGTTCCAATTGTCGCTGAAGATTGTAAACAGACTACAGGTATGAGATTGGACGAAGAAGTTTTATATTGGTATAAAAAATTTCCTTGGCAAGGAAAGAATCTTGTAGACGTGGTACAAGAAGTTCAGAATGCCATGATAGAAGAGATCACCTATAATTCAAAATCTTTGCCCGGAGCTATGCAGGCACTCGATCAAATAAAGAATATGGGGCTTAAAGTTGGTTTGGCATCTTCTTCTGCAGAGGTTGTAATTAACACAGTATTAAAAAAGTTACAAAGAGAAAATTTTTTTGACGTGGTTTACTCTGCTGAGTTTGAACCTTATGGGAAGCCTCACCCCGCAGTATATTTAACTACTGCCCAAAAGTTGGGTGTGGATCCCGAGGACTGTATTGCCATCGAAGATTCGCTGAATGGCACAATAGCAGCAAAAGCTGCGAGGATGAAGTGTATTACCGTACCAGATGCAGAGAGACGAAATCGAAAAGAATTCGGTATTGCAGATATGGTATTGGATTCACTGGAAGAGTTCAACCAAAATGTAATAGATGCACTCACTTAATAAATAAATTTTTGACTTTAATTATATGTGTGGAATTGTTGGTTACATCGGACAAAAAATGGCAACACCTGTTCTTGTGCAGGGTCTTCGACGACTTGAGTATCGTGGATATGACAGTGCTGGAGTTGCACTTTTGGAAGAAGGTAATTTGCTTCGTATACGATCGGTTGGAAAGATTGATGCTCTTTCAGAAAAAATGAAAGGACAAGAATTTAAATCAACGATTGGAATTGCACACACTCGCTGGGCAACGCACGGAGGAGTCACCGAAGAAAATGCACATCCACATGTGGCACTCGATGGCAAACTTGTTTTGGTTCACAATGGAATTGTTGAAAATTACCGTGAGCTTCGTGATCAAATGAAACATATTACTTTTGTTTCACAAACAGATACCGAAGTACTTGCACATTTGGTTGGGGAACATTATAAAGGGAATTTGCGTGAGGCCGTAGAGGCAGCGCTTGCACATGTGCGTGGGACTTATGGAATTGTGGTGATGCACATGGATGAACCAAATCATTTGGTAGCTGCACGTATGGGGAGTCCAATTGTGGTTGGAGTCGGTGAAAATGAAAATTATATTGCGTCAGATGCAACACCAATTTTGGCATACACCAAAAAAGTTATTTTTCTTGATGACGGAGAAATTGCGGATGTGAGTCGTGATGGAGTTGAAATTTTTACTCTCAGTGATGTACATGTAGAAAAACTTGTAGAAGAAATTCAATGGGATGAAGGACAAGCACAATTACAAGGATTTCCACATTTCATGCTCAAAGAAATTTTTGATCAGCCAACCGTATTCAAAGATGCTATTCGTGGAAGATACAATATTGAAGAAAGTACTGCACACCTTGGTGGTCTCAATATGACGGAGGAAGAAATGCGTCGTGTGAGTCGTGTTATTTTTATTGCGTGTGGAACTGCTTCGTATGCGGGGATGATTGGTAAATATGCATTTGAAAAACTTGCGGGTATTCCTGCAGAACTTGATGTTGCGAGTGAGTTTCGATATCGCGACCCAATTATTGACGAAAATACTTTGGTATTTGCTATTTCACAATCTGGTGAAACAGCAGATACTCTGGCTGCGGTACGTGAGGCCAAACGCAAAGGTGCGTTTGTACGTGGTATTGTGAATGTGGTTGGTTCAACGATTGCTCGTGAAACAGACGGTGGCACGTATATTCATGCAGGACCAGAGCTTGCTGTGGCTTCTACCAAGGCATATACAAATATGGTCGCCGTAGCAACACTCTATGCACTGCAATTTGGACGTGTGCGAAAATTGTCGGCTGCATCGGGCGAAAAAATTGTGAATGCACTTCGTGAAATTTCAGAAAAAATGGAAGCCGTTTTGAAACAAAATGATGCTATTAAAGAGTTAGTACAAAAATACAAAGGATGTTCTGATATGTTGTTTTTGGGTCGTGGTATCAATTATCCTGTGGCTCTTGAAGGATCACTCAAACTCAAAGAAATTTCATATATCCATGCCGAAGCGTATCCAGGTGGAGAAATGAAGCATGGTCCTATTGCCCTGCTTTCACCAGAATTTCCTGTGTTTGCGGTTATGACCAAAAACTCTTTGTATGATAAAATGCGTAGTAATATTGAAGAAGTTCGAGCGCGTGGAGCCAAAGTAATTTTGCTTGCTACTGAAGGAGATGACAAGGCAAAAGAATTGGCCGAAGATGTGATTTATGTTCCCGAAACCATTGAAGTGCTTGAACCATTGGTAAATACTTTGCCACTTCAAATGTTTGCTTATCACATGGCAGTTGCACTTGGCAAAGATGTGGATAGACCACGAAATTTGGCCAAGAGTGTGACGGTTGAATAATCCTTTTGTTATCGCGGTAAAACTTTTTTTAGTATGAAAAAAATAGTCACAATTGGTGGAGGTGGAGGACACAGCGCTATTGTCCAAGCTTTGAAAGATTTACCCATTGATCTGACTGTTTTGTGTAATACGGTTGATGATGGAGGTGGAAGTGGAATTTTGGTGCATCAATATGGTGTTCATTCACCTGGAGATTTTCGTCGTGTGGTGACAAGCCTGGCACAAAAAAATGCCGATGGGTTGAATTATAGATTTGACTCTGGCGTCAATCAAGGTCAGACCGTATTCAATTTGATGCTTGCAGGTCTTGAACTTTCAACTGGTTCTGTGCAGGGAGCAATTGATACCGTGCGTGATTGGTTTGGAATTGTGCCAATGATTGCGCCTATTACCGAGGGTGTTCCTGTACTCCATGCCAAAACAGTTTCCGGCAAAGAAATTGTCGGACAATCGAATGTCGTAAAGCATGTGTGGTCACAGCAAGATCCAATTGAACAAATTTTTCTTGAACCCAAAGAAATAAAATTGAGTGATGTTGCTCGCACTGCTTTGCATGAAGCAGATTATATTGTTGTATGTATGGGAGATTTGTATAGTAGCATTGCACCTTTTTTTGCCATTGAAGAAGTCAAACAAATGTGGTCGAAACTAAGTGCCAAGGTTATTTGGCTTCCAAACGTGGCAGTAACTCCAGGACATGTGCATTATAAAAGTACCTCCCGTGCTCTCAAGTTTTTGCAATCACTGTCTCCACTTTTTATTCCTGATATGGTTGTAACACATGCCGGTGAAATTTCTGCAGATATAAAAAATGCATTGCAACAAAAAGGGTATGGAGTTTCTGAACAAGATATTGTTTCAACTGAACAAACACAGGTTGTTGCAGAACCTTTGATAGAGTCACAAGGTATTGTAAATTCACATGCGGACAACATTGAACGCAGCCCAATTTTATATAATATTTCACTCCTGAAAAATATTTTTGAAAAAATAATTGTATGATAAGACGAGCTACGTCACAAGATATTCAAGCTATTGCTGACCTCGATAGACTCGGATTTAGTGGTAATCGTCCACCCGGTGTTGCCGAAAAGTGGATTGGCACAAATTTTGCACGAGGTGATCAGTACCAGTACTTTGTGTTTGAAAAGGATGGTATGATAGCAGGGTTTATTGCCTGGGAAATAAAAAATGGTTTTGCCCGTGAAGTCCCAATTATTGAACTTGAAAAATTTGCGGTACATCCAGATTTTCGCGGGCAGGGCATTGGCACAGCGCTCATTGATGAAACTTTTCCTGTCATGAAAGAGTGGATTCACACTTTTTTACCAGAGGCCAAAGAAATGAGAGTCATTGTCTGGTGTTTGAAAGGAAATGACAAGGCTCTTGAACTGTATAAAAAGATCTGTGGTGATGGTGTGAAAGGTGAAAGAAGTATTTTTTCAAGTGATGAAGTACTGCTTCGTGGGACATATACTTTATAACAAAAATTGATTATACTAGAGAAATAAATTTTGAGTGTTTTTTATGGAATTAAAAATTGTCGCAACGCATCCATCTTTAGATTACGAACTCATTGATTCTGGTGATGGAGAAAAACTTGAACGATACGGAAAATATACATTTCGTCGTCCAGACCCACAAGCACTGTGGGCAAAAAATGTATCAGCCAAACAATGGAATGAGGCACATTTTTCTTTTCGTCGAGATGGTAAAAAAGGTGATTGGATTGTAGCGTCTGGTGTAGAAGAACGTTGGCAAATTGCTTTTGGAACATTGAAATTTTGGATTCGTCCAACAGCTTTTAAACATACTGGATTATTTCCTGAACAGTTGCCAAATTGGGAATGGATGCAAAACGTTATTCGTGCCTCAGACAAAAAAGAAATAAAAGTATTAAATTTGTTTGGTTACACCGGTGGAGCTTCACTTGCGTGTGCTCAGGCAGGAGCCTCTGTGGTGCATGTGGATGGTTCCAAGGTTGCTATTGGTTGGGGTAAGGACAATGCCGCACTTTCTGGTCTTTCAGAAAAACCAATTCGTTGGATACTCGATGATGCTCGTGAATTTGTGCGACGTGAAATTAAACGGGGCAATAAATATGATGGCATTATTCTTGATCCACCAGCTTTTGGTCATGGGCCAAATAAAGAATTGTGGAAAATTGAAGAACATCTCCCAGAGCTCTTAAAAATGTGTGGTGAAATTTTGTCCGATCAACCTTTGTTTTTTTTGATTAACGGATACGCCTCTGGATATTCTGCAATTGCTTATGAAAATAATCTTACACCAATGCTTACCAAATTTGGTGGTGATTTTGAAAAAGGTGAACTGACTATTGAAGAATCACAAACAGGTAGACTCTTACCATGTGGAATTTTTGCACGATGGAGTAATTCAACTCTATAATTATTTTTTATACATAAAGTATAAGTGTGCTCTTATGAAGAAATCTTTATTGGTTTTGGGTGTTGGAACAATTTTTTTGACAGGTTGTTCCTCGGTAACTCCTATAAAAGAAGTCTCAATGCCAGTTCAACCACCACAAGAACAAAAACGTATTGAACAAAAAGTAATAACGACAAATTCTATGGAAAATAATATTCAAAATATTGATGCACTCGTTGCTGCAAAAGAGTTGTATACATACGAGCTTCCTATTGCCAATAGTGTTATCACCAAACGTGAAGTTTCTGGATATCTTGATGCAGAAAAAACTGGAAAAATTTCTAAAGTTGAAATTGGTATGGGTGAAGTAAAAGATGAATACTATTTTGAAAAAGGTACTTTGGTTTTTCTCCGTACTACTACACAATTTACGGTAGATGGAAAAGCTGATACTCAAATTCGTGAGATGAGTTTTGAAAATGGAAAAATGGTAAAGCATATGAAAAATGCTCAGGTAGTTACCGATACAAGTAATAACGCATCACTCGAAGAACAAAGTATTACCGATGCTGCAACACTCTTTGAAGAATTTGAAATGAAAAAAGAATTGAATGGTTAATATGGATTTGCGAGTACTCTACGAAGATAATCATATTATTGCTGTGTATAAACCCTCTGGCATGCTCGTGCAGGGGGATCATTCTGGCGACTCAACACTTATGGATGAGGTGAAGTATTATCTCAAACAAAAGTATGACAAGCCAGGCAATGTATTTCTCGGCATGGTACACCGCCTTGATCGTCCGGTCAGTGGTATTGTTTTGTTTGCCAAGACGAGCAAGGGGGCATCGAGACTCTCAGAACAGTTTCGCACACACAGCATTCAAAAAATCTATCATGCACTGGTTTTGGGTACTCCAAAATTGCCCACAGGAACCCTCATAAATTACCTCAAAAAGGATGCTGACAAAAATTTTGTACGGGTGTATGATACTCCTACTCCAGATGCGCTCCGGGCTGAGCTGGATTATGAAGTGGTTTCGTCTCATGGTGGTAGATCGATCTTGAAAGTTGTTCTCAAAACTGGTCGTCCTCACCAAATTCGTTCGCAGCTTGCCCATATTGGGTGTCCTATTGTGGGTGACGTAAAATATGGTGCTCCAGAAGAACGGGAAGTAACATCACATGGTGAAAAGCATAGTAGTATTTCACTGTGTGCTACCTCGGTTATGTTTAAATTGGCTACCCAAGAAGAATATAAATGTATTGAAATTCCCATTCCATCGGAGTGGGGCTAACAATTATAGGAGAGTATGTATGTTTCCTCAAAGTTGCGTTTGATGGAAGAGAATGGTTTTCGTTCTTTAATCTCAGACGGAATTTTTGAATCAAATGAAATAATTTTGAATTTTGAACGAAATTTTGTTGCTGTTCCAGATACTGTGACCTTACAAATTGGTGAGAATATGCACCAATTGAGTAGAGATAAAAATGCTTTTGAAAATTTTGTGAATCATAGTTGTGAGCCTACGGCATATATTGATTTTCAGAATCTTTCTTTGAAAGCCTTCCGAAAAATTGAAATCGGTGAGGTGATAACTTATAATTATTTTACGACAGATTATCATTCAAAAGACATTTTTAACTGCAACTGTAGGTCAAAAAAATGTAAAAAAGTTATTAATGGTTTTATGAATCTATCGTATCAAGAAATGCAAGCACTCGAACCATATCTTTCTCCTTTTTTGAAACAAAAAATGAAAGAGTTGGTATATGCACGAGTATAAAATTCTATTTTGTAATTGTATTGACATGTTATGAACTTGTACGAATTTGAAGGAAAAAATATTTTTGAAAAATATGGAATAAAAATTCCACGTGGTGTGGTGGTGCGCCGCGATGATAATTTTATTGCCAAATATAGTGAACTTGGACTCACTGATGTTGTTGTGAAAGCACAAGTTCTTTCTGGAAAGCGTGGCAAGGGCGGGGGAATTAAGTTTGCTTCATCAGACGAAGAAGTACAAAAGGCCTGTGCTGAAATTTTTGCCATGGAAATTCGAGGGCAGTATGTGGCGGCTATTCGTATTGAAGAAAAATTATCAATTGCGGAAGAACACTATCTTTCTATTACGTACGATACAAATCGTAAACAGCCAGTTTTGATTTACAGTCGTGATGGGGGAATGGATATTGAAGATGTCCCTGAAGAAAAAATTGTAAAACAAAATTTGGATATTCAAAAAGAAATGATTGAAAGTGAAATTCCTTTTGCACAAAATTTGTGGAATTGTTTTTTGAAAGAAGATACACGGGTGGTGGAAATTAATCCACTCGTGAAAACAACTTCGGGTGAGTGGATCGCCGCAGATGCCAAAATTGCGATCGATGATGATGCATTTTACAGGCATGAAGACTGGAAAGCTTTGGAGCCTCGTACTATGATGGGACGACTCCCAACTGATCGTGAAAATGATGCCAAAAAAATTGATGAAGGGGAAGCGTATTATCGTGGAACCGCAGGAAAATATATTGAAATGGATGGCAATATCGCTATTCTCTTTTCTGGTGGTGGTGCGAGTATTGCCAATATGGATGCCCTCATGAAAGCCGGTCTTACCCCTGCCAATTACACAGAATATTCAGGAAATCCTCCTCGTGAAAAAGTCCATGCACTTGCCAAGGTGGTTCTGAGTAAACCAGGTCTTCAGGGCCTGTGGATTGCCGGAGGTGTGGCAAATTTTACCAATGTATCAGAAACCTTTCATGGAATTGTTGATGCACTTGATGAATTGAAACCAACCTATCCAATTGTGGTGCGACGTGCAGGACCATTTGAAAAAGAGGGAATGGAATTGATGAAAGAATGTGCAAAAAGAAATAATTTACACATGAAATTTTTTGGGAAAGAAACGTCAATGAGTGATACTGCTGAAATTTTGGCAAAAGCAGTAAAAGAAAGTATTCCTTTTGAACAATCCGATGAATGGCCTATTTATTGGCCATAATTGTAATAAATTTGTTGTATGAAAAAATATTTTCTTATTCTTTTGTTTTTTGTGGGAGTGACACTGAGTATATTTTTTGGTGTTCGTTTTCAAAAAGAAAATGCTGTTACACGCGTAGAAAATCAAGAACTCTTTGAACAAATTTTGATGAATCCTTTTGCCGGAGGAGTAAGTGATATTCAAGGATTTAAAAACCAAAAAGGAAAGTCTGATACATATTTTAAATTTCGTGTTACGAATGAACAAAAAGAAGTATTGTTGAAGCTGCATGAATATAAAAAAATCGACTGTACCAATGAAGCCGTGTTGTCAAAGTTGCTTGCACCAGAAAAAACAAAAAACATTGTAGAAGGATCAACTTCTTTTTGGAATGTAAGTGAAGTTGAAAATAAAGTTTGTTATGCAACTTTTTTGTTCACTGCATCTGGAATTGAAGGAAGGTTGTATTCAAATAATTTGAGACAACGCGCACAAAGTGAGATGGTAATTGACGAAAAAAATAACGTGGTGTATTTTCATGAATCAGGAATATAAAAATTTTGTATGTCTATTTTGCTCCAACCCAATACACAAGTACTTATCCAGGGGATGACTGGTAAAGAAGGTCAAAAAGCAGCGAAAGCTATGCTGGATTATGGCACACAAGTAGTATGTGGTGTCACTCCCAATAAAGGTGGACAAGAAGTCGAAGGAAGGCCTATTTTTAACTCTGTGGGTGAGGCAAAAGCTCAATTTCCAGAATTATCTGTGTCTGCCGTATATGTGCCTCCCTTTGCTGCCAAGGCTGCAATTTTGGAAGCCATTGAAAATGATATAAAACTTATCAATATTATTGTTGAGCGGATTCCTATCCAAGATACGGCGTACTGTTTGGCGGCGGCACGTGAACGTGGTGTACAAATTTTAGGACCAAGTTCACTTGGGTTTATGATTCCGGGGGTAGGCCGCATTGGTGTCGTCGGTGGACCACTTGAATTGGCCAATCAAGTATTTCAATCTGGGAGCATTGGTGTCATTTCTCGCTCTGGTGGCATGACCAATGAAATTTCTTGGCAAATTCGCAAAGCAGGCATGGGCCAAAGTGCTGCCGTGCATGTGGGAGGGGACTTACTCATGGGAACCACTTATGCAGATTTACTTCGTTTATTTGAAAAAGATGATGCCACGAAAGGTGTTGTGCTTTTTGGTGAACATGGGGGAAGTTATGAATTTGAAATTGTAGAAGCGATTCAAAAGAAAGAATATACGAAGCCACTTGCGATTTATATTGGTGGCAAGTTTGCCAACTCTTTGCCCGAGGGTATGAATATTGGTCATGCTGGAGCGATTGTGGAGCGGGGCAAGGGTGCTGCAGAAAAAGAGAAGGCGCTCAGTGATGTTGGTGTTATGATTGCAGAGCGATATGAAGATTTAGTTACTTTAATTCAACCCTTTGCTTAATTGTATGCATTTTAAAACCGCAATCACTCACATCACTGATGATGGAAAGGAAATTATTCGTGGAAATAATTTTGATGAGCTCATTGAACACAAAACATTTTCAGAAGTAATTTTTTTATTGCTGATGGGAAAACTACCGAATGAAAAAGAATTGAACATGATAAATGCATTTTTGGTTGCAGCCATTGATCATGGTCCTGGCACTGCTTCTGCGCTCACGGCTCGCATATCTGCATCGAGTAAAAATAGCATGCATACTTCACTCGCTGCAGGCCTTCTCGGGTTGGGTGAACGTCATGGACTTGCCATCGAAGGAGCCATGAAATTTTTTCAAGAAAATATTGGTGCAGCTGATCTTGCATCACTCCTCAAACAAATGAAAGAACAAAAAAAGTATGCACCTGGATTTGGACACAGAATTTTATCGGTTGATAATCGAGCAAATACATTACTCGATATTGCCAAGAAAAATAATTTTTTTGGAAAACACTGTGAGTTTGCTCTGCAGGTACGTGACGAACTCAACAAAATTTCTTCAAAACCACTTCCCATAAATATTGATGGGGCTATGGGGGCGATTTTGTGCGACATGGGTGTGGATTCACGTTTGTCCAAGGGGATCTTTATGATTTCTCGTGTGCCAGGCTTGGTGGCACAAATTTACGAAGAAATGTGTAGTGACGAGGGACTCAGACGACTCGAAAGTGATGAGATTGAATATATCGGTAAAGGACTGTAAAATACATATATATGGATATTCTTTCACATGGCCTGTGGGGTGGCGCAGCCTTTGGTCGCAAAACAAAAAAGAGTTTTTGGCTGGCCTTTGGATTTGGTGTGGCACCAGATCTATTTTCGTTTGGGATTTTTACAGCCATGAATGTGCTTGGTTTTGTGTCTGGCCCAGATTGGTCAAATGGCCCACCGAGTAATGAAAGTATCCCTGCATACGTCCATAGTCTGTATAATGTCACTCACAGTTTGGTCATTTTTTCTATAATTTTTCTCGTTGTGTGGCTACTACGCAAAAAGCCATTGTACGAAATGCTTGCGTGGCCACTCCATATATTGTTGGACATTCCTACTCACTCTACTCGTTTTTTTGCCACACCATTTTTGTGGCCCATCACGAGTTATAAAATAGATGGGGTACCTTGGTCAAATCCTTGGATTTTTTTTCCTGATTGGATATTGCTTTTTGTAGTCTATGGGTATTTGTGGTACCAAAAGAAAAAGCGAATGCAGTCTAAAAAGGAAAAAACTTCGTAAGATTGACATTTTCAGGATTTTGTGATATTTCTACTTGTGCGTGTGGGGAAATATTTGGTATTTTTTCCCATACACTCTCTGTGCAAATCGGTCAGCAACACAAGTTTGCGGCCGATTCTTTTTTCTCTCGTTTTTTGAATATATATGAACCAAAAACCATTTGAAGTCATGTCTCCCGCAGGGTCATGGGAAACGCTCAATGCTGCCATCAAAGGTGGCGCTGATTCAGTGTACTTTGGCATTGAACAGCTCAACATGCGTGCTCGCGCAGCCAACAATTTTAAAATTTCTGAACTTGGTGAAATTGTACGTCACTGTAGTGATCACAATGTCAAAACGTATCTTACTCTCAACACCATTTTATATGATCACGATATTCCTCTCATGAAAAAAATTTGTGACGAGGCCAAAAAGGCTGGTGTGACCGCAGCGATTACCTGTGATCTCGCTGGAATTATGTATGCGCATTCGATTGGTCTTGAAGTACATATTTCTACACAGCAAAATATTAGTAACATTGAACAAGTAAAATTTTTTGCACAGTATGCAGATGTTGTGGTGCTCGCGCGTGAACTCACACTCAAACAAATTCAGTATATTTGTGACGAAATTAAAAAACAAGACATTCGCGGACCAAAAGGAAATTTGGTAGAAGTAGAAATTTTTGTACATGGTGCTTTGTGTGTTGCCATCTCGGGTAAATGTCACATGAGTTTAGCCACACAAAATGCCTCGGCCAATCGTGGTGCCTGCATTCAAAATTGTCGTCGTGCATATCGTGTGATTGACGAAGAAACCGGTGATGAACTCGTGCTTGAAAATAAATATGTCATGTCTCCAAAAGATTTGTGTACGGTTGGATTTCTGGATCAACTCTTGAAAGCGGGAGTGCGAGTACTCAAAATTGAAGGCCGGGGCAAATCTGCTGATTATGTGTATACCGTTACAAAAGTATACAAAGAAGCAGGAGAGGCAGTTTTGAACGGAACTTTTACCAAAGAAAAAGTAGATGAATGGATGACACTTTTGGGCACGGTGCACAACCGTGGTTTTTGGGAAGGTGGATATTATCTTGGCAAAAAACTTGGTGAATGGAGTGGAAATTATGGTTCACAAGCCACCAAAGAAAAAATTTGTATTGGTGTTGGTCAAGGATATTTTGAAAAAACAAAAATTGGAGAGTTCCGCATGGACAGTGGCGAACTCAAACGTGGTGATGAAATTTGGATTACGGGCAAGACTACAGGAATTATTCAAACCACAGTCAAAGACTTGTATGTTGATGGTGTTCCAGCAGAAAAAGCCATGAAGGGAGACATTATCACCATGCCAATTGATGAAAAAATTCGTAAGAGTGATAAATTATTTTTAGTGGTATCAAAACATGCCTAAGATTATTCACCAAAAAGAAGATTGTATTGGCTGCAACTCATGTGTGGAGTATGCTTGTGCGTATTGGAAAATGATGGAAGATGGAAAGTCTGAACTGATTGGTGGCGTCAAAAAAGGGGATGTGTATATAAAAGAGATTGCAGATATTGAAGTCGAACAAAATGAAATGGCTGCCATTTCGTGCCCCATGCATATTATCAAAATTGTAGATGATTCGGGCAAGGAAATTATTTAAAAGTGAATAGAAAAAGACTGTCTTCCAAAGGATTGTCTTTTTTTTTATATACGAGTACACTTGATACGTAAATACCTAATATGTTTTTATGTATTATCCTCCTCGTGATGGCTGGAAAAATTTAGAACAAGCCCATCGTATGGGTGTATCTTGGGGTCAAATTTGGTCTATTATTGGAGCGGTAGCTCTTATGGCAGTCATAGGTTTTGGGATTTCTGTTTTTGTTGGAAGACAAAATGCCAAAATGATAGAACAAAAAATAAATGAGGCCACCTCACAGGCTGAAGTGAATCAAAATGATGTTCAAAAACAAATTCAAAATAGTGTTGATCAAAAACTTCGTGAAGCTGGAATTGATCCAGTGCAAAAATAACGTCTATGCAAAAAATCCTTGATCTTCATATTCATTCTCGTTACTCACGTGCTTGTTCACAGTCTCTGAACTTGCAGAACATTGCTGCAGCATGTGAATTGCGAGGCATCGACATCGTCACCACCGGGGATTTTACGCATCCAAAGTGGTTTGAAAGCATTCACAATGAATTGGTTGAAGATACGGCAGGAATATATAAGTTAAAGAATAATTCGAGTAAAACACGATTTCTTATTGGCACTGAAGTTGCGTCCATCAAAAAACATAAAGACAAAACACGTCGTGTCCATCATTTGCTTTTTGCACCAACTATTGATGTTGCTCAAAAATTCAATGCATATCTCACAAATAGGGGATGTAACTTGAAAGCAGACGGTCGTCCCATACTCGGACTCACGTCCAAAGAGATTCTCGAAGTCATGCTGAGCATCGACGAACGCATGGTAATGATCCCTGCACATGCGTGGACGCCCTGGTTTGGTATTTTTGGTTCCAAAGGTGGCTACAACACGCTTGAAGAAGCCTACGATGAATTGACACCTTACATTAACGCAATTGAAACAGGACTCTCGAGTGATCCACTCATGAATTGGCGATTGTCGCAGCTCGACAACATTACACTTATTTCCAATTCAGATGCACACAGTCCACAAAAACTCGGACGCGAGGCCAATATATTGCAATTTGAAAATGAAAAAGAAATAACATATGCCGAGATTATGCGTGTGATTCGTGAAGGAGACAAAAAGAAATTTGTTTCGACCATTGAATTTTATCCCGAAGAAGGCAAGTATCATGTTGATGGTCATGCCCTGTGTAATTTTTGGTGCACACCAGAAGAAACAAAAAAACACAAAGGTATTTGCCCTGTGTGCAAAAAACAGCTCGTCATTGGAGTTATGAATCGTGTGGCAGAGTTGGCAGATAGAACAGAGCTGCATGCACGTCAAGCTGCGCGTATTCCATACCAAAGTATTGTGCCACTGCCCGAGATTATTGCAGATGTACTTGGTGTTGGTGTGGCAAGTAAGGCCGTGCAAAAACAGTATGCACAACTTTTGCAAACACTTGGCAATGAATTTCATATTTTACTTGAAGTTTCACCCAAAGAAATTGAAAAGGCGAGTACACCACAGATTGCTGAGGCGGTGCAGCGTGTGCGCAGTGGAAATATTTATATTCGGCCAGGGTACGATGGTGTATTTGGTGTGGTAAAAGTATTTCAAGATGATGAAGAACGTAAAAAACAAAAACAACTTGGGATTGAACTTGAATAAAAACAAAAAATCCCCAGTGAAGGGGATTTTTTTATTGCTTTAAGAAAGTATTATTTTCTTTTAGCAGCCTTGCGAGCGGCCTTGCGCTTTGGAGCAGCCTTGCGAGCTGGTCTCTTAGCAGCAGCTTTGCGCTTTGGAGCAGCCTTGCGAGCTGGTCTTTTAGCAGCAGCTTTTCTTTTTGCTGGCATAATAGTGTGTATTATGTTTGAATAATTGCGCGATGTAACTTTTGATATTACCATGGTGCATACCAAATGGCGTTACATTCACGTGAAGAAAATATTTTTACATGACAAGCATGGATGTAAAAAATTTTTCTTTCGAAATGTTTATGAAAAACATTTTGTTCCGACCTTTATAAGTAGTATAAACTTTTTTTCAATATTTTGAAATAGATCGTCAACAAAAACTGTGGATATGTTTTGTTTGTAAAAAATAAATTTGTAAGATATGATGATAAAAAATATATTTTTATGAGTGAATACAAAAGAAAAATTCATAATGACATTGAAAATTCCACACAAAAAGAAATTGCACGACTGGAACAATGTATTATTGCATCAAACAATTCTGGACTTTGGATTGAAATGAAAATTATTGATCCAAAAAATCAAGAAAATTTTTTTCGAGAGATTTTTTCGTTCAAAAGAAAAAGGTTGATATCTATTGCAACTGAGAGTTTAAAATTTTTTCAGGATGAAAATTTAAGAAGAGAATCCTCTGACGTGGTTTTGTATATTTGTCCAAACTTTGGTGATACAACATTATTTCCTATACAAAAACAACCCATTTCATTATTGGCACGATTACTGCTTACCTGTAAGGAAGTCAAAATTGTTCGTAATAGTGATATAAAAAACAAAAATACGCCTTGAAGCGTAATATATATGTCCTCTCGGGCGGAATCGAACCGTCATCGTAGGTTCCGGAAACCTATGTTCTATCCATTGAACTACGAGAGGCTTGTGTCAGCTTGTCTGAAATTTCTGCCAGTTGTTTTTGAACGCGTTTTAATATTTTTTCACCTTCTTCAATA
Source organism: uncultured Gammaproteobacteria bacterium (assembly GCA_964566225.1). GTDB lineage: Bacteria > Patescibacteriota > Patescibacteriia > Magasanikbacterales > UBA922 > CAYTKU01. The sequence continues at coordinate 97,818 of CAZMHV010000002.1, forward strand.
CTTTGTTCAATCCATTGAAGGCCAAAAGTTTGTTTGTGCCACTCAAATGTATTCATATCATTCACCCATACTAAAAACTCTTGCATACTTTGTTCAAAAAAAAGTTTTGCTTTTTCTGTTCGAAAGTGAAGTTCTTTGGAGTGCAAAAACCACCAAATAGCTATTTTGTATTTATATTGATTGAGTTTGGACTCATGTGCAAAAGCGTACAGAAAATTCAGTCTTTCTATACAAAGTGTATCAAGTGTGTCAGAGTCTTTTAAAATTGAAAGGAGTATTCGATGTTTTTTATGAAGTAAAAGGTGAACAAAAATTTTTCCTGTTCCAATATTACTGCACATAATAATTCTTATTGCCAAACTTATCGTTGTACTAAATTCCTTTACTTTGAGAGATTCTTTCCATAAAAGAAAGGCTGAAATCATGTCATCGACCAGTCTCATCCATATAATAGAGGGTTTTTTTATAACTGTTCGTCCTGTATCGTGCCACCACGCAGCCAAAATAAGTGCATCACGTTCTTTTTGGTTCAAATCAAAAGTACGGCTAATTTGTTCAGCATTTTCAGCGACTCTTCGTGCATGACTCATATCATGGTAGGCATCACCAGATTGCAGCATTCTTTTTTCAGCTACCTCAATAAGTTGTCGAATTCTTTTTTGCATAAAAAATTGTGCGCCCAGATGGCTTCGAACCATCGACCCCAACGTTATAAGCGTTATGCTCTAACCCCTGAGCTATGGGCGCATAGAAGGCTTGCTTCTTCAAAACAGAAGAATTATACCAGAAGCCCCTTGATTTTTCAAGGCTTTTGCGCTATACTTGGCTTTATACTCAAATATAAGCCATTCCATGAAAAATATTGACCAAGAACTGATAATTTCACCCGAAGACGTGGGTAAGCGCATTGATGCGCTCCTGGCGCAGATTTTGGGTATCAGCCGTGTTCAAACCGCTATACTTATTGAAAAAGCACGTGTGAAAATGGGTGATCGTGTCATTCGTAAATCATCAGAAAGACTCAAAGCTGGGCAAAATCTCGTTTTACTCGCTCCAGAACAAGACGAAGTTGAAACCGCCCACATTGTCCAAAAGGTGGTTTTCCCAGAAATTGAAATTCTCAAGGAAACCGATGACTATATTGTCTTCAATAAACCCTCTGGCCTTTTGGTACATGAAACCGAAGCACATGAACCGGTAACTCTTGCGGCCTGGCTTCTTCATCACTATCCACAAATGCAGGGGATTGGTGAAAATCCAACTCGTCCTGGTATTGTGCATCGTCTTGATAAAGACGCTTCAGGTGTGCTTGTGGTAGCCAAAACTCAGGCTATGTTTGATGCTCTCAAGGCACAGTTTAAAGAACGTACTATTGAAAAAGAATATCGTGTCTTGGTACAAGGTGTGGTAGAAAAAGATGAAGGGAAAATTGACTTCGCCATTGATCGTGGAAGCGATGGTAGAATGGTTGCTCGACCACGTACTGAAAAGGTCTCTTTGAAAAATGTTGCCAAACTTCAAGAAGGCAAAGAAGCCCTGACTGAATTTACCGTATTGCAGCGATTTATCAATTATACAATGCTGGCTGTTCGCATTCATACTGGCCGTACTCACCAAATTCGTGTGCACATGTTTGCCTACAATCATCCAGTGGTAGGGGACACTTTATATTTTCAAAAAAAGCTTGAAAAATTTAACAAAGGCATTGGTCGGCTTTTTCTGCATTCTTACCGAATCGGCTTTACGAATCTGACAGGAGAAAAAGTCGAAGTTATTGCACCACTCCCAGAGAAACTTGAAGAATTTTTGAAAAAAATTAAGTAATATGGGAACACTTGTTGTCATATCATCACCTTCTGGAGCTGGCAAAAACTCTGTTATTCGCCGTCTTTTGGAAATTTTCCCAAGCAGTGCCCGGTTTGTAACAACTACAACTCGCAGCCCTCGACCTGGTGAACAAGAGGGAAAAGACTATTTTTTTGTATCACGAGAAAATTTTGAAGCCATGGTTGGGGAAGATAAATTCATCGAACACAATGTGTATGCAGATGAATATTATGGTTCAGAAAAAGAAAAGCTTGAGGCTGTGCTTCAAAAATATGACTACGTTTTTGTGGCGATGGATGTCAACGGCAAACACTCACTTGATACTTTGGGCATTCCTCATGTATCAATTTTTCTCCTTCCCGAAGATATGAGTGTTCTCGAACAGCGTATTGAAGTGCGTGGGGGAGTCACAGAACAAGAAGTCCAAAAACGCTTGGCTACCGCCCGTGAAGAACTCAAGGCTGCCAATGACTATGACCGTAAGGTGGTGAATCCAGAAGGCAAAATGGAAGAGGCCGTCCAAGAAATCGTGGAATTTTTGCACAGTAGAGTCTAAAAATACACCTTTTGACCCTCTTGACAAAAATCCTCCTTTCGGGTATAGTACTGCCACTATAACTTATATCCTCACGTTGGGAGAACTCAAACTCAACCTCTGAATTTAATCATTTTTTTATGTCAGAAGACATCCGCATGAGTATTGCCCCTGGTATGATCGTGAAGGTCCATCAGAAAATTAAAGAAACTGATGCCAAGGGACAAGAAAAAGAACGTATTCAGATTTTTGAAGGAATGGTCCTTGCTACCAAGCATGGTCATGAAGTGGGCGCAACATTCACTGTTCGCAAAGTTTCAGACGGCGTTGGCGTGGAAAGAATTTTCCCAATCAACTCCCCAGTGGTAGACAAAGTAGAACTCGTTCGCCAAATGCGCGTTCGCCGTTCAAAACTCTACTTCCTCCGCGATTACTCAAAGAAGCTCAAAGAAGTAAAGAAACCAAAGAAAGCAGTAAAGGCAGAAGTAACAGCGTAATACAAATATTAAAAAAATCCCGTCGAAACGGGATTTTTTTTCATGTAAACTACTTGAGCAAATCCTTCAAATACCCACCGGTCACACTCTTCTTATTTTTCATCACTTCTTTTGGATTTCCTTGTGCTACCAATTCTCCACCACGAATACCACCCTCTGGTCCAAGATCAATCACCCAGTCAGCACATTTAATGACATCAAGGTTGTGTTCAATGGTCAACACAGTGTTGCCTTTGTCAACAAGCTGGTTCATCACATGCAGCAAACGTTTGATATCTTCAAAGTGCAAACCAGTGGTCGGTTCGTCGAGAATGTATAATGTATTTCCAGTTGAGCGGCGAGAAAGCTCTGTGGCCAGTTTAATACGTTGCGCTTCACCACCAGAAAGAGTGGTGGCTGCTTGACCCAGTTGCACATATCCAAGACCGACGTCACGAATCACACGAAGTTTATCTGCAATCGCAGGTACATCATTAAAGAATCGATACGCATCTTCCACCGTGAGTTTCAACACATCAGCAATGGTTTTGCCACGATAGTGAATTTCCAGTGCATCGCGATTGTAGCGATCTCCACGACATTCTCCACATTCCACAAACACGTCAGGCATAAATTGCATTTGAATCGTGCGGTACCCGTCTCCGGCACAGGCTTCACATCGTCCACCACCCTTTACATTGAAACTAAACATACCGGCATCATAGCCACGCATTTTGGCTTCTGGTACATTGGTGAACAAATCACGAATAGAAGTAAATACACCGGTGTACGTCGCAGGGTTGCTACGAGGTGTGCGTCCAATTGGAGTTTGGTCAATAGTAATAACTTTATCAATATTGTTGATACCATTAATTTTTTTGTGTGCACCAGGTTCTTCTTTGGCGCGATAAAATTGTTTGGCCAAAGCTTTTCCAAGAATATCAATGATCAATGAAGATTTTCCTGAACCAGAAACACCGGTGACCGATACAAACATTCCAAGTGGAATTTTCACATCCAAATTTTTTAAGTTGCAGGCCGTTGCACCAATAATTTCGATTGATTTACCATTGCCTTTACGATAACTCTTTGGTACATCGATATCGTCTTTGCCTGCGAGGTAGCGTCCAGTAATTGATTTTTGATTTTTAATCAGTTGGGCAGGAGTTCCTTCACCAATAATTTCTCCTCCATAAGCACCAGCACCAGGACCTACATCTACTACATAGTCAGCCGCTTCAATAATGGCACGGTCATGTTCTACCACAATTACTGTGTTGCCAATATCACGCAAATGCTGCATGGTATCAATAAGTTTTACTGTATCCTTGGTATGTAGTCCAATAGAAGGTTCGTCGAGAATATAAATAACGTCAGTAAGCCCAGTAGAGAGCTGTGTCGAAAGACGAACACGCTGTGCTTCACCACCAGAGAGTGTGGTCATAGAGCGATCAAGCGTTACGTAGGGGAGGCCTGCTTCAATCAAATATTTGAGACGCAGTCCAATTTCTTTCAAAATAGGTTCAGAAAGTACACGAACATTTTCTGGAAGTTGTTTGTACATGGAACCTTCTTCTTTTTTGTTTACAAAGAGTGGGAGCACTTCTTCAATAGTGAGTTCCACAATATCAGAAATTGAATATTCTCCGAGACGGATTGAAAGTGACTCTGCACGCAAACGTTTTCCTTTACATACAGGACAAAGTGTTTCACGCATGTAGGCTTCAATTTCTTTGCGCACGTAGTCTGAGTCTGTCTCTGTATGTCGTTGTACCAAATGCGGTACCACTCCTTCAAAATGAACTTGTTTGCCATCGATGGTATATTTTTGACCATCAGTACCATAGAGAATAATATCCATGGCTGCCTTGTTTAATTCTTGGACAGGAGTATGCAAAGAAAAATTATGGTGTTTACTTACTTCTTGAAGTACTTTTTGATAATACGCTTGGCTCCCTACAATACGAGTCCATGGTTGAATAGCACCTTCGGCCAGAGTCAAACGTGGGTTTGGAATCACGAGTTCTGGATCAACATCAAGTGTATACCCAAGACCAGTACATCGTTGACATGCACCATAGGGACTGTTGAAACTAAAACTTTTTGGTTCAATACTGGTAAAGATTTTACCTGTTTTAGCAGAGTAGGCAACCGTAGAAACCAATTTTTCGTCTCCTGTTTCTTCGTCTACCATGAGCACAAATCCATTTGATAAGTCGAGTGTTTTTTCAACAATTTCATCAATATTTTTACTTCCTTTTTTACCATCATAAGTAACAATACAAATTTCGTGTGTATCTTTATCGTCAAATAATCTGTCTGGAACATTTTGTAATTTCATGAGTACTCCGTCAATGCGTACGGTGTCATACCCAGATTGTTCAATGAGGGTAAAAGCATCTTTCATTTTGACGGCACCCTGAATAGTAAGTGGTGCCAAAACAATGGTTCCTTTTTTCTTTTTAAATTCCTTACGGAGTTCTTCCATGATCTCACCTGGGGTATATGAACGGATCGCTTGGTTAGTTTCTGGATCAAATTGTGTCCCAAAACGAGAAAAAAGTATACGTAAATAATCGTATACTTCTGTTGCTGTGCCCACAGTAGAACGTGGGTTGTTGGTTTGGTTTTTTTGTTCAATCGCAATAGTAGGTGAGAGTCCTTTGATATCTTCAACATCTGGTCTGTCTTGCACTTCCATAAATTGGCGTGCATAGGCTGACAAACTTTCGGCATATCGTCTTTGGCCTTCGGCATAAATAGTATCAAATGCCAAAGAAGATTTACCACTTCCCGAAAGACCAGTAATTACGGTGAGTTTATTTTTGGGAATATCGAGTGAAACGTTTTTGAGATTGTGAACTCGTGCGTTCACTACAGAGATTTGTTTCATATGCGCCAAATGATTGGTTGAAGATGAAGAATAAGAGACCTCAACTTTGGGAAAGAAGTATACCCCACAATCACGAAAAAGTCAAGGAAAAGACAAAGAACCCGTTTGGGGGTTCTTTGTCTTTTGTCGTTTTAACTATTGATACAAATTTTGATAATATTTTATTGACTCAGTACCTTCATCTCCATTATGTATTTGGCCTACATCAATATCTAGGATAAGACCATTCATAAGTTGTTCTGAAGTAATAAGAAATGAGTCAATTTTTGCCTTTGAAAGATTTTCTGAAATTGTTTTTTTATCGCCAATATCTACTGCCGTGCCATTTTTATATCCCAAAAAATGAGTTTCTACATTTGCTCTATGTGGAAATACTTCATGTACTCCTACTTCAAGCATAAATCCTTTGAGTCCACCACTATCTGCACAATTTGATTCTGCCTCAACGATTGCATTTTGAACGTTTGAAAGAGGTATAATATATCGTTGTTCTTTCTTTTGATTGTTACTTTGGAGTTCACTTTCTCTTGTGCTTGCAATTGTATTATAATAACTTTCGTCTACTTTGTTACAAACTCTGTCAAGTTCTATCGCTTGTTTTGTGCCCCCATACCCATCGACAATCCAACCTTCTGTTTCAATTACCCAGCCACTTTCCCATGTCCAGGTACCAAGAAGTGAGCCTATTCCAGCTAGGTGATCTTGAGGATTACTATTATAAATTTTCCCAGCAATTACTCCAGGTTTACACTCACCTGCTGTTGTATCACATACCTGTCCTTTGCCATATCCACAAGAAGTTCCGAGACAACTGAGTCCCATTTGATCTTGTACAAAATATGACTTATTGCATTCTGCATCTTTGGATTCTTTGTCAAATACTGCCTGGCCATATTTTTCGTCACGAACTTTATCAACTACTGGGTTACTATGTGCAACATCTTCTATAAACATGGCAAGTTTTTTTTCTTTTATGGACTCTTTGGTACAGTATTTTCCAATTTCTTCAATAGTATTGATCATCCAAATAGAGGGGAGTCGAAAATTTACCAAATTTGGGTTTACGAAGTACAAAACACTATAGGAGAGTATAGCAACCGTGAGTCCCATCAGTGCCCCACTAATTCGTTTTTTGGCTCCTTCAATAATACTTGAATTTCCACCAGAGACAGACCATTGAAAACCTGCCAAAATAATCATGAGTACAGAAATAATACCTGCCGCCATAATAGAGTAGCGGTACATGTAGCGTATAAAGTCACCCACGTCAGAAAATTTTCTTTTGCCTCCAAACGAAATTTTGGTTTCTGTTGATCCTACGGGCAAACAAAAGCCAACTTCGACTGGTTTTCCATTGAGATCTGTTTTTGTTTTGCCACAGGCTTTGAGGGTTTCTCCATTTTGCACAAAACCATCTTCTGGACGTTGATCTTGAAAGTGCATGGTATTTGATCTTTTTTCAATACATTTTGGTTTTTCCCAACAACGTTGGTCAAGTGCAAACGTTGGGGTTGGAAAAATAAGCACACCCAAAGTCAAAACAGTTCCGAGGAAAAGAATTTTTTTCATACGATTCAAACATCAAATTATTTTTTGGGGAGTGCATTTACTATGACTCGTTCCCAAAGTTGTGTATCAATGACTCCTTCAAATTTTTTATCTCCAACAACAAATGTTGGTGTTCCGCGTACGCCAACATCTGCACCATCTTGCATATCTTCTTGGATATCGTTCAAGTATTTTTCATTTTGAATACAGGTTTGAAATTTTTGTGTATCAAGTCCAAGTATGGCGCCATTGGAGAGCAGTGATTCTGTATCAAGTATTTTTTTGGTAAATAAAATATCATAATAAGGCCAAAATTTTCCTTGTTCTTGGGCACAGGCTGCAGCATTGGCAGCCCCAAGAGCATTGGGGTGAAGGGATCCAAGAGGAAAGTGCTTGAAAATTACTTGAATAACATCCCCATATTGTTCCTGCATTTGTTTAAAAATAGGGTAGGACTGTTGACTGTAAGGGCACTCAAAGTCAATAAATGCAATAATTTTAACCGGTGCATCTGTTCGTCCCAAAGTTGGATTATGTTTACGGATAAGTTTTTGAGCTTCAATTTTACTTGATGCCCCACGTCTTTTGAGAGCTTGTTCTGGGGAAAGGGTAAAGGAAGGGTTCACTTTTTCACTTAGGGCTTGTTTTTGGGATTCTGTGCCATAGCGTATGGTCCATACTGCGCTTATAAGCTTTACAACAAACAAAAGTACAAAAAGAATCACTAAAATAAGCAAAATAATGACAAAAGATTTTTTGCCACGAGATCCTTGCGGAGTGTGCAATATAAAGTCGTCAGGCATTTGAGGTGGGTTTGGTCTGTTTTGGTTATTCTGGCCTTTAGTATAGCATATTTTTATAAATTCGTGAAAGCTTGACATTTTTCTGTTTCTATATTATAATTTCGCCATTATTTATCCCTCATTTTTCACATCTATTCCTCTGCCTGACCACTCGGGCGGCCGTGAAAAAGAGGTAAAAGGAATAAAATATATGAATATACCAAGTCTCGAAGAGATGCTCAAGGCTGGTGCCCACTTTGGACACAAAAAGTCACGTTGGCATCCAAAAATGGAACAATACATTTTTGGTGACCGCCATGGCATTCACATCCTCAATTTGGAGGAAACCCAAAAACAACTTGAAACCGTACTCGGACAAGTAAAACAAATGGCAAAAGAAGGCAAAACTATTTTGTTTGTGTCTACCAAGCCTCAAGCTCGTGAAATCGTGAAAGCAGCCGCACTTGATTGTGATGCGCCATATCTCACTGATCGTTGGCTCGGCGGAATGCTTACCAACTTTACTGAAATGAAACGCCTGATCAAAAAGTATCTTCGTCTCAAAGAAGAACAAGCAACTGGCGAACTTGAAAAATATACCAAAAAAGAACGTTTGGAAATTGGTAAAGAAATTGAAAAAATGGATGGTTATCTTGGCGGTCTCGGCTCACTTGAAAAAATGCCAGACGCACTCTTTTTGCCTTCTGTTCAACAAGAAAAAACAGCCATGAAAGAAGCTCGTGCTATGGAAGTACCAGTGATTGGTGTTTGTGATAGTAATGCCAACCCACGTTTTGTAGAATACGTTATTCCTGCAAACGACGATGCTGTAAAATCAATTACGCTCATTGTAAACCTCATGTCTGCTGCTATTAAAGAAGGTAAAGCAGAACGTGAAAAAGAAGCAAAAGAAGCTGGAAAATAAAATTTTTGAAAAGCGAGAAGTGAAATGCATGCATGTGGTTGAATCGATTGTATTTTCGTTCTCACTTCTGCATAAAAACTTCTCGTTTTTTTATTCAATCTTTTAACTTACCACTAATTTTAAATTGTATGGCAATTACTGCTCAAGATATTGCAAAACTTCGCGCTCAAACTGGCTGTGGCATGATGGACTGTAAAAAGGCACTTGAAGAAGCCAATGGAAATATGGATGCTGCGGTGGATTTGCTCCGTACCAAAGGAATGATGAAAGCTGCTAAACGCGCAGACAAAGTAGCCGCCGAAGGAACGGTAATCAGTTATATTCATGGTGGTGGAAAAGTTGGTGTACTCGTAGAAGTAAACTGTGAAACTGACTTTGTGGCCAAGACTGATGGATTCAAAGCACTTGCTACCGATATTGCACTCCACATTGCTGGAATCGCTCCAAAGTATGTATCACGTGACGAAGTTCCTGCAGACATGGTAGAACACGAAAAAGGAATTTACCGTGAACAACTCATGGCCGAAGGAAAACCTGCAGAAATTGTAGAAAAAATTCTCACTGGAAAAATCGACAAATATTTTAGTGAAATTTGTTTGCTCGAACAACCATTTATCAAGGACGAAGAAAAAACTATCCAACAACTTCTTACTGAAAAGACTGCAGAAACTGGAGAAAAAATGTCTGTTCGACGTTTTGTCCGTTTTGCACTCGGTGAAGGAATTGAAAAGAAAGAAGTTGACTTTGTGGCTGAGGTGAATGCACAAGCGGGGATGTAATTTTGTATAAAAAGAAAGAGACCTTTGAAAAGGGTCTCTTTTTTGCTATACTCTTTCTAGAAATAATATTTTTATGAATCGAATTGCCTTTTCTCTGCTTTTTATTCTTGGGATTTCTCTCCCAAATTTTGTGTTTGCAACAGCGGGTCCAATGTGGCCGCTGCCTCTTCAGTTTTTGGTGTTGATGGTTTCATTTTCACTCCTTTTTTTACCATTTGCTGGGATTTGCTTTTTTCTTGCATATTTTTTTGAAAAAAAGAAAAAATCAAAAAATGTAAAGATGATGTTTTTCCTGTTAGGAGTATTTTTTTCTATTCTCACAATTTTTTTTACTATAAAGAATACATTTTTTTATAAATAATTCATTCTGTATGCCCGCAAAAATTAAAGTTGCCATTAACGGTTTTGGTCGCATTGGACGCCATGCGTTTAAAGTCATGTCAAAAAAGAAAAATATGGAAGTGGTCGCGGTCAATGATTTGACGGATACCCGAACTTTGGCACATCTTTTAAAATACGATACTGCCTACCCAGACTTTGAAGCAAAAGTTTCTTTTGATGAAAAAAATATTATTGTCGCTGGGAAAAAGATTGTGGTGTGCGCAGAAAAAGATCCAGCCATGCTGCCTTGGAAAAAACTTGATATTGATGTCGTGATTGAATCAACCGGAAGATTTACTGATGCCGAAGCTGCCAAAGCGCATATTAAAGCTGGTGCCAAAAAAGTAGTTATTTCTGCTCCAGGAAAAGGGGATTTAAAAACATTTGTGCGTGGAGTGAATGACAGTGAGTATAAAGGTGAACAGGTGATTGACAATGCTTCTTGCACGACAAACTGTGCGGCGCCAATGATGTTGGTACTTGAAAAAGAATTTGGTATTGAAAAAGCTATGCTTACCACCGTGCATTCATATACTGCATCACAAGTGTTGCAAGATGGCCCTTCCAAGGATTTGCGTGAGGCGCGAGCAGCCGCTGCAAATATGGTGCCAACCAAAACGGGTGCGGCTGTTGCGGTTACAAGAACTATTCCACAGCTTGCTGGAAAGTTTGATGGGCTCTCGGTGCGTGTGCCAACCATTACGGTTTCACTTACTGACCTTACGGTACTTGTGAAAAAGACAGTGACAGTTGAGCAGCTCAATAAAGCATATATCAAAGCATCAAAAACGTATTTGAAAGATATTTTGGGAGTTTCTGCCGAGCCATTGGTTTCGAGTGATTACATTGGAAATAAAAATTCTGTGACGATTGATCTCGAGCTCACACGTGTTGTTGATGGAAATTTAGTGAAAGTGGTTGGCTGGTATGACAACGAATGGGGATATGCAAATCGTTTGGTGGAGATGGTTGAGGTGGTTACGAAAAAGAAATAAAAAAATCAGAGAGTCTTGTGACTCTCTGAACAAAAGATTGAGGACGGCACTACACTATGATCCCCAAATCATCGTGTGGTGCCTGTACCTTGATGGGCACGGGGTGAGCGTGAATGATGAAGCCGCCAATGGCGGCAACGAGTGCTGTGATAGCGAGGAACGCCAAGAACGACTTGATTGCTCGCGGCCATGGCATCTCTGTGGCCATGAGTGTCAGAGCAAAGGTGATCAGTCCTGATGGTGGAGACTCATAGCTATTGGTATAGACGTTCATGGTCAGAATGACCACATATCCTGACGTCAGAGCCAGGACCGCCGCAACCAAGATGCCGGTCACAAAATCATTTTTCATCAAAATGGTTCCCTTCAAAGTTGGTCACTATTAACTCATATAATACTAAAAAAGTCAATGGCATATTCTCTTTTTTTCATCTTTTTATGGTAATTTCTTCTTTGAAACAATTAAAAAATATAAAAGGAAAAAGAGTACTGGTCCGCGTAGATTTTAACGTTCCACTCAAAAATAAAAAAATTACTGATAATTCTCGCATCAAATCAAGTGGTCTGACTTTAAACTACCTTCGAAAAATGGGTGCCAAAGTTATTGTCGTCACTCATTTGGGGAGGCCTGAGGGAAAGGTTGTTCCAGAGTTTTCTCTCAAACCTCTTGTCAAAGAGCTCTCAAAAATTTTGACTGGTATGAAAGAAAAACCAATCAAAATCAAACTCGTTGAATTGAATACAAAAACATCTGGAGTTGTTGAAAAAATGAAAGCAGGAGATATGGTCATGCTCGAAAATATTCGCTTTCATCAGGGTGAAGAAAAAAATGATCCTGCCTTTGCCAAAGAGCTTGCCTCACTGGCTGACCTATTTGTGCTTGATGGCTTTGCTGTAGCACATCGCAGTGCTGCCTCTGTCTCTGGTGTTGCCCGCTACCTTCCTGCATATGCCGGATTTTTGCTCTCACAAGAAATTAATCAGCTTGACAAACTTCTTGATAAACCCAAAAAACCTTTTGTGGCTATTATTGGTGGAGCCAAAATTGAAACCAAACTTCCTGTGGTAAAAAATATTTTAAAAAAGGCAAGTACGGTTCTTTTGGGAGGTGCCATTGTCAATACCTATTGGCAAACCAAAGGATATGGTGTTGGAAGTTCTCTTGTTGACCAAGGGGTTGAAAAAAAATCATTGACTGCACTCACCCAAAAACAAGTTATTCTTCCGCTTGACGTTATTGTTGGAGACATTCTTGGAAAAAAAATTCGTGTTGTCGATATACAAAAAAAGCCCCACGCCATTTGTTCTGCCGGAGAAGCAATTTTGGATATTGGACCTGCAACGGTTGAATTGTTTACCAAATATATTACAAAGGCCAAGACGGTTGTGTGGAACGGTGCTATGGGATACTTTGAAGTGTCTGCTTTTGCTACAGGAACTTTTGAAGTGGCACGAGCGGTGGCGGGTCAAAGACGTCTGTTTACTCTCGTTGGTGGGGGTGAAACACTGCTTGTCATGGATACACTCAAACAACCCTCTCAAAATTATATTACTTCTACTGGTGGGGGAGCTATGCTCGAATATTTGTCTGGAGTCAAACTTCCTGGTGTTGTTGTGTGTCAAAAAAAATAAAAAGTGTTATACTACACTTATGTCATGACATGCACGAGTGTATGAATTTATTGTCTTCAGTGGAACACGCTGTACCGACTGGTACCAAAATGTACAACTCACAAACTCTTCTTGTAGGTGTTCCGACGGTTTTTCCCCAACCAGAGCACGAGTATCGCATCCACGATGCTCATTTTTTTGTTTATAAAGTAAAGGATTCGAGCCAAAATTTTTTTCCTGATACCAATCTGCAAACTATTGTAAAAGAATCTCGTAAATCATACCTCCGTTATGGGGACATACCACTTCTTGATCAGTATGATTTGAAATCTTCTCTCTATCTTACACGTGTTGTGTACCCACAGAATATTGAGGGAATATCTGTTTTGGTCGAAGAATGGGTTTCCGTTCGATTTGTCCCAACCAGTGGTACTCCAAACAGTACAGAAGATCTGGATGCCTGTATCTATCGTGGAAAGCCTCTGTCGACAACGGTAACAGAGCTCAGCACCAGTATATCTATTTCACGTATTTGTCGAGTTCCTCCCAAAGTAGCTCTGGGACAGGATCACTTTTCAGGTATATTTTTGCCACATAAAAATAAATATACCTCGCTTGCTTTTGTTTTCATGAATCATCAGTTTTTGCAAGAAAAAAAAGACCACGATACGTATCAACTCTGGTTTACGGCTCTTGCGAAGCCTGAACTCTTTAGTAAAGTACTCTGTTTATCAGATGAACAAAAGTCGTTTGATTTTCCATTTACTCCTGTACTCCAAAAATTAATTTCGTCTCACCTAAATCAATTTCGTATACAACGAACAGTTTTGTCATATCGTCATCCAGGTTATTTTTTAGATTTATATACATTACTTCGTTTGTTGAGAAAACTTATTGATTTTGGACGTTTGAGTGAAAAAACTTGGCAAAAATATTTCGATACGTCACTTGGCATTGCTGAATTTCAAGAAAATTTTGATCACTACTCATATCAGGATATGTTGCCTCACTTTTTAGGTTTGGCAGAGTTACTTCTCTCACCAGGTTGGATTGAAAACAGTCGTATGCATGGTACTGAGTTACGAAGTCTTGTGGATATTTGTGTCCCTGACGCTGTAGAGTTATCAGTGTGTCCTTACGACAAATGGAAGGATCATATTCAAAATATTGTAAATTATTATACAGAGTAAAAACATATGTCTTCTGCTCCTTTTTGTATAGAAGCAAAAATTGCTCATGAAAAGAAACAAATCTGGTTCGATAGTGAACAAAATGCACACCTTATTTGGGAAGGTGAAGAGAAAGTTATTTCAAAAGCACATCAATATAATTTGATTGAATGTACACTTTTTGGTCTCAATGAAAGATTGACACTCTCATCAACTTCACCGGTTATGGACGACCAGGGGACAACCCTTCGTGATTTATTTAATGAAGAGTGGGAAAAGTATAATGACGCTATTACTAATGCTCTCGGAATTCAAGTGGATTATGGTTACTATGCCTATTACCCTGAAAAATGTGATTTGGTGTGGTATGCACCACCTTTTTGGCACAAAGTTGTTTCCGTAGCAAGTAGTTCAAAGCTTCTCGCAGATAAAGAAAAAAAATTATCTTGGAAGCAAATACGAAAAATTTTAGAAGAAACCACTATCGCCGTAGCTGGTTGTAGTGTTGGAAGTAATGTGGCTCATATGGTTGTCATGGATATGCGTCCTAACCATATAAAATTGGCTGACAAAAGTCTCTATAAAATGGAAAACATCAACCGTGTTCGTTTACAGTATAATGAAATTGTCAAAAGTAATGCGCAAAGAGGGGATTCACTGAGTCTCCCATTTCAAAACAAAGCCGAGACCGTAGCTCGTCAGCTTTGGGCGATTGATCCATATATTTTTATTGATGTTTTTGCTCAAGGGGTTCACGAAGGAAACGTCAATGAATTTCTTACCAAAAATGATGGAGTTTCTCCAATTGATTTTTTGGTAGAAGAAGTTGACGACCCAAAGGTAAAGATTTTTTTGAGGCAAGAAGCTCGGAAACGAAAAATTCCACTTCTCATGGTCACAGATATTGGTTCTTGTGTCCAAATGGATATTCTCCGTTTTGACCTTGATGAAAATACTTCGTATACCTATGCAGCGAGTGATGAGGCACTCCTCTTAGCAAATGAGGCGGTGATCAGAGAATCTGGTAATAAAAAAGTTTTTTTTGAATTTGTGGATACGCTTATTGGCAGAGATTATGACTGCGACGAACTTTCGGATATTTTGCATGGGCGCTCAGAAGTTCCTACTTCTACGATTATTCCACAGCTTGGTTCCACCGCAGCTATGGCTGGTGCCATTGCTGCCGAAGCTATTGCTCGTATTCGTCTCGGTGAGGTGTATCCACCTCGTATGATTATCAATAAAAAGACGTTTGAAGTGAAAATATATCACTAAATTTTTGAGGGTAAGAGAACTTCCTCAACGGGGACTCTTGGAGTATGTGGCCTTTGTAAATCTTTTTGGTCTTTAATATACCCCATTCGAAAAACGGCGGTAATTCGTTTACTGGTGCCAAGTGTCGCTGCAAAAATTCTGTTGACCAAAGCGACTTCTACAATTCCAGCATGAACGGCTGTACAAATTTCAAACTGTGTACATGTCAAAAAAATGCGTTCCAGAGTTTGTCCTGCGGCTATCCAATGTTGGGGATCATCTTTTTCTGCGGTCAAAAATCCAATAAAGGGTGATTTCTCCATAGCAATTTTTCCAGCCAGGGCAAATTTCAGTCCATCTTCTGGTTGCAGAGACTCTTCTCCTCGGAGTGCTTGGTGGAGACGTAGGGCTTCGTCATCTTGAAGTCCAAATCCTATTCCTGGCATGCCAAGTAATGACATACTTTCATTTGGCAGTAACCAATCACCAAGTTCTCGACTAAATTTTTTGGAGTTGATTACATACGAATCAGCTTGTCCTTGAAATTCTGCCATGGCCTGTCGGCGTATGGGATCTCCAATAAGGTGAAGTTCTATACCAGTGTGTTTTCCGGCTTCTTGAATTTTTTGTAAAATTGTTTCATCAATAATTTTTTCCCGATCATATTCAGCCCGCATAACTTTTCTATTTGAAATTGCTTTGAGCAGTTGATTGTCTGTCGGGAGGCTTTCTTCAAAGGTGAGTTCTGCTATGGGAGTATATCGTAAAGTATCTTCAAGTGAGGTGGGGGTGTATTTGTCTTTTTCATTTTCAAATATATGCAAAGAACACTTTTTTCTATATGCTGCGGCAGCGACGACGATGTTTTCTAGAGCACAACCAATGCTAATGACGGACTGTCTTCCTTCTTTGTCAGAGGCAGGGAGAACGCGACTTCTGTCGAGGTATATTGTTATTTCATAAGATTTTTCTGAAATAAAAAATGCCCAAGGTTGGACGTTATGTGTATTTGGTGCAAGGGTTGCCAATTGTATGAAGTAACGAAGTTGTTCAAAATTTGAAAGTAAAGCAAACTCTTGTTCTGAAAAAATTTTTGTACTCGAAATTGAAATATTTTCAACAGACATATTTTGTGAAGTTTGTTAAAATGAGATATACTGTAGAGAGAAAATAAAATTATTTTCGTTGTTACTATTTTTATGAACTTGGTTATCACTCAAGATATTGAAATTGTACTCGGTATTCTTACATTTATTGCATCAACTTCACTTGGGTTTCTAGTATATAAGAATAATAAAAAGAGTGCAACCAATAAATTATTTCTTTTTTTAGCACTGTTTATTGATTTGTACATTTTTGTCAACTATGTCTCACTGCATCCACCAAGCACTGATCCACAAGTACAGTTGTTTTGGATCCGAATTGTCATGATGGTGTGTTCCTTTCTCGGCCCTATCCTCATTTTGTTGGTGCATACGTTCCCAAGAGAAAAAATCACTCTCAGGTTGCGATATATTGTTTCACTTGGGATACTCATGCTCAGTTCTGCGGTTGCATCTATTACTCCTCTTGTTTTTTCGTCTATAAACTTTCCCGAAGGTAAGCCCGTACCAGTTCCAGGTCCAGGAATTCCTATTTTTTTTCTTGATTTTATTGGTCTTTTCTTACTCAGTTTTATTATATTGATTGTCAAATATCGCAGAGCAAAGGGTGAAGAAAAACAAAAACTTTTTTCATTTCTCTTGGGTGTAATTATTTCTTTTTCACTGATGGGTATTTCCACAGTAACGTTTGTGGTTATCTTAAAAACGTCTGCTGCTGTTTTTTTGGGTCCAATTTTTCCAGTCATCCTCATGACGTGTATTGCTTATGCTATTGTGAAGCATAAAATATTTAACGTTCAAGTTTTTTCGACACAGGCACTCATGGCAACAATTTATATTGTTCTTTTTTCCAAAATATTTTTTTCGCAAACACTCATTGCACGAGTAGTTGATGCGGTTCTTTTTTTGATTGTGACTGTGGTCGGAATTTTACTTGTTGGAAGTGTACGTCGTGAAATTGAGCAACGCGATCAACTTGCCGCTCTTGCTAATTCCTTGGAGAGAGCCAATCTACGTCTCAAAGAACTTGATCAACAAAAAACAGAGTTTCTTTCTATTGCCTCACACCAATTACGTACACCGTTATCTATTATTAAGGGGTATATTGAACTTATTGAAGACGGTGTCTATGGCAAACTTCCGAAGAAGGCTGAACCCGTACTTGTTGACATGAATGAAAGTAATGAACGTCTTGTAAAGCTTGTGGATGAATTTTTGGATATTACTCGTATTGAACAAGAACGAACCAAATTTAACTTTGAAAAATTGGACTTAAAAGATACTATTGCGAGTGTTCTCAAAGAACTTTCTCAAAAATCCAAGAGTAAACGTCTGGTTGTCCAAACAGACATTCTTCCCAAAGATACTGTGGTTGATATGGACGAAGAAAAAATTCGTCATGTAGTGTTTAATTTTGTGGATAACGCTATTAAATATAGTGACAAAGGGACTATCAAAGTCTCTGTAAACGAAGAAGATTCAGGATTTTGTCTTCGTGTAAAAGACCAGGGTTTTGGTTTTGAAAAAGAAGATGAAGTGAATTTTTTCCAAAAATTTTATCGTGGCAAAAATGTTGTTGGAACCAATGTAAATGGTACTGGACTTGGTATTTATGTTTGCAAAAAATTTATTGAAGCGCATGGTGGCAAAGTATGGGCCAAGAGTCCAGGGCTTGGTAAGGGAAGTGAATTTGGATTTTGGATTCCCAAAATACATCAACCGTTGGCAAAATCAAACAATGAATAATTTTAGTATACAGTCATTGTTTTTTCTTTGAATTTTTTGTATACTTATCTGATATAAGTTTTGTAACTTACTTGTTAATATCTATTTCTTTTTTATGTTTCAAAAACCTTCTCCACAAATTGCACTCAGTCAAGTTGAAGAACCTTCGTATAGTCATCAGCCAAGTCCTCGTGCTGATGAAGTTGAAACCGTCGTGGGGCCTTCTGTGCAGGTAGAAGGAGATTTTTCGTCAGAAGGAAATATTATTGTAAAAGGAACCGTATCTGGAAGTGTAAAGACAAGTAAATTACTTTCGGTTGAAAATGGGGCTCGTATTTTGGCCAATGTTCGTGCTGGAAATGCAAGTATCGCGGGTCAAGTAAAAGGAAATATTATGGTTGATGATCGTGTTGAGCTCATGTCAACTGCTGAAATTTTTGGAGACATCCACTGCTTGACCTTGGTTGTGGCTCCTGGAGCCGTGCTCCAAGGCAAGGTAAATATGCGTCCAGATGAAGAAAAATCTGAGAGAAAAGTGAAACTTCCTCTCCGTTCAAAATCAAGAACTTTTGAAGATACTGGTTCACTGCAGAGCGAATAAGCGGTTAATAGGGACACTTTATGTACCTGTATCTCTATGACGACGCCCTCAAAAACAAGAAGTATAGTTCAACCCTCAAGGCTATAGAAACCAGGTTGACAGATCTTGGAATTGCTGGTAAAATAGTCCGGCTTGCGCATTTTAGCAATGCTCAGGCCGTGATTGAAGAAGAGTTCAAAAGAGGGTATACCACGGTAGTTATCGTGGGCAATGACACTACTTTTGGCAATATTCTCTCTCGCGCGGCAACCTGCCGGGTCGTCTTTGGCTTTTTGCCAATTGGACCAAACAATACGATTGCTGAAGTACTGGGTATTCCACTTGGTGTAGATGCCTGTGATGTACTCTCTCGCCGGCGCAAGGTTCTCCTTGACGCTGGGTGGGTCAACAATCGGTACTTTGTTTCTCGTCTTGAAGTATTTCCCCATGATATCATGGTGCAGTATGATGGACTGTTTTCTGTGTCTTCCAAAAATCAAAAAATGGAGCTGGTGGTCTGCAATTTGCAACCATATTTTTGGAAGGACAATAAAAATCAAAACAAAGTAATTCGTCCCCAAGATGGAAAACTGGAAGCCTTTCTTCACCCAGTCAAAAAGCGCAAACTTTTTGGTGGGTATGAGTACGAGGATCCAAGTATTTTCCCTTTTGAAGAAATGGAAGTTTCGAGTAAAACTCCGTTTGTCGTAGAAGCCGATGGAAAACGCTCCAAAGAAGTAAAAATAACAATCAAACTTGCCAAAGGTCAAATTGAAATGATTGTTGGTAAGCAGAGAAAATTTTAAACGCTCAGGTGGCGAAATTGGTAGACGCACTACCTTGAGGTGGTAGCGCTCGCAAGGGCATGGAGGTTCGAGTCCTCTCCTGAGCACGAAATAAAGAAGTACCTTTTGGTGCTTCTTTATTTTGTTTTTTGTGATGAGGGTTCGAACTTGGGAAGGGTGAAACCGAGAGGTTTCACTTGCTGAGGAGGGGGTTTGGGGAACCCGAAGGTTCCCCAAAGAGCCCGCAGGGCGAGTGAGAGTCCTCTCCTGAGCACAGTAAAAAAATTGCTAGAAATAGCAATTTTTTTTATTTTGTAGACTTATTTGACTTGACAGAAGCATAAAGCTGTGATATTTTCTGTTATTGCTTTGGTTTGTACCTATGCATGACCAATGGTGGCCGTGCATAGTGCGAACGAAACGCGATAACTGCTGAGTGAGGTAATCAGATGCTTCAGGAATTTTTGAAGAATGTCGAACTGTTGTTCATGGGGCGTGTCCCCATGGTCCTGGTCTACTACCTGTGCCCCCTGCAGGCCTATGACGCCAAGAAGGCCGAATGGCTCTGCTCTGAGCGGGGCTACAAGTCGGACTTCGGCCCGAACGCCAAGCTCATCACGGTGCTCCAGGGTTTCAACGTCTTCCTGTACGTCACCAATCCGGGACGTCTCATCACGCAGCTGCGCGGGTTCCCCCTCGTGGCCGCGTCGGATCTCAACAAGCAGGGGCGCCCCGTGAGCATGGTGAAGTTTGGCCAGCACATCGAGGTCGGCGTTCGCCCGTTGATTCCTGCATCCGCAGCAGAGATCAGCGCCGACGTCGAGGCTGCCTTCGACTCCACCCATGAGCCGCCCCATGAGTTGTCTCTCGATGAACTCTTTGACGTCGACGATGGTGGTGATCCTCCGTCCTTGGCAGACCACCCGATCGACACCACCCTCGGTGGGATGGGGGAGCTCAGTGACATCACCAGTGTGCGACGCACCCTGGGTCAGGACTTCTCCGGGGGCGACGAAATCTCGGCCTTCGACAATCCCCCGGGCACTCAGCCCGTCATCGACTTGTCGGCGATCGGGGTGTCCCACGAGGATCCCGCCGCTTCGGTGGAGGTCGAGCTCGAGTCTCTGGTCGGAGAGAATGGGGGTTCCCGTCCAGGGGACTGACCTGTTCACGACCTCTCCGAGGTCACCAGTGAGCCGCGCCTCAATAAGAGAGGTCGCACGCACGCTCACCCAATGCCGTCCGCACTGTGTATTGTTACTAAGAATATACAGTAAGGAGGTTTCGGCATTGGGTGAAAACAGGGAATGATACTTGTGTCATTCCCTGTTTTTTTATCTTGACAAAGCAAAATTTTTATGATATACACACAACGCATCCAAATTCTGGATGAGTCTTTTTACCACTGGTCATATCAAAGGCGGTGATTCGCATGAACTCGTTCGCTCGTGTTGTGTCGCGGATTTCTTTTGTCGTCGGCATTCTCTATCTCGGCTATCTGGCCGTGGATGAGTGGTTCGTCCCGAGCTCGAAAAAGGCGGAGGTCATCAAGGACCTGAAACTTGATCAGGAAGACCTCTGTTTTGCCTTGGCAAAGGCCGCTGGCAAAACCCTCAATTCGAACAAGGGAACTTCGATCTCTGTGAGCCGGTTTGGTGGGGTTCAGACGGACTCCCTGGTCTTTTTGGCCAAGAAGTGGACTGCTTTTTCGGCGGCTGACTGGGTTGCTTGGGACTATGTTCCGGGCAAGGGGTGCGCCATCAGCTATGTGATGGGGAAGGTGGGTACCCCACTTGAACCTGAAGACGTGGTCATTCGTATTGAAGGACCTCTCGATACTGTGTGGGACGAGTTCGCCTCGGTCTCAGGCCATTCCGCCCTTCCTACCTTGGCCAATTCTCAGTTCATGCTCTTGGCAACTGGTGGGGAATGGACCCCTGATGTGTTTGCTCAGGCGGCACGCCAGAACTACACTGGTGTGATCGAGGCACTTTCCCTGGTTGAGAATGATGCCATCTTCAATCGTCGGGTCACGTTGTACAACAACGCGCTCCAAGTGATTGATGAATGGGTGCATGCCTGGCGTTCGTATCAGATGAACCATCGAGCGCAACAGGTGGGGATTCTCTTGCTGGCGTTGCTTGTCGAATTCATCTGGTTCTACTTCCGTGTTCGGGCGTATTCGCAGGGCATTGTCTGGCTGGTGGTCCACTTTTTTTCGGGCTGTGAAGCCTCAAGCAAGAATCAAGTGGTCAAGCTGTCCAAGAAAGATGTCCCTGCCCCTGCTGTGCAGGAGGTTCTTCCTTCTGGCCCCAAGCCCTTGACTCTGTCCGATTTGCTCTCGCGGGCATCTTCGGTCGGAGGAGAAGTGCTTCGCGGTCTCGTTGCTGCATCGTTGGGATCGTCTCCTACGGCAGACTCCCTTCGTGTGGCCAACGACAAAGTCTCGGCGGTTCAGGGTCATGGCGATTTGCTCACCTCGGCTCGTCGTTTCGGCGAGGATACCGTTGCCGAGTGCATGGACTATCTGTTTGAGGGCCAACTGGGCTCTGCACAGCAGCTCATCCGTCAGAAAGAGTACCAGCGCATCAGCGGGGATCTTCGGACGGCTTCGTTCCAGCTCGGTGTCGAGGCTCAGGTGGATGAACTTCTCTATCAAGGATCGATTGAGGAGGCTCGCAAGGTCATTGAGTCAGCCCGAGCTCGAATCGGGTTTCAGGCTCAAATCCAGAACCTTCGAGCCTGGGTGAAAGACCACTCTCGCGATCTGGATCCTCATCTGCTCATTCGAGTGGCGTCGTTCGATCCGAAGGCTCCCGGGGCTCACAAAGAGTTGAATCGTCTCGAGCGAGAGGTTCAGGCCGTCAAGACCCGATTGGGTCTCTGAAGTCTCGCACTGTTTTCAACTCCAACCATTTTTAACAACAACAAACAAGGAGGGAAAGGGAGGGGAAACAAAAACAGTCCAGAGTATGGACTGTTTTTGTTTGTCTTTTCTTGCTATAAGCCGAATTTTGTGTCCCTTGCGGGCGACGATCATTTCTCTTGATCACACATTGCTGGGTGATTCTAGCGAGCGAACTTTTCGCATTTCTCCGCTTCGGTGCGCTGGCTAACAAGTGTTCGCCAAGCGTAACGAAGTGAAGTCGCGCTGCTCTTTCTCCAAGTAGGGCTTACCACGATTGCACATTTCTGTGCAACGAGTAGAGTAGCCTTGCGACTTCTCTACACTTTTCACCTTTCACCACCTTGCGGTGGCTAGTATTGTCTCTGTGGTGCTATCCCGCTCACAAACTTCACAGTTTGGAGGGTGGGCGTTACCCACTACTTTTTTTCCCGGCTTGCACCAGGGGAGTTCGGACTTTCCTCATTCTGGCAAGCCAGAAAGCGATCATCTACAAGAAAAGACCGCCCCAGAGTACCATTTTTTGGCCTTTTTGTCAAGTTGACTTTTTGGCTTTTTTCAGATAATATTTATGGTATCTGAATATTTATTCAGAACACCCACTTGTAAAATTCAAGTCTGGGTAAAAATGCCTGTCACCGTATGAAACGATTTGAAATCTTTTTCATGGTTTTTCAAGTACCACTTGATATCCTCATGCTTTTGTTTGCAGGAGTTTCTGGATACTTGCTTCGTTTTTCAGGTTGGGCGGTCGCGCTCAAGCCAGTTGCCTTTGGTCTTACTTTTTCAGAGTACATCTCTCTTGTTTTGTTTGTTATTCCGGTGTGGCTTGTCACATTTTCTTTGCTTGGACTCTATACACCAGATGTGAACAGAAAGTTTGTAGCAGAGGTTACAAAAATTTTTTTGGCATCGCTCGCAAGTTTGTCCGTAATTGCTCTTTACATTTTGTTTACTCAGCAACTTTTTGATTCTCGATTTTTGGTATTGGCCAGTTTTTCTTTTGCTTGTCTTTATATTTCTCTTGGTAGAATGTTTATGCGTGGACTGCGTGTACTTTTTTACCGTTCAGGTATTGGACGTCGCCGGGTCGTACTTATTGGAGAAGGTGAAATTGCCGATTCTATTGAAAATATTTTAACCAGTCGTTCAGCACTTGGGTATGAAGTCATTGAACGAGTAAAGCATTTTTCTGACTCCCTAAAAAATAAAATTAGCAGACAAAAACCCGATGAAATTATTTTTGCAAACCCTCGTTCACATGAACAAGAAACACTGCAAGCCATTGACTTTGCCAATGAAAAACACATTGTATTCAAATATTCAGCTGATTTATTTTCAACCTATTCTACCAATGTAAACATGTATCCACTTGGTGGAATTCCTATTATTGAACTCAAACGAACACCACTTGATGGGTGGGGAAGAGTTGTCAAACGAGTGTTTGATATTGTGGTTGGACTCATAATGATTGTTGTTTTGAGTCCAATTATGATACTTGCTGCCCTGCTTATTTTTATTGAAACTGGGAGTCCTATTATTTATAAAAATGAACGAGTGGGACTTCGTGGACAAAAATTTTTTACGCTTAAATTTCGTTCCATGTATCAAAAAGATTCCACAGGAAGTCAGTTTGGTGAAAATGGAAAAAAAGCGCAGCAAAAAGAAAAACAACTTATCAAAAAGCAAAGTATCAAAGCTGGACCTATTTATAAAATTGCCAATGATCCTCGTGTGACACCTTTTGGCAGTTTTATTCGTCGTTTCAGTATTGATGAAATGCCACAATTTTTCAATGTCATTGTCGGTGACATGAGTATTGTTGGCCCACGTCCACACCAACCACGAGAAGTAGCTCGTTACGAAAAAGAACACAAAAAAGTATTTACTCTCAAACCTGGTATTACTGGTTTGGCACAAATTTCTGGACGATCAGACTTGAGTTTTGAAGAAGAACATCGGCTCGATGTTTTCTATATTGAAAAATGGACTCTCCTTCTCGATATCGTCATTTTTCTCAAAACTCCATTTGTCCTTTTTAAAAAACGAAAGGCATTATAAAAAATAAAATACAAAAAAGTGAAAACACCTTGCAGAAAATATTTGAGTTGATGACCTAGTGAAGTATGAAGATTGCACTTGTCCATGATTATCTTGCTCAAGACGGGGGAGCAGAAAGAGTTTTAAAAGCGTTTCATGAAATCTGGCCCGAAGCGCCAATTTTTGTTTTATTTCACCAAAAGGGGAGTGTTGCTGGTTTTGATACCGCAACCATACACGAGTCATTTTTTCGTTTTTTACCATTTGGTCGAACTCACTACCAGTGGTATTTACCATGGATGCCCTTGGCTACCGAACGTCATAATTTGCATGAATTTGATGTGGTACTTTCTTCTACCAGTGCTTTTGCCAAAGGTGTGCTTACTCGTCCGAACACTTTGCATATTTCGTATTGTCATACACCCACCCGATACTTGTGGACGGATACGCATGAATATATTGCAGAGCTTCGATATAATGGTCTTATAAAATCGTTGTTACCTCCTGTATTACACCGCTTGCGTATTTGGGATAAGGCAAGTGTTGACAGAGTCGATCACTTTATTGCCAACTCCAAAACAGTAGGCAAACGTATTTCCAAATACTATCGTGCACCCAGTGATGTTATCTATCCACCGGTAGATACTCATAATTTTTTTGTGAGTGAAACAGTTGAAGATTATTTTTTGACTGGTGGACGTATTGTTCCATACAAACGATTTGATCTTGTGATTGAAGTTTTCAACCGTTTAGGTAAGCCTCTCAAAATTTTTGGCACAGGTCCAGATTTGGATCGACTTCAAAAACATGCGAAGCCAAATATTGAGTTTTTGGGCAGAGTGAGTGATGAACAAAAAGCATCTCTTATGAGTAAAGCTCAGGCATTTGTTCATCCTCAAATAGAAGATTTGGGTATAACTCCCCTCGAATCTATGGCCTCAGGTCGTCCAGTGATTGCTTACGGTGTTGGTGGCGTAACCGAAACTGTCGTGCCTCACAAAACAGGTATTTTTTTTCAACATCAAACCTGGGAGTCATTGCTGGAGGCTATTTTGGATTTTGACAAAACCAAGTGGGATACCCATGCTATTCGTGAACATTCAATCTTGTTTAGTGCTTCTACTTTTAAAAAAAGAATTCGTGATTATGTTGAAAGTAGGTATGATGAATTTAACGAAACAATGGACTATTTGAACTGATATTGGGAACATTTCTCAAACTCTAAAAAATTATTTATAAAGAAATTGAGCACGTTTAATTTTTTTGCTCAGTCACTTACTTATGAATATTGGCATTGATATCAATCCACTTCTCACTTCACCCCGGACGGGAGTTGGTGAATATACCTTTGAACTGCTCAATGCTTTGTTTACCCTTGATAAAAAAAATCAATATTTTCTTTTTTCCAACTCATTTTCCAAAAAACACGACGACCAAATTTGGAGTCAAAAAAATGTTCACTGTATTCATACTCGTGTCCCAAATAAAATTTTTCATCTGGTGATGCAACTTACCAAACGACCCTACATCGATGAGCTTTTGGTAAAACAATATGAAAAAAAGAATAAAATAAAAATTGGTCACCTGGATGTGTTTTTTTCTCCTAATATTGGTTTTTCTTCACTTTCCAAAAAATGTAAAAAAATTCTTACGGTGCATGATGTTTCATTTGAATTATTTCCTAAGTGTTTTTCTTTCAAAATGCGTCTGTGGCATAAAATTTTAGATCCCAAAAAACAGTGTGAACAAGCACAGAATATCTTTGTCCCATCAGAGAATACCAAACAAGATCTCATGCTCTTGTATAATATTTCTCCAGAAAAAATTTCTGTGAGTCCGCTTGGTCTCAGTTCGTGTTTTGCCTCGGTTGATGTTTTTGATCCTGAACACTTACGTCTGGTGAAAGACAAATACCATCTCCCGAGCAAGTATATTTTCTTTTTAGGCACGGTAGAACCACGTAAAAATATTTTATTTTTACTCCAGGCTTTTGCTTTATTTCAAAAACAATTTCCGGTACAAGCAAGTGAATATACCTTGGTTATCGCAGGTAACAATGGTTGGAAATACAAACCAATACAAAAGAGTATTGCAGCGACTCCACAGGTTCAATATATTGGATATGTAGAAGAACGTGATAAACCTCTTTTGTATCACGGTGCCAGCATGTTTGTGTATCCAAGTTTGTACGAAGGATTTGGACTCCCAGTACTCGAAGCTATGGCCAGTGGTGTACCCGTTATTACGAGCAATCGTTCCTCGCTTCCTGAAATAACAAGTGGGGCTGCGTATTTGATTGATCCACGCAATATTCAAACTCTCGTAACCGCTTTTGTACGGCTCAGCGATTCTGAGTCGCTAAGGCATGCGCATGTATCCAAAGGACTCAACGAAGCACAAAAATTTTCGTGGCAAAAATCAGCAGAACAGTTTTTGAAAAATATTTATTAAAATACTATGCGTATTGGTATTGACGCACGCATGATGGGTAAAGGATTTGGACTGGCTCGGTACACCGAGCAACTTATTGTGCATTCTTTACAAGTTGATACGGTCAACGAATTTGTTTTGTTTTTACGCAAAGAAAATTGGGATCAGATTCCAGATACCACACCTCGAGTCAAAAAAGTACTTGCAGATATTCCCTGGTATAGCCTACAAGAACAGTTGCAACTGATTGGCATTATCAAAAAAGAAAAGGTCGATCTCATGCATTTTCCACATTGGAATATTCCATATTTTTATCGCCAGCCGTATGTGGTCACCATTCATGATCTTATCATGTTTCACTTTCCACGGGCACAGGCTACCACACTTGGGCCTGTGAAATTTTGGGTCAAAGATATGGCGCATCGGCTGCTTTTGCGTACAATATCCAAAAGTGCCAAACATATTTTTGCTACGAGTGAATTTACCAAGAGTGATATCCACGCAACATTACATGTGCCTTTAGAAAAAATGACGGTCACGTATCAGGCACCGTTTGAGGTCATTCAAAACATGGACGACATAAACCATGAATCCCTTCTCGCCAAATATAATATTACCAAGCCATATATACTCTATGTTGGTGCAGCCTATCCACACAAAAATCTCAGAGGTCTGATTGATGCATGGAAATTGTATGAACAAAAATATGGTTCAACCCATCAGTTGGTGTTGGTTGGTAAAGAAAATTATTTTTATTCGGAAATAAAAAAGTATCAGCAAGCAGTGGCACCAGAGAGTCATGTTTTGTTTACAGGTTTTGTTCCTGACGAAGAACTTTCGGTACTGTATGAACATGCTTCTTTGTACGTATTTCCGAGTCTCTACGAAGGTTTTGGTCTTCCTCCCCTGGAAGCCATGGTACATGGCGTACCAGTTGTCTCATCAAATCAGAGTTGTCTTCCTGAAGTCCTGGGCAATGCAGCACTGTATTTTGATCCCCAAAACAGAGATGAGATGGTTGAAAAAATTCACTCTGGTCTCACCGATATATTACTTCAAGAAAATTTGAAAATACATTCAAAAAAAATTCTGCAAAAATACTCCTGGGAAACACTTGCCAGACAGACGATAAATGTCTACCTCTGCCCTTGATTTTTTCTGCGTTTAGTGATACAATAGCCTCCACTTAACTTCTTTTATTCTCTATGTCTGGAATTTTTCAAACCGTTCTCTATCAGCCAATTTTCAATGGTTTTGTAGCATTGTATAACCTTATACCAGATGTTGGTATTGTTATTTTGATTGTCACCATACTCTTAAAGGTGGTAACCTATCCTTTGACTGACAAATCTATCAAAGCACAAAGGTCACTCAGTGCTCTGCAACCCAAAATGGAAGATTTGAAAAAAAAGTACAAAGACGATCAGCAAACTTTGGCGCAAGAAACCATGAAGTTGTACAAGGAACATAAAGTAAATCCACTTGGCTCGTGTCTGCCTTTGCTCATTCAGCTTCCTATTTTTATTGCACTGTACCAAGTTTTACAAAATGGACTTACGGCTAATGACTTTCAATTGCTCTATTCATTTGTGCCGAGCCCAGGAAGTATCAATACCATAACACTTGGATTTTTTGACCTAGTAAAACCAAACGTTGTCTTGGCAGTACTTGCTGGTGCGTCTCAGTTTATGCAAGCCAAAACTATGATGCGCAAACACCCACCAAAAGCCGCAGGCGAAGGTGGTAAAGACGAAGATATGGCAGCTATGATGAATAAACAAATGCTCTATGTCATGCCGGTGCTTACGGTGATTATTGGTCTCAAGCTTCCTGGTGGTTTGTCACTCTACTGGTTTTTGTCGACTATTTTAACGGCAGCGCAACAATATTGGGTTGCCAAAAAAGAAAAACAGACTGATGTTGTAGTGTTATAATCAATATGCGTATTGCTTTCAAACAGCTCAAAAAAATGAAAGTGGAAACGCTTTCTGGTACCAACCTTGGCAAAGTGCATGATATTATTTTCGATACAGAAGGTCAAAATATTATTCAGTATATAGTAAAACTCGGGACTCTTGCTACCGAAGAAAATTTAATCAGTCGTGATCAGATTGTTCGATTTGAAGACAAAAAAGTGATTGTTTATGATACGGCTGTAAAGAAAAAAGACCGTGATATGGAAAAAATCATTCCTTTAGTTCCACAGGTTGACTCCAACCTTGCCATGCGACAAGAGTAAAAACAAAAAAGAAGATCCTTCATGGACCTTCTTTTATTTTACGTCAAAATACGTTACACTTGAACCTATATGGACATGTTTCACATTTCTCTCAAAAAAACCTTGGCCTACTTTGATTTATTTTCTTGCCCCATTACCAAGGAAGAGTTATATACATATCTTTTCTCTCCACAAGAAGAAATTTCTTTTGATACGTTTGTGCGTCGTCTTCATACCCTTGAGGCTTCCAAAGAAAAGTGTTTTGAAACCTCGTGTGGGTATTATTTTTTACCAGCGAAACAAGAAACTGTGACCATGCGTGAACGTCGTGTTTGGTATATTGAAAAAAAATTAAAAATTGCCAAACGAGCGGCTCGGCTTTTACGTTATATTCCATTTGTCAAAGCCTTTTTTGTATGCAATCAAATACAAATTGGTGTGACTCAAAAAAGTGATATTGATGTGCTTATTGTGGTAAAGCAGGGGAGAATGTTTTTTACTCGATTGTGCATTACATTTTTGCTTGGTCTTTTTCGCCTTCGTCGTGGAAAGAAAAAAGTAACCGATCGGATCTGTTTGAGTTTTTATGTCACAGACAATGCGTTAGATTTTTCTTCTCTCCAAATAGGGGAGCCTGATATTTATTTTACCTATTGGCTCGCAACACTCATTCCAGTCTATGATCCAGAGGACTCCTTGCAAAAAATATTTTCAAACAACATTTGGGCAACAAAAAATTTACCACATGCCTTTGAGAGCGTACCCCTTGGCAGTGATTGGAAAGTAACAAATAATATGTTTAGTCTTTTTATAAAACAGTGGCTTGAAAAAATACTGCAGGGCAAGTGGGGGGACAAGCTTGAAGCTGCCACCAAAAAATTTCAGCTCAAACATATGCAGGGCAATAAGTCGAGTGTCCAAAATCAAGACTCTCGCGTTGTTATCTCAGACACTTTATTAAAATTTCACGAAAACGACCGCCGAGACCTGTTTCGACAAGAGTGGGAAAAGCGGTGGAAGATATAAAAAATATTCATGAACAGTATCTTTGATAAAAAAAAATTACCTCAAAAGTTACATTTTTTTCTCAGTGCACTTTTGTTTCTCCTCCCATGGCAAACCATTCTCATCCTTCAAAAATGGGAACTCGGCACCATTGGTATTTTTGGATTTGAAATTTTATTTTGGATTGTTGCCGCAGTATTTTTTGTCTGGTATTTTCAAAGTAAAAAACAACCGACAAAAATGAGTTGGCTCTTCGTAACTTCTTTTGTTTTTTTGGGCTTTTGTTTTCTCTCTATTCTTTGGTCACCTGAGCCAATGGTTGCTTTTTTTCAAAGCCTTCGAATCACTGAGGGTTTTTTACTTTTATATATATTCACGGTTGTTCCGTTTGATACATACAAGGCCGCAGGTTGGTTTATTGCAGGATCAACGGTGCAAGCACTCCTTGGAATCTATCAATTTCTCACTCAGTCCACAGTGAGTTTCAAATGGCTTGGACTTGTTTCCCATCCAGTGCTGGAGACAGGGACGTCGGTTATTCAAAGTCTTGAAGTAGGCAGGTGGCTCCGCGCATATGGTGCATTTCCACACCCCAATGTACTTGGTGGATACCTCGTTGTTGGAATTATGTGTACAACACTTTTTCTTTTCTCAAAAAATATTCAAAATAAAAAAATAATTTTTTTGAGTCTGTTCATTCAAACTGCAGCACTTTTTTTCACCTTTAGTCGTTCGGCGTGGATTGCTACGGTACTTTGGTTTGGTGGACTCGTTGCATACTCTGTGGTGAAAAAATACAAAAAACAAAACTCTCTCTTAATCAAAAATATTCCTCACATTGTCTTTTCTTTTTTTCTATTCATCAGTATTGTATCCCTGTTCTATTTTCCTCTTGTCAAAACTCGTATTAGAGGCGAATCCTATCATGAAGTTCGTTCCATTGAAGAACGCATTGGTGGCCCTAAGTTTGCTTTGAATCTTTGGAAAACCTCGCCCCTCATAGGAGTAGGAGTAGGCAACTATGTTCCAGCCATGTCTGAAGTTTCTCCAAATCAAGAACGGTGGGTATACGAACCAGTCCATGTTGTCCCGCTTTTAATGCTCACGGAGCTTGGAATTTTCGGCTTCAGTGTATTTCTCCTTGTTGGTTTTTTCTTTGCAAAGAATATTCCTTTGGGTGGTATTTTTATGCTGGTAGGCTTTTCTGTGCTTCCATTGTTTATGCTCGATCACTATTTATATTCACTCCCAGGAGGGCTATTTCTCTCGGGGGTTATTCTTGGGCTTTTTCCAAAATTTTTCCACACTTTGTCCCCACCTCAGGAACAAAACTAGTTTTTTGGCCAGTTTTTGACCTTTTTTTCGAGTCTTTGAAATCATTGACAAATACCCCCAAAAGTGCGACAATACGAGTCCAGAAGGCAAAAGAAAGGTCTCCGGCCCAGGCGTTCGCTCAACGATTTCGTGTCATGACAGGCATCACGATATCTCCATGAGACGGCGCCTTGAGCTGGGTACCTTTTTGAGGCTTTCTTGTGGAAAAAGAAGGGATATTCCTCTTGACAATTTGACCCTAGAAATGGTATAAAATTATCACTCTCAATATGGGAGTGATAATTTATTTTATCTCAGTAAAAATAAAGCTATATTATATATAATTTATTTTTACTTCGATAGTATCTTCGTGTAAACATTTCACGAAAAAAGAAAATGTCTACACGAATCATAAGTTTTTAATTCATATAATTTTTATTCATATGAACATCAAACCACTTGGAAATAGAGTTCTTGTTGAACTCAAGAAAAAAGAATCAACCACTGCTTCTGGCATCGTGCTTCCTGAAAGTGGAGACAAACAAAAAGCCGAAGGTGTTGTGGTAGCCGTAGGACCAGGCAAAATACTTGAAAATGGTGAACGTACCAAGATAGAAGTTACTGTTGGTCAAACCGTGCTTGTGAAATCATGGGGCGGAGACGAAGTCAAAATGAATGAAAAAGAGTATAAAATTTTTGATGCCGAAGATATTTTGGGCATTGTTGAATAACAAACCATTGCTTTTCCTCGTTTTCACTTTACCTCAACTCATAAATAAATATAATATTTTATCCATATGCCAAAACTTATTAAATTTGAAGAAGAAGCACGCCAAGCCCTGCTTCGTGGTGTAAATGCTCTTGCCAACACTGTCAAAGTAACTCTTGGACCCAAAGGACGCAATGTTGTTCTTGATAAAGGCTTTGGTGCTCCAACTATTACCAAAGACGGAGTCTCTGTAGCACGTGAAATTGAACTCGAAGATAAAACCGAAAACCTTGGTGCAGAATTGGTCAAAGAAGTTGCGAGTAAAACCAATGATGTGGTAGGGGACGGAACTACTACTGCGACTGTATTGGCACAAGCTATTGTCACCGAAGGAATGAAAATGGTCGTTGCTGGTGCCAATCCCGTTGCGCTCAATCGTGGACTTCACAAAGCAGCCAATGCTGTGGTCACTGAGCTCAAAAACAAAATTTCCAAAAAAGTAGAACAAGATGAAATTGCCAATGTGGCTGCTATTTCTGCCAATGATCGTGAAATTGGTGAAAAAATTGCTGAAGCCATGAAAGAAGTTGGACAAGATGGTGTTATTACGGTTGAAGAATCCCAATCTTTTGGCATGACTATTGAAACCGTAAAGGGAATGCGTTTTGACAAAGGATATGTGTCACCATACATGATTACCAATACAGATCGCATGGAAGCCGAATACCAAGATCCAATGATTCTTATTACCGACAAGAAAGTTTCTTCTATTGAAGAAATTCTTCCTGTACTTGAAAAAGTATTGCAATCTGGTCGTAAAGAAATGGTAATTGTGGCCGAAGATGTTGATGGTCAAGCTCTCACTACACTCGTACTCAACAAACTTCGGGGAACCTTCAATGTTTTGGCAGTGAAAGCTCCGGGCTTTGGTGATCGCCGCAAAGAAATGCTCCAAGATATTGCAGTACTCACCGGTGGTCGTGTTATTACCGAAGAAATCGGTCTCAAACTTTCTGAAGCAAACCTTGAAGACTTGGGTCACGCACGTAAAGTTGTGGCTACCAAAGAATCAACAACCATAGTAGAAGGAAAAGGTAATGAAGTGGCACTCAAAGATCGTGTCGCGCAAATTCGTAAACTCATGGAACAATCTGACTCAGATTTTGATCGTGAAAAACTCCAAGAACGTCTTGCCAAACTTGCTGGAGGGGTTGCTGTTATCAAAGTTGGTGCTGCTACAGAAACAGAAATGAAAGAAGTAAAACATCGTATTGAAGATGCTGTTGGCGCTACCAAAGCAGCCGTAGAAGAAGGTGTTGTGCCAGGTGGTGGAGTAGCGCTTATTCGTGCTTCTCGAGCACTCGAAGAGCTCAATATGGTTGACGAAGAAATGATGGCTGTAAATATTCTCCGACGTGCACTTGAAGAACCTCTTCGTATTATTGCCAAAAACGCTGGTTACGAAGGTTCTGTTATTGTGAATGAAGTGAAAAAAAACTCAGGGAACTTTGGCTTCAATGCAGCAACGGGTGAATACGAAGACCTTGTTGTCAGTGGTATTATCGACCCAACCAAAGTAACACGCAGTGCACTTGAGAATGCCGTCTCTGTTGCAGGAATGATTCTTACCACCGAAGCTATTGTTACAGAAATGCCAAAAAAAGAAGATGACCATGGCCATGGAGGCGGTGGAATGCCAGGCATGGGTGGTATGGGTATGATGTAAACAAATCAAAAACAAAAAAGCAGTGACTCTTCACTGCTTTTTGTTTTATTCTTAAAAATTTGATATACTTTAATTTCAAGATTATTTAGTATTTGTGTATGAAAAATTTTTCTTATGCAAAACAGTCACTTGCTGTACTTTTAGGTATTGTCCTTTTTGTTGTCTATTTTAGTTTTGGGTCTGTTGCCAAAGCTACGGTACTCACGGGTGCAGACAGTGATGTAGGTATATTTTGGTATGTTTTTGGTGGACCAGCCAATGATACCACAGACGCAAATGATAGCGATAGTATGGGAGATGTTTCTTGGCCAGCGGGCAATCAAGATTCCAGAAATATTTATATTGGTCACCTTACATCCAAATTTACTAAAGTAGTAGTAGATGTTTCTTCGGCAACAACTGATACTGGCCAAGATCTGGATATGCAATATTGGAATGGTTCTGCGTGGACAGCTCTCACCCTCACTGCACAAACACATCCGTTTGATACGGTCGGAGTAAATAGTTTTTCTTTTTCTGCTCCTTCTGATTGGGTAACCACCAGTGTTGGAGGAACGAGTGCTTATTATATACGTACTCCGATAGCGGTTGGGACTCTTAATGAAAAAGGTTATGTAAATGCACAAGTGAGTCAGATCTCTTTGCAACTTGTTGCACCTCCGGGGATTACTCTAACAGAATCTGGTATTGGTGGTACTTCTCTCACCGAATCTGGAGCAACAGATGGTTATACTATTGTACTCAATGCTCAGCCAACTTCAAACGTGACTATCGCGGTTACTCCGGATAGTAATTCCAGTGTATCTACCAGTAGTATTGTTTTTACTACAAGTAATTGGGATACTCCAGTCAATGTCACCGTCACTGCGGTAGATGACTCTATCGCAGAAGGATCGCATTCTTCTACCCTTACGCATAGTGCTACATCAGATGACTCAAATTATAATGGTATCAGTATTAATTCTATTATAGCAAGTGTTGGAGACAATGACACCGCTGCAATTACTCTTAGCGATTCAAGTGCCCAAACTGCGGTAACAGAAGGAGGCGCAACAGGTTACCTCACAGCTGTTTTGACGAGTCGTCCTACCAGTACAGTTACACTTACCTTGACACCTTCGAGTCAGATTACGCTTTCTACCACTACTATTGAATTTTCTTCCGTCAACTGGAATATTCCTGTAACTTCAACTATTACCGCTGTAAATGATTCTGCTGTGGAGGGAACCCACACAGGGACTATTACATACTCGGTTGCAAGTTCTAACTGGAACTATTCAGGCTTGGTATTGACGAATACCTCTGTTTCTATTACCGATAATGATACTGAATCTACCCCTACAGTCACTTCCAACAGCAATGCTCCTTCAGCTACTCCTCCTACTCCTCCAGCATTGCCAACTTCACAAAATGATGAAAATACTGCTATTTTTGTGCCTGTTCCTCAAGAAGTTGTATTAGAGAAAGATGTGTCAATTCCTCTCATCCTCGGCGGAGAAAACCACAGCCTTACTCAAGTAGGAACCGCTACTGAGAGTCAAATTACCGTTATTTTGCGGTCAGAACCTATTATCGTAACCTTAACAAAAAGTGAAATTCAAGAAATTGATTTCAATAAAGATGGCAAACAAGATATTCGTCTGCAATATAAAGGGTTTAAAAATAGTAAACCTCAACTCGAAATCACCCCACTTATAGAAGTAGGTGAAGGCAGTAAAGCTCTTTCTATCAACCTTGGCGCAACATCAACTCTTTCACGAAGTGTGACATTGACACTGCGTGCGTACAATGCGAGTTGGATGGCCATTTCTGAGGATCCAAAATTTCAAAATGTCTCATTTGTAGCGTATCAAAAAAGTTATCCCTTTACTCTTTCAGAGGGAACCGGTGAAAAAACAGTATATGTTCGTTTTCGTGGTGACAACGGTGGAACGGTCGACTCAAGTGATCGTATTCTTTTAGAAAAAATAACTACCTGTCCACTCACCCCAGGGAAGCCTTATAAATCTCCACAAAATCCTGCTGTATATTTGGTACTTGATGCCCAAAGTCAAGAAGTAGCCGCTACCGATGCTCCTTGTGTAAAACGCCTCTTCAAAGATCCCTCTACATACTTTACTTATTTCTCATCCTATAAAAGTATTATCGGTACGACTGAACAGATACTTTCATCGATACCCGACGACCCTATATCTTTTATTCCACTTGGACCCAACGCAAAACTTGATGAAAAAGGTCTTGTCAAACAGGTTTTAACTCCCAATGTGTATATTGTTCTCTCCAATAAGTTACACTGGGTAAAAACAGAACAAGTTTTCAAAAAAATGGGGTTGGTATGGAACTCTATTCAAGATATTTCACATGTTCTTTTTCGTAACTTCAGTGAGGGGGCACCGATTGAAACAGAATCAGATATACAAAAATAATAGAGATTTGACTGAAAAAAGCTGTACACAGATACCTGTGTACGCTTTTCTTTATACGTATGCATATACTTCCTCTCCTCAAAAAAATATTTTCAGAAAAAAAATATTGGCAGGTCAAAAGTCTTGTACTTCGATTTTTTTCGTTTTTGTGTATTTTTTTTCTTGTTGATTTTACCCATGAAACCTATACTCAAAAATATTTTGGGTATGCGGTACGCACCAGTGACGGATTTATCAATTATTTGCCATATCTTTTTTTGGGTGCATTTTTTGTACTGAGGCTTCCATCATTTTTTACTGGCCCCCAAAATAATCATACCAAAATTTTATCATCTGTATATACATATCTCGCTCTGTTCTTTTTTTTGATGCCGGTTCCAAGGAGTATTTTTGAGTCAAATCTCTCACTTATTTTTGTTCAGTCAATTTTCATGCTTTTGGGCTATATAAGTTTATTTGTAGCCATACTCGGAAAGAATTTTATAAAAAAATTTTCTGTAGACCTTTCCGTTATTATACTTCTTATTATTCCGTCACATTTGGCTCCACTCCTCATCGATCACTTTTGGCAGTATTCATCACGGGTTACGTTAGCAGGTCTTTCACTTTTATTTTCACTTTTGCATATTGATGGAGTTATTATACCAAGTGAATTTGCTGTTCGTATGAAAGACTTTTCTGTGATTGTCGGTCCTTCGTGTGCAGGTATTCATTCCCTCACAGCTTTTACCGTATTGTACGGTGCCATACTACTTCTTGCCTCCAAAGATGTCGCTTTCAAGGGATATTATGCTGCTTTGTTTTATGCCATTGGTCTTTTTGCTGTATTTTTGCTCAATAGTATTCGTGTTTTCTTGATTATTTTGGTGGGAGTTTATTATTCCAAAGATTTTGCTATCCACTTGTTCCATGAGACTATTGGTTCAGTGCTCCTTCTCAGTTTTTTCATTTTGTATACTTCTTTTATTCTTCCCAAAATTCTGAGAAGAGCATCTTGATTTTTTTCTCTTTTTCCGCTATTATCAAGGCCACTGAGTCACAAAACTGCCCTTATGCAAGAAGAAAAAAAACAGCTTCAAGCCCTCGAACAAAAAATTGAATCAACTTGGAAATTACTTCGTATTGATGACTTAATTGCCGAAAAATCAGACCTCCAAAAAAAAATGGAGGATCCTACTTTTTGGTCACACCAAGAAGATGCTACCAAAGTGAGTAAACGGGTGAGTGAACTTTCTGAAGAAATACAAACTTGGCAGACCATGAAATACCAAACCCAACAGCTTTTAGAACTTGCTTCCGACGTCGAACAAAATCCAGACAGTGGATTAGAACAAGAAATACACAATAACTTAACCGAGTTGCAAAATAAATTTTTACACCTCGAATTTTATTTATTGTTTTCTGGTAAAAATGACCAAAAAAATGCAATTGTATCTATTTATGCGGGCAGTGGGGGAACCGAAGCCCAGGACTGGGCTGAGATGCTACGACGTATGGTTTTTCGATACTGTGAGAAAAAAAACTGGAGAGTAAGTATCCTTGATGAATCTCTAGGACAAGAAGCCGGTCTCAAATCATGTACATTTCGAGTGGAAGGTCGTCTTGCCTATGGTTATTTACAGTCAGAGCATGGCACGCATCGTCTGGTGAGACTCTCGCCATTCAATGCTGACGCACTGCGACAAACATCATTTGCTCAAATTGAAGTCATTCCAGAAATGGAATTGAGTGATGCTTTGCATATTGATCCCAAAGATCTTCGCATTGATACGTTTATGTCTGGTGGCAAAGGTGGTCAGAGTGTCAATACAACCTATAGTGCGGTACGCATTGTGCACCTTCCTACCGGTATTACCGTACAGTGTCAAAATGAACGCAGTCAACTCCAAAATAGAGAGAGCGCTATGAAAGTTCTTTTTTCTAAATTGCAAAAAGTACAAGAAGAAAAAGAAGAAAAAGAACGTCTCGAACTCCGCGGAGAATACAAAAGTGCTGAGTGGGGGAATCAAATTCGTTCGTATGTGCTTCACCCCTACAAAATGGTCAAAGATATACGTACTCGATATGAAACCAAAGACCCTGAAGATGTATTGTCTGGTCATTTGGACCCTTTTATTGAAGAATATTTACGGTGGAAAAAAGATGGTATGCCAAATAGAAAAAATACTGATGAGAGTGAATAAACTATGCAACATATTTTTTTGGAAGACTGCAATCTTGAAGTACTCGTTGACCTATTGACACAAGGCAAGACTTTGGTGTATCCAACCGAAACCTGCTATGGCCTCGGCTGTGACCCCTCAAATTCACTCGCAGTAGAAAAAATTTTTCATATCAAAAAACGGCCAGAAAATAAACCTATGCTCTTGGTGTTTCCAAATATTGAAATGCTCAAAAAGTATATTGTTTGGGATACGACACTTGAAAAACTTTCAAGCTACTGGCCAGGACCGTTGACTGTAGTCGCACAAGTCTTAGCAGGAGCACCTCTCGCTCCTGCATTGACACAAATAAATCATACGGTAGCCGTACGGGTTTCTTCGTATCCATTTGTAGCAGAACTCACGGCTCTGTTTGGTGGTCCTCTTGTATCAACCTCAGCAAATATTGCAGGTGAACCAAATCCTTATACAGCCACAGAAATTGTTGACCGATTCAACAAAGAAAAAATTTTTCCTGATATCATTATTGATGCAGGAACACTGCCTCCCAACCCACCAAGTACGCTTATTCAAGTTGACCATGGCACGGTTACGGTTCTTCGTCAGGGAAGTATTCAGGTTATCCACCCCATATAAATTGTGAACTCAACAAAATTTTGTTATAATAGACTGGATAAAAAACTTTTTCACATCCAGTCTTTTTTTGTATGGATGGAATGGATACGAACAATAAATTGACTCGTGAACAAAAAGTGGGCGTCACGCTACTTTTTATTTTTACCTTACTCACCGTTGGTCTTGCTTTTTTGCAAATGCGTAACACTTTGTTTACGCCTTTTGTGTTAAACCCAACTGATGTTGTGGATACCCAAAAATCACTTCAAGATTTGCAGGTTGACCTCCAAAAAATCGATACAGACAAAGACGGACTCAATGACTTTGAAGAACAAGAATACTATGCTACCAGTCGATACCTGCCAGATACGGACTCTGATGGTGTTTCTGATAAAGTCGAAATTGATGCGGGTACCAATCCGTTATGTGTTGAAGGAAAATTTTGTGAATTTGGCCAAGCCAATCCTCAAGCAGTCTCTACTACTCAAGCCATTACAGCGCTTCCTGTAGGGAGTACAGCCCTTTCACCAGTTGCTGGGATTGCCCAAGATCAAGAAACTGCAGCAGCTCAGTTGCAGGCACTCATCAATGATCCAGAACAAATTCGTCAAATGCTTCGTCAAACTGGTTCTATCCCCGAAGAACAGCTCAAAAAACTTGATAATGCAACACTTATTAGTTTGTTGAAGCAAATCATCTCTCAGCAAGGTCAGCCTCAAACCCCACCTGTCCCCGATGCTTCTGGAGTCTCTACTTCTACCAAAAATTCTGTTACAACAACTTCAACTTCTCAATTTGAAACAGAACCCTAATTTTTTCTATGCTAGAGTTTTTTTCACCCAAAAGGAAATTTGTCAAAGTCACTCTGTTTGTCGTTGGCATGCTTCAAGTTTTTAGTTTTCTTTTGGTCGCTCCGGTTTTTGCACAAGCGGGTCAGCCTGTATCTGACTATACGACAGAGTTAAATACCTATGTTACAGCCAATGTTTTGCTTGCTGATAAGGCCAAAAAAGAAGTTGACCAAGGACTTTTGGCTACTGGAGTTGCCTCTATCATCCATGCTTTTTCCTATTTCATGGACAAAATCGCCTATGACACTGCTCAGTACGTAGCCAATGGTGGCAAAGGCCAAAGTGCTTTGGTATTTAGAAAGGGTTTCAAGAGCTATATTGAAGACACGGCTCTTGATGCTGCCGGAGATTTTATTGAAAATTTTAGTACCAATGCACTCGGTATTAACCTCTGTCAAATTCCAGATCCACACCTGGCTATATTTTTGACACTTGGTTTCAAGAGTATTTATGGCAAAGGTGGTCCTCAATCAAGTTGTTCTTGGCAACAATTTCGTAATAACTGGAGTCGAGAAGCGTTTGAACAACGCTATGGCCCAGGTGGAAGTCGTTTTTTGGCAGAAACTTTTAGTGCAAATTTAAAAGTAAGTAATACTGACTTCGGTGTAGGGTTATCTGCTATTGCCAAGCTTGACAAAGTTACGGCTCAAGCCAAAACCGCTGCTGCTGATGACCGCAAAGAAGGACAGGGGTACAAAGCGGTAACGGCTATGATTACGGGAAATATTTTGACTCCATCACAGGTTGTCCAAAAAGAAACTGATGTTGCTACCAATCATTACAAAGTTGAAGCCAATAACCAGCAGCTGGCGGGTATTTTGGCCAGTGGTGCCAATCAAGTTTTTTGGCATGCAGGTTCTGTATTTTTGAATACACTGACTTCAGAGATGATCAATAAATTGCTCACCCAAGGAATGTTTCCTGATATTGGAGACGATGGGAGTGCGGTAGAGGGTGGCTTTTATAACAGTCCACAAAATCGTTTGAATGGTGCAGCAAATCCCT
The DNA here is from genome assembly GCA_964566225.1 of uncultured Gammaproteobacteria bacterium. GTDB lineage: Bacteria > Patescibacteriota > Patescibacteriia > Magasanikbacterales > UBA922 > CAYTKU01. The sequence continues at coordinate 138,592 of CAZMHV010000002.1, forward strand.
ATGCTCAGTTGCTTACGGCTCGACCTTCTACTCAAGTCAATAATTATAATATCATTTCAGAGTTTGCTACCTGTCCAGACGCTCCAGGTATGAACAATTGTGTCATCGATACCGACTTCCAAAGAGCGCTCGACATTGGTAACAGTGATAAACCACTTACTATCCAAGAGGCACTTGATAAAGGTTTGCTCCACGGCAATTGGCCTCTTATTTCTCCTAAACGTGAAGCTGACAATGCCAGTCCAAATCATGATTGTTACCAGGGAAAATATTGCTATTCCAATATCCAAAAACTTCGTAAAGTAAATATCTTGCCACTTGGTTTTGAAATTGCCGCTCTTCGTTCTGATCCAGATCAACCTTGGACACTTGAAACGGTCGTGAGAAACTTTGAAACCTGTTATCGTGTCAATGGACAAGGAAATCCTGATCCAAATGGTACTATTATTCGAGAAAATGCTGCGTTTCCATTTTGTCATCTTATTAATCCAAACTGGATTATTCGTGTACCAGCGCTCCAATGTATGGGCAAGGTGATTACCGATTCACTGCTTAGTCCCGATTCTGCGCAGCGTCGTGAAGAATGTCTTGATGTCAAAACATGTATTAACGAAGGTGAAAATGGAAGTTGTGGTGGTACTTACGCGTACTGTACTCAAGAAAAAAATATTTGGAGAATTCCAGGACAATCTTGTCCTGCTGAGTATAATACCTGTACCACGTACATGAACAATTCTACCCGCCAGGCAGCTTCATATTTGGCGCGTACGGTTGACTACGGTGAATGTAGTATTGATACAGTAGGGTGTCGTGCGTATGCTATCCAAAAATACGGTGCGGGTAACTGGCTTGGTTCCGGTGATGTTGATGATAGTGACAACCACAAAACATTTCGTGCTCTTCATGACACCACAGATATTATATACTTTGACAATGCTATAAAAGCACAAAGTACGGTTTGTCGTCCTGGCAATAATGGATGTACATTATTTTATGGTGCAGTCCAAGATACCACTACCGGTCAGTACCAAAAAACATCAAACAACAAATTTATTGAAGACAAAAATGTTCAAATTCATCTCAAAAAAGCTCCCGATTATTTGAAATGTTATGATAGTAATCAGGCAAGTCCAGATATTGATTGGCCAACTACTTTGGCTGACGTAGAAACCAATGTTTCTCAAAGCGAACAGTGTAATGCTTTTGCTTCAGTATGTTTAGAAAGTGAAATTGGTTGTGAGGCTTATACTCCGCTTGATGCCAAACAAGTGGCTCTTGCGGGTGTACCTCAAATTCCAGGTATGATTGGGGCACAAAATGTATGTAGTAGTGATTGTGTGGGATATGCTACTTTCAAACAAGAAGCTGATAAATTTTCCAATGAAAAATTTCCATTGTATTTTATTCCTCAAAATGGCAAGAGTTGTGATGCCAAGTACACTGGCTGTTCAGAATTTACCAATATTGATACACGTGCTCAAGGTGGAGAAAAGAAAGAGTATTATACAGATCTCAAATACTGTGAAAAACCTTTGGCAGACCAAAGTAATATAAAAACATTCTATACTTGGGAAGGCAGTATCAACCAAGGTCTTTCTCTCAAAACTGTCAAAATATTACCAGTGAGTGCTGAAGAAAATACATATTTAAATGCAGTTCTTGCAGACGAAGATGCCAAATACATTGATCAATTTCCTGTTGGTTCACCTGCGTATGGAGATGATAGTAAAATTGCACTTATGGGTGCGGTTACCCAATGTAACAAAGAAAACTATTTGATTCGTCAAAACAATCCATACGATGTTGATGCTGCGGTACCAGATTGTAAAGCATACTATGACGACGCTGGAAATATTTTTTACAGAGTCTCAGGAGATGACTCCAAATCTCTCAATAAATTAGTAACTATTTCACCGGCATGTCATCCTTTGCGCAAAACCAATCCTGAATTTTTTGCAGACATTGCACTCCAGGGCAATAGTGATGCATGTTTACGCAAGGGAGGTAACTATGACCCTGCCCAAGGAACCTGTCAGCGTTGTATGAATGGTGGACGTTTTGAAAACAACAGCTGTGTCTATCAAACTATTTCTGCTCCAGGACAATCAACTTCTTGTCCAGCTGTGGCCAATGGATGCCGTTCATATACTGGAAGTACTGCCAACAACGTAAATGAAATATTCAATGACGACTTTGAGGGAGCTACTGACGAAGAAGTAGCGCAAATGGTTGCTCCATGGAAACCTGCTCGAAATGTTCGTATCTCTGTTGAGGCTGCACAGGCTGGTGCGCACTCACTTGAAGTGAGCGGTCCTGCCAATCAAGTAGTGAATCGTCAAATAGAACCAGGATCATTCAAGAGTGATTCTTGGTATGAGGTAACATTCTGGGCCAAAGGTTCTGGCCGAAATGTTTCAGTAGCACTTTCTCAAACCGAAAACAATGCTCGCGTGGTGAAAGCAGATTTTTCTCTTGACCCACTCACTGGTGAGCATGTGGCTGCCTCTATTGATCAAGATTGGCATGCATATCACCTTGGACCAGTTCAATTTATTGGCGCCACCAGTACTCCGCTCATGCTTGATTTTGTACTCGAGGGGAACAACAATCTGCCTGTGTATATTGACCATGTTCGTTTTACCCAGGTTCGTGACCATATTCCTCTTATCAAAGATTCATGGAAAACTTCTGAGGGGTATGATGCTCCACTTTCTTGTGATTCAGATCCTCTCGATGCACTCCCTGGTGAAAGACTTGGTTGTTCTGCCTACAAAGATAGTAATAACAAAATTCGTTTTGCCACAGGTTTTGAAAAACTCTGTCGTGAAAAAGCGGTGGGTTGTCAACCACTCTGGGATACCTTCAATACTGTCGAAGGTGATGATGCTGATAAAAAATTGGTTTACAACGTTTTGTGTCAGGTAAATCCTCAGGCGGCAAACATGGCCAAAGTTGAAAATGGTAAATGTACCCTGTATCGTGCTGGAAATCTCAACAAACCAGCAGGGGAGTGTGCTATCAAAAATCAGTTTGAACCATACTGTTACGTTTCCAAAGTTGTCTTGGAAGCAGATGAAAATTTTAGTATCAGTTTTGGTAATAACGCACTCACCCGATCAACCGTCATTGTTCCTGCAGACACGGCCAGTAGTACTCCAATATTTTTGGCCAACCGCAAAGATTTTCGTTGTAGTGAAACAGAACGTGGTTGTATGGCTGTAGGACTTGAAAATCAGCTTATTTCAACTGCAACCGTTTCTACTTCTTATAAATATACTGACATGATGGTCAAAAATGACCCTGCCTTGTACGATAAAACGTTGTGTCGAAGTGATTTGGTTGGTTGTGACGAATTTAAAAACAATAACAATGTAACCTACTTCAAAGATCCAAAAATTATTGGTAACAAAACCTGTGTGTACAAAGAAAAAGGCAACACAGATACATTTGGTTGGTTTCAGGACGGTGTTGGTCGTTGTACGGCCAACTCAGACCGTTTGTGTCGTACCAATGATGACTGTGACCGAGGAGATACTTGTAACTCTGCAACTTTGAATACGGTTGCCTGCTATGAAGATTACCAACGCGAAGGTGGCATGTATGATTTGTGGAGTAATAATACCCAGCAGTACGATGGTTTTGTAGGTTCTTGTCCAAATAACTATAACCTGTGTACAGAACTTATTGATCCAGCCGATACTTCATCGGTGCATCCTGCTGGTCAAGCATACTATGTTATTTTCAATAATCAGGTGACTTCACAGGTTTCAAAATGTGATGGCAAAGTAAGTTTGAGTGAAGGTTGTGTTCTCTTCAACAAAACCGATCAACCAAATAAATTGTACGATAGTGTCGCTACCTATACCAATTCAGAAAATGCAAATCCCAAATATTCGCCAGTAGCACCTGTTTCAACTGGTCGAAGTCTCAATACCAACTTAATCTTGAAAGTGAACCGTGACCGTATGTGTAGTCGATGGCTTGATTGTGCTACCAGTATTCGTCAAACCGATGCTTCGGGCAAGCCAGTTGACCTCTGTTATGCATTTCGTGAATGTGAACAACAAGAAGGTGGCGTCTGTACCAAGTGGGTAGACAACTTTGCCAATAATAGTACGGTACAACAAGCTGCTACTCGTATTACCTATGGCAACTATATCAAGCGTGGTACTTCATGGTATGACAATGAATTTACGGGGTATTCACTGTACAACAAATTCCGTATTGACAACATGATCTATGTTTCATTTGATAACGACGTTTTGAAATCAACCTATAAACTCTTAGAAGGGGATGTAGAAAAAATGGTGGACAGACAGTATCTTGCCTATGAAATGGATGGTCAATTTTTTACTGGTGAAAGTCGTGGCAAAGGGTGTTTCCCAGATCCTGCAAATCCAAATGTCAGTACAGACATGAAAATTTGTGGATATGACAATGGTGGTCGTTGTTACAAAAATAAATGTATATATCCTATCACTGGTGTGTTTCCAGCAGGTATTGACCCTGTCAGTGCTGTAGACGCAACTCGTCGCAGTAGTATGATCACACTGTTGAATGCACTTACCTCCAACAGTTGTAAAGGTCACCCAGAAATTACCGGACCATTTGAAATTCAGACCGTGCTTGATAAAGACGCAAATCCTGTTAAAAAATACCTGTTCGATGGGGATGGTTTCAATGCAGGCTTATTCCGTTTAGAAGTACGAAACCCTCGCAGTGGATTTTCCAATGCCAATTACTGTCAAGACGAAGAGTGTTCCTGTGGTTACAAAAAAATATATTACAATGGAAATTCTCTTCCAGACTATGTTGACTTACAAAAACCTGTAAATAGTCGTGGTGTTTGTATTAGTGGAGATATTCCTGTTCGAAATGATGATGGAACTGTGAATAATCAAAGAACGCAAAGTGCTGTTGGTTCATACTGTCAAAATGACAATGATTGTAATATGCCAGGTCTTCCACCCGAACAACGAACTGGCAAATGTAGTTTGGTATCCAAAATTGAAAACCACATTGGTTTCAAAGGTTTCTGTTTGGAGCCTGATTATAGTCGCCCAACATTTCTCAAAAATCAGCCATACGAATGTTTGACTTGGCTGCCAATTCAAGTTTCTGCTTCCAATGTGGACGTATATAACGCACATACCAGTGCTGGATATGATTTGTCGAGAGATGCAGGGAGTGGCAATGCTGGTCAGGTGTATTGTAGTGTTGCAACGGATGTAGGACACTATCTTGGCGATGCTCGATATGATGTTTCGTTCAATGGTTTACCTCCTGAATATCAAGATGACTTTAATGGGATTTATAAAAATAATGGTTCTTTGAACCTTGTAGAGGGAGACGATTATGATCGTGATACTGATATACATCATAACTCAGAGTGGAATGATTATGCTAGAAATATAGTAAGTCAAGAGTTAAAACGTATATATACGGTTGTAAATTCTCACTGGAGAAATATAAATGGTAAAAGAAATGACAACCAGCACGTCTTACGTATTGAATACAACTCATCATGTCGTGATTGTGGAAATATCGAAAACAACGAAGGTTGGGAAGATTTTGGATCATTTTGGCTCGACCCAAATGACCATGGTGAAAGTGTTCTTCGTGCAGGTTCCACTGGTGCTGTATATGCATTTGTCCCTCGTCAGACATTTGACCACGTAGGTTTGTATGAGTTTGGCACCATCATGCATCCTCCCCGTATTTGGGACAATGACCAGTTTGAAAACTTACTCACAAATGATCCCCGATCTTTTTCTGTCGCACCTCAAGATGTAATGAATCCACATATTCCTGCGTTTCAATCTCGACTGGCAACCTTTTTTATGAGTCCAGAAGCAAGTAATCATCACTTAACCAATGCAGCAGAACGTCCAAATGGTCGGTCAAGTATTTGGAACATGATTGACGATAGAGTCTATATTTCACCATTAGAAAAGCATTTGAGAGAAGCTGATATAGAGAGTATTAATCTTGTTCCATTAGCATTTCCTAAGAATCCATCAAATAATGACGAAGTCCCTGCTCTTATGAGTTCAGAATTGGTTATTGACTTCAATGCACTTCGTAGACTTCCCGAAGGTGGTCAAGCTCAGGTAAAAGTTGTACTCGAAGCACAGGCAGATAACAATAATGGAAACTTCTTACCAGCCAAAGCTGAACCAGACTCTGTACTGTGGACATATCGTCTTAACAATGTTTCTGGATCCACATTTAATTTCAAAAATTATAATCATTTCACCGAAATGGATGACGCGATAAAAAATAATCCACGAAATCAAATTGCAACGAGATATGTCATGGTATACACTGATTCTTTGCAAGATACCAATAGACTCCCTTCTTTTATCCAGTCACATGTTGCTTCAAACGGTCAAATAAATGCCAACAATATTGCGAGTCCTCCAAGTAATTCTGACTCAGATCCTTTTTCTGTTCCTTGTACCGAAGATACTGATGGGTTCAACAAAGATTGGATCGCGGTAGGACTTGATTTCAATGCAGATGGTGAATTTTTAGGATACATTTCTCGGTACTGCAATAGGTTCAATGCTGCGGTAGAAATGGCAGTGGTGGCCAAAATAAATGACTCATGTAGTGAGTTTATGCAGGTGTATAATGATCAAGAAAACATTGTGAGTGGTCAAACCAACAAAGCCTGGACCCAAAAGGTATGGACTGGTGCAAAGATGTGGGTTCAAAATCAGCTTGTGGAAAGTAAAATTAAATCATCTATCACTCGGAGTCTTTCATATGGACCTTTTGGTTCATTGTACTTGGCTGGGTCAGATGTAGCCACGGTCGCTGGTCTGGTCAATGGTGAAAATGCTTTTGTGTATAACAATCAACGAGTTGAAGAGAACCAAAAAATTGCTATCAACAAGTTAAGAAATTATACATTTAGTGGAAGACCAGTAGAGAGTCTTCCGGCCAATCAGTATTCAGGGGTACCATACTCATGTACTTCTCGATGGTTTGGTATTGATCGTGATGCAGATATAAATCAAGCTATTGCACCAGACTTTGCATTTTTGAAGTTTCGGTCAAATGTTGGTGACCATGATTGTTTTGGGGTAAATCCTTATATTGAAAATGGTTCCGAAGATATTGTTCAAAATTTACGGAGTCATATGAATGATACCGATCCAAATACAGAGATTTTAGGTCTGTTTGCAAAATCCTTTGCTACCCTTGAGTTCAATGTGTTAAATAATCAGAGTAGAACGCTTCAACTGAGAAAGGTAGTCGATCAATCATTCTTGGATAAATCATATCGCAGCAATGAATATACTGAAAATGGTGTGAACATTAAGTTGCTTCCACCACAAGTATTTTCTGTCAATCCTTTTTCTTGTACAGAAGGTTCGGGTCAGACTTGTTCTTGGGGTGAACCCAACAATATTACCGTGAGTGGTCGCAATGGTATGGTCAAAGATTATAACCATGATGATGATACCTACGAAGAAGATAGCAATGCCGATGGCATAGCCGATGTCAATATTCGCAATGGTTCATACCTTGCCATCATGAAATTTTTTGCCTTTGCCAACGACAATCGTATGCCTCTTCGTCAAGTAAAAGTTGATTGGGCCGATGGGTCAGCAATTATAAATTCAGATAGAAAAGGTTTGTATAAAAATGCTAAACCATTCTGTGATTTTATACCAGATTCTGTGCAAGTTGGTTTATGTTCTCAGGCCAATGATATCAGTATGGCGTTTGCCAATGGCGTAAGTTGTAAGACCAATCAAGATTGTCTCGACGCTGGAGTAGGCAACAACTGTATTCTCAATTACAATGCCCCTGTAAATGGAATTGCAAATCGAGATAAATACTTTGCACAGCGTTTTGGTAATAGTAGTTATGCGTGTTCACAAAATTATTTTCAATTTGAACACAACTATACTTGTTCACGTTCCGATGTTCCTGTGAATGGTGGTGTACCTGACCCAATCAAAGCTCAATATGTAAAACGAGTTGATGATGCCAGTGCTATTGACGCCTACACCAAACAGCGTTTGCTCGCCAAAGGTTTACGTCCAGAGAGCTATGTGTGTGTATTTAAACCAAGAGTGCAAGTGACCGATAACTGGGAATGGTGTAATGGTGCATGTAATGATGTGAATCGAGATGGGGCTACGGATTATAAGGATGGGTGTTATGGGGAAGGTCAAGGTAATACTTGTCGGGATGGAAACTCAAATTCATGGACACACTACAAAGGATCCCTTATTATCATCCCACCTCCCGCTCAAAAATTCTGTGCGAGTGGTGTACCATTAAATAGGTTTGTAGCTTGTACCCAAAACAGTGAGTGTCCTACTCCTGGGGATAGTTGTGTAGAAGTGAGATAAAAACCTGTAAATAAAAAAATGACCTGTAACAAGGTCATTTTTTTATGCATACAAACTACCTTGAGTAAGATAATTTCTATGCAGGTGCGGGGCGGGCGCACCAGGGGGTAGTAGTGGTGAGCTGCTTGGAGCTCACCTTGATGGTCAGTCGCGGAGGTAGTGCTCGGCGTACTGGGTTCCAGTCGCCACCACTTCGAGGACGAAGTAGTCAGGGTCATCCAGATTGAAGGTGAGCATCACGTGCTCTTCCGTAATCGGGTTGACCCATTCCGTCTCGAAAGGAAGCTTGTCGATGATCCAGTCCTCACTGAGTCCCGAATCTCCGAAGTCATCAGTGATGTGCACCACATACACCTGTTTGCTCGCGCTGCCAGGCGAGACGGTGATCGTGATGTGTCCTTCGGTGAGGTCGACTTCAACGTCCTTGGTCCAGCCACCCGCCAGCAGGCAGGGGGAGTCCATGGACATGTCGCCCAGGTCATCCGGACAGGCCGGCATCATGGGCTCACTGGAGCCGCCCGTGCCGCCGGTGGAGCCACCGAGGCCGGGGTCTCCGCCCGTGGAGCCGCCACTGCCGCCGTTGCCGAGGTTGCCCCCGTCACCGCCGGCCTGCGTGCCGCCGTCGACCGACTCGAAACCTCCTCCCCCACCGCCCGTGGGGGAGTCGTTGCCACCGGAGCCACTGGCTCCGGCAGAAGAATCCGAGGGCGAGCCGCCCCCGGAACCGCAGGCCAGGGCTCCGCAGAGCACCAGGGCCAAGACGCAGAGGTGTCGCAGCATTGCGAACCTCCTTTCGGGTGTTGGCCGCCTCTTTCTTGAGAGAGCGGACGTTGAAGACCTGAGTTTCCCCTTGGCAAAACTCTGAAAAAGCAGTGTACGTGCACTTTCAGAGTCCCACCAAAGAGAGCATATTTACTACTACCATAAACCGTCTTTTTCCCTTACAAAAAGAGAAAAAAACAGAGATTGAAAAGAACAAATCTAGACACAGAAAAAAGACAGGCAAAACCCATCATTTCCTATACTGGTACGCTACCAAAATTTTTTCTCTTTGTCAAGCCAAAAAAATAATTATCCACAAAGTTATCCCCAGATTTTATCTTTTCTTTATCTTTTCTTTAAGAAAACTTTATCTTCCACTGTGTATACTCACCATATGGAATGAGTTTTCATTTCAGGCACCGTGGAAGATTTCTTCAAGAAGCCTGCTATCCATATATGTTCTTGAAGAACTTCCACCCTGCGTGGCATGAAGCCCTCGTTTATTTTTATCTTTTTGTATGTACAAAAAATTCCTCTTGGTTTTGGTTCTCGTTTCTTTGTCTGGGGCTCAGGTATTGCCTGCCTTGGCGCAAACACTGTCTACAGAACCGGTTACCTCTACTATTTCAAGTCCAATCAACCTTCCGCTTTCAACTTCAACAATTCCTGTGGATACTTCTTCAACTATTTTTTCTGTTCCAACAACTACAACTACGACATCTCCTGTTTCAACCTCAACAACAGAAATGACGTCATCATCTCTTGATGTACAACCTCAAGATCCACCAACAATTTCTGAGTTTGAAAAATCAGTATCCAAAAGTACTGAAACTCCTTTGCACTATTCTCGTCTCATGCGTCAAACCCAAGAGTCCAAGCAAGAGGGGAGTGTTGTTTCACAAAAACAAGTTGCTGCAGATATTGCCCAGTTTGTGAAAACAGAAAAACAAAAACTCGATGACTTGGGCATTGATGTCAAAAAACAAAAAAAATATTTTCAAAGATTGCATACTCAGGCACGTCTTTTGGACGAAAGTCAATCAACCGTGTTTGAAAAAATAAAAGATTTTTTGCAAGATATTCTTCCATTCAAAAAGTCGAGTGGGTCATTGCCCAATACTCAAAATATTGAGTCACAAGAAAAAATTCCCGTCACACCACCTTCATTTCATTTTCAAGATGATGTTATCCCAGTAGTTCCTCTTGAAAATGCCACTGTTCGTGTATCTTCTGCCCAAAAAATTGAAGAGCAGCTCAAACAATTTTTAAAAGTAGCAGAGGTCAGTGCCATGGACGATCAATTTTTACCAGTTGTCCAAGATGTACAGGGTTCTGTGGATGTTCCTGTAGATATGAATTTCAAAGAAATTGCTACGGCACTTCACAATAATCCAGTTGAAATAATGAACTATGTCAAAAATACCATTACTTACGAACCATACTTTGGTTTCAAAAAAGGTGCGGCTGGTTGTTTACAGCAGAAAGTGTGTAATGATGTTGATAGTGCGGCTCTCACCGTGAGCTTGCTTCGTTCTGCGGGTATTCCCGCGCATTTCAAAAAAAGTTTGGCTGTATTTGCTGTCTCAGATCTCCAAAATTTGCTTGGGGTTGAAGATATAAAATCTGTATATGCCTCGTTTGCATTGAGCAAAGTTCCAGTATTCACAGTAACCGTTCCTATCCCAGCAGGAGTAAATCTCGATGCAGTTGATCTCTCAGCAGAAACACACTTGGCAGTGCAGTGGGTGGTGCCCGAAGTATTTTATGAGTATGACGAACGTGGAGCCAATATTGATAACGATTTGAGCTTTGAAACAACCACTAGTACAGAGGCGCTTCGCGCTACGCTGAGCGACTTTCCCAAAAAACAATGGGTGCCTGTTGATGTTGTAATCAAACCATATATTCACCAAAAGCGTGATATCCTCACCGATCGTATCAACTTCAACACACAAAATTTTTGGAATAGTTATTTAACCTATCAAGGCAATCTTACCCCACTTGAAAAATTTCGTAGTGATGTTCAAAATTTGAGTGGAGTTATATCGACCAGTTCACTTTCTGTCGTATTGCCACAAGAAAAAAAGTTTGCACTGCTTCCACTTTCTCTTCCATTTGTATTTGCTTCTGGAGTTGGAGCGGAAACTCCTATCAATGAAGAAACTTGGAGTATACTCCCAGACTCATACAAAGCATATATGCGTCTCTCTGTGCTCACACAAAATGGTCAAGTTGTTTTAGAAAATAACTTTTTGGGGAGTGAAATAGATAACCAAGAAATAACACTCGGCTACGATGGGGCTACGCCTGCAGACAAAGCACTTTTGACTCAATATGGTGGTATTGGTGCTACTCCTGCCGAGCTTGTTGATATTGTGCCATATTTTCAGACAAAAAACGGACGCGTTTATAACAATAATCCGGTATCCATCAACATTGGCGATACCCTCACACTTCGTTTTGAAATGACCCTCGGTGGACAAACTATCCAGCGAGATGAAAAGTATGCTGTTGCAGGTAACATCGAGGGCATCTATATGATTTTTTCTGCGCTCGAAACCAAACCAGAATACGACACCACTGCCAAAGTTTTGGCAGGAGGCAATGCTGCGTTGGCATACAAGTACCTGGAGCACATTGAAAGTGAAAGAAAATTTTTGCAAAATTTTTATGACGTTGCAAGTAATATTCATTTTGCAAGAGCTGTGGTCACTCAAAACAGAATTTTGAACACCGTAAACAATATCCCTACGACTTTTGAGTTTAAAGGGCTTACTATTGATGCTGGAGTATATCTCGCTGCCGATGTTTCTCGTCGAGGTGGTTATACCACACATCGATTCGATACTCGTTTGCTTTTTGGTCTGGATGCTTCATTTTATGAGGGAAGACTTTTTGAAGATATTGCCGGGCTTACGGGTATTTCTACGGTAAAAGGTTTCCAATACGCTGCCGCAAATGCTGCAACCTACACAGTCTCACGTATTACTCTTGCCAATGAAGCCAGTATTGATGCCCTGCCTTTTTCTCTCGCCACCAAACAAAACATGCATACCGCCGTGCGCAGTGGCAATACCATTATTACTCCGAGTAGAGCCATTCAAATGGGTTCTTGGCAGGGCATATTGTATATCAACCTGTCACCAAGTGGCACCGGTCAGTATGCTATTGGTGAACAAACCGTGCAAAATGGTGGATGGACCATTTCAACCATGCTCCGCCGTATCTATCAAAATGCTGGTCAGCAAGAGCGTGAAGGCTTCTTGGCGAATTTTGGTACATACAACTTTTACTATGAAGAAAACGATAGTTATGATACAGTACTGTGTAGGATTACCAATGCAGAATATAACCTAGTAGTATCTCGTCCAGATTGGCGCGCAGAGTATGGGTATCCTTGCTTTCTTGATAACAAACAGTTCGGCGCCACACAGCATTCATATATTGTGACTTCAAACGGTGCCTATTTTTTCTCTCCAGGACAATATGATTACTGGGTCAGTCGTGACAATGTAAAAGGAGTTCTTCTCACCGACAAAAATGGTGAAGTCTCCGAAGGTTTACAAAATGTTCGACTTGATGGTGAATTTAAATTTAATCCTATTGCTGGTACATATTCATGGTTTGGACATTTTGATGGACCTGCCGAAGATTTTAACCTGTTTGCGGGCTGCCGCAATTGTATCACTGCATATTACCAGCCAATGCTCAATCGTGTAGGGCATGGCCGCATGGTCTATGGCAGTATTTTACAAAAACTCTCAGAGCCTCACTACAATGTTGGTTCCATTTCTTGTAATCTTTACGATCAATATTGTGAAAAAAGAAATTGGGTATTGAACCTGCTGGGTTTTCCTCTCATGAACAGAGCTCCTGCTGCCACAAGTACTGCCAAAAGTAGTGGAGATTATCAAGCATTTGTAGGTGGGCATGTGTATAGAAAAAATTATTGGGGTATGAGTAAAACATCGTATGTTCCTGAAGTAATTCATACTTTCTATAATAATCAGAATCAATGTCGTATCATCAATAATGGTCAGCCAATTTGTGGAAGTGGGGGCCTATTCGGATTTCCAAATTCTGATCCAAAATTAGTGGGAAATCTGTTTGTTCAGTCATTTGAAGAAGCTGATATTTTGTATAATACACAAACAAGAGTGGCTTCTATTCAAAATCAAAGTGAAAAAAGTAGAAGATTTCAAAACAAAGAATTTGCAAGAAACATATTTTATCGTACCATAGGACAAACGAGCGAAGGTCAAGATATCTCTCTTCGTCAACGTCTCACTGATGTTGAAGCATTTGCGATCATTGCTGACTATATTGCACGTCGACGAGGTATAACAAATGATGATTTTGTGCAAGATATCACTGTATTATTTACTGGGTCTGAAGGAATGATTAAATATAGTATAAATGACTTTATAAGTGATGGTATTGATAAAACATATTACATTGGTGGTTTCTCTGATAATGGATTTAAATTTATATATAATGATAGTCACTATTGTGTTGATAAAAAACAAAAATGCATTTCAAATCAGATCTCACATTCAATGTTAGGATTCAATGCCGCGTATTTTTGGAGTAAAAATTTTGCTGATGATAGAACATATAGTCATGATAGTGATCCTTCTCCTTTAGCGTGTAACAAAGATAAATGTGGTACAAGTAAAGAAGATATTAATCTTGGTTTAAAAATGGCAGAGTTTGGTGATGCTTTACGTAGAGGAGTTTTTACAAAAGAGTATTTTTCTATTTGGATATTAAATAATATATCAATTGATCCAAATATTTCAAGTAATGATTTTGATCACTTACGCACCAAAAATATCGATGAAGTCACTCTTTCTGCTCAATATAAAAAACCTTTTCGTATATTTGAATATGAACAAAATGGTAATACTTATGGTAAGTGGTCTTATTCCAAAAATTTTGAATTTGTCACTTGTAATGGTAAAGAGGTGTATATGCAAGATTATGATTTCTTTTTAGTAAATGGTGTAAATCCTGAAAGATTGTTAGCTGTTTGGGATAGTGATTCACAGAGAATTATTGTTTTGATTGGTGATAGTTATAAACAATATATAAATAATAAACAAAATATTTGTCGAGATTTTGAAATTTTAACAAATAATTTCAGCCAACCTCTCCATCAAACTTTTATGGAAATGGTAACTAAAATATACCCTGATTTTAACAAAAAATAATATGTTATTTAAAATAAATAGATTATTTGAGAATATAAAAATTTTTCTTGAACCAAATTGGTCTAAAATATTTTTGTTTGGTATCGCACTCATTGTAAGTTTTTCTCTCTATAAATATATTTTTATACCTCAATTCAACCGTTCGTGGGATTGTAGTGGAGAGTGTGACTTTAAAAGAGCACCATTTATTGTGTCGTCTATACAATTAATTTTTTTACCATCATTGGCGCATGATGTTCTCTCACCTGTATGGGCATACGCACTTTCACTGGTATATTTTTATATTTTAAGTTGTCTTGTATACATTCTCATAAAAAGGGTTTATTTATATATTAAAAAATGTACGAACTAATAAATATATGAATCAATAAAAACATATGCCCCCCTACCCACTCCACCTTCTAAAACAACTCATTTTCTACGGCAGTTATTTTGTATTTCCATTTCTCGTATTTATTTTTTATGTAGCCTACCGATCTCATAAAAAGTGGATACATGTTTTTGCTGGTGTTACTGCCGTTGTCTGTGCTGTTTTTATCTATTCTCGATTTATTGAACCACATATATTGGTAACAAAATTTACAAAAATATTCTTTCTTTCAAACCAAAATGTAAATGAAGAAATAAAAGTAGCAGTTTTCTCTGACTTACATCGAGGACTCTATACAAACACGGTTTCTCTTCAAAAAATAGTGGATACCGTAAATAAAAATTCGCCAGATATAGTTCTTGTACCAGGAGATTTTATCTATGAGCTTGACAAAAAAGACATTGAAAGTGTTTTTTCTCCGTTGAAAAATTTACAGGCACCTACATATGTTGTTACAGGCAATCATGATGTTGGTTTTCCGGGTGAAGATGTAACAGTACATATTAATGCTGCATTTGAAAAAATGAATATTCATGTTATTGATAATAAAGTTGAAAAAATAACTCTCAAAAATAAGCAGGTATATATCATTGGTATAAGTGATCTGTGGCAAGGAAAAAGTGATTATTCAATTTTACAACAATTACAGAAAGAAGATTTTGTAATAGGGGTTACTCATAATCCCGATACAGCATTTGTTTTACCTGAGCCAGAAAAAGTAGATGTATTAGTAGCCGGTCATACACATGGTGGACAAATTCGTTTGCCCTTACTTTATAAATACGCCATACCTACTGAGTATAATTTTGATAAAGGACTTTATGACGTGAAAGGGATAAAGGTATTTGTAACTCCGGGTATTGGAATGATTGGTCTCCCATTTCGATTTTTGATGCCTCCTCGCTTAGATATTTTGAAAGTTCATTTTACGTCAGAGTCAAAAGAAAATCAGGGAGTTATTCCAGTACTGAAAAACTAACCCTCTTCACAACCCACCCACCAAACAGCACCCCACCCCTGCCATTCTTTTTGCACCCCAAAAGTGATTTTAACAGAGAATATTTTTTTCAAAAAAGAAATATTCTCAATTAAATTCATTTATTCATATAATTTTTTTATGAAAACATCCACCAGAATGTCAGTCTTTGTAATGCTTTTTTCAGTTTTTTTGGCACAGTTTTTTCCAGTCATACCAGTATTGGCGGTGGCTGTTTCATCTTCAAACCAAATTATCTCGCTGCAAAATACTGTGCAACCATCAAGTGTGTCTTCTTCACTTCAAATATCTACACAAAATGATTATTCCAGTATAGATTGGAATGCATCTATTACACTCCCAAAAGATATAGAAGAAGCTCAAAAAAATGTGCAACAAAAGTTGAATGAAAAAAAATACGCAGAGGCAAAAACTATAACTCCTGTACAAAAAAATATTCTTGATGCACAAACATTGGAATATTTTTCTGTCCCCAAACAAATTCAAGAAACTGTGAACTCGTTCACACAAAATGGCAAAATTCCACCCGCACAAAAACAAATATTACAAAAAAAGTTGCAAGATATGGCAATTGAAGATCAAAAATATTCTACTTTTTCAACGAGTACCACTTCGTCAACAGAGCAGTTTATTGTTATGGACAAAAAATTGCTTTTCAAACCCAAACGAATTATCCCAATTCATAAAGAAGTCCACGTTTCACCATTACAAATAACAAAAACTACTTCCAAAATACCGTTGTCACCTGAAAAAATAAAAAATATTTTGCAAAAAGAAGATAGTCTTTCTCATCTGTTACCTGCTGCTCCAGCACCAAAAGTTTCATTCAATTTTTTGAGTACCCTAAAAAATTTCTTTTTCCCATCAGTACAGGCGGTTGATGTTGTCCCGCTTTTTGCGGCAGATCCAAGTGCAATTGATACACTTACCCCTCTCCAAAGAGCACTTTTGTTTGTTTCAAATTCACAAAATGCTGACCAAAGTTTTGGTACCACCACCAGTAAGTTTGTCACTACCTACGATGTTTTGCAGCTTGCCGGATTTTTGGGACTCACCCAAAACACACAGGTCGATGGAGCGCTTACTTTTTTGCGCACTGCTACTTCGTCAAATTTACTCGATGAAGCTGTGAGGGCCAAAGTAAGTTATGTGTCTGGCTCACGTGATGCCTGGACAAATTTTATGCAGAAAAAAAATAGAGATGGTGGATTTGGAATCGATTCTGCATACCAAAGTGATTTTTTCACCACTCTTGAAGTTTTGAAATCTCTGTCAGATCTTTCTGCCGAATATAATATTCAAAATGATCTTGCAGGTCCACTCAATTTTTTACTCAGTAAGGTCGATGCTTCTGGTGCCGTAGTGCTTACACCAAACGCAAACCCAAGTTATTTTGCCACCAATAAACTTCTTCGTTTGCTGAAGCCATTTCAAAATATACAATTTCAAAATGTCAATGGAAATACAGTTCTTGTGCAAGATAAAATAAATGCCATGCTTAACTTTCTTGCCTCTGAATACCTTCCACAAAAACAAATGTTACGTTGGAGTAACGATGCTATTGACGTGGCTATGACACTGAGTAATTTCACTCTCTACAATGTTCACTCTGAACTCAGACCTTCACTTCAAAAAGTACTTCTCCAAAAACAACTTTCAAATGGCTCATTTGATAATAATTTTATTGCCACGGTTGAGGCTGTACGCGCACTTGCTGCACCAGACGTTTTTGTCACGCAGGTTACACCAACCACTCCCATGCAAACAGGTGAATCGGCTGGTTTTGCTGTCACGATTGAAAATAGGGGATACCGACCAACCAATGTCATGAGTTTGCATCTTTTTTTCGGGTCACTTTTTGTAGGTACGTACGAACATCTCGAATCCCAAGGAGTTCGTTTACTTCCGGGTGAAGCGGCTACCATCAGAATAAACAAACCTGATACTAGCAATATTTCTGGGCAACTTCGTATCAACGTATATGTAGAGGTACAAGACGACGATAATGCCGTAAACAACTGGCAAGAAACCACGGTTAATTTTGCTCCTCGTGCCAATGGTCAGCCTGCGCTTCCACTTTTTTACATTGCACAAAATTATCCGGGCTATCGTTTTCCAGGTATCAATGTGCGTTGGGTTGGACCTCTTGATCCACTCACACGCGGATATTTGGTCATGTATCGCCAAAGAGGCCGTGCTGAGTGGAATTATTATCCACTCAATACTTCGTATACTGGTGGATTTTTCACCAGTCCTGAATTTTTGGAAGGAGAAGAATATGAAATTACGGTTGGAGTACTTGGTCCTCAAGATACCGTAACATATTTTGCAGATACAACTGTTATAGCGGTGACCAGCAACAGTAATCTTAATCGTGGAGATATAATTGGTACTCTCACTGATAATTCTACTCCGCTTCCAAATGCAACTCTGTTTACCTATGGTCTTCCTCCGCAAATAACCACGAGTACAGGTGGATATATTTTTCGAAGTTTTCAAAATGGACTCACAGCTGTAACGGTGACGTCTTCGCCACAATACGAACAATTTTTTACACTGGTACATGTTTTGTTTGGTCAAGAAATTCATAATGCGAGAATTTTTACCAAATTAAAAAGTGATACGGTAGCCCCAGTGGTGACTCATCTTGGTGTTGGACCAGAAAATATTCCACGAAGCAATAATCCATTGCATATTTATGCACGAGGGGACGATAACGTCGCCGTTGCTGGAGCCAATTTCTTTTTATACAGTCCACTTGATCAAACCTGGGAGTATTTGGGTGGAGGCAAACCAAACCCAGGTCAAAATATGGTCGATTTCACGTTTTTTCTCAAAGAAACAAATGTTGGAGCTGGGTTTAAACTCAAAGTAATGTTTTTTGACTTTCAAGGCAATGTTTCTGTGCCATTTGAAACACTCCCTTTTGAAATACTCAGTGGCACTCCACCTCAACTTACTCTCACCTCTCCAAATGGAAACGAAACTTGGCAACTTGGAACCACGTCAACCATTCGATGGACTACCAGCGCTGGCAATCAAGTTCCAACTGTGAGTATTGATGCAATCTATGGTGGGCAGTCAGAAAACATTGCTTCCAATATTCCAAATACGGGTACATACAACTGGGCCATACCACGCACCACGTATTTTGCAGGTCAAAATATAAAACTCAAAATAACTGGAGAAGATACTCGTTTGCATCTCACAGGTCAAGATCAAAGTGACGCCCCCCTGAGTATTGTCAACAGTTCTACTCTGCCACAAATTCCTTGGGGAGAAAAACAATCCATTACTGTTCGAGGGGTACAGAATCCACCAAACACTACGTTTTCTGCTTCAAAAGCCGTATATACTGCTGACGGTACAGCACATGTGGTGTATAGGAGTGTCACAGATATTTTGGGCAGTCCTCGTACTATTACCGAACAACTTTTGTACACACGCAAAACAACTTCCACCCCTTGGACAGATCCTGTAGTCATTTATACAAACCAGACACAGACAGACTTGAACCTTACTGGCTATTCATGGATAGAAGAATTTTCACTCCAAGGGCTCGCTCAAAATAAACTTGCTCTGGTGTACAATACGGCCAATGCCAATGGCTGTATAGGACAAAATCAAAAAGAAGTATTTTTGCTCGAGGCCAACGAAAGAGGCGAGTGGTCTCTCCCACAAAATGTTTCAACCAATGCTACGGCTTCTTCTGCGCCTCGAATCAGTATGGACGCAACTGGAAAACTTTTTGTTATGTGGACCGATGGAGCCACTTACACTGCACAGTGTGTTGAGCAGGGCAATAAAATACTTCAATACAAAACTAGAGAAAACAATGTGTGGACGGCTGTTGAAAATCTTGTGCAGGCACGTGCTCCTGCCTTTACGGCCCTCGCAGTGACTACCAGTGGTACTCCATATATTGTTTACAAAGACATGACTGACCTCACTACCAAGTACACAAGTAAACAAAATAATCTGTGGGCAGCCGCACAGGTGCTCACACAAAATTCTTTTGAAGGCAGTCTCACCTCTGGAAAAAACAATACCTTGCATTATGTCACCAAACAAAATTATCAAGATCCAGTTCAAAACAGACTTCGTGCGCGTATAACCTATTTCAGTTGGAGTGGAGCTTGGCAACCTCTCCAAGAAGTACTCACTACCTCTACTCTCTCAAATTACGAAAATCCAACAGTCGCGGTTGATCGAGACAACCGTCCACATATTTTGGCCGAAGCAGTAAATAGTCAAAGTGAGAGACAACTTATCTGGAGTATGAAAAATGCCAATGCTTTTCTTGCTCCCCAAAAAGTTCACCAAGACAGCGAATCCATTGTGCCCCAAACAGCGCGTCTTTTCTCAAATGCAGATCAGAGTATGTCAGTAGTATTTCAATCAATGTTTGCTTTGCGTGAACACGTGTTTATTTCGAGTGGAAATTTTGTAAACTTTCCTTCTGCCCCAGTATCTCCACCTCAGCCACCACCTGTGGTCCCCACATCTACTCCAAATTTGCTTGTTGACGGAACTATGGAAAGTCCTACCAATACACTCTGGTCATCATTGTTGTTAGTGGGTACGTATCGTAAAACCACAACCACTTTTTTTTCTGGAAGTCAAAGTATGTTTCTTGATGGAAGCAGTGGTGGATTTCAGCAGAGGTTTATCCCGGTAGCAACTGGCACCACATACACGGTTTCATTCCGTTACAAAATCCTTACGGGTACACTACTTTCTGGTTTTGCTATGAATAATTCAGAGATAGACCCATTTGGTGGGGGAGTTCGTCTTACTACTACCGGTACTTGGCAATTTTATTCTCGAAATTTTATTGTGCCACTCACATACAGTAGTAACTTTCGACTTCGATTTATTGGACAAAATTTTCGTGGATATATTGACGACGTCATCATCTCTCGTGCTGCACAGCAGCTTCCGGCCCCTCCCGTACCCACATATATAAATGACGGGACTATGGAGTCAACGAGTACGCTCGCATGGGTAAATTTTGAAACTGTGAGTTCTACCAAAGTCGTATCTACTACGCACTCAGGTTTACAAAGTATGAGACTCGTAAATCCTCCCAACATTGCCGGAGGTATATATCAACTCATGACTCCTCTCGAGCCAAGTCGTCAGTATCGACTCCTGTTTTGGTATCGCATTGATCGTGGAACCTTTAGCCCCACACTTCGTATCATCAATGCAAACAGCGATTACCAGGGCATAAATCAAGTCTTTCAACCAACCAATGGTCAGTGGCGACTCTACTCACGTACATTTGTCACCCCTGCCAATATAAATAACAATCTTCGTATGTATTTTCGCGGATACAATTCAAATGTATATCTTGATGACGTAACCGTCACTCCAATGTAAAAAATTGTATTGAAACAGCACACACTCGGCTCACTGTGAACCGAGTGTGTGTCTGTGTACAAGTATCCCCAGTTTTCTCTCACGCATTTTTTGTATTTGTGGTATACTATATTCACGGTGACATTTTTGTCACCTTCAGGTCTCAAACGAGACAAAGACTCTCATGCTTGTCTGCCTTTGTCTTGTTTCAGACATATCCTATTTTACTGGTTGTGCTGAAATCTTTATCAGAACAACTAAATCAATGGTTCCTTCGCGGCGCTCATTTTTTGCGTAGTAAGTACATGCGTCGCACTCTCATTGCTTTTACACTCGTTACTATCCTAGCGGGAGTTTTTGTTTTGGTCAAACCTGCCGCAGCTCAGGATGGCTTGGTTGATGGCGTAGCCAATGCCATGATCAATGCTTTTTCTTCGGTGATGATTTCTATTGCAGGGCTTTTTATTCAGCTCACTATTTTTGCACTCAAATTTTTTATTGAAATTGCTGGATACAACAATTATATTGATGCCGATGTAGTTCAAATTGGTTGGAACATGGTTCGTGATATTGCCAACATGTTTTTTGTGGTGGTACTGCTCGTTATTGCCTTTGGTACTATTTTGGGTCTGGAACAATACGAATGGAAAAAAACATTGGTCAAGCTGGTCATGGCTGCTTTTTTTGTAAACTTTAGTAATCTTATCTGTCAGCTCATCATTGATATTGGACAAGTATTTACCATTACCTTTTTAAATGCTTTGGCTGGGGCCGCGGGTGGTAATCTCATCAAAATGTTTAACTTTGACGAGATCTATAACATTGCCACGAGAGGTACTGATCCCACGGGTATTCAACTTGAATTTTTTGCAGGTTCAGTGATGACCATTGTATTTGCAGGTATTGCCATGTTTACCATGGGTGCTTACCTCATTGTAATGATCGGTCGCATGGTGGTGCTCTGGACTCTCATGATTCTCTCTCCACTCGCATTTTTGTTTTCTGCACTTCCCAATACTCAGTCATACGCTCAAGAATTTTGGAATGAGTTTATTCACCACGTTATTGTGGCTCCGGTCATGGTATTTTTCTTGTGGTTAGCATTTGCTACCTTTGGTGGAGGCAACATTGTACAGTCCAATATTGAAGCCAACAATCCACTCATTGTCGAAGGTGCTATCGTACCTATAACTGAATCTACCGATGCTTCTGGTCAAGGACTCGGCGCCTCATTTTCTGCCGCAGCCAGTTGGGAAAACATGGCCAACTTTGCCGTTGCCATTGCCTTTCTCTGGATGGGTGTAGAACGTGTCCAAAAACTCGGTGTTGTGGGCGGAGGCATTGTCTCGGGTGCCCTCAACTTTGGTAAAAACGTTGCTACCGTTGCCTCTGGCTTGGCTTTGGCTCGTTGGATGGGCGGCGGAGCCAAGAATTTGGTGAGTGGTGCAACCAAAGCTGTTGGTAAAGGGTTATACGATGCCACTATTGGAAATCGTGTTGAAATTATTGGAAATCGTTTTAAACGTGAAGTTGAAGGTTGGAAATCTTGGCGTGCCAAAGGTCCTCAACCTCGAAAAGAAGTTGATTACAAACAAGGTGCTGAATTTGAACGCAATGAAAATGGCAAATTTATTGATGAAAATGGCAATGAGTTAAAAGGAAAATGGAAAGAACAAAATGGAAAGTTTTTTGATGCCAATGGTAAAGAAGTTGATGATAAAGGAAATCTTTTGGCAAATGGTCAAAGAATTCAACAGTATGATCCAGACGGAAATCTTCGATATCGAGTTGCCAAAAAAGACGATGGTAGTTTGGATTTTGTTGATGACAGAGGTGCTGTTCAAAAGTGGTTTTATAAACGTAATGAAGATTTAATTAAAAGTAGAAAAAATTTAGATAAAGTAAAAAAAGAACGTGATACCCGTGAAAAATTGGTAGATAAACGTGTTACGGCTGTACCTCGCTATATGATGCAGGGTGAAAAAGACCGTTTAGATGGCATGGACAGACTTGAACAAGGTATGCTTGAAGCCGAAGAAGCACGTTCAGCGGCCAAAACCAAAGAATTTAAGGCTATGGGTAAAGAGCTCGTCATGAATGCTGCTCGTTTTAAAGATGGTGAATTTCAAACTGAAAAAGGTTCTATTGCTCAGCAAGAAGCCGCTCACGTTGAAAAAGCAAAACGCTACGAAGAATTAGTCAAACAAGGTCAATCCCGTGCCCGTCGAGACTTTTTGAAGGACAAAAAAAATCAAGATATTGTCCAAGGGAGAATTAGTGGCTCTCTTGAGGTAAAAGCCTTAGATACTGAAGCAAAACGTGTCGAAGCAGGTCTTACGAGTGGTGCTATGAGAGGTACTCTTGCGAACCTTGCAGATTTTGATGCTGCCAAAAGAGCTGCTATGGCTGCCAATGGTGGGGTACTGAGTGACGAAGACAAAGAAAAATTTAGTGATGCCAACAGAGAAAAATTCAATGTCCTCGATCGTCAAATTGCCGCTGAAAAACAAGAACATTCTGAAGGGATTAAACAACAAGGATTGACTAAAAATTTAGAAGCTCAATATTTAGCAGGTCCTCACGGAACTGAGGAGTTAGAAGAAGAAGCTCGAATCAAAGCAGGTATTGCTGCAAATGAAGCCTTTATCAAAACTGCAGAAGAAAATGCAGAAGTGAGAGTAAAGGGGGAAGCTGGGGTACAGCTGGCTGATCGAGCACGTATAAATGCTGAGTTGGCTGCCAGTGCTGCAAAAGCTCAACTTGATGAAATTCAGGGAAAGGTGAAATCTGATGTAGTAAAAAATGAAGGAAGTGGATATATAGTTGCACAAAAACTTGCAGAATTGAATGCTCAAACAGAAGCAGAAGTTGTGAAAAAAATGGAGAATCAAACAAGACTTGGATTAATTGGGACAGATGAGTATAATAAATTTTTAGAAGAACAATCTTCTGGTAAGGTTGTTGCTGATACTTTGAGTTCAAAAGAAAAATCAGAGATAAATCAAGAATTGCGTCAAAGAATGGCTGAAGGGCTTGATGTTGAAAAAAAAGCAAGAGAGATTCTTAAGGCTGCTGCACAAGGAACTGATGCTGAAAAAGCTGCCGCAAAAGTTAAGGCTGATAACTTGAGATCAAGTTCGAGTGCCTGGCAATATGCTGCCGCAAAGGCTCTTGAAGAAGAAAATACATTAGCACAAGCAACTACTCATAATAATTTATTGAGTGAAGTTGATCAAGAAGTAGTACATAATGACCGTGGTATTCAAACACCAACAACAGCCTTGACTCAAGCTATTGAAAAATATGGTAAAGATTATGATGCCATGGACTATGACATGTTTGTCTCTAACTTGGAGGGATCATTAAAATCAATGATTGCAAAAAGAAATGCAAAAGCAGCTGACTCCTCAGCACCTGGTGTAACTGAAGCGGATAAAGCAGCCTTGGCAGGTTTGCTTCTTCGTGGTCAAAAAGAAAATTGGATTGATGATGGAATTTGGAAATATATGGATTCCCCTGAACTTCGTCCTCTTATGGAGAGTACTTTTGGTTGGAAAGATAAAGAGTTTAACTATAAAAAAATCAATGATTTAATGTCAATTTTTGCAAGTGGTGGTGATATGAAATTTGCAGGTTTGCATACAAAAATAGCAGACATGATGGATTCTGCCTCAGCAAATTTATCAATGAGCCAGGAGGATTTTATCGAAAATCTTACAGAAGGAAAATTTACGGATGCTCATAAGCAAACAATTAAGACTACAACAGGCATTGATGTTGATACCCTTAGTCAAGGTGACATCGATTACTATATGGATCAGTTAGATGAAAATCAGCCTCAGTTGCAGTTTATTGCGAATCTTCGTGATAAGGCGGCAGTTTCTTCTCACCCAGAAAACGGTGGACATGGTAGATTTATTAAACTAAAGAGTGGAAAGTATACTTATATTCTCAATGGTTCACAAGCAGCAAGAGATTCTGTCATGGGGGAAGTAAGAAAAATAGGACAAAATACTCGTTCTGCAATGCAAACACATGCAACTGCCAATCTTGATGAAGGAAGTGGTTTCATTACTACTATTCGTGAAGAGGATAATCGTGATATTCGTGGTTCAATTACCTCTGCTAATGATTATCGTGGAACCAATGAACGTTATGAAATTCAAACACTTGGGTTAGCTTCAGATGAAGACAAAACTGAGTATCGTGCACAAGATGGATCTTTGCTCACAACTGGAAAAAAGAAATCAGGTGACGCTGCCAAGAGAGTCGCTTGGCTCAAAACACAAGAACATGGAAAACAAAAATTTAGTACTGCTCAGAGCAGCTATACTTCAAAGACTATTGACGAGAATGGTGAACTTGTAGATGAAAATGTGAGTAATTTGGACTCAGATACTCTTGAAAGACAAGTTGTAGTCAACGATGTTGTAGAAGAAATCTTTGCAAAACGTGGAAACTCTGGTACCCCTGACTTTCTTTTGAGTATGGGTAAAAATTCAGGTGTTACCGATGTTGAGGCCATTAAAGGAAAAATGAACTGGACAGTATTAGTAAATGGTAAAGAGAAAAAGATTACAGAGTATAATCAGTTTGTTAACCTTTATAATGCTGGAGCTTTTAACTTTGGAGTTCCACCAAAACGTACACTTTCTCACTATAGTCCAACAGCACAAAATAATAAACCATAGAAAGTATGCTCTCTTTTTCAGACATAGTAAATATATTTTATCCCGGTGTTTCTTCTGAAGAAAAAGAAAGACTTTCTCGAGTACTTGAAAATGAAAGTGTTGAGTACTATACCAATACGTGGGCACTTATTCAGGTTAAAAATTTAAAAGAAGAAAAAGTTCAACTAAATTTGCTTCGTTCATTTTATCAAATTCAATTTAGTTATTATGATGGTGTTATAATAAATATTTTGGACTCATTTGAAATTTGGACAAATCAAAAAATTGTTTTTGAAAATTTTACACAAGAGCAGCAACAATTTTATGAAAAATATTATACTTTTATTGCTTTTCAAAATTTTTCTCATTTACAAATATATAGACAGCTAACTCTTTTGGGTTCAAGGTTTTTAAGGATTGCATTAGTTTGGGATTTTCCTGTTTTCAGTTATTTACAAATTTACTTTGCTTCTTTTTGTGATATTGAAATTCTTAAAGCAGATTCAGAACTTTTTACACGTTCAATAAGTTTTAATATCACACCTATAAATATTGGAAATATTCAAGGAACTGTCGCTGATTGGGTAAAAAAATTTAATGATTTTGATGCAACTGTTGCAAAAGATAAGGTTCAGGCTTTCATGAATATAAGTGAAGTAGTCAAACTTGAGACCGATGCAAAAAATTTTATTGTTGTACTCATTACTATTTATCAGGGGTTATTATTACAAACTATTTGGAAAGATATTGATTTTTCGCTTTGTGTGCACTCTCCACGAGGTGTGAAAGATAATATCGCTCCCATTGATAGGTATCTTCATCTTCTAGATCAGTCAAAAAATATTATTGTATGGTTAAAAGATAGTTCATCTATTGTAGAGTGGCTTAAAAATTCACCAAAAGAATATATTAAAAATATATTTCAAATCCTAAAGAAAAAAATAAATATCAATAATGAAGAAGAACAAGAGTTACTAATAAAATTTAGCATTCTTTTAAAAGAATCAAATTTATTTAATTTGGATGTTGTTTTTTTCGACGAACAAACCAGTCAATTTCAATGGAACGAAGAAATTTTTACCTAATCTATGCTCGCACTCGGACAAAATAATTTATATGATTTTCGTCTTCAAACGCTCACCGATGTGCAGCAAATGTTGTCGCAGCTTATTGTTGCAAAGTCCAAAATGATGGAGCTCAATATTCCTGTGATTACCAAAATGTATGGGTACCTGGAAACCATTGTGGCTACCTCCAATCAAAATATTACCAATAAACCAATTGCGGCCATGCACCAATCAGCCATTGCTTTTTTGGATAAAGACTTACTTGAAATATTTTTGAATGATCCTACTGATCAAGATATGCGGGATGCACTTTCTCTTGAATTAACCTTTGTGTCTGCGGCAACACGCAATTTGGTAAATATTCATGCATACTCAGAAGAAGAAATGATTTCTATTGTCAAAGGAAAGCAAGAAGTTCCATATGACGATTTACTTTTTATTTATACACTTCGTGATTTTATTGAAAGTAGTGTGAGTGGTGCTGTATTTAGTGCTCTGGTAAAGAGTCTCCCTGCTGTAGAAAAACAGCCAGATAACATGACTCCGTATTTTTGGGACGAAGCTTTTATGCTGTCTATTATTTTACATAGTGTTTGGAGGCATTACTTTTTACTTTCAGATAATGAAAAATTGTTTTTACTCCAAAATTATTTTTATCAATCAATTGTACTTGGTATTCCTGTACGTTTGGCACTGAGTGAATCTCTCAAGCGAGATGCAGCATTGGGTAAAGGAGATGTTTCACTTCGATTTACCAGAGAGACTTTATTTGAAGGTAAAGAGACAATCCCAACAACTACCATGACACGTCAGGGAAGAAAAGTTTCTGTTATCCTTAAAGAATACAATCAAAAATCGGCTACAGAACAAATTAGTACACTCATTCAAGAAAAATATATTGCAGATATTTACAGAGGCCAAGAAGATAGCATATTTTTTTCAGAGTGGTTACGTGAAGCTCTTATTATTTGTTCTCGATTAAAAACAGGGGATATTCTCAAATCTTAGTATGTCTGACAAATCAATCCCAACAATTCCTGTCAAAAAATCCGACGGCAGCGTCGTCAAAATGACACTTGACGAGTTTCGTGAATACAAAGCACAAAAGTCTCCGTCACCTGAGGCTACTGTTTCTGACGATTTTCTTGATCCGCATACTCAGCAAGGTACAACGGTGTTACCCCATCAAGTAGTAACTCCTGACATTGCTCCTCAAACAGAACCGATTGTTCAAAATGAAGTTGTTGTGCCCGAGGAGGCTCTACCAGAGCATAATCTCCCAATGGTAGAAGAAACCATGGCCCTTTCAAGTGATACTCCTACTATTGTAGGGGAGACCATGCACGATTTACAAAATGATTCAGTTGCTACACTGCCGGTACAAGAGTTTACTTCACCTCTTGAAGAGGAAACCGAAGATGTAGACAGTACCTTGCATGCACCTGTTTCAGACAGTAGCGAAGCACTCACGAGTGAAGTTATTTCATCACTCAAATTTTCTTTGAATGATGAACTCCAATCAAGACTGCACTCACTCGTACTTTCACGTATCAAAGACATACGTACCAACAGTCAAGTTGAACAGTATGCATTGCTTGGTGCAGGCGCTGGTGGGCTTGGACTTACCGATAGTCAAACAAGTAAACTTATGAATGCTTTGCAAGACGTACTCGTCAAAAGACCAGTGGCTCCGTCACTTCCTTCGGCTCAGGCATTGTTACAACCCACAGGAGAATCTTCACAAATTGTAGTAGAACAACCATCTGCGCCTGTACCACAGGTAACTCCAATTGTGGTCACTCCGAGTATGGTACCCACTGAAAAAAAAGTTGATGGACAAAAAATACTCAACTCACTCATTGCCGAAGATAAAATTCAAGCAGAACTAAAAACCAAATTACAGTCGGGTAGTCCTACCTCTATAAATGTCACTCGCATTGATACTGGTAAAATTTCTGTCCAAGATGTGGTTGTCAAATCTCGTTCGGTTGGTCCAATTGATGAAATGATGAATTTTTCATTGGTAGACCTCAGACGTCTCGGTGCCAATGCCAAAGCTTCGGCAGACAATCTTATCCAAAAGTTCAATGTACTCAAAGCTGAATCATACCTTTTGTTTTTACAAGGCAAAAGTGCTTGGCTGAGGAGCCCTTTGTATATTTCATATCTTGAAGTTTTGGAAAAGTCTCTCAATACCAATAAGCCAGTCTCAAGTGTACTTGGTTTACAAAAGGATGAGTTGCATCTCGATGAATTTCAAGAACTTATTCGAGTAAGCCAAAGTCTCAATATCTAGTCTATGCAACAGTTTGTGGTTCCACAATTTATTGAAGTCGAAGATAAAATTTTTGGACCAATTACCACGCGTCAGTTTCTTATCTTACTTATTGCCGCTGGAATTATTTTTATTGCCAAAAGTTTGGCTGACCTAGCTCTTTTTGCAGTTATATTGGCATTGGTGGGTGGTTTTGCCTTGGTATTGGCATTTGTCAAAATCAATGGTCAAACATTTCATTACTTTTTGCTCAATATTGGTCAAACCATGCGTAAACCAGGGCTTCGTATTTGGAGTAAGTCACTTCCAAATGAAGAACTCGACTATTTGCGCAAGCTCGGAAGTGCTGAAATTGTGGTTCCCAAAACATCACGAAAACAAGTCCAAAGAAATCATATCCGGGACTTATCACTGCTGGTAAACACTGGTGGGTTTTACAAACCCGATGACGACTTTTAAAAACCAACACCCTCAGTATGGCAAACACCCAAGAAATGAAATCCAAAAAAAAATCCAACATGCCTTCTACCCAGGCGCATCTTCCTATTGCCGAAATTAAAGATGGGGTGGTTATTTTAAAAGATGGTACTCTGCGTGCCGTGTTACTCGTATCGAGTATCAATTTTGCGCTCAAGAGTGAAGACGAACAAAATGCACTTATTTCCAACTATGTTGGATTTCTCAACTCACTCAGTTTTCCTTTACAAATTGTAGCTCAGTCTCGAAAACTACAAATTCAACCATACCTTGAAAAACTCGTTCAAATAGAGCGAAGTCTTACCAATGAACTTCTAAAAATGCAAATGGCCGACTACCGTGCCTTTGTCAAAGAGCTCGTTGAAATTGGTCAAATTATGACCAAACGATTTTATGTGGTGGTTCCGTATGATCCACTTTCCAATAGAAAAAAAGGTTTTTATGCACGGTTCAAAGAAGTGCTCAAGCCTGCCGGGACTATTCGTGTCAAGCAAGAACGTTTTGATGAGAGAAAATATGAACTTGATTCACGCGTGAGGCAAGTAGCTGGTGGACTTGAAGGTATGAGTTTGCAAGTAGTGCAACTCAATACACAGGCACTCATTGAGTTGTATTACACATCATATAACCCTGATATTGCTTTTTCAGAACAACTGCAACCAATAGATCAAATTCAGGTCGAAAATAGTTAAACTCACTTCTTATGGCATTTAAACCAACTTCTTCTTCTGGCAGCATTACCAGTGGAGAAAAACAATCCAGACAAAAACAACAACACCAAATTCGCGAAGAGCTGGTGACACTGCAAGAAGAACGTGTATACCGTGAAGGTACCGTAGCGATTCGTGATATTATTGCTCCATCAGCTTTTCGAGTAGAATCCAACTATATTCAACTGGGGGATACCTTTTTGCGTACTACCTATGTTATTACCTATCCTCGTTATATTTCGGTTGGTTGGAGTGCTCCAATTCTCAATTTGAATCTCACCATGGATGTGTCCATGTTTTTTTACCCCATTGAAGCACCAATTATTTTGAAACAACTCAAAAAAAAGGTAGGTGCTCTCGAAGCGCAGCTGAGTGCCGATGCTGAAAAAGGTGCCCCTCGTGATCCACTGCGTGAAACAGCACTCCGTGATATTGAACAACTCCGTGATGACTTAACTCAGGGAGTAGAACATTTTTTTCAATTTGCTTTTTATGTGACACTCTATGCCAAAAGTAAAGAAGAACTTGATAAGGTAACCGAAGAAATTGAAAATATTTTTGGCAGTAAACTTATTTATAGCAAACATGTATTGTATCAGGCAGAGCAAGGATTTACTTCTACTTTGCCTATTGGTATTGATGAGTTGTCTGTGGCATTCAACATGAACTCAAGTCCAATTGCTTCATCGTTTCCTTTTATTTCATCAGATCTCAGTAGTGAAGATGGTATTTTGTACGGCATCAACCGTCACAACAATAGTCTTATTTTGTTTGATAGATTTTCACTCCAAAACGCCAACGCTGTTGTATTTGCTACTTCTGGTGCGGGTAAATCATATGCTGTCAAACTGGAAGTACTGCGTTCACTCATGATGGGAGTAGATGTTATTATTATCGACCCAGAAATGGAGTATGTTCACCTCAGTGAAGCCGTAGGTGGAACCTATGTAAACATTTCTTTGGCATCCGAAAGTAAAGTTAACCCATTTGACTTACCTCGTCCTGTTGGACAGCAAGTTTCTACCGAAGACGTTATTCGTAGTGCGGTTATTACACTCAAGGGTCTTATTCGTATCATGTTTGGATCTATTACTGCGCAAGAAGATTCTATTATTGACCGGGCACTGCTTGAAACCTATGCCAAAAAAGATATTACTCCTTCGTCTGATCTTGCTCAGGTAGAAGCTCCTATTATTCAAGATTTTCTCGACGTACTCGAGGGTATGGAAGGAGCCGAGCAGCTGGTTATCAAATTGCGTAAATATACCGAAGGAACTTTTGCAGGGCTTTTCAACTCACCAACCAATGTAAACATGCACAATCAACTGGTTATTTTTAGTGTGCGTGATCTTGAAGATGAACTTCGTCCAATGGCTATTTATAACTTGGTAAATTATATTTGGAATATTGTTCGTAGTGAAAGAAAAAAGCGTATTCTCATTATTGATGAAGCCTGGTGGCTCATGACACACGAAGATTCTGCCAAGTTTATTTATGCACTCGTCAAACGTTGTCGTAAATACTATTTGGGTGTTACCACCATTACACAGGACGTCAATGACTTTTTGGGTTCTTCGTATGGTCGTGCTATTGTAACCAACTCGTCATTGCAACTGCTTCTCAAGCAGTCTCCTGCAGCCGTAGATACCATTCAAAAAACATTCATGCTCACAGAAGGTGAAAAATATTTACTGCTTGAAAGTGCTGTGGGTGAAGGAATATTTTTTGCTGGACTCAAACATGCTGCTATCAAAATTGTCGCTTCGTATACCGAAGATCAAATGATTACTTCTGATCCAAAACAACTTTTGGAAATTGAAAAAGCCAAAAAACAGTTTGAAGAAGAAATGGGTGGGGACGAAGCAGAGTCTTAATATTTGTATTTAAATTTTTGATGTATGATTCTTGATATTCGAAAACGTCTTTTTATTTTTGGAGGTATTGGATTACTCCTTTTGCTTGCACTGTTATTTGGACTCTACTATCGTTCCAAAAAATCTGTATCATCTGGGTACACTGGTCAAACTGCTACGTCTACCGGTGCGCCTATTATTGAAGAAACAGAGCTTCCGCTTATTGTTGTCAACGATACGCCTGCACCGCCACCTGTCAACTCTGCAGAACGTGAAAAACTGTACGTAGTACAACTTTCCAAAATTTTTGTAGAACGTTACATGAGTTATTCCAATCAAGGCCAAAATGGAAATATTTCAGATGTTGTAGGTCTGGCAACTTCAGCTATGGTCAAATATATTGAAACCCAAAGTGGTGAGTTTAGTCGTGACTACAAAGGTGTTTCTACCAAAGTTATTTCTAGCTCACTCCAAGATTTTGCCAAAGACAAAGCAACCGTGACTATTGGCATACAGCAGTTTATTGAAGAAAAAGGCAAAAGTGGTGTGACTGCATACAAAAATGGAAGTGTCACTCTGGTAAAAGAAAATGGTATTTGGAAAGTAGATGGATTATACTTTGAAAAGAAAAGTTAAAGAGGGGAGAAAGCGTGCATTCATGTGTTGAAAATCAGTCCCTATTTTCGTTTGGTAATGAGCAATTTTCAAGAAGCTATTTTTCCTATTTTTTGTTGTAATTGTAATCGTGAGGGAATGGTGCTGTGCGAGGAGTGCATACCCAAACTTATCCTTCAAAATGTTTTTTGTTGTCCTGTTTGCGCCACAGTAAATACCAATGGAGCTCCGTGCACCAAGTGCCATGAAAAGTCTTTTTTGTCTGCTCATGGTGCTTTTTTTGTATACCAAGAACAAAGTTTGGTTGCGCGTCTCATTCACGAACTCAAATATAATTTTGTTGAAGAGTCTGTGCGTGCATTTGAACCTGGTCTCGTTTCTTTTTATACCAGCCATCCTACATTTTTTCAATCTGTGGATGTCGTAGTACCCGTACCATTACACCCACGTCGACTTGCTGAGCGTGGATTCAATCAGTCCCAGCTTGTGGCCAATATATTTGCCTCTCACTGTGGTATGCGTGTAGAGCCATTGCTCAAACGACATCGCTTTACTCGTCCACAGGCACAACTTTCTCAGGCAGATCGTATCACCAATGTTGATGGTGCATTTGTGGCGAGCTCAGAGTGCCATGGCAAACATATTCTTTTGGTTGACGATGTTTTTACTACGGGGAGTACTATGCAGTCATGCGCACAGGCTTTGCTTGATCAAGGGGCTGCTTCAGTAATTGCGTGTACCTTGGCTCGTGCTGTATAAAAAGTACAAAAATAAAAAAGTCTACTTTCGTAGCTTTTGTAAAATATTTCGAAGTCGTCGGCGGGGAGCGCTGGTGCGCTGCTCCCGCCGACGGTGTTGCCTTGCCTCTCAGAGGGGGGTGAAGAAAATCCAC
>CAZMHV010000002.1:172319-223088 GCA_964566225.1 uncultured Gammaproteobacteria bacterium
CGTCGTGGTCCCCCCCCTCGTGATCCGGCTCGAACTCGGTGATGGCCACAGCCATTTCCTCGAAGGTCGAACCGTTGTTGGGGAGGCCGGCCGTCTCGCGCTCGGTACGCGTCATTGGAATTCTCCTCGGGTGTGTTTCACACCCAATTTTTTGAGTTGTAGGCAACAAAATTGTCCACAAGTTGGCGAAATTGCCATCTTATAGAACAAACAAGTATACCACAAACAACCCCATTTGTCAAGAGGAAAAGTGAATATTTAGTGTCAACAAAGCAAAATTTAAAACAAAAAACACCCCCAAAAGAGGTGTTTTTTGATCTGGCGGAGAGTCAGGGATTCGAACCC
The DNA here is from genome assembly GCA_964566225.1 of uncultured Gammaproteobacteria bacterium. Lineage (GTDB taxonomy): Bacteria > Patescibacteriota > Patescibacteriia > Magasanikbacterales > UBA922 > CAYTKU01. The sequence continues at coordinate 172,665 of CAZMHV010000002.1, forward strand.
TGGGTCCCCTTGCAGGGACTGCAGTTTAGTAAACTGCTGCGATCGACCACTCTGCCAACTCTCCAGTTGAACGCGCTCTATTGTACTGCAATGCAGAAAAAACGTCAATATCTATTATTTACCAAAACAGTTTTTCTTGGTATAATACTTTTATATTGATATTCTATGTACCCAAACGATTTTTCACCTTCTCTCAAAATGGTTATTCGTCCACAAGAACATTTTTCCGATGGTTCTTCTGGTTGGAATATGAGTGAAGAGGGGCAGCTTGCTGTAGATGTGATTGAAAGTGAAAAAGATATTTTGATTGTTTCTACGTTGGCTGGTGCCGATAGTGAACACATTGAAATTTCTCTTCACAATGACTTACTTACTATTCGTGGCAGTCGTCCTTTGCCATACCAGCAAAATGATGTAAAAGTATTTCACCAAGAATGTTTTTGGGGCAAATTTTCTCGTACTATTGTTTTGCCAGTAGATGTGAAAAGTGATATGGCCAGTGCTGAATACAAAAATGGTGTATTGATTATTACAATTCCTAAACAAAAACATAACACTCGTATTCCTATTACGATTATTGAAGAATAGTTTTCATGTCAGAACTTTTTGAACAAATAAATAGTGAAGAACCCAAAAAAAGTCGTCGAACCGTTTTTGTGATTCTCGGTGTTGCTACCATATTTTTGGTAGTTTCTTGTGCTGTGGTTGTTCAAAAAATTGACGCATCCTATGCCAACCGTGTGTACCCAGGTATTCATATTGGGGACGTTCATATCGGTGGTATGCAACAACAAGAGCTGGAAAAATTTTTGACTGACATGAATGATAAACTTTCTCTCGAAGGCTTACACTTTACTCTCAAAAATGGTGAGCAAGAAAAAAAGTTTACTATTTTCCCAAATGTTTCGACTGAAAATACCGAAAGACAACTCATGCATGTGGATGCACACAAAGAGTCTCTCTACTTAGTAAATCTTGGTAAAGGAGGAACCTTTTTTAGTCGAATGTATACCTACGTCAAAAGTTCTCGCATGCAGCCACATCTTGCACTCAAATTTATTTCACTTGATGAGAGTGGGGTCATGAATGCTCTCCAAGAACAAATCGAGGTTACGGTTGAAGAGCCCAAAAATGCAAATATTGCGGTGGAATCATATAAACCTGTGCAACTTAAACTGGTCTCTGCGGTTCCTGGGCTTGGATATAATTTTTCTTCTATCAAAAATGATTTGATTCATTCTTGGTCAGTGCTCAAAGTTCCAGATTTAACATTTGTGACTGAAGTCAAACCACCTTTGGTACAAGATCAAGCAATTGATATGTCTCTTGTAACCAAGCAAGCAGAAATTGTTTTTGCGGCAAGTCCATTTGTGGTAGCCTATACCGATGTATCGGGCACGGAAACAACTTGGAAAATTTCAAATGATACTTTACAAAAACTTTTGGGTGTACAGTCAGATTCAGACAAAGGTGTGCATATTGGTCTGAAAACAGAAGAAACAAAAAAATATATTGAAGATACATTTTCAAGTGACGTCAACATTGAAGCACAAGATGCTCGTTTTTTGGTAGATGCAAGTGGAAAGGTAAAAGAATTTGAAGCAGCACACGAAGGAATCACGGTAGACGTTGAAAAAACATACGATGCTTTGAATACCTTGGTATCGAGTATTGGACTACAAGAAGTAACAACCACTTCAACGGTAGCCCTTGCAGTACAAGTTGCCAAACCTGAAATTCAAACAGCTGATGTGAACAACTTAGGCATTACCTCTGTTTTGGGGGTTGGTGTCTCCAACTTTAAAGGGAGTCCGAGTAATAGAGTAAAAAATATCAAAAATGCTGTTGAAAAATTAAATGGAATGCTTATTAAACCAGGCGAAGAATTTTCTGCCATTGCCGCAACACAGCCATATACCCTTGAAGCTGGTTACTTTCCAGAAAAAGTTATCAAAGGTGACAAAATCACTCCAGAAATTGGTGGGGGACTGTGTCAGGTCGGGACCACTCTTTTTCGTATGGCTATGAACAGTGGTATGGAAATTACCGAACGCCGCAATCATTCTTTGGTAGTCAACTATTACAATGATCTTACCAATGGCAAACCTGGCACCGATGCAACTATTTATGAGCCTTCTCCTGATTTTAAATTCAAAAATGATACCAATAACTATGTACTTATTCAAACCTCTATCAATGTAGAGAAAGGGGATTTGAAGTTTACTCTTTGGGGTACTTCTGATGGTCGTAAAGGTTCATATACTGCACCTACTGTTTTGCGTTGGATTCCAACAGGACCTACCCGTACTATCCATTCAAGTAGTTTGAAACCTGGTGAAAAAGAATGCCAGCATGCATTTCCAGGTGCAGATACTTCGTTTATCTATACTCGTCAAATGAGTGATGGCACCAAACAAGATACTGTATTTGAGAGTCATTATCGACCACTTCCTGAGATTTGTTTGGTTGGCGGAGAAGCTGCTCCTGTTGCTCCCGTATGCCCTCCTGGCCAAGATTGTACGATACCTTTGTCTGATCTCACGGCTCCTGTGGTTGCCCCTGCTGCGGCTATAGTCAACTAATTTCGCTTTATAAAGCAAAAAATAAGTAATCCACAACAGACCCCTTGACAAACAAGGGGTTTTGTGCTATTATATGTCGTTATCGAGTAAAACTGGAATGAGAAAAATCGTTCTTCCTTGCCTCGTGCAAGATAGGGACGAGTTTTCTCCTTCGAGTCAAAAACGAAGGATTGTCTATTCTGCTTCCAGCCGAGACTATTCAGTCCGGTTCCGCAAGGATGTAAGTCAGGGTACAAGAGTCAATATTCATTTCGCTTAGAAAGAAAGTTCTGATTGCAAGAGTTCTATAAGTTCAAGTGAATATCCCTCTGTATCCACGACAAGCATGGGGCTGTGCCCTTAGGATACAACCGGCTACGGCTCGTTATAGCCCTAAAGCACAGTCTCTTGGATACAGGTTAGGAGATTTATTCTCCTCTAGACACCAAACACCACCCTAGACTTTTGTCGGGGTGGTTTTTTTTATATATTTTCTTCGCAAAAAAAAGAAATCTGTAATTTTTTTCATTTTTGAAACGGGGTTTTCGACCGCCGCCCTCTGCGGAGGGTGGTGATCAAAAATGAAAAAAATTACAGATTTCTTTTTTTTGTTCAGAATCTTTATTAGATCACTTTATCTGCGAGTCCATAGGCCACCGCTTCTTCAGCTCCCATAAAGTTATCTCGATCACTATCTTTTTCAATAATCGCCATTTTTTGTCCAGTATGTTTGGCCAAAATTTTGTTGAGTCTATCTTTCATTTTCAAAATTCGTTCAGCGTGAATTTTTATATCACTGGCTTGCCCTTCTGTGCCACCCATCACTTGGTGAATCATCACTTCACTATTGGGGAGGCAAAAACGTTTCCCTGGTTCACCTGCAGCCAGCAAAACCGAAGCCATACTTGCTGCCATACCCACGCAAATAGTAGAAACATTTGGCTTAATATATTGCATGGTATCATAAATAGCCATACCAGCAGTCACTGATCCACCTGGGGAGTTGATATACAGTTTAATGTCTTTTTCTGGATCTTGGTTCTCCAAAAAAAGAAGCTGTGCAATAACTGTGTTCGCTACATTGTCATCAATGGCACTGCCCAAAAAAATAATGCGGTCTTTCAAAAGACGTGAATAAATATCATAGGCACGTTCGCCATAGTTTGTTTTTTCAATCACGGTTGGAATAAGATTCATAAGAGGAATATAAAATATAGTTTAGTATATCAGAACACAAAGATGATGTATAGAGAGAATGTTGAGAGAAACAACTGATGATTGCAGGAATATTTTTTACTTTTATTATTTTTATCCTGTTTGAGCCTACCCAATCCGCCCATTTAGAGAGAAATGAAAGTGGGAGTCTCATCAGAAAAATACGGGGCACAGATGAAGCGCGAAGATGAGGCTTGGAGTTGGCGAGTTATAAAAATAATAAAAGTAAAAAATATTCCTGCAAGAAGACCTTAAAAACCAACCTCTCGTATCGCAGAAAAAATCTTTTCAAAAGCTTCTTCTCGAGTCCCTGTCACAGTAAAACCCGCAGCCTTTTTATGCCCACCACCACCGAGCGCCTGCGCAATACGTGCTACATCAACATCATTTCGAGTGGTACGAAAACTTCCTTTCCACATCCCCGCTTGAATTTCTTTGATAATAAGACGCGCTTTGCCTTCAGAGAGAGTATTCATAAAGTTCGCCATGCCTTCAGATTCTGTTTCCGAAAGAGCAAAGGCTTCCAAATCTTGGAGCGTAACATAGGTGTAGACCACATCAATTTCTTTTTCATGCATGAGCCGTTCAAATACCACTCCCCAAAGTTGAAAAGCACCAAGTGATGTTTGGTTATAAATAGTTTCTTTAATATTACGGTGCTTGCCACTTTTGTTCATCAGGATTCCTGCCGCATCAAGGGCACTACTCGTCGTAGCTGCATTTGTAAAGTGATCCGTGTCAGTGATAAGTCCTGTGAGGAGTGAAGTAGCAATAGTGTTGGTCAGTACTACATTATTGAGTGTCAAAAAGTGATACACGGCTTCACAGGTAGAAGAAAAGTGTGTGGCCACCAAATTCCACTGTCCATACATTTCATTGGTGGCATGGTGGTCAATATTGATAATTTGAGGTTTTGTGGTGAGAGCGTCAATATATTTTTGTACACCAGCATATCGTAGGTCTCCTGAATCAAATACCACTATACAGTCATATGATTTTTTCCACACTTCAGGGTCATTGGTAATTTCTTTGGTATGAGGAAGGTAAGAAAAATTCTTTGAAAAAGGCGTTGCACAAAAAATCGTATAATTTTTGTTTTCAGTACTCAGCCACTGCGCAAAAGCGGTGGTTGACCCAAGAGCATCTCCATCTGGTTTTTGGTGGGGAATCAAAAGAATAGACTCTGCGTGTTTGAGTATTTGGTATACATGTTTGGCATTGTGGTCAAAGGCATCGTTTTTCATAGGTTCTGTTTTGAGCCCTTGATACTACCCAATTTGAGTAAAAAAGTCAAGCGTGCTATCATATTGTGTATATCCTGGGCAACTGGCCCTGTTTTGTGTATAATTTGCTCCATGTACCTCAAACGCCTCGAAATTCATGGTTTTAAGTCCTTTGCCGATAAGGTCGGCTTAGAATTTCTCCCTGCCAGGGAGGGTAAAAACAGTATTACGGCTATTGTAGGCCCCAACGGGAGTGGTAAAAGTAACATTTCCGATGCCATTCGCTGGGTGATGGGTGAACAGAGCATGAAGCAGCTTCGTGGCAAAAAGAGCGAGGATATTATTTTTGCTGGTTCTGAACACAAAGGCCAAATGGGTATGGCGAGTGTCATGATGGTGCTCGATAACAAAGATGGTCGTATTCCACTCGATTATGACGAAGTCGTGATTGGCCGTCGCCTGTATCGTTCAGGTGAAAGTGAATATGTACTCAATGAGAACCCTGTAAAACTTATTGACCTCCAACTGATGCTTGCCAAAGCGCAGTTTGGAAATGGTTCGTATGCAGTCATTGGACAGGGGACCATTGATCGTTTACTGCTTCAGTCTGCCCAAGAACGAAAAGAATTTTTTGACGAAGCTTCAGGTATTCGTGAATTTCAAATGAAACGTCATCAGGCTGCACTGAAACTGGATAGAACCAAAGAACACGTTGCGCAAGCAGAAATGATCTTGCAAGAAATTGAACCCCGTCTCAAAACACTTTCTCGTCAGGTAAAAAAATTAGAAGAACGAAAAACCGTGGAAATTGCTTTGCGTGAACTCCAAGAAAAATATTATGTGACCGTGTATCAAACACATAATACCGAAGCCAATACCTATCGAACCAAAATTCAAACGGCTTCAGGTATTGTAGATACCAAACAAGCTGAACTTACCAAACTTCAGCTCGAACTTGCACAGCTTGCCAAAGAAGAATCTCGCGCAGATATTTTTGATCGTTTGCAAACCAGTTATCAAGAACTCTTGCGTGAAAAAAATGACAAAGAGCGCACCAAGATTATTTTGCAAGGAAAAATGCAAACCGAATATGGCAAAATTGGACAGCAACAAGTGGGTTGGCTCGAAGGCAAAATTAGTGATCTCAAAGTTCGCGTAGAAAATTTTGATACGCAAGTCAAAACCGAAGAAAAATTAAAGGCGCAAACACAAGCCGCTCTCACGGAACTGGAAAACACTTCACGTGCTCTCACTGATCAAAAAAATAAACTCAAAAACAGAATTACCCAGCTCGAATGGGAACGTACCAACACCAAACACGAACAGTCCATGTTTCAATTCATGGGAATCACTGCTGTGCAAGGTATTTTGGAACGGAAAAAAGAATTTGGACAAGTATATGGCATGATTGTACAACTCGGTCTTGCTGAAAAGCGCTATGAAATGGCACTCGATGTGGCTGGTGGTAACTATCTTTCTTCACTCCTTGTTGAAAATGAAAGTGTGGCTCGTCGTTGTATTGAATTTTTGCGCCAAGAAAAATTGGGTGTCGCAACATTTTTGCCACTCACCACTATTCGTCCACGTTCTGATGAATACATTCGCGATTTCCTCACTCACCCTGGTGTGCATGGAATCGCTTCAGAGTTGATCAAATTTGACGATGAATTCAAAAATGTTTTTGATTTTGTTTTTGGTTCTACTCTGGTGGTAGAAGATGCTGCCGTGGCTCATGAAATTGGTGTTGGCCGCGCTCGCATGGTGACACTCGAAGGAGATATTTTTGAACGCAACGGAAGTATTCGTGGAGGTTTTCGTGCGCGTCGTACCACCGGTGTGAGTTTTACTAATCATTCGTTATCTTTGCACAGTGAAGGTCGCAATTACGAAGCAGAACTCATTGAAATGCAAACTGATTTACAAAACATTGAAGCGCAATTAGAAAAAATTACACAAGAGCTTTTTAGTAAACATACTGAAATTAAACTCATCACGGAACGTTTGTCACTGGTCAAAACAGATAAAAATGCCAGTCTCGAAGAAATGTCTCGTTTTGAACAAGACTATGCACTCTCCAATGTGAGTCCAGAAATGTTTGGTACCATGATGATGAGCATGAAAAAAGAAAAAATACTGATTGAAAAACATATTGAACAACTCGAAGTGCAAGTAACGGCCAAGGCCAAAGAAATTGAAGATTTCCAAAAAGAAGAAGAAGAAAAACGCCAGCGTGTTTTTGCTCTGCAAGATCAAATGCAATCTGCGCAAATGGAACTCAATATTTTGACGAGTGAATTGCATGAAAATCAAATTCAACTCACACGTCTTGAAACCAAACTCGAGGACTTGCAAGAAGAAATCATGACCGAAATGCATGTAACGTTGCATTCAGTGCTGGAACGTGGCATCAGCGCCTTTGCCGAAAATGAATTTCCAGGCAAAGAAGTACAAATTCAAAAATACAAATATACGCTCAGTCTCATTGGTGGCATTGACGAAGAAGTTGTCAAAGAATACGAAGAAACCAAAGAACGTCATGGTGGACTCAACTCACAACTCACTGATTTGAAAAAAGCATTGAACGATTTGCAATCTTTGATTGCTGATCTTGATGACATCATGAAAAAACGACGTAACAAAGCCTTCCGTGAAATTCGCAAAGAGTTTGAACGTTACTTCAAAATTTTATTTGAAGGTGGAAACGCAGACCTCATTGAAATTTACGAAGATGAAAATAAAAAAGAACTTGAAGAAGGGGATGAAGGCGTGCTTACCGGAGAAGTGGTAGAGGAGTCTCCATCAGACGACAAAAAAGTCAAGAAAATTTTGACGGGTATTGACGTAGTTGCCAATCCACCAGGCAAAAAAATTAAAAACATCCAAGCCCTTTCTGGTGGTGAACGTACCCTCACTTCTATTGCGCTTATGTGTGCGATTTTGCGCACCAACCCTTCACCATTTATTGTGCTTGATGAAATTGAAGCCGCGCTTGACGAAGCCAACACCCTGCGTGTGGTCAACATTCTCAAAGAGTTATCTGAGGCTTCTCAGTTTATTCTCATCACCCACAATCGCGTGACCATGCATGCCTGTGATGCCCTCTATGGCGTGACCATGGGAGCCGATGGCACGAGTCGATTGCTCAGTGTTAAGATTGACCAAGCGGTTGTTGAAGGGGCATCTTGACAAACTCCTCAGAACCTGCTACACTAAGCCACATTAAGAGTCGTCACGAAGCTCTCTCTACTTACCCGAAACTGCTGCCAAGAGGCAATTATCAGTTTCCAACTTTATCATAATTATGTTACGTATCCGCTTCCAACGTCTTGGAAAAAAGAAACAAGCTGAATTTCGCATCATCCTTTCAGAAGGAATCCGCGATACTCAATACACCAACACTGAAATTTTGGGCAACTTCAACCCAACTACCAAAAAACTTGTTTTGAACAAAGAAAGAATTCAGTACTGGATTGGAGTAGGGGCTCAACCTTCTGCGACCCTTCAAAATATGTTTATTCGTGAAGGAGTAGTGAAAGGCAAAAAAGAAAAATCAGTCTTTCTTTCTAAAAAACGAAAAACTAAGATTGCTGCCAAAAAAGCAACTGCAGCTGCCTAAGACATTTCAAAAAGACCTCATGATCGGGGTCTTTTTTGTATTTCTGTGGACATCCTAATTGTCTGTTATATTGACTTCAAATAAGTCTCCATGTTATACTATTTTCGTAATTTAGATTAATTTTTAAGTACAAGATGTATGGTACAAGATCAAGAATTTCTTGAGTACGTTGTTAAGGCTATTGTCAACAATCCTGACGAAGTAAAGACGACTCGAACTGTAGATGAACGTGGAGTTCTTATTACCCTCGATCTCAACCCAACTGACATGGGATATGTCATTGGTCGCCGTGGTCAAACAGCTCGCGCAGTACGCACTCTTCTCAAAGTAGTTGGTGCCAAAAATAATGCTCGCGTAAACCTCAAAATCAACGAACCAGCTGGTGGACGTGTATTCAACCGTGATATGCAAGACGCCATGAGTGGATCAGGCTCTCATGCTGACCACAATCATGATGATATTGATACTAGTTCTATTGATAACCTCAATATCTAAATTTCAAACAAAAAAGACGCCTCGGGAAATTCCTGGGGCGTTTTGTATTGCCCCTAAAACCCCGTCCGTAAGGGCGGGGAGTTTCATACCTCCTCTTGACTTTTTTGAAAAATAGTATAAAATAGATAAAAAATTTTGATCTTTACAAAATCTTTTAGAGGTTATATAGTATATTTGCTATTTTCTGAAGTTCGAGATATGAGGTCAAAGTTTTATCTCAAAAAAGAAGCTACCCTTCTTAGAAAAAGCGGGTATACTTATCCACAAATAGAAAAAAAGTTAGGGGTAGCAAGAGGGACCTTAAGTGGTTGGTTAAAAGGTTTAAAACTCTCTGACAAAATTCAGTCTCAGCTTTTGGAAACGAAAAGATCAAATTTGGTAATAGCTCAAAAAAAGTCTGTATCTATTCGTCTTGCAAAAACTCAAAAAGAGAATGATACCGTATTACGGGAAATTAAAAAATTGATGGATCAGACAATTTGGACGGTGAATTTGAAAGAATTCATGTTAGGGACTTTATACCTAGGTGAAGGGTTTAAAAGGCGTTCTACCGTAGCATTGGGGAACTCGAATCCTCTTATTTTGAAGGTTTTTGTTTCTCTTTTACGAAGTATATACCAAGTTGAAGAAAGAAAGTTTCGTTGTTATTTGTATTTACGGTATGATCAAGACGAAAAAGTTGAAAAAAATTTTTGGTCAAGACAGTTGAATATCCCGATGAGTCAATTTCGAAAAACACAATTTGATAAAAGGACTCTTGGCAAAAAGACTTGGATAGGGTATCATGGTGTCTGTGCTGTCTATTATTATGATACAAAGGTAGAGAAACGTTTGACCGCTGTCCAAAGTCTCCTTTTGGAAAAGTTTTCCCAGTAGGGACTCATAGCTCAGTTGGTTAGAGCGTTCGCTCGACATGCGAAAGGTCAGAGGTTCGAAGCCTCTTGGGTCCACAGGTTTAAGAATCAAGGGTGGGCGACTAGCTCAGTTGGTTAGAGCGCGTCACTGATAATGACGAGGTCTCAGGTTCGATCCCTGAGTCGCCCACCGTTGATTTTTCTTCTTTTTAAAAAGCAGCTCTTAAGAGCTGCTTTTACTTTTTCTAGACAAAATATACACTTTTTTGTATAGTATATTAGAGTAATGTTACAAGTAACATTACTCTATGCCAAAATACATTCATTTAAAACTTGTGACTATCAAGCACCGGGGTCATCCAGTTGGAAATGATATTCGTGTAGAAGTAAGTTGCCGAGATCTTCGTTTGGATGTAAAACGTAAACTCAAAAGAGATAGTACTGTAGATGTAAATACAGAAATTGGTAAAATTTATACTGATGAAACTAACATTACTTTGAAGATAAGTATAAAAGTTATTGAGCAAGATAGTATATTTAATGATATTGGGAGTAATGATGTTACAATAAAAGTCAATTTCAATACTTTAAACCCACAGGTAACTACACATGATGTAGAAGTTAGAGAACGAAGGGGGCCGTTGGAGGGTAAAGCGTCTGCTTTTTTTCTCTTATCTTAGAAGTTTTGGTGAATCCTGTTTTTTTGTATGTGCCTGGAAATACAACAAATGAATGGCTCCAAGTAAAAAGGTTGGATGGCAAAGGAGAGATTAGTCTACCAGCTTATCTCAAGGTAAAATTAGATGAAACTCGGTTCAATAGAGAATATATTAGTATTGAAGAAGGGTCTTTTCAGGGGATAAAGGCGTCAATCAAGTTAAATGATAATGGGCAGTCCTATCTACAGGCTGAGGACGAACAGACTGAACCTGTTACACTAAAATATTCAATATCTAAAAAGATTTTATATTTGGGAAAAGAAAAATATTTGACTACGGATTATAGAGGTTTGGTTTGGGAGAAAGGTTTGTACGACGTTGAGATACCTGATTATCCCCATAAGGGGGGACGACGGTATACTGAAGCAAAATATGGTATAACCTGGTTCCGCATCAGTCATGGTGGGGAAAGATATCTTCATACAGGTCAAGTATCTCTTGGCTGTATTACTCTGACTGAGCAAAAGAAATGGGATAATCTTTATAAAGTATTAATAAAAGCTCGTAAAAATGATGGTAAAAGTATTGGTATTTTAGAAGTTATCGATTAAGCTGATATGGTCAATAAAAATTTTAAAGTTTTTATTATTGTAGGAATTATAGCTTTAGTACTATTCAGTTTTCACTCTTTATCATCAAATATTCCAAAAAATAATCTTTGGTCTACTTATATTGACCAAGATAATCATATTTCTTTGCGCTATTTGAGTGAAGATAATTTACAAAAGGTCAATAACGCTACCCTTTCTCTATTAGCTCTGGGAGATACAAAACCTTATATTATTCACTTCAAAGAAGTTCCGTATCAATCTTTTCAAAGTTGGTATATTGATCAAACTTGGTCTCGAAATCAACAAGATTATTTGTTCAGTACTACCACACTTGGTCAACCCATGATAGTAAACAATATCACAGAAATGCTCTATACTATGGTTCGTCCTGGCTTGTTGGTTACTATTGAAAACGCTCTAAGCCCAGAAGGCTATTATCAATCTGATAAAATTCTTATGGAAATGTCAGAAAATATAAAATCGTTATAAAGTAAACATTCTTAGGAATCTCGATACTAAAAAAATGTGTTTTTTGGGTGTGTCTCCACATTTGCTTTTTCCCCAAAAATAGGCTATAATCCCAAAACGTTAACTTTTTGAATATGGCATTTTTGAATCAATCTGAAGAAAAACCGTTAGAAAATCCTTCCGTAACTCCACCGAATACTCCATCACAAGTTCAGCAAGGAGCCTTGGTCAACATTGGCCTTTTTATTTTGGAACTCATCAAAATTGGCCTTATGGCCGGTCTTACTATTTGGATGGTTCGTTACTTTTTGTTTAAGCCTTTTTATGTCAAAGGCCAATCAATGGAGCCAAATTATTTTGAAAAAGAGTATCTGATTATTGATGAACTTACCTACCGTTTTCGTGAGCCAGTTCGTGGTGAAGTGATTGTGCTCAAAGCGCCTGTTGCAGAAAATGATTTTTACCTCAAACGTATTGTCGGGCTTCCTGGAGAACGTGTTAAAGTAGAAGACTTTAAAGTAATTATTTATAACCAAGAATATCCAGAAGGAAAAGTCGTAGAAGAAAACTATTTAACAGAGTCAACTCCTGGATCTATTTCTGTAACGCTTGGTCCAAGTCAATATTTTGTACTTGGTGACAATCGTGATTCCAGTTTTGATTCTCGTCGATTTGGTCCAATTGAAAAAAATACCATTGTTGGACGGACGTGGCTCCGAGGCTGGCCAGTCACTCGTGTGGGCATTTTAACTACTCCCAAATATAATTTTTAGTATTTCTCTATGATAACGAAAAAGAAAACCGCTGCACCTGCAAAAGCGAAAGTGACGAAACCAAAACCGGTGACCAAGGAGTCTGAAAAAAAAGAAGTAAAAGTAGTTGAAACACTTCGTGGAATGAAAGATATTCAACCACGAGAAGGAAAAGATTGGATGGAAGCCTACAAAAAGGCTATGGATATTACGGCTGCCTATGGATTCCAATATATTGAAACTCCTTTGGTAGAACCAGCACAGCTGTTTATTCGATCTATTGGTCGTGGTACTGATGTAGTTGACAAAGAAATGTATGTCTTTGAAGATAAAGATGGATCTCGTGTATGTTTGCGTCCAGAAGCATCAGCATCAATTGTGCGTTCATTTATTCAACATGGCATGCACAATTTACCTCAGCCTGTAAAAGTTTGGACTTGGGGACCTATGTTCCGTCATGATCGTCCACAGGCTGGGCGTTATCGTCAATTTCACCAATTTGAACTGGATACTTTTGGTGATATTGACCCTGTGGTTGATGCTGAGCTTATTGCTGTTGGGTATAACTATTTGAAAGATTTGGGTATTGATTCTACCGTACACCTCAATAGTATTGGCTCTGTTGAAGACAGACAAAACTATATTATGGAATTGGTTGGTTTTCTCAAAACCAAAAGGTCCTACTTGTGTGAAGATTGTAAAAAACGTTTGGTAAAAAATCCATTGCGTGTACTTGATTGTAAAGAACAAGGATGTCGAACAGTACTGCAAGATGCTCCACAGATTTTAGATTGGCTCAGTCCAAAATCAAAAAATTATTTTATGAGTGTGATTGAGTACCTTGATGAGCTCAAAGTAGAGTATACACTTGACTCAACACTGGTTCGTGGACTTGATTATTATTCAGACACTGTTTTTGAGTTTTACGCAAATGATAGAGAAGAGGGAAGTCAAAGTGCCCTCGGCGGAGGTGGTCGTTACGATGGACTTTTTGAGCAACTCGGTGGTCGTCCTACTCCTGCATGTGGTTTTGCTCTCGGTATGGAGCGTGTACTCTATGCAATGCCAAAAGCCAAACCTGTTCAACAGGTAGAAGGTATGATGATTGAAAAGACACCAAAAATGTTTTTTGCACAGCTTGGTGACCAAGCCCGACGTCGCGTACTTTTGCTTATTGAAGAATTGCGCCGCAAAGGGATAACGGTTGACTTTAACATTGCCAAAACTTCACTTAAGGCGCAGCTCGAACTCGCTGACAAAGCCGGAGCTACCCATACAATCATTATTGGCCAAAAAGAAGTCCAAGATGGTACAGCCATCATTCGTGATATGGACTCTGGTATCCAAGAGACGATTGACCAAAAGAAAATTTATCAAGAAGTCATGAAAAAACTAAAAAGATTTTAAACAAAAAGAGCTCCTGACCACGTGGCCAGGAGCTCTTTTTTCGATTATCCACAGGTTGACTTTTTTGATTGTGTGGTATATACTAAATTCAGTTAATCTAGTGAAATTTAATTGCACCGGGAGGTGAATTTTGTGTCAGAAGTTAAAAGAAAGAAAAACGAGTCTTTTGAGGCTTTTTTTCGACGTGTGAAAACACAATGGCAAAAATCAGGAAAAATTTTGCAGGCTAAAAAAATTCAATTTTTTACTCCAAAAAAGAGTAAAAATGCACGCCGCAAATATGCTATCAATAAATCTGAAATGATTTCCAAAACTACGTATCTTCGTAAGATTGGAAAACTCAGTGCAGAAGATGCTGCCATTTTTGATAGTAAAGCGAATAAAACTAAGTTGAAGAAATAACCGAACGTCATATGTCCCTTCGTCAAATCTTGCAAGATGCTCAAAAGATCGCAATGAAGAATGGGGATAAAACGTCCCTTTCAACACTTCGGATGCTCTGGTCAGCTCTGCGAAATACAGAAATTGATAAGGGGTCAGAACTGAGTGATGAAGAAACTCAGCAGCTCATTACCCGTCAGGTAAAACAACTCAAAGATGCTCTTGTAGAATTTGAAAAAGGCGGTCGAGCCGACCTGGTAGAACAAACTCAGCAAGAGATTACATTTTTGAGTCAGTATTTGCCGGAACAATTGTCTGATGAAGAGCTGATGAACATTGTCAAAACCGTGGTGAATAATCTTGCCGGTGAAAAAAATACAGGAGCTCTCATGGGTGCTATCATGAAAGAAGTCAAGGGCAAGGCTGATGGAAATCGTGTCCGTCAGTGTGTAGAAAAAATAGCACACTCGTAAAACGCAGCGAATTCGCAGATCTTGTCAATCTCCTATTCGTGAAGATTCATTAATTTTTGGGTCCACTTTCCATGCTTGTGTGGATTCAACAACTTAAGAAAAATAAAAAAATCACTGCACTTTTTCTAATGTGTGTAGTGATTTTTTTTGTTTTTTTTGCTGGACCAGTCGTTTTGGCACAAAATAATGTCCAAAGTGGCGATGTTTTTGGTACGGCTCAAATTGATCAAAATACTGCACTGAGTGGGAGTAGTCCTATTGCTATCGCAGTTCGAATTATCAATGTTGGGTTAGGACTTCTCGGTATTATTGCTGTTTGTATTGTTTTGTACGGTGGTTTTGTCTACATGACTTCTGGTGGGCAAGAAGACAAGATTGCTACTGCCAAAAAGATTCTTATCAATGGAACTATTGGTCTTGCTATTATTTTATCTTCTTGGGCTATTGCTCGTTTTATTTTATCAAAACTTGGTGAAGCGACGGGTGTTGCAGGACTTGGTTCCTTGCTTGGTAACAATTCAGGTGCAGATTTTTCTGATTTTCTTGGTTCTGCGGGTCCTGGCAAATCTATTCGTGAACATTATCCAACTCGTGATCAAAAAGATGTCAAAAGAAATACACGCATTGCTATTACGTTTAACGATGCTATTGAGCCAGGTACGATTATTGAAAATACCAATAAAACATGTTGGGGAGATGATGGAAAAGCAACCAAAAACTGTGTTGTTGATGGTGATACTGTACAAAATCCATATTATGGTGATTGTTTTACTCCAGATGGTCAGGCATTTAATTGGGAAACTGACTGTGACAAATTGAAAACAGATGCTATCAGTATTTTTGCCACCAGTACTCCATACGATGGTCTTGTTAAAAAAGCAGATGCACCTGATCCACTCGCTGCCTATGCGCTTACAACGTATCAAGATGGTGATGAAAAAAATGCATATACATTTGTCTTTAAGCCCGTAGAATTTTTGGGAGATAATTTGAGAAAAGTTGATTATACTGTAGGAGTTACTTCGCAAATAAAAAAGAAAGGATCAAGTCAGTCTGTAATTCCACGTCTGTATAAATGGAATTTTCAAACTGATACGACGTTTGATTTTGATGCTCCAACCATTGTAACCAAATCTCCAACTCCAAATGAGTTAATTCCTCGTAACCAAGCAATCCAAGTTATTTTTAGTGAACCAATGGATCCAATTACTATCAATGAAGTATTGAAACCAGATGGTGCCTTGACCAACTTAATTTTTGGAGATAAATCTGTGCGAGGTGAGTGGAAGTTAACAGGGTTTAAAACCGCAGAATTTTTATCAGATCAACC
The DNA here is from genome assembly GCA_964566225.1 of uncultured Gammaproteobacteria bacterium. Lineage (GTDB taxonomy): Bacteria > Patescibacteriota > Patescibacteriia > Magasanikbacterales > UBA922 > CAYTKU01. The sequence continues at coordinate 188,710 of CAZMHV010000002.1, forward strand.
TTGTGGTGAAAATAGCTGTGGTGATGTGATGTATTGCTTGCCAGAAGTTGCTTGTGCCGAAGGTCAAGTTGGTGAAGCTTGTGTTGGTACGTATGAATTACTTTTGCGTACTGGTAAAACCACACAAAATAATTCATTTGAAGCGGCTCCACAGTCTGGTATCACTGATATGTCTGGAAATGCTCTCGATGGTGATGCTGACAGCGTAGTAGACGGCAAGCCAACTCTGCCTGGAGATTTTCACACCATTGGTAAAGGAGAAGGACGTGCAGATGAACGAACTGCAGACAATGCGTATTGGCAGTTTCGTGTTTCCAATAGTATTGACAGAACCGCACCTTTTATTGAAACGGTGACACCAAATATTGATCAAGAAGGTGTGAATCGAATTGATCCGACCAGAATTTCTTTTAGTAAACCAATGCTTCAGCAATCATTTCGTTATATTTTTATAGAGGAGCATCCTCGAGTTCCAAATTTGGATGAGATCTGGTTTATAACTTCTGCTGAACGTATAAATGGCAAAGACGTTGCGGTTACGTCTCATCGTGAATTTGGACCAAAAGGAGTTGATTTATTTTACTTTCCAAATATTACGAGTAGAGTAAAAGACTTGAGACAAAACTGTATGTATCCTGGTGTAGGTCCTGATTCACGTAGAAAAGGACAAGATGTTACGTGCTTTTTGAAAGATAATGGTGACTATCAAAATTGTGTACCGGTTTTGTTTCAGAGTGATAAAGATACTGGATGTGCACAAACAACAGATGAAAGTAAAATACTTCAACCTGATGTGCCAGCTTGTTTGAATGCGCTCAAAGCTATGAGCAATGTTCCAGGTCCTGCCCCTGCCAATCAAAATCCACGATAAACAACGCAAATCCTCACTTTCTTGTCTTTTGTTATGCCTTATCAAAGAAAAAAATCTTTTCATTTCGTTTTCGGTATTGTTGTTAGCCTTGTATGTGCTGTATTCTTTTTTTCTGTAGCACAGTCTGTTTTGGCTCAAAATAATATTGAAAATGGTGATGTCTTTGGTACGGCTCAAATTGATCAAAATACTGCTCTTGGAAAAGAGTCTCTACAGCATACGGTAGTTCGTATTATCAATGTAGGACTCGGATTTCTTGGTATTATTGCTCTTGGTATTGTGTTATATGGTGGTTTTGTCTACATGACTTCGGGTGGAAGTGAAGATAAAATTGCTACGGCCAAAAAAATTCTCATTAATGGAACTATTGGACTTATTATTATTCTTTCTGCGTGGGCAATTACCAAGTTTGTGCTCAATCAACTCGGTGATGCTACCAATGTTGCAGGTATGGGTGGGGGAGCACCGTCAGCATGTCAGGATCCTCAGTATGCCAATGACAATCCTGAGCAATGTCTGGGTGGAGGATGGGGAAACATCCCTGGTGGAGACAATGTCGATTGTGCAGTGAAGAATAAAGCAAAGGTTCTCATGGTACGTGGTATTACTCCAAGTACTCCTGCAGAAAACGAATCAACTGGTATGAATAATGCCAAAGTAAGAGTGCTTTTCAATAATCCTCTTGCTTTTGCTCCTGCAGACAATCCAATGAACAATGCTGATGCACAAAAATTATTTTCAGTATTTCGTGTTGAAAATGGATCTGATGTTGATGTTACTGCATCTTTTGGATTACACTTTGTACATAATGATCCAGCACTTATTGAAGCTGTTTTTGTGGGTCAAAATGGACTTGATCAACTTCCTCAAGGTCAGTATAAGGTAAAAGTAAATAAAGAACTTAAAGGCAGAGCCAATCAAGCTTTGGTAGAAGAAGTTCCTGGATGTAAGTATCCTACCGAAGCTATGTTTCAAGTGAATACTGATGGTATTATTGATAACCAAAAACCTGTCGTAAGTCCTTTTACGCTCAATGGACAACCTGCTGACTTGGCGGGTGAAACACTGCAACGAGGTCGTGTCCAAACATTAGGGCTCTCAATTACGGATAATTCGGGTGTTGGTGTTGTGCACTATCATGTATCTGTGATGAAAAACAATGCACAGGTTTCGACCATGGATTATTTTGATATTCCCAAAGTTTCTCGAGGGTCTCATGCTACAGCGCAGGATCCATTTTTGAGTAAATTTCCTCTTTTGGTAGCTGGCAATGCTGAACTTTTTACTACGTACCAAGTTACTGCACATGTATTTGATATTGATGGAAATAGCACTGATGTTCTGTTTACCGGTATTATTGTGGGAGCGAATTGTGGCCCTGGCGTTCAAGGTCCTGAGTGTCTTGATGAAAATAGATCTTGTAATAATGATTTAGAATGTCCTTCTAAAAAATGTATCAATAATCAGTGTGTTGCTTGGCCAGTAATTACAAATGTGAATGGGAGTGGCAATAATGCAGCTGGTGTATGGGAAGGTGCTGCAGGAAACTACGTAACAATTCAAGGAAATTATTTTGGTGAAAATACTGGTCATGTATATTTTGGTTTTGAACAAAATGGTGATGCTATGAACTGGGTAGAAGCCACTCTTCCACAGTGTGATGGGAGAGATTTATGGCATAATGAATGGGTTATCGTGGCACTTCCTGATGACGTGAAATTTCCACAAGGTTCTCGTGCGGTTATCAAAGTACAAAAAGCACCTGAAGTTGAACAAGCCGAAGGCTATTTTGATACTACCATTGATAACCATGGTCCTATCCCAGGCCCAAATGTAGGAAGATTTATAAAAAATAATGTAAAACGTCCTGGAATTTGTGCAGTTGGTGTTGCCCCTGGCAATCCAAATATTCCAGCAGGTGCAACTCGAGCACCTATCGGTACTGCGCTTCAGGTTGTGGGTACTGCGTTTGGTGCATCAGAAAATGGTTCTGTTCACTTTGGGACAGTTCAAGGTGAAGTAACCGGGTGGTCAGATGCTATGGTGGCAACACGAGTTCCAGGAAATGTAAAACCTGGTATTGTGCCTGTGCACATCACACAAGCTGGAGTAGAGAGTAATAATGTTCCATTTACCGTAAGTAGTACTATATATACCAATCGTCCGAGTATTACATTTATTGACCCTGTTACGAGTACTCGTCGTAGTTATATTACTATTTCTGGAAAAGATTTTGGTGAATCAACCGGTGAAGTATTTTTGGCACCAAGTGCTGATACGAACTGTCGCCCTGAGGGTCGTTTCAATGATCAAATTTGTAAAATCATGAGTACTCAGACCTGTGGAGAGTCATGGTCCGATACACAAATCATTGCACAAGTTCCTGAGAATGCTAACTTGAAACAATATGTGGTTATTGTTGAAAGAGCGGGAGATATGGTAACTTCACAAGGAAATAATATTTTTACTGTTGAGGCTGGAGATCCAAATCCAAGTATTTGTTATTTTCAACCGAAGACTGGTCCCTCACCTTTACCAAGTGGTCATCCTGGACTCAGATTTCGAGGTATAAACTTTTCAGACACTCCAAAAATATACTTTTTTCCAAAGGGTGCTGATGAAAAAGATATTAATACCTGGATGGTACAACAGGGTGCAGAAGTTCATAAAATTTTGGCAGAGAGTCCTGGTTTTGTCACAACGGTGACAACTTCTTTGCCTGTGGTAAATGGACTTTCCTTAGGGAAGGGTTCTTCACCTATTGTACTCAAAAATGCACAAGGAAAACTCAGTAATCGTGTGGTTTATACTGTAAATGATTGTAAAGACAGTCCTCCAATGGAAGGATACCAATGTTGTACCGAAGGTCCAGACGCAGGATTTTTTAAGCTCAATAATCAAGTATGTCGAGGACAAACGAGAAATGCTGGGTATGCTTGGCGTTTTACCACAGGAAGAATTCCTGAATTTCCAGAAATTGTGGAGAACTGTGTGACTTCTACCCCCGATAACCAGCCACCAGTATTTCCTTCACCAGCTCCTTGGCAAAATTGGCTGGGCTCTGATTTGGCATGTGTAAATCAAAATGTCGTTGTTAAATTTCGTCTTCCACAAAATGCAAGTTTACTAAACGTAAATCGTGATACGGTAAAAGTATATTCATGTGCGGAACAAAATGGAAGACCTGATTGTACAGGTCAACGAAAAGTACTCCTTGCCTATGATAATGATGACATGCACCTTCCTCTCGATGGGGGAGATACTCTTACAATTATTAGTAATCCAATGCAAGGACCGGCTCAGCTTGCTACAAATACTTGGTACCATGTAGAAATTTCAAAAGATATTCAATCAACAAGAAATATTCAAGTAGCTGGTGGTGTACAGGTAGAAAGACAAAATCTTTTGGCAAAACGTCCTTGTAGTGATACTACTGCATATTGTTTCGACTTTAAAACAGGTGGAGATAATAATCGATGTACTCTTGATAGAGTTGGTGTTCTTCCTCACCCATTTACGGTAAATTATTTGGGAGTTTTACAATTGCCAGGGTTTTATGATGCAAATAGAATGTTTAACCCACTTCCTCAAACAACACTTTTTTATAACGTTTGGGGTAGTGGAAACCAAGATTGTTCTGTGCTCAACGTAGGTGGATACAATTGGAACTGGGATACGACTGATCACGATAAAGCAACTGTGGTTAAAAAAGAAGATAGTATTACGAGAGCTCGCGTAACTGCGCTTGAAAATACAGTTCCGCAAGTTGTGGGTATCCAGGCTCGTACTCAAGCAGAAGATGGAGAAAAATTGGGTACGGCTGACTTGACCATTGATCTTGGGGAACCAAAAGTTGTTGATTTTTGGCCAAGTTGTACTGAATCTTGTACTGGTGCTGAGCTCGGGGCTCGTTTCAATCGTCAAATGTTCATACCAAGTTACAATGGAAATGTGAGACTTTTTAAGTGTGCTGATGAACTTTGTGCCAATGATAACCCAGGAAATGTTGAGTTGGGTATTGAAGAGTCAGTGAGTGATTATTTTACCTATCGTTTTCTTCCAATACGTCGCGTAGAAGTAAATGGAGATGTTCGAGTAGTACATGACCTTGAAAAAGGAACTTGGTATAAAATCATTTTGACCAGTGGAATTCAAGGGATTGAAGGTTTTGGTGCAAATCTTGAGGATCCTTCTGATGATATTGGGGGCAAGCATCTTGCGGAGTTTAGTTGGAAATTTCGAACTACTTCAGCACTTGATGGTGCTTGTATTGCCGATAAAGTAGAGGTTCAACCAAATAATTTTGTTGCTCGTCAAATTGGCGAACGAACACGGTACAATGCTCTCCCACGTACGGCTCCAAATGCTTGTAGTAAACTTGGTCAGAATTTGAATCCTTGGATTTTTGGTTGGGAGTGGAAAGTAACAACCCGTGGAACCACCAATGTATTTCCAGTGAATCGTGAGGTAGCCAAAATTAGTAACTTTGCTTTCCAAGGAAATATTTCTCAATATTGTGGTGTTTCTTGTTTGCCTTTGGGGTCAAATGTAAGTGCCAACGGCAATGGACGTTTTCCTGTTTGTGGAGATGGATTTGTAGGACCTGGAGAAGATTGTGATATTGCAAAAAATGGTGAAATTGTCGGGGTAACATGTTCATTGAACTGTTTGAGAACCGGAAATACACAAAGAGGTGTAAATCCTGAAGCTGTTGAATGTGGAAATGGTGTTGTAGATAACCCTGGTGTGAATGCAAAGACTGGAAGTGAAGAATGTGACCCAGGAATTTTGGCCCAGAGAGATTTTTGTACCAATACGTGTGTTTGGAAAGGTGGCAGTGCCCGAGTTGATAACGTTACCTCTACTCTTGCTTGGTGCGGAAGTGGAGATGTTGCCCTTGGAGAAGAATGTGATATTGCAAACTCTGTAACTACCACACCTGAAGGGCCAATTGGTTGTTCTGCTCAGTGTATACATGTGGGAACACCAATGTCACAAGACTGGTGCACGGTTCATGCCAATGATCCATATGGACAAAAAAGAATAAAAGATCTTCCTCAGTGTAAACTCGCTATCAGTGTTTGTGGAAACGGAGTTCTTGAAAATGGTGAAGAATGTGAAGCTTCTGTTGTTCAGGGTGAACCTGGTGTTTTGGTAGCACTTGAAGGTGGACGATCTGTATTTGCACAAGTTCGTTCAGAAAAAGCTTGTACAAATCGTTGTTTACTTGGTGATATTTGTGGCCTCAATGCTATTCCGGATTCACTTCATAATGGTCCTCGTTGTGAAAAAGGAAAAGAAGGCTGTACCAATGAGTGTCATGTAGCTGGATCATCCGTAGCGTATTCTACGCCATCGTTTTGTGGTGATGCCCGCAAGGAAATTGGTGAAAATCCAATTTGTGAAGTTGCTGCTGCGGCTCAAGATCAACAACTAGGACAAAATCCTGTACAAATGGTTACTGCTGTTGGAAAAGGTGAGTTGAATGAAACTTCACGAAATCAAGAAGCTGATATTATTGCCAAAGTAATTCGCATGAAAGATGAAAATGGTGCACCAAAGTTACTTGCTCGACAAGTATCAGGCGTTGCCCCATATGGTTTACAATGTGGATTTACAGAAAATATTCCAGTTTCATCACGAGGAAATCTTTTGGAACGTCGTGATGGAAATATGGAGCTTGACCATGTAAATGCTTGGACACTTATAAAATCTCAAGGTGAAGAGTCTCTCATTGAAAAAACAAACCGTGAAAAATTTGGAGGAGAGCGCAGTATGCATGTCACTGGTACCGGATTTTTATCACAAAAAGGTCTTTCTGTGGAAAGTGGTAAAACCTATGTACTGAGTTTTGATTATAAACTTGCGACTGGAACTTTGTGGGCATTTGAATTTACAAGAGAAGCTCAACGACCTGAACGTGCCAATTTACAAGGAATACTTGATGATATCTCAGAATTTTCAAGAACAGCCAACAATGTAAATGATGCGGCTATCTCATGGTTAACATATAGACGTATTGTTACCGTTCCTCAAAATTATAATGTAAATACTGGAGATTTTGGTATAACCATTGATTTTGAAAATGCGGATGCATTTATTGATAATGTCTCTCTTGAAGAATTTGCTGCTGGAAAATTGATTGAAACAACGAATGACTGTGGAGGAGATGAAAGTGGACCAAATACCAATAATAGATACGGTGTAGGAAGCAATTCTTGTTGTTATTCACGTAAGCACCGAGTGAGTTCTGTTCCTGCATATGATGCTACCAATGTATGTAGAAATGCATTTTTAAGCATTGACTTCAATGGATTTATTGATCAAAAATCGTTGCAAGATAATGTTGTCTTGGTTTCTGGACATGGAAATAATTTTGTATGTAGTCCTGGAGATAGAGATGTAAGTCTTGATATTAGAAAATTGCTTCCTGTTATTCCTGTAGCACCGGTTCAAAATAATGCACCACTCCAATTGCTTTGGAATGATGTAAAACATTTCTTTGCACGTTTATTTGGACTTGGTATTGCCAATGCGGTAGATGAAAATCTTACGGTATGGTGTGCTCATCTTGGTGCGGTACAGCCAAAAGTTACTTTTGATACTTCATTTGATTTACAATCTGTGACCAGTACTGTTTCATTGCAGTTATCAGCTCCTCTGTTGCCTTCCACACAATACGGTCTTTTGGTTGTAGGAGGAAATGCTGGTGTTACGGATAACTTGGGTGTTGGTGTACGAAGTGAACAGCTTCAAAATGGAAAATATACGCTTCACGATTTTATTCCATTCAAAACCGGTAATGAAATTTGTAAGATTGATCATGTTACGGTAGAACCAAGTAGTTATTTGTATATCAAACCAAATACTACTTCTACGTTTGAAGCATCGGTGATAAGTTCAGATCGAAATCAGCGAGTACAATCTCTTCCGGGTATTTATGCGTGGGAATGGGATTGGTCTCCACAAAATAATCCAATTTTTGAAATCCCTGTTGCTGGAACTTCTGCAGAAAGTGATATTATCGATATCAAAGCAAAAAATTTGGAAGGAAAAATTATTGCTGCTGGCATTGCACATGTGACAGATGATGTAAGTACTGAAAATAATCAAAAAGGAAAAGTATTTAGTGCTCCGACTACATTGACCGCAAATTTCTGTGAAAATATGTGGCCACCACGTGAATATTATCCATTTGAAGAAGGAATTTCTTTTGGGAATCATTTGAATCAAGATGGATTTACTGCTGCTGGAGAGTTTAATGGAAGTGAATTACCTGCAGTACGTGTAGGTGATGTACGAAATGGAACTGATGCGTATTTCAATGTAAGTTTTCACTATTGTGCTGATGCCAACAAAACAAGTGATACCAGTGATGATCTTCCTTATTTAAAACCTCTTTTGTTTGCAAACAAAGAAGTAGGACATTGTGAGTTGCCTGCTGTTCAAGAAAATTGTCAAATCTTACCAAATGGAAGACGATTTTGTGCTCGTGGTGCAGCTGTTGATCCTGCTGCAGCCGAACTTCCTGAAACATGTTCTGTTGACACTCAGTGTCAGCAAGTAGATAGTCGCGCTCGATGTGTGGGACGTTCTGTGGCTTCTGATGCGAGTCTTGCTGATGATACACTGAAAAAATTTCTCTTTGTAAATGATAGAAATGATGATGCTATCGGGCTTCAAATTTATCAAAATCCAAAAAGATACTCCCCACGTGCTTGGTATGAACAAAAATTTCCAGGTGTGGGTGCTGGCGCACTCCGGGATATTACTATCGGTGGATATGATGCGGTAACCGATGGTCAAAATTACTACGTTAATGCGCTCAACCAAAATGGTGATATAAATTCAAATATATATAATCAAATTTATATTTTTAGTATCAACGGCAATGCTCAAGCTGATTCCAAAAAAGTATTTGAACAAATTATTTCATCACTTGAATTTAATATTAATATAAGTGATATTGGATTTTGTTTGGCAGAAGATGCAGCCAATGTAAATGCACAACAGATATTATTACAAAATGTTGACAGACTTACAGAAATTACCTCACAAAGTTGTAAGACTGACTTTGATTGTCGTGATGCCAGTGGAAATCCTGCTCAAGGAATGAATGGTGTGTGTTCAAATGCCAAGACAAAGTTACTGCGTGATTGGAAACGTCTCGCTGATATTCGTTTAACTCAGAATTCTTTGGAACTCTATAAAGTAAATAAAGGTGGTGGAAAGTATCCTCAGTTTGATGCTGGATCATTTGTACCTGGCTATACCAACTCTCGTTGGACAACATCATGGAATGATTTGAAGCAACAACTTGGATCTGCTCCTGTTGACCCTATCAATAACTGGACATCTTGTGGGAACCTTGATAAACAAACATGTTGGGATGCCGCAGCCGCAAGTGTACAGTGTCCATTGTATAGTAGTATTATTGAATATAACACTACTTCATCAGGTTATATGCTTCACGTGCCACTTGAATATTTCCGCTTAAGTGGGGGAGTGATTAATCCTGTGGTTCGTGAAATTGTACCATATCTCAATATGGTAACGACTCAGCCTTGGTGTGAGCCTGAAATGGTAAAAGTAGCAAGTGCAGGCCAATGTGGAAATGGTGTTGTAAATATCGGATCAGGTGAAGAGTGTGATCCTCCTGGAAGTGCCTCTCTGAGTAATATGGGGCTTATGCCTGAACGACCTGGTCATTGTCAAATTACCAATGAGGCATGTCTGGCGACTCCAGCAGATTGTGGATATGAGTTGGCGTTTAGTGAACCCAATAGACCAAACAATAACCCTGGTTTACCAAATAATCATACCATTGGTCTTTCTCAAAAATTAAGTTACTGTTCTTTTGGTGATCCAATTGGAGGAGTAATACTTGATGAAGAACACAAAAGAGATTTTCAAGGTAAAACTTACTACCCTCTATTTTCTTGTGAAAGTGATCAAGAATGTACGAATATTGCCCAGTACAGTTCAAGTAACTCGTATAGTGTTCCCGCTGCAAATAATGCTCGTGCTGTAATTATCAAAGCACAAATGAATAACTTTTTGCAGCAAAATGGAGATCAAGTAAAGTGTACTAAAGTTGCAAATGCAGGTGGTCAAATAGTTTTGGGCAATAATCCAAATGTGACTTTTCCTGATTTTCAACCACAAAGATGTATTGGAGCCATAGCTCGTGGTGGTACAGAACAGTGTGATGCAGGTGAAGTTGCAAGTAAATATTGTTCGAGTGACTGTCACTTTTCTTACGGTATGTGTCGTTTGCAAGGAGATTGTGGAGATGGTCGTGTAACAGGGTCTGAAGTTTGTGATAGCGGGGCACTTAATGGTACCTATGGGCACTGTGCAGGACAAGCAAGTTTTGCCAACCAACCTGATCGTGCGTGTAAAGAAATGCATCCACAATATTGTGGCAATGGAAGACTCGATAGACAAGGAAATGCTCCTCTTGAGTTGTGTGAAGGTGTTTCTGAAATGTATATTGCAGATATCGACGCTAATGGTAAAGGAACAAAATTTGCATTAAGTGGTCTTGGAAAACTTGCTCTTGTAGATGTATGTGGACCTACAGAGCCTGTATGTAGTATGGTTCCGGGGAACGGTCCTCAAGATCCGGCTCGTGAGGTTTGTATTCCTCCAAATCAAAAATGTATTGATTTTCGTAATAGAGTTTTGGCTTTTGTTAACACACCAAATGCATTTGCAAAACGTTGTGAAGGTGACAAAACATTAGTTTGTCAAAATGATGCTGACTGTATTGAACCTCTTTTTGGTGCAGGTGCTGTAGATATTTCTCGTCAAAATATTGTAGGACTTGGACAATACTTAGAACAAAATTTACCAAATATTGCTGTGAATGGTGATGAACTTGGAGATGGTGGTCCTTGTGTACCTGTTGCTAATATTGGTAATTTTGGTTCTCCATATAGTCCTATGAAAGAACTTTCTTGTACGGCTTCTTCATGTTCTGCTGTTGGAGAATACTGTGGAGATGGCAAAGTTCAATCTCCATACGAACAGTGTGATGATAAAAATAATGTGAACGGAGATGGTTGTACAAAATACTGTCAAAGTGAAGCACTCGCACAAGCACAAGCTGCTCCTGAAGCAAATTTAGCATGTGGAAATAATAGAGTTGACCAAGGTGAAGCTTGTGATACTGGGAGAAATCAAAATGGCAGAATGTGTACTCCTCAATATGGACGAGCGTGTACATACTGTTCGGCTGATTGTCTCCATGTACTTTCAGTAGATCCAAATGCATTCTGTGGTGACAATGTTTTTGCTGCAGGGGCAGAACAGTGTGATGTTGTAAATGGTGATGTCGTTCGTGGAAATGTGGTTGGTCAACAAGTTGTATCTTGTCCACAAAACTACAAAGGATCATACAGTTGTAACCAATGTAATAGTGTTACGAGCAACTGTACCCTCTGTAAAGAAGATGCACACGAAAATGGTGCGGTTCCTGTCAAATTATCATTTATCAATCCGATGTTTTTTGATGGTGCTATTGTATTTCCTGGTAACGTCGCTTGGAAATCTGAAACTGATGCTGGGTTATTTGCAAAGAGAGATGTTTTGGCAAATGCATCTCTGGTGCGACCTCCTAAAGCACCTGAAGGTACTCAATTTTATCTGGAAACTATTACTGGACAAAATTTAAATAGACACCACTTGGGTTCCTTTATCGATATTTTTGATGCAGATAGGGGATTGGTGGCTGGACAACTGTGTGCCAATGAATATGGCTTGGTATTTAATAGGAGTAGAATGAATGCTGCCGGTGTGGGATGTGAAAATGGATCCTGTCCTGATCCTGCGGAGTATATAATGGAAGGAAAATCAGATTTCTTTGAGTTTGATACCTCTCGAACCGGTAATAATATTGAAAATGAATATGTTGTCTCTCCTGCATTGCCAAACCAATATGTACGTATTGTGGTTCGTTGGAGTAAAGAATTAAGTGATTTGGGGTACACCTTCCAAGGTATTCTCCATAACTCTGGTTTTTCAAATGGAAACCGTGACTTGAAGTTTTCTGATGAAAATACTGATGATGCAAATAGTAATATTTGTAGTATCATTAAAATGGAGCCTGCAGATGGTTTGATTGGATTGCGTGGTTATTGGGTTCCTGATTGTGTTGATAAATTTTTGGAGAATAGTGTCTATATTCATCCAATAGTTACGGGTCAGCAGGTACATATCCAATCTATGACAGTAAAACTTAATGGAGGAATTGATGTACTCAATGCAGATAATCAGGATGATAGAAGAAACTATGCTTTTGCTGTCGAAGCTATTACTCGAGAAGGAAATGTTCCTATGGCTCAGTTGCTTGATAAAGAAGTGTATGTAGATGTTTATACTTACAAAGAAGGACAAAATCCAAAGTATTCTATTTATAAACCAACGAAGACCTACGCACTCTCGGCTGCCGCAGTTGGGAATCCTACTGCACTATATTGGCATGTATTTAACTTTGAACTTGGTCAGTTTAATTATGATCGCCGAGCTCCACATAAAACTTATACGATTCTCAATGCTCAGGGTCAAGAGGTTTCAAAGACGGATACGTATGAATTTGGTAAAATGGCAACAAACATGAACGAAGTAATTTGTTTTATGCAAAGATCTCCTGATGAACGGTGTCGTGTTGAATAGTAGATTTCTTTCGTAGTTTTAGATTTTTGTGGTATAATATATCAAATATGAAAAAGAGTATTCTTCTCGGTATTATTATAATTTTATTATTAGGAGGTATTTTGATTTTTTTGAAAGTAAAAAATTCAAAATCAAGTACTGATGAATCTACGAAAATTACAACACAAAACCAAGTGACAACAAAGATATCAGAAAAAGTGACTGAAGAAAAATTACAACCAGATCGTTTTATTCTTGATAAAGATGAAGACGGAGTTTTGGATACAGAAGAAGAAAAATTGGGTTTGAGTGATCAAAGTATTGATACCGATGCTGATGGTCTTACGGATTATAAAGAAATAAATACATTTAAAACTGATCCCAAGAAAAAAGATACGGATGATGACGGATTTGCTGATGGATATGAAGTAATGAAGGGATATAATCCACTGGGTTCTGGAAAACTTTCTGACAAAAAATAATCTTATTCTCTATGTTTGATGATAACCAGAGTGCTCCACAAGGTGGAGTTCCACAAAATCTTCCACTCGGTGAACCCGAAGATCTTTTTGCTGAGTCTGATGGAGTTTCTGCGCCTGCCAGTCCAATGACTCCAACATCAGGACCTACTGCCGGAGGTACATCGGCTTTGGATGCTGGAATTTTGAAACCAAAGGCTTCACCAGAACTTCCTCCGCTCATGCCATTTCCGGATCAGTCACACCCTCAAATGTCAAATGCCCCTGTACAAAATATGGGTACAGACCAACCTACCTTGACCATGCGTGAACCTTCCATGAGTCGGGGTATCCTGGTTGCTATTATTGTAATTTTGGCTGTTATTTTGCTCGGTGGGGCTTCTTGGTGGGTTTATAGATATTTACAAGTACCAAAACAAGAAGTTGTTGATATCAATAGTGGATCATTTGATACTCCGGTTGAAGAGACTCGTACTTCTCCTCAAGATACTTCATCAGTGCCCACAGAAGTGCCTATTGACGAATCTGGTCCAGATGAAGTGGCTGATACCTCTTCAACTCAACCTGTGGATGAGACTGTTTTATTTGGCAATACACCTGACTCTGATAATGATGGACTTGATGATAAACGGGAAGCGACTTTGGGGACAAACCCAGAAAAAGTTGATAGTGATAATGATGAACTCTCTGATGGTGATGAAGTAATTATTTGGGGAACGAATCCATTGAATTCGGATACTGATGGTGACACGTATCTCGATGGAAAAGAAGTTAAATCAGGTTTTAGTCCAAAAGGATCAGGTAAACTCTTTGAGGTAAAAACAACCACTTCAAGTTAATCATTTCTTCTCTATGTTTGGTTCAAAAAAAAATGACCAGACCAAAAATACGACACCTGAAGTAATTCATGATATTACGGTTATTCCTGATATTTTTTATGGTGGAAACGACCCTGATATCTATACTGAAAAAGAAAGTATTAAAAAAGATGTTTTGGTGCAGAAAGATATTGATTCCAAAATCAAAGAACCTGAGATTATTGAAAAAAAAGAATTACCTCCTCGTGTTGCGCCTTCACGTCGACTCCCACCTCCACCACTTCCACCACCAGAGGTGGTTGAGGGGAATGCCGCTGCGGTAAATGCTGGTGCTCAAATAGTGAAGCCTGCAGTAGTTTCTGTTTCACCCAAAAAGAATATTGTTCTGTTTATTATTGTATTTATTTTTGTTGTTTGTGCTATTGGTTTTGGTGTTTGGTACTTTTATTTACGTTCTCCACAACAAAATCAAGATATTCCAGTAGTTTCGAAGCCTTCTGAAAATACTGAGTCTTTACCACCCGTACCAGAAGTCAGTTTTGAGGTTCCAACTTCAACTGTGGAGACAACCTCAACTTTTCCAGAACCACGTATCCCCACATCAACGATTCAAAAGGAACGTTCTTTACCAGTATTGTCACTGGTGGTTTCACCTGACAGTGATAGTGATAAACTTTCCCAAAGTGAAGAAGAAATTTTTGGTACTGACCCTGAAGTACTTGATTCGGATAATGATGGATATTTTGATGGTCAGGAAGTGTATAATCTTTATAATCCCAAAGGAATTGCTCCAATGAGAATTATTGATTCTGGTTTGGTTTCTGAATATATTAATCCAAGTTTTCAATATCGTATATACTATCCGATATCATGGCAGGTAAGTGCTATTGATGCTCGTAATAACAGTGAGGTGTTATTTAACAATGCTTCTGGTGATTATGTAGAAGTCAAAGCCTATGCAAAACTTCCTGGGGAAACTTTTCCTGGTTGGTTTGGAAGGGTAGTAAATGATCAAGTATATACTGACATTACTCCTTTTACCAATCGTTTTCAGGTGTCATACTATAAAAGATCAGATGGGTTAGTGTATTATTTTGACACGCAAAATACTGTTTATATTCTTATATTGTATAGTCATAGTGATAGAACCAATGATTATCCTCATGTCGTTGAGATGATGGCACAAAGTTTTCGTCCAGGTAAAGTAACTACGGTACTCCCAGATCAGCCGTTGGTACCAGTGCCGGGTGCGGTCACTACTTCTACTGTATCAATGAGTTCATCTTCTCCAATGTCTCTGTCTTCTCCTACCACGTCATCTGCGAGATAATTTTGATTGTTATGCCTACTTGCACTGTGTACCGAACCGTACGTTCACCATTTTCTGAAAAAAAAATTGAGCAAGTTATTTTTTTTGTATTTAAAAAATTAAAGCGCCAAGGCAGTGTGAGTGTTCACTTGGTGGGTGAAAAAAGAATTCGTTCACTCAATAGTTCGTATAGAGGAAAAGATAAAGTTACGGATGTACTTTCGTTTGGTGTTGATGATAATCTTCCTGGTGAAGCTCATGACTGGGGGGATCTTTTTTTATGCCTGAATCAAATTGAGAGACAGTCTAAAAAATTTGATGTGAGTTTAGAAAATGAATTTTTTCGGATGCTGATTCATGGAACACTTCACTTGTTTGGATATGATCATGTAAAAAAACAGGATGCAGAAGTGATGTTTCCTTTGCAAGAAAAATTGTTGAGTAGTTTAAAGTAAATAAGAACTTTCGTGTTCAAACTGATGATATGAAAACACCCGGACAAATACAGAGTTTTTTTTATGCATTTCGTGGTTTACGTTTTGTATATCGTCAAGAAAAAAATTTTCGAATTGAATGTATTTTTAGTATATTGGTGCTCCTTTCTTTTCTGGTCTTTGATTTCACTCGTATTGAAATGATTGTTCTTATTTTATTGTGTGGTGCTGTGTTAATTTTGGAAATAGTGAATACTGTCGGGGAACATTTTTTGGATCTCATGAAACCACGGCTTTCATATCAAGTGAAAGTAGTAAAAGATATTTTGGCCGGTATGGTACTCATTTGTGTTGTATTATCAGTTATTGTTGGATGTATTATTTATATACCTGCATTCATTGAGCTTATACGGCTTTTTGTGGTATAATAGTAGCTCCTACTGTTGTTTCGTATTTTTCTATGGCAAAACAAAAGCAGCAACAAGAAATTATTACCGGTCTTGATATCGGTTCTTCTGTTATTCGTGTTGCTGTGGGTCAGTATATGGTTGATGAACGTGGTTTTGCGGATTTGCAAATTTTGGGTACAGCTGAGGTTCCTTCCGAAGGAATCCAACGGGGAAGCATTGTGAGTATTGAAGAGGCTGTTTCTTCGATGAGTCATGCATTAGAGCAGACTGAACGCTTGCTGGGGGTTCCTGTAGATCACTCTTTTGTGGGAGTTTCTGGGGGACAAATACTCACTCAGCAAACTCGGGGTGTTGTTGCTGTGGCAAAATCTGATGGAGAAATTTCTGAAGATGATGTGGCCCGTGTCGTTGAAGCCGCACGTACTGTGGCTGCTCCACTTAACTATGATGTATTGCATATTATTTCCCGTGCTTTTGTAGTAGATGGTCAAACTGGTATCAAAGATCCTACGGGAATGACTGGAGTCAGGCTTGAAGTGGATGCCCAGATTATTTACGGAGCCACTCCACATTTAAAAAATATAATGAAGGCAGTGTATAGAACGGGTATTGATATTGATGATATGGTGCTTTCGGTATTGGCAGCGAGTGACTTAGTTCTTACGCAAAAACAAAAAGATTTAGGCGTGGCCGTAGTTGATATTGGAGGTTCTTCTACTACTATTGTGGTTTATGAACAGGGAAATATTTTACACACGGCAGTTCTGCCTATTGGTGGTGATCATGTAACCAATGACTTGGCACTCGGACTTCAAACATCTATTGATGTCGCTGAAAAGGTAAAGATTTTGCATGGTCAGTGTATCAATAGGGGGCTTGGTCGTCATGATGGTGTATTTTTATCTGAAGTTGGGGGGAGTGAAGATACTCAGGTTCCAAAACAATATATTGTTGAAATTATTGAAGCACGTGTAAGTGAAATTCTTTCTAAGGTAAATGCTGAGTTTGCCAAAGTACAACGTCAACATTTGCTTCCTGCTGGTGTTGTCTTTACTGGTGGTGGTGCCAAAATCTTGGGTTTGACTGACTTGGCCAAGCACACTTTGGGGATGAATGCGACCCTGGGCTATCCACTGGGTATACGCAGTGCTACTGATAAAGTGAATGATATTGCCTTTGCTACTGCTATTGGACTGGTAAAGTGGGGTGCTGGCACTATGGAAAAAGGTGGTAAAAAGAAGCGATTTTCTGCTGCCTCTACAGGAAAAGT
The DNA here is from genome assembly GCA_964566225.1 of uncultured Gammaproteobacteria bacterium. Taxonomy (GTDB): domain Bacteria; phylum Patescibacteriota; class Patescibacteriia; order Magasanikbacterales; family UBA922; genus CAYTKU01. The sequence goes on from CAZMHV010000002.1 coordinate 205,956, forward strand.
AATTGAAAATGTTCAAAAAATATTTAAATTTTTGATCCCGTAAAAAGTGGATTATATACTTTTTTTCACACTGCTCGGGTGTGTTTTTTAGTATTGACAGAAAATGATTTTTGTGCTATACTGGTTTTAGCAACAAGTTTATGTGTCTTTTCAGCCTTTGGGCTGACTACCCTTTGGGGTGGCTTTTTACCAAGTATCTCTTTACTGAGTACTTTGTAAAAGGGAAACTCATTCAAAAAGTTCTAGCAACCTGTCTCGTTATAAAGAGAGGTCAAGCGGCATAGCAGTTGCCGAAAGGTCGTTTAATTAAAAATCTAGTATACAACTATGTATAACGATGACAGACAAATGTTCGACGTAAATGAACAGTGTGCTGAATGTGGCGCTGCGATTACAAAGCTCCCATTTCAACCTACTGGAGACAAACCTCTCTACTGTTCAAACTGCTTGCGCGCTCGCCGTGCACAACGTGACAGTCGTGGTGGCGGTTTCAACCGTGGTCCACGTCAAATGTTTGACGTTGATGTAAAGTGTGCTGAATGTGGTGCTCAAATCACTCAGCTTCCTTTCCAACCAACTTCAGGTAAGCCAGTTTATTGCTTTAACTGCAATAAGGCTCGCCGTGGAATGGCTGCGTAAGGACATTTTCCTCGCAATTAAAAGCTCCTCTGACCCTTGGGTTGGGGGAGTTTTGTTTTTCAGTATCTTTTTGTTCTTCGGGGGAAAACTTTCTATTATAATCATTTTTGAAACAGGGTCTGCGACCGCCGCCCTCTGCGGAGGGTGGTGATCAAAAATGATTATAATAGAAAGTTTTCCCCCTCAGTATGGATTTTTTTTGAAGATTGTGCTAATGTAAAGCAATATTATGAAAGTACAGAAAAAACAAAAAGTATTGATTTGTATGTCTGGCGGCGTAGATTCATCTGTGGCCGCTGCTTTGTTGTTGCGTGAGGGGTATGAAGTGGTTGGAGCCTACATGAAGCAGTGGAGTGACTCCAAAGATTTGCATGGTATTTGTTCTTGGAAAGATGATCGACGTGAGGCTTTGCGTGTTGCGGCGCACTTGGGTATTCCTTTGCTTACGTTAGATTTTGAAAAAGAATATAAAGAGTGGGTGGTGAAGTATATGTTTGAAGAATACAAGCTTGGTCGCACGCCAAATCCAGATGTGATGTGTAATAAATTTGTAAAGTTTGGGGTGTGGCTGGAGAAGGCCATGGAAATGGGTTTTGATTTTATGGCGACTGGGCACTATGCTCGGGTTGACCATAGTCGCCGTGGTGCGGCTAGATTGATGGAAGCCCTGGATAAAGAAAAAGATCAAACGTATTTTTTGCATCAAGTACCACAAGAACAACTTCAGCATGTGCTTTTTCCTATTGGTGAGTATACTAAACCCAAGGTTCGAGCGCTTGCCAAAAAATTTAAATTGCCTACCGCTGAGCGTGCTGAAAGTATGGGAATTTGTTTTATTGGTGAAATTCCCATGAAGGAGTTTTTGCAGCAAAAAATTAAGCCAAAGAAAGGAAAGATTTTGACTTCGGTCGGTGAAGTGATTGGTGAACACGAAGGATTACCATTTTATACCATTGGGCAGCGTCATGGATTTGCTCAGGCTGGGGGAGGGAAACCACTTTTTGTTGTTGAAAAGAATCAGAACAAAAATCAGTTGGTGGTGGGATTTGAGGATGATCCTTTGCTATATAAAAAGCAAATTGAAGTGGGTGACATAAATTGGTGCAATGGACAAAAATCAAAATTTCCATTAGAATGCACGGTGAGATTGCGTCATCGTCAACCCATGCAAAAGGCAGTATTGACGGTGTCTGGTTCAAAAATTATTGTTGATTTCAAAAAATTACAAAAAGCTGTCACCCCTGGGCAGTTTGCTGTATTTTATAAAAATGGTGAGTGTTTGGGTGGGGGAGTGATTGTGTGAAGTGAAAAGTTATGATTGAAAAAGTTGTACAATGTGGTAATGTTCAGGTTCGTTATTTTCAAAAAGGTGAAAATCCTGTGTGGCTTATGTATTCGGGAACACATGGAGACGAAGCTGGTGTCGCACTTTCGATTGAGCGATATTTGGCTGAGAATGCTCAGAGACTGCCAGACTTTTTGTGGGTGCCACATGTGAGTCCTTCGGCTGTCGCTGCTCAGGTAAGACATAATGCACGTGGACTTGATACCAATAGAAATTTTTTCGATCATTCAACAGAAGAAGAAATTGTGGCCAACTTGCAAATTGTGCGTGGAAAAAGTTTTGAATATTTTTTGGACTTTCATGAAGATGAACATCGAAAAGAATTTTATGTGTATGATAGTTTGGGAGTCCGAGATCATTTTATAGAAGCGCTTTTGCAGGCACAACAAGCAAGCGGATTTGACATGTGGCATGGTCTTGATGACGACACTGACTCAGCGCTTGGTAATATGGTAGACCATGGATATGTGAATGCCTCAAATTACAACGAGATTTCAGGTTTTAGTGTAGACTACATGCTCACGAAAGGAATTGTGAAACGACGTGCATGGACATTTGAAACACCAGGCCTCATAACTCAAGAAGAAAAAGATAAAATTGTAAACAATATTTTTAAAACATTACTTGATACTTTCTATATATGATGGACGGTTACGACCCAAAAGTTGATTCACGTTTAGATAAAGTTTCTCTGGAAGCTGCTGCCACATTTTTTGGTGGTGGAATTTTGCCGCAATATCGTGAAGATGCTGTTCGACTCATTCCAAATTGTTGGGATAGGTTAACACCTTCTACAAGAAGGGACTTTTTTTTGAGTTCCTTTCGAGCTGAAGATTATGAAAAAAATTGGGAAGCCTTGGCAAGAAGTTTGCCATCAGGTGAAGCTGAACGCATTGTGATCACTCATTTGTTTGGCGACACTACTAATCCTTTGTATGAATAATATGAACTCACACGACATTCGCACAAAATATTTAGAATTTTTCAAAAGCCAAGGTCATACTATTTTGCCTTCGGCATCTTTGGTTCCAGAAAATGATCCTACGACTTTGTTTACTGGTTCAGGAATGCAGCCAATGGTTCCGTATTTGCTTGGTCAAAAGCATCCAGCAGGAACTCGACTTACTGACTCGCAAAAATGTTTTCGTTCACAAGATATTGAAGAAGTGGGGGACAACCGTCACACGGTATTTTTTGAAATGCTTGGTAACTGGTCACTGGGTGACTATTTTAAACACGAACAAATTACCTGGATGTGGAAATTTTTGACTGAGGAACTTGGACTCGATGCAAATAAACTTTATTTTACTTGTTTTCGTGGACTTGAAAGTGCTGGAATCCCCAAAGATACGGAATCTGCCGAATTGTGGCAAAAGTTATTTGCAGAAAAAAACATTGAAGCCAAGATTGGCGAAAATCCTGAAGTTGATGGCATGCGCGAGGGCGAAAGAATTTTTTATTATAGTGAAAAAAAGAACTGGTGGAGCAGAAGTGGCACACCAGAAAAAATGCCAGTCGGTGAACCTGGTGGACCTGATACAGAAATGTTTTGGGATTTTGGTGCGCAGCTTGGATTGCACGAAAAATCTGTGTGGAGTGGTGAGCCATGTCATGTGAACTGTGATTGTGGGCGCTTCCTTGAAATTGGCAACAACGTGTTCATGCAATACCAAAAGACTGAAAATGGTTTTGAACTGTTGCCACAAAAAAATGTGGACTTTGGTGGAGGACTCGAACGTATGGCGGCCGCACTGCGCAATGATAATGATGTATTCAACATTGATTTATTTGATGGCATGCGAAGTGTGCTTGAAATAGTTTCTGGTAAAAAATATGGTGCAAATCAAAATGAAACGTATGCCTTTCGTGTCGTGATGGATCACTTGCGTGCAGCAACATTTTTGATTGCTGACGGAGTGCTGCCAGGAAATAAAGATCAATATTATTTTACCCGTCGTCTTATCCGTCGCAGTGTTCGTTTTGGAAATACCCTTGGCATGAGTGAATCATTTTGTGCACGTGTTGCTGAGCAAGTAATTGAAACGTATAGTTCTGCGTATCCAGTTTTGCAAGAAAAAAAGCAAATGATCATGACTGAACTTGAAAAAGAAGAAAAAAAGTTTCGCAATACTTTGGTACAAGGGCTCAAGAAGTTTGAAGAAATTGTCATGAAACTGAGTAATACGATTATTCCGGGTATTGAAGCTTTTGACTTGCTGCAATCATTTGGTTTTCCAATTGAACTCACAGAGGAATTGGCCAAAGAACGTGGCATGGATGTTGATATGCCGGGCTTTGAAGCCGAAAAGAAAAAACACCAAGACCTTTCACGTTCTCAAAGCGAACAAAAGTTTAAAGGTGGCCTTGCGGATCACTCTGACATGAGTGTGAAGTATCACACAGCAACACACTTGCTCCATGCCGCACTCCAAAAGGTTTTGGGTGAACATGCTTTGCAAAAGGGGAGTAACATTACTCCAGAGCGTTTGCGATTTGACTTTGTGCATACCGACAAAATGACTCCGGAGCAAATTCAAGCCACCGAAGATTTGGTCAACGCGGCTATTGCCAAAAATTATCCAGTGACCTGGCAAGAACTTCCACTCGAAGAAGCGCGCCAAAAAAAGGCAATTGGGCTCTTTGGAGATAACTATGGTGCTTTGGTAAAAGTGTATACAGTGGGTGATCCTGAGGGACTCCCAGAAGCCAATCCTACTGCAGCCACATTTAGTCGCGAATTTTGTGGAGGTCCTCATGTGGAGCATACTGGCACGCTCGGCAAATTTAAGATTGTAAAAGAAGAGGCGTGTAGTGCGGGGATAAGACGTATTAAGGCGATTTTAGAATAATTTTTAAAGAAATTATCGGTTAAGATTTTTGTATAAATGTATGAAAAAAAATATTTTTATATCACTCCTGCTTTTTATAATGATGAGTACAGGATGTGGTGTAATAAAAAATGTACAAATAGATACTGTCGAACAAAAAGAAAATACTCAGAATATAGAAAATAAAATGGTGACATGGTGTGATAAACATACAATGGAAGAGTCAAAAGAAGTACTTCATGAAGGAAAATTGTGGATTTCATCTGAATATTTTAATGGTATGGATCACGCACCTACCACTCGACATTTTTGTCGAGAAGAAAAAGAAATTTTTATACTCGAAATGGAGTGGAATGATAATGCATCGGTTCACAAGGGAAAGTTAATCTCAAATAGTTCAAATGTTAGTTTTTCTGTAAGCTCGAATAATAAAGACCCTGAAGTTCAATTACTCGATGAACAAAACAAAAAAAGTGATAACCAAATTTGGTTTACACTGGATGGAAAAATATTCTTATTTGATCAAGTTGAAAACACATTTATTGACAAATCACAACCTCTTGTAGATGAATCGGCTCGAGTTGTTATTAACCGAAATCAAATTGATTCTTTCAAATCAAAACTTCCAGAACCTTGTGACTTTGAAAAAATTGATGCTCTTCACTTTTCTGTGAATGAAGAAAATAGTTTGGCAACATATAAAAATTTAGAAAAAGGTTTAGAAGTCTCTATTCCATATAATTCAGAGTGGGGTTCTCCAAAGTATCGTTTGAATCCATTTGATGAAGAAAAAAATGGCATTTCTTTTGGGACTATTAATGTTCGTGGAGAAGGATGTGGAGCCTGGGTAGTCACACAAAGACTGACATTTTTACCTGCACAGAGTAAAGATGCTACACTCAAAAGATTGAAAAAAGAAAGTGACAGTGAAAAATTTCCTTTTGTAATAAATACCATGCAAGTTGGTGATAAAGAAGTTATTGAGTATATAAGAGATGGGATGTGTGGCGGTGGTGGAACCATTGTTTTGGGTAAAAAATATAACTACGAATTGTCTGACACTTGTGGACCGAATACAAGAGAAGATATAATTAAGTCAATGCGATTTGTGGAGTAATAATTTATATCAACTCTCGATTATTTTAAATAAATATACTTAAAAGTCTATAAGTGTTCCCGTATGCCCGAATTCAACAGTGAACTCGAAGCTGTGACCTGGTATGAAAACCAAGGCCGAGTGCTCACCAAAGAGTACATTGACACCATTCCGTGGCAGGATGTCAAAAATCATGAATTGAATAAAGACTTTATTCCAGTTTTGCTGTACATGCGGGATGTGGAACGTCTCACCGAGGTTTATTATACTGAACTGCTCAAAACGCCAACTGGTCGCGACCCCATGATTCGACGATTTCTCGATAAATGGAGTACCGAAGAACCAACCCATGCCGAGCTTCTCAACCGCTTCCTCAATGAAGCTGGCTACCCAACTAGTGATAAATGGTATGACGACGTGAAGGCCAAAATCCCCACGAGTTACAAAATTTCGAACTGGCTCTCGTATACTTTTTTGGCCAATGCCGTAGGCAAGAACTTTACGGCTGTCCACATGACCTGGGGGGCTATTAATGAAGCTACTACCCTCACTGGCTACCGCAGGCTGTGGGAAAAGGCTGACCATCCGGTTCTCACCTATATCCTCAAGGCCATTGTCCGCGAAGAATCGGCTCATACCCACTTTTACTGGTCTTTGGCCCGCCTCAAGCTGATGCAGTCAAAATTTAGCCAAGATATAACAAATTTTATTGTCAAAAAGTTCTGGACACCGGTGGGGCAGGGTACGAAACCCGAGGAAGATGTCAATTATTTGGTCAGAGCACTCTTTGCTGGAGAAGAAGGGGTAAAAATGATGGATACCTATGTGAGCCAAAGAATTGAGCTGCTTCCAGGCCTCCAGGGCATGAAAACCATTACCGATCGTATTGCCAAAGTGGCATTGTCATAATTATTCACACCACAGGCGACTTTTGCCTCTTGACAGGAGTTCTTCCTTCAGGTAGAATAGCCCCATATTTCTAGAAACATGGCTAAAAATTCCGATTCTATCGTAGTTCGGGGGACTGTTGAAGAATTGCTCCCAGGTGCTACGTTCCGAATACAACTTGAAAATGAGCACGAGGTGCTCGCCCATTTATCTGGGAAAATGCGTATGAACCATATTCGACTTTCTGTCGGAGATGAAGTTCAGGTGGAGATGAGTCCATACGACCTTACCAAAGGACGCATTACCTATAGATTTTAAGTATCAATCAGTGCGGTGGAGCTTCCTTCGGGAGGTATTGATATCGCGGCAGTGATTGGTATTTTTTCTTTGCTTAAACTATTTTTCAACCGTAACTGTAATATGAAAGTCAGTGCCTCAGTAAAATCACGTTGTGCAAAATGCAAATCAGTTCGCCGCCGTGGTGTTGTGTATATTATCTGTGAAAATCCTCGTCATAAAGCGAGACAAGGTACAAAGCAACGTAAAAGTGCTGCGTAATGGTAATAAGAATGTGTCATTGAATTGAATTTTAACTTTATCAGCCTCTAGGCTGATCGTCCCACGGGACGAGATTTTAGACTTGAAAATATGCGTGTATCTGGTGTAACAATTCCACAAAATAAACAAATTGGTGTTGCCCTTACCTATATTTATGGTATTGGAAGCACTACTGCGAAGAAAATCTTGTCACAGGCAAAGATTGCCGAAGATGTTCGTGTAAAAGATATCAGTCAAGATCAAGAAGACATGGTTCGTAGTATCATTGAAAAGCAATTTAAAACCGAAGGTGACCTTCGTCGTGAAATTCAATCAAATATTAAACGTTTGAAAGATATCAAATCATACCGTGGTGTTCGCCACATTCGTCATTTGCCGGTTCGTGGTCAAAGAACCAAGACCAACTCTCGTACGATTCGTGGTAACAAACGTAATCTCGCGACCAGTGGTAAAAAACCAGCTGCGCAAAAGACCTAATTTTTAAAGAAGTGATTAACGAATTCCAATATGGCAACTCCAGTGAAAAAAAATAAAACTGCCAAGAAAAAAATCAACCGTGTTGTTGGAAATGGTCGTGCTTATATTCAAGCCACCTTCAATAATACCCTGGTAACTTTAACCGATCAAAATGGTGATGTACTTTCTTGGGCAAGTTCTGGTATGGTTGGATTTAAAGGACCAAAAAAAGCAACTCCATATGCTGCTACGCAAGTAGTGAAACAAGCAACTGATGCAGCAAAGCAATATGGTTTAAAAGAAGTGAATGTTTTTGTAAAAGGAATTGGCGGTGGACGTGAAGGAGCTATTCGCGCTCTGAATACTCACGGACTTCATGTTCTCTCTGTCAAAGATATTACGCCAATCCCACATAATGGATGTCGACCTCCAGGAAGACGTCGTGTCTAATTACTCCTTGAACTAATACTATGGGAAGATATACAGGACCTAAAAATAAACTTGCACGCAGATTTGGTATCAACCTTGGTTTGAAGACCAATCCTACCAAAGTTGCAAAAAGACTGGCTCAACCGCCAGGAGTTCATGGACCAAAAAAACGTCCAGGATCTGTTTCCACTTTTGGAAAACAACTTTTGGAAAAACAAAAAGCCAAAATTATTTATGGTATTCGTGAAGCTCAGCTTTCTCGCTACGTAAAAGAATCTACCCGTCTCAGTGGTGACTCTGGTATGAACTTGCAAAAGCTTCTCGAAGCACGCCTTGATAATGTGGTATACCGCATGGGTTTTGCCTCAACTCGAGCTCAAGCTCGTCAATTTGTGACTCATAACATGTTTATGGTCAACGGCAAACGTATGAATATCCCTTCCTATAGTACCAAGGTTGGTGATATAATTACTTTGAAAGAAAATAAACAGAAGAAAGGTGCCTTTACAGGAATTGAAGAAAAGCTGAGTAAAGCAACATTGCCATCTTGGGTTTCTGTTGACTCTGCAGCAAAATCTGGAAAAGTATTGAACAACCCAATGAAAGATGATTTTGAAAAAGCTTTTGATGTGCGAATGATTGTTGAATACTACTCAACTCGTTAATTTGCATTCTAACCCTTACTTAACTAAATAGATCAGTATGGAACACATTTTTCTACCAACATCTGTAAATTTTGAGGCTACTGATCGCCCTCATGTTGGCAAACTTACCATTAGTCCTTGTCACCAAGGATATGGAACAACACTTGGAAACGCACTCCGAAGAGTTTTGCTTTCATCACTTCCAGGTGCTGCTGTCGGTGCTATCAAAATCAAAGGCGTTCAACATGAATTTTCTGCAGTAGAAGGTGTTCACGAAGACATGATTCAAATTATTTTGAACGTGAAACAAATGGCAGTAAAGTCATTTGTGAATGGTCCTGTTGTTCTCACTCTTACCAAAAAGGGAGTTGGGGAAGTTACTGCTGGAGATTTTGACAAAAACTCTGATGTTGAAATCATGAATCCTGATTTGAAATTGTTTAGTATTACTGATAAAAATGTTGAAATTGAAATGGAAGTGATTGTAGAACAAGGCCGTGGTTACCAACCAGTGTCTGAAAAAGAAAGTAAAAATTTGGATTTGGGAACAATTTTGATTGACTCACTCTACACTCCAATTCGTGATGTTGGATATGAAATTGAACTCACTCGTGTGGGAGATGTGACTGACTTTGAAAAATTGGTGCTTACCATTGAAACCAATGGTACAGTAACTCCAAAAGATGCTGTAGAACAGTCAACTAAAATTTTGATGGATCATTTTGCTTTGATTTTGAAGAATGCAGAAGACGGCGATGCTGCTGCTCTTGTAGCAGAATCTGATGAAGAACAAACTGACGAAGAAAAACCTGCTAAAAAAAGTAAAAAGAAAGAATAATTCTGAATTCTATATATGAGACACAATAGTAAAAAATTTACGCTTGGAAGAAAGAGTGCCGGAAGAAAAGCCCTCATGCGAGGACTTGCTGAAAATTTGGTTATGGTTGGTTCTATCAAGACTACCAGTGCTAAAGCAAAAGCGCTCCGCACCGTGGTTGAACCACTGGTAACCAAAGCAAAACGTGGAACGTTGGCTGATTTTCGTGCAGTAAAAAGAGTTTTGTATACTCAAGCTGCTATCAAAAAAATGATGGAAACTCTTGGACCACAGTACAAAGAACGTGCTGGAGGATATACTCGCATTACCAAACTTGGTGTACGTACGAGTGATGCTGCTGAAATGGTTCGTATTGAATTTGTTTAAGCGTTACTTAGAGATTATATTTATGAGACCTCAAATTAAAAGAAATACAATTGAAGTAGATGCAACCGGTCAAGCTGTTGGTCGTTTGTCTTCTCAAATTGCAAAATACTTGCAAGGCAAACACAAAGCAGATTTTGATGCTTCTGTTGACAATGGAGATATTGTTGTGGTGGTAAATGCATCAAAGGTGATTTTTACTGGACGAAAATTGGTTCAAAAAGATTATCGCAAACACTCAATGCATCCAGGTGGACTGAAACGTACTCCAATGCAAAAAGTGTTTGAGGCAAATCCAGGTGATGTGATTCGACACGCTGTAAACGGTATGGTTCCCAAAAATCGTCGTCGTGACATTCTCATGAAACGACTTACCGTCAAAGCATAATACTAAATTTTATTTATGGCAGTTGCTACCAAAACGAAAACCCAATCAATGGAACGCGCACTCGGAAGACGAAAAACCGCAGCCGCTCGTGTTCGAATTATGCCAGGAACTGGTGTAATCACTGTAAACGATAAACCATATACACAGTACTTTCCAATTATTTTTTGGCAACAAAAAGTAATGGCACCTTTGACTGCTGCTTCAAGAAACACCAATATGGATGTATCTGTAAAAGTAGCAGGTGGTGGAGTACATGCTCAGGCTGACGCTGTTCGCCATGGTATTGCTCGCGCACTGGTAAAATGGGACGAAACATTGAAACCACTTATGCGTACCGAAGGATTTTTGACTCGTGATCCACGTGCCAAAGAACGTAAAAAGTTTGGTTTGAAAAAAGCTCGTCGCGCTTCTCAATGGAGAAAACGTTAAAAGTGGTATTTATTACAAACTTCAAAGTCTCGTGTTCAACACGGGACTTTTTTTATGTGTTTAGGATTACCGGCACCCTAAACTTTAACTTTTCTTCAGGGTGTTTTTGTTATACTGAGTTGAGATGTTGATGATACAGGTCGAAAATTGACATCTGCTTTTACTCAGATTATAATGAATAAACCCTATGACACAAGAAAATTTTGACAATTTACCAGTTACCAAGGGAGATTTGAAGGAACTTATTGAAAAAATGGTTACAAAAGATGACCTGAAGAGTTTTGCGACCAAAGATGACTTGAAAAATTTTGCCACCAAACACGATTTGGACAAATTCAGAGATGAGGTAGAAGTTTCCTTTAAAGAGTTAGGCGAAGCAATACATCTTTTTGCAGAGCATGTAGATAAACGGTTTGACCTAGTAGAAAAAGACGTTACCAAAATTAACGCGACCATGGTGACCAAAGATTATTTGGACGAAAAAATGGCTGACCAGCGTGGTGACCTTACGGTGCTCATGCGTAAAGAAGATACGAAAGTGAAAACACTCGTGGAAGTACTAGTTGAAAAAAAGGTGTTGAATGAGGTTGACCCAAAAAGAATTTATTCGTTGGAGCCTTTCGCACAGATATAGAGTTATAAAAAATCAAAAAAGCAGCCTTCTAAAAAGCTGCTTTTTTTCGTACTGGAGCGTCGCGGGTGTGCGCGCTCCAGTGTCATGCCCCTGGTGGGGCGACCACGAGTCCTCCGAGTCGTGGGGGGTGTTTCGATTCTCTTCTAATTCAGCATGCACAGGTGCAGCTGCATGTTGCACCGCACGTTGTTGCTGCTGTCCTCGAGCGGGCAGTCCGCGTCCTCGTCGCAGCAACTCGGCGTGCCAGCTGGTTCCTCGTTGAGGGGCACGCACTTGTCGAGGTACTGATCGTTGGTGAGCTGGTCGCACCAGCCGACCGTGTCGTTCTTGTCCTCGCAGCCCGCGGGCTCACAGGTCCAGTCCTTGACGTTGCACCGGTTCTGCGGGTCGGTGCAGTCGGTGCTCACTCCACATTCCGCGTTGGGGGGGAGGCAGTGGTCCAACTGACACTGCAGACCGGCCTGGCAGGTCGGCACGTTTGGGTTGTTTTTGTCGCAGTCGGCCATGAGGCCGACTTGGTGAGCTTTGGGGCTTGACCGCACCTCCAAGGGATCGAGAAGAAAGGGGATGAACAAATAGCCAAGCACCAAGCCGAGAATGAGCCACAACAGATTCTGTCGCACGAGATCTCTCCTGTTTGTGTGTCGCACTTGTTCTGCCGAAATAGCAGACTGAAGGCCACGTAGTGACTACAAATAATCACCAAATGGCCTTCAATCTGTTTAAAAAAGTTGTAACGAACTTTGTTGCAATGTCTCAAAGTTTTCGACAGAGTCAAAAACTTAGTTGACACCGGGCTGCGCGAAATGCACAGCCCGGGTCCGTCGCGTTTTCCTTAGGACGCGCGGAAGCAGTTACGGATTGGGGAACCAGCCCCAGGTGAAGGAGAACATGTGGGTGTAGGGACCACCCAGAATGTACATGAGTGGGCTGGTGCCCTGCGGTTCACCGTTGTCGATGATCACCGAGGTTTGCCCGAACAAATAATTCTCCTCGCGCATGGGGTCGGCGCGGAAGTTCTTCCAGCAGGTGCGGTTGGTGTCGTCGCAGAAGAAGTCCCAGAAGATCTGGCACTCGATGAAGCTTTCGGCTTCGCTTCGTTCGACCTCCACGGTTGCGGTGATGTTGTCCGGCGAGATGCCATGCACCCAGAACGTCGGCATGCCCTGCAGTCCACACTGCACCCGCAGGTCGACTCGCACGACGTTTTCGGGCATCGTGTGGCCGGCCGGGTACTCTTCCTCACGCAGCAGCGGGTAGGTGTTCGGGTCATGCCACCGATTCCAGGAGACACCCTCGGGGGTCCACGTGAACGTGATGGTGGTCATTTCCGGGGCATCTTCGACCCCGGCCGACGGCTCGTCGCCGCTGTCGCTGGGCGAGCCGCCGTTGGCATCGACCGGTGCGCCACCAGCCGCGTCGGCGCCGTCGTTGTTGTCGACGTCGTTGGACGGCTCGTTGTAGTAGGCAGGCACGGTCTCCTCACTGCTGTCGTTGGTGGGCGGCAGTTCGGGCAGTTCGTAGCCCTCATAGGGGCAGGCCGTGAGCAGCAGACCGAGCAGGGGGAGAAGGCGGAGGTTCAACATGGTTTTGGTCCTTTCGACCCAGGGTTGCGGAGTAATCCGCGTTTGGTGACACTCAAAATTGAGTAAGTGGTGGCAAAAAAGAGTGACTTTTCTCTCATCACTTACTCAATTTCCTCAATTTTTTCCGTAACTTTTGTAAAGAACGGCATTTTATAGCAGTTTTTGACCTACTACAAACAGCTCAGTATAGCACAAAAAAACGTTTTTGTCAAGTATTATACACCATAATTTGTCTTATTTTAGCAAAAAAGAGAGTATTTTTGTCCTCCCACCAGATATTTGATACAATACCGCCACCTATGGACACTCAAGATATCCACAAGCTGCTTGAAGATACAGAAAGGTCTCTGATTGAGATTTATTTTGATCTTCAAAAAAACTTTGAAGAAAAGTATGGACCACAGACTGTGGTGCTCATTGAAGTCGGGTCTTTTTTTGAAGTGTATGGTGTGGATACAGAGGAGATTAAAATTGGTAAACCCAAGGAGATTGCCGAGATTTTGAATTTGCAGCTTACCAGGCGCAATAAACAGTTTCCTGAAAATTCACTCAAAAATCCACTTCTTGCAGGGTTTCCAACAGCTGCGTTTGATCGTTATTTGACGCGTCTTATTCAGGAAAATAAATATACGATTGTTATTGTTCGGCAAGAAGGAGTGCCTCCCAAAGTTACCAGGTACATTGAAAAAATACTTTCTCCTGGAGTTAACTTTGACTATGCTACTACGCATGAAGATAATTTTGTGGCATCGCTTTGTGTGGATTTGAATCAAGATTTGTATTCCGTAGGGTATGCCGCACTTGATGTAACTACTGGAAAAACTTTTTTGCAAGAAGTACACAGTACCAAAGATGATCCAACTTTTGCCCTTGACGAAGTATTTCGTTTGCTGAGGTCATATAAGACATCAGAAATTTTGCTTACGTTGGTACAGAGTGAAATTGATGACTACACTATTCGTCAGTATTTGGAAATATTTGAAAGTGATGTAAAAGTGAACACCAAACGATTGAAAGTGAGTTACCAAAATGAATTGTTCAAACAAACGTATATTATTAAATCGTTTCTCAGCCCGATTGAATTTCTTGACCTTGAAACCAAACCGCTTTGTTCGGAAGCCTTGGCTCTCTTGGTGGAGTTTATTATTGAACATGATTACAAGGTTATACAAAAACTTGAAAAACCAACTCATTTTACGTCCTCTTCGTATTTGTATCTTGGCAATAATCCTTTGGAGCAACTCAATATTACTTCTCGTGATCCACAAGAACTCACACTCTCAAAACTTCTCAACAAAACAGTCACGAGCATGGGCAGCCGACTTTTTCAAGAACGGTTGTTTCATCCACTCACAGAAAAAACAGAAATTGAAAATCGGTTTGCACTTTCAGAATCTTTGCAGCCAATTTTTGCCACCGTCGAATCTGAACTCCGAAGTGTCTATGACCTGGAGCGTGTCACTCGACGCATTCGATTGCAAAGGCTTCATCCATTTGAGCTCAATTTTTTATTTGATTCTCTATTGGCTTCGGAGCGCATTTTGGACGAAGCTCAAAATGTTCCTCACCACGAAGCCCTGGAAGATTTTTTGAGAGAAAAAAATAATTTGCAACAGTGTATAGAATATTTACAAAAGACATTTAATCTGGATGAAACGACCAAGGTAACCAATCAGGATATTGAAAATAGTTTTTTTCAAAATGGGTTTAGTAGTGAACTTGATGAGTTGGTGAACAAAAAAAGAGAAGTCGAAAAAAAATTGGAATGTATTCGTGCCAAAATCATTGAAATTTTGCAAGAAGTAACTGGCAGACCCGAAGCAGAATACGTAGAAATTAAACAGCTCGACAAAGAAGGGCATCATCTCACGCTTACTCGGAGTCGATTTGCACTTATTGAGTCAACGCTCAAAAAAAGTTTTGTTTCTCTCGATGGTGTGGTGTATGCTTTTTCGGATTTTTTGTACAAGCCACTTACTACCAATGTAAAAATTACAGCACCTATTATTGAAAGCCTCTCTGAAGAAATTGTATTTTTGCAGACCAAAATCAGTGCCCTTACCAGAGATTTGTTTGTAAAACAGCTTTGTTACATGGAAGATGAATTTATTGAGCTCCTGGTGCGTATTTCTCATCTGTTGGCACGTATTGATGTGGCCGTGAGTAATTGTAAGTGCAGAGTACAGTTTCGTTTGGTTCGTCCAGAAATTGTAGAGCTACAAAGTGGAGAAGCTTTTTTGGAGATAGTCGATGCAAGGCACCTGCTGGTAGAAGCACGAGAAGAAAATGGTATTTATGTACCCAATGATATTTTTTTGGGCGAGAACAATGAAATGCAGACAGAGTCGGTATTTAAGAATTTGGTACAAGAAAGAATACAGGGTGTTTTGTTATATGGAATCAACTCAAGTGGTAAATCATCATTTATGAAAAGTATTGGAGTGGCGGTACTCCTTGCACAGAGTGGGTTATTTGTACCAGCCACTCGTATGCGATTTGCTATTTTTACAGAATTATTTACCAGAATTTTGGCAAAAGATAATTTTGAAAAAGGGCTTTCTTCTTTTGGAGTAGAAATGATGGAACTCAAAAATATTTTCAATCGATGTAGTAGCCGAAGTTTAATTTTGGGAGATGAAATTAGTCATGGTACTGAAACCTTATCAGCTTTGGCGATTGTGAGTGCCACTATTGAACACTTGGTTGAAAAAAATACGTTGTTTATTTTTACCACGCATTTGCATCAGCTGTGTAATTTGCAAAGAATACAAAAATTATCACAGGTAGTAAGTGTGCATCTTTCGGTAGCATACGATGCTCTGCAAGACAAACTTCTTTTTGAAAGAAAACTGCAACCAGGCAGTGGCAGTAGTATTTATGGTCTTGAATTTGCCCAGTCACTGCACATTGATAAAGAATTTTTGAAACGCGCTCAAGATATTCGTAAAGAGTTAGCACATGATTATCAAGAACTTGAATTGCTCACGAAAAAACAAAAGAGTAAATATCATACGGAATTATATTTGACGAGCTGTGCTATTTGTAAAAATTCAGTAGAAGATACCCACCATATTTCACCTCAAGAATTTGCTGATATCCATGGAAATATTGAGGGAAGATTTCATAAAGATCACAAATATAATTTGCTGCCACTGTGTAAAGAGTGTCACAACAAAGTTCATGAAGGCAAACTGCTGATTCGTGGATTTGTAATGACAAGTCAGGGACTGGAAATAGATTTTGAAGAAAAATAAAACACCGCTGTTTTGAGGCGGTGTTTTGTTGATGAGAAACTGAGACGGGAATGGTGCTGCGCTGCCTGACCGTGAATTCCTGGGCGCTTGTTGA
The DNA here is from genome assembly GCA_964566225.1 of uncultured Gammaproteobacteria bacterium. Lineage (GTDB taxonomy): Bacteria > Patescibacteriota > Patescibacteriia > Magasanikbacterales > UBA922 > CAYTKU01. The sequence continues at coordinate 222,425 of CAZMHV010000002.1, forward strand.
GCACCGGTGATTACGTTGGGTCAGGTGGCCTCGGAGGAAAAAGTGGCAGAACCGGTGTTACGTCGTTGGGGGACGGACACAGGGTGGTGATGTTGGGGAGGGAGTAGTACTGGTAGCCGGGGTGGGGACTGGGAACGCGGTGATCAGCTGGAATGCTGAAAGGGCTGACCTTGAGGTTGCAGAACACGTCGTAGTGCACCTCAAGGATTTTGCCTACCTGAACCACGGTGATGGTTCGGATGCCTCGTGGCACCACCGTGCCGTACATGGTGGTTGGTGAATACATCCATGTGTGCAGGGTCATGTTGCCTCGCACACTGGCGCCCACCCGGTTGGAGAGGGGGGTGAGGAACTCCTTCCCACAGGTGTTGTGGGTGATTCCCCACGCTTCCGTGATGGCGCCCTTTTCATTCTGCTTGAGCAGGATGTCTCCCTTCCACTGAGGGGGAGACGGGCACTGGTTTTTGGACACCGAAGTGACAAAACCGGCACACCCGGTGAGCACGGTCATCACGAACATGACGAACTTGACGAACACGGCCTTGATCGACAACATGGGTTTGGTTCCTTGTGGAAAGAAAACGGCATAAGCTGCCGCGGCTTCGATGCTGCTTTTTTGTGCAGCACCATCCATCTCAATTTCTCAATTGTAAAGAAGAACTGC
>CAZMHV010000002.1:223188-322915 GCA_964566225.1 uncultured Gammaproteobacteria bacterium
TGCTTTTTTGTGCAGCACCATCCATCTCAATTTCTCAATTGTAAAGAAGAACTGCATATAATAGCAAAAAATCCCTTGGTTGTCAAGGGATTTGGCTTCTTGTGGAAAGCATTTTTTACTTCTTGGTATACACCAAAATCCATACTTTTCCTCCTTCTATTTCATACCATTCATCAGCACTTTGTTTGGCGGCGGTCACTATTTTATCTGCATTTTTCCAGTAGCTATCTACTACAAAATAGGCGGTTTTGACTCCTACCAGGTCCATGGCTGCATCCATGTATTCTCGCTTTTGTCCCTTGTAGATCATGCTGTAATAAAAATCATAAAGTTTGCCACCGGTGGGAATAGCATAGTAAAATAGTTCTCCCGCGGGTGTTTGAAAATATTTGGCAAAGCTGTACTTTTCAAGTGCTGCCACTGATACCAACTGATTGGCGAGCACAATATAGTTGTAGTCAGAGTGTCTTGCATGAATAAATTCTACGGCTTTGTGATCGGCCAAGGTTACATGGAACCCGGGAAAATGAACTTTGGCATTGTTTTGTGGATAGGATAAATACAGAACCGCTGTGAGCAAAAATGCAGCGGTGCCAATCGCAATTTTGCTCCATGCAAAAGAGAATTTTTGTACCAACTTTATTTTTTGGAGGGTATCTATCAAAAAATGAAGTGCCACAACAACCGAAGGAATCAAAAAGAGAATACTTACTTTTAATAATCGAATGGGATAATCTTTTTGTTCATAGGCAATAACATCGGGGAAGGTAATAGTAGTACGCAGGGCAAAACTACTCAAAATAAATCCAACAAATACTGTCCACAAAAAAATATGGAGAGAAAAGTTTTTTTGTTTTTTGGAGACAAATAGACCCAGAGCCGCAAGAAAAATAAGCCCAGGAATAAGCAGTCGTTCAAATATATAAAGGGGTTCCAAAAACGGAATAATTTTGGTTTCGTACCAATAAGGTCTTTGAAAGAGTTCTACAAAATCTTTTATTTTTGCAAATGGGTTATGAAGTTCTGGGAGTGGTGCATGAATGCGAAGAGCATTGGCGGTAAAAAGAAGTGGTAAAACCAACGTGAGCGCACTGAGCAAAACAAAAAGAAGAAGAGTATACTTTTTTTTGCTTGAAGAAAACCATTTGTATTCATGGAGTGTGAAAAAAAACACAATACAGAGGAGTGGTACTCCAATAAGAGCATGGGTGGCCACTGCGGTTGCAGAGATGAGCCACAAAATCCAGTTTGGTCTCTGGGGAGCTGGGAGACACATGAAAAAAACAAGAATGAGTGTAAAAAGTACTACGAGAGTGTGTGGTGTAGTCAGGTGAAAATAAAAAAATGGAATCATGCCCAAAACCCAAAAAAGTTGAGAAGAGAGTGCAAAAGAACTTTTGGTAATTTTTTCAATACTGCTGATAACTACGGCGGGCAACAGAAGTGAAGAAAGTACAGGAAGGAGAAAAATATCGAGAAGTCGAACGGGCAACGAGAGAATGTGGGCAAGGTAAGCAACGAGACTATACTGACCTATGTAATACGGAGTTTTGGGAAGAATAAATCCATTGTCAACAATCCATTGTTCTGTGGCTCGGTGGATAAAAGCATCAAATCCATATCCAAGTGGGTAGAGAATCGCTACAACACTCACGGTGACAAAAAAATGAAGACTGGTGAGGCTGAGAAAAAAAGTTTTATTTATTTGTTTGTGCGCGTTTAAAAGGAGAAAAAACGTGGAAACAAAAAATAAAAGAAAAAAGATTGCTGATGTCGCTTGCCAGGGCGATGTAGAAACATCAAATATTTGGTGACTTTTGAGATAGTAGAGAAGAAAAACATCAATGGCAATGACTGGGAGAGAAAAGAGAACGTGCCTCAGCGAAAGATTGGTTGTGGAGGTGTCTGTGCGGGGAGATGTTTGGGCAGGGAGGAATAATGTAAAAAATGGAATAAAGGTTATAAAAACGCTGGTGAGTGGGGTAATGCCTGAGAGGTAATAGGTTATGGTACCCACAACCATAAGTTCACACAGGAGCAGAAAAAAAGAAAGAATCAGTTTGGGCAAAAAAGAAAAAGAAGGGAAAAATCGGTCTGAAAAAAGCTTTGAAAAAGAAATTACAAAAAGAGCAAAAAAAGGAACTCCCATCCAGGGACTCTGCCAAAAGAGGGTCTGTAGGCCCAAACCAAGAGAAGAAAAAAGCGCTGTATACAGCCAAATATGTTTCATATTTGCACAAAAAGGAGGAAATCCCTATAATACGAGTAAATTCTTTTGCTTATTGTAGCAGAGTATGAAATATTTGAGAAATATTTGGACAAAATTCACTCGCCAGAGTTCGAGCCTGTACATGAGTGTACTTGTTATTTTGAGTATACTTTTTTTTGCCCTGTATTCGTATTTTTCGTATGGCAAAATACAAGAACAGTCTTCAACCGGAGAGTCGCTTCCATATTTTATTTTCAATCAACCTGACGAAGGCATCAATTATTTTTTTACTCGCACAGCCGTATTTGAAAATACGTGGGGCAAGTTTGAACCATATGCAGAGATTTCTGATAACCAAGTGCATCCTCGGAGTGTGACCGTGGTACACAATACTTTGGTACCAATTGGATTCCCGGGGTTTATTGCATTTCTTGTAGTGATTGCCAAAGTAGCCGTGTATATATTTGGTCCTTCTGCTTTTCACTTTGTTATCTTAAATACTATTCCACTCATTGGAGCGATGACACCACTTCTCGCTTTTTTGTTTTTTAAAAAAATATTTGATGATCGTGTGAGCTTTGGGGCGGCCGTACTTTTGTATTTTTTCCCAGCATGGTGGTATCTCTCTACTCGTCCATTGCAGTACATGGTGCTTTTTGTTTTTTTGTTTTTTTGTGGGCTTGTGTTTGGTGCCACTCGGTTCAAAGTGAATCAGACAGCATCAACAAAAAAGTCACTCTTGTATTTGTTTCTTTCCGGTCTTTGTTTTGGTGCTGACATGGTGCTGCGACCTTCGGAAATAGTATGGATGTGTATGTTTTTTATTTTTCTCTTTGTATGGACCTTAAATAAAATAACGTGGAGTGATCGAATTTTTTTTGTTCTTGGTATTCTTTGTATGGCGGGTATTGGTGCGTATGTTCAATTTCTTTTTTATGGTTCACCTTTTGCTACGGGATATGTGAAGCCTGCAAGTGATGGAAGTGCTGGTTCTGCTCTGTCTTTTTCATTGTTTCATTACTTCTTTCCCTTTGGTATTCACCCAAAAAACATGCTCATAAGTACATGGGCATACTTGGTAAAAATATTTTCTGCCTGGAGTATTTTTGCGTTGGCTGGAGCATTGGTAGTCTTGAAGCAAAAAAGTAGAACGGAATTCCATAAAAAATATTTTTTGGTATTTGTATTGGTAACAATATTTCTGGTTACGTATTATGGTTCTTGGAATTTTGCAGACAATTTGGCAGGAAAAACTTCTCTCGGAAGTTCACAAATTCGTTATTTTTTGATAATTTATATTTTTGCTCTCCCATTTGTGGCAATGTTTTTTGAAAATTTTTTTTGGGCACGAAATAAAAAGTGGAGTGGTGGAGTTTGTATGTTTTTACTTTTTGTTGTTTCATATAACTCAGTATTTACCAGTTTTGAAGGCATAGACCACATAAATACGACTACCAAAGAATATGCCGTTCTCCAAGAAAAAATTGTGGCATTGACTGAGCCAAACAGTGTGGTGGTCACCTCATTTGGAGATAAGTATGTTTTTCCAGCACGGAAAGTTATGACCGGGTTTACCTCTCAGCAAGAGATTGAGGCACTAAAAACTCTGACTCAAAAGGGAATTCCCGTGTATTTTTATGACCTGAGGTTTACTTTTTTGCCTTGGCAAGAAGTTGGGCAGTATCTGCCGGTAGGTTTTGAACTTTCTGATCCGCTTTTTACCTCTTCAGATTCTGAACTCAGGAAGGTGGTCAAAGGGGTTGAAAAGTAGAGGAGAATACGTTACACTAGAGGAAAGAAGGGATCCACCCTTGTTTTTTCAGTATATTTTTATGGATTCATGCATTTTTTGCAAAATTTTAAAAAAAGAAATTCCAAATCATACCATATACGAAGATGAATTTGTTTTGGCATTTTTGGATATTTTTCCTTGTGCCAAAGGTCATACGGTTGTGATCCCGAAGGTACATGTGGAAGTTGTGGCAGAAATGAATGAAGACCTGACCCAAAAGTTTTTTTTGGGAGTAAAAAATGCTCTTGCCCGAATAGAGAAAGTTTTGGCACCAGAGGGTTGTAATATTGGTTGGAATGATGGCAAAGCTGCTGGGCAAGCAGTGCCTCACCTGCATGTGCATATTCTCCCTCGTTGGGAAAAAGATGGTGGTGGCAGTATGCATTCCATTATTAAAAACCCTGGTGATATGAAAGTCGAAGAGATTGGAAAATTGTTTTTATGAAGTTGCTTGTTACTGGTGGAGCCGGATTTATTGGCTCAAATTTTATACACTACTGGCTCAAGACTCATCCTCAAGATGAGATTATTAATTTTGACAAACTTACGTATTCTGGAAATTTGGAAAATGTGAAGGGGCTGGAAAATAATACCAATTATATTTTTATCAAAGGTGATATCTGTGATAGAGATTTTGTTTTTGAGGTGGTCAAAGAAGTAGACGTGATTGTTCACTTTGCTGCTGAAAGTCATGTTGACCGTTCTATTTTGGATCCAGGAGCCTTTACCAAAACCAATGTGCTTGGAACACAAATACTCCTCGATGCGGTTCGTGAATTTCAAAAGCGGTTTCATCACGTTTCAACCGATGAAGTGTTTGGTGCACTTCAACCCCATGATCCACCATTTACTGAAAAAACTCCATACGATCCCAAGAGTCCGTATTCTGCTTCGAAAGCTGCTTCAGATCATTTGGTGCGTGCATATCATCACACCTATGGGCTTGAGGCCACAATCTCAAATTGCTCCAACAACTACGGTCCATTTCATTTTCCAGAAAAATTGATTCCACTGTTTATTACCAATTTACTCGAAGGCAAAAAAGTTCCGGTGTACGGAGACGGCATGCAAGTGCGTGATTGGATTTATGTTGAAGACCATGCTCGAGGAATTGATTTTATTTTGCAAAAAGGAAAAATGGGTGAAACCTATTGTCTGGGTGGCAAAGCAGAAATTCCAAATTTAATTCTTACCAAAAAACTTTTGGAACTGACTGGGCGAAATGAATCATTTATTGAACATGTAAAAGACAGGCCCGGACACGATAGGCGCTATGCTGTGGATTTCACCAAAGCTCAAACAGAACTTGGGTGGGAACCAGAAACTGACCTTGATGCTGGTCTTGAAAAAACAGTTGCATGGTACAAAAATAATTTGGATTGGGTAACTCGGTGTAAAGATGGTTCGTACCAAGAATATTATGAAAAATGGTACGGAAGATAACTTATTTATATGAAAATACTTATTATTGGAAAAGGATATATTGGAGAACGATGTGCTGCTGCTTGGGGGACAGAAGCAGTGCTTGCCGATAAAATGATTTCTTCAAAAGAAGATGTCTTGGCACTTCTTGATGAACATAAGCCTGATGCAGTACTCAATGCTGCTGGTGTTCGTGGCAAACCAAATGTTGACTGGTGCGAAGATCATCAACTTGAGACAATTTTGGGGAATACCAAACTTCCTATTGTGATTGCTGAAGGATGCCAAGAACGAGGAGTATTTTTGTTACATATTGGATCAGGTTGTATTTTTTATGGAGACTCACCTCATGAAGATAAAAAATGGCGTGAAGAAGATATGGGAAATCCAACAGAAGTAACGTATTCTCGTACCAAATGGGCTGCTGATTTGGTGCTTTCGACACTTCCACATACAGCCATTGCACGTATCAGAATGCCAATTGATTATGTGCCATCGCCTCAAAATATGATTGATAAACTGGCAACCTATCCAAAAGTTATTGATGTAGAAAATAGTGTGACGATTGTTGACGATATGGTGGAAGTGTTTTACAAACTGATGAATCAAAAAGCTTCTGGTATTTTTCATGTGACCAATCCAGGAACACTCAAACACAAAGAAATTGTTGCTCTGTATGAAGAAATGGTTGATGCGACTCACACCAATGAGTGGATTTCAAACGATGACTTAGTGAAGCAGGGACTGGCTACCAAAGGACGATCCAATAATTTTTTGGCATCAGAAAATTTGGGTAAAGTTGGAATTCAAATGCGTGAAGTTCATGAAGCGATGCGTGATACTATGACCAAGTATGCCGCGCTCAAAAAACAAGGTATTGAAAATCAAAACGGTCCTACGTGTTAATACAAGACAGCTCTTCGGGGCTGTTTTCATTTTTTTATGATTACTCTTGCTACTACCATTCATGATCCTCACAAAGGTTTGGAATGGCTTTCTACATTATACACCACAGAACTCACCAATTTGTTTGATGCCATTGTGTTGGTGTCGAGTCCTTTTACCCCAAATGAATACTTGGATGGATTCAAACAAAATGGTTGGACAGTGATAAAAAGAAAAGATAATAAAATTGGAAAAACATATTTTGAAGCCGTTAAGCAAAGCTTGAAAACAAATCCAGATTATGTGTTTTATTGCGACTTTGATCGAATACTGCACTGGGTACATCATTTTCCTGGAGAATTAAAATCCGTTGTAAAAATGCTTGAGCAAGAGTCTCTCCAAAAAAAGAAAGTTGATGTTATTGTATGTGAACGTCGTCCTGAAGATTATAAAGCTCACCAGGAATCTTTGTATTACACCGAACAACTCCCCAATAAAATTATAAGTACTGCCATGGGTGAAAAAGTATCACATGACTTTTTGTCAGGGTGTTTTATATACTCCAAAAAAGCCACCGAGGCAGTGGTAGCGTATGGTGGTTCAACTGGCTATCAATTTTGGGGGAATTGGCCTGTGTATTTAAAAAAGAAAAAATTCAACATTATATATAAACGGTTCAAAGGACTCTCTTGGGAAACCCCCAATCAAAACCAAGAAGCCGTTCAAAAGGCAGGGGGAGTTGAAAAATGGCGTGAGCTTTTGTCGAGTCCATCTGAGTGGAAAAAACGAACCAGTATGGCTGCTGAATTTGTGCAAGAGTTAATAAAGTAAAAAATTCGGCTTAAATTAGATAATTTTTGTAAAATAAAAAGCAGTTCGAAACTGCTTTTTTGATCTTGATTTTTCATTCATTTTTTGCTAAAATAAAAGGAGAAGTTTCATTTTATTAACTATTATTGTATGCCTATTAAAAGACTGTATCGAAGTAAAAAAGATAGAATGATTGCGGGTGTATGTGCTGGATTAGCTGATTATTTTGAAATTGACCCGGTACTGGTTCGTGCCTTATTTGTAGGTGCTGTTTTTGTGGGAGGTATGGGTATTGTCATTTATGTCTTACTAGCTATCATCACACCAGAAGAAGGAACTCCTACCACACAATCTGACTCAGTGAGTGGTGAACAGGCTTCAGGTCCTGCTACGATTGAAGAACCTCCATTGCATTTGCCAAAAATGACAGAAGACAGAAGATGGATTTTTGGCATTGTTTTATTGGGTATCGGTGTTGTTATGCTTTTGGGTGCTTTGCCACAAATTTTTCCTTGGTGGGGTTGGACATTTTTTTGGCCTCTTGTATTGATGGGTCTTGGACTTTATATTTTTGTCCATTACAAAAATAAATAATTTTCATGGAATTATCATTTCCCTATACCCTAAAAAGAAAACGTGGAATGAAAACAGTTCGTGTTGCTATTCAAAAAAAAGGAATCGTGGTAGTGAGTGCTCCTTTTCTTATTTCTCAAAAAAGAATTGAGTTGTTTTTGAAAGAAAAGTCAACTTGGATTGAAGAAAAAATTCTTTTTTTCAAACAACGTTCTGAAGTAAATCAAAATTTCGGAAGTTATGCAACACATGCAAAACGTGCTAAAAAGCTCATTACCGAGAGAGTAAAATTTATGAATACCTATTATGGGTTTGAATATAAAAGAATTTCTATCAAACAACATCAAACACGATGGGGCAGTTGTTCTTCTCAAAAAAATTTGAATTTTAATTATCGATTATATTTTTTGCCTCTTGAATTGGTTGATTATGTGGTGGTGCATGAACTGTGTCATTTGGCACAAATGAATCATTCACAAAAATTTTGGGCATTGGTGGCGCAGCAAATTCCAGATTTTAAAATCCGTCGTGCTGAGCTTAAAAAAATTTGAATCTAGGTTCTCCATAAAAGTATTCATGTATGGAAAAAAATATAACTGTTATCACCGTAACTTGGAATTCTGCAGAACTGATTGCTCAGCAAATTGAATCAGTAGTTTCTGGTTGCAAAAAAATTTCATGTGAAGAAATTATTGTAGATAATGCCTCAAAGGATAATACCGTTGCTTTGGTACAGTCGGAGTATCCATTGGTACAAGTGATTTCAAATTCAGAAAACAAAGGATTTGCGGCTGCCAATAACCAGGCTTTGGCTTTGGCAACGGGTGAGTTTTTGCTTTTTTTGAATCCAGACATGCGTGTACAAGAGGGAAGCCTTGACACCATGTATGAATGGATGAAAGCCCACCCTGATGTAGGAATTGCAAGTTGTAAATTGGTTGATGAAAATGGAAGTATCAATGAGGATGCGCAGCCTCGTCGATTTCCACGACTGCTTGATCAGCTGTGCATTCTTTTGAAATTGCCACATGTATTTCCATCGTTGCTTCACAGTTACCTCATGAAAGGATTTGATGCAAATATGGAACAAGATGTAGATTCTGTGCGAGGTTCATTTATGATGATTCGTCGTGATGTGGTGACTAAACTCGGATTTGCTTTTGATCCACGGTACTATATTTGGTTTGAAGACGTGGATATTTGTCGTGAAGCCAAACGTCTTGGGTATCGAGTGGTGCATACACCAGTCATTTCATGTGTGGATTATATTGGTCAAAGTTTCAAAAAACGTGACAGTGTGTGGAAGCAAAAAAATTTCACTCGTAGTATGCTCACGTATTTTCAAAAATGGGAGCCATGGTATGTGTGGATGTGGATTGCTCTGTTTCGACCGCTTGGAATTGGTATGGCTTCTTTGAATGAAAAATTTAAAAAATAATATGCCAAAACTTTCTGTCCATCTCGTTACCTGGAACGGTGCAAAATATGTACCCGCTCTTTTTGATTCACTCAAAAAACAGACGTTTCAAGATTGGAAATTATATATTTGGGACAATGGTTCGAGTGATGACATGGTGCAAAAAATGAAACAAGAGATTTTACATTTTCCCGTTTCGGTAGAGTGTATTGAAAACAAAGAAAATCTTGGCTTTGCAGGTGGACACAACAAACTCTTTCAAAAAACAGATGCAGAATATTTTTTGTGTCTCAATCAAGACATGGTACTTGCGGAAGATTGTTTTTCAAAACTGGTATCTTTTTTGGATACGCATAAAGATGTGGCAGTGGTTTCTCCTCGGCTCATGAAATGGGATTTTGGAGAGCAAAAATTTACTGATTTCATTGACACCTTGGGACTCAAAGTATTTCGCAGTCGCAGAGTTGTTGAAAAATATGCTGGAAAAACATGGAGTGAATTGGAGTCAAAAATGAAACTTTCGTTTCGAGCAGAAAGGTTTCGGGGACAAACAGCTCTGGAAGTTTTTGGTGTGTCAGGAGCCTTGCCAATGTTTCGCACCAATGCTATGAAAACTATTGCCTTTGCTGACGGAACATTTTTTGATGAATCCTATCATTCGTACAAAGAAGATGTGGATGTGGCCTTTCGTTTGCGTTCAGCAGGATTTGCTGCGTATACACTCCTTGATGCCGTGGCCCATCACGATCGCAGTGCGGCAGGCCCTGCAGAAATGAGTGATGCTTCTGCCGTAAAAAATAAAAAAACGCAATCGAACTTTGTAAAATACCACAGTTACAAAAATCATCTCATGACTTTGTACAAAAACGAATATGCCAAAAACGTGACCCTTGATTTTCCATTCATTTTGTGGTATGAATTGAAGAAGTTTCTTTACTATTGTTTGTTTGATAGGGGAGTCCTCAAAGGATGGAACGATATTTGGAACATGAGAAAAGAGTTGAAAGAAAAAAGAAGATATATTACAAATAAAAGGGAAGTATCTTCTGAAGATATAAGAAAATGGTGGAAATAACTGAGTATATACCCAACCTTCCATGAAAGACATCAATATCACATTTGTAAATTATCTGTGTAAAAACGATATTGCTGACGCACTTGATTCGATTTTTTTGGATATTCAAAATTGTCCGTATAGTGTTCAAGTGACCGTTGCAGATAATTCTCAAAATCAAGATGGAATCCAAGAAATGCTGAAAGAAAAATACCCCGAGGTTGTGTATGTGAATTCTGGAGGCAATGTAGGTTTTGGCAAAGGCAATACCGTAGGATTTCAAACAGGCAAAGCGCGGTATTATTTTGCACTCAATCGTGATACTATTATTCCAGAAAATTCCAAAACCGTTGAACGATTGATTCGTTTTATGGATGAACATCCAAAAATTGGTTGTATTGGTCCCAAACTGCTCAATATGGACGATACGTTGCAGTATTCTTGCTATCGATTTGATCTTCCTTCAATACTTATTAAACCACTCAAACAAATTAACTTTGATAAAAAATCAAAGTTTGTAAAAAAATGGACTGATCGACTCCTCATGATGGATTTTGATCACCACACCACAAGGCCCGTTGATTGGGTGCTCGGCGCGGCAATGGTGGTTCGCCAAGAAGTGGTGGATGCTATTGGCTGGTTTGACGAAAGATATTTTATGTATCTTGAAGATGCAGATTGGTGTCACCGAATGTGGGAAGCTGGTTGGCCTGTGTACTATGTACATGATATTACCATCCGTCACCGATACGCACGTGATTCTGCCAAAGTCCCTGGTGTTTTCAAAGCTTTATTTAAAAATAAACTTGCTCGCATTCACTTTGTGAGTTGGATAAAATATATTTGGAAGTGGCGAGAAAATCATAAATACTATGCAAAATTATCCTAAAATCGCTATTGTCTACTTGTCATTTCACTGTGAGCCATATATTGATGATGTGGTTTCTTCACTCAAAAAACTTACGTATCCCAAAGACCGTATTGAGTTTATTGTTGTTGATAATCCTCACCCACAGTATGGTTCTTCAGTTCAATTTTTGGAAGAAAATGTCATGCCGCTCTCGGCCAAAGAAATTCCTCATACAACCTTACTTATACAAAAAGAAAACTTAGGTTTTGCTGGTGGCAATAACGTAGGGGTGGAGTGGGCAATTGCCAATAATTTTGATTACGTGTATTTTCATAATAACGACGGCTTCATGGCTGCCAACTGTTTGGAACCTCTTGTCGAAACCATGGAAAATGATAAAACCATTGGTGCTGCCCAGTCACTCATGCTTTTGCATCCAGAAACCGATTTGATCAATAGTACGGGTAATGCTTTTCACTATTTAGGATTTGGTTTTTGCAATGAATATCGCATGAAAATAAAAGATGTATCACTGCCACCGGTCAAAGAAATTTGTTATGCCAGTGGTGCTGCTTTTATGATTTCGGTGGAGATGATAAAAAAATATGGTTCCTGGGATAAAGATTTTTTTCTCTACCATGAGGATTTGGAGTGGTCTTTGAGACTTCGTATGGTGGGGTATAAAATTGTGATGGTCAGTAACTCTGTTTTTTATCACAAGTACCAGTTTGCTCGAAGCATTACAAAATTTTTTTGGATGGAACGAAATCGTTATGGTGTGATGCTTATGTTTTTGAAGCTTCCAACCTTATTACTCTTGCTTCCTATTGGTATCCCACTCGAACTGGGACTCTGGCTCTTTGCGTTCAAAGGTGGTTGGGCACAAGAAAAAGTAAAAGTATATAAGTATTGGATGAATCCCAAAAATTGGGGTCTCTGGCTCCAAAAAAGAAAGTATATTCAGCATATACGAAAAATTTCTGACAGAACTCTTTTGAAACAGGCAGTTTCAAAGATTGAATTTCAAGATGCCTCAACTGATAATCCTTTGGTCCATTATGTGGCCAATCCGATTATGACCGTGTATTATAAAATTGTTGTGAGGGGATTTATCTGGTGGTAATAATATGAAAATACGAAAAGCAATTTTGACTGGTGGAGGACGTGCGACACGTTTGCATCCAGTGACTACAACTATAAATAAGCATTTGCTTCCACTGGCTAACAAGCCAATGATTTTTCATGCTATTGAAAAAGCCGTAGAAGCCGGAGTAAAAGAAATTTTTATTAACCTCAACCCAGGTGAAACAGAACTTCAAAAATATATTGGAGATGGGGGACACTGGGATATAAAAATTGAATTTTACGAACAGACTGGTGGACCTCAGGGAATTGCACATGTGGTAAATGAAGCACGTAAGTTTATTGGAAACGAACCATTCATGTTTTACCTGTCTGACAATATTTTGTTAGGCTCTCTGAGTGAAATGTTTGAAGAGTTTCAAAATGGAAGTTACGATTGTATGTTGGCACTTTCACAGGTCAAAGATCCTGAGCGATTTGGTGTGCCAGTGTTTGATACCACTCAAAAATTGATCGATGTTCTTGAAAAACCACAAAATCCACCAAATAATTTTGCGGTCACCGGTATTTATTTGTATGGTCCAAAAATATTTTTTGAAGCATTTGATCGTATTGAAAGAAGTCCTCGCGGAGAATACGAAATTTCAAGTATTCACTCTCATTTTTTGAAAAATAACAAAAAAGTTGGATACAAAGAAATAACAGGATGGTGGAAAGATACTGGTCAGTGTGAAGATTTACTCTTGGCCAACAAATTGTTGTTGGATACTATGAGTGAAAATGATTTTTCACATCATGGAGTTTCTCTCCCACCGACATCCGGTAAGGTACATATTGGTATTGGTTCACAAATAAAAAATAATGTTACGCTGCGTGAACCGGTGATTGTTGCCGAAAACTGTATTTTGGAAAACTGTACGGTGGGACCCTATGTAACCGTTGGTCAGGGAACGGAAATATACAATGCCACTCTAGAAAACTCAATTGTTCTTGATAATGCCAAAGTTGATGCACCTATTAAGATCGTCGACAGTCTCATTGGTAAAAAAGCTCAAATTATTCAACGAAAAGATTCAAGTATTATTGGTCACAAAATGATTTTGGGTGACAAAACCATCGTTGAAATGTAGTATGGTTACTTCTCTTGTTCAATCAAAAAGCAAAACGTTTCTCGCGTTTTGTTTTTGTTTTCTCTTGGGTGTTGCTACCTTTTCTTTTGGCACACAGAGGCTTTCAAGTACTTGGGTATTTGGTGTTTTTTTTCTTGTGCTGTTTTGTGTCCCCTTATTTTTTCACCATAAAAGAGTTCGTTTTTTTCTGTTGAGTTTTTTGTTTTTTTGGTCTGGAATAGCTCGTGTTTCATTTGCGCTTCCTGTACACAATGCCGAGACACTTGCTTTTTATAATGGTCAAAAAAGAACCTTTGAAGCACAAATTGCCGAAGAACCTGACGTTCGTACCGGAGAAGTGCGTTATATTGCCCAGGTAACCAACTTTTATTCTCATACAAAAGTACATGGACGAGTATCAATCAAAGCTCCTTTGTATCCACGATATCACTATGGAGATACGATTGAACTTACCTGTCAGCTTCAAACTCCAGAACCAATTGAAGGTTTTCGTTACGATAAATATTTGGCTACGTTTCGAGTGTATTCGGTCTGTACACGTCCATTGGTAACACTCAAACAGTCGCAGCAAGGAAATTATTTTTTTACCAAAATTCTTTTGGCAAAAGATGCTTTGGCTCAAAAAATAAATACCTTGTGGCATGAGCCCTATGCAAGTTTTGTAGGTGGTATTCTCTATGGGTATCGTGGAGGCCTTGGAAATTTGCAAAATGACTTTAATCGTACCGGAGTTACCCATATTGTGGCGGTTTCAGGATTCAATATTACTCTTATTGCCAATATATTTGCATCGTTGCTACTCTCCCTCACCATTCCACGTAAAAAAGCGTTTTGGGTGACGGTGAGTGCTATTGGTATATTTGTTTTGTTTACGGGTGCCAGTGCTTCAGTGGTACGTGCTGGACTCATGGGTATCATTGCACTGACGGCTCGTCAGTTGGGACGACCCTCACGAGCCACCAATGCGGTTGTTTTTGCTTCGGTACTCATGTGTGTCCACAACCCATGGGTACTGTTATTTGATGCTGGTTTTCAGCTTTCGGTGCTTTCTACTTTGGGGCTCATGTATTTTTCTAATTTTTTTGCTACAAAATTTGCTCGTGTTCCTCAATTTTTGGGTCTGCGTGAGTCGCTTTCATCTACGTGTGCTGCTATTTTGGCTACTCTGCCCCTCATTCTTTTTCAGTTTGGGCGTCTTTCTTTGGTTGCACCACTGGTCAATATTCTTATCTTGCCAGCCATTCCAGTAGCTATGGCGCTTTCTTTTGGCGCTACGACTTTAGGTTTTCTTTATCTTCCGTGTGCTACAATAGTCTCATACCTTGCTTTTTTTGTGTTGAAGTACGTGGTTACCGTAGTACAGTGGTTTTCAGCACTAAGTTTTGCTTCTGTCGAAGTGCAGATTTCGTGGTGGACAATGATTTTGCTCTATGCAATGCTTTTGTGGTGGGGAATGCGTATTCACAAAAATAATACATCTTTATGAAAAAACGTTTGTTTGCGATTCTCGGAGTTCTTTTGATCATTTTTTGTGTTATTTTGTATTTTGCCAAAAATGATATAAAAAAAATTTTTCATGAAAAAATTAACTCGAATTACATTCGTATACCTTTTGTTTCGCCGGCTCCCACAGATCACGTAGACTTGCACTTTTTGGACATTGGTCAGGGCGATGCAACACTTATTATCTTTCCAAATGGTGAAAAGATGTTGGTAGACTGTTCTCTCGATAGTCGAATTTTAGAAGCCTTGGGGCGGGTGATGTCGTATCAAGATCATACTATTGATTATCTTTTGGCTACTCATCCTGACCAGGATCACTATGGTGGATGCGTGGATGTGTTAGAGCGATATGAAGTGAAACATATTTTTTTCACTGGCATGAAAAAAGAAAGGAGCCAATATTTACCAGTATTTTTGGAGTCTATACAGCGTGAAAAAACAGCAGATTATACCGAAGTAAATCGTGAATCTACGATCACTATTTCAAGTACAACCCTGCATATTTTGTATCCTGATGATACTATTGAAAAATTGGAACCACTCAAAAAACTTCCGGTAGAAAAGGCTTCCAATAATACCTCTATTGTTTTTTTGTTGCAGTACGGTACACAAAAAGCACTTTTTACTGGAGATGCTGAATTTGAAACTGAGTCATACTTGGTCAAAAAGTATGGAGTAACTCTCGATAGTGATATTTTGAAGGTTGGGCACCATGGCAGCAAAAATTCTTCGAGTGATATGTTTTTGCAGTATGTGACTCCAGATATTGCTACCATTTCTTCGGGCAAAGGAAATTCGTATGGCCATCCTACCACTCGAGCCCTGAGACGCCTGCAGCGGGTTCATGCAAATATTTGGCGAACTGATGAGAAAGGTGATATACTAATACAAATGTATCCTGATCATGTCTATGTTCAAAATAAATAAAACGTTGGCAGTGCTTGGAGCAGGCCTTGTTTTGTTTCCAACTCAAACGGGAGCTGCTTTTAACTTTGTAGTGAATCAAGGACTATGGCTTACACCAGGAAAGTGGTTTGCCACAGATTCTGTAAAAGTATATACCGTTGTAATTAATAATAATTTTGAAAAACTCTCAGGAGATGTTCAGTTTTTTTCCAATGGAAGAAATATTGGAACAATTTCTGTGGTGAATCTCCCATTTGAAGATGCCAAGCAGGTAGGGGTAGAGCTCGCACTTTCAGCTGGTGTAAATAAACTCGAAGCAAAATTGAGTAATGTGGTTGTCCAAGAAAAAAGTGGTAAAATCACTAGCCTTACTCCTGATCAAATTTCAGGTCTCGAAGTCCAAAGAGAGTTTACCATTGATGTTGATACTGACAAAGATGACCTCGGTGACAGCGAAGATTCTGATGATGATAATGATTTGCTTAGTGATGACCAAGAAAAACTTTTGGGTACTGATACTAAAAAAGTAGACAGTGATGGTGATACTCTGACTGACAAACAAGAAGTTGACAAAAAAATGAATCCTTTGCAGGCTGATACTGATGGTGATGGTCTGACTGATGGAGAAGAAGTAAACAAATATGGTACTGATCCGAACTCAAGTGATACTGATGGTGATGGTATTCCCGATAAAAAAGAAATTAGTTTATCTATGAATCCCAAAGAAAAAGACACTGATGGTGATGGACTTGGAGATAAAGAAGAACTTGATAAGGGAACAAATCCACTCAAAATGGATAGTGACGGTGATGGTATCAAAGATATTGATGAAATTAAAAAAGGTACCAATCCGATTGATGCGGATGCTGACAAAGATGGAGTCAAAGATGGTATTGATGCATTTCCTCTCGATAAAAATGAATCAAAAGATGTTGATAGCAATGGTATTGGTGATAATGCCGATGCACAACGTCTTGCTGCGGCTACGGCTGAGCAAAAAAGGCTTTTGGCTGAGCAAGCAGCAGCGGCACAGGCTGCTGCAGAAGCTGCTGTGGCCTCAACGACTTCAGGTACGTTTCCAGCTCCTCTGGTGACAGAGACTGAACACTCAGGTGAGTCACAATCTGAAACGAGTGAGACAACGGTTTCTCCTGATGTTCAAATCGAACGAAAATGGCTTTTGGGTGGTGCGGTGGCTTCTTTTATAGGATTTTTACTTTTCTCGGCCTTGTATGCAGCCAAAAAACGACAGAGTGATGAAAATTGGGAGTAATCGTTTTCTTTTTATACTCTTTTTTGGGTTAGTTTTTTTTCCATCTTCTTTGTGGGCTGTTACTGATAGCGACGCAGATGGACTTGTTGATGAACAAGAAATTTTATTTGGAACCAATGTGCAGCTTGGGGATACAGACAACGATGGGTTTACTGATTTTGAAGAAATAAAAAATGGATTTTCACCACTTGAAGCCAATGGCAAAACGTTTGATGTCATTGATACTGATACTGATGGGCTGCTGGATTGGCAAGAACTGTGGTTTCATACGAGCAAAGAGATTGTGGATACTGATGGCGATGGATTTTCTGACTACGAAGAAGTAATGTTTGGTTTTTCACCCACAGATATTGTTCGTTCTCCTGTGTTGGAGAGAAGTATTCTTGTGGATAAAACCAAACAGCATTTGTACTACCTGGTAGATGGTATTGCCCTAAAAAACTTTCCAGTTTCCACAGGGCTTCCCGCAACACAGACTCCGACAGGAAAGTTTTCAATTTTGAAAAAAGTTCCGGTCATGCGTTATACAGGGGTAGGCTATGATTTCAAAGGTGTAAAGTGGAATCTGCAATTTTTACCTCGGTATTATCTACATACTGCTTACTGGCACAATGATTTTGGTAAACGGGTCCGTTCTCATGGTTGTGTCAACATGCGTGAATCTGATGTCGGAGAACTCTACAAATATGTGAATGTGGGAATGAGTGTAAATATTATTGGGGAGACGCCCAAAAAATTGTATGTTGGGAAGTAAACTCACTTGAAAAATTTTGTCAAAAAAATAAAAAGTACCCAGTATATTGGGTACTTTTTTGTTGGCGGAGAGGGCGAGATTCGAACTCGCGGAGGACTTGCATCCTCAACAGTTTTCAAGACTGCCGCCTTAAACCGCTCAGCCACCTCTCCATGGATACAATCAATCAATAACTCTAGAGTATTAAGCGGGCTGGACGGGGGTCGAACCCGCAACTTCTGCCGTGACAGGGCAGTGCTCTAACCAGTTGAACTACCAGCCCACTTAGTACTCTAGGTACCTGAAAGATTATATGCTGAAAAATTACGCTGCTTTTGCTGCTGCTTTGATAGCACGTTTCAGCTTGTTTTTATCGCGTTTTACTTTTTCAATTTTTCGATCCGCTTTCCATTTTGTGCGGATTTTCTTTCGCATTCCCATATGGGGATATTTAGAAGTAACAGGGAATATAATACCCGAATTCAATATATTTGTCAACAAAAAAGACCCACAAGGTGATCAACGCGAGCATTGGGAGCAAAGGAGGGGGTGCCCCCGCTCAAACGTCGATCACTTTATGGGCCATTTGAATTTTGCTACGATGTCTAACTATACCACATTTTGACGGTTTTGTCAAGGTAGGTTTTTCACCACTGCTTTTTGGCCCTATATATAAGGCACAAAAGCAGGGGAGAGCCAGGGGTTTGTTGGACCACTGGCTCATGCGTTCGTTCCGAGAAGCTCTCGGTACATACTTTCCCCCCTGGGCAGGCCGTTCAGGCCGCTTTGGCGAGGCTCGGCGTGCTGTCCTGCGCGCCGAGGCCGTTCTGTTCGGAGGTGGTGGTGGGCGAACCCAGTGCCACCTCCAGCAGGGTGCTGAGGTCGTCGTCGCCGGCCAGGCCAAGCAAGAGCTCCTGCCTGGCGGCGGTGATGACCGAGATCTGACGGCCCCCGACTTGGCAGCTCCGGAAGTCCCGGAGCTGCACCTCGAGCAGCTTGGCCTGCTCGGTGTACCACGCCACGTCGGGCACGGCGGGGTAGGGAATCGAGATTTCGGCCATGGTCTGCGTGGGCTTGCCTTCGGCCTGGTACGTGACCAGGACGATGATGCCCGCTCCGGTGAGTTGACTGTCGACTTCGTACATCGGTGGGTGCTCCTAACGAGGGTGGAAAAGTATGTTGAAAAACGAACCTCTCTTTGGGCCCGTCTCCAACACAGTGGTGGAAGTGGATACACAAAAGAGAACCAGGGACACTATCACAAATTTTTGGCTCTGTCAAGGGTAGTTGTCCACTGTTTTTGGCCAAACATAGTCACAGAGCATAAAAAAAGACCCTCGAATGAGGGTCTTTGAAAGTTTTGATCGGTTTACGCTTGTACCGTCTCAGTAATTTTTTTGAAAACTTCTGGGTACTGTGCTGCAATGTCGGCCAGAGATTTACGGTTGAGGTGAATGCCTTTGACTTTCACTGCTCCCATAAATTTACTGTAACTCATGCCCAGTGGGCGAAGAGCTGCATTGAGGCGGAGTTGCCAGTTGGCGCGAGCCAAACGCTTTTTGATCTTGCGATCTTTGTAGGCGTAGACACCAGCTTTGGTAATGGCAACTTTGGCAAGTTTCAAATGTGATTTGCGTCCGGCTTCAAAACCAGAGGCTTTTTCCAAAATATTTTTGCGGCGCTTGGAATGCATCATGCCGCGTTTCACTCTCGACATAAGGGTTAATATTATTTTGCGTAAGGAATAGCCCGGGTAATGGTTCTTTTGAAACCTTCGTGGACTGTATGGTCAACACGTTTGTTGCGACCAACTTTTCCTGATTCGTGTGAGTTAAAATGGTCTTGTCCATCTGTGCGTTTGAAGACCTTGACGATACTCTTACCGTTTTTCTTGGTCTTTTTCACTGCAAATCGTTTGGCATAGGCGCCAATTGTCTTCATTTTTGGCATAAAATGTATTAGTTACGGGGCGGCAGTAGTATATAGAAAAAAAAAGAAGTTGTCAAGGGAGTTTTTGGGTATTTCTCCCCAGGCAACTTATTTGCGGACAATGGTGGCCGTTACCTTATTGCCTTGAATAGATGCTTCTTGTTCGTATTTGACTGGGATAACCGCATTGAGGAGGTTAAAGTATTCGGTAATCACCTCAAATGCCATGTGACGTTTGGCTCTTTCGGCTCCGCGGAGGATAATTTCTACCTTCACTTTGTCTCCACGTTCCAAAAATTTTTCACCCTGTTCTTTGCGGATAAGAAGGTCATGTTCACCAATGCGGATAGAAAGGCGAATACCTTTAACTTCACTTACATGGGCATGGGCTTTTTGCTTACGGGCTTCTTTTTCTTTTTGGTACTTAAAGTGGCTAAATTCAACAATTTGTACCACAGGTGGTTCTGCTTTGGGGTTGATTTCTACCAAGTCACTTTCGTGTTCGGCTGCCAGCTGCAAAGCTTCGGCAATCGTAAGAACACCGATGTTTTTGCCTTCGGCGTCAATCACACGTACTTCTGGTGAAGCAATACCTGTGTTCAAGCGGAACTGTGGTATAAGTGGTTTATCTGGTCGTTTTTTGCGGGATATACGCATAGATATATATGGTGGAGATGTCCGGATTTGAACCGGAGTCTAAACGGGTTACGGGTAAAGTCCTCATGCGAGTCGTTTTGGTGATGTCACACGTGAATAAAAAAGCGACAAAAACCCACGTGTTGAAGCTCCAGTAGGAACTTCGAGCATGTGCATGGAGCACGCAGCGTGCTCTACACTCGAAAGGGTTGACACCGGTGACTCTCTATCGAGTATTGAGAGACCAATGGCTCAGGTTATTAGGCGAGAGCAGGAGCAAATGAAAGACGAGCAAATGCGTTAGCAAATGTGTTTTTCACCGCTTGGGCAAGATTTGCATCTAGCGTTTGCCTTGGTTTAACGAGGAAAGGCGACCTCGACATGCCTCTACCGATAACTAGGTCCGTCTATCGAAACCTGTCATCCCCATAAATTTTAATGTTCTTTGAGTTTTTTGGCTATTTCTCGCTCTTGTTCTCGTTTTTTGACGGATTCTCGCTTATCAAATGTCTTCTTTCCACGTCCAAGACCAATAGCAATTTTGATTTTATTTCCTGTAGTATATACGGAAAGAGGGATAATTGTCAAGCCTTTCTCACTCAATTTTCCTCTTAAATAACTGATTTCTTTTTGTTTGAGCAAGAGTCTGCGGGTGTGAGTGGGGTCATATTCTTCATTGGTTGCAAATTTGTACGGAGAAATATGTGCATTGAGCAGTGTGGCACTGGTGTCATGAAAGGTTACATAGGCCCCCGTGAGTTTGATATTGCCACTGCGAACAGATTTTACCTCTGCCCCAGTCAAAACCAAACCAGCCTCAAATTTTTCGAGGATTTCGTATTCAAAAGTGGCTTTTTTGTTGACGGCGTAGGTTGGCATAGTCTGCATTGAAGAACTTTGACCCCTAGTGTATACTAAGTTTACTGGAATTTCAATGGCCAAGGCGTATACCAGTAATAGTTTTTTGGGTATGCAAGAACATACTATTCATATAAGTCCCAAAAGTTTATTGTGGATTTCGTTTTTTCTTTTGGCAGGGTATATGCTCTCGCTTCTTTGGCATACTTTACTTTTGGTTTTTATTGCACTTATTTTTTCAACACTGATTGATCCGTTTGCCAAGGCCTTGCACAAAAGGCATATTCCACGGGGTGTGGCCGTACTTATTGTTTACGCGTGTCTTTTTGGAGTTGTGGGTGTATCTGTGGCGGCCCTCACGCCTGTAGTCTTGAGGGACATGCCAAAGCTTTTTCAAAATGGGACTGCTTATATTACCACACTTCAAAATCACCAGTTAGTACAAAAACTTTTTGGCACTGAAATAACTTCACAAGGGGGTCTGTTTTTTTTGCCGAGTACCAGTGTGAGCAATTTTTCTGGAGTATTTTCAAGTATCAGTGCTGTGTTTGGGGGATTGGTTTCATTTTTTGTAGTCATGGTGATTACGTTTTATTTGGTAATTCAAGAAGATCCCTTGCGAAAAATGTTGCAGTCATTGGTAAGTGAAAAGTCTTTGCCATTTACGTTGCAGGTAATTGACAAAGTGAGAGAAAAATTGGGTGCTTGGATGCGAGGACAATTGCTCCTCAGTGGTATTATGGGTGTATTGGTTTTTATTGTTCTTACACTTTTGGGTGTGAAATATGCTGCGGTGATTGCTCTTTTGGCAGGACTACTTGAATTTGTTCCCTATGTAGGTCCTATTCTTTCTGCTTTTCCTGCTTTATTTTTTTCTTTTATTGAAGGTGGTCCGGTCAAATTTTTGGTGGTATTTATCTGTCTTGTCTTGGTGCAACAATTTGAAAGTCATGTTATCATCCCAAAGGTCATGCAAAAAGCAGTGGGGTTGAATCCTGTATTTAGTATTCTTTCGCTCCTTATTGGCTTACAGCTGGGAGGAATTATTGGTGGTGTGCTTGCTATTCCTGTGGCCACAACATTGCAAGTAGTTATACAAGAAATTCTTTCTTCAAAAAAACGTTAATTCTATGAAGTATATAAAACATTTTGTGTTTGGTGGCATTATGTCCCTGTTTGTCATGGGAAGTTTGTTTTTGATTACACGCTATCCGAGTTCATGGATACTCTTTATACTATCCTTTGCTACTCCCATGTTTTTGTTGTTGAGTTTTTATTTTTTTGTCAAAAAAACTCGCAAGTGGAAAGAACCAATTGGATTTTTGACTCCACTGTTATTTATTTCACAGATGTTGTTGGTAGAAATTATTGATGTTCAAAGTCCCAAAGATTTGTTGGTTCAACGGTTTGTTATTTTGTTTGCAGGACTTTTGTTTGGAATTTTGTATGGTGCTGGTGTTTCGAGTGGTGAAATACTCAGTAGTTTACAAAAACCATATCGTCGTTTTGTGATGGCAGCTTGGGTGTATACAGTGTATGGATTTTGTTCATTTATTTTTGCGTTGCCATTTTTTTTGACACTTTCTCCTTTGTTTTTTGTGATATTACTCCTCTTGGGTGGTGGACTCCTCGGAGGTGTCTCGTCGTTTGTGTGGCAAATGTATTTTGCCAAACCCAAAAAAGTTTTTTTTCTCTGGATGATTTTGGTAGGATTTTTGGGAATGCAACTTTTGTGGGCATTACATTTTTTGCCACTGGGGTATTTGAACTTGGGACTTTTTATGACATGGATTTGGTATCTACTTATATTGCTTGCTCGTTTTCATTGGGATGAAAATGGTGTTGAGTGGAAAAAACAATTTCGATTTCTTTTGACAAATACACTTCTTTTGATTATAATTATAGTATATTTTGTCCGTTGGATATAGTTTTTTTCTCGAATTCATGTCACAAGCACCTCACTTACCACCACGACCACATCAGCAAGAGCGCAAACTCAAGGAGTTTGTTGTTTTTGTTTTATTTGTTGTCTTACTTGCTTCTGCTGCTGGTATTGCTGCAGCGGCTGTTTCTATCACCTGGCTTATTCCTGCCGTACCAGCATCACGTTCTATTTTTACGTATTTTCAAAATACAAAATCAAATGAAAAAAATACTTCTTTGAGCATGGATGATCAAAAAAATTTCAAAGGAAAAATTGTAAAAATATTTGATAAAAGAAAAAAATTATCTGGAAATTTTTATGATGCTTCTGGTTTTGTTGGAAACGCTACACTACTCACTCTGGATGGTTGGGCTGTTTTGTATGTACCAAATGTATCACAAGATATTTCAATGCTGGAAGCTGTAGATAGTCAAGGACGAACGCATGTAATCAAAAAAATGGTACGCAGTGAAACAGGTGGTCTTAGTTATGTACAGATTGATGGGGAAGGTTTTTCTGTGGTTTCGCTTTTTTCAGGTGTACCTGCTTCACAAAAAATTGTGTGGAGTTATAAAGATAATGAATTTTTTGAAACAGAACTGTTGTTTCCTCTTACCAAGACCAAAGAAGTGGCTCGGAGTATTGTTTTGTTTACTCCCAAAATTTCTCCTGTTGCCATGGGTTCAGAATTTGTTGTCAACGAAAAAGCAGAGCTTATTGGTTTTATTGACAAAAATGGTTCACTTCTTTCAGCCAGTGATATTAACCGTGAATTACGTTTGGTTCAAAAAAATTTGCCACTTGAAAACACCCTTTTTGCTGTAACAGGATATGTTCTTGAAGGTATTGAAAAAGACGAACACGGTGTACCCCAAACACACTTTGGGTTTTTTGTTACAGAGAGTGGTTTTAGAGGTAAAACAGGCGTCATGAATGGAGATATTGTTGTCTCCGTACAAAATAAATTATTTGATCCCAAAACAGTTCGTGAAGATATTTTGAATGCTCCTGGTGAAGTAGTGCTTACTGTACTTCGTCAGGGTAAAACTGTAGAAGTAAAAGTGAAAAAAAGTTAATTTTTTGTCATTTATATACATTTTGTCATTTTGTATGGACTCTCTTTCTTTGGTACTGGGTCGTTCTACCAGACGCTTGGTACTTGGTGGTTTCATGGGTATATTTCTTGCCCTAGCCCTCAGTTTTATTTCTCCGGTTCAATACCGCGCTGATGCACAGGTATATATTATTGCCAGGTCAAGATTTGGGGTTGACCCTTATACCGTTGCCAAATCAGCGGAACGTATTGGTGATAACTTGGCACAGGTGGTGAAGACCAGTGATTTTTATGACAAGGTCATGGCGAATTCAAATTTTCAACTTGATAGAGATTACTTTGAAAATGTGTCTGAGCGTACCAAACGGAAGCACTGGGAAAAAACTGTAGATGCGTCTATTGTATTTGGAACCGGTGTCATGAACGTAAGTGCCTACCATGCTCAGCCAGCTCAGGCCAAAGCTTATGCCAGTGCTATTATTGATACTTTGGTGACCAAGGGAACTGAGTACGTGGGTGAAGATGTAGAAATGAAAGTGGTCAATCAGCCAGTGGTGACCAACTTGCCAGTACGACCAAACTTTTTGGTCAATAGTGTGGTTGGTTTTGTGCTTGGAGTTATGCTTATGAGTATGCTGGTGGTACAAAGACATTTGAAAAAACGAACCGCGTAAATTTTGTCTCAAAAGATCTCTGGTTTTGGCCAGGGGTCTTTTTTGTTTAAAAAAAGTTGTGCACAAAAATATTCTTGACAATTGAGCTATTTTGTGGTATTTTCAACTGTCAATATAAAACAATAGGGCGAAATAGGCTTAAATAGGCCAAAAAAATTGATTTGTTCTTTGCAACTCACCTAAAAACGGTCTTTTCGTACAGAACAGGAAGTATCTTTGGCTGTACGAAAAGACCGTGTAGTAGGCGGTCATGGAGAGACATTTCACATCCAGAGGAGGCCTCTATGGCCCTTGCTCGTGGTGGTACGATGCGGGTTGTCGTGGGTAACGACAAGTATTGTGCCAATGCTGAGGAGATGGCAGACAACGGCCAAGTCTGTCAGGCACATGATCAGGGGGTTTGGTTCCCCATCCAGTTCAACAGTTGTCCGTTCTGTGGAAAACACCTGAGCATCCTTCCACCCAATCAGCATGTGTCGGACCTGCTGAAGGAGTTGCCCTCGTTCGGTGCTGGGGCGATTTTCAAGCGGAAGGTCGCCGCGGCCACTGCGGGTCTCAAGGCTGAGGTGAAGAGCCTCACGCGGGCTTTCATCTTGATCTTGGCCATGCTCATCGTTGTGGTGGTCGGCCTGGTTCACTTGGTGCTCAAGCAGCCCAGCAACACGGGCTACAGCACCTCGGGAACTCCTCCGGTGTCCATGACGCAGGGGCAGATCAACGACATGGTCGCCCGGTCGTTCAACGCGAACATGGAGCCGTACCTGCCTGCGTTGGATCAGATCAAGAAGTTGATCCATGGTGACGATGAGGAGGAGCAGGAGGAACAGACCCCTCCGTCTGCTCCACAGACCAACGGGGAGAAGATCAAGAAACCTGTGGGTGGAAATCACCAGACGCTCCCCGTGATCCAGCTCCCTCGCCGGCCTCTCTTCGACCACAAGCACGAGCCACGGCCTGGCAAGCCGAAACGGCCTCGTGCCCCCTCCACGTCGTCTGGCGACGACAGTGGCCTCTACTAAAGCTTCGTATTCCTGCCATGGAGGCGGGGAAGCGAGCTTTGACTGGGGTCGCGTTGGCCCGCGTTTGTCACTGTGACCATCGCGGGTCAACAAGAGAAAATTTGGCTGTAGATGATTGCACTTGTACGAGAGTTCAATCATCGGTAGCCAAAAGCTATCGTGTTCTTTTAAATATACGTTAACAACGGGGGATTGCCTCTCGTAGTTGACGTTCAGTTCAGGAAAGTTTTTGCTGATTTGAACGTCGATTACGGGGGCAATTCCGCGCCCTGCGACATGCGGGGCGTGGTGCCCCGTTGGTTTTTGCCCCGTTTTCCGCCGCCCGCTGGGTTGGCATAGGAGTGCGACCATGCGTAACAGCATCGTCACTTTGTTCGTTGCGGCGATCTTCGCGATCGCCACGTTCTTCAACCCGGCCGCGACCACGGCCATGACCCTGGAGGAGTTCGAGAAGCTCGATACGTCCACCAAGGTCAAGGTGGGCGGAGAGTTCTGCGGGAGTGATCGCAATTGCACGGCCGAGGAGCTGGCGCCTGTCAAGCTCAGCTACGGCATGGGCGCACAGGTCAACGTCGACTTCAACGACCCGGCGCCGGCCAGCGCCCCTGCCACCACGCCCCCGACCGCGCCCGCGTCCCTCACGGACCACGGCGCGAGCGACCAGGACGGTGACGACGTCGTCGACGAGGCCGACAACTGCCTCGAGGTGAAGAACTTTGGCCAGTTGGATCGGGACCATGACGGGTCGGGTGACCTGTGCGACAACTGCCCCGACACCTCCAACGCCGACCAGCTCGATCGCGATCGTGATGGTTGGGGTGACCGGTGCGACAATTGTCCGGATCTCAACACCTCGGACAACGGTCTCGACTGCAACGCCAAGCACGTGGCCAAGCTGCCCAAGGCGCCGCCGGGGTCTGACCCCGATGGCGACGGAATCAGCGAAGGCGACGAGTGCTCGCAGGCGGCCGAGGACGAGGATGGTTTCCAGGATGACGACGGGTGCCCGGATCCGGACAACGACGGAGACGGCGTGCTCGACGTCAACGACCACTGCCCGATGACGATCGGCGATGTCCCCAACAACGGGTGCCCGCCGGCCTCGCAGCAGCTGCTCGCCGCGGCACCGCCTCCGCCCGAGGACGTTCCTTCCGCCGTGGTGGAAGCTTCACCGCTTCCGCCTGCGCCGCCTACCGAGGCGCCGCGTGCTTCCATGGTTTCGGCCGAGGAAGGGCGAACCTTCTGGTTCGTTTCGGCGGACAATGAGCGGGTCCCTGAAGAAGACCGGCTTGCTGTCAAAGCCCGCGAAGCGGTGGGCATCTGCCCCCATGGCAACGTTGGGGTGATGGGCATCGCCAGCGGCGGCAAGGAAGACGACAAGCGGAACCCCAAGTTCGCTCTCAACCGGGAGAATGCCGGCGTCGAGGCCGTGAAAAATGCGGGAGGCAACGCCTTCCGTGTTGCCATGACCTTGCAGGGTCTCGAGGGCAAGCGTGGGCGTGGCGTCTACCTGTTCTGTACGTCCTCTTCGGGCTTTGGCTCGGAGGGCGGCCAGTTCAACGCCGGTTCGGGTCGACCGGGGGATGGTGGCAACACCTCTCCGGTCGTCACCGACGACCACATCCGTGAGATTGCCAAGGCGGAGATTCCGAGTTGCTGGGACCTCAACCGGAACAAGATCAATGATCCGGATGAGGACACCAACAAGGATGGAAAGTTTGACGAGTTGGACTGCCGCCCCAAGCAGCAGGACACCTCGTCGGCGCCCTCGGGCTTCCACTTCGGTGTCGGCGCGTTCGGCATCCCGTCGTTCTACGATGGGGAGTCGGCCATCGGTGGCCTGTACTTGAGCCTGGGGTGGCGCATCGCGGCGCTCAACGGGCCCATGGCACGCCTGTATGGCGGCGTGGGCGGCTCGGACTACAGCTACGGCGGTATGGCCGGGCTCACCGTGGCGTGGGACGTCACCGACTGGCTCGATATCGGGCCGGGTCTCGGCGCCAACGCTTCGTGGTTGAACGACCTGTCGCTCACCCCGGAGTATCACTTCGGGCTGATCGGTCAGGTCGCTGTGCACTACGGACGCGCCCGCTTGGCCTTCGAGCCGGGCTTCGGCATCGAGGTCCAGAAGTACGAGGGCGACTCGTACTGGCGCTTCCGCGGCGCCGTGCTCGGAGGGGTCGAGTTCTAAGCTTGGCAACAAGGCTGTGCCTACAGCCGGGGACTCTTGTGGTGGCGACCACAGGGGATAGGCATCGGCACTGACCAGGATGGTCAGTGAAGGAGTGGAATCCATGATGGATTCCTGAGGGGGGAGTGAAGCTACGGCAACACTCCCCAATAC
The DNA here is from genome assembly GCA_964566225.1 of uncultured Gammaproteobacteria bacterium. Taxonomy (GTDB): domain Bacteria; phylum Patescibacteriota; class Patescibacteriia; order Magasanikbacterales; family UBA922; genus CAYTKU01. The sequence continues at coordinate 251,267 of CAZMHV010000002.1, forward strand.
CGATATTTCTATAAGTAGATGCTTGTAGGCATATGGGTGGATAAAAGGCTTGACAAAATGGCTAAAATATGGTATTATTGCTCGTTAAATTTGAAAAAAGCTAGATTTTTGTGCCTAAAAAGAGGTATAGAAATGTGATTTTTTTTGGCTTGCACTTTACAAATTAAGCTATATAAAGCAAAAAAATACTTGAGTTGAGGTCAGGAAAAGAATTTTTAATGTTTGAAACTTCTTTTCCTGACCTGATCCGTTTCCTTCTGCCCGCCCTTTGAGGGGTGCGACAGAGAGGGCGGGTGGACTCAGGTATGGGTCAGGTTTTCCTCTCGGAGCGTGGTACTGCTACCCACGTTCAAAACAGATGAAGAAGAATTCTTCGTTCGGCTTCTCAGATTGCCAGGGTTTTCCACTATCGTACTGTACGTATTGTGGAAACCCCTCTGGGCAGTAAACACCTTCCCTTTTTGGGCAAGACATATGTCTTGGAAATTCAGGTGGATCTGAAAGACTGGCGAAAGAGCTTTGGAGTTTGTTTGAGGAAATAGATTCGATTTTTTGCGAAGTGTTTCAACAGAATTCTCGCGGAGCAGCGCGAGGATGTCACCACCAACGGAGCACGAGATGAACCGCAAGGTCTTCTCCCTCTTCCTCTCCGCGGCCATTGCGATGGCCTGCGGGAACGTCAACCCCCCCGAGGACGGCGCCGACGGAAAGGACGGCGCCAAGGGTGAACCCGGAGCCCCCGGCTCCATCGGTCCGGCCGGTTCCAACGGCACCAACGGCGGGCCTGGCGCGCCTGGCGCGCCCGGTTCCACCGGTTCCACCGGCGCCACCGGCGCCGACGGTCAGCCCGGTTTGAACGGTACCAACGGTACCGATGGTGCGCCCGGCCAGGACGGCCGCGACGCCACCTGCGAGCCCGATGGGAACGACACGAGCTGCCCCCAGGGCCGCGAGTGCAGTCCGGAAGGTCTCTGTGTCATCCCCGACGCCAACAACGGCGGCGCGGGTGGCAGCGGCGGCCAGGGTGGCAGCGGTGGCGAGATCGTCGGCGGCAGTGGCGGCTTCGGGGGCAACCTCGAGCCCGACCAGGGCCTCACCGGCGGTCAGGGCGGTTTCGGCGGCGAGATCGTCGGCGGCAACGGCGGGAGCGGCGGCAACGTCACCCCCGATCCGGACGCCGGCCTCCCCCCGGAGTGCCGCGTGAACGGCGACTGCGCCCCCGGCCAGCAGTGCGTGGCCGGCACCTGCCAGGAGATCGGCAATCCCGACGCCTGCCAGAACAACGCCGACTGCGCGGACGACGAGGTGTGCACCAACGGTCGGTGCCTCAACGTCACGTGCACGCCCATCAGCGTGTGCGACGACGCCCAGGTGCGGGGGCACGAGTGCCTCCACGCCATCGACCCTACCTGCTGCACCGGCCCGCGTGACGACGCGCCCTGCCGTATCGCCTGCAACGCGGACCGCGATTGCGGCGCGGATGGTCAGTGCCGGCTCGTTCAGGTGAACAACCAGCAGTTCCGCTGGTGTTTGCCGCTCCACGCTCCGCACGACAGCCTTCCCGGCTGCGCCACGGTCCCTCCGCCCGCGGGGGAGCCCAGCTCGTGCACGATCTGCCGCGACCAGGACCATGACGGTTTCTGCGTTGTCGGTGAGGTCTGCGACCGCTGGGACACCGACGGCGATGCCGTGGTGGACGAGATGTGCGTGGAGTGCTTGAACAACGGGGACTGCGCGGTCGGTGAGGTGTGCAACAACGGCACCTGCCAGGCGCCCGCTCCCGTGGACGCGGACGGTGACGGTTTCGCCGAAGGCGTGGACTGCAACGATCATGACGCCCTGGTTCATCTCGGCGCGGCGGAGCGGTGCAACAACACCGACGACGACTGCGACGGCACCGTGGACGAGGGTTTCACCATCGGGCAGGCCTGCTCGGTCGGCGTGGGCGCGTGCCTTCGTCAGGGCGTCTTCGCCTGCACCGGCGTCAACGCCAGCATGTGCAACGCGGCCATCATCCAGCCGTCCGTCGAAGTCTGCGACAACGTGGACAACGACTGCGACGGTCAGACCGACGAGGGCGGCGTGTGCGTGGTGGACGCGGACGGTGACGGTTTCGCCGAAGGCGAGGACTGCAACGATCACAATCCCGACGTTCACCCCGGCGCGCCGGAGCTCTGCGACCAGGACGACAACGACTGCGACGGCTTCGTCAACGAGGGACAGGTCTGTGTCCAGGGTCAGTTCGTGGCCAGCTGCCGCGTCCCCCTGGAGAACCCCTTCTTCCTCCCCAGCGACCGCTGCGAGATCCACGTCTTCTACGGCGTCTTCGATGCCAACGGCGCGCAGATCGGTCGCGACGGGTTCACCCGCGATTCCTCCAGCATCAACATCCCGGCGCAGGACCTGTGCGGGAGCTGGTGGAGTAGCGGCGTGGAGCTGCAGGTTCGCGTCTTCGGGCGCGCCGACCTCCACGAGGGTGTCTGGGTGGGCGGACAGTACGCCTCGCTCCGCGACCCCGAAGGGAATCCGGTCTTCACCGAGGAGATCTCCCACCCGTGGACCGACCCCAACAACTACGCCACGGGTCCCACCTCGGGCATCGACTTCTGCGCGCAGTGAGCCGCACCCTCCCCGAATCGTTCGGGGTGAGCTTTCTTCTTCACATCTGGTGAAGGAAGCAAAAAGAGCAATCAAATCCAGATCCCCATGTAGTCAGGGGCAAGATGACTAGTACGGCTCGGCGCGATTCGCGTCCTGCTGGCAACGACGCTCGGGCTCGCCGGTGATTCAGTTCATCAGCGAGACCCGGGCACGTGCATGTGATAAGAAGTACTTCTTGTTAGATGAACCCAAAAAAGCACTGTATCAAAGCAGTGTTTTTTTGTATTCAAAAATTTTGTGAGTTATAAACATGTGCTTGCATTGACAAGCATTTGTTTTTCTGATAGTGTTGAACGTTCACCTGCAAAAGGGTGATCGAGTTTTTTGTATTACAACGCCCGACACATGGTCGTGGCCCCAAAAGTCTCCAGGGAGGCCTGGAGCAGTATGGTATTTCATGAACCGTTTTTCTCTCATGCTGTCCTGCTTCGTGGCGTTCCTCTTCACCGGCTGCCTCGGCGAGTCCACCCTGCGCGGGGCCACCTGGCCCGATGATGCGGAGGTGGTCGATGCGTCCACGATGGACGCTTCCACCTTCGAGGTGGGGGTGCTGGACGCGGCCATCGTGTTGGACGTGCCCGACGGTTCGATCAACTGCGACCTGGGTGGCGAATGCCCCCAGGGGCAGGTGTGCCGTGAGTCGGTCTGCGTGCCCGAACCGGATGCCGCCGTGCTGGGGCATGACTGCCTGCGCAGTGACCAGTGCACCGCAGCCGAGCACTGCTTCTACGGCAATTGCATTCCGGGAGTGCTCCGGGTCAAGCCCGGGCACTTCATCATCGGGGTGGTGTCCGAAGAGGTGGACGCCTACGGGCTCCCCCTGGGGACCGAGGTGAACTATGGCGAGGAGCTGCACTTCATGCAGAGCCACGCCATCAAGTTCCGGGTCATGAAGCCCGACGGCACCTACCTGGTGGCCTCGGCCTATCCCGATGACCAGGGCCGCAACTGCGGACAGGAGGGGGCAATCAATATGTTGCCCATCGATCGATTCGTATTCTTGGGACATCGAGTGCCCGAGAATTTCAACATCAACTTGGAGTGTCTGGGGCTTGGTCCTCCGAGCGCCATGTACTGGACGCTGCATCAGTAGTAGCGTCAAACCCGAGGTGGCTTCCGGGTACAGAAGCCACACCAAGGAGTTTCTCCGAGTCGCACTGCGGCCCGGAGAACAGAGAAAAAAACAAAATATATTTTATTTTTTTCTCTGTCTGTAAAATGTGAAAAAATTTGCTTCTATGGCTTAATTTTTCCACATTTACAATTTGACAGGAATATTTTTTCGTGCTATTATTGCACATCCCATTTTTTTTGGGACATGTTTCAATATTCAAGTTCGTTACAACTGGATTTCTCTGCACCAAAAATATTTTTTTTCATACTAACATTGAAAAAGAAATATTTTTGGTGCAGGTGAAATCCTGTCACACTCAAGTGGGACTGTGTCCCGAATCGCTGCCAGTGGACTCGCGAGGAACCCTGGTGGCATACCTGCTCGAACCGGTCAACACGAGTAGTGTGTATCATTTTTTGAAGGCAATGGTGCCTTCTGTATTCACGCACTCACATCCCACAGAAAGGGGGAGTGAAATGGTGCAAGAGTACAAAAGAAAAATGAGAAACATTGCTTGGTGGAGACTGGCAAGGGCTCAACGTCATGACGTGGAGAAATCCTACCGATGCGAAGCATCATTCTCACGAAGGCCCTGGGCATTGCGATGCTCATGGGCACCCTTCTTCCCGCGTGCGGGGAGAAGATCGACGGCGCCGACAACGGCGGCAACAACCAGGGCGATCAGCGCGGCCGCGGCCTCTTGGCCGACTGCAACGAGGGCGACCCCAACGTCGGTCCGTGCATGGTCGGGCTGGAATGCCAGTTCGGCGTCTGCCTCGAGCCCGGCGCCGGCTGCGCGGTGAGCACGGACTGCGTCAACGCGCAGGACATGTGCAATCCGCAGAACCATCAGTGCCAGCCCTCGGGCTGCGAGGACCAGAACGGCGCGCTGGGCTGGTGCGACCAGCTCACGAACGACCAGGACCTCAACCAGTGCGTGTCCCTCAACGAGCAGCCCGCCGGTACCCTCGGCTGTTGCGACGAGAACGCGGACTGCGCGCTCGGCGTCTGCAACATGGACACCCACGAGTGCGCCGGCTGCCTGGGCGACGTGGACTGCGCCGCGGACATGCGGTGCGACATGGTCAACATGGTCTGCCGGCCCGAGCCGTGCGACCAGCAGCCCGACTGGTGTCTGCAGCCCGTGCGCGACGAGGTCACGCACGCCTGCAGCCAGGTGCAGATCCCCAACTGCTGCAACGCCGGCGACGACGCGGCCTGTCAGATGCCGTGCAACGACGACGCGGACTGCGCCGAGGGCATGCACTGCCCGATCCGCCCCGACGGCCACTTCTACTGCGTGCCCAACGGCTCGGAGCAGATCCGCGGCTGCCAGGTCAACGCCGTCGAGGGCCAGCCCAACCAGTGCGCCTGGGGCGACGATCCCGACAATGACGGCTCGTGTCAGCCGAACGAGGTCTGCGGCGACGGCGCGGACAACAACTGCAACGCCTTGACCGACGAGAACTGCCCCCAGCAGTGCGCGCCGGCCATGGAGGTCTGCAACGGCATCGATGACGACTGCGACGGCAACGTCGACAACGTCTTCGGCTTGAACGATCCCATCACCATGGGCTGCGGCACGGACGAGGGCGAGTGCGTCATGGGCGTCAGCACCTGCATGAACGCCCAGTGGGGCGCCTGCAACGGTGAGGTCACTCCGGTGGCCGAGGCCTGTGACGGCATGGACAACGACTGCGACGGCATGACCGACGAGGACGCCATGAACGCCAACCCCCTCACCATGGCCTGCTACAGCGGGCCCGAGGGCACCGAGGGCGTCGGCCTCTGCCAGGGCGGTTGGAGCTCCTGCATGATGGCCCAGTGGGGGCCGTGCATGGGCGAGGTCGTCCCCGCGGACGACACCTGCGACGGCGCGGACAACAACTGCAACGGCGCGACGGACGAGGGCTTCGGCCTGGGTCAGGTCTGTTCGCTCGGTCTCGGCGACTGCATGGCCATGGGCGTCACGGTCTGTGACGGCCCGAACGCCACCATGTGCAACGCCGTCCCGGGTCAGCCGGGCGTCGAGGTCTGCGACGCGGGCCACCTCCACGACGAGGACTGCGACGGGCAGACCGACCCCCTGGCGCTCTGCGACTCGGACAACGACACGGTCCGCATGCCCGAGGACAACTGCCCCAACTGGCCGAACCCCGGCCAGGAGAACGGCAACGACTCGCGGGCCGACCGTGGTGACGCCTGCTTCGCGGACATCGTGATCGACGCCAACACCGACCCGGACAACGTGCGCGTGCACCTGTTCTACTCCGGCGCGCCGGCGAACATCGGCGACACGGACGGTGGTCCCATCGGCCGCGGGCACTACTCGCTCACCGAAGAGGAGGCTTGCACCTTCGACCACGTCGAGTTCAGCCTCGAGCGCGGTGAGAGCGGCGAGTACCTGGGCTGCAATCAGAATCAGCCCGCCTTCGCCGCGGACACGTGGATCAACGGGGTCTTGACCCCGTTCGCCATGATCGTCCACCCGTGGGTGTGCGGTGGCCAGGGCCTCGGCAACGGCTACTTCACGGACGACCAGCTCGGCTGCTTCCCGCAGCCCAACTGAGGATTCACCACCCTCAACCAGTGAGAAGTTCCTGGATCTGAACTTCTGGTGAATGTCACGACCAGCGACTGTGACAAAGGAGGAACCCCGGGGGAGTGCAACAGCACACCCCCGGTCAGTTCGTTTGATTCTCTTTCTCAAAAGGGAACAAAACGATAACAAAAAAGCCTTTGATTTTTTCAGAGGCTTTTTTGTTTCAAATTATTTCAACTTTCACTCTCTCACGGTCACACCCTTTATCTTTCCAATCGTATCATTTGGAAGCGACGTATCAAGATCACGAAACGTAGCGCTCACATTTTGTTCTGTAAAACTATCTGTTCCACTGACGGCAATATTTTTGAGAACAAGTGGAGTGGTACCCACTTGTGAAGCATCGGGAGTCAAAGAGAGTTCCAAAAAGAGCGTGGCCACAGAATGTGGGGCCAGGGCAGAGGTGGTCCAACTTACGGTATTACTCGTTGCATCAAATGAAGGTTCTTTGCCTTGTGAGCTACTGCGCCTTCCAGTCCAGTGAATGTGTGACGGCAGTGTGGCGGTAAAACGAACGTTCTTCACTTCACTCGTGGTATTGCCAATGCGAACAATGGCTGCATACTTGGTTTCTTTGCCAACTCGTGGTGGCAGGGGACCACGACCCAATTGGTCACCTTCTAATGTATAGTACCGAATACTGGTGTCCATGGAGAGTCTGGTAGCAATTTTTATTTTGGGTGTAAATGCAGTGCTCGTAAATGTGCCTTCAATGTTTTGGAGGGTTCCTTGAAGTGTTGGGTGTATGTCCCAAAATACATCGGTTCCTTCAAGATTGGTTTTGACGGGAATCTCTACAGGAATATTGAGCGTGGCGCCTGGTGCAATTTCTGTAAGGCCGGCAATAAATTTACTTGAAATATGAAAACCAGTTTTATCCAAAGTTCCTCGGTTCAGTGCCTGGAGTTGTTTGCCATCAAGAGTATTTCCTACGGGTAGAGTAATAACTGCATTGTTCAAAGCAATGTTGCCATTATTTGTGAGAGTAAAGTTCACTGTCAGATTTTTTCCTGGCACAACATACAACGGTGTGTTTTCAAGTTGTGCTCCAAATTGAATATGTGGAGTAACAACGTTCCATACATGTTCATTTTTTCTATCGAGCACAAAGGTTTTGTCTGCTATTTGAATATGTGGAGTGATAACCAAAGAAGTCGTGGCTGTCTCAAGGGTCTCTGGTTTGAAATCAAAGGTAAGAATTGTAGTACTCCCTGGTTCTAGTACAGCGGGGAGTACCCAGGTTTTTGCTCCCGAGAGTGGAATGCTTGTGTGTTGAATTTCTCCTTTTGGAAGTGAAAGATCGAACTGTACCTGTGTGAGGGGTTTTGTACCGGTGTTTTTTACTTGTATGGTAACTTCACTCGTACTTCCACTCACCAAATTTTCACCAGCTTCAATGTTTGTTTGCAAAACTGATCCGCGAGGAATAGTAAAGAGGGGCGTTACTTTTTCTTCAAGTATATTTTTGCCATCTTGTCTATATGAGAAGTGTGATGCCACCAAAGCTTTTTCGTCACTGTTACCAAAAAAGTAGCCACCAAGAGTAATATTTCCACTCGCGCCGGGTGGAAGTGGTGGAAGAGAAAATGTTTTGGTGCGAGTATCAAAAAGTTCGAGTGGTGTGGTGGTATCAAGTACAAAACCTGGTGGAAGTGTAAACGAAACCGTAGGTTCTGTAAGTTTTTGTTTGCTGTTGTTTTGGTAGGTAAAAGTATACTCAATGTGTTCTCCATTTTTTATTTTGTCTGCAGAGGCACTGAGTGAAGTGGTAATATGTTTGGTAATGGTTGGATCGTAAAAATGAATGAATGCATACGAACCTATGAGTACGACAATACAAGCAAGCAGTGCCATGTCAAACAAAAACAACTTTCGCGCATGCGCAAATTGCAGGTGATAATTTTTTTGGTAGTGCACTTCGGCAGCATGAATAGGGGAGAGCAGTAATGCCAAAAACCACCGGTGTGGGGCATGCAAAAGGTGGTGCTTGGTAAAATGCTCAGTAACAAATTTCATAGCTTTTAATATTCCATTTCATCTACTTCAGTTTGGATTTCATCGTCTTTGTTTATACTTTTGACACTGGGCGAGTAGAGGGTGTTGGTAATTTTCCACTGATCTACATATTGGCCAATGCCGAGGGTATTACTTTTGTTGCGAACCGTGGTTTTGCTTTGAGACCATTTGAGGAGGGACTCAAAGTTAATTTTGTATCGACCAGCCACCACCACATAGGTGATTTCACGGTCTTTGATGGCTCGGCGGATGGTTTGGGCACTCACACCAAAGAGTCTGGCTGCCTCAGAAATAGACAGGCGGATGATTTCTTTGGTATCGAAGGTTTGTTCAGGCATATGTATATTTGTTTAGGATTGTGTATACAAAGTATAGCATTTTTGATATTTTCAAGCAAAAATGTCAAAAATTTGCCTAAAATAGGCCAAGACCTTGCTTTTTTGGGCAATTTCTGGTATACTGAGCCTGCCCCTTTTACAGGGTTCTATTTTATTTAGATTTGATAAAAAATAGTTAAAGTAGATAAAAGTGTAACATTTTCGTGATTTTTGCGTCTTCTATATGCAGCCCCTCAAAGAGAAGATCCTTCTCTACAATATTATTACCAAACGAGATACAGAAAGTTACGGGCAGCTGTATGATCTTTATATTGAAAGAATTTATCGTTTTGTCTATTTTAAGGTACAAACCAAAGAAGACGCCGAAGATGTGACCAGTGAAGTCTTTCTCAAGGCTTGGCAGTATATTATTGAAAAATCACCGACTGCTATTGAAAGTGTGAGTGGACTCTTGTTCTCTATTGCTCGAAATTCTATTATTGATTGGTATAGACAAAAAGCCAAAAAACCAGTGGTATCACTTGAAGTCATTACAGAAATGGCATCAGAAAAAAATGAGCAAGAAGCCTTGGCTTCGCTCCAAGAGGTAGAACAAATGCTTGAACTCATGAAAAAGTTAAAGCAAGACTACCAAGAAGTCTTAATTCTCAAATATATTGAAGGACTTAAAATGTCTGAAATTGCCAAAGTGCTTGGCAAAAGTGGAGTGAGTGTTCGTGTGCTCTTGCATCGCGCGACCAAAAAACTCAAAGATCTGAGCGAAATACAAGAAACTTCACGTCTTGAAAAACAGAAAGCACATAAATCATAAGTATGTCACAAGAATTTAAGAAACAATTTGATGCACTCAGTAAAATGAGTCACTATATCCGTCCTGACCAGGAATGGATTGCTTCCAATAAACAAAAATTGTTTCAACAAATTCAAAATAGTACAGCATTTGAAAAAAAACAAACCAACCTTTTGGAATTTGCTCAGTACTGGATGCCTCGTCAAAAAGTATTACTTCCTTTGCGTTTTGCACTTATTTTGTTTATTATTGTAGGCATGACTGCAGGTTCTTGGATTGCTGGAGTGAGTGCTTCAAGTGATAGTTTACCTGGTGAAGTTTTGTATAAAGTAAAATTGGCGGCAGAAAATACCCAGCTCGCAGTAACTTCTGCACTTTCAAATTCAGGAGAAAAAGCCTCCAAAAAAGCAAATTTGCAAATGCAATTTGCGCAGCGTCGTTCAAGTGAAGTAAAACAACTGATTGCCCAAAACACCCCAGAGGCAAACATTCATGTTCCGGAGACTATTCAAAAATTGAAAGACACCTTGAAAGAAGCACAAGACACTGTACAACAAGCCAAAAAAGAAGATTCTACTCATGTTATTACTTTGGCAAAAACAGTGAGTGAAAGAACTTCACTTATTGCTCTGGATTTAAAACAAGTGACTGGGCAAACAGCTCCACTTGATGTGAGTATTGTGAAAGAGGCGGTCGAAGCTACAAAACTTGTAAATGATACAGGTCTCAAAGCTATTGAAGCCGTACTTGATGATAAAAAAGTAGTAGAAACTTCAAGTGTTCAAGAAATTAAAAATTTGGTTCAAGAAAAAGTAAATATCTTGGTACAAAATATCCAAGATAATAAAAATGCGGTTGAAGAAGTAAAACAACTTTCGGCTATTCCGACTTCATCTACCGTGGAATCTTTGGCCTCTATGAGTACGAGCTCTGCCCTCTTGGCCTTGCCTCTTACTACAACTTCAACTTTGACTACGACTTCAACCGTGACTATTACTACCAAAGAAGATGTCAAAAAAGTAGGTGAAGATATCAAGAAAGCAGATCAGGTAGTCGGTGAAGTACAACAGCTTTTGCAAGGAAATCAAGTAAAAGAAGCTTTGCAAAAAGCCAAAACACTCAACGACTTAACGGTTGAAACACAACAAAATATTGCCGATACCAAAAGTAAAGTAACTACTTCTCTCCTTCCTCTTGTAACACCAACGGTGGCAACACCTGATGTAAAAACAGAGGTAAAAGAAGAAGTAAAAACAGAGAAATAATTCTTCCTCACTTTGCTGTACGGCGCACTCTCTTCAATATGTTGAACAGAGTGCGCCATACAGCAATGGCTAATCTCCTTTTAATAACAAGGGGATGGGGAGCACGAGGCCCTCAAAGGTCGAGGTTGCGCAAGCAGCTGCCAAGTGCAAAGCCCGCGAAAGCGGGAGCCCGTAAGGGCTTAATACTGTCTTCTCTATTGACATTTTTCACTTAAGAAAAATTGCGCTGTAGAAAGACTCTTACTATTTATTATGACCGACGTATTACGTTTTAGTAAAAAAGCGTTTACTTGGACCGTTGTTGCTTTGACAATCCTTTGGAGTGTTGGAGCATCTGCTCTTGTTGCTAACGCAGCAGTAGTAGTACCTTCTGCAACATGTTCTTCACTGGAACGTGGTGATCTTTTCAAGATCATGAACGCCCCAGCGACTTACCTCGTTGTTGAAGTAAATGGAGCTCTTAAACGTTTACCATTTTTTCACAAAAGTCACTTTGACACTCTCTACCAAGATTTTAGTAGTGTAGTAAACTGTGATTCAAGTGCAGCGAATTTATATCCTGCTGTTGACTCACTTCCTATCACTGTTAACTTCCGTTCAGGAGAACTCTGGAAAGTACAAGAAGAAGCTGCTGTATACATGGTACAAGGCCGTGCTGCAGGAGACCTCGACCCACGCTCTCCAGTATGTCAACTTGCTAGTGAACAACAAGCAAAAGATTGGGGATTCAACTTGAAAAAAGATGTAGTTGATGTTCCAACTTACCTCAAAGGTAACTTCCGCAACACTGGAATGTGTTCAATGCCAAATGGCTTGCTCGTTTCAAACCCAGGAAGTAATGATGTTTACTATGTAAGTGAAGGACAACTTGTAAAAGTTGATGGTTCACTTCCAGCATTTCTTGCAAAAGAAGTACATGCTGTTGCTACTGGTCTTCCAGTTGCAAGTGGTACTGTTACCCCAGCAACCATTGTTGAAAAATCTCTTCCTCTTGCAGGAGCTACTTCTGTAACTCCTCCATCAGCAGCAGGAAGTCTCTCAGTAAGTTTGGCTGCAGATACACCAGCAGCTGCGAGTGTTGTAACTGACAACACTGGAAACACTGGCGCTCAAGCTATGATTCCAGTATTGAAAGTAAACCTCATGGCAAATGGTGGCGCTGTGAAAGTAACTTCTTTGAAGTTCCTCCGCGGTGGTATCTCTGCTGACACTGAAATCAACAACGCTCATCTCTACGTAGATGGCAACTGGGTTGCAAGTAACCCAAGTATTTCTAGTGGTGTTTTGACATTCTCAAACGCTTCTGGACTTTTCACTGCTACTGGATCACATTCAGCAGTATTGAAAATGGATCTTAAAAACAACTCAAGTGGTGGAAAATCTCTCAACTTCGCTTTGACTGATGTTGGAGTAGCTGGCGGCGCTGTTGCTGGTCTTCCTCTTGCAGCTGGTCAAACCTTTACAACTGTTGCTGTAGACGATATTGGTAAATTGGCTTTTAGTTCAATTTCACCTTCTGCTGCTGCTACTGTTGATCCAGGTCTTGTTGGATATGAAGTTTGGAGATTCCAAGCTGTATCCAGTGATCAAGATATGCAATTCCGCAGACTTGCTCTTACTGTTGTTGGTTCTGTGAACCCAGGCGACCTTAAGAACTTCAGTCTTTGGAACGGCGCAACTCAAATCGGCGCAACTGTTGCTGAAATGAGTTCAGACAAACGCGTTGTGTTTGATCTTTCTGCTGCACCATTTGTTGTATCAAAAGGACAAACAAAAATCTTCAGTGTAAAAGCTGATGTAGTGAGTGGAACCAACCGTACTTTCCGCGTTTCTGTTCAAAACGATCGCGATCTTGAAGTGTACGACACTCAATACAAAGTTTGGGTAAAACCAAACGGAACTGACAGTTTTAGTATCGTTGAACCAAATTCATCAGGTACTGCTGTTAACTACACCATCAACACTGGATCTTTGACCCAGACTGTTGCAACTACCACCCCAACTGGAAACATCGCTGACGGAGCTACTAACGTAACTCTTGCAGACTTCCTCTGGAGTGCAAATGGTGAAGATGTTAAAGTAACAAGTCTCGTTGCTTCTACAACTGGAAGTGACCAAACTGACATCTTGGCAAACATGCGTTTGCTCGTGAACGGATCACAAGTTGGTACTACTGATGCTTCAGTAACTGCTAACGGTGGTTCAAGTGCTGCAGGTCAAGCTGACTTCGGCAGTTTTGGAAGTAGCTTTATCATCAAAGCTGGAACTTCTGTTCATGTTAAAGTAGTTGCTGATCTTACAGATTCTTCTGTTGCTTCAGGAGCAACCTTCTTGGTTGGTCTTGCTGCTGGATCAAGTAACGCACAAGGCGTAACTTCTCTCACTTCAATTAGTAGTGTTCGCCAAGCTGCAAGTACACTCACTGTTCAAGCAGGAACTGTAACTGTAGTAAAGAACGCTTCATTTGGTGACCGCAGTTCTGGTAACCCAACTGGACCAGTAAATGCAAGTCAAGTGAAAGTAGCTTCATTCACCATTGTTGGTGGAGCTGGAGAAGACGTTGAAGTTTCACAGGTTACTCTTCAGGAAGACAACACCGGTACTTGTATCGGAACTTACTTCCAGAATTTAACATTGATGAATGCATCTGGAGCACAAATTGCTACCACCTATGCAAACCCATCAACTTCATGTACTAGTAAAAATTCATACACCTTCAACATCTCACCAGCCGTGACTGTTGCTTCAGGTGGTCAATATGTTGTTGATGTATATGCTGACCTCAAAGCAGGTTACACTGCAGCTGCTTCAATTTTTGAAGTAGAAGCTGTGACTGCGAGTGGTAAAAATACTGGTACTTCTGCTTCTACTCCAGCAGGTCAAAACCTTTCACTCCAGAACCAATACATCTCAAGTGTTGGAACCGTTACTGTAGCGGTTGACGCAGATACTGCTCTTGCAACGAACTTGCTCATGGGTGCTGTTGATCAATCTCTTGGTAAATTCAAACTTACTGCAAGTAACGCAGAACCTCTTAACTTCACTGAACTCGTAGTGAGTGTGAACGTAAGTTCTGCAGCTACTGGTACCCTCCGCAACGTTAAACTCGTTGACGAAGCTGGTAACCAAATTGGTAGTACTATTGCAAGTTTGAGTAGTGGTACAACCTCAACTTATGCGAACGCTAAGTTCTCTGGTTTGTCACTCGTTGTTCCAAAAGGTTCAACTCGTATTGTAAACGTAAAAGCTGACATCACTCCTTACGAAGCAGGTGGATTCTCAACAACTGGTCAAGCTGTTCAAGCGGCAATCTTGTCAATGGACACTGACTCAGGAGTTTCAGGAACACAACTTGCTCTCACTGGTACTGGTGCTCTTTCAGGAACTGCTCTCAGTTCAAGTGAAATGACATTTACTGCTAACGAAGGAACTGCTCCTCTCACAACTGTAAGTAATGGTTCTACTACTCAGCTCCGTGCAAACAATGCACATGTTCGTGCAAACGAATTTGTTCTCTACCGTACTAAGCTTACTGTAGCTTGGGCTGGAGATGCACCTTCTGGTGTTGCAGGTCCTGCAGCGGCTCAAACCATTGCTAAATTTGTTGTAAGTAACCAAGCAAATGTTGGTAACTACTCATCGACTGTAAGTTATGTTAACTTTAGTCTTTCTGGAACTATCTCCAACACTACTCCAAGTGCTACTCGCGCATTGAATGTCTACAAAGACTCACTCGCGACTACAGCTCTTTGGACTACAACATTTAACTATGGTGTTAGTACACAGAACTCATTTGATAACACTGGAAACGATGATACCAACTCAGCATTCGCATTTACTGACGTTGAAGTATCTTCTGGTGCTACCAAGACATTCTACGTAACCCTCGATACTACTGATGCGGCTAGTACAAAGACTCTCTCTGTAACTATCCCAAGTAATCATGCTGGTAAATATGCACAAGGCCGCAACTCTGCTGGTACTGTATATGGTCTCGTATGGACTGATGGTGTTACCTCTGGTATCGCTGCTCATGACAATGTATTGCCTCTTGGCTACAAGACCTTTACCTACTAATATTTAGTAGTCTAACGGTTGTCATTGTCTTGACAAAAACATTCCCCCCGCGGTTTCGCGGGGGGTTGTTTTTTTTAAAAGGTATGTTACAATAGCCAGGTCATCCCACTGTCTGGGATATTTTCTTCTATGCAAAAATTCTCTAAAATAACACTCTTTTTTTCATTTTTTTGTTTGGCTTTGCCTCTGCTGTTTACACCTGCCACCATGTTTCCGTGGTTGTTTGGTAAAACCATTGTTTTTCAAATGGTTCTTGAAATTTTGACTCTTTGTTTTTTTCTGTTGGCCCTAAAAGAAAAAAATTTTACGATCAAAAAGTTGTCTTTGCTTGACGCAATAGTCTACTTGTTTTTGGCAGTCATGACTCTAACCGCACTGCTGGGAATTGATGTTGGGCAAAGTTTTTGGCCAACTCAAATGCGAAGTTTGGGAGTTTTTACGTGGCTTCATTTTGGTGTGTGGTATTTTTTCTTAACACAGTGTATTGAAACAGAAAGTCACTGGAAAAAGTTGTTGTCTTGGAGTGTGCAGGTGGCGGTGGTAGTTGGGCTTAGTGGTGTATTTCAGAGTTTTCTCCCGACTGTGTGGAGAGGGGATGCTGGTGGAGAAAGATTTTCTGGAATTTTGGGTAATCCGGCTTTTTTTGCCGCCTATATTTTGATTCATGCGGGCATAGCATTTTTTTTGAGTACAAAATTTTTGGGGAAATGGAAAATATTGTTTATAACTGAGGGAGTGTTTTTTAGTATTTGTGTCTTGCTCAGTGGTATTCGTGGAGCAGCACTGGGTTTGGCTATGGGTGTTTTGGTTTTTTTGGGTACAAGATTTTTTCAAAAATCTGTTGGAAAAAAAACAAAAATCATCAAAGCCGGAATTGTATGTTTGATTGGTCTTTTGTCAATAAGTTTTGTTGTTATCAAAAATAGTCCACTCAAAAGTGAACTGCCTGGTCCTTTGGCCCGTTTGTTTGACTACTCATTGTCGAGTGGCACGGGGGCTACTCGTATTATGGCATGGAATATTGCGCTCAAGGGGTTTGTGCAAAAGCCACTTTTGGGTTGGGGATGGGGAAATTTTGAAAGAGTGTTTAATGCCAACTATAATCCTCAATTTTTGCAGTATGGTTTTCAAGAAACCGTGTGGGATAAACCACACAATAGTGTCCTTGAAATGATGGTCTCCATGGGACTCTTTGGATTTTTGTACGTACTGGTGTTTGTGGTGAGTTTGTTTGCCTTGTGGAAGCACTCTCGAGAAAAGTCTTCGGATACTTTGGGAGATTCCCTGCTCGCTGCGACATTGCTTGCTTATTTGGGACAGGCACTCTTTTTGTTTGAAACTACAAATGTTTTGTTTCCTTTGTTTTTGGTGCTAGCTTTTATTTCTGTTGAGTCTCGTCTCAAAAAAGAACAAAATTTCAAAAAATTCTCTGTGCCGGTGGGAGTGTTATTTGTTGGGGGAGTCTTATGTGTATATCTGATGACTTTCAATGTACAATTTTTGACCACATCACATGTTGTGAAAACTGTGTTTGATGGGCATACGCCACAAAATTTTAGCTCTGCGGTAGAAAAATCTTTGCACGGAAATAAACATGTGCGTACCGAGAGTGGCATTCTCATTGCTGATCAATTTACCAAACTTGAAAAATCTGGATCTCTGCAAAAAGAAAATGTTGCCTTGTGGCGTGAGAGTGCTTTGTTGACTGCCGAGACTTTGGAAAAAAGTTTTGAAGATTCTCATCGTCAAAATAGTATTGCGGCAACCTGGAGTGCTCAAGTGTATATGATTTTGGGACAATTCGAAGATGAAAAGTATTATGATAGGGCAATTGGATTGCTTGAGGCAGCACATGGGATTGCCCCTCAAAAACAAGAAATTTTGTTTTTGTTAAATAGAGTGAACTTGCTCAAAAAAGATTTTGTCAAAGCGGCATCGTGGGGACAGCAGGCAGTGGAGGTGAACCCCAATATTGCTATCAGTTACTGGTTTTTGGGATTAGCCAAAATTGCGGGGGGTGATGTTGCTGCTGGACTGGTTTCCCTGGATGCTGCTTTTGCTCGTGGGTATTATCCTACGGTGAATGAAAGACTGTATATTATTGATTTGTATACTGATCAAAAGCAATATGATAAAATCGTAGAGCAGTATAAAATATTGGTTGCGGCTGACGAGACCAATGTAAACTGGTATATTAAATTGGCTACGGCCTATGCTTTGGCTGGTGATAAAAAAAATGCCCTGGAGACGGTGAATCAAGCAAAGGCTCTGTATCCACCCGTTGCGGCTGATGCTGATGCATTTATTCAACAATATCATTTACAATAATTTATTTTGAATTACTTTTTATAAATTATATGAAAAAGAAACATGTTTTTGGGTGGGTTGGAGGAGTTATCGTCTTTCTGGTGGTTACTGCGGCTGCTGGGTATTTTCTTTTTCCAGCGCGAGTAGAAAATTTTGAAGTAGAAAAAAAATTACAAGGAAATGCAGAACAACTTGGAATCTATCACCAGATTCAAGAATACGAACAAAAAATTAAAAATAAACCTGAAGACGAAGTTCCACTCTTGGTAAATATTGGTTTTGACTGGAAAAGTTTGGGTGACTTGACCAAAGACAACTTTTTTTATGCGAAAGCGCTCGAAGCATACCAAAAAGGTATTGATAAGTCAGAAGGCAAAAATGTTGCATTTTACTGGAACGCAGGGAAAGTTGCCGAGCTGATGGGAAATTTTACCTTGGCAGAAAATTATTATAAACAAGCAATACAAATTGCTCCATCATATGGTGAAACCTACAATTACTTGGCAGATTTGTATATTCACAGACTGAACAAGTCACAAGATGAAATATTGGCAGTCTATACCGAGGGTCTCAAAGGAACTGGTGGAGATGCCAATGTATACCTCTCTCAATGTAGTTACCTTAGAAGTGTGAACCGTACCAAAGATGCCTTGGACTGTTATAAAATTTTGTTGAGTGGATATCCCAAAAATGAAGGGTTCGCTCAAATAGTGAAAGAACTTACTGCTGCACTAAAAAAATAATTTGTATGAAATCTTTTTTTGAAAAAACAATTCGTTTTCTCATTCCACTCACTTTTGTGGTTCCATTCTTTTTTGGACCATTTGTGTGGAAATCATTTATTTTTCCATTCATTGTCCCCAAAATAGTTTTGTTTCGAAGTTTGACAATGCTCATGGTAGCGGCCTATGTTTGTTTGCTCGGTATTAACTACCAAAAATATAAGTTGAAATTTACTCCTCTGACACTGGCATTGCTCGGATTTTATCTAAGTTTTGCGCTTTCGACGTTTGTAGGGGTAGACTGGTACAAAAGTTTTTGGGACAACCATGAGCGAATGCTTGGTTTGTTTACGATGACCCACTATGTAGTATATTATATTGTGGTTACAAGCATTGGCTTGACCAAAGAAGAATGGAAAACAAATTTTCGTTGGATTCTATGGCTTGGAAGTATTGTCATGATCTTGGGCATCGTTCAAAAATTCAGTCCAGACTTCATGCTCAACCAAGGCAATACACGTGTCTCATCAACACTCGGAAATCCAATTTATTTTGCAGGATACGGACTTTTTTTGGGTTGTTTGGGTTTGTATTTATATGTTTGTGAAAAAGACCGTACACTTAAAATCACCTCACTTTTGTTGGGTTTTCTTGGACTTTCCGCTACTTTTTTGAGTGGGACTCGGGGAACACTGCTTGGAATTGCGGTGGGGGTTGCTGTATCACTGCTGTTGATTGCCTTTCATCGATCTCTGGCTCAAAAAACAAAATATGTTGTTTTGAGTGTGTTTCTCGGTGCGGTCATTGTGGTGAGTTGTTTGTTTTTGCTTCGTCACAACACCATCGTAAATCAGATTCCTGCTTTGGGAAAATTATTGAACTCTGCGAGTGAAATTCACGAAAAAAGTCCACGTCTCATGTCATGGGGAATTGCGATTGAATCGTGGAAAGAAAAACCAATCTTTGGTTGGGGGCCAAACAATTATTACTATGCATTTAATAAGTACTATCGACCGGAATATCTCAACTTTGGTTGGGGTGAAACATGGTTTGATAACGCTCATAATGTTGTATTAAATACTCTTGCGGTACAGGGACTTTTGGGGTTGGTGAGTTATTTATCACTTTTTGCTGTGGGAGTTGTTTACTTGATTAAAAAAGAAAAAGAAGGCACCGTGGATATAAGAGTAATGATATTTGGTGTTGGATTTTTGGTAGCGCATTTTGTCCATAATGTTTTTGTGTTTGAAGATCCAACATCACTCTTGTATTTTTATTTCTTTTTAGCCTACATCAATGTTCAACTCTTTGAAACGGTTGCTGAAAAAAATAAAGTAAGTGATACAAAATTTTCTGTTTACAAGGCTTCTGCTGTATTTTTTATAATCTTTTTGTTCATTCACCGAACGAATATTGACGTGGCTAAAGCCAATGTACGAAGTTTTGAGGCGATTCAATCTGTATACACTGGTGTTGATACTTTGAATAAATATAATATTGCAGTGAATACTCCTACTCCACATATTGACGATGTGCGTGCCGATATAGCAAGGGCGGTGTATGCGGCACTACCAAACTATGCGCAGGCCAACCGTTTGGAAGGATTTCGACCAATATTTAATGCTTCGTATGAGGATTTGAAAAAAGATCATGCTTTGCATCCACTCGATATTCGTATTCATTTGCAAGAGGCGCAGCTCGCACAGGCAGGTGCACAGTATTACCAACGACCTGAATTGTATCAAGAAGCTGAAGTTGTGCTCGACGAGGCTCTCACTCACTCACCTAAACGTCAGCAGGTGCAGTACACTTTGGCGATGCTTTCATTTCAATTACAAAAACCACAAAAAGCCGAAGCATTGCTCGTGGATGCTATCAAAAATACACCAAAATTTGCAGAAGGATGGTGGAGACTGGCCTATGTGTATATTTATAGTGGTAGACCTGATCAAGCACAAAAGATTATGCAGCAGGCGCAGCAGTCAGGAGTGGTGTTTGAACCATCACGACTTCAAAATATTGAGACGCTTATTCGTCAAGCAACAGTGAGTAGTACAGCTCCAAAGTCGAAGTAATCATGCTTTGGAGTGAGTATTGGTTTGCTGTATCTGACGATGCCGGGAGTTGAGGCGATGAGAGTCTGTTTTGGATAGCCTCGGTGAGGGCTTTGGTATCACCTGGGGGAACTATCTGGGCAGTTGGTACATGTTTGAGTAATGATGGGACACCACCTACTGCTGTGGCAACCACAGGAATATGAAAACACAGTGTTTCGAGAAGGGCATAAGGAAGCCCTTCTTTTTTTGAAGGCAAAACAAAAAGATCAAAGGCGGGCAAGAGTCTCGCGGCCTCTTCAATGTGACCAGTGAGGGTGATGGTGTCTTTGAGTTGATGTTTTTCAATGAGGCTTTCCAAGTAGATTCGTTCTGGTCCTTCACCTATAATAAAATAGTGAGTAGAGTCTTGCAATTTTTTTTCTTGTGCTATGGCATCAATGAGTGTATCGAGTCCTTTGGTTTTGTAGAGTCCGGCAATGGTTCCAATCCATTTTTGTGCAGTTATGTTTTGTGTTGTAGATTGAATGAGGTATTCACGAGCCTGAGTCTGTGAGAGTTTTGTTTTTGGAACTTGTATTCCAAGTGGGATTGTCTGTATTTTGGTTATTGGAATATGGAGAAATTTTTTACCAATTTCGGTTTCTTCGGGTGAAAGTGTTATAAACACGTTTTTGAAAGGTTGAGTAATTTTTTCAAGCCACAAAAATAATTTTTTGATAGGCAGAGAAAGTGGTTCCAAAAAAATCCAACCATGTACTGTATACACAAGGGGAATGTGTGGGGAAAAAAGTTTGGCGAGTGAACCAAGAATACTGGCCTTGGTACTATTGAGATGAATGACATCAGGGTTTACTTGCCTGTAGAGACTCTGGAGTTCAAAAAGACCAAGCAGATCATGCCATGGAGAAATTGCTCGTTGGAGGTGTTTGAGTTGTACGAAGCGGAGACTTCCAGGTGTTTGGGCAGTGGTGAGGATTTGAAGTTTTTTTTGTAAGTCAGTGGCCCCCTTTGGTTCACCAATGGCAACCGTGACATGGTGTTTTTGAGAGAGTTCTGTGGTCAAATCAAGGACATATCGCTGAGAACCACCCCAGACTCCCTGGGTAATGATGAGAAGAATATTGAGTGGTTCGCGGTCTGAAATAGTGTTTTTGGCCTTGGGAGAATTCACTGGTAAAACAATATTTTTCGCTCTATAAAGCGAATTTTCTTGTTTTGGTAGTTGGTTGGGGATAGCTTGACTTTTCATATGATTTATAGCATAATACATTTTGACAAAAGATGCAATATTTCTCTTATTTATGCGAATTTTAGTTACTGGTGGCGCCGGGTTTGTCGGCTCACATTTAGTCGATGCTTTACTCAGTCTTGGTCATGATGTTATCTGCCTGGACAGCTTTTTTAGTGGACGACGAGAAAACGTAGCACATCATTTTGATAATCCTCGATTTCACTTATTTCAGCATGATGTCCGTTTGCCTATGCCCTGGGGGAGTGAAAAACTTGACCGTATTTATCACCTGGCCTGTCCTGCTTCTCCAGATCAATACCAATTTGATCCGATTTTAACTTTGGAGACATCAGTCAAAGGAACACAAAATATGTTGGAGTTGGCACGTCGCACCGGTGCACGGATGCTGTTTACTTCCACTTCAGAAATGTATGGTGATCCACTGGAACATCCCCAAAAAGAAACGTATTGGGGCAATGTTGACCCGCTTGGAAAGCGTGCTTGTTATGACGAAGGAAAACGTGCCGCTGAAACTTTGTGTAAAGATTATCATGAACAGTATGGTGTAGATATTCGTATTGTTCGTATTTTCAATACCTATGGTCCACGAATGATGTTTAATGATGGACGAGTTCTTTCAAATTTTATTATTCAGGCTCTGCTTGGTGAAGAAATGACTGTGTATGGAGATGGAAAACAGACCCGGAGTTTCATGTATGTGAGTGATTTGGTTGCTGGTTTGGTAAAAAGAATGGAAGTTGAAAGTGATGATTGGATGCCTGTCAACTTGGGAAATCCAGATGAACGATCAATGATTGACTTGGCATTGCTGGTAAAAGAACGTGTTGCTTCGTCAAGTGAGATTGTCCACCTCAGTGAAAAAGAAGTTCCAAATCGAATCGGTGATCCACGACAACGTCAGGCAGATATTTCACGTGCACGTGAGTTGCTCAAGTGGGAGCCGTTGGTAGGGTTTGATGAAGGACTCACCAAAACAATTAAAGATTTTCAATTTCGTTTGGAACATAAACCACGAGTATTAGTTTTTGTGCCGACATTTTCATCTGTTGAAGGTCCTGCCGAACAAGCTTTGCGGGAAATAATGGATCGAATGAAAGGTTATGAATTTGATGTGGTGTCTGCACGAATGGATGCTACACTTCCGGTGGAGTCTGTTATGGGACGAGTACGGGTGTATCGTTTGGGCAGTGGGAGTAAACTGGATAAATACCTCTTGCCAATTCGTGGTGCTTGGTTTGCTCGAAAACTTCACAAAAAAAATCAGTATCGAATTGTGTGGGCGGTCATGGCCAGTTATGGAGCTTTGGCTGCAGCCATATTTTCTCGTTTGTTGAAGCGTCCAGTTCCATTTCTTTTGAGTGTGTACGAAGGTGATATTGATGAAAAAATGCTTTCTCGTGGACGATGGCTCTCTCCACTGTACCAGTTTATTTTTCGACGTGCGCATCGTTGGCAGGTGGTTGGTCGTATGAGTGAACAGCAACGAGCTTGGCTTGAAGATGAACGTCATGTTCAAGCTGTCGTATTTGATAAAAATTGGGATTTGCTGACTAAAAAAACCAAAGAAATGTTTGGGCAAATTGAAATTCTTTCTACTCGTTTGTAAGGTATGAAGAAAAAAATTCTTATTTTTTCAACAGCATACTTTCCATTGGTGGGAGGTGCTGAAGTTGCGCTGAAAGAAATTATTCAGGGTTTGCCTGAATATGATTTTGATATTGTCACGGCACGAATGAAAAAAAATTTATCACGAGTTGAAACAATGGAAACGGGTACGGTATATCGAATGGGAATCGGTGTTCCTTGGTTTGATAAACTTTTGCTTGCGGTTTGTGGTGGTATGTATGGACAAAGACTTCATACAAAAAATTCGTATGCGGCTGTGTGGAGCATGATGGCGAGTTATGGTGGATTTGCAGCGTTGTCTCTGAAAAAGAAAACACACCTTCCTTTTTTGCTCACTTTGCAAGAAGGTGATCCGATTGAATATATCTTGCACAAGGTTCGCTTGGTACGTCATCGATTTAATCAAATCTTTACTCATGCGGATGGTCTCCAAGCTATTAGTACGTATTTGATGAAGTGGGGAGAAAACATGGGCTTTCAAGGCCCAGTGAAAGAAATTGTGCCAAATGGAGTTGATGTCTCTCGTTTTACGAAAAAATTTTCAAATGAAGAAATTTTGACAGTGCGAAAAAATTTTGGCTTTCGAGAAGATGCGGTGGTACTGGTTACCGCGTCACGTCTCGTTACCAAAAATGGTGTTGCTGATGTGATTCGTGCACTGACACACTTGCCTCCGCAGATTTGTTTTGTGATTTGTGGTGTTGGAGAACTTGAGGATTCGTTACATGCATTGGCCAAAGAGTTGCACGTGGATTCACGCGTTGTTTTTTTGGGCAATGTTTCTCACCAAGAACTTCCCAAGATTTTGCGTGCCTCAGATATTTTTATTCGAGCTTCACTTACTGAGGGGCTGGGCAATTCATTTTTGGAAGCCATGGCTGTAGGACTTCCAACGATTGGGACACCGGTTGGTGGAATTCCAGATTTTTTGACTGATGGTGAGACCGGATTTTTTTGTGAACCTCAGAGTCCTGAAAGTATTGCGAAGACTGTGACGCGAATTTTGGAGTTAACACCACAAGAAAAAACAATGATCCATGAAAAGGCAATGAAAATTATTTTGGAAAAATATAACTGGCAATATATTTGTGTGCGCATGCGCTGTATTTTTGATGCACTTACGCAGTAGTTATTTTGAAATGTATGAAATTACTTTTGGCCTCGGATATTTTTCCACCTGATGCAGGTGGCCCTGCTACCTATGTAGTAGCTTTGGCCAATGATTTGGTGAAACAAGGTGACCAAGTAACCGTGGTCACTTTGAATTCACATCCTGATACAAAGGCAGTGGACTGCCCCTTATTTTGTGTAACATCCAAAAATAAACTGGTGCGATATGCTCAGTATGTCAAATTGCTCTGGCAACAGAGTAAACAGGCTGATGTTATCTATGCGATGGGTCCAGTTAATGCAGGACTTCCTGCCTTGGTGGTAAGTACTCTCAGACGGAAAAAGTTTTTTGTGAAAGTAGTCGGAGACTATGCTTGGGAACAGGGGACGAGTCGGTATGGTGTGAGTGATATGCTTGATGTATTTCAAAACAAACGGTATGGACTCACCGTAGAATTTTTGCGTGCGACTCAAAAATTTGTTTGTAAACATGCGGCACGGGTTATTGTGCCTTCACTGTATTTGAAAAAAATTGTTTCTGGCTGGGGAGTGTTGGAGCGCAAAATAGAAACGGTGTATAATGCCCTTCCCTTTGTGGAAGTACGTGCCGTGCAAAAACCTGCAAACGAAAAGTGGATTGTATCCGTAGCTCGTCTGGTGGCTTGGAAAGGACTCGATACATTGATTGATGTTGTTCATGCTATAAGCAAAGATGTCCCTGGAATAAAATTAAAAATTGTTGGTGATGGTCCAGAAATGCAAAAACTTCAATCAAAAATTGTTCATTTGGGACTGCAGGATACTGTGGAGTTGGTAGGCAGTGTGTCACACGAAAAAGCCTTGTCATATATTGCTGCGTCAGATGTATTTGTATTGAATAGTGGTTACGAAGGATTGTCACACGTGTTACTCGAAGCCGTGTACGCGGGAGTGCCTGTTTTGGCGAGTCATGTTGGGGGTAATCCAGAAGTCATCATTGCCTCAGAACGTGGAGAATTGTTTCAATATAACAATACCGAAGAAATTCGTGAAAAAATACTTCGTGTGCTTCGAGGTCAGGCTCCACTGCACCCTTGGACTGAAACACAAAAATCTGAGTTTTTGGAAATGTTTTCACCTGAGATTATGATAGGTCGGACGAAGCGAATCCTCAGTATTGCTCGGGTGCTTATGATGAGTCTTGATCCACATTTGTTTGATGAAAATTCCAGTGTGGCTACAAGAATTTTGGCTACACAAATAAATGCTGAACTTTTTGTGCTTGTGCCAGGAGAACAAGATGAATTTTTGCGTCCACATCCACGTATGTTTTTGTTTAAACGTGGCAAAAGTAAAATACGACAGTTTTTTGCTTTGCTTGCTTTGGGGCGAAAACTCAATGCGCAAGAACAGTTTGCTTTTATCACAGCACAAGATCCTTTCTTTACTGGATTGCTCGGAGTATTGATCAAAAAAAGAAAGCAGCAATTGGTGGTGCAGCTCCATGGTGATTTTATGGGAACTGAGTATTACAAAAAAAGTGGACTGGGAAATTTGATTCGTTATTATCTCAGTTTTTTTGTGCTGTGGAGAGCCTCGACCATTCGTGCGGTGGGTGAGCGGGTGCGACTGAGTTTATTGAAGCGTGGTATTCGAGAGACAAAAATACATATTCAACCAGTAAAAGTAGAAACAGAAAAAATAGGAGAGTATGTACCTCAGTTTGATGTGCACCGCAAATATATGGGACGTGAAAAAATATTTTTATTTTTGGGGCGTCTTGATGCGGTCAAAAATTTATCTTGGCTCATTGATGTCTTTGCAGATGTGGTAAAGCTGCATCCAGAGTACTTGTTGTTAATAGTTGGAAGTGGTACTGAATTAGCCGTGCTCAAAGAAAAAGTTAGTAGATTGCATTTGGAGCATTCGATTATTTTTGAACAGTGGACCAGTGATCCTTTGAGTTTTTTGAAAACCGTAGATGGATTGCTTTTTCCAAGTTTATCAGAAGGCTATGGTATGGTGGTGATGGAAGCAGTGGCAGCAGGGTGTCCTGTGATTATGAATGATGTGGGTGTGGCTGGGTATGAAGTGCAGCAAAGTGAAAGTGTCAAAATTATTCCAGTGGAAAAGCGAGATGAATGGGTGAAAGCGATTTGTGAACTTGGTGAAAAAGTAAAATAAAATTTTTGTATACTCATGTATAAGTGTCTCTGTATGTCAAAAGGATGTCGTATTTTGTTTATCACCCAAAAAATTCATGAAAAAGATGACGATCTTGCTTTTGTGACTCTGTGGCTCAACGAATTTGTTCGTCAGGGTATGGAGGTACAGGTAATTTGTCTTGAAAAACAAGAGTATACTGGCAATATTCCGGTGTATTCACTTGGTAAAGAAAAAGGCAAAGGAAAGTTGGTACGCACACTTCGATTTTTGAAACTCATCATGACACTGCGCTACAACCGCGTGTTTGTCCACATGAATCCAGAGTACTTTACGGTTGGTGGATGGTATTGGTTTTTGACTCGTAGGCCAATGTATTTGTGGTATACCCACTATACCATGCATATACATATGCGCATTGCTGGTTGGCTCAGCACACGAATGTTTGCTGCCACCAAACAAAGTTTGCCTCAGTACGAAGGCAGTCCCAAAAAAGTAATTACAGGTCATGGAATTGATGTAAATTTTTGGCTCTCGCAAGCATCTCCTGCAAAAAATATGCAGATGGAAAATCGTCTGGTTTCGATTCATCGTATTTGTCGATCCAAACGTTTGGATCGTGCGATTTTGGCTTTGAAATTTTTACCAGAAAACTATTCGCTCGATGTGTACGGACGTGATGTTGAAAAAGATTACTATGCTGAACTTTTGGAATTGGTCAAAAAAGAAAAACTTGAGTCTCGTGTTACCTTCAAAGGACCTGTGCCCATGGCTGAACTCAAAGGTATTTATCCACAGTATCGTCTCATGGTAAATATGGCGTCAGAAACTATTGATAAAACCATGCTCGAGGCTATGCTGTTTGGCGTATTTCCTGTGACTACACGAGGGAACTCTGAGGCGATTGGGCTCCCGGTCTCTCCAGAAAATGACGAGCCTCAGACCCTTGCTAAATTTATTTTCAAAGGCTCTTGGAAAGAGTATAATAAAACAAGTTTACAAAATATTGTGAAAGAAAAGCATAGTTTGCAGAGTCTAATTGGTAAAATGGCAGAATATATCAAGAAAGGGGAGTAATGTAATATGAAAAAAATTGCTATCATTGCAGGTGCTCGGCCAAATTTTATGAAAATTGTGCCACTCGTATTTGCGTTACAACGGGAATCTCTTCCTTATTTTGTAGTAAATACTGGTCAACATTTTGACCAAAATATGGCCAAAGTTTTCTTTGATGAGTTTGGCGTACAGCCAGATTTTTCTCTCCAGCCTTCTACAACTTCTGTCACGAGTCAGTTTACTGATATCATGCTCGGACTTGAAAAAATATTTGTGGACAATGTTCCTTCGCTCGTGGTTGTTGTGGGGGATGTTAATTCAACTCTTGCTGCGGCCCTCGTCGCGAACAAAATGAATATACCCGTTGCCCATGTGGAGGCAGGTCTTCGCTCACACAACAAAAAAATGCCAGAAGAAACGAATCGTATTTTGACAGATCATATTTCTGACGTATTATTTGTGACCATGGAAGAAGGCACGGAAAATTTGAAAAAAGAAAATGTCACGGGTGAAATTTTTGAAGTGGGAAATATTATGATTGATACGCTCGCACACAACGTGAGTGATATCAGACACACAGACGAAAAATTTTATTTTTGTACATTGCACCGAGCCGAAAATGTCGATGATAAAAAAATATTTGGTGAGATTCTCGATGCTCTTGAGAGTATTGGTAAAGATGCTCTCGTGTATTTGCCACTGCACCCACGAACCAAAAAACAAGCCGAGCAGTTTGGCTTCATGCCGAGAATAGAAAAAATATTTCATTTGCTTCCACCACTCTCATACACAGAATCTTTGTATTATCAAAAAAACGCTGCTTTGGTTTTGACTGACTCTGGTGGAGTTCAAGAAGAAACCAGTTTCCTCGGAACACCTTGTTTAACATTGCGTACGGAGACAGAACGACCCGTTACAGTGACGCAAGGGACAAATACGATTGCGGGGGTAACGACAGAAAGTATTTTGAAAGCATATAAAGTCAAAAGTTTAGAAAAACAAAATATTCAAATTCCAAATTGGGATGGAAAAACAGGAGAGAGAATTGTAACAATACTCAAAAAATATTTAAATAAATAAAATTTTGCATTACCGTGTTTTAACTTTTAAAAGATTTTGCAAACACACACAACCTGTATGTGCGGCATCAATGGTTTCAATTTCGTTGACCAACTCAAAATAGAACGCATGAATGAACGTACGAAACATCGTGGTCCTGATGATGGTGGTTTTTTGATTACTGAAAAGTGGTCATTTGGGCACAATAGACTTTCTATTATTGATCTTTCTCCACTCGGTCACCAACCCATGATTACTCCAGACGAAAAGTTTGCGATTGTTTTTAATGGTGAAATCTATAATTATCAAGAACTCAAACAAGAACTCACTGCCAAAGGGTATCAGTTCAAATCCAAAAGTGACACTGAAGTTTTGCTCTCTGCGTTTCAAGAATGGGGGACAGAAATATTTCCACGCTTAAATGGAATTTTTGCTTGTGCCGTTATTAACTTGAAAACAGAGCAGGTCTGGATTGCCCGAGACCACATGGGAGTGAAACCGTTGTACTATTACTATAAAGATGGAATTTTTATTTTTTCTTCGGAAGTAAAAGCCATACTGGAACACCAGGTTGATACTTCACTCAGTACTGACGCACTCAATATTTATTTTCGTTTTTTGTATGTGCCAGCGCCACTTACTCTGTGGCAAAATATTTATAAACTTCCTGCGGCGCACTATGCTACCATCAAAGATGGTCACATGAGTATTGAAAAGTATTGGCAAATCAAGGAAACTCCTGTGATTGAAGATAAACCAATGTTGGAGCGAGAAATTCAAAGACTGTTAAAAGATTCTGTTCAAAAACAACTCGTCGCGGATCGACCCGTAGGTATTTTTTTGAGCGGGGGCATTGATTCTACGATCATTGCAGGTCTTGCGAGTGAAACAAGTCCACATATCAATACTTTTAGTGTTGGCTTTGAAGATACGGAAGAAACCGAAAAATATAATAATGACGCACGTATTGCCAAGCAAACGGCAGCGCATTTTGGAACTACCCATCATGAGTTTATCCTTACTGCAGAAGATATTAAAAATAACTTGGAAAAGACAATTTATCACATGGATGAACCGATTTCGAATCATGTACAAACAGTGAACATGCTCCTTGCGAAGCATGCCTCCAAAATTGCTACTGTCGTTTTGGGGGGTGATGGAGGAGATGAGCTTTTTGGTGGATACGAACGATATTACTATAGTAGTCTCATTGATCGTTACCAAAAACTTCCCCCTGCATTACGAAAAAGTAAATTGACAGAGGTGCTGTTCAAAGTTTCTGGCAAAAAAGATATTGTCTCCAAGTTGAACTGTCCTCGAGGTTTGGAGCGTTATTTTTCTTTTTTTTCACAAAAAGAAGAACACATTAAAAAATTTTTATTGCCACAGTATAATGACCCAGAGACTGCACGAGAATACTTTGGTGAAAAATTTTTTTCACATGTTCCATCCAAAGATTTTACTCGTGAGTTTATGCGAGTGGATTTGCAAACGTGGCTTCCCGACGAATCACTCGCGCGTTCGGACAAAATGACTATGGCAGCAGGACTCGAAGAGCGTGTACCATTTTTGGATTATCGTTTGGTGGAATTGGCTGACCGCATTCCGGTGGAATATAAACTCGGGCACAAAGGGCTCAGTTTGTTGCAACGTGGCAAAGGCTACACAGGAAAAAAGATTTTAAAATCAGCCATGAAATCATACATTCCAGATTTTGTAGTAAAGCAGCCAAAGTGGGGATGGTTTTCTCCTGCGGCGAAGTGGATTCGTGGACCCCTGCACCCACTGATGCAAGAGACACTGTCGGCAGAATATAATCAGGGGACAGCCGATATGTTTGATTTTTCTGCCCTTCAGACTATGCTTGAAGACCATGTAAGTAAAAAACAGTATAACCTCAATATACTCTGGGCAGTGATGACTTTTCAACTGTGGTATAGACAGTTTATGAAGGATTAGGGTATAATTCTCCAACCTCTTTACCTTTTACTTTTTTCTATGAAGGGAAACGATATTTCGTGGTTTAGCTATATTAAATTTGGTATTATCAAATACACTCGTCGCACAGTGATGGCTACCATGTGCAAATTGATCCTCATGTGTTTACCAGTATGGAAAGATATTCAAAATTACAAAAAAGAAGCCAAAAAAATTCCGCATTTTACCAAAGGCTATCGTCAATATTACAAGTTTCTGTCTATTTATCATAATATTCGCAAGTACAAACCGCAGTATGTCCTTGAATGTGGCAGCGGCCTAAGTACGATTATCATTTTGCGGGCGCTTAAAGAAAATGGCAGTGGCAAACTTATTTCAGTGGACGAGGATGAGAAATTTGGCAACTATGTTTCCAAAATTGCTGGTGGAGACTTCAAGGTAAACATTTCACCATCACGTCCTGGAAATTATAAAGGGATTTCCGGAGATCAATACACTGCTATTCCAGAGTACCCTTATGATTTTCTGTTTATTGACGGTCCACAAACCAAAGAAGTAGACCTTGATACTTTTTATGTGCTCGAAAAAAATCCCAATGCCCGTATGCTCATTGACTGTCGTATCAAAACCATTGACGCTATGCGTAAATTCTACCCAACCAAGTATAGTTATTTGACTAACATGGGATATATTAATTTTAAATAGGCTTTGACTGTATGAAATTTTTCAAAGAAAAAACTAGTGAAGAACTGACCAGTAAAGTACAAAAATGGTGGAACGACAATCCGTTTACCTATCTCATGGATAATAAAAATATTACTCCAGACTGGGCATTCTTCCGAAACATTGATAGAAAAATTATTAAGTGGATGCCTTGGGCGCAAAAGGGGTACCCACTTCTTTCTACGGTTATTGATTATAGTAAACTCAAAGGCAAAAAAGTGCTTGACATTGGTATTGGAACGGGCTGGACCACAGAACAGCTTGTCCGCGCTGGTGCCGAAGTATATGCCATTGATCTTACTCCACAGGCAGTAGAACTTGCCAAAAAGCGGATGGAAATTAATCACCTCACTGGTGCCAACATTCAAGCGGCCGATGCTCAAAATCTTCCTTTTCCTGATGGCACGTTTGATTATGTTCTTGCTTTTGGTACTCTCATGCACATGCCCAATACAGAAAAAGCCGTGAGTGAAATATATCGCGTACTCAAACCAGGTGGTCAGGCTGCGGCCATGATGTATTACAAACATTCTCTGCACTGGTGGTATTATATTTTCTTTGCCAAAGGAATTGTACGCGGAAAACTTTTGAAAATGTCTCCGCAAGAACTCTCGAACCGTTACACTGACGGTGCGTACGAAGAAGGGAATCAGCTCACCAAATTTTATAGTAAAAAAGAAATTCAAAAATTGTTTGGTGCGTTTAAAGAAGTAAAAATAATGGTTGATGACACAACCACTCCTGTAGATACATTTCCACATCGCTATGTCCCACTGGGAAGTTTTTTGCCAGAACGACTCAAGAAATGGTTGGTGAAAAAGGTGGGGCAGACTTTGTGGATTGATGTGGTGAAATAAAGTGAAGTTTGTAAGCGATAAGTTATAAGTTTATAAGTAGTTTGAAACCCGGCAGTGTGCTGGGTTTTTTGTTCCCCCTTTTCCATATATTGAACAATCGATATCTGACGGAGGAGAAGGGAATGGTGTGTTTTTTTGTATACAAAATTATTTACTTTTTCCGGCACAGCACATAATGCATCTCACCCGCCCCTGGCACCAGCGATGCAATCGACATAATTACTGCCCGCAGATTTTTTCGCCAATTCCGCCACCCCTTAAATTTGGTCAACAAATTTTTATTATATTTTTCCACTACTTCAAATCCACTTTTTTCACACATGTACACCAATTCTTTCATGGTATACTCTCGCCAATGCCCTGTAAAATTTTCTCCCGTTTCAAAAAATTCGTCGACTGGCCAGTTGGGTGACCGGCCAAGTAAGAAGCGGAGACGTTTTAACAGCGTTGCAGAATTTGGAGTGGTAAGAAGTAAATATCCACCTGGTTTCAAAAGTTGCTGTGCTGCAGTAAAAAATTTTTTTGGATCTTTGAGGTGTTCAATCATGGCTTCACTGATAATGACATCTACTGGTTGTAAATCAGGAGGAAGTTCAGCGTTATAAATATTACTGTTATATACTTTTACATTATTTTCACTCCAAATTTTTTGTAAAGTATCAATTTCTGAAATACCAAACATTTTGTTGTCTGATTCGGGAAAAATAAAATAATCAAGTCCACTCACATCAACACCAAGATTGTGGAGTGCGAGTGGCATAATTCCAATACCGGTTCCAATATCTAAAAATGTTTTTTTCTCAAAGTCGGGGAGTGACTGGAGGAGTTCCAAAGAAAATAAATAGCGTTCAAAATCGACCCCATACTTTTTGGAAGAAGGGAAAAGGGCGTGATAGGCTTGGCCAAGGGCTTTATGGGTATTCATAGTAGACCTAGTATAGACAAAGCTCTGAAATTTTTCAATGCCCATTGGCCATCTTTCAAGATTTTCTCACCTTGCTTTGCCTGCCACCTTTTGGTACACTGGGTGCAGATTAGACTCCTCAAATATGGAAAAAATCCCCTGTACTGTAGAAATACTCACTCTCAATAATGAAAAGACAATTGAAAAGGCACTTGAAAGTGTCAAAGATTTTGCTGAGATTCTTTTGATTGATGGCAATAGTAGTGATCACACTTTGGAGATTGCCAAAAAATTTGGTGCACGAATTATTCCACAACAAGATATCACAGAAAAAAATATTCGTATTAGCGATTATAGTGCTGTGCGTAACAAGGGACTCCAGCAAGCAACTTACCCATGGTTTTTGTTTATTGACAGTGACGAATACTTGTCGCCAGAAGCCGTGGAAGAAATTCGTACGATTATTGCACACATTCCACCACGTCCACGTGTCTATCGTTTGCCAAGAAAGTTTGTGGTAGATGGAAATATTATTGAACGCGCCTCTGTGTATCCCAATTATCAGATCAGACTTTTTCATCGTGACTGTGTGACACAATTTATCAAATCTATTCACGAAACCATTGAAGTAAAACCAGAGTGCGTCATTCATAAATTGCGTTCACCCGAATACGTTCCCATGCCTGCACTACCCGTGATTCGAAAAAAGTGGAGTCACTACCTTGATATGCAGCAAGAAGCTTTGAAAGATTTGACTACCAAACGGTGGCTGCAAGGCCTCAAAGCCAATACCAAAAAGTTTTGTGCCTATACTGTTAAATATGTACTCACCTTTGTGCGCGGGAGTGGCAAACGTATGCCATTTTGGTATGAATTTTATAATGCAACGTACCATCTGCGTTTAATGGGAAGAATTACTATAAATTGTTTTCGAAAAATTTTTAAAAAATAATATGACACCTTGGGACAATTTTTTTAAAGAAAAAATTACAAAAATCTTTACAGATAAAAAACTCATCATCGACATTGGTGGGGGACTGCGAGTGCTCAAAGGCAAAGGAAATCGTTATGATGCTACGCGTGAATGGGTGGTGCCATACCTGCAAAATGTGCAATACAAAATTCTTGACCCAGTGCCAGACTATGATCCAGATATTGTAGGCGACATTCACAAGCTTCCACTTGAAGATAATTCTGTCGATGCCATTATTTGTATTGCAGTGCTTGAACATGTTGAAGATCCATTTCAGGCCATGCGTGAAATATATCGTGTTCTCAAACCTGGTGGTTATTGTTTTCTCTATGTTCCATTTTTGTTTTACTACCATGCCGAAGTGGGATATTATAAAGATTTTTGGCGCTATACCGAAGATGGTGTGAAGCAACTCTGCAAGGCCTTTCCGACCGTTGAATATCAGAGTGTGCGCGGAGCTACGGGTACCTGGCTGCACCTGTCGCCACTCGGTCGTTTGAAGATGGTAAAATGGCTGGGTGCCAAACTCGATATTCTTCTCAAAAAGCAAACCAGTAAGCAGGTGAGTGGATTTAATATTTTTTTGGTAAAATAGTCTAAAAAATACGCTAGGTAAAGGTAAAAATTTACTATTTGAACTTTCTTGACACCTTTTGACACTTTATGGTACTATTGATCCACTGATCTTGGTACCATTTTTTATGCTAGAAGAAATTAAAGAAAATGCAGTCTATACCACCACCGAAGCCCAGTCTCTCCTCAAAGTGAGTGAGAGTACTATGAAGCGTCTTCTCAAAAAAGGCATTCTTCGGGCCAATAAGGTAGGGGGTCAGTACCGTATTTTAGGCAAAGAACTACTCCGCTTGATTTCTCCAGAACTTGAGCAAAAATCTATCAAGGCATATTTGAAAGTCAAAAAACGAGCTGTAGATGTAATTAACAAATGGTAATATGAAAATACTCTACATTGCTAACTCACGCATGCCTACCGAAAAAGCCCATGGGCTTCAGATTGTAAAAACTATGGAAGCATTTTTGCTGCAGGGGGCTGAGGTAGAATTGGTGTTACCCAGACGAAGAAATCATATAGAGCAAAGTATTCAAGAATTTTATCAGGTACAAGGTGTGCCTACAATTCATTGGATAGGAAATTATTTTGGATGGCTTGAAACTCTCTGGCATCAAGGATATTTTTCTCTCCAAAGAATGGGTTTTGGGGTGATGGCGTTTTGGTATGCTCTTTGCAAGAGGGGGTATATCATCTATTCCCGTGAAATTACGCTTTGTTTTTTCTTGTCTCTCTGTGGAAAGAAGGTTGTATTTGAGGACCATGAACCAAAAAAAAGTTTTGGTTTTGTGTATGATTTTTTTCTGCGCTGTATTCCAAAGAAAGTAATTGTAGCTGAGCTGTTGCAAGAAAGATATGCTGCTGCAGGAGTAAAAGAAAAGAGTTTTGTGCTCGCTCCCAATGGAGTTGACTTGAAAGAATTTCAAAATGGCACTCAGAGAGAAATCTGGCAAAATGTTTTTTCTTTGCAACGAAGTGAAAAAATTGTTTTGTATGTAGGGCACTTTTATCCGTGGAAAGGTGTGTATACACTGCTCGACGCTGCTGCACACATTGATGGGATAGTGGTTCTCGTTGGTGGTATTGAACAAGATAGAAAAAAAGTAGAACAGTATATTGCTCAAAAAAATATTCGTAATGTGGTGGTGCATCCATTTTTGCCACACCATGAAGTGGTTCCCTTTATTCAGTCAGCCGATGTGGTAGTATTACCCAATACTAGTCAAGAAGAACGTTCTCAAAAATATACTACTCCTATTAAACTTTTTGAATACTTGGCAAGTGGCGTGCCACTGGTTGCCAGTCGTTTGCCCAGTTTTCAAAAATATTTGCACCATGAAAAAAATTGTTTGTTGGTGAATCCAGATGAACCCCAGGCTTTGGCAAATGTAGTCAATATTTTATTACATGATGCAACCGTAGGTCGTATTTTGGTCTCACAAGCCAAACAAGATGTGCAGCAGTGGACCTGGAATTCCAGAGCACAAAAAATTCTTTCCTTTCTTCAAACATAGCTATGTCTTCAAATCGAAAAAAAATTCTGGAAGGCTTATTTCTCTACTCATTTAGTCGCACTGGCGTGAAAGTTTTTGCATTTCTTTCATTTTTGTTTATTACCAAAGGGTTATCACTGTCAGAGTATGGTCAGCTGCAACTTTTTTTTGCGGTGCTTGCTCCAGCCAGTGCTTTGATCTCACTGAATCTTGATAAATTGGTGGTAGCTGATGCTGCGGCACTTCGCGGACAGAATTCCACTCACAAAGCTCAACGACTTTTTAAACAATATTTTTCTTTAAGTAGCATACTTTTCGTGCTCGTACTCGGTCTAGGTTTTGCTGCCCACAATTTTCTTTCGAACTATTTCAAAGTTGATTTGTCACTCTATTTTTGGCCTGTGGCCGCTTTGATTATTGGACAACTGGTAATGAATTTTGCCTCAATGGTTTTTACAGCGTTTGAACATTTTCGTGGTGTAGCCATTCTCCAAATTGGTGAAGCTGTTGCACGCTTACTATTTGTTCTTTTGTTCTTTTTTACTGATCAGATCACGGTTCTGACTATTTTGTGGGCATATGTTGGTTCTAAGTTTGTAGTACCTGTTCTTACTTTTCCTTGGGTGCTGCGTCT
The DNA here is from genome assembly GCA_964566225.1 of uncultured Gammaproteobacteria bacterium. Classification (GTDB taxonomy): domain Bacteria; phylum Patescibacteriota; class Patescibacteriia; order Magasanikbacterales; family UBA922; genus CAYTKU01. The sequence continues at coordinate 287,551 of CAZMHV010000002.1, forward strand.
CCTGAAAGCTCCTGTCGGAACCGAGAGTAAAGAAAATTTGCTTGGTGCTATTTTAAAGCGTCATGGTAAATGGGAAGTAAGTAATGGTATGGTTGATACCCTGGTAGGCAATCTCTGGCCTTGGATACTTAACTTTTTTGGTGGCACAGTGGCTGTGGGGGTGTATGGCTTTGCAGAAAAAATCATTAGTTTTATCAATGCTGGGTTGCCAGTTGACGCTGTTCTCTTTCCTATTATTAGTCGAAGTGTTAAAGAAAAAAAAGAAGTGGCCAAGCTTATTATTATCAAAGCCAAAAAATATACTTTTTTCTTGCTCTTGTTCACTTTTATTTTAGGTTCACTTTTGGTAAAGCCTGTGATAGAATTTTTTGTGCCTCAATACGTGGGCGCGGTTCCTTATATTATTGTACTCATGTTTAACCTGTGTCTGGGTGTATTTGCTATTGGTCAGTCAGCCGTGCTCTATGCATACCAACAACAAAAAGTTATGTTTGGCGCGCGTGGTATTATTTTAACGGCTCGACTGGTGCTTCAAATCGTGTTGGTTTCCCTTTTTGGTATTTGGGGATTAGTATTTTCTGTGATCTGTATGGACTTTTTAACTTCAGCTATACGTGAGTATATTTTACGTAAACGACTCAACTTTTCACTCTGGGAATGGGAGCCTTTCTTTACCTTTGACCAGTATGATAGAATAGTGCTGCAATCTTTGCGCGAAAAAGCATTAAAAATTTTCCGTCGATCTCAATCTTAATTTTTATTGGTACCTGTATGAAGTTTCCCTTCAAAAAACAGATTATCAGTCTGCAAGACAAATGGAGATTTTTTTGGACTTCAGCCAAAATACGCCTGGCCTACCGTATTGGGCAACGTCGATTTCCTCAATTAAGAAAAAAAGGCATACCCCATGCAATTCATTTGGGGGTAGTTGGTATTAGTGGAAATGAAAAATCGGGTATTATTTTGCCACCAAATTATTTGCAAATTGTTGAAGAATTTTACCAAGATGCTAAACAGCGTTTTGCACAGACAAAAAACTGTCGTCTTCGTTCTGCGAGTGATGATGTAAATAAAAAGATTGCACTCGGTAACCTTCCAGAAAAGCTTGACGATGTGGAAGAAATACAGAAAGGGCTTATCAGTACTGTTCGATTGGCTTACACTCTTGATTTAAAAAATCTGCAGGAAATTTGTAATATTTTACTCCCTCAAGTTGAAGAAAATATTTATCATTCACCAATTATTGTAGAAAAAGTCACTGTATATCGTCATCTCACTTCTGCATTGCCAGAATATGCCTCTATATTGTGGCATGCTGACAACCATTTTGAAGAAGTGACCAAGATTATGATTTACCTCAGTGATGTTGGTGAAAAACAAGCTCCTTTTGAATATCTTCGACACAAAGAAACAGGTGGTGTTATCCACATTCAGCCGGCTATGCCGCAAAAATATCCGAGTGGAAGAATTCCAAAAGAGGTAATTGATAATGCCTTGCAAAATGGTTATGAGTCTTATAAAGTACTGGGACCAAAAGGAACAACCATGATATTTGACGATAAAATTATTCACAAGGGGAACTATGCCAAAGAGGGGTATAGAGATGTGCTCGTATTGCAGCTTCGTCCGGTAGCCAAGGCTTACCCTCGTTATCTTGATCCAGCTTGGACCACTTCATTTTAATTTTTATTGTTTAGGATATGGAAAAGATTCCTTCTGTGCGAGAACTTCGTGGTTTGTGCCAATCAACCGCACCAAATCCAGCACGTGAAAGTTTTACTGGAAAGTTTTCTCGTAAATTTTCTATTTTGTTTACCTGGCTTTTGCTCCACACCAATATTACCCCAAATCAGATTACAGTTTTGAGTGTGCTCGTGTTTTTTGCGGGCACTACCATGTTTTTGAAAAATGACTTTTGGTGGAATATTGGTGGATCATTGGTTATCTTTTTTTCTATTATTCTGGATGGGTGTGATGGTGAAGTGGCTCGCTTTCGTAAACGTCCGAGTTTGGTTGGTACCAATTATGTAGAACCAGTAAGTCATGATATCCAATATGGATTTATGTTTCCTCTCTTAGGATTTGGTTTGTACTACTTTCAAGGCTTTTCATTTTTGTATGTGCTTCTTGGAGTTATTGCTGGGATGACCAAAATGCAGTATCGATTTTTGGAAATTCGTTTTTGGCTCCTGCAAAATGCCAAAGAAACTATTACCGATGCAAAGATTGAACAAATGAAAGAAAACTATAAAAAACAACCCGCCTCTGTACGTTTATTGTACTGGGTAAATAAAAATTTTTTTAGTTCTACTGGAGTGTTTTTACTTATCTTTATTTGTTCTGTTATCAATCGTATTGACTTGTATTTGTGGATTTTTGCTGTTGCTTATACAAGTCTCTGGTTATTATTGTTTGCCAAACAAGTCTATAAAATTTCTACTGAAAAAATATGATAACAAAAATTGGTGTTATTCTTTCGGCTGGTGAAGGAGTACGACTTGATCACCCAAATAGTCCAAAGCCGCTTGTGAAAGTGGGGAGTAAACCTCTCATTCTTTGGAATATTGAACAAATGCAGCAGGCAGGCCTCGAAAAGATTTACATTGTAGTCGGACACCGAGCTGAGGAAATTCAAAAAGAGTTAGTAGGTAATCCGGCTATTACGGCATCTATTGAATATATTCATCAGACAGATGCTTCCAAAGAAGGGATGTTATCGTCGATTTTGGCCCTTCAGTCAGTCATTGATGGACCATTTTTTCTGGGCATGGCTGATTTGATTATAGGAGAAAATCCGTATGAGCTCATGCAAAAGCAAGTACCAAGTTTGAGTGAAGATGGAATTTTAAGTTTAATTGGAACCAATTTATCGTATTCAGTTCGTTCAGGTGCATTGTCTCGAGTCAAAATGCAAGGCTCATTGATTACGACTCTTGGGCGAGAATTAGAATCATACGATGGTTTCGAAGTAGGTATTTATTACTTTGCTGATAAGTCATTGGCTTTATTAAATGAACTTGCAGAGCCATTACCTCAGCCACGACGTTTTGACGAAGTACTCCAAAAAGTAGCTTCGTATAAAAAATTGCAGGTGGTTCCTCTTGAAGAGTCTGAATGGTTTGATGTAAATACTCCGGCTATTCTTATCCGTGCGAATATTTTTTTTCGTAGTCATGATCAAAAAAATACTCAAGTAGTACGTGATAAAGGACTTCATGAACCAGTACTTTTTTCTCAATTCAGTCGTGGTAAAGTCATGACTTCTCAAATTTGTATTGAAAAAGGAATGGTGAAAAAATTGGATGCCTTTCGTATTATTCCTGCATCATCGTTCGCTTCACCACATGTGCTGCTTACTGATTCTCTGGTTGATCCACATTATGGGGATAAAGTACTTGAGGGGTTGCGCTTTGGTGGACTTAATATAAGAAAAATTGTAGTCGAGGCAGGCGAATCAACCAAAAATATTACGGAATATTCTCGCATTGCAGATGAAATCTTTGCTGGGGGTATTGATAAACGATCATACCTTATCAGTCTTGGTGGAGGAGTCATAAATAATATTGCTGGATTTTTAGCATCTACGCTCTATCGGGGCATTGGTCTTATCCATATTCCTACATCCATGATGGCGCAGGTAGATGCAGCTATTGATTTTAAGCAAGCAGTAAACTCCTCTCATGGAAAAAATTTGTTTGGAAGTTATTATCCCGCTCGTTCAATTCTTATTGACCCAGAAGTGTTGTCTACGCTTGATCGTCGTCATGTGGTGAATGGTATTTCTGAATCTATTAAACATGCGTTGGTGCAAGATCATGAATTTTTTGACTACCTTATGAAATATCAAGGAGATTTGCATGATATCAATTTTCTTGATTATGTGGTGCGTCATTCGATTGAACTTAAAGTACCACTTTTGAATGGGAGTGTTGACGACGATTATAATGAAATGCTGCCGCAGTATGGTCACAGTATTGGTCATGCTATTGAACATCTGTCTGCATACGAATTTTTGCACGGTGAATCTATTGCTATTGGTATGTGTATTAGTGCGGAGATTGCTCACATTTTGGGAATTTGTAATAAAGATGTGGTGGATGCTCACTATGCGGTGTTTCAAAAATATGAATTGCCAACCGTGGTACCTACGGAAATGTCAGTTGAAGATATTGTGGCGACCATCCGTTATGACAAGCACTATATGCTTGGAAATCCAGAAATGGCACTACCACAAGAAATTGGTATTCCGTGGCAAGAAAAAGGTGTGTATGGAATTCCAATTGATTATGAAATTTTGGAACGTGGTATTAAAAAAAATAAAGTGCGAAATGGAAACGGGCAAAATGAAACAACACTTATATAATATATGAAGAAAAAAATTCTTGTTACTGGCGCGAGCCGTGGCATTGGCAAAGCAATTACCGAAGTGCTCTTAAAAAAAGGGTATGCCGTGCATATGGTGGCAAAAGATGAGCCTGAGTTGAAACAAGCCTGTGAATATATGTCTACTTTTGGTGATTGCTCTTTTACTGCGGTTGATTTGGGAAGTTGTGAAGCTATTGCGCAATTTGTTGGTGATTGGGAAGAATTGTTGTATGGCATTGTAAACAATGCGGGTATTTGTAAAACTGAACGACTTGATGAAGAAAAAAATGTGTGGGACGAAGTGTTGGCCGTCAACTTGAATGGGCCTTATTTACTTACCAAAGGACTAATGAGTAGGCTTGAAAATAATGGTCGCATTGTAAATATCTCTTCACAGCTTGGCAAAGAAGGGCGTGCCGGATACAGTGCCTACTGTGCTTCCAAGTTTGGCTTGATTGGACTCACAAAATGTTGGGCCAAGGAGCTTGGTGACAAAGGAATTACTGTGAATGCCGTGTGCCCAGGTTGGGTAGCGACTGATATGGCCATGAAAGATATGGAACGTTTGGCACAGGAGAAAGGAATTTCAATCGAAGAGTATTATAAAGAAATTTGTGCGCCACTTGAACTCAAGCGATTTACCACACCTGAAGAAGTCGCATACCTGGTGGCCTTTTTGGTGTCAGAAGAGGCAAGTGGAATAACGGGCAGAGACATGCTTATGAATACCATTTGGAATCAGGAATAATATGGAATCTGTTATTTTACAATATATTACACAGTCATATAATAAGGAAATTATTTCTTGCACTCATATAAAAACAGGTGTCATAAATTCCAATTATTTGTGCCAGACAGCCAGTGGAGAAGAATATATTTTTAAACTCTATAATTTTAAAAATGCAGACGAACTTCAGTTTGAAATTGATATTCTTCTTCACTTGGAACAAAAAAATTTTCCATGTCCACGACTCATTCAAAAAAATGATGAAAAGCTTGTTGGAGAAGTAGAAAATAAACCTTGTGTGCTCTATAAATATATTCCAGGAGAATTACAAAGTACTGTTGACGAAACATTTTTGTTTGAAGTAGGAAAAGTATTGGGGCAGTTGCATGTGAGTATGCAAGATTTTACTCCACAGGTGCAAAAAAGTAGTTGGGATCCACACGATATTGCTGAACTGGTAGAAAAAAGAGGCAACGAATTGGTGGAACGCAATTTCCTAGAGGCGGCAGAGTTACTTTCATTTGTGCGTGTAGAGCTCCAAAAGTATTCTTTTCCTGATCTCCCAAAAGGCATCACACATCAAGATGTAAAGCTCGAAAATATTGTGGTACAGAATGGAAATATCCAAGCCCTTATTGACTTTGATAATAGTTATTATGGCGCACTTATTCACGATCTTACTACGAGTATTATTTGGATGTGTGTAAAGAATGAAAAAATTTCGCCAGTATGGGTAGCCGCACTCCTCAAAGGCTATGAAAGTATACGTCCGCTCACTCTCACAGAAAAAGAAGTACTGCATCAAGCCATTGCTTGGAGACTGGTACGAGAGATTTTTGTTGGGCCATTGGTGACATTGAATTATCCAGATATTGTAAAACAACGTTCAGATTCATTTAAAAAAATATATTTACATTTTATTCATTCAGAATCAAAAACCTATGGCATCTAAAACAGGAATGATCCTCGCTGCAGGTATGGGTAAACGACTCGGAGCAATTTCACAAGAAACTCCAAAACCACTTTTGCCTGTGGCAGGTAAGACACTCATTGAATACATGATTGACTTTGTCAAAGGTCTTGGCTGTGACCGTGTTATTGTGGTAGGTGGTTACATGTATGAAAAAGTAGAAGCCGTAGTAAAAAAGTATGATTCAAGTGTAGAAATGGTTAACAATCCACGTTTTGATTTACAAAATCTCGTGAGTTTCAAAGCTGGTCTTGATATGGTAGAGAGTGGAGATTTATTTGTGTGTAATGCAGACTATATTTTCCGTCAAGGAACCATAGATGCGGTCAAAGCCAGTATGGAAAAAATGGGAGTGTACTGCAGTTATGATCTCAGTGGCAATGCGGATGATGTGATGAAAGTACAAACTGATGAAGACAGAAACCTTATTGAAATGTCCAAGCAACTCACTGAATTTAATTCTATTTATACTGGCATGTTCTTCTTTCCTGAGGATACCGTTGCTTCGGTAAAATCAACTACCGAAGAACTTTTGGAAACTGTTGACCAAGTAAAAGCGACTGTAGAATACCTTTTTCCAGCCCTGATGCAAAAAGGACACAACATTCAAGTGGCAGATTGCGGCAAGGCTGATTGGTTTGAGATTGACAATGAAGAAGAGTGGATGATTGCTCGCAAAGCCCTTGAACAATAAACATTTTTATTCTTACTTCTATGGAACATATTTCGTGCAACCTCTGTGGTGAAACACAAGATACGCAGCTGTACCAAACCAAGGACTACCGAGTCGTCCTGTGTTTGAATTGTTCACTGTCTTACCTCAATCCACGCATGACGGCACAGGAATACGAACAACACTATCGTAGTCAGTATCAGATTGCTCGGCACCAGATTTCCGAAAAAGAAGCGGCTATTGAAAGACTTCTCAAGAAAAAAGCCTACGAACAAAAAAAACAGCGGGTTTCTTTTTTTGAAGGTGTGGTCACTCCAGATTCAAAAGTGCTCGAAGTCGGTGCTGGCTGGGGAACTTTTTTGAAAGTGTTTCAAGATACCTTTCACTGCTCGGTAGAAGGAATTGAAATTTCTGCCTTGGCAGCAGAGGTGGCTCGTGAATACTATGGGCTTTCCATTGTAGAAAAGCCGTTTGAAGTGTATGTCCAAGAAAATAGTGATCAAAAACAGTTTGACCTTATTTTAATTCATCATGTATTGGAACATTTTCTTGATCCGAGTAAAGTGTTAAAAAATTTGCACGGACTTTTGTCACCAAACGGATCAGTCTATATTGCGGTTCCCAATGTAGCCAATCCCGATGAACTCCTGCCACAATTTTTTCGTATTGAACATACCTATTATTTTACACCCAGGACGCTTATCAAAATGATAGAAAAAAATGGATTTGAAGTTGCAAAATTGGTAGTAGGGGAGAATGATATAAAAATTATTATCAAAAAAGGAAACAAAATATATGATGGTGCTGAAATAGAGATAACCGCTGCACAAATTCAGCGAACTTTACGCTTACGAAAGTATACTGAAGCTGTTAAAAATATTATTCGACCATTATATTATAAGATTAAAAATACCATACATCATTAATATGAAAACTGTTTTTATTGTAGTGACAAGAGGGTTCATTATTCGTAATATGCTACGCAGTGGTGTTTTGGCACATTTACAAAAAGCAGGGGTGCGAGTAGTTATCTTTTTTGCCAATGTAAGAAATAAATCTTTGCCTGAATCTTTGAGACAAGAATTTGAAAATGACTCTACTTTTGTAGAAGTGCTTTCACCAGATACTGATACAAATACTTTGAAAGAAAAATTATATAGTCTTTTTAAAAATATTGCTCCGTATTTTGTTTACTCGGGTTCAACGTGGGCATATAGTCGCAGTGGAAATAAAGAGAAAACAAATCGTCATATTTTTTGGGCTTATGTGGAGAGAATAATTTATACTCCACTCAGTAAGCTTCATTTTTTAAAGAGAGCTGCTCGTGTTCTTGAAGAAAAGTTTTTTCGAGAAGGCACCTATGCCGAATATTTTGATACTTACAAACCCGACGTCGTGTTTTCTACTTCTATTGTTTCCAAACACGATATGGAATTTATGAAAGAAGCGAAGCATCGAGGAGTCCCAACCGTGAGCATGTGTAAGGGCTGGGACAATATTACTAAAATGCTTTTGCGTTTGTTGCCGAGTACAATGATTGTCCAAAATCATACATTAAAAAATGATATGATACAGGTACAGCGTATGAATGGGGACAACGTACAGGTATGTGGTTTTGGTCAATTTGATTGGTATAGGCGGCCAGAAATTTTACTTTCAAGAGAAGAATTTTTTAAAAAGCTTGGACTTCCGAGTGAAAGACGTCTCATTTTTTTTGGATCTGAGGGATGTTGGGCACCAGACGACGATAAAATTGCAGATGTATTGGCAAAATTTGTGAACGAAGAAAACACATTGGTCAAGCCTTGTTCACTTCTTGTTCGGCCACATTTTTCTGATGTGACCAATCCTCGTTTTGAACGATTTAAAAATATAAAGAATGTAAAGCTTGATGATAATTATAATTTTTCTGATTTTTTTATTGATAATTGGAACCCAAGCGTAGAAGAGACAAAATTTTTTATTAATTGTATGTATCACTGTGATATCATGGTAATGACCGCTTCTACTTTGGCACTGGATGCAGTGTGTTTTGATAAACCAATTTTAGGTATTGCGTATAATGTGTTGCGACACCAAATAACAGGTCAAGACCTTTCTTTGCAACTTTATGAGACAGATCATTTTCAAGCAGTATTAAAAACTCAGGCTCTTGATCTTATTACCTCCGACAAATCATTGCAAAAGGCAATAAACAATGTACTTCTTCATCCTGAATACAAACAGGAAGAAAGAAAAAATTTACTGGATTCTCTCTGTTATAAGGTTGATGGAAAATCTTCTGAGCGGATTGCTGAGGTTATTCTTGCCCATATTTGATGTATATGAAAACTATTTTTTTAACAATTTCTCGTGGCAATATTGCTAGAAATTTGCTGCAAAATGATTTTTATAAAATTTTGCGTGAGAAATATAAAATTATAATGCTTACTCCGGCTGCCACAGATGAGCGCTTTTGCCAAGAGTTTGCACATACAAATGTAACGTTTGTGGACATGCAAGAAAAAAATCACTCTCGTGCAGATAAGTTTCTTTTCTTTTTCCATAAAAATCTTATCTATAATTCTACGGTAAATCAAAAAAATCGGTGGGGAAGTCCGGGGGATAGTCGAAGTAAACAATCTGGATATTTTTTGTTTTTGGTAAAAAAAGTGATTTTTATACCACTCAGTAAAGTAAAACCTCTTCGTGATGTGGTTCGTTGGTTTGATAAATTCTTTTTGCAAAAAGAGGAAGTCGCACATTTTGTCACACTTCTTGAAACATACAAGCCCGACGTGGTCACCATTACAAATGTGAGTAGTGATACTGAAATTGCGCTCCTTAAAGCTGCAAAAGAAAAGAATATAAAAACATTAGCTATTCCAAAAAGTTGGGATAATTTAAGTAAACATGGTTTCCGTGCAAAAGCAGATATTATGGTAGTATGGAGTGATTTCATGAAAAAACAAACTATTGAATTTCAAAATTATAAAGAGCAAGATATACGAGTTATTGGTATTCCACAATTTGATTACTATGCTGATAAAACTCGTCTGCAAACTCGTGAACAATTTTGTTCACTTTATAATCTTGATCCAAAAAAGAAAATTATTTTTTTTGGTTCAGAAGGAAAGTTGTTCCCTACGGATAGTGAGATTGCTTCTATCCTTTATGAAATGGTTTCTCAAAATACCCTCTCTTTATCGGCACAACTTTTGGTCCGTCCTCATTATGGCTACAAAAATGATGAACAAAAATTTTCTCATCTCTTTGATAAGCCAAACGTAACTGTAGATTTACAAAACACTCCTTCTGCTTTTTTTCGTGATGAGTGGGATTATTCACAAGAATTTATGAATCGTTTTTTGAATACGCTCTATCACAGTGACGTCATAGTAAATACTTGCTCTACCCTTTCTTTGGATGGGGTCGCATTTGATAAACCACTCATCAGTATTGCATTTGACGGATATCAAAAAAAGAGGTATAATGATTCGATTTTGCGATGGTACGAAACTCACTATTATGATGGGATTGTTCAGACTGGGGCAGTGAGTATTGTCAAAGATAGGAAAGAACTGCAAAGTGAAATTTCTGAGTACCTTTTGAATCCAGAACGAAAAGTTGAGGAACGAAAAATTTTACGGGATCATTTTTGTCATTTTATTGATGGAAAAGCTGGAGAGCGGTTTGCTTCAGTGATTGAAGAGGCACTTTCTTAAAAAATTGAAATTTAGTAGAGATACACTATGAAGCGAAAAATTTGTTTTGTTATTACCTCCGGCATCCACTATGGGAGAAGTCGGTACATACTTGAGGAGATCAAAAATCATCCGGGTCTTGAGTTACAAATTATTGTTGGAGCATCAGCATTGTTATCTCAATATGGAAATGTACTCAAAACCATGGAAGATCATGGATTTACCTGTAATGCCAAAATTGTGATGACGCTTGAAGGAGGGAATCCTGTGGCAATGGCAAAAACAGCAGGTATTGGTATTACCGAATTTGCCACTGCTTTTGATAATTTGCAACCAGATGTTGTTGTCGTGCGTGGTGATAGATATGAAGTACTCTCAGCGGCGGTGGCTGCTGCATATTTGAATATTCCTGTTGCACATATTGAAGGAGGCGATGTGAGTGGAACTATTGATGAAAGTGTACGTCATGCCATTACCAAATTGGCTCATGTCCATTTTGCGACCAATGAAGATGCCAAAAATAGAATTTTGCGTATGGGTGAACATCCAAACTATGTATTTATGGTGGGTTCTCCCGAAGTAGAATTTGTTGCTCGAAATAATTTTCAGGTAGATAGTGAACTTATCAACTATATAGGAGTTGGAAATACCGTTAATTTGACCCAGCCCTATATTATTGTCATGCAGCATCCGGTTACCAGTGAAGTTGGTCACAATCGAAAACATATTGAAGAAACGTTGCAGGCTATCTATGAATGTGGCAAACCTACTATTTGGTTTTGGCCAAATATCGATGCAGGAACAGATGAAGTTTCCAAAGGTATCCGTGCGTTTCGCGAAAAATACGATCCACAGAATATTCGTTTTATCAAATATATTCCACCAGATCAATTTATTGGATTGTTGAAAGGTGCCGTATGTCTTGTAGGAAATTCTTCAGCAGGTATAAAAGAGTCTTCTTTTTTGGGCTTACCCGTAGTCAATATTGGAACACGACAAAACAAACGTCTGCGTGCACACAATGTCATAGATGTTGGATATGAAAAACAACAAATAAAAACTGCTATTGCAACACAACTGGCACATGGTCCCTATGAACCAAGTAATATTTACTATAAAGAAGATGTCAGTAAAAATATTGCAAGTATTCTTTCAGAAATAAAACTTTATAGTCAAAAAGAATTTTTTGAATAGTATGAATTTTGATTTTTCACAATTACAAGGTACGACTGTACTTATCACTGGTGGTGCAGGTTTTGTTGGTTCCAATATGGCGGATCGTTTGCTCTCACTTGGAGCACGCGTTGTCTGTTTGGATAATTTGAGTACAGGGAAAAAAGAAAATATAGCAGAAGCATTGCTCTCCCCGAGTTATACTTTTGTACATGGAGATGCTAATAACAAAGAAGATCTTCTTTCCCTTTTTGAAAATGAGAAATTTGATTATGTATTTCACTATGCGGCTACGGTAGGAGTTATTCGTACGGTTGAAAATCCACTTTCTGTTTTGCATGATATTGAAGGTATACGCCATGTACTTGAACTCAGTCATATACATGGAGTAAAAAAAGTCATGTATGCTTCTTCTTCAGAAGTATATGGTGAACCACTCGAATTACCTGAACGAGAAGATGGAAGATTGAGTCCAGAACTGCCCTATGCTACGGTCAAGCTCATAGGTGAGCACTTTATGCGTGCTTATTTTCAAACGTATGGGCTCAAAACCTGTTCGCTTCGTTTTTTCAATGTATATGGTCCGAAGCAAGATGCTTCTGCAAAGGGCTTTGTGGCAGGGGTATTTATTCGTGAAGCCTTAGAACAAAGAAACCTCACTATTTTTGGTGAAGGAAATCAAACTCGAGATTTTGTATATATCGCTGATAATATTGAAGCATCTCTTCGTGCACTTCTGAGTGACGCTACCAATGGAGAAGCTATGAATATTGGACGTGGTACTCCGGTTACTATTCAAGAATTGGCACAAAAAGTGATTGAAGTTTCGGGCAATACTCATTTGAAAGTTGAGTTTCAGCCGCTTCGCAAAGCCGGAGAAATATTGCACCGTACTCCTTCACTTGAAAAAATGAAAACTTGTATTGATTTTGTGTCACCAACTTCACTCGAAGAAGGTCTTCAAAAAACATTTGCATGGTATAAACAGCAACAATCATAATATGTATAATGAGAAAAAAATAATTGCTATTATTCCAGCGAGGGGTGGCTCCAAAGGGATCCTTCGCAAAAATATTCGTCCTCTTGCTGGTCGTCCTCTTTTGGCGTATTCGGTGGATGCTGCCAAGCAATCTACATATGTTGACAGAGTATTTGTGAGTACCGAAGATGCCGAAATTGCTGAGGTAGCTGAGGCTGTAGGTGCAGAGGTAATTGTGCGCCCCCAAGAATTTGCACAAGATCAGAGTCCAACCTTGCCCGTGCTGACCCATGTACTTGATGTATTGCAACAAAAAGAAAATTTTATTCCAGATCTTATTATTACCTTGCAAGCAACCTCACCGCTTCGAACGGCCGCACATATTGATGAGGCTCTGCAAATATTTTTTGCTTCACAAGGCGATTCTCTGCTTGGTGTGAGTCATATTTATGAACATCGATTTGAAACAGAAAATCAAGAAAATTTTGTAGCACCCGTTACAAAAGAAAGATTGGGACGACAGCACCGAAAACCAGTCATAATTGAAAATGGTTTTATTTATATAACACCACGCACACTTTTGGAACAAGGCAAAATTTTGGGAGACAAAGTAGTGCCGTATCCTGTTGGAAAAGAATCTTCAATTGATATAGATGATTTGCATGATTTTTTTCTTGCAGAGCAACTTATTTTTAAGAAAAAAGAATATGGAAATGAAAATCGGTAATATTACTATTGGTGACGGACATCCTTGTCTTGTTATTCCAGAAGCCGGAGATAATCATCGCGGCAGTCTTGATCGTGCCAAAGCGTTGGCATTTGCTGCCAAACAAGCGGGTGCCAAAATTATTAAATTTCAACTTCATTTACCCGATGAAGAAATGGATCGTGAAGGCATGAAAAAAACATCATCAGAAATGTTTCAAAAGTGGGGAGATCTGTATGGATTTATTTCGCAAAATTTACTTTCTGTAGAAAACCATGCCAAGCTTATTGAATACTGCAAAGAAATTGATATCCAATATTTTTGTACTCCATTTTCTGCCAAAGCTGCCCACATTTTAAATGAAATTGGTGGAGCTTCTGCTTTTAAAATTGGATCAGGTGAAACAGAAGATTTGCCAATGATTGAAGATGTAGCATCCTATGGTCGCCCGATGATTATTTCTACGGGCATGAGTAGCTATGAAGAAATTGATCTTACGGTTGAAACATTAAAAAATATTGGCACACCATTTGCACTTGCGCACTGTATTTCAACTTATCCACCAAAATCAGTTTCAGATTTGCATATGGGGGTAGTTCGTACCATGCGTGAAAAGTATGGGGTGCTCACCGGTTTTTCGGATCACACTCCACCAGAGGGGATTACTTCTGAGAAGGGAGAATATATATCAGAAGCAGAACTCATGGCTATGGTGCTGGCACAGGGTGGATGTTTTGTAGAAAAACATTTTACGGTTGATAGAAATGCTCCTGATGCAGATAGTCATTTTTCTCATGACACACAAACACTTTCACGTCTTATCAAAGATATTGAACGACTTGAAAAAGCAGTGGATACAAAACGTGAAGTGTTTGAAAACGAAAAGGGCGTGTGGATTTGGGCAAAACGAAGTTTATTTGTAAAAAGTGCACTTGAAGCTGGCACTCTCATCACACGTGATATGATTACTAGTAAACGTCCGGGTATTGGTATCCGTTCCAAAGATTATAAATCCATTTTAGGCAAAAAAATAAACCGTTCACTTACTGCGGGTGAAATGATTTTGCCTCAAGATATTGAATAATATGAAAAAAAGAAAAATTTGTGCGGTCACCGCCAATCGGGCCGACTTTAGTAGAATTGAAACCATGCTCCGTGAAGTAAAAGCTCACCCAGATTTAGAATTACAACTGGTAGTTATGGGTTCTCACTTACTTGAAGTAACCGGAAAAACAATTACCGAAATTCAAAAAAAAGGCTATACCATTGATCGTACTATTTACATGGAAGTTGCAGGAAATATTCCAACCACTATGGCCAAGTCCGTAGGCCTTGCTATTGTTGAACTCACCAGTGTTTTTGATCAGCTGAAACCTGATATTGTTTTGGTTCCTGTTGATCGTTTTGAATCACTCGCCATGGGGGTAGCTGCCTCTCTTATGAATATTCATGTGGCACATACTCAGGGAGGAGAAGTAACTGGTACTATTGATGAAAGTATACGTCATGCCCTTACAAAACTGTCACATTTGCATTTTGTTGCTTCTGATCAAAGTCGTGAACGTGTTATCAAAATGGGAGAAGATGAAAATTATGTTTTTAATGTTGGGTGTCCTGCAACCGATTTGCTTCTTGAAACTCCTGCACTTTCTGCTGCCGAAAGTATAGAAAAATTGAATGAAACGATTATTAAAACAAAAGAAAAATTTGATCCTGAAAAACCTTATCTTCTTGTGTTACAACATCCAGTGACTACAGAGTTTTCCAATGTTGAAAACCAAATTGGAGAAACCATGGAGGCCCTGCGAGAATTTGCTGACCACCAAATTATTATGCTCTGGCCAAATATTGACGCAGGATCGGATGACATTTCTCGTCTTATTCGAAAATATTTAAACACCACAGAACTCAATACTCCCAATGTAAAAATTGTCAAACATATTCCAAGTGATTTGTTTGTCAATTTATTACGAAATGCCGAGTGTCTTATTGGAAATTCATCAAGTGGTATACGAGAAGCGTGTTACACTGGTACTCCTGTGGTAAATATTGGTTCTCGTCAAAGTGGTCGTGAAAGAGGTTCCAATGTACTTGATGCTGGGTACCATCGTACAGATATCGCACTCGCTATCCGCACTCAACTTGCTCATGGAAAATATGAACCTGAGTATATTTATGGTCATGGTGATGCAGGCAAAAAATTTGCGGAGGTTTGTGCTACTCTTGAACTTGGCAAAGTACAAAAAAGAATTACCTATTAGTATGTATAAAGATAAGAAATTTCTTGCCGTAGTCACTGCTCGGGGTGGTTCCAAAGGAATTCCTCGAAAAAATATTAAAGATCTCTGTGGTAATCCACTTCTTGCCTATACGCTTGAAGCCGCCGCAGGGAGTCGGTACCTCACGAGTACCATTGTTTCTACCGATGATCAAGAAATTGCTGATATTGCTCAGTCTTGTGGTGGTGATGTGCCATTTTTACGTCCAGCCGAGTTAGCAGGAGATACGAGTACTTCTCTTCCCGTTATTCAGCACGCACTGGTATGGCTCAAAAATAACAGGGGTGAAGAATTTGATTATGTTATGATTTTGCAACCTACTTCACCATTTCGTACTGCACAAGATATTGATGCGTGTATTGAAAAAATTGTTGACACCAATGCCGATTCAGTGATGAGTATGGTAGAAGTACAAGATTTTTCTCCCAAAAAACTAAAAAAAATTGAAAATGACTGTATTGTTTCACTGTTTGAAGATGAAGGCAAAGTTTCTGCTTTTCGTGATGCACATGAAAAAGTATACAAAAGAAATTGTGCTATATATTTGACCAAAGTAGAATATATCATGCAAAGTGATTTGTTTGGCAAAGTTTCTCGGCCATATGTTATGCCTCCGGAACGATCTTTGGATATCAATGTTCCAATTGATTTTGAAATGGCAGAATTTTTTATGAAAAAAAATAAAAATACGTAAATATGGCAGTCAAAATTTTAAATACGATTGGAGATATTTATACACAAGAAGCAAAAGATATTCTCATGTCTTGTGGTGATGTTACCTTTGCCACATATACCCAGCAAGAACTTGAAGAAAATATTGGTGAGTATGACATTGCTCTTGTGGGGCTTGGACTTCACTTCAATGCACAGGTACTTACAAAGGCAACTCGGCTCAAGGCTCTTGCTACGGCTACCACAGGTCTTGATCATATTGATCTTGCTGCTGCTGAGCAAAAGGGTATAGCCGTGCTCAGTTTAAAAAATGAAATACAATTTTTAGAAAGTATTACCAGTACGGCAGAATTGGCTTTGGGACTTTTGCTTGATCTCTCTCGTTTTATCTCTGTTTCTTTTGCATCGGTCCAGCGTCATGAATGGAAGCGTGAACTTTTTCGTGGCCATTCTTTGCAAAATAAAATACTTGGCATTGTTGGCCTTGGACGGCTTGGTTGCATGATGGCTCGCTTTGCCAAAGCTGTTGGTATGGAGGTAATTGCTTTTGATCCATATATTTCACAGAGTATATTTGAAAAAAATGGTGTACGGTCTGTTTCTTTTGAGGAGCTCATTCAAAAGAGTGATGCTGTTTCTTTGCATGTTCATTTGAGTCAAGAAACAGAAAATATGTTTTGTAAAAGTGTATTTGAAAAAATGAAACCTTCTGCATATCTTATCAATACTTCTCGAGGAAAAATTGTGAATGAATCTGATATTGTTCATGCACTTGAAGAAACTCTTATTGCAGGCTATGCAACCGATGTTCTCGATGGCGAACTTGAATTTAGTGAAAATTTTTCTTCTCATCCACTTGTAGAGTATGCTCAGACTCATTCCAATGTTATTATAACTCCGCATATTGGTGGTATGACGCATGAATCCCGTGAGGCAACAGATGTTTTTATGGCACAGAAAGTAAAAAAATATATTCATGAGCTATAAATGGTTTTTTCAATTTTTTATGACACCAAACAATCCACAATCTATTTGGAAAAAAATGCAGACTGGTGTTTTTATTATTGCCGAAGCAGGGAAAAATTTTATTCAAACTCAGGAAGAACAATCCGTAGAAGTGTATTTGCACAATGCAAAACAACTCGTTGACGAAGCTGCTGCCGCTGGAGCAGATGCAATAAAATTTCAAACACACAACTACGAAGATGAACAGCTGAATATCGATGTCACCTCACCTCATTTCAAAGGTTCAGATCGATACAGTTGGGTCAAACGCAATTCACTTGCAACTCCAGTAGAAACATTTTGGAAACCACTCAAGGCTTACTGCGATGAAAAGGGGATTATCTTTTTTTCCACTCCCATGAGTCGTGGCGCTGCGCAAATATTGCATGAGCAAGTAGGTCAGTCTTTGTTCAAAATTGGATCTGGAGATATTTTGGATTTTGTCATGCTTGATTATATTCGCAATCTGCATGTACCAGTTATTTTTTCAACAGGCATGAGCACACTCGAAGAAGTTGAAAAGGCAGTAAAATTTTTGCGTGAAAAAAATTCCATGGTTACCATGCTGCATTGTGTTTCCAAGTATCCTTGTCCACCCGAAGAATTACGTCTTGGCACCATGAATTTTTATCGTGAGAAGTTTGATATGCCAATTGGTTTTTCTGACCACTCTATTGGCATTGAACCAGATTTGGTCGCTGTGGCTATGGGTGCAACGGTGCTCGAAAAACATTTTTCCATGTCACGCGAACTCTGGGGGTCTGATCATAAAGTATCTATGACTCCAGCAGAACTCAAGGCATTGGTGGAAGGAACAAATGAAATTTTGAATAGTTCTGCTAAACGAGAAGAAATTTTGGCAAGTGAGTATGCACAAAAAAGTTTGGGTGATGGCACTAAAGTTTTACAAGAAGATGAAGCTGCTTTTCGTCCGTTGTTTCGTAAATCTCTCATGGCAGGAATGGATATTGCTGCTGGCACAGTGATCACTTCAGACATGCTCTATGCGATGCGTCCACAAATGTATGCTGGTGGACTTCCTTCAGAAGAATATGTGAATGTGCTTGGCAAAAAAGTAAAAGTTGATTTGAAAAAATTTGATCCAGTGACGGTTAATGTGTTTGAATAAAAAAAATGAAAATAAAAAATCCCGAAGCAATTGCTCTCGGGATTTTTTATGCTTATTTCACTACAAAGTGTTCATAATGAAATTGACAGGCCCTGTGTGTATACACACAGGGCCGAGATTCACAGTATCTCATTCGCAGAAGGAGTCGGGCGTCGGCACGATTGCCGATGTCTGGACATCACTTCTGGTGAATATGGTTTTTCTCATGTTTGCCCACCGAGACCGTGGGGACCGCTGCGACTGCGGTCAGGGGCAGGTGATGGCGCCCGAGGCATCGTTCGGGTCATTGCAGCCGATGCCGTTCTGGGTGATCTTGCGGAAGAAGCCGAGGTTGTACCCCTGCCTCGTCAGATCGTCCTGGCTGATGCCATGGAAACGGCAGTCAAAAACGCCGTCGCCATCCTGCTCCTTGCACCAGCACTCGGGCGATCCCGGTTGCTGGTTGAAGCTGTTGTCGATGCGGCCATCGCAGTCCTCGTCCATGCCGTTGCAGGTTTCGGGTGCCGGCTGATTGGCCTGGCATTCGAGAATACCGTTTTGGCAGGACTGGTGACCTTGGCCACAGGCGCCCACGCCTCCACCGACCACATTGCAGTCGGCACCACCTTCGGGGTTGCCCTCGTCGATGCTGCCGTTGCAGTTGTTGTCGATGTTGTCGCAGAGCTCCGGGGTGGGATTCCCCGGCACCGCGTCACACACCGCCGACTGGTGGTCAGGGGCGCAGACCATGTGGCCACCCCGGTTGCAGGCACCAACACCGTTGTTGCAGGCAGAGCCGAGGCCGAAGCCCTCGTCGGTCGCGCCGTTGCAGTTGTTGTCCTGCGCGTCGCACGTCTCGGCGGCCGGGAGCTGTTGCCCCAGGCACACACCGAAGTTGCCACCGATGCAGGCCTGCTCACCGCTGTGGCAGATGCCCACACCCTGAGTACCGGCCGGGCCAGTGTAGCAGCTCCGCGTGAGCGGGCCGCCATCCTGGTTTTCGTCGGTCGTGCCGTCGCAGTCATTGTCCACGTTGTCGCAGACTTCAGCACTGGGCAGACCGGCTGTGGTCGAGCACTGCAGTGAAGGGTGCCCGGGCTGGCACTCGAGAGTGCCCACCCGTTCACAAGCGCCCTGACCAATTCGGCACTCGGTGCCGGACAGGGGGACGTTGTCCACCACGCCATCGCAGTCGTTGTCTGTTTGGTCGCAGATCTGTTCGGCCGTGGGGAGCACCTCACCCTGGCAGCCGTCGATGCCATCACCTTGGGCGTTGCACGTACCCGTGCCTCCGTGGCACTGGCCAACGCCTTCGGTTCCGACCGGGCCGGTGTAGCAGTCCACCACCTCGCCGGGGTTGCACAGGCAGCCATTGTTCACGGCGCCGTCGCAGTCCTCGTCGAGGGGAGTGCCGCAGTCATCGACCACGAGCGGCTGCTCGTCCTGTACACAGGACAGGATGCCCTGCGCGCACAGGTTGTGGCCGCTGCTGCAGATCCCGAGGTTGCCGGTGTTGCACACCGTGCCATCCTCGGGAACGTTGTTGTCGACCGTACCATCGCAGTCGTTGTCTGCGTTGTCGCAGGTTTCGGCCACCGGAGTGACCTCACCCTGGCAGGCGCCAAAGACGCCGCCGAGGCACAGCTGCTGACCAGCGTGGCACAGGCCAATGCCGCGGGTTTGGGCGGCTCCGGTGTAGCAGGCCTGCGTGAGCAGACCACCACCATCGGCTTCGTCCGTGAGACCGTCGCAGTCATTGTCCCTGCCGTCGCAGAGCTCGGGCGTGGGCAGTCCAGCGATCACGCTGCAGGTGCCCAGCGCACCGATGATACCGCTCCGTTGGCACATGCCAACACCTACGGTGCACGGGGCGCCGATGGGGCAGTCCTCGTCGGTCTGTCCGTCGCAATCATTGTCTGCTCCGTCACAGATCTCGGCCGAGGGCGTTCCCGGGGTGCACGAGTTGGTCGTGTTCCCGTTCTGGCAACGCAGCTCGCCCGTGGCCGCGCAGGCGCCCACGCCGCACTCCGTGACCGTCATTTCGAAGTCCTCATCCATGAGGCCATCGCAGTCGTTGTCCACGTTGTCGCAGTTGGTGTCATCCTGTGTCACCGGGTTTCCGGCCACACAGGAGTTCTCCACCGCGCCCTCGACGCAGCTGGTTTGACCTTCGGCTCGGCAGGCGCCGATGCCGCAGGTGGTCACGCTGGGCTGGTAGTCTCGCGGGTCGCAGTGGCAATCCTCGTCGGTCTGCCCGTCGCAATCCGTGTCCAGCCCGTCGCACATGTCCAGGGGATTGGTGGGCTCGGTGCCTTCGCACCACAGGCCCATCTGTCCCTGGCAGATGAACTGCCCCTGTGCACAGACCCCGTCGAAGTTGGGGTTCAGGCACGGTGCCCCCAGCTGGGGGTCGTCCTCGTCCACCTCACCGTCGCAGTCGTTGTCCGCTCCGTCGCAGACCTCGGGGCTGGCATCGCAGTGGATGCAGCCACCGATGCAGCCGGCGTCGGCCTGGGGCACGGCCATGTCGGCCGGTTCGACGTTCATGTCCGGCTCCGGGGGAACATTGCTGTCCCCGGGCTGGATCAGGGCGTCGATGCCGGCGTCCATGGCCGCGTCGGGCGTACCGACGTCGGCCACGGTTCCGTCCTCGTCCACCGCACCCTCATCGGGGTTGGTGGCATCGGGCGGGAAATCCGCGTCCGTGTTGGTGCCGCCAGTGCCGCTGTCCTTGTCCATCGTCTCGGCGTCCGGCGCCGAGTCCGCCTGCGCGTCCGCAGGAGAGGGGAGAACGTCTCCCTCCGTCGAGCCGTCGCTCTTCGGAGTGGTGGCATCGGTCGTGGTACCCGAGACGCATCGTCCCGCGGCACACTGTTTGGTGCTGTCGCAGTCCTCGTCGGACGTGCATTTCGCACCCTCGATGGTCGGCGCGCAGCCGAACACCACCACCAACATCGTCAGAAACACGTAAGTCATGCGGATCGGCATGGCTTGTCCCTCCTCTCATCCTTTTTTCGATTTGTTTTTTCGCACTCTAGACCAGGAAAAGAGACCCTCAAAAGATCACTTTTTCTGGTCTAGAAATACGTATTTTTAGGTTCATTTGTAAAGATCTTGGTACGGTCTTGGTATTTATACCATACCAAACAAAAAAGTATAACACTTTTTGGCTTGTTTGTCAAGCATTTTGTTGGTTTATTTGTCTAAAATTAGCAAAAATATGCCAATACTTATCCTCTTTGGCATATTTTTTGGCTCAAATAAAGAAAAAAAATCCCTTTCATCGGTGTGAAAGGGATTTTTTGCTGTCGCTATGCCAAAATTTTTGGAACACTGACAGACGCAGCAGGGGAGAGTGGACCAGACTCTCCGCTGCTGCGAGCAAAATTCGCACCCGTACCACGTCAGAGACGTAGTCGGGTGGACGGATTGAAAGAACTGTTTTTGCCTTCTGCTTTCGTTCAGCTGTTCAGCAGGCGCAGGGCGATGGCCTTGGGCACGCCGCCCTTGAGGTCTCCCCATTCGGCCGCCTGAGTGAGCCATTCTTGGGCTTTGGCCATGCTGCCGTACATCCACTCGTAGTTGGCGAACAGCAGCATGGCGGTCACCGTGACATCGCCGTTCTTGTCCGACGATTGCCGGTCGATGACGTCGCGGATCTTGCTTTCGATCAGGCTCCGATTGCCCTGCTCGAAAGAGTCACCGGCCTTGAACAGGCGCACCCAGTGCGCGTACTGCGTGGCCGTCGGCTCGAGGAGTTGCCGCAGGAACGGCATGATGGTGTTGGTCCACATCGGAGAGAAGTAGAACTCGTTTCCATTCCACATCAGCGCCAGGCCCATGTGGAGGTAGAGGTTCACCTCCCAGCTGTCGCCCTGCAGCTGGTCCCGCGCCTTGTCGAACGCGTTCTCGAGGGCGGTCAGGGCCTTCTCGATGTTCTTGCCGGTGAAGAAGGCCTGGTTGGCCGTCTCCACCGCCACCAGGAACTGGCTGATGGCCGCATCTCGGGCCATGCGCGCCTCCTCGAAGTAGCGCGCCGACTGGCGGGCGAACTCGGCGGCCATGTCGTATCGCTTGCTGTCCCGGGCGAACACCGACTTGTTGTAGTAGAGCCGGCCCATCGGCTTGCTGCGCTGGTCTTCCGGCAACGCGCCGATGAGCGCCTCCGTCCCATCCGCGATGGCCAAGACCCCTTCGACGTACGCCTCCGGCACCCGGCGGGCGGCGTTGAACAGCGCCGTGCCGATGAGCACCCCTCGCTCGGGTTCGACGTTGTTTCCGAGCAGGCTCTCGCACAGCTCGCGGCAGGTCTCGAAGTCACGCTGGCCGTCGATGAGGTCGTCCTGGATGGCCTTGAGGGCCACATTCAGGGTCGGGCCCTCCGCCGTCTTGAGCAGAGCGGCGATCAGGGGCAGTTCGAGCGAAATTTTTCCCATCTGGAAATTCCTTTGCTTCTAGACGTCCAGTCCAGAAAAAATTCTAGGCCTCTGGCCCAGAAAAATCAGTTGAAGCGATCCCCTGGAAACCTATCCAGAGCCGCAGCCAACTGACTTTTATCAATGAAAAAAACGCTTCTCGAACAAATGAATATAGCAGAAAAAATTGGTTTTGGCAAGGTCAAAGTGGGGATAAAGTATTTGAGCAAAAATTTATCCCCAGACTTTATTTTTTCTTTAGAAAAACTTTATGTTCTGTATGATATGATAAAAATCAGTAGACCTTGGGCCTGTAGTTTAATAGGTAAAATTCCGCCCTGCAAAGATGGAGTTGCGGGTTCGAGTCCCGTCGGGTCCACTACTGAAACACTCTCATTATAGGGAGTGTTTCTTTATCCCCAAGAAGCTTGACTTTTTTTTCGTTATCTATATAATGAAATCAAAGGGCGGAAACCTAACTATAGGTATATCCATCTTTGCAAAATAAAATCCCGATTTCTCGGGGTTTTATTTTTATAAAATCTTCACTTTCCTATCACTCCATCACCAAACTCACAATAATCCCCACGAGCATAATCCCGGTCGCAAATAATTTTCGTCCAATATTTTTTTCTTTCAAAAACGAACCAGACAAAAGAACGGTCCACACTGACCACAATCGTTTGGCACCAGCCGCATAAGCGGCCAAAGTGTAGTTTAATGCTTGAAACGTCAGTAGTGAGCCAAGTGTGTGAGCCAAAATAAAGGGCAATAACTTTTTATTGTTTGCAAGCGCAGCAAAATCACCTCGTCGAAATATCACATTCCATAGCAAGTATGGAAGTCCAATACAGAGTGCGGTCGCTCCCGCAAAAAAGAAAGTAGACGATGCCATGAGTGCTTGTTTATCAAGTGGAAACGAAACAGCAAACATGAGTGCCCCAATGACAGCAAGCCAAATTCCTTTTCGTGACCAAATACTTTTGAATGCAATATTTTGTTTGCTCTTTTTTCCGCTCACCAAAATAAAAAATCCAATCATCGTTACAAAAATTCCACTAATTCCACCAATACTTGGTTTTTCATGCAAAAAAAATAAACCAGTGAGCAGCACAAATGGAGGAGTGAGCATGCGTAGAGGCGACACCAGTGATGCCTCTTCGAGCTCAAATGCCTTGAACCAAATGAGCTGCGAAAAAATATTGAGCGATACGGTGCCTGCAAAAGCAGCATAAAATTGTGGTTGCAGTGTGGGAGTTCCGGTGAGAAGGGCAATCGACATATTGATGAGTCCACTGCAGGTGTACACCACCCCCAAAAGTAGTGATGGCGATACATTTTTGCTCAGGAGTTTTTTGGTTAAAATATCATAACACCCCAAAAAAAAGGTTCCGGGTACCATGAAGAGTAAAAATAAAATGGTATTCATATGAGGTGAGTATATCATATTTTTCCCTTTATAAAAACAAAAATATCACTTGAAATGTCTCTTGACCTGTGGTAGTATAAAAATATAAGTTATTGAAATAGGTAAGAGTGAATTTACTATGAATATTCTCTATATCGGTGCTGGATTTGTTGGCAGTTGTTCAGGAGCTGTGGCGGCAGACAGTGGGCACAATGTCCTTATCTACGATATTGACGCTCGCAAAATTGAACTGCTTGGTAGTGGTGATCGTGACCAAATTGAAAGTTGCCTCTATGAAAAGGGACTCGGTGACTTGCTGGTCAAAAACAAAGAACGAGTTCAATACACTCTTGATTACTCCAAAGTAGAAAGCTTCCTTGATACTGCAGATGCTATTTTTATGTGCTTGCCCACTCCAGAAATTGGTGAGACTGGTGAAAGTAATTTGCAATATTACATAGATGCTGCCCAAAAGTTAGCAGCCTCTTTGAAAAAAAGAAATAATGGTTCACAAGAAAAATACGTGGTGATTGTGAACAAAAGTACTGTACCGATCAACATGATTGATCGCACTGCGGAAATTATGACCGAAGCCGGCGTAATCAATTATGGCGTGGTGAGTAACCCAGAATTTCTCGTTGAAGGCAAGGCCATTGAAGGATCACTCAAACCTGACCGTGTTGTGGTAGGTGCGAGTAACGAAAAAGATTTTTTGCTCATGCGCAAAGTATACCAACGTTTTTACGATGGACCAGATGTTGAATACATTGAAGTGAATCCCAAAGAAGCTGCGGCCGGCAAGCTCCTCGCCAATTTTTATTTGTTTAGTAAACTCGCACTCTGTTTTGATGTCATCGGTCGCGTGTCCGAAACTTTTCCAGATTTAAAATTTGAAAGTTTGCGCAAAATTCTCATGAGTGATGAACGCATTGGCAGTTGGGGCATGTATGATAGTTTATACGCGGGTGGAAGTTGTCTTATCAAAGACGCACGTTCACTGTCGCACCAAATGCAAACCGCGGGTCAAAATGCAACCCTCATTCACGAAACATATTTAGCCAATGAACGACAACTAGAATTTTTCTTGAGTCGTCTTGAAAAAGATGCCAAACAAGAATGGAAAAACAAAACTGTGGCAGTGCTTGGTCTTGCTTTCAAACGTGATACCAATGACACCCGCAATTCACCAAGTATAAAAATCGTACAATTTTTGCAAGAGCAAGGTGTTGGAACTGTTCAACTCTATGATCCATCTGCAACAACAAATTTTCAATATTCTTATCCGGAAACAGAAAAAATAAAATATTGTACTGACGAAAAACAAGCCGTGCAAAATGCAGACATTATTATCCTGGCTACTGACTGGCCACAATTTCGTGGACTCGCAGACGCTCTGCTTGCTGGCACGGCACGACCACTGCTTATGGACGGTCGCCGCATGTTGCAGCACCGCTACGAAGATTTGACTGCCGCCGGATTTGAAATTATTGCCGTAGGAAGTCCATTTTTAACTACGAAGACATAAAAAGCAATGGGGAGAGAAAGTGTTTTTCTCTTCAACACATCAAATTATTTTTAACTTCAAGTATATGAGTATCAACATCAAAGCAACTGGAATGGAAATGACTGATGCAATCCGATCGTACGCTGAAGAAAAAATGGAAACACTCCTCAAATTTTTTGACAACATCCAACACATTGATATTGATGTAGGCATGAACAGTAATCACCACAACAAAGGCAATGTGTACTATGCCGAAGTGAACATGAGTATCCCGGGCAGACTCGTGCGTGTGGTCAAAGAAGAAGCTGATTTGTACAAAGCTATTGATAAAGTCAAAGATCACTTGAAAGTAGAACTTGAACAAGAAAAAGAAAAAATGCGCCGCAAAGATAAACATGAACTACGCGAGCAAAAGGCGTATCATGAAGAATAAAATTATAAATAAAAAAACTCCACTGAACCAATCAGTGGAGTTTACTTTTTGTGGAGCGCGCCTGAGCTTGCTCCTTGTCGTGTCCGGGTCAGGTAGGTCGTGTAACCTAGGTGACGCGGCGGGTCGAGGCGCGCGGACTTCAGCCCGCGAGGTACCGGCCATCTTTGGGCCGGGGGAGGGGGGCGTAGCCGACCTGGTAGTCGGGGCGCATCGCTCCGGGGAGGATGCGCTGTCGCCCGAATGCACGGTCACAGAGATCGGGTTGCGCATCGGGAGCGCCCCAGAATGGGAGAACCGGCCTCTCCTCTTGGAGAGGTGAGCTGCTTGGTGCGTGCACTTATTTGCCCCTTTCAAGGCAGGTTGAAGTGTGCTGAGTGTAGCACAATTTACCCATCCTGTCAAGGGTAGACAGACAGCCCAAAACCTGCTAGAATACTGCCAATGTCTAACTTTAGCCAAACCCTATGTCCTCAGTCAGAAAAATCTACGAAAAAATCTTTGGAAGTAATAATGAAAAGGTCCTCAAAGAGGCTCGTGTTATTGTAGAAAAAACCAATAGTTTTGAACCTGCCATGCAAGCGCTCAGTCTCGAGCAGCTCAAAGCCAAAACCCAAGAATTCAAAAATCGTCTTGCTGAAGGTCAAACCCTCGACGATATTCTCCCAGAAGCTTTTGCCACTGTGCGAGAAGTAAGTAAGCGCGTCATGAACATGCGTCATTTTGATGTGCAGATTATCGGTGGATATGCTCTGCACAAAGGCATGATCAGTGAAATGCGAACTGGTGAAGGAAAAACACTTGTGGGGACACTTCCTGTGTATCTCAATGCACTTGAAGGCAAAGGTGTACATTTGGTTACCGTTAATGATTATCTCGCTCGTCGTGATGCCGTGTGGATGGGACAAATTTATGATGCACTCGGACTCACGGTTGGTATTATTCAAAATCAACGCGTGTCTTACTTGTATGACAGTGGTTTTCAAGCAACCGATGCCGGTGCAGATGTTCCCAAAGAAGAGGGGAGTGAACTCGATGCTGAACGTGATCAAGTTGCAAGTTTCAAAATTGAATACGATTATTTGCGCAGTTGTACTCGTCAAGAAGCGTACCGTGCCGACATTACCTATGGAACCAACAACGAATATGGCTTTGACTACTTGCGTGACAACATGGTGGACACCCTCAGTGCCATGGTCATGCGCCCAGGCAATGAACTTCACTATGCCGTAGTCGATGAAATTGACTCTATTCTTATTGATGAAGCCCGTACTCCACTTATTATTTCTGCTCCAGCTGACAATGCCGAAGATCAATACTATCAGTTTGCAAAACTTGCGACACAGCTCGTAGCGAGTGAAGATTATAGTGTAGACGAAAAACTTCGCAGTGTGTCACTGACCGAAGCTGGTATCAAAAAATTTGAAACCTGGCTTGGGGTAGACAATGTGTATGCCGAAGGTGGTATGCAAATGGTGCACCACATTGAACAAGCCCTCAAAGCGCAGGTGCTGTACAAACGTGATAAAGAATATTTGGTAGACAATGGTGAAGTGATTATTATTGATGAATTCACTGGACGTAAAATGCCAGGTCGTCGGTATTCCGAAGGTTTGCACCAAGCTATTGAAGCCAAAGAAGGCCTGAAAATTCGTGAAGAAAGTCGTACCATGGCTACGATTACGTTTCAAAATTATTTCCGCATGTACAAAAAGCTCTCTGGTATGACGGGTACTGCGCAAACCGAAGAAGATGAATTTCGTAGTATTTATGGTCTTGATGTTTTGGTGATTCCAACCAACAAAACCGCGCAGAGAATTGATAGACCTGATAGAATTTACAAAACAGAACTGGGCAAAATAAAATCCATTGCTGAAAAAATCAAAGAATGTCGTGCCAAAGGCCAACCAATTTTGATTGGTACGATTTCTGTTGAAAAAAATGAAACACTCAGTAGTTATCTTACGGCCCAGGGTATTGCCCACGAAATTTTGAATGCCAAAAATCATGAACGTGAAGGAGAAATTGTGGCCAATGCTGGAAAAGCTGGTGCGGTAACACTGGCTACCAACATGGCTGGTCGTGGTGTCGATATTAAACTTGGTGGAGCACTTGCTACACCAGAAGAATACGATGCTGTGGTGAAAGCCGGAGGCCTGTTTGTACTTGGTACGGAGCGTCATGAATCACGTCGTATTGACAATCAGCTTCGTGGACGTTCTGGTCGTCAGGGTGACCCAGGTGAAACACAATTTTTTGTGTCGACTGACGATGACCTCATGCGTATTTTTGCCGGTGAACGTATGAAGTCAGTCATGAATACACTCAAGGTTCCAGATGACATGCCAATTGAACAAAACATGATTACTCGCATGCTTGAAAATGCACAAAAAAAAGTCGAAGCCCATCATTTTGATATTCGTAAACATTTGCTTTCATACGATGATATCTTGAACAAACAACGTCAGGTGATTTACAAAAAAAGAAAAAATGTTTTGGAAGTACACGCTGGTGTGGTTTCTGTTACTGCCCAAAGAGATTCTGTAGATGAGAGTGATTCCGAATCAGGAGTCGAGTCAAATCTTGTCTCTTCAAATAGCAAAACACTCAAAGAAATTATTTTGGGTATGGTAGAGAGTGAAATTGAAATGATTATTTCTTTTCATACCTCACCAACTCTGAATCCAGAAGGCGATGAAAAAAGTGGGTGGGATATGGAAGCTATTTTTGACGGAGTCAATGCCATGTTTCCACTTACGCCTGCAGACAAAGAGACTCTGCGAAGTTTTGCTCCTGGGGAGGGAAAGCTTGATGATGCTCAGCAAAAAGAAGTCATGGCCAAATTTTTGTTTGACAAAGCCATGCAAGAATATGAAAAGTTGGAAGGTCAAATAAAAACAACCTCTGGTGCGCAAGAAAATGCACAAGCACTCATGCACGAAATTGAAAAGAGTGTTCTTGTCCGTGCTATGGATATGCTGTGGATTGATCACTTGGTTGAAATGGATTATTTGCGTACGGGTATTGGACTACGTGGATACGGTCAAAGAGATCCTCTGGTAGAATACAAAAAAGAATCTTTTGGGTTGTTCAACGCACTTCAATCCAATATCCAAAAAGAAGTTGTATATTCATTTTTCAAAGTAGGAATTGGCATGGAAATTGCTCCTTCGGTGATGAATGAAGAAAAAATGGTTCTCCAAGGAGCCGAGGATACCACTGATGCCCCTCAATCTCACCAGCACCAGACTCACCAGAATCAAACGAAAGTAAAAATGAGTAAAAAAGAACGTCGTCGACAACAGCGAATGGGCAACTAGTATATTTTTTGTCCACTTGACCTTTTTGTGACTCTATAATAATATAGGCACCACTCTATTGATAATGTCTTAGCTTCTCATGTATGTCTCAACAAAATCAGAATGTAAGAAATAAAATTCGAACGGGTATCGTGGCAATTTTTGCACTCCTTATCGTGAGTGCTGTATTTGATGCAACTCCTTTGGTCAACAAAGGAATTGATATGGTAAATAACAAATTTTCTACCAATGTAGCTCACTTTCCAGTGAAACCGTACCGTTTGGGACTTGATTTGCAAGGTGGTGCACACTTGGCATACAAGGCAGATGTAGCCAATATTGACCCACAAAGTCAACCCGCGGCAATTGAAGGTGTACGTGATGTTATTGAACGTCGTGTGAATGCCTTTGGTGTGTCTGAAGCCACAGTACAAACTGCCAAGGTGGGAAGTGACTATCGTCTTATTGTAGAGCTTCCTGGTGTGACTGATACCAATGCTGCTATTGCATCGATTGGTGAAACTCCTATTTTGCAATTTAAAGAAGAAAACACTGAACCACCTCGTACATTGACAGCCGAAGAAAAAAAGTCACTTGATGAATTCAATGCCAACAGTAAGAAAAAAGCAGAAGAGGCTATTAAAAAAATAAAGAGTGGTACTTCTTTTGCTGATGCTGTAAATCAATACTCAGAAGATGAACAGAGTAAAAACAATGCAGGAAATATTGGTTCTGTTACCAAATTTGGAGCTTTTGCAGAACTCTATACTGCTGCACAAAAAGCCAAAGAAGGTGAAGTGGTTTCTGCGCCTGTACTTTCAAATGAAGGGTACAATGTACTTTTGCGGGGTAAAGAAAAAGATGGTCCAACCTCATACAAAGCGAGTCATGTACTTATTTGTTATGTAGGAGCTCAGTCCTGTACAGGTACTATGACCAAGGACCAAGCCAAAGCCAAGGCAGAAGAACTGTTTAAACAAGCAACTGACAAAAATTTTGCGCAACTTGCCAAAGACAATTCTGTTGACCCTGGATCCAAAGATAAAGGTGGAGATTTAGGTGAAATTCCTCCAGGAGTTTTGGTGAAAGAATTTGAAGATGCTCTTAAAAACGCTAAAGTTGGTCAAATCGTAGGACCAGTAGAAACATCATTTGGATATCATCTTATTTATAAAACAGGTGAAACCAAGACCCAAGAATACGAACTTTCTCGTATTTTGGTAAAAACCAAAGCAGAATCAGATATTATTCCTCCTCATGAAGAGTGGAAAGATACTGGTTTGTCTGGAAAACAACTCAAACGTGCTGAGGTAGTGACTGATCAGAGAACCTCTGCTGTACAAGTCTCATTGCAGTTTGACGAAGAAGGATCAAAACTTTTTGAAGATATTACCCGTCGTAATATTGGTAAAACGGTTGCCATTTTTCTTGACAAAGAACCTTTGAGTATCCCTCGTGTCAACGAAGCGATTAGTGGGGGACAGGCTGTAATTACAGGTGATTTCACCTATCAAGAAGCCAAAATGCTCGCACAGCGTCTCAATACCGGTGCCCTCCCTGTACCAGTAGAACTTATTTCTCAACAAACCGTAGGTGCCACATTGGGTGCTGATTCTTTGCACCGAAGTTTACTCGCTGGTCTCATTGGCTTTGCACTTATCATGGTATTCATGATTTTGTATTACCGTTTGCCAGGTTTGATTGCGGTGGTTGCACTTTGTCTCTATGTTGCTTTGACCCTCGGGATTTTCAAGCTTCTCGGTATTACACTTACTTTGGCAGGTATCACTGGTTTTATTCTTTCCATTGGTATTGCGGTGGACGCAAATGTACTTATTTTTGAACGTCTCAAAGAAGAATTACGCAGTGGTAAATCACTTAAGACTGCTATTGAAGAAGGTTTTGCTCGTGCTTGGACCTCTATTCGTGATGGAAACACTTCTACTTTGATTACGTGTGTATTTCTTGTGATGATGGGAACTGGTTTTGTCAAAGGTTTTGCCATCACACTGATTATTGGTATTTTGGTAAGTTTGTTTACGGCTATTACCGTTACTCGTATCATGCTCCGTTTTGTTTCTCCATGGTTTGGTGAAAAAGGGAATGCTTTATTTTTAGGTGCTAAGAAAGAATAATCATATGTTTCCAATTATTGAAAAAAGAAAAATTCCATTTACTCTTTCTATTCTCTTGGTAATTGCCAGTTTTGTTCTGCTTTTTACCATTGGTCTCAAACCCGGACTTGATTTTACCGGTGGAACTTTGTATGCGTTTAGTTTCAGTGAAAATCGTCCAGAAGTAACCGAGGTTCAACAATCACTTGGGGGGCTCAGTCTTGGTTCTATGGTACTCCAACAAACTGGTGACAAAGGGTACTTGCTCAAGACTCGTTTTGTAACCGAAGCCGAACACCAAAGTATCTTGAGTACACTTCGTCAGTCATTTGAAAAACAAAACAATAAAGTGGTTGAAGATAGTATTGAAACAATTGGCCCTTCTGTGAGTTCAGAACTTCGTACGGCTGCAGCCAAGACAGGTATTGCTGTAGTTTTGGGTATTATTTTCTACATTGCGTACTCATTTCGAAGAGTTTCAAGACCAATTGCTTCATGGAAATTTGGTGTGGCAGCGGTAGTTGCCTTGGTACACGACGTTATTATTACCATGGGTATCTTTGTACTGCTCGGTCACTACATCGGAGTAGAGGTAGATGTTCCTTTTGTCGTAGCCATGCTCACTATTTTGGGATATTCTGTGAACGATACCATTGTGGTATTTGACCGTATTCGTGAAAAACTTATTCGCAGTAGTGGCAAAAGTTTTGCTGAGACAGTAAACATTGCGGTCAACGAAACTATTGCACGTTCTATCAACACATCACTTACTGTGATGCTTACGCTCTTGGCCTTGTTTTTCTTTGGTGGAGAAAGTATCCATTACTTTGCCTTAGCTCTTATCATTGGTGTTTTCTTTGGAACCTATTCCTCTATTTTTGTAGCCAGTTCACTCTTGGTTTCTTGGGAAATGTGGGAAAAAAACCGAAGAAAGAAATAATCTATGCACAGAAAACCTCGAGAAAACTCGAGGTTTTTTTATTTCTGTGATATACTACAAGTAATTAATATAATTTTGTTATGTCAGACGCAGTTATTCGTCATGTCATTGCCATCGTGAGCATGCTTATTGCCGGCATACTTTTTTTTGTCGGGTACAATGCAGCCTTGCATGGGTGGTGGTGGGTTTCGTTTGGTCTTATTTTTGTTTACACCATTGTCTACAAGCTGGTTGACGCTGGTGGACACCACTAAAGCCTATGGATTTTGGTCTCTTTTACTTTGATCCAGGTATTATTTTTGATTATTTCAATACTCATACCACTTCTTCTATTTTAGGAGATTTATTTACTGTTTTTGGATATCTTTTTGTTATCCATATTTTGGTGTATTTGGGCCTACATCTCTATCAAGAATATCGTGAAGAGCTCAACGTTCATCACTGGAAATGGGTGCTTTTGGCTATTGATATCCCAGCACTCAACGTGCAAACCCCCAAGGCTGTAGAGCAAATGTTTTCTCACCTGGCCGGGGCACTCAATACTCCCAATATTGCTGAAAAATATTATCATGGTTTCAAACAACAATGGTTTAGTTTTGAAATTATTAGTGTGGGTGGATACATCCAGTTTTTGGTGCGTACCGAACAAACATTTCGAGACTTGGTGGAGGCTTCTGTCTATGCACAGTATCCAGAAGCTGAAATTATTGAAGTAGAAGATTACGTAGATAGTATGCCGGATCATTTTCCAAGTGATACCGTAGATATGTGGGGGGCAGATTTTGTTTTGGCCAACAACGATGCGTATCCGCTCAGAACATATCGTGAATTTGAACACAGTATTTCCAAAGATACTGTACTCAAAGATCCAATGGGAACATTTCTGGAGAGTTTTAGTCGTATTGGTCCTGGCGAACAAATGTGGTTTCAAATTTTGGTTGAACCAATAGACAACCATTGGAAAGACAAAGCCATTGAAAAAATCAAAGAAATTATTGGAGACACAAGTGGTGGGCATGGCCATGGACACGGTGGGCTTGGGAGTGTCGTAGTAGATAATATGACCAAGGTTCCTCTCAAATTGCTTGAAGGCATTGGTGACCAGGTATTTAACCGTGAAGCAGGGGAACACAGTGATTCTCATGCAAAAGAAGGACCTAAAAATGAGATTCAATATTTGACACCAGGTCAAAAATTAACAGTAGAAGCCATGGAAGCCAAAATCAGTAAGATTGGTTTCAAGACCAAAATTCGTGCTATTTATATAGCAAATAAAGAAGTTTTTCGTCCGGTACGTGGTGTAAACGCGCTCATTGGTGCTATCAATCAATACAATGTTCCTACTGCAAATTCTTTGGTACCAGGACTTGGTGTAGGTGCAAATTATTTTTTCAAAGATTCTTTGATTGCTGCCAAAAAGACCAAAATGATGAAGGCATACAAAAAAAGAAAAATCAAAATGGGTTCCAATCCATACGTGCTCAATATTGAAGAACTTGCCACTATTTGGCACTTCCCTATGTCTCACGTGAAAACGCCTTTGGTTCAAAAGGCTGTGGGCAAACAAGCTGAACCTCCTCCTGGACTGCCAGTAGAACAAATGATGGCGCCACCAGTGCCACCACGACCTCGTCGCAGTGGAGACAATGTCACAGATTCTGGTGGAGATTATACTGGAGATATGAATTTTGGTTAATGAATATGAAACATCCTCGTTTGTACGGGGATGTTTTTGTTTGTGTGGCGCTTCTTGATTTTTCTTTGATTTTGGTGTAGAATCGTTAAATTATGAAATGGACCGACTTTTCACAACCCATCCTTGCCCTCAGCCCTATGGCTGACATGACTGACTCGGCTTTTTGTCAGGTGGTTCGCCAAATTGGTGGAGCCAATGTTGTGTTTCGTGAAATGGTGAGTAGTGAGGCCTTGGTGCGTGAAAATGGCAAGACACTTGGCATGACTGACTTTGTAGAAGGCGAGAGGCCTATTGTGCAGCAAATTTTTGGCTCTGACCCGGTGATTATGGCCAAGGCTGCCGAGATTGTTTTGCAGCATGCGAACCCTGAGGGGATAGATATTAACATGGGCTGCCCGGTGTACAAAATTACGAGCAACTTCAATGGGTGTGCACTCATGAAAGAGCCTGAACGTGCTGCTGAAATTATTCGTGAAATGAAAAAAGTAATGGGTGAGACTCCACTTTCGGTAAAGATTCGTTTGGGGTGGAGTAGTCCAGATGATTTTAAAAATTTTATTCCGGTCATTGAACAGGCCGGAGCGAATTTGATTACGGTGCATGGCCGTACCAAAGCTCAAGGGTACAGTGGCGTGAGTGATTGGGCACGAATTGGTGAAGCCAAAAAAATTGCGACCGTACCACTTTTGGCCAATGGTGATGTGCATGAACCACATCAAGTGGCTGAGTGTCTCAAAGTGACTGGTGCCGATGGTATTTTGATTGCTCGTGGAGCACTGGGCAATCCATGGTTTTTTGCACAAACACAAAAACTTATGAGTGGTGAACAGGATATTCAAATTCCACTTGCAGAACGTGTGAAAATCGTTTTGGAACACGCCCATTTGCATGTATTGCAATATGGTGACAGGGGCATGGTGTCATTTCGTAAACACCTGTCATGGTATTTCAAAACCAATCGCATGGGAATTGAAATTGAAGGAATCAAACATGTTCGCGAAAAGTTGGTGCGGGTGAATACATTTGATGAATTAAAAAATATTCTTGATGAATTTTTACAAGAACAAAAAAGTAAATAAAAAAATTCCGTATAAAAACGGAATTTTTTTTCACTTCAATTTTCTTCACAGAAAAAAATTCAAGTGACAGGGGCTTGACCGTGGCGTTCCCTCCTAGAACGCCGCCCCGGGTTGATGTTGTTCAGGCCGTGGTCGCGGCC
>CAZMHV010000003.1:0-187920 GCA_964566225.1 uncultured Gammaproteobacteria bacterium
GCGTGGGGAGCAAACAGGATTAGATACCCTGGTAGTCCACGCCCTAAACGATGTGCACTAGGTATTGGGAGTATCGACCCTCTCAGTGCCGTTTAAAAAAGCTAACGCGTTAAGTGCACCGCCTGGGGAGTACGATCGCAAGGTTAAAACTCAAAGGAATAGACGGGGACCCGCACAAGTAGAGGATCATGCGGTTTAATTCGACAGCACGCGGCGAACCTCACCAAGGCTTGACATGTAACTGCAAGCTCTATGAAAGTAGAGCCGCCTTCGAGGGTGTTACACAGGTGCTGCATGGTTGCCGTCAGCTCGTGCCGTGAGGTGTACCCTTAAGTGGGGTAACGAGCGCAACCCTCGTCCTGAGTTAAATGTACTCGGGAGACTGCCTACGCAAGTAGGAGGAAGGCGAGGACGACGTCAAATCAGCATGGCTCTTACGCCTTGGGCTACACGCATGATACAATGGCTAGTACAAAGGGTTGCCAAACCGCGAGGTGGAGCTAATCCCAAAAAGCTAGTCGTAGTTCGGATTGAAGGCTGAAACTCGCCTTCATGAAGCTGGATTTACTAGTAAACGCGCATCAGCTACGGCGCGTTGAATACGTTCTCGGGTCTTGTACTCACCGCCCGTCACACCACGAGAGTTGGTAGTGCCCGAAAGCTCCGTATGGGGACTAAGGTAAGATCAATGATCAGGGTGAAGTCGTAACAAGGCATCCGTAGCGGAAGCTGTGGATGGATCACCTCCTTTCTGGAGTATCGTTTTATCGAAAGATAAAATTACTTCGTCGACTCTGACACTATCCCGTTTCGGGATCAATGCTCGTAAGAGCGTTGTTCAGAGATTGGACGTTTTGCAAAACTCGTTTGAGTTATTGTCACGTTTGTGTTGTAAACTTCATAAGAACATCCCGCAAGGATGTTCTTTTTTTACCAAATTACTACGTAATGAGTTGGGCGATTGGCTTTGTTAAGTTTGTGCATATCTAGGAGGTTCGTAACCCTTGACATCCACATTTTTCCTCGCTACAATCTTGGTAGATTCTCGTAAATTTAGTGAGTATTTTTTTTGTTCAATCTCGACTTGTTTATGCCAAAGGCATACAAGACGGGACGAGGCTGTTGCCCCGTGGAATTTTGTATTATGTCTGATTCTCTTCAAAAGTTAATTCGCCTCAGTAATCGTCACAAATTACCTGTCATTGTCCACGATGCACAATCAGGAGACTCTGCTGTACTCATGAATTTGGACGAGTACGAGGTTCTTGCTGAACTTCGTGAAGAGTGTGACAACTGTATTTGTGAAAATACACCAGAAGATAATGAAAACGAAGAAATAGATGAAACAGATTTTGACTTTTTAATGCAAGAAGAAGACGCTCCTGCCTATACACAGGTAACTTCACCACTTGATACCTTAAATGAAGTTCAGGATGAGAGTGATACCAAACAAGGGAAATTCTCTGGTACTTTTCAAGGGAAAGAAAATTTTCCTGTTTGGAATGAAGTCGCTTCTCGGGAACAAGATGCCACACCTCCATGGGCTGACCCCAATTTTGCTCTGTTTCAAGAAGAAAAAATGAAAATGGCTCATGAACTTCATGGAGATAAAGTAGATAGAGATTGGGATAAACCTGTGGTAGAGGAGTTCAAATATGAGCCAAATCAAGAAAATAGTATGTTTCCAGCGTTTCACCCAGAAGAAGACGAAGATACCGGAGAAGAGCCTATTTTTTTTGAAGAACCTGTCTAGGAGTAAGAGTGGATGAACATCCCCAACATCGCTCTTGACGACGCTCACAAAATAGGGTATACTCACCACGTTTTTAACAAAGCAAATTTTTTTTAATTAAATTTTTCCCGCTGGACAACAAATCTGTTCTGATCACTCAGTAACAGTGCGGGCAAATGTTCATTCGTATGGCGGATTTTAATCGAAGTAAACCACACGTGAATGTGGGAACTATTGGTCACGTAGACCACGGTAAAACTACTACTACAGCTGCTATCCTCAAGGTTGCTGCTGCTCATGGTTTTACAGCCGATCTCAAAGAAGTGGATGCTCTTGATAAAGCTCCAGAATCTCGTACTCGTGGTATTACTATTGCTACTGCACACGTAGAATACGAAACAGCAAATCGCCACTACGCTCACGTTGACTGTCCAGGTCACGCTGACTACGTAAAGAACATGATCACTGGTGCCGCTCAAATGGACGGTGCTATCCTCGTTGTTTCTGCAGCTGATGGTCCAATGCCTCAGACTCGTGAACACATTTTGCTTGCTCGTCAAGTAGGTGTACCTTTTATCGTTGTATACCTCAACAAAGTTGACCAAGTTTCAGATCCTGAACTTATCGACCTTGTTGAAGAAGAAGTTCGTGATCTTTTGAAGAAATACGAATTCCCAGGTGACACCACTCCAGTTATCCGTGGTTCATCTCTCAAAGCTCTTGAAAACCCATCTGACGAAGCAGCTGCAAAGCCAATCTTGGATCTTTTGAAGACTCTTGATGAATATATTCCAGAACCTGTTCGTGATCTTGACAAACCATTCCTCATGCCAGTAGAAGACGTGTTCTCAATTGAAGGACGTGGAACCGTAGTAACTGGTCGTATTGAACGTGGAGTAGGTAAAGTTGGAGACGAAGTTGAAATCGTAGGTGTTCGTGATACTCAAAAAACTACTATCACTGGTGTTGAAATGTTCAACAAGACTTTGAACCAAGGTCAAGCTGGTGACAATGCTGGTATTTTGCTTCGTGGTACGAAGAAAGAAGATGTAGAACGTGGTATGGTACTTGCAAAACCAGGTACTATCAAACCTCACACTGAATACGAAGCAGAAATCTACGCCCTCACCAAAGAAGAAGGTGGACGTCACAAACCATTCTTCAATGGCTACAAACCTCAATTCTACATCCGTACAACCGATGTAACTGGTGAAGTAACTTTGCCAGAAGGAACTGAAATGGTAATGCCAGGTGACACTGTGAACGCAAAAGTAAAACTTATCGTTCCAGTAGCTCTTGAAGAAAAAATGCGTTTTGCTATCCGTGAAGGTGGCCGAACCGTTGGAGCTGGAGTTGTAACTAAAATTATTGCTTAACTTTAAGAAGGTGGTCGCCCAGGTGGCGGCCACCTTTTGTTCTTTTTCCCTATGTCAACGCAAGCAGCCGTCAAAAAGATTGAAGAAAAAACTGAAGTCGGACCTAAAATCCGCGTGAAGATCCGTGCCTATGATCACAAGATCATTGACATTGCGACTAAAACCATTATTGATACCGCTGAACGTAACAATGCCAAAGTTGTTGGTCCAGTTCCACTTCCTACTGAAATTATCAAGTACAGTGTGAACCGCTCAACCTTTGTGCACAAAAAAGCTGCTGAGCAGTACGAAATGCGCGTTCATAAGCGTATTATCGATATTGTAAGCCCTACACCAAAAGCAATTGACGCTCTCATGAACCTCAACTTGCCAAGTGGAGTAGACGTAGAGATTAAGATGCTCTAAAAAATTTAAAAGATGTAAAAACACAGAGTCTGAAAGCTCTGTGTTTTTTTGCACAAAAAAACATTTCCGTAGAGGAATGTCGACCCCCACGCCCGCGGTCATCTCTTGCAATAGGAAAAGCAAGGCGTGGAGGGATGGGGGCGAGTCGCTGCCCCCAGCGTCTAGTCAGGGAACTTCGATTCCTCAATGGGCCAGCCCGGCGTGACTTGCATGACTCGAAGTGAGTCCGCCGTCATCATCCAGTCAGGCTCCTCGTTGAGTCGAAGAATGCGATACGGGTTCTGGTACGCGCACTTCAGAGCATATTGAATGGCTCGGTAGCCTTCGCTCGAAGTGGGGTACTCTTCCGTTCCTTCGAAGTCCTTGGGTTTACATCCCCACGAGAGAAGGTCGATCAGCGTGCCGAGAGCACGCGGAGTCGTCACTTCAATCCAGAGGAGCTTTTGTCCCAGGAATTTCTCGCCCTGGTATGCGTGAATGAGCAAGATGAATTTCAACATGATGTACTCTCTTGCGGTTTGTTGCTGGTATCAAGCTAAACATAAAAAAATTCAGTTGTCAAATATAAATTAATAAATTTATCTTATTCTAGCAAAATTTAATTTACTTTTCGGACACTTTTTGTAGAGATGTTTATCCCCACCCACCCGCCCT
Organism: uncultured Gammaproteobacteria bacterium; assembly: GCA_964566225.1. GTDB lineage: Bacteria > Patescibacteriota > Patescibacteriia > Magasanikbacterales > UBA922 > CAYTKU01. Next base: position 4,168 of record CAZMHV010000003.1, read on the forward strand.
TGACAGGGGACAAAAAAAGGATTAAAATATCGCCACTAGTAAATTATACAAGTAGACACAGAAAAGATTCACCTCCAAGGGCTGAAAAACCTCTGAATATACGACCTATAATAAGAAAAGGAACTTTAAAAATTGGTATCCCTTCTCACACAATTGCTGTTTCTGGATATTGAGCCCTCGTAGCTCTAGAAGGCTAGAAATAAATGGCCTGCGAATCTCTTGGTATGCTTACCCGTTTCTGGGAAAGTGCTCTCTCTGGTAGAGCGCAAAGCGATACAATAATTCGTGGACATTTATTTCTAGTTTTTGTTTAGAAAAAATCCGACCTACCTTGAGGCAGTGCCTCATCGAGTCGGAATGAAAATGAGTTTATGAAATGCATTCTTGGTACAAAAATCGGCATGACACAGGTATTTAAGGCTGATGGCACGGTTGTTCCTGTTACACGTGTTCAGAGTGGTCCTTGTACAGTGACTCAAGTAAAGACTGAAGCCAAAGATGGCGTTAATGCTATTCAGGTAGGTTTTGGTGAACAAAAAGCTTTTCGTTTGAATAAAGCTGAGCAAGGACATTTGAAAGGACTTGCCACTGTTCGATACCTCCAAGATTTTCGTGGAAGTGAAATTGAACACCTCAAACGTGGTGACCAATTTACCGTAACGGTATTTACCCCTGGTGATAAAGTACAAGTAGTAGGTGTTTCCAAAGGAAAAGGTTTCCAAGGTGTAGTAAAACGCCATGGTTTCCGTGGAGCTCCTGCAACTCACGGTCATAAACATGACCTTCGTATGCCTGGTTCTATTGGTGCCGGCGGTGTACAGCGTGTTTTCAAAGGAATGCGTATGGCTGGACACATGGGTATGGATCAAGTGACTGTAAAGAACCTTGAAATTGTTGAAGTTCTTCCAGAAACCAATGAAATTTTAGTAAAAGGTGCTATTCCTGGAGCTCGTGGAAGTTTGGTTGCTATTTCAAGTAATGATGGAAAAATCGTCGTAGAAGAAGTAAAAGCAACTGCTCCTGAAGTTACTCCAGTAGTAGAAAACACACAAAATGAAGTTGCTCCAGAAGTTGTAGAAGCAACTGTTCCTGAAACTCAGACTGAAAACGCCTAAGCCATTATTTTATGTCAAAAGTACAAGTCTACAATCAAGAAGGAAAAGCAATGAATGAAATGGAACTCAACGAAAAAGTATTCCATGTTGAATCAAAGCCTTCTGTCGTGCACCAAGTATACAATGCTATTCTTGCCAACGCTCGTCTCCCTTGGGCAGATACTCAAGGACGTGGAGAAGTTCGTGGTGGTGGAAAAAAGCCTTGGAAACAAAAGGGAACTGGTCGTGCTCGTCACGGATCAACTCGCTCTCCAATTTGGAAGGGTGGTGGAGTTACTTTTGGTCCAAAGTCTGTACGCACTTTTAAACAAAAAGTAAACAAAAAAATGAACCGCAAAGCTGTGGCAATGTGTTTGTCAGATAAATTGAATGAAAACAAATTGGTTGTTCTTGATACTTTGGCACTCACCGGAAAAACAAAAGAATTTGCTGGTATGCGTTCACTCCTTGCCGGAAATGGAAAATCAACTTTGTTTTTGACAGGTGAAAAGAATGAAAATTTGGTACGTGCAAGTCAAAATGCTGCAAAATGCCGTGTTACTCGCGCAATTGATGTAAATGTGGTAGACTTGCTCAATGCTCAATATGTGATTGCAACCAAAGAAAGTATCAATGTTCTTGAAAAAAGACTTGGCTAATAATGATTTCTATGGGAATTTTAAATAAAAAATCAAAAAAGAATGTTGAAGGAGCTGAAGAAACAAAATCAGCAGCTGTTTCTGTATCACAAAATAGTAAAAAAAGTGATTTTGCATCACGTATTCTTGTTCGTCCTATTGTGAGTGAAAAATCTACACATGCAGAAGCGGACAAAAAATATAGTTTTTTTGTGACAAAAAACGCGACCAAAATTGATGTGAAACGTGCCGTAAAAGAGCTCTACGGAATTCTTCCTCTCAAAATCAATATGATTGTTGGAGAAGGAAAAGTAAGACGTTCTGGACGTGTAATGGGAAGACGAAATGATTATAAAAAAGCAATCGTTACCATTTCAAAAGATAAAAATTTAGATATTCATGAAGGCGTGTAGTATTTAGTTCGACCCAATAAAATATTCAATATGGCTGTAAGAAAATACAAACCAACCAGTGCCGGACGACGCGTATCGAGTGTTCAAGACTTTTCTGATATTACCAAATCAAAACCAGAAAAATCTTTGATTGAAATTTTGACCAAAAAAAGTGGACGCAACAACACTGGAAATATTACGGTTCGCCATCAAGGTGGTGGAGTAAAAAAATACTACCGTATTATTGATTTTAAACAAAACAAATTTGATCAGGTTGCTACTGTCACTGCTATTGAATACGATCCAAACCGTGGACCTCGTATTGCCTTGATTCAATTTGCTGATGGTGAAAAACGTTATGTAATTGCACACAATGGAATGAAAGTTGGAGATACTGTTCTCTCATCACAAAATAAAGTAGAAGCAGCTCCTGGCAATCGTATGCCCCTTGAACATATTCCAGTTGGTCTATTCATCTTCAATGTTGAATTGACTCCAGGAAAAGGTGGTCAGCTCGTTCGCGGTGCTGGTTCATCTGCACAACTTCAAGCAATTGAAGGAAAATATGCTCAAATTAAGTTGCCTTCTGGAGAAATGCGTTTGATTCTGAAAACCTGTTTAGCAACAATTGGTGTGGTAGGAAATTCAGATTACCGATTGGTTCGTTACGGAAAAGCTGGACGTATGCGTTATCGTGGTATTCGTCCACGTGTAAAAGGAAAGAACATGAACCCTGTAGACCATCCACACGGTGGTGGTGAAGGACACAGTCCAATTGGTCTTCGTGGAGGTCCAAAAACTCCATGGGGAAAGAAAGCAATGGGTGTAAAAACTCGTAATAAAACAAAGTGGAATAATCACATGATTGTCGAAAGACGTAAAGGAAAGAAAAAATAATAATCACTTATGTCAAGAAGTTTAAAAAAAGGACCATACATTGATCCGAGACTCATGGAAAAAGTAGAAAAAGCTTTGAAAGCAAATGATAAAAAAGCTATTCGTACTTGGGCTCGTCAATCAACAATTACTCCACAAATGGTTGGAATGAGTTTTGAAGTACATAACGGAAAAAACTTTATTCCAGTATTTGTTGACGAAAACATGGTTGGTCATAAGCTGGGAGAATTTTCACCAACTCGTAAATTTATTCGTCACGGTGGAAAGATGGCCAAAGATCAGGCAAGTGGCGGATCAAGTAAACCAGCAGCACCCGCAGCGAAAAAGTAATAGTTAGTTCATCACTATTTTATGAAAATGGAAACAACTGCAAAACTGAGACAACTTCGAATGAGTCCACGTAAAGTGAGATTACTCACCGATTTGATTAAAGGAAAATCTGTAGAGCAGGCAATGATTCAGCTTGCTATGCAAGCCAAAGATGCTGCACAACCTGTAAAAAAACTTTTGGCATCTGCTGTTGCCAATGCTGAACATAATCATGCGATTGATGCCGCAACATTGGTAGTGAAAAATGCTTTTGTTGACGGGGGTCCAGTATTGAAACGTTTCACCCCACGCGCTTTTGGAAGAGCTTCTGCTATTCATAAACGAACTTCTCATGTAACTTTGGTTCTTGAAGGTGAAGTTGATGAAAAAAAAGCAAAAGCAAAAACTGAAGTGAAAGAAGTAGAAAGTCACGAAGGTCATGATCATGTTCATGAAGAAGTGAAAGAAGTGAAAAAAACTACACGAAAAACAAAGAAAGCCGAATAATTTAGAAATTTGAAATTTTCTCCGTATGGGTCATAAAGTCCATCCAAAAATTCACAGAATGCAGGTTATTTCCAGTTGGGACTCACGTTGGTTCTCACAAAATAATTATGCTTTGTTTGCCAAGCAAGATTTGGCTGTGAGAAAATATTTGCTCAAAAAGTTCAAAGAAGCAAATATTGACTCTATGAGTATTGAACGCGGTCCAAAAAATATGACCGTAACGATTCTTGCTGCTAAGCCAGGCTTTATTATTGGAAGAAGTGGACAAGGACTTGATGCTGTGAGAAAATATATTGAAACCAAGATTTTACAAATGACCTTGAAAGTAAAACTTCAAGTACGAGAACTTCGTTCTCCAGCACTTTCTGCGATGGTCGTTGCCCAAACATTGGCAGCCGAAACAGAAAGACGTGTTCCATTTAGACGTCTTATGAAACAGACCATTGAACGCGTCATGAAAGCTGGTGGAAAGGGAGTAAAAATCCGCATGTCTGGACGTTTGAATGGTGTTGAAATCGCTCGTACAGAAAAACTTGCTGTCGGAAAAGTTCCTCTTATTACTCTTCGTAGTGATGTTGACTATGCTAATGTGACTGCTCATACTTTGTATGGAGCCATTGGTATCAAGGTTTGGATCTACCATGGAGAAGTATTTGGAAGAAAAGATAAATTCGCAGATGCAAATGTAACTACTGAAAAAAGTAAAGAATAATGGCTTTGAGCATAAGTGTTCCCTTATATGTTATTACCAAAAAAAGTAAAACACAGAAAATGGCATAGACTTGGCAAACGTCATGTTGGTGTCGCAACTCGTCTTAACACTGTGGCCTTTGGCCAATTTGGTTTGATGAGTGAAGACCACGCATGGGTTTCAAGTCGCCAAATTGAAGCAGCACGTCGTGTGCTCACCCGTTATATTAAACGTGGTGGAAAAGTATGGATTCGCGTTTTTCCAGACCGACCAGTTACCAAAAAAGGTTCTGAAGTTCCTATGGGTGGAGGAAAAGGTGCGCCAGATTTCTTTGTTTGTACGGTAAAACCAGGAACAGTATTATTTGAAATGAGTGGTATCACTGAAGACCAAGCAAAAGAAGCACTTATCAATGCTTCACACAAATTGCCTCTTCGTGGAAAATTTTTGAACCGTGTTTAGTTTCTCACTTTACTATGCAATTCGCAGATTTAAAAGACAAATCAAAAGAAGAACTCAAAGAACTCTTGAGTGAAAAAAAACAACAGCTTCAAGCGTTGAAGTTTAAAGTGAGTGAAGCTCAGCTCAAGCAAATTCATTTGATCAAACAAATCCGTCAAGAAATTGCGTGGATTCAAACTTTGCTCTAAAATATATCCGAATCACTAATAATGATATGAACAAACAGTCAACCGTACAATCAGCTCCTCAAGTCTTGAAACGTCAGTTTACAGGAGTAGTTTTAAGTGCAAAAGAGCAAAAAACGATCCATGTAAATGTGAAGACTATCAAAATGGACGCAAAATATAGAAAACAATATTCAACGTCAAAAAAGTTTGCTGTTCACGATGAAAAAGGAACTGCAAAAGCAGGGGACACCGTTGTTTTTGAAGAATGTCGCCCATTAAGTAAAACAAAGCGTTGGAGAGTAATTCAAGTAATGTAACCCGACGTATAGCTACCTATATATGATTCAGCATCGAACCATGTTACAAGTTGGAGATAATTCAGGAGCAAAAAAACTCCAGTGTTTGCGCGTGCTTGGTGGATACCAAAAACGTTATGCTCGCATTGGTGATATTATTACTTGCTCTGTAAAAGAGGCTGCTCCACGTGGAATGGTAAAAAAAGGTGAAGTTATTCACGCTGTTGTTGTCCGCCAAAAGAAAGAAATGCGCCGTAAAGACGGAACCTATATTCGTTTTGATGAAAATGCAGCGGTTATTATTGATCAAAAAACAAAAGAACCAAAAGGTACTCGTATTTTTGGACCGGTTGCTCGTGAGCTTCGTTCTCAGGGTTACCAAAAAATTATTTCTTTAGCGCCAGAAGTACTCTAAGGCTTTTCCTATAAGTGTTCCCATATGAAAATAAAAACAGGTGACAAAGTAAAAGTAATTGCTGGAAGAAAAGAGAACCAAGGAAAGACTGGTAAGGTTCTTCAGATTTTAAAAAATGAAAGTAAAAATCAGGCATATGTGGTAGTTGAAGGTGTAAACCTTCGCAAAAAGCACCTTCGTTCACGCCGTGCTGGTGAAAAAGGTCAAACCATTGAGCTTGCAAGTCCTATCCATATTAGTAACGTGATGCTTATTGATCCTAAATCAGATAAACCAACTCGCGTTGGATATAAAATCGAAGGAGACAAAAAAGTTCGTGTTGCGAAAGTTTCTGGAGAAATAATCTAATACCTATGGAATCCGCTTTATATACACATTATAAAAAAACCGTTGTACCAGCTTTGAAAACAGAGTTTGGTTTCAAAAACATCATGCAGGTACCAAAAGTGACCAAGGTTGTTTTGAACGTTGGATATGGACGTCATGCCAAAGAAGGCGCATATATTGAAAATGTTGAAAAGACATTGACAGCCATTAGTGGTCAAAAACCAGTCCACAACAAAGCCAAAAAAGCTATTTCAAACTTTAAAACACGTTTGGGAATGGATATTGGTATGTCTGTGACACTTCGTGGACCACGTATGTACGAATTTTTATACCGTTTGATTCACATTACTTTTCCTCGTGTTCGTGATTTTCGTGGACTTACTCTGACTGGATTTGATAAACAAGGAAATTTCACTGTTGGATTTAAAGAAAACATTGCATTTCCTGAATCACGTATTGAAACACCAGATAAGATTCATGGACTGCAAGTAGTTGTTTCTACCACTGCAAGTAATAAAGCCGAAGGTGTGGCTCTCCTCAAACAACTTGGATTTCCTTTTAAAGATAAATAGAAGTTATGGCTACTCAAGGACAAATTGCAAAATCAAATAGAAAACCAAAATTTAGTACTCGTATAGTTCGACGATGTTTTCGTTGTGGTCGTCGACGTGGGTTCATGAGACATTTTCAGCTGTGTCGTATTTGTTTTCGTGAACTTGCCAACAGTGGGATGCTCCCTGGTGTACGAAAATCAAGTTGGTAATTAAACTATTTACTATTTAATAATAGAAATCAAAAGTTAAATAAAGTATTAATCTTATGATGACGGATCCAATTGCAGACATGCTTACCCGTATTCGAAACGCTCAGGCTTCACGCAAGCGTTCTCTTGAGATTCCTTTTTCAAAATTAAAAATGAAAATTGCGGAAATTTTGAAAAAAGAAGGTTTTATCGGAGAAATCAGTAAAACAGAAGCAATGCCTGCAATGCTTGTGGTTGAACTTAAGTATAGTGGAAAGATTCCTGCTATTCAGGCTATTAAACGTGAAAGTAAACCAGGACACCGCATGTATCGAAAAGCTGAAGAAATGCCAAATATTTTGAATGGCTATGGTTTGGCTATTGTTTCTACTTCAGAAGGATTAATGACTGGTAAAGAAGCCAAGAAAAAAGGTATCGGTGGTGAAGTTATTTGTTCTGTATATTAAAATTTTGTATGTCACGTATTGGAAAAAAGACAATTCAAATTCCTGCGGGAGTTACCATGGAACAAAAAGATAAAGTGGTAACCGTAAAAGGTCCAAAAGGTACATTGACTCGTGTAGTAAGTCCTTTGGTCACTGTGAATATTGCTGGTTCTGAAGCGACTGTTGATGTTGTGAATAAAGAAGATAAAAAAGAACGATCACTCTGGGGAACTTTTGCTGCCCACCTTCAAAATATGGTAGAAGGAGTTACTCAAGGTTTCAAAAAACAACTTGAAGTAAATGGAGTAGGTTACCGTGTTGCTATGCAAGGAAAAGATTTGAAGCTCGAACTCGGATTTTCTCACTCTGTGGTATTCAAAATTCCAGAAGGAATGACTGCTTCAGTAGAAAAGAATATGATTACACTTGAAAGTAGTAATATTGAATTACTTGGACAAACCGCTTCTGAAATTCGATCACTTCGTAAACCTGAACCATATAAAGGAAAAGGAATTAAATACGCTGAAGAAGTAATCCGTCGCAAGGCAGGAAAAACTGCAAAATAGTAGTTTGACGAGATCACCCTAAAATACTATATTATTATGAGTAAAGTAACTCTCACAAAACAAGACAAAAGAAACAGACGACGTAATCGCGTTCGTAAAGTTGTAATTGGAAGCATGATTCGTCCACGTTTGAATGTATTTCGCTCTTTGCGAGGTATGTTTGCGCAAATTATTGATGATAACACCAGTAAAACATTGGTGAGTGTTCACTCAAAATCTGACGCAGCGTCAGGAGATGCAGGAGAACGATCTGGAAAAGTTGCTGTGAGTTACAAATTAGGACTTCGTCTTGCTGAAAAAGCTAAAGAAAAAGGAATTACTGCCGTTGTTTTTGATCGAGCGGGCTACCGTTTTCACGGTCGTGTGAAAGCTGTTGCCGATGGGGCTCGCGATGGCGGACTTCAATTTTAATGTTACTTAGAGCATTCCATTAACTTAACATCTGTATGCAAGGTAAAGGAAAAGGTAATAAAATGAAACCAAAAAAAGAACGACCTGAGTTTGATCAGCATATTGTTGATTTGGCTCGTGTTACTCGTGTGACCGAAGGTGGAAAACATTTAAGTTTTCGTGCCTGTGTGGTTATCGGAGACCGCAATGGTCGTGTTGGATTTGGTGTTGAAAAAGGACCAGATGTGCAGATTGCTGTGGAAAAAGCAGTGAACCAAGCAAAAAAGAACATTATTCGTGTTCCTCTTGTAAGTGAATCAATCCCACATCGTGTGGAAGCCAAATATAAAGCAGCCAAAGTAATGCTCAAACCAGCTCCAAAAGGTTCTGGAGTTATTGCTGGAAGTGCGATTCGTGTTATTTTGGAAATGGCTGGTGTACCAAATGCATCTTCAAAAATGCTTGGAAAAACCAGTAATAAAATTGCCAATGTAAAAGCCGTTTTTCAAGCATTACAATCATTTAATTACCGATCACTCAATGGACGCAAGCAAAAAGAAAGAGTTGATGCTGATGTAACTGTTCCAGAAGAAAAAGTAGAAGCTTTGAAAGCAAAGACCGGTATTCAAGATGATGCTCCTCAAGCAAAGACAGCTGCTAAACCAGCAGCTCGTACTGTGCGAAAGGCAGCTCCCAAAAAAGCCTAATAGATTTTTATGGAATTAACACCTCACACAATTAAAAGTTCAAAGGGATCAAAACGCAGTAGTAAACGCGTTGGACGTGGTGGCGGTTCAGGTAAAGGAACCACTGCAGCTCGTGGACAAAAAGGTCAACGTGCTCGTTCTGGCGGTACTCGTGGTATTGCGCGTCGTGCTCTCAAAGCAAATATTCAAAAAGTTCCAAAACTCCGTGGTTTCCGCAGTATGTATGCTAAACCTGAAACGGTTACTTTGACTACTCTCAATGCTAAATTTACTGACGGAGATGTAGTAACTCCAACTATTTTGAAGCAAAAGAAATTGATTCAAGGTAACAAAGCAGTAAAAGTACTTGCTTCTGGACAGCTCACCAAAAAAATAACTATCAAAGGATGTTTGACTACCAAAAAAGTAGCAGAAATCGTTGAAAAAGTTGGTGGAAAAGTAGTATTCTAAATATTGTCTTATTCTATAATTGCAATCCGAATCTGTCTCATGGCAGACAGGCCTACACAGTGAGTCTGTCAGGTATGAGAAAGATTCGGATTTTTTTTCGGAAAATTTACGCAGTAACTTTAACACTATGTTAGAAAAATTTGAAAGAATTTGGAAAATAAAAGATATTCGTAATAGTATTTTATTTGTCCTTGGAATGCTTTTTATTTTTCGTGTGGCAGCACATATTCCTGTCCCAGGAATTAATGTACAAAATTTACAGAAGTTTTTGGAAGGTAACCAAGTACTTGGACTCCTCAATATTTTTTCTGGTGGCACATTACAAAATTTTTCTGTTGTGATGCTTGGCGTTGCTCCATATATCACCGCTTCAATTATTTTTCAATTGTTGCAAATGGTAATTCCTTCATTTGAAGAAATGGCCAAAGAAGGTGAGTCAGGAAAACAAAAAATTCAAATGTACACTCGTATTGCTGCAGTGCCACTCGCATTTTTGCAAGCTTTTGGTTTGATTCAGTTGCTCCGTACCTCTCAACTCAATATCTTACCAGATTTGAATACCTTTGGTTTTGTGACTATTATGCTCACTGCTGCTGCGGGAACGATTTTCCTTATGTGGATTGGTGAACTTATTACTGAAAGAAAACTCGGAAACGGTTTGTCACTGCTTATTTTTGCTGGTATCGTTGCTGCATTGCCAAGTGCTGTTCAGCAAATTATTTTGAACTATAACCCATCAGATTTGTTGACTTACGTTTTCTTTGCACTTATTATCATTGTAACAGTCGTTGGTGTTGTCGTTATTAGTGAAGGACAACGAAATATTCCTGTACAGTATGCCAAACAAGCTATTGGATCACGAAGATTTTCTGGTGCAAATTCAACATTGCCACTTCGTATCAATATGGCTGGCGTGATTCCAATTATCTTTGCGGTTTCGCTTATTTTATTCCCATCCATGATTGCTCAGTTTTTTGTGAACAAACCTGGAATGCTTGGACAGATTGCACAAGAAACCATTCGTTTGTTTCAAAATCAGTGGTTTTATGGAATTTTGTATTTTCTCTTGGTATTTGGCTTTACCTACTTTTATACTGCTGTGGTATTTCAACCAGAAAAAATTGCAGAGAACTTACAAAAGCAGGGTGGCTATATTCCAGGTATTCGTCCTGGAAAAGAAACTGAACAGTATTTGAGTAAAATCATGGGTCGTCTTATTTTGACTGGTGCGCTTTTCTTGGGTCTTATTGCTATATTACCTTTGGTCTTACAAGGAATTACTGGAACTCAGTCACTTGCTGTGGGTGGTACGAGTCTTCTCATTTTGGTGAGTGTCGCTATTGAAACCACCAAACAAATTGATGCACAACTTACTGTGCATGAATACGATCGAGCCTAAGATTTTTGGTTCAAAAATATTTTCAAGATCCCGCCTCGTTTTTTACGGGCGGGATTTCTTGTCAGAGAGGATGTTTTTTGTTATAGTGATTACGTTGAAAGCTTCTTTGAATTAATTTTTTTGTATGTCTACATTTAACGATGTCATGAGTTCACTCTTTGGTGGAAACAGTTATTCTACTACTCCTCGAACTTTGTCAGAAAGTGAAATTCGAACGCTTATCTCTGAAACTAGAATCTCTTCACTTTCTCAAAAAGAAGTGGCTATTGTAGAAGATGCTTTGGTCCATGGAAGAAATGGAAGTATGATTTCACTTTCCAAAATTGATCAAATACTGAGGCATTTGGAACAAACAAGACAAATTACTCGTTATGACCGTGATAGTGTAATGAAAGTTTTTAAGAGTCACATGGGAACTCGATAATTTTATTTTTATGAATGAACAAATTATTATTCTTCTTGGAGTACCCGGCAGTGGTAAAGGAACCCAAGCCAAGCGACTCCATGACCAGTATGGTTTTGCACACATTTCAAGTGGTGACTTGCTCCGCGCACTGGATGCGAACCCAGATGCTGACCCAGCGCTCAAAGCAAAGTTAGCAGACATGAAAGCGGGAAAACTCGTTGCCAGTGACTTAATTTATCAACTGGTGTTTGCTGAAATTGAAAAGCAAGTTGCTGATGGAAAAAATATTGTGCTTGATGGTGCCGTACGAAGTGTTGATCAGGCCCAGGCTTTTGATGCATTTTTTGCACAAAAGAATTTGACCGATCGTGTGCGTGTAGTGGAATTTACCATGCCTGATGATTTGAGTTTGCTTCGTCTCACCAAGCGAAAAAACTGCAGTCAGTGTGGACACATTATTTCTTATAGTCCAGAGAATGATGCCAAGACTATTTGTGAAAAGTGTGGCGGAGCTTTGGTCGTTCGATCTGATGATACTCCAGAAATTGCCATGAAGCGCATTGCAGAGCAGGGGAATGCTGTAGTGGCGCCTGTGCGTGCCTACTATCAGCAAGCTGGAAATTATATTGCTGTAGATGCCGTGCAAGATATTGATGGCATGGAACGGGATTTGGTAAGAGAACTTCACCTTGCTTAATTTGGTATAAACCACAAAAGTTAGCTTAAAATAGCTAATTTTTGTTTTTTCACTCTTGATTTTCCTGTATATTTTGATAGACTTACCTATATGTCCTACATAAAAACTCCCCAAGAACTCAAACAAATTATTGAAGGCGGCCAAAAAATGGGCGAAATTTTGGAACAGCTCGAACCCATGATTCAAGCAGGGGTGAGTGGTTTTGAAATTGATGCCGAAGCTGAGCGTCTTATTCGTGCCTCTGGCGGCGTGCCTGCGTTCAAAGGATACAAATCTCGCAAAAGTGATCCACCATTTCCTGGAACGCTCTGTTTTTGTCTCAACGACGAGGTAGTACATGGAATTCCTACCAAACAAAAAATTATTCAAAAGGGTGACCTGGTAACTTTGGATATTGGCATGCAGTGGCCTGCAAAAGGTGGTTACTTTACTGATACCGCACTGACCGTGCCTGTGGGCAAAGTTCCTGTGCGTGTGCGCAATTTGCTTGCGGTCACCAGTGAAGCACTTGAAATTGGGATTGAACAAGTAAAAATTGGTAACACGATTGCAGATATTGGACGTGCCATTGAAAAGTATGTACACAAACAAGGCAAATATGGCATTGTAGAGGACTTAGTGGGTCATGGCGTAGGTCATGCTGTGCACGAAGATCCTCGTGTACCAAATTATGAAGACAGAGATTTAGAAGAATGGGAGATTGTGCCTGGTGTGGTGATTGCTATTGAACCAATGATTACTCTCGGTACCCACAAAGTTGTGATGGCCGCAGATGGCTGGAGTATTTTGACTGCAGACCAGAGTTTAAGTGCACACTTTGAACATACGATTGCTGTGACAGAAGAGGGACCTGTGGTGGTGACCAGGAGACCGAGTGAACGATAATATGAATTCATTTGAAAGTGTAGAAAAGATCGTTGAAAGAATTCAACGGGGGGAAATTGTTATTGTGCTTGACGAACAAAGAGAACACGAAGCTGACCTTATTGTTTCTGCTGAGCTGGTTACTCCAGAGCATATTAATTTTATGATTACGTGGGGCAGGGGACTGGTGTGTGTGCCCATGGAAGCAAATCGTTTAAAAGAACTTCAGTTAGGACCGATCGAACGTTCGTCAGATCCTTTTGGGACAAAATGGTGCACTTCAGTTGATGCACGTGAAGGAATTACCACAGGGATTTCTGCATTTGATCGTGCTCGAACGATTCGTCTGCTTGCTTGTGATGGAATCTCTGAAGATTTTACAACTCCTGGCCATATATTTCCGCTCCAAGGAGCATTGGGAGGAATGAGTGAACGTCAGGGTCATACAGAAAGTTCTTTGGCCCTTATGAAAGCAGCAGGACTTGCTCCTGCCGCAGTTATTTGTGAGATTCTTCGAGATGATGGTCATGTGGCTCAGTTATCTGACTTGATGGATTTTGCAAAAAAACATGGTTTAGGGATGTGTACGATTGAACAAATTATTTCGTTTACAAAGGATATAAATTATACAGAGTATGAATATTCCATACCTTCTCGTTGACTTTAATGAAATGGTTGATTCTGATACCGTATTGCTTTCATCGGATGATAAAAAAATTGATTTTGAAGGGAATGAGATTCTTTTGGAGGAAGGGCAAAAAGTTTTTGTATATATGCCAGACATTGATGAACAAGGGAATTTTGATACTTTAGCGGCTCAAGGAACAGTCGTCAAAAATTCTTACGATGTTGTTTGGACCCAAAAGGCAAAGTGGGTGTGTAAAATAGATAACAATGGTATACGACATAAATCAGAAATTTTAGACAATGGAGTATAAAATTTTTTTATGAATATTCTCGGCATTGACTTTGGACAAAAACGCATTGGCTTGGCTTGGGTTCAACAAGGCCTTGATGTTATTTTGCCATACGGTTTGATACAAAATTCTCCAGAACAAATAGTCCCTGATGAACTGGTAACACTCATCAAAGAAGAACGAATCAATAAAGTAGTTATTGGTGTGCCACTTGGAATGGAAGGCGAAGAGAATACGAACACCAAACGTGTTCGTGCCTTTGGCGAAGAACTCGGCAAGCAAATTGATTTGCCCATTGAATTTATTGACGAACGATTTACCACGCATGAAGCGAGTCGAATGGGTGGCACAGCAAGCATTGATGAAAAGTCTGCCATGCTGATTTTGGAAACATACATGGAACTCCACAAATAGAAATGTTTGGTTGTGAAAATATATGCAAGCTATTGTTTTGTCGCGGCAGGACTTCAAAGAATACGATCAAATTATTTCTTTGTACACGCGTGAAGAGGGAAGACGAGATTTGCTCGCGCGTGGCATCAAAAAAATTGTGAGTAAAAATGCGGCTCAACTCGAGCCCTGTTCTGTGGTAGAAGTTGGTGTGGCACATGGCAAGGATTTGGATATTGTGACCAATGTGCAAATAGAAAAATATTTTCCACAGATTCGACGGAGTTACTACAAATCACTCCTGGGACTTTGGGCGACTGACCTCACCAAAGTTTTTTTTACTTCACCCGAGCGTGACGAACGAGTATTTTTACTGCTTTCGTCGTGGCTTGCTCACGTTGACGCTGCTCCACAAATTTCGCCATATATTCTCGATGCTCTTGTATTACGCAGCTTAAGTTTTTTGGGGCTGACTCCGGTGATTGATCATTGTGCCGAGTGTGAACGGGTGAGAGCAGGGGAGACATTTTTCTTTTCACCGTCACGGGGTGGAATTGTGTGTTCGTCTTGCCGAAACCAAAAGACGCTTCCGAGCGAAGTGTGGTACCGTGTGAGTAAAGACTTTTTGCAAGGGATCTCTGAAATTCTTTTTTCTCCTTGGGAGCAACTTTCGGCCTTTTCGCGTGACAAAAAGGCCTATGTGCAGCTCCACCGCCTTACTTTGTCATTTGTTCAGTATCACCATGAGGCCAATCTCAAAGACTGGTGGAAAATAGCTAAATTAAGCAAATTTTTTATATAAACCAGAAGACCAGGGTGGGGATGAATACCCCCTTGACTTCTGTCTCAAAATCCAGTATACTGTTCTCACTTATACAAATTCCGACTTTTTAAGCCTTACTCTATGGCACGCGCTAAAAACAATGCAAAAATGGAATGTTCTGTCTGCAAAATGACAAATTATTTTCCAAACAAAAATAAAAAGCTCAAGACCAAACTCGAGCTGAGTAAGTACTGCCAACACTGCGGACACCACGAAACACATAAAGAAACCAAGTAAAAACCTGAGGCCGACCATATCGGCCTCTTGATTTATATCTGGATTTTGGGTAAAATATTCAAACCAAATGGGCGCGTCGTATAATGGTAGTACTGCGGTCTCCAAAACCGTATGCGTGGGTTCGATTCCCCCCGCGCCTGCTAGTGAAAATAGAGCTTCATTGAGCTCTGTTTTTTGTATACCCGCAAGTGGAATCGAACTATTCTTTGGAAAAATATAGATTTTTTTATGAGATACTGTTAAAATAAAAACAATTTATAATATGTGTGAATTAATTTTATGAAGACAAAAAGTCGTAAACAGCAATATAAGCTTTACCTTGCTAGTGGCATTACTCTCTGGAAAACATATTTTCATAAAAATTACTCACCTTTTTTTAATAAAAAAGTGGGGCTTTTTGAGCCTGGGACTTTAGATAATCCGAATGATCACCGTTTTATTCCTATTGGAATTGCTTGTTACGATCTCAACGAGATTAACCATGCAGACGCACTTCTTGTGTATATGAAGCATTACCAATCTCTTGATGGATCTCCAACTGGTACAGATAGTACTTGGGAATGTGGATATGCAATTGGAAAAGGGAAACCCGTAGTTATGCTGATTGAAGATAAGGACCATATTGATTACTACGCTTCACAGTGGATGGTAAGTTTTAGTATTAATGCTATTCTTACCGTTCATAAAGAAGTGGCAGAGATTGTAAAAAAACATCCAAAATTTGTTCATACCACTGTTCTTTTGGCAGAAAACAAAAATCAATTTGAGACAAAAGTAACTGAATATCTAGATAATTATTATAGATCAATATATTCTCGTTCAGGGGTCATTAATTACGCAGTAGATAAAAGAGCTCGAGAACTTTTTAGTAGAAAGAGTTTATCGGATATAATTTTTACAGAGAGTGCACCTCATAAAAAAGTAGTTGAAAAATTGAATAATTTGGAGGATTTAAAATTTACGTCAGACGAAGATGCTCTGGTAGTCTGTGCAATAGAAAGATATATTTCGGAGTTGTTTAAAAGATCTCTTTCTGAAGAGGGGATTGATTCAGCAATTTCAGCGGTGATAAAAGTTTGGAACAAAAAGGAAAATTATATCTTGGATTGTTTAGAATACTCTTTAATACCACCTTTCGCAGAGGTAAAAAATAGACATTCAGGTATAAAAAAAATAAGACCAGAATTATTTTTTGAGTTGTATGACTTAGTAAACCATCATGTAGTTTCGGAAGCTCGTTCGATCAAGTCAGAATCTTTCCCTTATGATATCGGCGCAGTAGTGGAACTGTATAATTGGATGAATACCTATGCTTTAGATGACGTGTTCGATAATTCTGAAATGAGACAGCGTTCAAAAACTGTCTGGAAAGCATTTTCCAGAAGAGACGCAATATATACTGGTTTATTAGGCCATTTATTACCACTGAAGTACTTCTTTATTATTGCCACTGAAAATAAACAGATAGGTGAAGGTCTGGCAAAGGTAATGAATGATTATAATTATATAATGTACCAAGGACAGGTTTTTGATTTACAACTCACGTTTAATTCAGAAAAAAAGAAAAAGCTTCTCCAAAAGAAGAATTTGGAAGAAATGCTTCGAATATACTTACAAAGAATTTATGGGATTTGTGGAGGCTTTTTTGAAGCGATTGGCGAATTGTCTGCGAAAGCAGGGGATAAAGAAGAACAAATTATGAACGCTGCGGAAATTGATGTCGTTGCTCCGATAATTGGTATGTATTATGGGATTATTCAGATGATACGAAATGACCTTGGAGATTATATTATTGTTGAAGAAGTTTCTGGAATGAGTAAAGGTATGAAAGGGGTATCTCATTGCGATATTACTGAGGGGAAAGTTGATATTACCTATTTGATAGCGATGTACTCATCCGTTTTGGATAAAAAAGAGAAAAAGTTTTTATATGAGTCTTTGTTTAAAAAATTGAGTCAAAAACAGAAGTTAAAGATTAATGAGCTACTTTGGAAATCAGGAGCTATAGATCTCACCGTTGAATTGATTCATAATATCATTAAACATGTTAATACTACACTACTGACGAAGTATCACGAAACCCCCACACGCACAAAGTGGATGTTCAGTTTAATGGATATTACAAAGGAAGTGTTGATCCCATTCAAGGATCAAGCCTCAAAATTTGGTTGGATGAAGTATGAATATGATAAAGAACTTCTTGAAGATGTGACAAAGAAAGTTTTAAGCTTAGAAAATAAAACAAAGGGACAGAGGTTGAAATAAATAGTGAGTAGGCTAGGGGACTAGGAATGAATAAAGTTTGGAATATAAACATATCCCTTTTCTCCTTTCAAAATAGTTCCAACTTCCTCCACAATGGCCTGCAGATAAAAACATAGCTCGATCATGCTATGTTTTTTTGTACAAATGAAAAAAATTATCGATAAAAATAGACTTAAATAAGCAATAATCTTTCTGAATGATTGAATTATCATTCAAATAGTGTTAAGGTATAAACTCTGTACTTTTAAAAAGAATCTATGATTTCAGTAATAATTCCCATTTTGAACGAAGAAAAAACAATACAAAATATTATTCGATCTGTTCAAAAATATAAAGAAGTAACTGAAATTATTGTTGTTGATGATAAATCAATTGATCGGAGTGTGGAGATTGTAAAGTTATTGGGTGTTAAGATTATTACGAGCACAAAACTTGGGAAAGGAGCATCAATGCGTGATGGAGTTTTATTTGCAAAAAATGATATTATTGTTTTTCTCGATGGTGATATAAAAAAATATGCTGATGGTTTTTTAAAAAAAATAACGAAGCCAATTTTAAGTGGAAAGTGTGATTTTGTAAAAACGACATTTGATAGAGAAGCGGGGAGGGTAACGGAGTTAGTAGCGAAGCCTTTGTTAAGTTTATTATTTCCAAAATTGGCAAAATTTTCTCAACCTTTGAGTGGCATAATCGCAGGGAAAAAGGAATATTTTGAAAAGATTACTTTTGAAGATGATTATGGTGTTGATATTGGAATTTTGATTGATATGCATCAACTTGGAGCGAAAATATGTGAAGTTAAGATTGGAAAAATTGAGCATAAAATGAAGATGTGGCAAGAACTGAGCTCTATGTCAAAAGATGTTTCGAAGGCAATACTAAAAAGAGCCAATAATTCTTCAACATTGGCTTTGAATCAGTTGGAAACAATTAGTATTATTCGTGATCAAATGGGGTTCGCTATCAAGGAATCTTTGAAAAAAATGAAAAAAATGGTTATTTTTGATATGGATGATACTATATTGAAGGGAAGATTTGTTTATGAATTTGCGACTCGATTTGGTTTTAAAAGGGAGTTGTTAAAAATTGTTCGTCTTCATAAAGATCCACTTATTCGTACTAAACGTATTGCCAATTTAATGCGTGGATTTGATATAGGTCAAATAATTGAATTTGTCGAAGCTATGCCAATAGTTTCAGATATTACTGAAACTATTAAAATTTTAAAATCGAGAGGGTATGTTGTTGGAATTATTAGTGATAGTTATGATGTCGTTGCTCAACATATCAAACATAAGGTAGATGCTGATTTTTCTTTGGCGAACGAGTTAGAATTTTCTAAAAGTGTCACAACTGGTGAAGTAAAAATTCCATCTTTTTTTATTAAAAATAAAGACAGTAAGTGTCAACATAGTGTATGCAAAAGTAATGCGTTGCTGAGTGTAAGCAAATCGTATTCAATCGGTATACGGAATATTATTTCTGTGGGTGATGGTGAAGGAGATATTTGTATGGTAAAATATTCAGGATTAGGAGTCGCATTTTGTTCTAAAAACAAAGACCTAAAAAAAATTGCCCAAGTTGAAATTTTGAAAAGAGAGTTTTTACCAATGCTTCATATCGCCTTATAAAATATGACCCAAAATAAAAAAAAGAATCAAGCAAATTTAATCGCTTCACTCCTTCATATTTTTGGACTTTGTATTGTTGTCATTTTGGTAAGTATTTCTGTAATTCATAGGTCATCTCTTATCGGGTGGGCATTAATTTTTCTCGGTCTTTTTTGTTTGGCAAGTTTATCTTTTTTGAAGATCAGTTTGAAATCTCTTCAACCAGATATTATTTTTGGTATTATTGATAATGGTATTTTAGTTGTTACTGCACTTTTTGGAGCTCATTTTGCAGGAGTTTCTGGTGCGGTTGTTGGTGGGGTAGTTGGAAACGCTCTCACCGATGGTATCGCAGGAGTGTTTGAGGGCTATTCTGCTGAAAAACTTCGTTCTTTGGAAATTTCAGAACAACGAACGGTTTTAAAGTCAGCCGTTGGGAAAATGGCTGGGTGTCTTTTGGGAGCAGGTTTTGTTTTAATGGTGGTTGAATTTTTATTTTAGACTTTTGATTTTTTCTGTTATTGGATCTGTTTGATTCTGAGGTATTGTTTTTGATAAACTAAATCTGACACGGTGTCAAATGAAGGATATAAATGTATCCTTTGTTTTCTTGGAAAGTAATTTCAATATCCTTCACGATGGCCTGCACATGAAAACATAGCTTCAATGAGCTGTGTTTTTTTATACAAAATGGACGAATGTGTTGAAAGTTGGTACACTAATTTAAACTCCAATATTTAGTTTTTAACTATATCTGATTTAGATGTAAAGACAAAATATGCAGATAGCTAATAAAATATCTTCGTGGCAAGAACTTTCAAAACGAGATAAAGTAATTTTTTTGGCGTACTATTTTCTTATTTGTATTTTCCCAATAATTTCTATACTTGCCTTTCTTGATTTATCTCCACTTTCAAAATTTTCAGAAGGACTTTCTGGATTTATTGGTGTGGGGTTATTTTTGTTGTTTCCTGTTATTACATTTACTTTGCTTCAAGAACGAATACATTTAATACTTCGCTCTCCTCTTCGTTTTTTTTCTCCTTTTTTTATACAGGCAGGCTTTTTGATATTTAATTTTTTCCTTCATAGAGAAGACGTTATTCAAAGTATTATTATTTCTGTGCTTTCTGAATTTTGTGGTTTATTTTTAATCTTGTCATCTAGTATCATTTTTCTTATTTACAAAAAACGGATTGCTCGGGTAGAACGAATTGGTGACAAGTTGGTAAAGTTAGGTTTTGGGTTATTTATTACACTATTTTTATGGATACCTTTGGTGGCTTTGGGCTATGCTTACTTTATGAATAGCTTGAAGTTCACTCCACTTTTTGCATTCATTGCGATCATACAGTTTTTTACCGGCGTTATCACTGTGGCTCTTTCACAAAAAAAATTATTAAAAGATGGCACTATATAAATTAAATTTTTGAATATAGACAATACTTTTTTTCTTCTTGTAGAATAGTTCCAACCTTGCTTACTCTGGCCTGCACGCTAAAACACTGCTAATATAAGCTGTATTTTTTATACATTGCCCAGTTTTTGTTTAAGCCTTGAAAGAAAACCCTCTTCTTGATAGTGTTATATGTATTATTTCCCTTATTTTTCATTGTATGGCAGATGTATCCAAAAATAAAAATGTACTCATCGCGGTTTTGGTGATTGGTGTTTTGGCTGCTGGATCTTTTGGTATATATCGTTCATCAGTATCAAATACTGTGGGTGCTCCTACAAATCCACCCGTTTCACAGCAAGATGTCCCTTCTGCGGTAAGTGCTTCGTACAAAGATGGAGACTATACTGCTGTTGGTACCTACACAGCACCAAATGGACAGGAAACAATTGGTGTGAATGTAACATTAAAAAATAACGTAATTACCAATGTTGCTGTACAAGCACAATCAACACAACCCCAATCGAAACGATTTCAAGATATGTTTGCCGAGAATGTTCAGGGTGCCGTAGTTGGAAAAAATATCAGTGAAATTAATCTCAAAAAAGTTTCTGGTTCATCTTTGACACCAAAAGGCTTCAATGATGCCCTCAATAAAATCAAAACACAGGCTGCTCAGGCGTAATATCTTTTTGCACATTTTTGAGTATGCACCCTTCGAACTATACATTTGAAGCGATTGGTACTCATTGGCAGATAGATGTGTATGATGTTTTGACACCTGCTCAAGAAAAAAACTTGTTGACGAGAATACAAGATCGAATTGAATTATTTGATCGCACGTATTCTCGTTTTCGTTTTGATTCTCTTGTTACCAAAATGTCACAAGAAGCAGGGGAGTATGAGTTGCCTCCTGATGCAGTACCACTGTTTGACCTGTATAAAAAGTTGTATGATTTGACCCAAGGTTTTTTTACCCCGCTCATTGGTCAAACATTGGTAGAGGCTGGGTATGATGCAGAGTATTCTTTGCAGTCGAAAACACTTCATCATCCCAAGCGATGGGAAGACGTGATGGAATTCCGTGCACCGTATTTGTTGGTCAAACAGCCAGTGCTGCTGGATATTGGAGCGGCTGGCAAAGGGTACCTCATTGATATTGTGGGGCGACTGCTTGAAGAAAATGGTATACACAATTATTGTGTTGATGCGGGTGGAGATATTTTGCACCGTAGTACAAGTGGTGAGTCACTTCAAATTGGACTGGAACACCCACAAAATTTGGAGCAGGTGATTGGGGTGGTCAATGTCTGGAACCAAAGTTTGTGTGGTTCTGCGGGCAATCGTCGAGCGTGGGGAGAGTTTCATCACATCATCAATCCCTTTACACTTTCTTCACCACGGAGTATTCTAGCGGTGTGGGTAATGGCAGACTCAACTTTACTTGCTGACGGACTTTCCACGTGTTTGTTTTTTGTTCCTGCTGAGACATTGCAAACAAAATTCGAATTTGAATATTTAATCGTACGTGACGACTATTCAGTTGAAAAATCTTCTGGTTTTGATGCTGAACTTTTTTTTAGATAAATTGTATGCTCAAGTTTATTGATAAATTTCTCAACTCCATTACCATGTACAAATTGGTTTTGTCGGGACTCTCGGGGCTCGCTGTTTTGAGCATTGTGCTTAGTTTTGCTGGAGTATTGCCATTTACTGGTTTGCAATTACTCGGTTCACTTTTGGTGTTAGTGGGTACGTGTTATCTTACGAATGAAATTACTGGCCGCTTGCTCAAGGCTCCTCGCAATAGTGAATCATATTTCATTACTGCCCTTATTTTGTTTTTTGTTGTTGCACCATTTATTGGGAGTAAAGAATTTTTTATGGTCGTGGGAATCGCTGTGTTGGCCATGGCTTCCAAGTACATTTTTGCCATTCACAAAAAACATTTGTTTAACCCTGCAGCCATTTCCGTACTGATTGCCGGGCTTCTCGGCAGTGGACTTTCTATTTGGTGGGTGGGCAGCGCAGTGCTTTCTCCGTTTACCGCTCTTTTGGGACTTTTGATTGTACGAAAAATTCGTCGTTTTTCTTTGTTTGTTTCATTTGTGGTGACCAGTTTGATAGTGATGATTTTGTTTGGTATCAAAAATGGCCTTGGCATTTCGAGTGTCTTGGTTGAAGCTTTTATTTCTTGGCCGCTTGTGTTTTTTGCTTCTGTTATGCTCACCGAACCACTCACCACACCTCCCACGCGTCAGTGGCAAATAGTGTATGGAGCATTGGTCGGGGCCTTGTTTAGTTCATCGTTTCACTTTGGACCAATCTCAGCGACTCCAGAATTTGCTTTGGTCGTCGGAAATATTTTTTCATATATTGTAAGTTCCAAACAAAAGCTGTTGCTCACCCTCAAAGAAAAGAAAATGATTGTGCCAGGTATTTACGAATTTATTTTTACTCCCAATCAAAAATTGGCATTTATTCCGGGGCAATATTTGGAATGGACCTTGCCACATGCCAAGGCAGACAGCCGAGGAAACAGACGGTACTTTACCATTGCTTCTTCACCAACTGAAGACGAAATAAAATTGGGAGTACGTATCAATGAAAAAGAATCGAGTAGTTTCAAAAAAGCACTTCTGCAAATGCAAAATGGTGATGTGATGGTGGCGTCACAACTTGCTGGAGATTTTACGTTGCCTCAGGATTCCAAAAAGAAACTGGTGTTTATTGCCGGTGGCATTGGCATTACACCGTTTCGCAGTATGGTTCAGTATTTACTCGATAAAAACGAAAAACGTGATGTAACGTTATTTTATTCTACACTCGATCCCAATACGTGTGCATACAATCCAGTCTTTGAAGAAGCCGTACAAAAAATTGGTCTCAAAAATATTTGTGTGATCTCGGATGCGAGTAGAATTCCTTCGGGTTGGGCAGGGGAGAGTGGATATATTACTTCTGAAATGATTCAAAAGCATATTCCAAATTTTGCTGATCATGTGTTTTATCTGTCTGGGCCCAATGCCATGGTGGAAAATTACAAAAAGTTGCTCCTGGGTATGGGGGTTGCCAAAAAGAATATTGAAACAGATTATTTCCCTGGGTTTTAAAGAGATTTGATAAAAAATACAGCTTCATCGGCTGTATTTTTTAAATTTGTTTTTCAATCTCTGCAATCACTCCTTGCACCTCCATCCACTCTTTTTCTTTTTCTTCAATCACACCAGTCACATCATGCAG
This sequence comes from uncultured Gammaproteobacteria bacterium, assembly GCA_964566225.1. Lineage (GTDB taxonomy): Bacteria > Patescibacteriota > Patescibacteriia > Magasanikbacterales > UBA922 > CAYTKU01. The sequence goes on from CAZMHV010000003.1 coordinate 27,911, forward strand.
CTTCTGTGTTTTCTCAAGTGAAAACTCAGTAGTATGCTTTTCAAACCATTTAAGCAGTTTTTGTTTGTCTCGCTCCAGTTCCATAATTTCCACTTCCACGTCATGCAGTTTTCGTTTTTCTTTTTTAAGTTGTTCACGCATTTCCTTTTTTTGATCTTCGGTGGTTGGTTCAGATTTGGCGTCAACAGATTTTGGTTGAATGCCCAAATCTTTTTCAAGTTCTTGCTCCAAGTGCCACACATATTCTTCGTAGTTGTGGTGGTATCGTTTCACCCGACCATTTTTGACTTCAATAATGGCCGAGGCAACCAGGTTTACAAAGGTACGGTTGTGACTAATAAACATAACCGTGGCATTACAATTTTGCAGGGCTGCCCCGAGTGCTTCAACTGTTTCAAAGTCCAAGTGGTTGGTCGGTTCATCGAGCAGCAATACTTGATTTTTTTGCAGCAAAATTCCAGCAAGACAGAGTCTGGCTTTTTCTCCACCACTGAGGACTGAAATTGGTTTACTTAGGTCGTCTCCAGAAAACAAAAAGTTTCCAGCAATCTCGAGTACTTCTTCGGTTTTAACTTCGGCATTCGCAGTGCGACGCAAATATGCATTTACGGTTTCACTTGGGTTCAGCATACTTGGTACATGCTGCGCATAGTAGCCAACTTTAATATGTGGCCCCCAGCGATAAGTTCCAGCGAGAGAAGGAAGTTCATCGGCAATGGTTTTGAGAAATGTGGTTTTTCCTTGTCCATTGTCCCCAACAATTGCCACATGTTCACCGCGTTCAATATCAAGCGTAATATCATTGGCAATAACTTTTTCGCCATAACCAATTACCAGTTCGTTGATAGTCAAAGCAATTCCTTTGCGATCTTCAACGCGGGGAATACGAATGCGCGTGGTGGACAGGGGATGCAAAATATCTATGGTTTTGAGTTTGGCAATTTGTTTGAGTTTGGATTGTGCCTGTGTTGCTTTACTTGCCTTGTAACGGAATCGATCCACAAATTCAGTGAGGTGTTTTTTTTCTTGTTCCACTTTTTTGTTGTAGCGTTTCATCATCTCCAGTTGATCTTCTTTGTATTGCAAATATTCTTCAATATCTCCGGGATACATGGTGGTTTTGCCCTGTTCAATTTCAAGTGTACTCGTGCACGTATTTTTCAAAAATTCACGGTCGTGTGAAATGAGCAGGAATGTGCCATTGTAGGTTTGCAAAAATTGTTCGAGCAAGAGCAATGTGGAAAGGTCAAGGTAGTTGGTCGGTTCATCGAGGAGTAACAAGTTTGGATCATGCAAAAGTAAATCAATCAGTTTCACACGCATTTGGTATCCACCTGCAAGCGCCCCAATTTTACGGTTGAGCATTTCATTTTTTATCTGAAATTTCCCCGCCATTTTGGCACACTGCCATTCTTCTTTGCCAGTGGAGCGAAGCAAAAATTCCATCACTGTTTCATCAAAACTATATGGGTCGTGCTGGGTCAGGTAGCCAAGCCGAGTAGTATCATGAATCAAAACCTCGCCTGATGTTTTTTCTTCGTCACCTACCACAATCCGAAACAGGGTCGATTTGCCTGCACCATTGCGCCCAATCACTCCAATTTTTTGCTTTTCAGCAATCGTAAGAGTCACGTTATCAAGGATAACGCGTGGGCCAAAGGATTTGTGCAGGTTGTTGACTTGGAGGAGGGTGGACATATATGGGGCTTATACTAGCAGAAAAGATGGAATTGGTAAAGTCTTTCTGCTTGAATTTTTGAGGTGTAAGTGATATGGTAGAAAAATAGATATTTGAGAAGTGTTTTTTATGCAACATGAAGAAAAAAAAGAAAAATAATACTATGCAAAATTTTACCAATATTCCAATTATTCGAAATATTCTCTCTCATACTGGCCGTCTCGACGGCGACGACACCGGTTTTCGTTCAGTCGCTTTGAGTCCACTTGATAAAATTAACCCAGATCCACTTGTTCTCATAAACAAGAGAGTAAAGTGTTATCCAAGAAATAGAAAATTCCAACGCAATAATTTTGATCCTATTATTTGTGATGGCAGTGTAAAAGATGAAAGAATGTTTTTGCGTGAGCCTGCTATACGTGCCATAGAAGAAGTAAATAATTTGCTAGAACCTTATGGAAGAGAGTTGGTACTCGTTGGTGCGTTTCGTCATGTTCACTCACAAGCGCTTGTTTTTTCGGACGCTTTCAATCGTTGGCTTGGTGAAAAAGAGTACGATCAACTCACTGTAACCGAACAAATACAACTCGGACGTAAAGCCAATGAAGCTGCTTTGTTTGTAGACATTTTACAAGATGATTTGTACGAAGGTGAAAAACAAAAAATAAAAATGAGTGATACTTTTTATGACATAATTTCTGCGGCAAAAAATTTAGAAAAAACTCCAGATCAGATAATTGACGAACTTTTCATTTATGAAACGAATCTTGGAAAATTGAATCTCAACCTTGATAAAATTGCGTCCACTGCACATGGAAATGGAGGTTCTGTTGACGCTTGGGTTATTGATTCTTCAAGTGGTAAATTTGTAAATCGTGGTGTACCAGCTGCATATAACCATGCTCCTGCTGTAATGGATTATTTTGAATGGGCTACGGTAGAAATGTTTGAAGACGAGAGACAAAAGAGTCCTGTACTCGATGCCTATCTGAGTGGTTATGGAGTAGAAAAAATAACAGAATCTGTTATGAAAGAAATTCGTAATGAACGAAGAATCTTGTTTCACGCCATGATGCATGTGGGTGCAACGTATTTTTCTTTGGGCAAAACAGAAGGTGAATGTTGGCATTTTAATTTTGGAAATGAACGGGGAGGAAATCAGTTTGATGTATTGCCCTTTGGTGGTGGAGCACCACATTCTTTGTTAAAAAATATACGAGAGAAACACACAGAAGAAGTTACTGCTTGTTGGACCAATGAAGTAGCACATAACATGTATGATCAATTGATGAAATAAACAATTTTTTATACATCGAAAAAATTAATTTCAACCAATAAAAAAATTCTGATGATACATCAGAATTTTTTTCACTTTTGTTGTGACGAATAGTTCGTCATCACAAAGGCAGGCGGCTCGGCGACGACTGGACCGAAGTGGTCAGCGTCGCCGAGTCGTGAATTGAGGATTGAGAGATGTTGATCGAGTCTCGCCGTGGAGGCGAGTGGAGTGTCAGCGCTTGGCCGCGGCCGCCGATCCGTTGCAGTCCAGCAACGACTTCTGGTTCTCCGTGAGGCTGGCCTCAAGGTCTTCGCAGAGTCGTTCACCGAGCCGCTCTTTGTCGTTGAGATTCTGTTCGCCGTATTTCTCCCCGTCCTTCGGAAGCTTCTTCCAGGTCTCGATGAGCTCGACGATGCCCTTGAGCTTCTTCTGGGCGACCATCTCCGGGGTCAGACCGTTGTAGATCTGGTTGGGCTGGGATTTGCCCTCGGAGACGAAACCAGAGAACTTGTCGACCAGGCTCACCCGATCGCCGTCGTCGCAATTCGGAGAGCTCACGCAGAAGAAGGTGGTGCTGGGGAAGGGCTTGTCGAAGAACACGATGTTGGCCAGAGCCTTGAGGTGGGCCAGGTTCAGCTCGTCGAGCTTCGCCTGGATCTTCTCGTCCGAGACCTCGTTGTTCGTCGTCACCCCACTGGGAGAAGGGTGCTTCCTGAACCGCTCGAGGGGGTGTTCACAGGCGCTCAGCATGCTGAGTGCCTTCATGTACTCGTCGCGCAGTCGTCCCGCGCCGGTCTTGTCCTGCGCCGTGGCGGGCGTGGCCGCGGCGTTGACCTGGTTCGCGAAGTCCTTGGCGCCGAGGGGGTTCTCTCCATTCAGGCAGGCAGTGGCCTCCTTGGTGAGCCTGGCGAAGTTCTCCTTTTCTCCCGACGTGCTGCCGGGCGCGGCGCTTGTGGGCTCGAGGGCGCCCGATCCGCCGACCTTGACGGGTTCGGCGAACCGCGAGGTGAGCAACATGCTCAGTTTGTTGATGCATGCCTGCGCCGACATGAACTCTTCCGGTGTGCCGGTCGGGCACACGACCTCCACGTCATTGGCCGTGGGGGGTTCGTGGTAGTTGTAGGAGGACGAATCTTCCTCCACTTCTCCGTTGCAGCCGGCGAAGACTGTGGCCAGGATGGCGAGGAAGGCGGCGAGCGCCAGGACGATGCGGATCGGCATCGGGGGATTCCTTTCAACAAGACACTATTTGGTTTCTCTCGATCTCTCGATCCAGCTTCTTTAGTCCCTAAAAACTAGGAAACCAAAAAAGCTGGATCGAAATTCTCTCAATTCAGTTGTAAAATAACGTGATTTAAGCGCAAAAATTGAGCTAAATCAACGAGCGAATATACCATAAAAAGAGAAGTTTGTCAAGTATATGTGAATAAATTTGCTTGTATAGAGCAAAATTTATAAGTTTTTTTAAAAATACTCATGATTTTATGATATACTTTCTGTACTATGCTCTCCATTCTCGACCCCCAATTTAGCAGCACCCACAATTACAAAAACGACGAAATGCTCCGCCGTCGACGAGCTTTGTATGAATACGAAGTCAACCGTGTTGATATTTTTGCCGAGCTCATGGATGTTGTCGGTCAACACCCTGCATCGACACTGCTAGATGTGGCCTGTGGGTTTGGAGATTTTTTGATTCGTTTGCGTACGGAAAGAAAATTTGAGGGGAGATTGGTTGGAATTGACGCCTCGTCTGGAATGCTCCAAAAACCAATACAAATAGCTTTAGAAAAAAATTTGAATATTAAATTTGAATCTGCTGACGTGCATCACTTACCTTTTGGCGACGAAGAGTTTGAGAGTATTACGTGCAATTTTGCTTTGTATGCTTTTGAAAATATGCCACAGGCAATTACCGAAATACACCGATGTCTCAAAAAGGGTGGGTATTTTATTGGTGCTGTGCATGGAGAAAATAACCGACCAAAGTGGTCATCTTACTTGCATAAAATCTCAGATATGTTAGGGTTAGAAAGTCAGCCATTTGCTTGGGATCGTGTGAATATCCAAAACATTGATTCATCGTTATCGGGTTTTGTTGTAAAAGAGAAAAAATATTTTGAAACCATTATTCGACTACAAAATGCTGAACCCTTTGTTGACTATACTGATACTTTTCGTGACTTGCGATATAACCCCGTGCCAACGGATGATCAGTGGAGTCAGGCACTTGACCTGGTGAGAAGTGAAGTGAACAAAGAAATTGAGCAAAATGGCTTTTTTGAAGAGATTTCAAAAACAGGAATATTTATTGCACAAAAATTAGGATAAAACCTTTTTCAACCTATGTCCGACGTCGCCATACAAATTTTTTTCATTTTTCTGTTGTTTTTGTTCAACGGTCTTTTGGCCATGTCCGAAATTGCCATTATCACGTCTCGCCGCGCGCGGCTGGAACAACTCAAAGAAGAAGGAGACAAGCGGGCTGAACTGGCTATTGAACTTTCTCAGAAGTCCGATGAGTTTTTGTCGACCATTCAAATTGGTATTACTCTGGTAGGAATTTTTGCTGGAGTATTTGGAGGAGCCACGCTCACCAGTCGGTTAGAATCTTTTTTGAATACAACTTTTTTTTCTCCCTACAGTTCGGTGTTGAGTTTTGTGGTTATCGTTGGTGGCATCACATTTTTTTCTTTGCTCATAGGCGAGCTTGCCCCCAAACGCATTGCACTCAACAACCCCGAAAAAATTGCTCTGCGAATGGCACGACCACTCAAAATGCTTTCTCACATTACCTATCCATTTGTAAAAATTTTAAGTATTTCAAGTACCTTACTTCTCAAAATGATTGGGAGTTCGCCTCTCAGTCAGCCGCCCGTGAGTGAAGAAGAAGTAAAGTATCTTATTAAAGAGGGAACTGAGGCAGGTGTGTTTGAAGAAGCCGAACAAGACATGATGGAAAGTGTTTTGAAGCTTGGCAACAAGCCCATTGGTGCACTCATGACTCCGCGAACCGAAATTGAGTGGCACGATATTGAAGATTCACTTGAAAAATTTCACGAAACCATTACCCAAAGTTCTCGGTCTGTGTTTCCTGTTGGAAAGGGAAGTCTTGATAATGTACTTGGTGTGATTCATACCAAAGATTATTTGTCCAAAAAACTTTCGAGCGATGTTTTTCCTTTGGAAGAAATTATCAAAGACAGTTTGTTTATTTTAGAGAGTACTCCTGTGCTAAAAGTCGTAGAAATGTTTAAACGCAGTGCCATACACATTGCTTTTATTATTGACGAACATGGTGTGGTGCAAGGACTCGTGACCATCAATGATGTTCTTGAATCAATTATTGGTGATATTTCCCTCACAGGTGAACCTGAGTCAGTGCAGCGCGAAGACGGCTCGTGGCTCATTGATGGCATGCTTCCTCTCGACGAATTCAAAAAGATTTTCAATATTGAAAAATGGGCTGGTGAAGAAAAAGGACACTATCACACTATGGGTGGTCTCATTTTGGTGCACTTTGGCAAAATTCCTTCTGTTGGAAATAATTTTGAGTGGAATGGATTTCGGTTTGAAGTGGTAGACATGGATGGCAGACGGGTTGACAAGATACTCGTGACGAAAAAAATATAATTTTGAAAAAAAATATGTTATACTACTGACAGAATCACCTGTCAGTTTTTATAATACAACTATGCTTTCACTTCCATTTCGTTTTTTGTTTGCACTGCTTATTGGTGCCATTATTGGTTTAGAACGTGAAAGTAGTCGCAATGACAGTGAACGTGAAACCGAAACAACTTCTGCCGGAGGAATTCGAACCTATGCCCTCATATCACTCCTTGGAGGATTGGCAGGGTTTTTTTATTTGCAAAACATGCCAATGATGTTTTTGCTGTTGTCTGCCTTTGCAGCCATTCTGGTACTTTTGTATTATGCTATTGGGTCATCTATCACCAAGCACTTTGGTATGACCAGTGAAATTTCTATTTTGATTACCTATATACTTGGGTTCTTGGCCATGTTTGAGGGAGTCTCAACGCAGCTCGTGGTTATTTTGCTTGTGGTCACCCTGCTTATTCTTTCTCTCAAGTCAAAAACACACAAGCTCGTAAATGGCATTTCACCCAATGAAATACGTTCTTTCATTAGTTATGCACTCATTGCACTTGTTGTATTGCCAATTCTTCCCAATACTCCAGTTACTCTTTCTAAAATTACGTTTCTTCATGATTTGCTCCAAAGTTATGGTGTTGATTTGGGGCAATTTGCTACCCTTGAAATTTTTAATCCACGAAAAGTGTGGTTTGTGGTTGCCTTGGTTACAGGAATCGATGTGTTTGGATACATATTGGCCAAACTGGTTGGGGGGAAAAAAAGTTTTACACTTACCAGTTTTGTAGCCGGTTTTATTTCGTCTACTTCGGCAACCGCTGCCTTGGCTCGAAAGAGTAACAAAGCATCCGATGTCCGACCTCTTGTGGGATCAGCGCTTCTGGCCAACATGGCAAGTTTTTTTCAAATTTTTCTTTTGGTCGGGCCAGTCAACGGTGCCTTTTTGGTAAGTTTAACTCCGACACTTCTTGCCATTATTTTTGCTTCGGCTGGTTGTAGTGTGTATTTCCTTTCAAGAAAAGAAAAGTCTGTTCACATTTCAAAAGAAACCGAAAAAGAACCTGCAGAACGAGAAATTTTTGCTCTCAAGCCTGCACTCAAATTTGCTGCTCTTTTGATTATCGTAAAACTCGTAACCAAAATTTCCCTTATCCTTTTTGGAAATTCTGGTTTTATGGTAAGTTCGGTCATTGCCTCGGTTGCCGGTATTGATGCTATTCTTATCAACTTGGCTGACCTTGTCGGCAAAGGAATTACGATTGAAACAGGAATTTTGACCTTTATTTTGGTGAATGCAACCAATTTGCTTACCAAGTCACTGCTCAGTTATCTCAATGGGGGACGTGCTTTTGCCAAAAAGTTTTTTGCGTGTGTACTCATTGTTATTGCCGCCAGTCTCATTGGATTTTTTCTCAAATAATTTGTCTGGGGATAACTTCACTTGCCTAAAAAGTACTTTCAGTATACAGTAAATATATATGAAGCAACTCACTCTCAATAATAACAATAATAATACCCTCAATACGTAGGTGAGTTTTTCTTTTTCAAAATCAAAAGACTCTCCTATGTGGAGGGTCTTTTCTTTTGTGGGGGAATTTTTGCCCCATATATTCCCGGGTAGTTGAGTGGTACAACACCTCGCTGTTAACGAGGATATCGCTGGTTCGAGTCCAGCCCTGGGAGCATGGCTGGACGTTCCTTATATTCAGCGAGTGCCTGAAGGGGACTTCTTAGCTCAAATAAAAGGTTTTTACCTCTCAACTGTAAGTTCTGAAATACAAAGTTGAGTATTTGGCGTTTCTCTTCGATTTCAGAACTTTTGAAAATGTCAGAAGCTCTTTGTGCTAAAGAAAGAAGCTGTGTTGCGCTGAGGCTATAGTTTTCATCTGCATTTGTGTGGTCTTCTAGTTGAAGCTCAATATCTCGTTGCTTTTCTTTGATCTGTTTGAATTTTTTATCATAGACGTCCTTAGTAATACTACGGTCGAGCATAAAGTCAAGTAGGGTATCAGATTGTGCTTGAAGGGCGTCATATTCGTTTCTAAGCGTGTTTACAGCCTGAGAGTGATATTTACTCTTTGTTTCGTTCATCGTGTGTATTTTAGCCGTAATTTCTGCCACTTGTATATCTGAAAGTTGGATACTATTGAATGCCTCATAAACAGGTTTTAAGAGATCATTTTCATTTACATAGATACGTTTGCAAGTATATTTTGAGTTTGTACAACTATAATGGTTATATATCTTTTTGTGTCGCTCAGCGGTAACTCGACAACCACAGTTGGCACATGAAATAAGTCCTTTAAAGATAAAGGGGTGTGAGATTGATTTAAACGGAGTCTTTTTCTTTGATAAGCGTATTTTTGTAGCTTGTTCAAAAGTATAGCGAGAGATAATTGGCTCGTATTTATGTGGATAGGGTTTAGTTTTAGAGATCATCGTTCCACAATAGAAAGGATTTTTCAATATACATTCAATCATGCTTTTGGAGAGTATTTTCCCATTAGCACTTTTTAATCCTTCTTTTTCCATTATATTTTTTATATCAAGCATTGATGTGGTGCCAGATATGTACAGATCAAAAATCTTTTTTATATATTGCCTTCGAGATTCATCGACTATAATATCTCGTTGATTTTTTTCTTCACCAATATTGAGGTAGCCAATAGGTGCTCGGCCTATCCATTCGCCGTTTCGTAGTTTTTGTTCGTAAGCACGTTTAACATTATCACTGATTGCGTCAGAGTAGTATTTTGCTAGGTGTAGATTCATTCCAAAGTGAAATTTTTCTGTTGCAGAGGTTTTTTGATCTATGACAAGATTTTCAGATGTAAAGTGCAACTCAATTTTTCCTTGTTGAGCCATTTCGTATAAAAGGGGAACACGCTTGTCAAAGACATTGCGTGAAAGACGATCCACCTTATCAAAGCAGACAGCAACTGTTTCCTTTTGGTTTTTAAGATATTCAAGAGCTTTATCAAATTCGTCTCGTTTTTGTTTATACGCACTTTCGTCAAAGACAAACTGTTTATCTATTTTTAATCCTTTTCTATCACAATAATCCTCGAGTCGTTTAACTTGAGCGGGTAGAGAGTTACCAGCTTCTTTTTGTTCTTCGGTAGAGACTCGTGCTAGAATTATCGATTTCATATGCTTTGTATTGTTAACTTGTCAATAGCTTCTTCTGAAAATCTATTGCAAAGTCGCCTTCGCCACGAGTATCAGAGTTATAGAACTTTATGCCGATTGGCTTTATTACTTTGTAGCCGTGCTTACTCATTTCAGCTAGATAATCTTTGTAGGCCTGCTTGTCGTTTTCGCCTGCATCAAACACAACATCACTGTCATCGTTCAGACTTATCAAGGCTTCTTCTTTCCAAGCGTCTTGTGCTAGCAAGTGACCACCCTTCGGCTCAATAATTACCTGATAATACAGTTCGTTGCGAGCCACATCATTGATGATGAGTACATAGTCTGGGCTAAACCTACGACCATCTTTTATGTTATATAGCCAATAGTCCAGTTCGTTACGAATAAGATATATTTCAGCACCTTCGTATCTAGTGTGTAAGTCGGCAATCTGGCTCGCTAAATATTTCACGAAGCGTTTTTCTTCACTTGTGCCATAGTTTTCACTATACGCATACCAGTCAGCATCTTTTATGTTGAACTGTAATTCAGGGTTGTCGTGGTCGCTTTGAGCTTTAGCACGTTCATCAGAACTTATAAACACCTTTTCGCCCGTTACTGGGTCAACGGATGGAAACGACATCAAATAAATGTCCTTTTCTTTGCTAAACACCTGCGATAATGACACTGGACGGAACTTGTTGCTACCAGCTTCACGTGGCATATAAATATCTATTCGCCTACGGACTTCTGGCAATATCGCACCAACTAGCAGTTGGAGTTTTTCTTGAGCGTTTAGCGAGCCAATATCTTTACCGTCTTCGTAGGTATAAGTAATTGCGTATTTCGGCAGGTATTTGTTCATCAGTTCATCAACCGTTTGTAGTTCGGGTATATGATGACGTAGGTTGTTGAATCGGAAGAAGTTGGCTTCGGCACATACCAACGCTTTGCGAATTATTGGTTCCGCAAAGAACTCATCGGTAATGCGTATAACTTTGGTTTTCTGACTCGCAATTTGTTGATTTTGCTCGTAATCGTTCAAAGCCCTTGCTCGCAGGTTATACAAGCCCGCTTTGATGGTGCGATTGAAGGTAGTGTCAATTTCTTCGTCAGTTGTTTTGTTGCGTTTTGTCGTGTGGTTGACCAGCACAAATCCTTTTTTATACGTTTCGCTTTCTAAAAAGTGTTGTTTGAGTGTAATGGTCTTCTGTTCAATACCTTCATTAATAATACCTTCGCCCAGCAAATCACGTTGTAAGTTTTCTAGAAACATACCCGTTTTTACAAAGTGATACACGAAAGTTTCCAGCACACGCCCACGTTCAAACGGTGCTTTATCAAATTTACGCTTGTACTTATCAAACTCTATATTTCGCTGTGTAAATTCAAATGTTTGGTTCTCTCTTTCGTCTGGCTTATACGAGCTTGGTAGTTCATAAGGGAAATACCTAGCCCCACGCCCAATCAACTGAATATCTTGTAACGACACCTTCTTGGCTTCACTAATATCAAAGTGAATAATGTCGTATAAACTCAATACGTCCCATCCTTCATTCAGAGCATTGACGCTAAATATGGCACGAATGGTGTTTCGTTGACTGTCTAACAGTGGCAATAGCTCGGCTTTTTCTTTCTTCTGACTGTTATATATCAACGTGTTGTCATGTGCAAAGCTTGCTCGTATTTCGCTAACAAACTTATTTAGTCCATCCCAATCGCCTTGTGTTACAAAGCCATTTTTAGGCTCCCTCAGCCAATCAAACAAATCTTTTAATATCTCGTGTTCACGATTGTTGTTTTCTTGACCCAATTCTTTTAGGTGGTTCAAATCTTCTGGTCGCAAACTACTTATGACAGTATCAAAAAATGCACGGTCTTCTTCGCTTTGTGCGATTTTGACAGACTTTATCAACACCACAGGCTTCATCTCTACGCCCATTTCACGCTGAGCAAGCAATCTACGATATTCGCTTAACACTACGGCATTGACTATCAGTAGGCGTTTTTGGTCTTCAGTGTGAACCTCTTTGTTGTATAGGAACTTCACGTCTTTGCTATACCTATCACGATTGAACTCCAAGAAATCGTAACGATGAACGAGCTTATCGCTATATTTAGTATGTATTGCTTCATTCGCCAAATCTACGGTTGCAGTATATTCAAGTAATAAGTTTTCTTCACGAGCCTTAACTGCCTTCATCACAGCAGTTTCCCAATTTCGCACTTCTTCTATATCGCCTTTATTTTTACTGCGAGTATCTACGTTCAAACGGTGGGCTTCATCGGCAATAATCACCACGTTGTTATCGGCAAAATCTTGAGCTGTTAGTCCATTTTCTTTGTCTTCAATTAGATGGTTATACAGCAGTGAAGTGCTAAAAAACATAAAGTTGATAGCATTACGATCTGCGTCCGCTATACTTGGCACAGCTTTTATACCTACATTACGCCCATTTATTTTGACGCCTTTTGGGTTGAACAAATATTTTTCAAACTTGTAATCGGTAAAGTTTTTGAGCGCTTGGTCTTTAATTTGTATTTGATGGACTAAAAATAGGAAGTTGCGGTAGCCTTGTGCGTATAGATACAGTACTACAGACGCCATTACGAGCGTTTTCCCAGTTCCAGTCGCCATATTGAACAGCACATGCTTGGCTTTTGCCCTGTCGCTTTCATACAGCCAAATAAAGTGTTTCAAGGCTCGCACTTGGTACTCACGCAGGGTTTTGCTCAAATTGTCCGTGATATATTCAGGCACAATAAATGAGCGTTCCCATATTTGGTAGGTAGGGTTGTTTTCTATTTGGTTGAATAGAAAATCGCCTAATGTTGCATTGATTTTAGTTTTCGTTTTCACCATAGAACTTCTCGGTTAGTGCCTTTTCATCTTTCGATACTGTGTGCCGTGTATCGTTCATATCGGCGTAATTTAGGTATAGCTGGTTTTCGTCTAGTATGTCGGCAAGTGCCTGCTTGCGACCAGCCAAATCAAGCTTGCGAAAGTTTTCGTCTTTTTCAAACTCGGCACGGTCAAACCAGAACTTCAAGAAGGCGTTGTTACGCATATCTACATACAGGTTTTCCAGTTCTTTGATACTCGTGGCTTCCATAATAGCGTCAATATATTCTTGGTTGTATTTCTTCAACTCAAAGTAAACAAACGAGGTGTTGCTGTAATACTTTTTTATGGCATTTTCTAAACGCTTGAAGGTAACGTTATTTACATAGTCCATCTGTTCAATCAAGATGAACTTACGACTACCACCATCTTCGGCATTTTGAGCCATCACAGCCTGTGCGGTAGTGCCTGAACCACCAAAAAAGTCCAGCACGATGTCATCGGGCTCAGTGCTGATTTGTATACTGTCTTTGACCATAGCAACTGACTTAGGGTAACTAAATACTTTGCCACCAATCATGTCTTTCAAGTCGCTAGTCCCCGTTGTTCCAGAGTATTCAGGTCTAAACCAAAGCGATTTTGGTCGTTCTCCCTTTATACGAAGTTTAGTGTATATTTTATATTCGCCATTGACTTTTCTTACTTCCGTTTCGGTTTTCCATTTTTCCATAAGTGTATCTCTGCCCCAACGCCATCTTCGTTCAATTCCATTACTATCAATCGGTAGCATTTCAACACCGTTTTCAGATTTTGAGATAGACACTTCTTTTGTGTCGGGGTCGTAATAGACAGGGTAAAAAAGATTTGGTCGGTCTTCTCGCCGTGAGCCATCACCACTACGCTGTAATGGTATGCTTTTATATTTACTTATTTCATCTTCTTGCGGGTAACTGCTTGAATTATCAAAGTTGAAGTCTTTAATTTTTGCGTATTTGGCATTTTTAGCATATACAATCTTATTCTCGTGTGCGGGCGAAAAAAACTCGTTATATCTTCCCTTTAAATTATGGACAACAGCAAGCACACCAAGCCTATTTTCATAACCAAAAATCTCGTCAGCCAAAACGCCCAAATAAAACAATTCGTAGTGGTCAATATCTATAAAAATCATACCATCTTCGGTCAGCAACTCTTTGGCTACTTCAAGTCTGTTTTTCATAAATGTAAGCCACGAACTGTGATTGAAGTTATTGTTATAGGCAAAGGTGTTGGCGTCCGTGCGGGTATTGTAAGGCGGGTCAATATAAATGAACTTAACTTTGCCCGCTAAGCGTTCACGCAGGGTATAAAGTGCTAACAGGTTGTTGCCCTTGATAAGCAGGTTTTGTTTTAGATTGTCGTCTTCGTCAAAAAACTGAATATCGCTATCGGCGGTCAGTGCCTTTTCTCCGTCTTTGTCTATAAGGCGAAAGTCAGTTAGAACCTTCGGTTCTTCTAGTGTGTCTATATCTTTACTATCTAGCGTTTGATGTAAAAAGCGTTCATCACGCCCTACATCTTCTTTGCTCATACCCGCTTCCAGCACAGCGTCCTTGAACGGAAATGATAACACTACATCGTTATCGTTTTTGATAAAACTGCCCTTACTCGTACTGACCAACCCTATCTTATTCGGATATTGCGTATATCTTCCTTTTTTAGATGAATTATTTGTCATAATTTATTGGGTACTTACTTGTTTTAAAAATGTATCAAACTCTTTTTGATCAATTCTGTATTCTTTACCAATTTTATATGCTGTTAATTTTCCAGCTTTGATATAACGATAAATGGTCATCGGGTTAACCCTTAGTTTATTTGCTAGTTCTTCTACTAAGTAAAAGTCATTTTTATTTTCTTGTTTTGACAGATCTATTTTTACTATAGGAGCTTCTTGGTTATTTTTAGGAATTGGTTTATAAACCAGTTTTACCAACTGTAAAAGTTTATGTGCCTGTTGAAAGGCATCGTCCTTGGATAATCTTTCGCCAAACTGTTCCTCGTATAACTTTTGAAACTCTTCTAGAGCTTTATCATCTATTTTCATATGTTTATAGTTAATGTAATTATACTTTACTTTGGTTTACATTACAAACTGAGTTTATAGGGCTCAAAAGTGGATAACTCTTTTTCAATATCTTGAACAAAACCATGGGTATTTATGGGGAAAGGAGGGGATTTAAAACGTGCCAAGTCTCTTTTAACGTCATTCCAATCTGCCTTGGGTCTATAAGAAGCCACAATAGTCCTGAGTTGTCTCATTCCTTGGTCTTTGGCTAATAAATTAAAGCCTACAGCCTTAACGGCTTGTTTTATGCTTAGTGTTGGGTCGTGGTGAAGTGTCCTTTTAAGGATAGAAAGTGGATTCGTATCCATATCAAGTACAAATTTGTTATTATCGTTAAAAAAGTCAGACCAATATTTTTGAAGGATGTTTTGGGAACGTTCATGGCTTAGGATATCTTTAAGGGTAGGATTTTGTTTATAGCCAAGTTTGAATAATGTCTTGTTTACGTATTTTTTGGTGGAAAGGCGTATTTCAATTCGTAATAATTTGTGAGATATTATCGAGTTTTTTACTTTGTCAAAAAGAGAAAGTTGTTTATCAGTTTTATCTTGATCCATTGAACGTTTTTGAGGCCTTGGTATATCTGCAAACTTGTCGTACATAACAAAAGAATGTGAGTTAGTATAAAACTGGTAAGCATACCCTTCGTTACGAAAGTCGGCCTTATTTGTATCCATACGTTTGGATATGTCAATTTTTGCAAGTTCCTGTATGGCGAGGGTGGCTGTGTATCCGTCAGACAAAGGTATATTCTTTCCTACGTGAAAGGCTACAACTGGAGCCTCTAAAAGATGATCTGTGAGTATCATAACTCCACGTTCAAACATTCTTTTCCTTAAGGTATCTATTGCTTTTGTATAGTCTTCTTGAGTATATTCGTTTATATTTTCACCGTCGTTTATGAGCTTTGGGATAGAGCATTCTACTTTCAAAACACGTGTTTGGGCATAGTATTGTGTCGTATAGAGTGTCATGCGTGGATAGTAATGACTTTCTTTTTCCTGTTTGCTCGGGTTATTTTTGAAGTTGGTTCCAGGGAAAAATCTAAGACTCCCAACGCCATCTGTTGGAGGTGAAAATTTATCGTGGTGCATTATTTGATAACGTCCCCAAGGAATGAGGAATATAACAGTATCTACCATATCATTACATCTTTTGGGCCTTACAATTTTATATAATTTCTTTAACTTTTTTAGTGATTGCGTCTTCTATTGCTTTGCTTGTCTCTTTATCTATCGGGTGGTATATGTTAAAACTCTTTTCTGCTACTTTTTTGGTAGGATAGGTTATTCTATATCCTGAGCCATCTAGCTTAAGGTGTACGCCTATGGACCCAAGGTAGAGAGAGTTGTCTATAACTATAGAGGCCATAGCAATTAGGCCATCTTTAGGCTTTATTGGTACTATCTGTACTTCTGTTACGTTTTTCATAAAGTTGTGGATTATTACGTTTATCTATTTCCCAAAGCAAAGCAAAAAACTGAGCAAGATTTGTGATCTGTCCGTTTGTAGAGGGGATCTGGTTGTCAGTCTCTTTTGGATACATAAAACCTGATGGTGTTATCATCAGGTTATCATTGCTTTACATTTGAAGATAAGAAGTTAGTGACCCACGTTAAATTTCTTTTGATCTTCTTTGTTTTTCGAGTTGAATGAGTTTGGTTATTTCGTGATAAATCAAGCCATTTTTAGGAAACTTTTCATTAAGCTTTTCTTTGATCTTTTTTGCGGGAAGTGTCTTGTTTTCCCAGATAAAATCAATCATTTCTTGGCTATGTTTTCTTTTTCGTATTTTAAAGGCTTTTTCTTGATATAAAGTTTGAGCATTTTCAATCCATTTCCACCTTTTTTCAATATAATCTAAAACATCTCTTTTTGAAGCTTTTTGATTTATACAAATAGCTATTGGATAAGAAGCAAGCATCAACTGACGTTTTGTATTAAGATATATAATTTCTTCACCTTTATTGGCTGGATTTAATTCATCATCACAAAAATCAACTAACTGACACATATCCACGATCGAACCCGCTTGAAGAGACAACTGAGGATAGGGATCGGTCTCGTCGATTAACGCCTTAGCAAACATGAGAAGATCCAGGTCAAGTCCATATTTGGAAGCTATCTTTTCTTCTTGAATAAAATACTTAGTTCTTAAAAGCTTTTTACATCTTTTGCGCAATAACTCGTATCCCTTGATAATAAAGTCAAACTCATTGTTAAAATCGTTATGTCTTTTCTTTTGTTCTGGTGTATAGGTATCAAAATTTCCACTGCCATCTAAAGCATTCTGTTTTTTTTCAAATTGTCGCAACTTCTTGATATCTTTACGAAAGTTTTTATTTCTAATCAGGTCTTCAATGTAACGAAGCATTTTATTTGTCCCTTGGGTAGGGGGCCAGCTATGACCTTCTTCAGCTATTTTTACACTTTTCATATTCTTTACAATTGTTAAGTATTGTAAAGAATAACAGAATTTGGTATAAAATTAAAGTGAAAGTAGTCCTTTATAATGAACTGGCGGCACTGTTGTGGGCTTTTTATATCGTTACGTCACTTTAGCCGTTCCCGATAGGAACTGTATGGTTCTTATCTTGGAACGGGCTAAAAGTCGAACGTTTCTATTTATTCAGTCTGTATTTGACTTTTCTATGAAAAATAGAATGACAAGTAAGAGTGTCGCTCGTAAAGCTTCAGGGCTTTTACGAGCTAGTGTTACCAAGACTGTGAAAGCAGTTGCTGGTAGTGCTCTTTCTCAGAGGGCTCCTAAAAGAGCGACTCGGAAATAACTCTTAAAACTTGCCGCCAGTTTATTGTAAATGAATTTTTAGTGAGTGGTTATATTTTTAAAACGTGATAATAGTTCAGTTCCATTTAATAGGTTTCTCCATTCTACAGTTCTGAACGCGTCCAGCAAGGGGAGCATGGCTGGACGTTCCTTATATTCAGCGAGTGCCTGAAGGGGACTTCTTAGCTCAAATAAAAGGTTTTTACCTCTCAACTGTAAGTTCTGAAATACAAAGTTGAGTATTTGGCGTTTCTCTTCGATTTCAGAACTTTTGAAAATGTCAGAAGCTCTTTGTGCTAAAGAAAGAAGCTGTGTTGCGCTGAGGCTATAGTTTTCATCTGCATTTGTGTGGTCTTCTAGTTGAAGCTCAATATCTCGTTGCTTTTCTTTGATCTGTTTGAATTTTTTATCATAGACGTCCTTAGTAATACTACGGTCGAGCATAAAGTCAAGTAGGGTATCAGATTGTGCTTGAAGGGCGTCATATTCGTTTCTAAGCGTGTTTACAGCCTGAGAGTGATATTTACTCTTTGTTTCGTTCATCGTGTGTATTTTAGCCGTAATTTCTGCCACTTGTATATCTGAAAGTTGGATACTATTGAATGCCTCATAAACAGGTTTTAAGAGATCATTTTCATTTACATAGATACGTTTGCAAGTATATTTTGAGTTTGTACAACTATAATGGTTATATATCTTTTTGTGTCGCTCAGCGGTAACTCGACAACCACAGTTGGCACATGAAATAAGTCCTTTAAAGATAAAGGGGTGTGAGATTGATTTAAACGGAGTCTTTTTCTTTGATAAGCGTATTTTTGTAGCTTGTTCAAAAGTATAGCGAGAGATAATTGGCTCGTATTTATGTGGATAGGGTTTAGTTTTAGAGATCATCGTTCCACAATAGAAAGGATTTTTCAATATACATTCAATCATGCTTTTGGAGAGTATTTTCCCATTAGCACTTTTTAATCCTTCTTTTTCCATTATATTTTTTATATCAAGCATTGATGTGGTGCCAGATATGTACAGATCAAAAATCTTTTTTATATATTGCCTTCGAGATTCATCGACTATAATATCTCGTTGATTTTTTTCTTCACCAATATTGAGGTAGCCAATAGGTGCTCGGCCTATCCATTCGCCGTTTCGTAGTTTTTGTTCGTAAGCACGTTTAACATTATCACTGATTGCGTCAGAGTAGTATTTTGCTAGGTGTAGATTCATTCCAAAGTGAAATTTTTCTGTTGCAGAGGTTTTTTGATCTATGACAAGATTTTCAGATGTAAAGTGCAACTCAATTTTTCCTTGTTGAGCCATTTCGTATAAAAGGGGAACACGCTTGTCAAAGACATTGCGTGAAAGACGATCCACCTTATCAAAGCAGACAGCAACTGTTTCCTTTTGGTTTTTAAGATATTCAAGAGCTTTATCAAATTCGTCTCGTTTTTGTTTATACGCACTTTCGTCAAAGACAAACTGTTTATCTATTTTTAATCCTTTTCTATCACAATAATCCTCGAGTCGTTTAACTTGAGCGGGTAGAGAGTTACCAGCTTCTTTTTGTTCTTCGGTAGAGACTCGTGCTAGAATTATCGATTTCATATGCTTTGTATTGTTAACTTGTCAATAGCTTCTTCTGAAAATCTATTGCAAAGTCGCCTTCGCCACGAGTATCAGAGTTATAGAACTTTATGCCGATTGGCTTTATTACTTTGTAGCCGTGCTTACTCATTTCAGCTAGATAATCTTTGTAGGCCTGCTTGTCGTTTTCGCCTGCATCAAACACAACATCACTGTCATCGTTCAGACTTATCAAGGCTTCTTCTTTCCAAGCGTCTTGTGCTAGCAAGTGACCACCCTTCGGCTCAATAATTACCTGATAATACAGTTCGTTGCGAGCCACATCATTGATGATGAGTACATAGTCTGGGCTAAACCTACGACCATCTTTTATGTTATATAGCCAATAGTCCAGTTCGTTACGAATAAGATATATTTCAGCACCTTCGTATCTAGTGTGTAAGTCGGCAATCTGGCTCGCTAAATATTTCACGAAGCGTTTTTCTTCACTTGTGCCATAGTTTTCACTATACGCATACCAGTCAGCATCTTTTATGTTGAACTGTAATTCAGGGTTGTCGTGGTCGCTTTGAGCTTTAGCACGTTCATCAGAACTTATAAACACCTTTTCGCCCGTTACTGGGTCAACGGATGGAAACGACATCAAATAAATGTCCTTTTCTTTGCTAAACACCTGCGATAATGACACTGGACGGAACTTGTTGCTACCAGCTTCACGTGGCATATAAATATCTATTCGCCTACGGACTTCTGGCAATATCGCACCAACTAGCAGTTGGAGTTTTTCTTGAGCGTTTAGCGAGCCAATATCTTTACCGTCTTCGTAGGTATAAGTAATTGCGTATTTCGGCAGGTATTTGTTCATCAGTTCATCAACCGTTTGTAGTTCGGGTATATGATGACGTAGGTTGTTGAATCGGAAGAAGTTGGCTTCGGCACATACCAACGCTTTGCGAATTATTGGTTCCGCAAAGAACTCATCGGTAATGCGTATAACTTTGGTTTTCTGACTCGCAATTTGTTGATTTTGCTCGTAATCGTTCAAAGCCCTTGCTCGCAGGTTATACAAGCCCGCTTTGATGGTGCGATTGAAGGTAGTGTCAATTTCTTCGTCAGTTGTTTTGTTGCGTTTTGTCGTGTGGTTGACCAGCACAAATCCTTTTTTATACGTTTCGCTTTCTAAAAAGTGTTGTTTGAGTGTAATGGTCTTCTGTTCAATACCTTCATTAATAATACCTTCGCCCAGCAAATCACGTTGTAAGTTTTCTAGAAACATACCCGTTTTTACAAAGTGATACACGAAAGTTTCCAGCACACGCCCACGTTCAAACGGTGCTTTATCAAATTTACGCTTGTACTTATCAAACTCTATATTTCGCTGTGTAAATTCAAATGTTTGGTTCTCTCTTTCGTCTGGCTTATACGAGCTTGGTAGTTCATAAGGGAAATACCTAGCCCCACGCCCAATCAACTGAATATCTTGTAACGACACCTTCTTGGCTTCACTAATATCAAAGTGAATAATGTCGTATAAACTCAATACGTCCCATCCTTCATTCAGAGCATTGACGCTAAATATGGCACGAATGGTGTTTCGTTGACTGTCTAACAGTGGCAATAGCTCGGCTTTTTCTTTCTTCTGACTGTTATATATCAACGTGTTGTCATGTGCAAAGCTTGCTCGTATTTCGCTAACAAACTTATTTAGTCCATCCCAATCGCCTTGTGTTACAAAGCCATTTTTAGGCTCCCTCAGCCAATCAAACAAATCTTTTAATATCTCGTGTTCACGATTGTTGTTTTCTTGACCCAATTCTTTTAGGTGGTTCAAATCTTCTGGTCGCAAACTACTTATGACAGTATCAAAAAATGCACGGTCTTCTTCGCTTTGTGCGATTTTGACAGACTTTATCAACACCACAGGCTTCATCTCTACGCCCATTTCACGCTGAGCAAGCAATCTACGATATTCGCTTAACACTACGGCATTGACTATCAGTAGGCGTTTTTGGTCTTCAGTGTGAACCTCTTTGTTGTATAGGAACTTCACGTCTTTGCTATACCTATCACGATTGAACTCCAAGAAATCGTAACGATGAACGAGCTTATCGCTATATTTAGTATGTATTGCTTCATTCGCCAAATCTACGGTTGCAGTATATTCAAGTAATAAGTTTTCTTCACGAGCCTTAACTGCCTTCATCACAGCAGTTTCCCAATTTCGCACTTCTTCTATATCGCCTTTATTTTTACTGCGAGTATCTACGTTCAAACGGTGGGCTTCATCGGCAATAATCACCACGTTGTTATCGGCAAAATCTTGAGCTGTTAGTCCATTTTCTTTGTCTTCAATTAGATGGTTATACAGCAGTGAAGTGCTAAAAAACATAAAGTTGATAGCATTACGATCTGCGTCCGCTATACTTGGCACAGCTTTTATACCTACATTACGCCCATTTATTTTGACGCCTTTTGGGTTGAACAAATATTTTTCAAACTTGTAATCGGTAAAGTTTTTGAGCGCTTGGTCTTTAATTTGTATTTGATGGACTAAAAATAGGAAGTTGCGGTAGCCTTGTGCGTATAGATACAGTACTACAGACGCCATTACGAGCGTTTTCCCAGTTCCAGTCGCCATATTGAACAGCACATGCTTGGCTTTTGCCCTGTCGCTTTCATACAGCCAAATAAAGTGTTTCAAGGCTCGCACTTGGTACTCACGCAGGGTTTTGCTCAAATTGTCCGTGATATATTCAGGCACAATAAATGAGCGTTCCCATATTTGGTAGGTAGGGTTGTTTTCTATTTGGTTGAATAGAAAATCGCCTAATGTTGCATTGATTTTAGTTTTCGTTTTCACCATAGAACTTCTCGGTTAGTGCCTTTTCATCTTTCGATACTGTGTGCCGTGTATCGTTCATATCGGCGTAATTTAGGTATAGCTGGTTTTCGTCTAGTATGTCGGCAAGTGCCTGCTTGCGACCAGCCAAATCAAGCTTGCGAAAGTTTTCGTCTTTTTCAAACTCGGCACGGTCAAACCAGAACTTCAAGAAGGCGTTGTTACGCATATCTACATACAGGTTTTCCAGTTCTTTGATACTCGTGGCTTCCATAATAGCGTCAATATATTCTTGGTTGTATTTCTTCAACTCAAAGTAAACAAACGAGGTGTTGCTGTAATACTTTTTTATGGCATTTTCTAAACGCTTGAAGGTAACGTTATTTACATAGTCCATCTGTTCAATCAAGATGAACTTACGACTACCACCATCTTCGGCATTTTGAGCCATCACAGCCTGTGCGGTAGTGCCTGAACCACCAAAAAAGTCCAGCACGATGTCATCGGGCTCAGTGCTGATTTGTATACTGTCTTTGACCATAGCAACTGACTTAGGGTAACTAAATACTTTGCCACCAATCATGTCTTTCAAGTCGCTAGTCCCCGTTGTTCCAGAGTATTCAGGTCTAAACCAAAGCGATTTTGGTCGTTCTCCCTTTATACGAAGTTTAGTGTATATTTTATATTCGCCATTGACTTTTCTTACTTCCGTTTCGGTTTTCCATTTTTCCATAAGTGTATCTCTGCCCCAACGCCATCTTCGTTCAATTCCATTACTATCAATCGGTAGCATTTCAACACCGTTTTCAGATTTTGAGATAGACACTTCTTTTGTGTCGGGGTCGTAATAGACAGGGTAAAAAAGATTTGGTCGGTCTTCTCGCCGTGAGCCATCACCACTACGCTGTAATGGTATGCTTTTATATTTACTTATTTCATCTTCTTGCGGGTAACTGCTTGAATTATCAAAGTTGAAGTCTTTAATTTTTGCGTATTTGGCATTTTTAGCATATACAATCTTATTCTCGTGTGCGGGCGAAAAAAACTCGTTATATCTTCCCTTTAAATTATGGACAACAGCAAGCACACCAAGCCTATTTTCATAACCAAAAATCTCGTCAGCCAAAACGCCCAAATAAAACAATTCGTAGTGGTCAATATCTATAAAAATCATACCATCTTCGGTCAGCAACTCTTTGGCTACTTCAAGTCTGTTTTTCATAAATGTAAGCCACGAACTGTGATTGAAGTTATTGTTATAGGCAAAGGTGTTGGCGTCCGTGCGGGTATTGTAAGGCGGGTCAATATAAATGAACTTAACTTTGCCCGCTAAGCGTTCACGCAGGGTATAAAGTGCTAACAGGTTGTTGCCCTTGATAAGCAGGTTTTGTTTTAGATTGTCGTCTTCGTCAAAAAACTGAATATCGCTATCGGCGGTCAGTGCCTTTTCTCCGTCTTTGTCTATAAGGCGAAAGTCAGTTAGAACCTTCGGTTCTTCTAGTGTGTCTATATCTTTACTATCTAGCGTTTGATGTAAAAAGCGTTCATCACGCCCTACATCTTCTTTGCTCATACCCGCTTCCAGCACAGCGTCCTTGAACGGAAATGATAACACTACATCGTTATCGTTTTTGATAAAACTGCCCTTACTCGTACTGACCAACCCTATCTTATTCGGATATTGCGTATATCTTCCTTTTTTAGATGAATTATTTGTCATAATTTATTGGGTACTTACTTGTTTTAAAAATGTATCAAACTCTTTTTGATCAATTCTGTATTCTTTACCAATTTTATATGCTGTTAATTTTCCAGCTTTGATATAACGATAAATGGTCATCGGGTTAACCCTTAGTTTATTTGCTAGTTCTTCTACTAAGTAAAAGTCATTTTTATTTTCTTGTTTTGACAGATCTATTTTTACTATAGGAGCTTCTTGGTTATTTTTAGGAATTGGTTTATAAACCAGTTTTACCAACTGTAAAAGTTTATGTGCCTGTTGAAAGGCATCGTCCTTGGATAATCTTTCGCCAAACTGTTCCTCGTATAACTTTTGAAACTCTTCTAGAGCTTTATCATCTATTTTCATATGTTTATAGTTAATGTAATTATACTTTACTTTGGTTTACATTACAAACTGAGTTTATAGGGCTCAAAAGTGGATAACTCTTTTTCAATATCTTGAACAAAACCATGGGTATTTATGGGGAAAGGAGGGGATTTAAAACGTGCCAAGTCTCTTTTAACGTCATTCCAATCTGCCTTGGGTCTATAAGAAGCCACAATAGTCCTGAGTTGTCTCATTCCTTGGTCTTTGGCTAATAAATTAAAGCCTACAGCCTTAACGGCTTGTTTTATGCTTAGTGTTGGGTCGTGGTGAAGTGTCCTTTTAAGGATAGAAAGTGGATTCGTATCCATATCAAGTACAAATTTGTTATTATCGTTAAAAAAGTCAGACCAATATTTTTGAAGGATGTTTTGGGAACGTTCATGGCTTAGGATATCTTTAAGGGTAGGATTTTGTTTATAGCCAAGTTTGAATAATGTCTTGTTTACGTATTTTTTGGTGGAAAGGCGTATTTCAATTCGTAATAATTTGTGAGATATTATCGAGTTTTTTACTTTGTCAAAAAGAGAAAGTTGTTTATCAGTTTTATCTTGATCCATTGAACGTTTTTGAGGCCTTGGTATATCTGCAAACTTGTCGTACATAACAAAAGAATGTGAGTTAGTATAAAACTGGTAAGCATACCCTTCGTTACGAAAGTCGGCCTTATTTGTATCCATACGTTTGGATATGTCAATTTTTGCAAGTTCCTGTATGGCGAGGGTGGCTGTGTATCCGTCAGACAAAGGTATATTCTTTCCTACGTGAAAGGCTACAACTGGAGCCTCTAAAAGATGATCTGTGAGTATCATAACTCCACGTTCAAACATTCTTTTCCTTAAGGTATCTATTGCTTTTGTATAGTCTTCTTGAGTATATTCGTTTATATTTTCACCGTCGTTTATGAGCTTTGGGATAGAGCATTCTACTTTCAAAACACGTGTTTGGGCATAGTATTGTGTCGTATAGAGTGTCATGCGTGGATAGTAATGACTTTCTTTTTCCTGTTTGCTCGGGTTATTTTTGAAGTTGGTTCCAGGGAAAAATCTAAGACTCCCAACGCCATCTGTTGGAGGTGAAAATTTATCGTGGTGCATTATTTGATAACGTCCCCAAGGAATGAGGAATATAACAGTATCTACCATATCATTACATCTTTTGGGCCTTACAATTTTATATAATTTCTTTAACTTTTTTAGTGATTGCGTCTTCTATTGCTTTGCTTGTCTCTTTATCTATCGGGTGGTATATGTTAAAACTCTTTTCTGCTACTTTTTTGGTAGGATAGGTTATTCTATATCCTGAGCCATCTAGCTTAAGGTGTACGCCTATGGACCCAAGGTAGAGAGAGTTGTCTATAACTATAGAGGCCATAGCAATTAGGCCATCTTTAGGCTTTATTGGTACTATCTGTACTTCTGTTACGTTTTTCATAAAGTTGTGGATTATTACGTTTATCTATTTCCCAAAGCAAAGCAAAAAACTGAGCAAGATTTGTGATCTGTCCGTTTGTAGAGGGGATCTGGTTGTCAGTCTCTTTTGGATACATAAAACCTGATGGTGTTATCATCAGGTTATCATTGCTTTACATTTGAAGATAAGAAGTTAGTGACCCACGTTAAATTTCTTTTGATCTTCTTTGTTTTTCGAGTTGAATGAGTTTGGTTATTTCGTGATAAATCAAGCCATTTTTAGGAAACTTTTCATTAAGCTTTTCTTTGATCTTTTTTGCGGGAAGTGTCTTGTTTTCCCAGATAAAATCAATCATTTCTTGGCTATGTTTTCTTTTTCGTATTTTAAAGGCTTTTTCTTGATATAAAGTTTGAGCATTTTCAATCCATTTCCACCTTTTTTCAATATAATCTAAAACATCTCTTTTTGAAGCTTTTTGATTTATACAAATAGCTATTGGATAAGAAGCAAGCATCAACTGACGTTTTGTATTAAGATATATAATTTCTTCACCTTTATTGGCTGGATTTAATTCATCATCACAAAAATCAACTAACTGACACATATCCACGATCGAACCCGCTTGAAGAGACAACTGAGGATAGGGATCGGTCTCGTCGATTAACGCCTTAGCAAACATGAGAAGATCCAGGTCAAGTCCATATTTGGAAGCTATCTTTTCTTCTTGAATAAAATACTTAGTTCTTAAAAGCTTTTTACATCTTTTGCGCAATAACTCGTATCCCTTGATAATAAAGTCAAACTCATTGTTAAAATCGTTATGTCTTTTCTTTTGTTCTGGTGTATAGGTATCAAAATTTCCACTGCCATCTAAAGCATTCTGTTTTTTTTCAAATTGTCGCAACTTCTTGATATCTTTACGAAAGTTTTTATTTCTAATCAGGTCTTCAATGTAACGAAGCATTTTATTTGTCCCTTGGGTAGGGGGCCAGCTATGACCTTCTTCAGCTATTTTTACACTTTTCATATTCTTTACAATTGTTAAGTATTGTAAAGAATAACAGAATTTGGTATAAAATTAAAGTGAAAGTAGTCCTTTATAATGAACTGGCGGCACTGTTGTGGGCTTTTTATATCGTTACGTCACTTTAGCCGTTCCCGATAGGAACTGTATGGTTCTTATCTTGGAACGGGCTAAAAGTCGAACGTTTCTATTTATTCAGTCTGTATTTGACTTTTCTATGAAAAATAGAATGACAAGTAAGAGTGTCGCTCGTAAAGCTTCAGGGCTTTTACGAGCTAGTGTTACCAAGACTGTGAAAGCAGTTGCTGGTAGTGCTCTTTCTCAGAGGGCTCCTAAAAGAGCGACTCGGAAATAACTCTTAAAACTTGCCGCCAGTTTATTGTAAATGAATTTTTAGTGAGTGGTTATATTTTTAAAACGTGATAATAGTTCAGTTCCATTTAATAGGTTTCTCCATTCTACAGTTCTGAACGCGTCCAGCAAGGGGAGCTGAATCGGCCATCACTAACTCCCTAACGGGTACGGTGGTGGCTTTTTTTGTTTCATTGGGCAGAACGTTTACCCAATTTTCAGCGTGAAGGGCAGAACTCGAATTTTGAACGAAATCAATTGAATTGGGCTCTGTAACAAATGAAATTTTAATGGTTTGAGGGGAATAATTAATTTTTTGAATTGTTCGTTTCGCCAATAAATTGCTGCTCTGTCCCGTTTCGGTTTTTACCTTTGAAATAAACGATTGAAGTGTCTGAGTGACCATTTCAGGTGTGAGTTGGGATTGACTTGGACTGAGTTCGAGCCCTGCCTGGCCACCAATAGACTCATTTTTTAGTCTAAAGACAAAACTCTCGACATATTCTTTATCCACAGCAATTCTTCCCAGATTTTCTACGATATATTGTTCAAGCCTTTCAGCACTCACTTGTTTAGTGCTGCATGCCTCCCAATCTCGTTTTGTAACACTACTACATCGATAATAATTATACCTCTTCATTTTGCCTTCTCTCCATTTGTTTGTGAAACACCCTGACATATATGCACCACATTCCGTACAGGTGATAAGCCCTCCGAAAAGATAATGTTTGAACAACCTATATTTCCAAAAATCCTTTTACAAAAAGAACCGCTACAATGATAAGTAAAATTGACACACTAGAAACAAGAGCGATTAATTTCGGTCTTTTTATTTTTTTTGTGACAGAGGTTGCTTCATTCTCTGTTGGCACAGGTTGATTTGTGGAAAATGTATTATCCATATGGTTTCTTATATAATTATAAATAAAATGTTATGGAGTAACGGATTTTAATTCTCCTTCTATTTTTTCTTTGAGTTTTTCATAACTTGGCACTCCTGAGATTATTTTACCATTCAGAAAGAACGTTGGTGTACCTTTAACACCCAGTGCTATGCCATCATTTTTGTCACGGTTTATTTTTTCTTTATAAGCATCGCTACTTAAAGATGCACTAAATTTTTCCATATCAAGGCCAAGGGTCTGGGCATACTGTGTAAATAATTCAGTCTGCGGTGTCTGCTTTTCTCCCCAAGCTGTTTGGTTTTCAAATAGGAGATTATTCATTTCCCAGAATTTTCCTTGTTCACCGGCCGCTTCCGCAGATTTAGCAGCGAGAACTGAGTTACCATGAAGCGGAAAGTTACGTAAAACAAACGTTATTTTTCCTTCATACTCACTGAGTATTTTTTTGACTATTGGATAGGCTGCACGACAGGCTTCGCACTCAAAATCTGTAAATTCTACGAGGGTCACGGAAGCGGTGGAACTGGTTATTTTTTGACTATCTTCACGTACGAGTTTGTCCATATTTTCAGGGGCTACCGTTGTAATCTCTTGCTGTAATGATGGAGTACGAGAAGATAGTGCTATAAGACCAGTGAAGATGACCAGGGTCACTCCAATAATTCCTCCAATTACTTTAGCGTCAGTTGACATAGAAAAAATAGTTAAGATTGTAACTTAAAATTTAATTTTTTTTGAATAAGATAACAGATAGCACCACTCACAATGAACACGTCGGCCAGATTGATAATACCAGTAAATATTCGTATATAATCTACTGTTTGGTGTCTGAATAAACGATCAAAGCTATTTGATAATGCTCCAGCTAAGATGAGTGTAAGGGAAAGAGTTACCAAAACATTTGTCACCTTTAGATTATCTTTATCAAGAGGAGAAGAAAGATGGCGAACCAAAAAATAAATTAATAAAATTATAATTGGTGCAGATAAAATGAGGGTCAACCAGTAGGGCATAGGAATACTAAAAGCAATCCCTGGATTCAGAAATGGCTCCCAACCAAAAAAACTTGTAAGCGACCAGGGTTGATACCAAGAATACAATGATTGAAGTTTCAAGAGTTGATCTATTATCAGCAAGCAAGCTCCTGCTACTAGAATGACAAAGTTTTGTTTTTTCAAGGACATATTTCATTTTCTTTTTAGGGAACATACAGGAGGATTGGCAATCTTACGACAAGTTATGTAGACACTTATACTGGAAATTATGAAGGCGATGACTCCGAATTCTTTCCCTTGGGCAGGAAGTAGAGTGAGAAGCGATGTAGCAACTCCTATGCCAAGCACAGAAGAAAGTAGTACTGACCCACATGAGGCACACCCTGCCTCCAGTAGTCCAAGCACCATTCCAATTCCACTTGTGAGTCCGCCACGCATTGCAACCATCCGAGCCTTTTGAAAGAGAGTGAGTGCCACATTGATGCCTATGAGTATCTCTGTACTAAATAGGAAAGTGAGTGACCAAGCAGTATTATTGATCCACAAAATTTCAATAAAACTTTGAGGCAATGAGGGAAATCCACTTTACTTTACGGTAAAAGCAAGAAGATTAAAGTAAATAATATTGACTACAACAACTATGAAAAGTGTCGCCACCCCGAGGGTGATCAACCAATATCGTGGTGTATCAAAAACCATCACCAAAGCAGTTTTGACACTTTTCATAGTATGTTCGTTACTTTAATTTGGTGTCAAGAGCTGCCTTAAGTGATTCGTAGGGTACTGCTCCTGAAATAAGTTCAGACTTTCCATCCTTACCAATTAAGAACGTTCCAGGTGTACCAGAGACACCGGCAACACTACCAGCGTTCATTTCATCTTTTACATGTTGAGCGAATTTTCCACTGTTAAGACAGCTTTTAAATTTGCTTTCGTTCAGTCCCAATTCTTTGGCGAGTGGGACTAACTGATCAAGAGCAAAGCCTGTCCCATTTGACGTTGTACGTTCAATGAGTGCGTCGAGATACTTCCAAAAGGCATCATTTCCACCAATTTCATTGGCACATTCAGTGGCCTCAGCTTCTTTTTGAGCATTAGCATGGAAGGAGAGTGGAAAATGACGATACACCCATCGTACTTTTCCTTTATACTCATCCATAATCTTGAGCATGGTAGGATGAAAACGTTTGCAGAAGGGACATTCAATATCCGAGTATTCTACCAATGTGACAGAACCAGTGCCTCGAATATGATCTTGTTTGGTTACAGGAGGGACTGGACCAGCAGCAGGTGCGGTTGGTTGTGGAGCGCTATCAAGAGGCGCAGAAGGCACGTTTGTGGGAGCATTGGCGAGAGCTCTGTTGACTTTACCGTCCATACTGATGTTTCCAGTCAATATGAGCGAAAGCATTATAAAAAAACCAATAGTCCCGAGTACTAATACTCCTCCGATACCACCCAGCAGCAGAGCTGTTTTGGGTGGTAATTGATTAAACAAGGAGGATGATTTAACTGGGCGTGTAGCCGTAGGTTCCAAATCTTGATCTTGTGATATATTATTTTGATGAGTCATATTAGATACATTAAAAATAATTAAGTTTAAATATATTGTTGCGCTTTGCTGAAAGAGTTAGGGAAAAGAAGTCTCATACTCAACCAGATCTACAATTTTCTTCACCATCGAGGAAACAATTCTCTCCTTCTTCTTCAATTTCAATCGTAGAGTGATGAATTTCATACTTTTCAAATATCTCTTTTGCTCGAAATTTTATATTCACTTTATCTTCCTGAGACAATCCTTTTTTAAGCATGAAGTTGGTTGTCAAAATATTATTTTCTCCGTCTAGACTCCACACATGCGTATCATGCATTTGCACAATCTCAGGAAAATTTTTGATCTTAGATTCAATCTCTTCAATTTTAATTTCCTTTGGTACACCTTGAAGAAAAATAAAAGCCGTGGCTTTCAAATTCTTCATGACTTTATAAAGAATGTAGATAGAAATAAGGATAGAAAGAATTGGATCAAGAATATGAATATCTTTTATGAGAGCAAAGATACTTACGATCAAAACTGCTATCCAGCCAAAGACATCTTCAAACAAATGCCAAGAAACCATTTTTTCATTCATCGAATGACCTTTTTTGAGTCGAAGAGCGGCAAACCCATTTACCGCAATTCCAATAAGAGCAAACAAGAGCATGCCCTTCGCATTGGCATGTTCTGGATTTATAAGACGAGGGATAGCTTTTGAGAGGACTATGAGAGAGCCCACAAGAAGAATCGCTCCATTGATAAAAGCGGCTAACAGAGAAAATCGTTTATAACCATAAGAGAACCCAGTGGTACGCTTTCGTTTGGAAACTTTTTCCAGAACAAAAGAAATTCCCAAAGACATACTGTCTCCAAAATCATGAAGAGCGTCAGAAATAATGGCGAGACTATTTGTATAGATTCCACCAATCAACTCAAAAATTGCAAAACCAAGATTCAGGAAAAAAGCGAAACGAATATTTTTGAGACTTTTTTGTTCACTGGGTTTGGAGTGTGGATTCATAGTTCTTGTTTATCATTTTTAAAAGGAAGAGTCTCTGAAGAAACCAATGCCCAAAGAGCCTCCTTATTTAGTTCCCAGTCATTTTCTACATGATCAGTAAGTTCTACGGTAATAGAGGGTTTTTGGAAGGTTTCCCAAAACCATAATGTTGCTGTCCCGACATACGTCCACTCGTCATAGTACGAATATCCTGTTTTTTTTTCATACCACTTTGCTAAAGCAATAGAGCTTTCATTCTCTTCTGGTGAAACTAGACCTCCTTGAGAATGGAAAGCAATCATAACCTCAGGTCGATACCTTTCTACCGTTTGCTTGAGAGCAATACTTTCATCTTCTGAAAAGGGCTTAGATCCTGCAGAGACTCCCTCTTGTTCGTAGGGTTTCCACTCTTTCGCGTCAAAATTTCGGTTAAGGTTTACGCCATTTACATTTAAATTGTCCGATCGTTCATAGTATCCATCAGGATTGACAATTGGGATGACTACCAGTTTTTTTGAATCTGAAATACTTTCAGGATTTGCTCGAACTTCTTCGACAAACTTATTTAGTAAGTCAGCAGTGTTTTTTTCATCTCCATGTATTGCTCCAAATAAAAACACAGTTTCTTTTCCTCTTCCAATCTCATACCCATAAATACTTCTTCCTTTCGTAGAATATCCAAAAAATTTCTCCTTAACTTCTGTTTGAGGTTTGGGGATTAGGAGGGGCTCCTCGTCAGTAGAATTAATAGTTGCAGGAGAAGTAGACTCATAAGAAACGGATGTATCTCTCTGCAAGAATAAGTATGCCATAGCCAAAAGCAGTGCAATACTCACAATACTTATACAGTAGAGATAGATTTTTTTTGTATGTATTTTCGTGACCATAGATTTCTTTAAAGCAAAATACTTCCTCGATCCAAGAATCTAGGTAAACTTATTTTTCCGAAACATTCTTTTCGGAATTAAGCTTAATAAAGGTGATCAAACATATCGTAATAACAGTAAAGGCTACCAGTGAAAGAAACGGAATAGTCACAAATCCAAACCATTCAAAAAATTTGGTGGTACAGGATACACCAATCTTACAAGGTTGAATACTCTCAGGTAAAATACCGTAGTAGAGAAGATTTTGATAAATGGCAATCACCAAACCTATTATAGATAATGGAAGTGCATACCAGACTACATTTTTATCCTTTCTCATAAGGCCAACAATAAAAATCGCTACTAAGGGGTACATAGCAATTCTTTGATACCAACAGAGTACACAGGGAGGAAGTTTCATTACCTCACTAAAATAGAGACTTCCAAACAGGGCAATGACTGGCTGGGTAAATGCTAGATACAAGATATTGTTTTGAATGAATTTTTTCATATATTATATTTACTAAAAATAAAAAAACTATTTCAATAACAGAAGCTTAAAGATTGTTTTGAATTTTTAGTAGATTTTTGGATGAATCAGGCCAAGACGAAAATGTTGACCATAAGATTCAAAAACTTTAAAACTGCCAAATCTTCTCCGTATAGAAGAGCAATATAACAATATAATTGTACAGGAGAAAACCGTTACTGAGAAAATGAAAAAAGAGGTATATAAATTTAATATCTTAAAAAAATTCGGCACCACCACTTTAATAAAATGACCTGTTTCATTTGCTTCAGTCACTAAACTACAACAGTTCGTATTATCATCACTATTCACGTATGCCTGAAAAGGCAAAGAAGTTCCATGTAACCAAGTACTGAAAAAAACATGCGTTATTGATTTACAAAAAAACGCTATACTGAGTATAATTATCCCTATAGAAAAAATTTTGAATAGCTTCATAGTCATTCTTTAAGGACAATTATATCGTAAAACCGTTTATAAATCAACAGGCAGCCTCCATTACATTTTTATATTCTAGTTAAAATAAAAACAACAACGGTTAGCGTTGTTGTTATATAAATTACACTGAACGTTTTAAATCCGCCCATCTTTAACAAGTCTCCAATAATGGTAGCCTAAAGCTGTAAGCTTACACGATTTTGAGTTTTGTGCTGCGAAATACATAAATTCTTCGTCAACAGGAATAACTAATCCCACGCTTTGAAATTTTTGCAAGTGTTTAAAGATTGCTACATTTTCTGGTTTTGCAATTTCTTTATTTGTATCTTCAAATGTGGGATCCAAAGGGAATTGAAATTCTGGAGCAGGAAAGTAAGTTGTTATCTTTCGTAACTTTTCTAAAGGTACAGGTGGCTGGATTTCTCTTAAAGATGTGAACTGAGTTACATTGGTTTTAAAGATAGGTCGTTGATCCCATGGACCTAATGCTTGGTCAATATGAGCGTAGACGCTTCCAGGTGTAATATGTCCTCTTAAATCTGCTGCTCCTCCATGTAGGGCACTTAAAAGTAAATTTGTAAAAATTCCATGTCCATTAACTTCTGCCGCGGTTTCATTATCTCGGCACGCAGTCAATACCGTAGTCCCTTCTTTTATTTGAGTTGTTGCACCACCTGAAACAGCTGGGGAACCAAAAGCACCCGAATTACAGCAGTCTAGAATAATTATCTTATTTTTTACCATTGATTCGTTTGCAAGGATAAGAATGTTGTCCATTGATATGCCGACATCGTGTTCTTGGTGATCCGGTGTTACTATAAAACCGCCTAACTCGTCTAACATTCCGTGGCCAGAAAAATATAATAAAGAAGCGTCACCATCTCCCTTAAACAACTCTTTGATCATCCCCAGTAGCTCATTCTTTTTTTGGATGTCAGTTTTTAGAACAACGGAAAAATTTGGTGATCCATCTCCATTTCTTTCTAAAATACTTGAAAGTGCAATTGCGTCATTAACGCAACCTGCTAGGGGTTTGCTTGAATATTGGTTTATGCCAACGATGAGTGCCTTTTTCATAGTTTATGCTCGGTCAACCAGGTCTTTAACATTTTGCCACGTCCAAACATAATATCCATTAAGTCCGGCTGGACGAGGACAAGTTTTATCTTTATAACCTTGTATGCCGTAGACGGGTTTGCCAGCTTCATTCGCCATGTCAATTTCGGCTTTAACCCCGCTACAGGTAGAAGTTTTTTCTCCAACCATTACAAGCACTAAATCACACTTTTTAATTTTTGTTAAACATCTTTCTTTCCAAACACTTTGATTCCAGGGCTGCTTTACAGACCAGTCCTCCATATCAAAGGGCGAACCTTCATTTTTTGCTTGACCGATAAGTGAAGTTCTTAGGAATTCATCATTATCAAAGTCAAAACTTACGAACACCTTCTTTTTTTGTAGAGTATACATAGTAAAATGAAATTAATATTTAACACTATTTGTCAAAAATTATACTATTATCACTCTCTATAGTCAAGTGATAACTTTTTAAAAAACAGCCCAATAAATAAGCTGCTTTTTGGCGTGCCCGAGCGTTGATATTAAGAAGAAGTGGGAGTATTAGTTTCATCTGTAGGAATAACTTCTGATATGTTAGAAGTTATCCCAGTCCCTAATAATTGAAAAGACTCAGCCTTCGGTAACTCTTGCACATCTCGAAGTTTTCTTTCAATAGCACGAGATCGTACACCTGCCTCATCAATAACGTTGCTTGCTTCAGTAAGTTTCTTTTGCGTTTTATCTAGTATATCTCCAAAGCGACCAAACTCTGTTTTTACAGC
Organism: uncultured Gammaproteobacteria bacterium; assembly: GCA_964566225.1. Classification (GTDB taxonomy): domain Bacteria; phylum Patescibacteriota; class Patescibacteriia; order Magasanikbacterales; family UBA922; genus CAYTKU01. The sequence continues at coordinate 62,775 of CAZMHV010000003.1, forward strand.
TCCTAAGATTTCCCAAACCTCGCTTGAACGTTTTTCAATAGCCAGAGTTCTAAAGCCCATTTGCAGACTATTCAAAAATGCTGAAAGTGTAGTCGGACCGACGATAGTTACTTTAAAATCTCGCTGTAAACATTCAAATAGTCCATTACATCTTAGGACTTCAGCATACAATCCTTCAAAGGGAAGAAACATTATTCCAAAATCTGTTGTACCTGGTGGATCAATATATTTATCTCGAATATCTTTGGCAAAAGTTTTTATACGATTTGCTAACTGCTTACTAGCACTTTCAATAAGTTCTTTGTCTGACTTTTCATAGGCTTCTAGGAGTAGTTGGTAATCTTCACTTGGAAACTTAGAATCAATAGGGAGAAGTACCACTTTACTTTGATCCTCGCGACCAGGAAGTTTGATAGCAAATTCTACCATAGCATCACTACCTGCTTTGGTTTTTATATTCTTTTGGTATTGCTCAGGAGTAAAAAGTTGTTCCAGAATATTTGCTAGCTGATACTCTCCCAGTACACCTCTAGTTTTCACATTCGATAAAACTTTCTTTAAATCTCCAACTCCAGTGGCTAGTACTTGCATTTCTCCTAATCCTTTGTGTACGAGATCAAGTTTATCTGTTACCAATTTAAAGGATTGGCCAAGCCGTGTTTCCAAAGTATGGTGGAGTTTCTCATCAACCGTAGCACGCATTTTTTCAAGCTTCTCATTGTTATCGTCCTGCATGAGTTTGAGCTTGCCTTCTACTATTTCTCTCATTTTTTCCAGTCTTGTTTCAATGGTCTGAATAAGTTCAGTCTGTTTCGTGTGGAGACTATCTAGTTTCTGCTTTTGTCCCTCATTCAGTTCTTTTATACCTGTTCCAAGAGTCGCTTCAAATGATTTGAAAGCAACCCGTAATTCATCTCTAGTGTCTTTATTTGCTTGGTTTATCTGAGTTGCAAACGAGATGAGTTGATCTTTCTGCAAAGTAGCAATATCTAACACTTGCTTGGTAAGAGAACTCCCAAATATATTGAGAGACTGGCTCAGCTCTTCTCGGGCTGTTTTATTCCCTTGAGCGGCTTCTGTACGATTCCGAGCCAACTCATCTTTGAGGAGAATTTCAAACCTGTTTACACAGCTGTCTATATTGTCAAGAAGTCCCTTAAGCTCAGAGGAATCGCTCCCATTTTTGGCTTTCCTTAAAAGAAAAACGATATATCCACTCAAAGCCAGAGAAAGGATGGAGAGGGTAAGAGCAAGAATAGTCATATACGTCCCTATTAAGAGTACAATAAGGAACCATGGGTACAATCACTAGTCAATCCTAACACTTGCATTCAGAGCTTTTAGGCTTTAAGAGAGGAGTATCAATAACCCAACCGCAGAGAGATAAATTTTTTCCATGAGCAAGTGTTAGGATTGAGGGGTGGTGGATTGTTTAGTGTTAGTGTTTAGTGTAAAGAGAATCTAGAAGAGAGAGTATTACAGTATCAAGAAGATATTACAGAATAAAGTCAGAAGTAATTAATATATGTCGTTCAGTAGATTCTCTGGTGAGATTAGTATTCACAGTTTTTTGAGAGTAAAATTTGTTTAGATTCAGATATTTTTTAGCCTCTGGGTACTTGACCCAGGAGTCAAGTACTTGGTCAAGCACTTTGTCATTAATTTTATCTTACCATACCTCTCAAAAACTGTGCAAGTTTTTCAACGGTTGCGTTTTCTCTTCCTGAAACCAGGCGTCTTCAACCCGTGAACCGAATTTGGTATGGTCAATGTGAAAGTTTGTGGTTGAATTGTAACGCGAGCACTCTTTTTTGTTTTCTTTTCCTTGCTACCAATGCTATAATAAGGCAGCTTGTTTTTATTATTTTCATTGTGTCAGTGCTTTCTCTCAAACGTTTGTTTCATAGTGCCAAGGCAGATAATTTTATTACGAGCAGTATGGTGCTTTTTGCGGGGTCTGTGCTTGTAGGTGGGGTGAACTATGTATACCAGTTTTTGATGGCTAGAATGTTGCCTGTAGATAAATATGGTGAGCTCCAGTCACTCTTGGCAATTTTAGCGGTTATCGCTGTATTTAGTAATGCTATTTCTTTTATCATTACCAAGTACAGCGCTGACTTTGCTGCAAAACAGGAGTGGCATAAAGTCTATTCTCTCGTAATTGTTTTTTCTCAAAAAATTTTTCTTGCCTCTGGGATTGGCTTGATTGTGTATGTGCTCTTGAGTGGTCACATTGCCACATTTTTAAACTTATCTTCTCGTTTTGAGGTCATTTTGCTTGCGGTAGCACTTATTTTTGGATTTACCAGTTCCGTAACCTTGGGTATTTTGCGTGGTTTAGAAAAATTTAAAGAAGTTTCCCTCATCTTATTTTGTATAGCCTTAGTGAAACTTATTTTCTCTCTTTTTTTGTTAAAATTAGGGTTATCTGTTGATGGAGCGGTAGGTGCGGTAGGAATTGCCGCGGTGGTAGGGTATGGTATTTCTTTTTATCCTATAAAATTTTTATATGGTAAAAAAAGAGAACCTGTGGGTGGCAAAAAAATATTTATTTATTCACTTCCAGTCTTGGCTTCACTGTTATTTACCACACTTCTTTGGAGTATGGATATGATTTTAGTAAAGCACTTTTTTGCCTCAGAAACTGCGGGGGAGTATGCTGCGCTCTCTATGCTTGGGCATATTCTCTTTTTTGTACTTGGTCCTATTGGTTTAGTTATGTTCCCTCTGGCCGCCAAAGCTGAAGCAAATAATGAGTATCCTGCAAAGATTTTAAAAAAGGCATTGTATTTGACGGTTATTCTGGGATTCCTCCAAATTTCTTTTTTTTCCCTTTTTCCTCAATTGGTAATTCACTTTTTAGTGAGTGATAAGTTTCTTTCACTTGTTCCGTATGTTGGGTGGTTTACTTTTTCTATGTTGTTGTATTCATTGGTAACTCTCATATCCAGTTATTTTCTTGCCGTTGGTAAGACAAAAAGTGTATGGATTCTTTTTTTGGGTGCCTTGACACAAATTATACTCTTGGTTCTTTTTCATGATACTATGTGGAATATTGTGTGGGTTATGAATGGTTCTCTTTTGTTTACTTTAGTACTTCTTATTGGGTATTTTATTCGAATCTACTATTTATGTCCTCGCCAAAAATGATTTCTATAGTAGTTCCAGTTTTCAATGAAGAACAAAATATTGTTCTTTTTTGTGATGCTTTTTTTCAAATGTGGCAAAGTCTGAAAGAAAAATATTGCTATGAACTAATTTTTGTAGATGATGGAAGTACTGACGGTTCTGCGGAAGTACTCGAACGTTTTTCTCACCAGTATGAAAATTTGCATTTTTTGCAATTTTCGAGAAATTTTGGAAAAGAAACCGCCCTTTCTGCGGGCATTGATGCGGCACACGGGGATGCGGTTATCATGGTTGATGTGGACTTACAGCATCCACTTTCTCTGTTTCCTCAGTTTATCAAAAAATGGGAAGAGGGAGCAGAAGTGGTGGTTGGGGTGAGAGAAAAAAACTCAGGCGAGGGAATTATTAAAAAATATGGATCTATTTTGTTTTATACAATAATGGATGCTATTGGTGAAACACGAATCACTCCACGTGCCACTGACTATCGGTTGATAGATAAAAAAGTTGTAAGGGAATTTCGTCGATTTACTGAGCATTCGCGTATGACTCGAGGCCTTATTGACTGGCTTGGGTTTAAAAGGGACTATATCTCGTTTGTGGCTGACGCTCGTAGGGGAGTAGCTCCTGCACGGTATAGTAAAATTAAACTTTTGAGGCTTGCTTTGAGTACCTTTATCTCACACAGCTTGTTTCCTTTGAAGCTCGCAGGTTATTTGGGTCTTTTTATCACAACTGTTTTTGGGGGTATAGGAATCTTTTTGTTGCTTGGAAGATATGTCTTTCAAAATCCGTTTGCTCTGAGTTTTACGGGAACGGCTCAGCTGGCAATTATGATTCTTTTTTTGGTAGGGGTTATTCTGTCTTGTCTCGGTCTTGTTGCTTTGTATATTGGTACCATAAATGACGAGGTTTCAAATCGTCCACGATATGTGATTCGTAAAGATTCACGGGAATTTTACGATCAAAAGTAGTATGAAAATACTCTGGTTTACGTGGAAAGACAAGAAACACCCCCTGGCCGGTGGTGCCGAGACCATAAATGAGGCTATTTGTGAGCGTTTGGTGCTTGCAGGACATGAAGTAACCTTGGTTGTGGGTAGCTTTTTGGGTGCCCCAAAAGATGAAATGGTTCGTGGCTATCGAGTTATTCGATTAGGAAGTCGTTATACTGTCTATATACAAGCGTATTTGTACTACAAAAAAAATCTCCAGGGTTGGGCAGATGTGGTGATTGATGAAGTAAATACCATGCCATTTTTTTGTAAGTTGTATGTCCGTGAAAAAAATATACTGTTTATCCATCAACTCTGTCGTGAAATTTGGTTCTATCAAATGATATTCCCATTTTCACTCCTTGGCTATATTTTTGAGCCAGTGTATTTGAGACTCTTAAAAAACCAAGTTGTTTTTACTATTTCACAGAGTACAAAAAGTGAGCTCATTCGTTTTGGATTTTCTGCTCAAAAAATACATATTCTTTCAGAGGGAATTGAAATTTCTCCGCTTGAACAACTTTCTGAATCAGTGGATAAATTTCAACCTATAACGCTTCTGTCACTTGGTTCATTGCGTCCAATGAAGCGAACCTTGCATATTGTAAAAGCTTTTGAATTTGTGAGGGCACGGGGTTATGTGATACAATTAAAAATCACTGGTGATGCAACAAGCCGTTACGGAAAAAAAGTCTTCAAATATTGTCAGTCATCAGCTTATAAAAATGAAATAATTTTTTTGGGGCGTGTCACCACGGAACAAAAAATTGAGTTGCTCCGTAATTCTACGTTACTCTGTGTAACTTCGTTAAAAGAAGGCTGGGGACTCGTCGTGACCGAAGCCAATAGTCAAGGTACTCCTGCTGTAGTGTACAATGTAGATGGACTTCGTGATAGTGTTCAAGACAGTGTAACTGGTTGGACCTGTAAGTCCAATACTCCTCAAAATTTAGCAGATCAAATCGTGAAAGCTATTTCTGATAGAAATCAGTATATACAAATAAGAAAATCAGCATATAATTGGAGTGTACAAATTACGTTTGAAAAAAGTTTTCAAGACTTTTTGTATGCACTCGAGTCTCTAAAAAATGTATAATCTTTTGACTTTCATGTCACATCCTCTCGTTTCAGTCATTGTCCCAACCAAAAACTCTTCTCGTACTTTGGGGGCTTGCCTCCAATCGCTTCAGTTGCAAACCTATACTGCAATAGAAGTTATTGTCGTTGATAATTCGAGTACTGATACTACACCTGATATTGCACATCAATACACCAGTTTATTTTTTACCAAAGGCCCAGAAAGAAGTGCGCAAAGAAATTTTGGAGCAAGCCAAGCAAAAGGTAAATATACGGTCTTTATTGATAGTGACATGAAATTGTCCAATACGGTTATTGAAGATTGTGTCAAAATAATGGAAAGTAACAAAGACTTTTCAGGGGTCATTATCCCCGAAGAGTCCTTTGGACAAGGATTTTGGGCGCAATGTAAAAAGCTTGAAAGAAGTTTTTATGTTGGTGTTGACTGGATGGAGGCCGCAAGATTTTTTCGAACCACTGATGTTTTGAAAATAGGTGGATACGATGAACGGCTGCTCAGTGGTGAAGATTGGGATCTTTCAGCCAAAATGGAACGTTTTGGAAGTTTTGCACGAATACCTTCTTATATATATCACGATGAAGGAGTTTTAAAACTTTGTTCAACAATTCAAAAGAAATTTTTTTATGCAACAGAGTTTCGCAAGTATCTTGATGTAAATAAAAAAAATCATCATGTATTACGACAGGTTCATATTTTTAGTAGATATAAATTGTTTTTTTCTCAGCCCAAAAAATTATTTCAAAATCCTCTCATTGGTATTGGAATGATTTTTATGAAGACCTGTGAATTCTTTTTTGGGATTTTTGGGATTCTTTTTGCAAAATACAAAAAGTAATAACATTGTCTGTTCAAATTTGTATGAAAAACGTTCTTGATCAAAAACCAACATTAGATTTACCGGCACGTCTCCAAGGCTGTGCTGACTTTGTATCAGACACGGATATTTTGGGTAAAACGGTGTTAGATGTGGGGTGTGGTTTTGGTTCATTTGTACTGTATTTGCTTGAAAAAGGAGCGACTCAAGCGACTGGCGTTGAAATTACTGAGTCTGATATAAAAACGGCCAAGCAAAATATTCATTCAGAAAAAACTAATTTTTTAGTAGGGAGTGCAATTCAAATTCCTGTTCCGGATAATTCATTTGATACGGTGGTAAGTTTTGATGTTATTGAACATATTCCCAAACATACTGAGCCTCAGATGTTTTCAGAAGTAATGCGAGTACTCAAGCCAGGGGGATCATTTTATCTTTCTACTCCTTTTCAATCCGTGGGTTCCAATATTTGTGATCCCGCATGGTTTGTGGCAGGGCATAGGCACTATAGCCAAAAAGAACTCCAAAAATTTGGATCTGATCAGGGATTTTTTTGTGAGTTAGTGGAAACCAGGGGAGGCTGGTGGAGCTTTTGGGGAATTTTGAATATGTATATTTCCAAATGGATATTTCGTAGACCCGTATTCTTTCAAGAATTTTTTCAAAAAAAAGAAACTCGAGAGTATTTGAAGAACGGTGGATTTATCAATATTTTAGTGCATTATAAAAAACCTTTGTTATGAGTCAATTTTTACAAAATTTATACCAAAGCGCAGTAGACTTGAATCATAAAAATATATTTGAACTTTTTAAAAAGAATCCAGGTGCTCGATTGTTAGATTTAGGATGTGACGATGGTGTGCTCTCAATCCGAATGGCAGAAGCGGTTGGAACAAAAAATATTTTTGGTGTAGAAATTGTTGCCGAGAGTGCTGCCCAGGCACGGCTCAAAGGAATTACGGTAAAAGAATTTGATATCAACAATACATTTGATCTGGAAGATAATTTTTTTACTATGGACGAACCATTCAGCGGTACCGTAAAAAGAATAAACAAATATCAAAAACACAGTTTTTGTTTTTTCGACCATCTTTTAAAAAAATACAAAAAGAGCTCCGTCCATCGTCAAAATTATTTATCTATTTTTATTTATATTTATTTATAAAATATGCGGCTGGTCTTTGTGGTATGCTCATGGGACCTCCAAAGAGTTTAAGATAACCCTCTATGAAAAATTTTACAGAGTTTCTCTCCAATCGAAAAACAGCCTCAGACTTCAATGCTCGTCTGAAAAATTTTATTGAACAATATAAACTTTATGCCAAAGATAAACCTCAAAAATTAAAACTGCTCGATGTTGGTTGTGGAACTCGTTGTGAACTCTTTACTCACAAACGTCCACAGGATACTTACACTGGATGTGATTTTTATGATAATGTTGATGCTCCTATTGATGGATACAAAAAAATTAACTTAAATGATCAAAAGCTAACAGATGTTTTTCCGGGAGAAACATTCGATGTTATTTTTTGTGGAGAGGTTATTGAGCATTTGTTTAGCCCTGACACCCTCCTGTCGGAAATAAAATCACTCATGCATAAAGATACTATTTTGATCCTTTCTACTCCCAATCTCGCATATTATTTAAATCGTATTATGCTTTTGTTTGGAATTTCTCCTTTTTTCCTTGAAAATTCATCAGAACAAAAGTTGGGAAGATTTTTTAAATTTTTGGGACAAGGAAATGTTACCGAGGGGCATATCCGTATGTTTACATTCCGAGCATTAAAAGATCTCTTAGCACTTCAAAAATTTGAGATTGTAACGATAAAACCTGTGTACTTTTGGGATAATATCGTAGATCGTCTGGTTTCTCGTTTTTCAAAGAGTCTTTCTGCCAACAATGTATTTGTATTAAAAAAACAAGAAAATGAAAAATAATTTTTTTTCAAAAAATAAATTGTTATTTTTTGCGGTTATTATAAGTCTCGTGGTGTACCATAAATGGCTTTCTTTTTCTATTTTTGCCTACTCTGACTACGTGTTTCAATTTTTTCAGACACTCAGAGAGTCGCCTAACTTTGGTATCTGGGACTTGACTGGTTTTGGCATGCCCAATCTTTTTTCATGGCGTTTGGCTGGGCAAAACAGTATTCTGTATTCACTTTTTGGGCTTTTGGGACACGACTCCAATATTGCCGATAAATTTATTGTTTTTTGGCCTTGGGTCATACTCTCGTGTGTTTCGAGTTATTTACTTGTACGAAAAATTACCGATTCCAATATTGGTGCATTTGTAGGATCTTTAGTTTTTTCGTATTCAACATATTTTTTGTCTATTAATCGTTCTGGACATTTGTTGTTGTCTATTTCTTCTGTTTTTATTATTTTCTCCTTTTATTTTTTTATAAAATTTTTGGAAGAAAAACAAATGATTTTTGCTATTGCAACCTCTTTGAGTCTTGCCATAACTGGGTTTTACGACTTTCGTAACTTGTATATTGCTTTGTGGATTTTCTTTTTTTATTTCTTTTTTTACTATTTTGCCAAATTGACGATTCGACCTTCATTTATCAAAGAAGGACTTCGTGCGGCAATTCCTATTATTATCTTCGGACTTTTGCATTTATTTTGGATCCTCCCTGGTTTGTTTTCTGGATCACTTTCCGAAAATACGGTCTTGGCACGTAATTTGTTTGGAAGTCATTTTTTTCATATTACACGTGCGCTTACTTTGTTTCATCCTTTTTGGACTGGCGGCGCCATTGAATGGTTTGTGGTACAACCGATTCCTCTCTACTTGTGGTCTCTTCCACTGCTTGCTTTTTTGGGTGCTGCTACCAATACCAAAAATAAAGATATTCTTTTTTTCTCTGGGTTATCTTTGCTAGGTATTTTGCTTTCAAAACAAACAGGGGAACCATTTGATCACTTTTATGAGTTTTTGTTTCGCAAAATGCCAGGATTTTCTGCATTTCGTGAAGCCAGTAAGTTTTATGTACTGATTTCTATTGGGTATTCAGTACTTATTGGGGGTTTTATAAAATGGATTGTTGATATTTCTAGTGAAAAAACGTTCTTCAAAAAAATCATGGGTTACGCTGTCATTGTGTGCGTTTCGTGTCTCCTTTTATGGAATGCCAAGCCTGTGTTTACCGGATCAATTGGATCCATGTTTATCCCAAGAACTTTGCATAATGATTACTTCATCTATCGTGACTTTATTTTGGCTCACAAAGAATATTTTCGTGTTTTATGGTCACCGGTAGTTCCTCGCTGGGCACTCAGTACTCTTGAACAACCTGTTATCTCAAATATGAGAGTTATGGATGAACAGTGGAAAGCCTTTGTCGAGTTCTATACCATAGGGACAACCTGGCCTCAAAAAGCAACAAATTTATTTTTTCGTGCCAATGCCGATAACTTTTTTGATCAATCTTCGGTTCGTTATATTGCCACGCCAGTGGATGACTTTGAAAATGACGCTGACGTCTATGTGTACTATGGAAGAACTGAAAATAAAAATATTCGTGCACAATATATAAAAGAACTCCAAAAAGTACCTTGGCTCAAACAAGTACATATACCAAATCTTACTGAAATGGCAATTTTTGAAAATTTGCACTACAAGTCACATATTTATACTTCGCCTCGTATAGACTATGTGACCGCTAACACGACTGACTTCAATGCAGATGCCAAGGATGATACTGCCTTTTTAAATTCGCACCTAGCTGAAGATTATTCACATCTTTTGCCAATTATAAACAGAGTAGTTGTTCCTGTGGACGCTGACCCCAAAATTCTTTCTGTAATGCAAAAAAACATGTATGAAGAACTTGATGGGAGAAAAGCGCGCAAACTTTTTGCTGAATTTGACTTTTATACGGGTGGGTACTTTTTGAAGGATTTTACTCTCTCTATCCCCAAAACGGGCATGTATTCTATTTATCTCAAATCAGATAGTGTTTTGGCTCAAAACCCTTTTGTAAAAATAAAAATTGATACCGTGACGCTCAGTAAAAAAACACTCAAGGGTGTTGAAAATTTTGGAGCTGGTTGGTCATTGTACAATATGGTCGAATTAGAACAAGGCACCTATCCAATTGGAGTTTTCATAAATTCTGAAGTAGCCAAGGCCGTCAATAGACAGGATATTATTTTTGTTTCCGAAGATACGGTTGCTGACTTTGCTTTACCAAAAATTGAATACCGACGTGTAGGAGGAACAAAATATATTATGAACGTCTCTGGTGCAAAGTCATCTTTTCCGCTTGTCTTTTCAGAGTCTTTTCATCCTGACTGGAAACTTTTTGTTAAAAAAGACCTCTTTCAACAGTCAGAAACTGGATATGTGGGGGAAAATAATCAAGGTACGGTTCAAAATGAAAAACTTAAAAAAGAAAAGTGGTATGAAGTTATAAAACGAAATTCAGACTTAGATAAAAATCACTTTCAGATAAATAACTTTGCAAATGCTTGGTGGGTTGACATCAACGAACTTCAAAAAAATGGGAAGATTGTTCCATCTGCTGATGGGACCTATAGCTTTTCAATTATTATCGAACTTGGAACAAATAAATATTTCTATATTGGATCAGCTATTTCTCTGATTACAGGTATTTTTTGTATTATTTATTTACTATACAAATTTTTATTTTGGTTGTATAATAGATTCATTAGATCTTAAGACAAAAATGGAGATCAATTTTTTAATTCTTTTTTATGGAAACCTCGTCTCATCCGAAATATGTTATTTTATTGTTGGCTACCTTGTTGTTAGGAGTGGTTGGTCTCATGGGAAAAAAATATTTTGAGGCAGTTTCTAATGTTGCAGATGAACAAAAAGCTATTCAAGTGGTAACTACGACTCCTGTTGAAATTCCAGTGGTTAAGTCTCTCATTGATTCTGTAAAAGAAAATAACGATTTTTCTCTTGATTCCAGTGCTTTTAGTAAAAGTAGTATTCTGATTATTAGTAACTTTGAATCAGGTGAACTTCCTGCGTGGCAGGGCAATGGTGTGACTGATCAAAAATTTTCATTTGAAGGGAATTCAAGTCTTGATATTGTAAGTACGGATCACCAAATCGGTACAATTTCTTTGGTGAAAGACATGGATCTCTCTACCATGGAGTTTATTGAGTTTATGATGAATGTATCTGATCCTGATGCTTATGAATCTGCAAATATTGACTTTGGTGATGCAGAAATGAAAAATTTTTATCGATATTCTCTCACAAACTTGAGAATGGGTTGGAATTTAATCCAAATCCCAAAGGCAAAATTTGTTCAACTCAATGGTTCTGAGAATACGCTCCCTTGGTCAAGTGTTAAACATGTTCGAATTTCGGTACTTTCTCGCCCGAATTCTATTTTTATTGCTCGGTTTGATCAGCTTCGAAGTGTATCAAACTCAGAAGAATATTTAAAATACTGGAGAACAACACTGCCAAGTTTTTTGAGTCTCTATCCACAAAATGGAACAAATAAAATTATGGGTCGTGCTTTTGGAAACTTAAGTGCGGTGCTCAAAGATTTGGAAGATATTAATAACTTTACGTTTATATCATCTGTTTCTCCTCAAACGGCAGGTCGTTCAGGTTTGTTTATTCGTGGAAATTACGACAATGGATATGGGTATTACTTTTTTATTGGTGGTGACAAACGCAATACCTGGGAGATTATGAAGAGAAATGAAGAAGGTTGGACGAGAACCGATGAAAAATTACAAGGAGTAATCCAAAACGTTGTTTTTTCAAAAGACAAAACATACTGGCTCCGTGTTGATGCCAAAGATGATTTGATGGAATTTTTCTTTTCTTTTGATGGAGAAAAGTATGAAAAATTTGGAGAAATTCGTGATAATGAGTTTCGTGGTGGAGGTGTGGGGATAACGGTGTTTGATGCAGGAAGTTGGAGTTTATTTGATAATTTTCAATTCAAAAAACTTTAATTATATAATTTTTTCCAATGAAGCATATCTTGCATCGTGCCAAACACACTATTCACAATAGTCTGACAGAAGAGGTAATAAAGGTTGCCAATATTATTGCTCTTCTTGCTATTGTCTACTTTCTGACACAAAATATCTTTTTAGCCCTTATTTTGAGTGCTATAAGTGCTGTGGTTTTGATTGGGTGGAACGGTAAAATCTTCTTTATTTTGGGACTATTATTTGTTGTGTTTTGTCCATTTTTACTTGCTTTTGATAAAAAATATATTGCAGAAAAAATGGCTGTGTACGCATATTACATGTTGGCTTTGGGTGTTATTTTACAAGTGGTAGCCTATATTCGAGAGGGGATACAGGGGGGAAGGGAACATAAAAAACAACAGGCTCAAACTCAAACTCAAAGTCAAAGTCACGAGAGTATTTTAAAACGAAAATTTTTTTTGTGGACGAGCATGATTGTTACTACCACGTTGGTGATTTCTGGTGTATTTTTTTATTTGTTTTATAGTAAACTGCAATCTGAACTCACTGAAAATAAAAATGAATTCATGAAATTGGTACAAAAAAATGAAGAACAAGTAAAAGAAATAATTAGTGTAAAATCAACTCCCTCTGAATCTCCAAAGGTTATGGAAGTTCCCGCAGATCAGGTTGGTACGTGGGAAAGTGTAAAAATATTTGTGATAAATACGACTGAACAACAATCTCTGGAACATGTCGTTGCTGAGCAGTTCAAAAAATTGGGTTGTCTCAATGTATTTACAAGTACTGTCACAAGTACTCCTATTGACGTTACGACGATTCAATACTGCTCTGAATGTTATAACGTTGCCCAAGAGTTGTCTTCTGGGTTGCTGGTCAATAAAAATTTAATGTTAAAAGAAGATCCTAAATTGCAAAATCAGATTACGGTTCAGTTGGGAAAAGACCAAATTCCTGTAAAGAATTAGCTTGTATTTCAATACATGTTCAATCGATATTCAATATTTTTTTGTTTTGTTGCCACTACTATTTTGTGGCAACTTTTGTTTCCAGGATATATTTTGACACTGGACATGGTTATGGGACCTGATTTATTTGGGGTTGCAGATCCTTCGGGGTATTTGAATGCCATACCCTTGAATTTATTTTTGCAAGGTTTTCATTTTCTTTTGCCGGTTTGGTTGATTCAAAAAATACTTTTGTTTGGTCTCTTTTTTTTAATGGGATTCTTATCTTTTACGTTTCTTCCTGTTCCTCCCAAAAATACCGTACGTCTTTTTGCTTCTCTTTTTTATACAATAAATCCATTTGTCTATACACGTTTTCTTGCAGGACATTGGACACTTCTTTTTGCCTATGCATTACTTCCTGCTTTTCTTCACTTTATTTTTACCTACAAAGATAATCCGACCTTTAAAAATAGTTTAAAAATTTTTGGAATGTTATGGCTGATAAGTATTTTTTCGCTGCATTTTTTTGTTATTGCCGTTTTATTTTTAGTGTGTATGAGCATTCCATTATATGTCCGTGCACAACCTACCCTAAATAAAAAAAAGTTTCAAAATCTTCTTTGGGGACTCATGGTGTTCGGTATTACAAACGCTTACTGGATAGTACCTGCAAGTAGAGATCAAAACCGATTTGAAAATAGATTTGATTTGGCTCACTTTCATGCCTTTGAGCCTGTTGGTCATGGTTTAGTGTCTCCTCTGGTCAATATTCTTTCATTACATGGATTTTGGGCAGAGGGAACGGTGTGGGGGCAACAATTTCACTGGTTACTGGAATATCCGATCTCTTGGCTTTTGCTGAGTATTTTTTTGTCTTTGGTGCTCATTGGGTGTATATCTCTCATACAGAATCAAAAAACACGGGTACTGGGCTTTTTGTTTTTGGTTGCAGCCATAGGGAGTGTGGTTTGTTCGACTGGTATATCTCAAACACCATTCCAAAAATTTAATATGTTTTTGTATCAATACCTTCCCTTTTGGAAGGGGTTTCGTGATAGTCAAAAACTGACAGGAATTTTGGCGCTCTGTTATACGGTTTTTTCTGCTTATGGAGTGAATACCATTTTTGAATTTTTTTTGAAGCATAAAAAATCTTGGACAGAAGAAGTATTTCGAGTAGTACTCTATAGTCTTATTTTTGGGTTTGGATTTTTTATGTGGGGAGGATTTCGTGGGCAAATTCGACCCGTTTGGTATCCTTCAGATTGGTATGAGGCAAAAAAAGAAGTCGAGATACTTAAAGGAGAAGAGAAAGTATTGTTTTTGCCTTGGCATGGGTATCTTTCTTTTCAATTTAATCATAATATTTTACTTGCGAATCCGGCTTCTCTTTTTTTTGGACACAAAGCTGTCGTGAGTAAGAGCATTGAACTCAAGGGGTTGTATGACCAAGAAACAGATGTATCCTATCGACATATTGATACGGTTGTTACCAGTAAAACTTTGGATCACAACGAAATTTTAGATGTACTTCTCTCCAAAGGTATAAAATATATTATTTTCTCACAAGATTTGCAGGGCAAAGACCCACTTTCGTATTCATTTTTGAGCTCTCCTCGAATATTAAAAAAGCTGGATACGGGTACTGTTCAGGTGTTTTTGATACAAGAAAGGACTTTCAACAAAAAATGATATTTTCTATCAACAGAATGTATAAGTTTAGTTGGGAAAAATATATTTTCGTGGTATAATATGTGAACAAATCACAATCAGCATCAATCGTTTGATGTGTGATTTAATTATGCCTGAGCCTCATTTGAATAAAAATTCATATTGGAAAGACTTTTTTATTATTGCTAGCTTTTTGGTGGGAGCAGTTCTTTTTTTCCCAAAAATTATTGGAAGTAATATGGTTGTTTTTGGTTATGGGGGAGGAAGTTCATTTTCAACCATTATTCAAGCTCCTGTACAACCAACACCTGTGGTACCTCCTCCGCCCGTTGTTCCTCAAAATGTATCAAGTACCTTACAAAAATCAGTCGATATTGAAAAAAGTTCTGAAAAACAAATTTTGTCATTTTCCATTGCAAGGCAAATAGGGGAAACAGGTCTCGATGAACAAAACCATACGATTGATGTTATTATGCCATATGGGACAAATGTAAACATGCTCAGCCCGAGTGTTACGTTTCGTGGAGCATCACTGAGTCCTGAAAACGGTGCTTCCAATAATTTTATCAACAGTCGGACGTATACGGTGACGGCTGAAGATGGTTCCAAACAAGATTATATCGTTCGAGTAATGGTAACGGCTCGTGTTCCACGTACTGATGAAAGTGACTGGTTTAATGAAGATGCTGACCGTACAGATATTTTGAGGGATGGTATTATCGATAACTTGGATGTGGTCACCTTATTTACGAACTGGGGCCGTTCTAACTCTTACAACTTAGCTGACGTGAATCAAGATCAAAAAGTAGATATTATCGACTTCAACTATATCATGGTCAATTGGGGTGAAATTGAATCAAGTAATTCATAATATGAAAAACTTTTTTGTTCCATCGTATATTTCTTCTCACTTGTTTTCGATGTTTTTTAGTATCGTGTTTGGATGTGTTTTTTTTGTCGCGGCTCCTGTATGGGCAGTTACAAATTTTGAAGTTACTCCTCTCAATGTAAAAGTAAAAGAAGGTGAAACATTTACGCTCAATGTAAAAATCCTACCTCATGGAGAAAAAAATTATACGGTTCGTTTTGGCTTAGAGTTTCCTCCAGAATTGCTCAATGCAAAGTCTTGGTTTTACTTGGGAAGTTGGATCCCCGTACGTAAAACAGGATACGATGTTTTAAATAATGAACAAGGTTTGTTCGTTCGTACTGCCGGACTCCCAGGTGGGTTTAGTGATACTATGCCTTTTGGTATAGTGACATTTACTGCCAAAAAATCTGGTGTGGCCACTATTTCTATGAAGAGCGATTCTGTGGTCTTGGATGCCGAAGGGAAAAATGTTTCTACGGTAGCAGGTCCTATCGCCGTTACTATTGGAGATGAACCTGTACAACCTGATCCAACACTTGAAAAAGTGAAAACCCCGGATCCGGTTACTCCTGCAATCAAAACATCAGAAGAAAAAATTTCGTCTGCTTCTCAAAATGGATCTACGAGTACGAGCACACTCAGCTCTGAGTCAACCACTTCTACTCCTCCAGCTCCACTCCCCGTAGAACAAGAAATTCAACCGCCCGAAGAAGTTGTTACCGAAAATATTGTTCCGGTTGTTTCACCTGCACCAGAAATAACAACAACTTCTGTTGAAAAAGAAATACCTGTCAAAAAGAAAAAAGTCACATTTGATTGGGCAATGTGGATTATGGGTGTGGTCAGTCTTATTTTACTCATTCTCATTGTCGTGTTGTGGTATGGATCACATAAAAAGGCTATGAATGAAAAAACGTAATATTTTGCCCTATGCTCTATTTTTCTCTCATGTCAGGGAAAAAAGTTTTTGATAAAGACGGAGTTTGTTTGGGGAAACTCTATGATCTCTTGTTTCTTCCTATTGAGACTCCTCTTATTACCAAAGTTGTTATTAAAAATAAAAAGGGTGACAAGATTATTGCCCCAATTCAACACCTCAAACCACATACTACTGGAGGTTTTGTTTTACAAAATAGCTTTACGCTTCAAGAAAAAACTGAAAAAGAAGCATCAATATTAAAAAATTTACAAGATAAGCAAATCATTGATTTGAAAGGTGAAAAAATTATTCGTGCCAATGATATTGCTATTCAAGACCAACCAGGATATGTAATCTCTGGTATTGATATTGGTGTTTTTGGTGTATTTCGTTGGATCGGTATTGCTCGAATGGTGGGAACTTTTTTGAATACTATTGGCATTAAATATCGCTCTGGTTTTTTACCTTGGGATGAGGTTCAGCCTCTTGAAATTACTCGTGGTAAAATTGTTCTCAAAGAAGAAAAAGAAAAACTTAACAAACTTTTGCCTGAAGATTTAGCTGACTACTTGGAAAAGACTACTACCGTCAATGCACTCAAGGTACTTAAATTCATGGATCCTGAAATGTCAGCAGAAGTGCTCGCTGATATTAATATTGGATTTCAGTCAGAGTTATTTCGAAGGTTTACTCCAAAAAAATCAGCAGAACTATTGTCTCTTATGGATCCTGATGAGGCAGTAGATATTCTTTTGACTCTGAATGATGAAAAACGAGAGGAGGTTTTGGAACTTATTGGTGTTTCGAAGCAAAAGGATTTGATTCATTTACTGAAATTTGCCAAAACCCCTATTGGTGGACTCATGACAACAGAATTTTTATCTGTTGACGCTACCGATACTATAAAAATTGTAATGCAAAAACTCAAAAAAACAAGTGATTTTGTGGGTTTACATTATATTTATGTGGTGAATAAAGATTCACAATTAGTTGGTGTTATTGATTTGCACGATTTATTTTTGTATCCAAGTACCAAGCCGGTATATGCTTTTATGGTAACCAATGTTGTATTACTTCGTTTGACAACCCCCAAAGAAATTGCCGTACAAAAAATGTTAAAGTATCATTTGGCTTCACTGCCTGTGGTTGACGAAGATCGAAAAATACTTGGCAGTGTAACCCTTGATGATGTGGCCGAAGAAATATTGGCAAAAGTAAAATAAGAGTTTTCTATGTTTAAAAATATTTTAGTTTTTCTCTCAGTGCTTGGACCCTCTGTCATTACTACCATGGCAGGAAATGATGGTGGGGGAGTAATAACCTATTCTGTTGCTGGGGCACAGCTTGGATATTCAGCACTCATCACGCTACCTTTTTTGACACTCTTGTATGGTGTGACTCAAGAAATGGGTTCACGTTTGGCTATTGTGACGGGGAAAGGTCTCGGTGACTTGATTCGTGAGTACTTTGGTGTACGAAAAGCCCTTTTTGTTTTTTTGCTTTTGCTCACGGCTAACTTTGGGACACTCCTTACCAATATTGCAGCACTAAAAGTAGGGAGTGAAATGTTGGGTATTTCGTCAACGCCCTTTATTTTTTTAGTAATCATCGCTTGTTTTTTATTGGTCACCAAGACCAAATACGAAAAGAGTCAAAAGGTATTTTTGGCAGGTATTTTGTTTTATTTTGCGTATATTTTTTCTGCAGTCAAAGGAAATCCTGAGTGGAGCCACGCGGTAAAGAGTTTATTTGTTCCGAGTGGAAATATTTTTTCAAGTAGTTCTTTTTTACTGCTTGTCGCTGTACTTGGCACAACCATCACTCCGTGGGGACAGTTTTTTGTACAGAGTTATATGAAAGACAAAAATGTTCCTGTACGAAAACTCAAATTTGCAAAGCTTGAAGCTTACGTAGGTGCTTTTACCTCTGATTTTTTTACTTTTTTTATGATGGTCGCTACCGCAGCGACACTGCATGCCCATGGTATTATTCTTGATTCGGGTGAACATGCGGCTCTTGCTATTAAACCATTTGCCGGTGAGTTTGCAGGGACCCTCTTTGCGCTTGGACTGGTAGTAGCCGCTATTATTGGTATGATTATTGTCTCACTTACCTCATCCTATGCTTTTTCAGAGTTTTTTGGCTTTACTGGTACCTTAGATCGTCCCTATAGTCGTGGTAAGATATTTTATAGTATATTTTTATTAAATTTAGTATTTGCAGCCCTTCTTGTTATTACACCATTTTTCCCATTGTTTAAGATTGTTTTGTATACTCAGTCACTCAATGGGCTTTTGCTTCCAATTTTTTTCTATTTTATTCTCAAAATTATAAACAACAAAGAAATTATGGGAGAAAATGTAAATACCAAGTGGTACAATGTTTTTGCTATTGCTTCTTCTTTTTTTATTGTGGTGGCGGCTGGTGTGGCTGTGCTTACGGAGTTATTTGGATGAGGGGAGTGTGTATAACCTTCTTGACAAATGCAACTAAGTTGCGTTATAATCTGTACGCAGGGATTAGACCAATTTTTTTGTATGAAAAAAATCATATCTTTCGTTCTATTTTTTTGGCTTTTTGCCCCCTTGTTTTGTTTGGCTCAAGTTGAAACAGGGGCTCCTCCTGTGCAGCAAGATGAGTTTTATCGAGGTACGGTTCTTTCTGTGCTCAAAGAAACCATGACACAAGAGTTTCAAATAAAAACAATAACCCAAAATCTTAAAGTAGAGATTACCGAGGGGCCACAAAAGGGAACACAGGTAGAAATAGCGTATGAAGTTGATGAAGCAAAAGTATCTCAAAAATTGCATGATGGAAGTAAAATTATTGTTGGTAAGGGTGGCTCTACGAGTCAGCAACCCTATTATGTAAGTGATGTATATCGTCTCAACGCTCTGTGGTGGATCGTTGGTTTCTTTTTTTTCATAACTGTGCTGTTTTCCAAAATGCAGGGCGTTCGTGCTTTTTTAGGATTGATCTTGAGTTTTGTTATTATTGGTTATGGTATTTTGCCGCTTCTCATAAAAGGTCATGATCCACTTTGGGTTGCACTTGGTGGGTCACTCCTTATTGCTTCTACCACACTGTATATTGCACATGGTTTTCACATGCGTACGAGTATTGCGTTTGTGAGCATACTCATTACTTTGGGGATTTCAGCTTTACTCTCATACCTTTTTGTATCTGCTACACACCTTTTTGGAATGGGAACCGAGGAAGCATTTTTTTTGCAAAACTCACCTCTTGAAAGTATAAATTTACGAGGTTTACTTTTAGGGGGAATGCTTATTGGTACTTTGGGTGTGCTTGATGATATTGCCACTGCTCAGGCTGCGGTTGTTGAAGAGTTGCACAAAGCAAACCCTTCTCTTGGATTTGCACAGTTATGGTACCGAGGGCTTTCTGTAGGACGTGAACATATTGTTTCTTTGGTAAATACATTAGTGCTTGCCTATACTGGAGCATCATTTCCACTCCTTTTACTTTTTTCAATTTATCAAAAACCAATGTGGACGACATTAAATAGCGAAGTAATTATGGAAGAAGTAATCCGAATGCTTGTTGGAAGTATTGCCCTTATTTTTGCTGTTCCTATCACCACTTTTTTTGCAGCGGTGATTTTTGCAAAAGGTAACCGTCATGATCAATCAAAAATATAATTATTGCAGATATGAAAAAACAAATGAATGCAACCCATATTTTAAGTAGTCTCAAAGATAAAGGAGTCCGTATGACTTCGGTTCGTCAGAGTATGATTGATATTTTTACCACAATTCATGAGCCTCTCTCTGCTGGACAAATTTTAGAAGAACTCAAAAAATACAAATTAAAAGCCAACAAAACCACGGTATATCGTGAACTGAGTTTTTTACAAGAAGGAAAAATTATTACTTCGGTTGTTTTTGATGGTGACCAAAAACATTATGAACTTCTTAAAGATCATCATCACCATTTGGTGTGTCAAAATTGTCGAATAGTAGAAGAAGTCGATTTCTCTGAAATTGAAGAATTGTTAGATAAAGTAGAAAAAAAATTGAAACAAAAAAATAAATTTTCTAAAATACTGCATTCTCTTGAATTTTTTGGACTCTGTGCAAAGTGTAGTACGTAATATTTTTGACTTATTGAATGAGAATTTGGAATATTTTTACTTTTCCACAAACTATGCCCACTCATCACAACATCGCCATTGAACTCAAAAATGTTGGTTTTGCCTATGGCAATAATCAAGTTCTTGATGGTGTGAGTTTTCAAATTCATGATGGTGACTATGTAGGACTTATTGGCCCAAATGGTGGGGGAAAGACGACTACTCTCAAAATTATTTTGGGACTACTGCAACCAACCACAGGTACGGTTCGGATTTTTGGCCATACACTTCAAAAAGCCAAAGAACACTACGAGATTGGTTATGTACCACAAAAAGTTATGGAGGGAGAGTTTTCTTTTCCTGCAACGGTTCGAGAAGTGATTGAAAGTGGTCGCGTATCCCGTTATCAAGTATTTCAAGGTTTTTCAAAAGAAGATCGAGAAGCCTTGAAAAAGGCAATTGATCTTACGGGTATTGGAGATCTTCAAGATCGGCTTATTGGTGAACTTTCTGGTGGACAACGGCAGCTTGTATTTATTGCACGGGCTTTGGCACGTGAACCCAAAATTCTTATTTTGGACGAACCAACCGTCGGTGTAGATATTGCTTCCAAAGAAAAGTTTTACACATTTTTGGATGATTTAAATCAAAAACATGGGATGACGATTCTTATGGTTTCTCATGATGTCGATATTATGGTACGCGAAGCAAAACAAATTTTGTGTATTAATAAAAATCTCATTTGTCATGTGGCTTCTGGTTCCTTTAAAAAAGGAAAGTATATGGAAGATCTCTACGGGACACACGCTACAGGAGTTCCCCATGAAAATTGTCAAATTACAAATCATCATCACTAAACTATGTTTGAAATTTTTCAGTACGATTTCATGGTTCGAGCATTTTTGGCAGGTACGACTGTGGCACTGATTGCGCCTATGATTGGGTTGTTTTTGGTAGTACGACGGTATTCATACATGGCCGACACTTTGGCACATGTATCACTGGTAGGCGTGGCACTGGGTGTGCTTGCGGGTGTAAACCCTATTTTGCCAGCTATTGGTGTGGCGACCTTGGCATCTCTCGGCATTGAAAAATTGCGTGAAAACAAGCGCTTATTTGGTGAGTCTATTTTGGCTTTGTTTTTGTCAGGAAGTTTGGCTTTGGCTGTGGTACTCATGAGTTTATCCAAAGGATTTCAAGGAGATTTGGTAAGTTACTTATTTGGGAGTATTACTACTGTGAGTGCTCTTGATGTAGTAATTATTG
The DNA here is from genome assembly GCA_964566225.1 of uncultured Gammaproteobacteria bacterium. Classification (GTDB taxonomy): domain Bacteria; phylum Patescibacteriota; class Patescibacteriia; order Magasanikbacterales; family UBA922; genus CAYTKU01. The sequence goes on from CAZMHV010000003.1 coordinate 84,516, forward strand.
TTGCTTTGGCTGCAGTAGTGTGTATATTTATTTTTTTCTTTTATCGTCAGCTGTTTTTGGTGACATTTCATGAGGAGTTAGCCTTTGCTGAAGGACTCAATACCAAAGCATTTAATACGTTTCTCATTATTGCGGGGGCTATTATTGTTTCACTGTCTATGCGTATTGTTGGGACGCTTCTTATTGGAGCACTTATGGTGATTCCTGTGGTAAGTGCACTTCAACTGAAAAAAAGTTTTGCCAAAACTTTTATTTTTAGTGTTATCTTTTCTCTTTTCTCTACCTGGATTGGTTTATTTGTGTCCTTTTATCTCAACCTTGCCAGTGGTGGAACTATTGTGCTCGTGGCATTGTGCTTCTTTCTGGTCTCATTTTTCTTTTCAAGTCATTCTTCGTCTACGACTTGAAAAATCTTTATTTGCGTGGTATTCTAGCTAGAGAGGTCTTTTTTTAAAAGACATTTTTTTCGCTTGGGAGCCAAAAGGCTCTCAGGTTTGACAGATTCATTTGTAATTGTACTTTGTATGAAACGTGCTTTTATTTCAGACAGTAAAAATTTAGTAGGGAGTGAGGTACTTATTTGTGGTTGGGTAGCCAACAAACGTTCTTCTGGGTCTATTCAGTTTTTGGAAATTCGCGATGGTTCTGGGTTTATCCAGGCTATTGTCTTTAAAGATGCTGTTGATGAAAAAAGTTGGCAAGAAGCTGACCGTCTTACTTTGGAGTCTTCTGTAAAACTTACAGCAACCGTTTCGGCTCATCCTAAAAAGCAAGGTGAATTTGAGTTACAAGTAAAAACTGTAGAAGTCGTGCAAATTGCCGAAGATTATCCGATTGCCAAAAAAGAACATGGACCTGATTTTCTCATGGAAAACAGACACCTTTGGCTTCGCAGTAAGCGTCAGTGGGCCATACTGCGTGTACGTGATGCTGTTCAAACTGCTATTAACGAATATTTGCATCAAGAAAAATTTATTCGTACAGATTCACCAGTGTTTACACCAAATGCGTGTGAAGGAACCACCACTTTGTTTCCGGTGCCATACTTTGACTTGGGTGAAGCGTATTTGTCTCAATCTGGGCAGCTGTATATTGAAGCGGCGATTGCTTCTGTTGGTCGTTGTTATGATTTTGGACCAGTATTTCGTGCCGAAAAAAGTAAAACCAAACGTCACCTCACTGAATTTTGGATGATGGATGCCGAATCTGCTTTTGTGGAGCATGATGAAAATATGGATATTCAAGAAGGTTTGGTAAAACACATTGTAAAATCAGTACTTGAAAAGTGTGAAACCGAACTTGTTATGCTCGAGCGTAATATTGAACCACTCAAAAAAGTAGTTGAAAAACCATTTACTCGATATAGTTATGATGAAGCCATTGCAAAGCTTCAGCAAATGGGCAGTGATATCAAATACGGAGAAGATTTGGGAAATGATGACGAAGGACTCCTTACTCAAGATTCTGAAGTTCCTGTGTTTATCCATAAATGGCCGAAGGAAATTAAGCCGTTTTATGTGAAGCGTGACCCAACCAATGAACTCTTGGCACTCAATGATGATCTTATTGCCATTGAAGGTGGTGGAGAAATTATTGGTGGAAGTCAACGTGAAGATAACTATGACTTTTTGATTGAACGTATCCGCCATGAAGGACTCCCTGAATCAGCTTATGACTGGTATCTGGATTTGCGTAAATACGGGGCGGTACCGCATTCTGGTTTTGGAATTGGTCTTGAACGTGTGGTACGTTGGATTACTCAAGCAGAGCATATTCGTGAGTGTATTCCATTTCCTCGTCTTATTACTCGTATCAAACCATAACCATGGTAAATTGGCCTTTGAATTTGACATTTGTCACTTGACACTTGAAATTTTCAACTGATGTATCCTGTCAATACATATGCTACAAAAAGGTGGGAAAAATTTTTTGTTTTTTGTTGTACTTTTGGTTACTTTGTTGTTTCCCTTTTCTTTTGTCCGAGCAGCTGGCGCTTTTACTTCTGTCAATATTATTGAGTTTGTAACTTCAACTCCACCAGAAGGTGGTGCTCCATCTTTTGATAGAGTGCCGCCGCTTATTTTGGATGTTCGAATTAAACGTGTTGCACGAAAAAGTGTTGAAATTTCTTGGGATACCAATGAGCTTACGGAATCATATTTTGCACTTGGTTTTACCAATAACTACGAACTTGGTGAAAAGCACTTGCCAGATTTTGCATTGACGCACAAAGTTGTTCTCTCTGAACTTGAATTTAACCAAAAATATTTATTTCGTATTGTCGTAATTGATCATGGTGGAAATACGGCTTCAAGCTTTAACTTTTTTATTTTAGTGGAACCTGATATTCCACAGAGAGAACCAAATCCTGATCCTGTTCCTCCCGTACCGGTGCCACCACATTCACCTCGACCTGATCCTGAGCCATCACCAGAGCCCCCACAGGAACCAGGAGAACTTCCTGAAAATCCTATTCCTCGACCACCGAGGCCTATAATAAGTGTTCCACCAGCAGAACCACCTGTGACTATTTCTCATGAAGAGTCTGAGTCAAGTAGCAGTGAAATTATTACTGACACAGCCCCTCCTGTCCGTTATGAGCAGACACCAAGTGGAACTGTATACCAAACTGAAAAAGAAGTTTCTCGTCCAAACCCTCAAATGCACCAAACCGGTGGGCTTGCACAAATGGTAAAAAAGGTGTACTTTGTGGTAGCACGACATCCATTTTTATTAGTTCCAAATAAAATTTTTGCAGTGCCAGATTTGGCCTATGGTCCATTTCTCTTGTCTCTTATTTTCTTTATTTTGTCCTTGTTCTTGTAATGTATGGCTACGAAAAAAAATAAAAAAAGTGGAGGCATTGGTTTACCCGAAAAATTTGTTGAGCGACTGGATGAAATTACTGGTTCATTTGCAGCGCCACTTTTGGCTACCTTTGTGGAACGTCCAACGACCTTTCGTATCAACACCATTAAGTCTGTTCCCGCGGATGTGGTGACGGCTTTTACTCCTTCACTCCAAAAAGAAGTCAAAGAAACTCTCGGCATGAATGGATTTAAAATCAATCCTGTAGGCTGGTACAAAGACGCTTCTGTTTTGCAAAACAAAACCAAGCGTGAACTCACTGACCTTGAAATATATAATCAAGGCAAAATATACATTCAAAGTTTGGCAAGTATGGTGCCGCCACTGATTTTGAATCCACAGCCGGGTGAAAAAGTATTGGATTTGACTGCTGCACCTGGGAGTAAAACTTCACAAATGGCAGCCATGATGAATCGGACAGGGGAGTTAGTAGCCAATGAAATTAACAAGGTTCGCTTTTTTAAACTCAAGCACAACATGGAACTGCTCGGCGTTACTGACGAAGTGCCAGACTGGAAATTTACCCTGCGCATGGAAGATGGTTCACAGTTGTGTGGTGACTATGAAAATTATTTTGATAAAATTTTGGTAGATGCGCCTTGCAGTGCTGAATCTCGTTTTGTGGACGGTGACCCCAAGACCTATGGGTACTGGAGTGAAAAGAAAATTAAAGAAATGGCGTTCAAGCAACGCAAGTTACTGTTTTCTGCTTGGTATGCGTTGAAACCAGGGGGAACATTGGTATACTCTACCTGTACACTCGCACCAGAAGAAAATGAAATGCAAATTTCTAAGCTCCTCGAGCGATACGACGGCGAAGTAGAAATTGAAAATATTGCCTCAGCATTACCAGGTTTAAAAGCACTGCCTCCGGTGACCGAGTGGAAAGAAAAGAAATTGCACCCAGGCGTGAAAAAAAGTTTGCGCATTTACCCCACCAGTGAAATTGAAGGATTTTTTGTGGCGAAATTGGTGAAGAAGTAATTAATTTTATTAGTTAATAGTTATTTTATGGAAGATAAATCTACACATTGGTACTATTTAATGCTTAAATATGATAGTCCTTTGGTACAAAAATGTTGGGGATATTATTTACAAGATTATAATACTCGACAGTTGATTGCAATTGGACAAGCATTTGTTATCTCTGGGTGTACAGGAAAAGAATTAGAAGATTTTTTTAAGTATAGTTCAATAGATACAAATGAAATTAAGCATTTACAAGGATGGATTGAAGGATTTGATAATTCTCCAGATAGAGTGAATTATTTTAAAAATGAGGGTGTTGAAACTGTGGAACTACTTCCCGAGAGGAAACAAGAATTACTTGATGTATCTAAACGGTTATTGGATTCTGTTGAACCAGAAGTGAAAAAGTTACACGATGAAAGAGCTGTGAGAGAAGTATTAGGAGAGGAATTTGTCAAGGGGATGTCTGACCCATTATATCCACTAGATTCAGATGAGATCATACCTGAAGGAAAAGGAAAAAAATTTTTTCATTAATTTAAAAAACATCCCATTTGACCGGGATGTTTTTGTTCCACTAAAAATAAATTTTTATGTTCAGTGAGACCGAACGCGTGTGCAGCCGCGTGTGGTCCCCCTTGGTACTCCCTGCACGGAGATCAGTGATATGTTCTGGGTGGTAGATCAGATTCTCCCATCATCTGTTCAACGCACCAGACATAGTCTCGGAACACATTGTGTCCCGACTCTCCAATGACTTGTCTCAACTGGTCTTGAACCACGGTGTACGACTGAAAGAGCTCTTCGTGAGTGCTTTTCAGATCATTCATGAATTTGCGGGTTCGGCATTTTCCACGGGTCTTGATGAATTGCTCGGCCATCCGATCGATACGGTCGAGGAGTGACGTGAACTCATGCATTGACGCATTGCGCGTTTCTGCGGCCTGAAGTTCGTTCGTCAGGTTGAGTAGCCGTTTTTCTGTGGACTTGATGAATTCGTCAATCTCCTTGTTCCGGACCTCGTGTCGATGGTTCATATTCTGCATCCACAGGACGATCATGAGTCCGCACTGCCAGACCATGAACATCAGGCTGATGCCGAAGCTTTCGTGGAGCCTCGCCTGGTAGGCGGCTTCAGTTGTTGCGTGCCCGAACATCATCTCTTGGATCTCGTCGCTGTAGTAGTTGACGAAGGGGAGAATGATGATCCCCACCATCTTCAGGACGACGAGGGCCTTCTGTCTGGGGCTGAGAGGGCCGAAGAACTTTTCGAGCATGGTTTTCTCCACTCCCGGTTGTTGATTTTGGGAGCCCTATAAAATAGCATAAATAAAGGAAAAATTCAAGTCAGGATAACCCTTGCCATTTTCCAAATTTTTTGATACTCTAAAAAGGCTTATTTATCTTGAACAAGCCTTTTTTTATGTACAGAAATCATACCTGTGGAGAATTGACCAAGGAGCATGTAGGCCAAGAAGTCGTGCTCGCTGGCTGGGTGCACAAACGCCGCAATTTTGGTGGCCTTATTTTTGTGGACCTTCGTGATAGATATGGCCTTACTCAAGTAGTATTTCACCCAGAAATAATGGGGGACATGACTGTGGCCGATGGCCTCAAGTATGAATATGTTATTTCTGTCAAAGGTAAAGTGGTTGCTCGTGATGCACAAAATGTAAATGCGGACATGGTAACGGGAGAAATTGAATTGCAAGTTACTGAACTCACAGTGCTGAGTACTGCCAAAGCCATGCCATTTGAAATTTTTGATGCACACAAAGAAGAGGAAGACGAAGACCTTCGTTTGAAATATCGTTTCCTTGAGCTTCGCCGAGAAAAACTCAAAAATAATATTATCTTCCGCGCCAAAATGATTACCTTCATCCGTCAGTGGATGGAATCTCGCGGATTCATGGATATTGCCACTCCAATTCTCACCGTTTCTTCACCAGAAGGTGCACGTGACTTTTTGGTACCAAGTCGTATTCATCCAGGAAAATTTTATGCATTGCCACAAGCGCCACAGCAGTACAAACAGCTTCTCATGGTGGCAGGCTTTGATAAGTACTACCAAATTGCTCCATGTATGCGTGACGAAGATCCACGCGCTGATCGTTCACCAGGGGAGTTTTACCAACTTGACTGTGAAACCAGTTTCCTCACCCAAGATGAATTTTTTACTTTGATGGAACCATTGTTTATTGAACTCACCGAAAAAGTTGCTGGTAAAAAAGTGCAAAACAATCCATTTCCACGAATTCCATACAAAGAAGTCATGGAAACCTATGGTGTTGACCGTCCTGACTTGCGCTATGAATTGAAAATTCAAAATGTTTCTGACTGGGCCAAGACCACTGACTTCAAAGTATTTGTAGAAGCAGAATATGTTCGTGCACTCGTGGTGCCCGGCGGACATGAAATGAGTCGCAAAGAAATTGATGATGAATATACTGATGCAGCCAAACGTGCCAAGGCCAAAGGTTTGGCTTGGTTAAAATTTGTAGACAATAAATTTGACGGCACAATTGCAAAGTTTTTCAATGAACAACAACTTGATGCACTACGTGAAAAATTATCTTTGAAAGAAAATGCCATTATATTTTTTGTAGCAGATGAATACGAAGTTTCTTGCAAAGCCCTTGGTGCTGTGCGCAGTATGGCAGGGGAGAAAATGAAACTCGCTGATCCAAATGTGATTGCCTGGGCATGGGTGGTAGACTTTCCATTTTTTGAATGGAATGCAGATAAGCTCAATGCCAATGGTGAAAAAGGCGCCATTGATTTTGCACACAATCCATTTTCTATGCCACAAGGTGGAATGGATTCACTGCTCAATAAAAATCCACTCGACATTGTGGCTCACCAATACGATATTATTGCCAATGGCCTTGAACTTTCTTCTGGTGCGGTGCGCAACAAAGATGCAGACATTATGTACAAAGCCTTTGAAATGGCAGGCTACACCAACGCTGATGTTGATAAAAAATTTGGTCACATGATCAAAGCCTTTGAATATGGCGCACCACCTCACTGTGGTTTTGCGCCTGGTATTGATCGTTTAGTGATGCTCTTCACTGGTGAAAAAAATATTCGCAGTGTGATTCCATTCCCAAAAAATGGTAAAGCAGAAGAACCAATGGTTGGTTCACCTGCAGAAGTCGATGTGGCACAGCTCAAGGAGCTTTCGATTAAAGTGGATATCCAAAAATAACTATGGTTGAACTCAAGCTTCAACAATTTTCCGGTCCACTCGATTTGCTTTTGAATTTGATTGAAGAACAAAAACTTCCGATTACTGAACTTTCTATTTCTGCGGTTACAGAGCAATATCTTGAATACCTCACTTCGCTTGAACAAGAAAGTCCAGATGAAATTGCAGACTTTCTCGTTGTTGCCAGTCGTATTTTGCTCATGAAAGCCAAGGCAATTTTGCCAATGTTTTTGCCCGAAGAAGAAAGTGGACCATCGCTTGAAGATCAACTGCGCATTTACAAAAAGTTTGTGGAAGCCAGTCGAGTGCTCAACAAAAAATGGCTCGGGCCACTGCGTTCATTTTTTCGTTTGGAACCAGTTCGCAAAGCAGAAGGATTTGTGCCACCAGAAAATGCAACCACCAAATCAATGCACAAGTCCATGCTGAACTTGGTGTCCCGCCTCAAACCACCAAAACCTTTGCCACAAATTGAAATGGATAAAACCGTTTCTGTGAAAGAAGTGATTGAACGCATCAAAGACCTGCTCAAAAATCACAAACAATTTGATTTTCATAAATCTCTCAAAGAACGTGAAAACAAAACAGAAGTTATCTTGGGATTTCTCGCCTTACTTGAACTCGTGAAACAACAACTCGTCCACCTTGATCAACAATCTCATTTTGGAGATATCATGGTGAGAAAAGTGTAGATATTTATAAAATACAAATTATACTGAGTGGGAATACTTTTCTTTTTTCATTTTTTGATATAGGTCACCATATTTGCTTCGCTCGTTCGGAAGAGAAAATAAATTTTCTCTTCTCTCACTCGCTTGCAAATCACCACCCTCCGCGAGGGCGGCGGTCGTAGACCCCGTTTCAAAAAATGAAAAAAGAAAAGTATTCCCACGATATTTTCCGCACATATGTCTCTCATTTCAAAAATCGAATCCATCCTCTTTGTCGCCAGCAAACCCCTCAGCATCTCAACCCTCGCCAAATCCCTCGAAAAAAACGAAGTGGAAGTAGAAGAAGCTGTGGAGACTCTCCGCATGAAATACAATCACGAAGAATCTGGCATTCATCTTTTGCTCGATGGAAAAAATATTCAGTTTATCACCAATCCAGAAAACGGAGAACTCATCCGTGGATTTCTCAAGCAAGAAATTGCTGGTGAACTCACCAAAGCACAACTCGAAACCCTTACCGTTATTGGTTACCGCGGTCCAGTGTCACGCAGTGAAATTGAACAAATTCGTGGCATGAACTGTTCGGTGATTTTGCGTAACCTTATGATGCGTGGTTTGATTGAAGAACAGTCTCATGATACACTGGTACCACTGTATACACTCTCTTTTGAAGCACTGAGTCATTTGGGTATTCACTCGGTTGAAGAACTCCCTGAATACGAAACTCTGCATGCTCATGAATATATTCAAGCAGCCATTGCTCCGGCTCAAGAGAACGTAGAAAGTTAAAAGTTAAACTTTAGATTTTTTCTCCATGCTTTTCAACTTCATCACCCCACCAGATCAAGATCCTTCTACCAAGTGGCGCAATCTTTTTGCTGTTGTGGTCGTTGTTTTGGGTGTTGGCTTTACGGTTGGCCCCAAAATTGGTCTTGATAAACCGGTGCTCGCGGCATCAAATAAAATTTTACCCAAAATTGTTCCTTCGTATAAACCACACAACGTTATTGGTGGAGACATTACTGTAGAACCTCCTCGTCCACTTCCGCCACCACCACCGGTGCCGATGCTTGTAGGTGAACTCACCAGTTCCTCGGCTTTTTCGGCCAAAGGAATTTTTGTTAAAGATCTGGCGAGTAACAAAGTATTGTATGCCAAAAATGAATATGAACCAAGACCTTTGGCAAGTATTACCAAACTCATGAGTACATTGGTTTTACTCGAACGTCCCATTGACTGGACCGCTACCAGTACTGCGGTAGAAGGAGATTTGGCAGATAACCATGTATATGCCGGAGAGTCAATGACTCTCGAAGATTTTTGGAATGCCGCACTGATTGCTTCATCAAATCGTTCTGTAGTCACTTTGGTCAAAGCTACTGGGTGGACCGAAGAACAATTTGTGGAACGCATGAATCAAAAAGCACTTGAACTTGGCATGACGGGCACACATTTTTTTGAACCTACGGGGCTTGATGAAAGTAATATTTCTACAGCATCGGATGTGGCATTACTTTTGGATGAAGCTGTGAAAAATGAAAAAATCTCTCGGGCCATGCTTGAAAAAGAATATAATTTGGATCTTATTGGTGTCAAAGCACCTCGTCATATTTGGAGTACCAATTGGCTCTTGCTTGGCTGGGTACCACAAAATACATTTACCATTCTCGGTGGCAAAACAGGCTACATTCCAGCGGCTGGTTACAACTTTGCCATGAAGGTAAAAAATGATGCGGGTCGAGAATTGTCTGTGATTATTCTTGGCGCTGATGTGCACGAAGAACGTTTTACCGAAGCTCGAGATGTGGCTGATTCGGTGTACAAGGCATATCAATGGCCAGAACAAAATAAATAAAACAAAAATCCGACTCAAAAAAGTCGGATTTTTTTATGTGCCGCGAAAGGGGGTCGAACCCTTATGACCTTGCGGTCGCAGGATTTTGAGTCCTGTGCGTCTGCCAGTTCCGCCATCGCGGCAAGCGATTTATCGGCTTTATTATAGGTTATATTGCAGATCTTGTCAATTCCATGGTATAATTGGATATCTTTAGTGTATTCTTTTCACATGTCCAAAGTTATTTCTGTCGTGAACCAAAAAGGTGGGGTCGGCAAGACCACTACCACCATCAATGTTGCTGCCTATTTAGCTGAAATGGGCAAATTTGTGCTGCTTGTAGATATGGATCCACAAGCCAACGCCACCAGTGGTGTCGGGGTGTCCAAAGATACGTTGGAACATGGTCTCTATGAGGCTCTTTCCAAAGAAAAACGACTCAGTGATATTATCCACAACACCTCTCACCAGGGTCTGCGGGTTGCGCCTGCTACTGGTAATTTGGCTGGTGCCAGTATTGAACTCGTAGATGTTGATCGTCGTGAACATCAGTTACATGATTTACTTGAAGAAGTAAAACATGCGTATGATTATATTGTTATTGATTGCCCGCCTTCACTTGGACTCCTCACCATCAATAGTTTGGTGGCGGCTGATGAAATTTTGATTCCAGTACAGGCAGAGTATTATGCACTAGAAGGTTTAGGCCAGTTGCTTCAGACTATTGGGCTTATTCAGGAACATCTCAAACCAAGCTTACAAATTTTGGGAGCAGTGATTACCATGTTTGATAAACGTACTCGTTTATCCGAAGATGTCCTTCAGGAATTGTATAAATACTTTCCGAATAATATTTTTCGTTCTGTTATTCCTCGTACGGTTCGCTTGGCTGAAGCACCAAGTTTTGGTAAAACTATTTTGCAATATGAACCTTCTGGAAAAGGAGCAAAATCATACGAGAAGTTGGCTCGAGAAATTTTGGATAAACATTCACTCTAATTTTCAATTATGGCTCTTGGTAAAGGCTTAGGCTCACTTATTCCAACCAAAAAGGTAGAAACCACCACATCACAAGAAGAAATTTCTCGTGACTCTGTGAGTGTCCCTGCGGTTTCACCCAAACAAAGTTCAATCAAAAAAGAAGATCAGGTCCTGCATATTCCACTCTCTGAAATTACTCCAAATCCAGATCAACCTCGTAAACATTTTTCACATAGTGACTTAGAAGATTTAATTGCTTCTATTAAGCTTCATGGAGTTCTCCAACCAATTTTGGTTTCTGAGAAATTAACCGGTGGGTATGAACTTATTGCGGGTGAACGACGTTTTCGAGCTTCTGAAATGGCAGGCGTTGCTACTGTTCCTGCACTTATCAAAAAAACCAATAATCAAGAACGATTGGAGATTGCTCTGATTGAAAATATTCAGCGTCAAGATTTGAATCCTATTGAAGAAGCTTTTGCGTATCGTCGTCTTACTGAAGAATTTGGTTTGAAGCAAGATGAAGTGGCACAGCGTGTGGGCAAAAGTCGTCCTGCGGTAACCAATACTATTCGTTTACTTGATCTGCCAGAAGTTATTCAGCGTGCTTTGATGGATGGAACACTCAGTACCAGTAAAGCACGTGCTATTTTGAGTTTGCGTTCACAAGATGAACAAATAAAAATGTTTCAAAACATGATGGGTGGGCATGTAACCGTACGTGATGTTGAAACTGCCGTTGCCCTGCAGGGGAGTCGGTCACGTAAAGGTTCTGTACGTCGTGATCCACAAATTTACGAAGTTGAAAAACAGTTAGAAGACAGGTTTGGAACCAAAGTAAAAATTACCCAAAAGGGTGAACGAGGGACGGTTGTACTGGAGTATTATTCCAAAGATGAACTCAAAAAAATGGTTGATGATTTGCTTCAAAGATAAAATAGACACAAAAAAACCACCGAGAAAAGGTGGTTTTTTTATATGAGTTTATTTGGGTAAAACAGATTTAATCCAGTTGGGAAGTCTGGAAGATTTTTGGGATTGTTTAATATGAGTTTTGGCGGTATGTGTTTTCACAAATTCTGACCAGTCTTGACTCGGGCCTTTGCGGTTTTTATCAATTATAATTTCTACTACATCACCATTTTTGAGAGTGGTGCCGAGGTTCACCATTTTATCATTTACGAGTGCACCGGTACATTTATTGCCAATTTCACTGTGAATGTGATATGCAAAATCCACAGGTGTGGCACCTTCGGGGAGATCAATCACATCCCCCTTGGGAGTAAAGACAAAAATTCGTGTTTGCAAAAAGTCGACTTTGATTTCTTCAAGGTCAGAAAGTTTGTTCAAAATATCTCGTTGAATTTCTGCCAATTCTTTGGCCCATTGAATTTCACGACTTGGTCTGCGTGATCCATTTTCGTCATAGTGCCAGTGTGCCGCAATACCGTATTCTGCTTCTTCGTGCATGGCCACGGTACGAATTTGAAACTCTACCACCTCACCATCGTCACCAAATACTGTGGTGTGGAGTGATTGGTAGCCATTGGGCTTTGGTTGTGAAATATAATCTTTGATACGTCCTTTGAGAGGTTTCCATACTTTGTGCAAAATCCCAAGACAGGCATAACAATCTGCCACGGTGGGGACCAAAATACGAATGGCAAAAAGGTCATAAATTTTGGTAACTTCGTTTTCTTTGCGTTTGAGTTTTTGAAAAAAACTATAGAGTCGTTTATTTCTTCCTTGAATAGATGCTACCGGAACTCCAGCTGCTTTGAGTTCCTCGAGGGCTTTGTGTTCGAGTTTGATAAAGTATTCTTCTTTGCCAGAGAGTTTTTCATCACGCATTTTTTTGATGCGTTGGTATTCGGCTGGGTAGACATATTGAAAGGCCAAATCTTCGAGTTCTCCTTTCATTTCGTCCATGCCCAAACGACTGGCAATGGGTGCATAAATTTCTAAACTTTCAAGGGCAATGCGGTATTGTTTGGGTGGGGGGAGTGACCCCAAGGTTTGCAAGTTATGAATGCGGTCAGCAAATTTAATAATCATCACGCGCACATCTTCGGCCATGGCCACAAACATTTTGCGTAGATTTTCAATGTAGCGTTCTACACCACGGTATTTGAGTTTCCCAAGTTTGGTAATTCCGCGAACCATGGATTCAATTTCACTGCCAAAATTTTTGCCAATTTCTTCGAGTGTGACGTCTGTATCCTCAGGAACATCATGGAGCAGTGTTGCTGCCACAATAACCGGATCAATGCGCATGTTGGCCAAAATATGAGCTGCAGCGAGTGGGTGTACAATGTATGGTTCACCAGATTTACGAAATTGTCCGTTGTGGGCTTTTTCGGCAAAGTCGTAGGCGAGGCGCACCAAATCAAGGTCTGCCTTTTTGTCATAGGTAGCAATTTGGGTGAGCAATGTCTCGATAGTTTGGTTGGGAGTATTATACATACAGAAAGAAAGTCACCTTCACATTGTAGAGCATTTTAGGATTTTTGCAAGTTTTGATTTTTGTGAATTTACAGCAAAACACCTGTGCAAAGTGTATTTGCTCTGTAAAATTATTTACTAATTTAAGCTAATTTTAGCCAATTTGTAGAGTTTTTCTGTTGACAAAGTTGTCAAAAAGGAGTATAATGGCCTATTAAAATTCAAAATAGCCAAAAGAGTCTTGTGAGGAGTTTTTTGGGTGTTTTGGAGTGTTTAATTGTTTTCACCTTTTTTTCGCGAATGTGTTCGCGATGGAGTACTGACATGGGTTTTTTTCTCATGGTGCCGTTTTCGCTTTTCGGCATGGGCGTGGCGGTGGTTCTGGGCCTGGTTCTCTTGGCCTGGATTGGTGAGGCGGTGCTGACCGCCTTGATCTGGGCTTTCTCGATCGGGCTTGGCCTTGCGGGCTTGGTGTTTCTGTTTCGGTGGATTTACCGGGACAAAACGCCTTGGCATCTGCCGCAGGTCCAGCCTCCACCACCGTCTCCCCCGGAACCGTTTCCGCGAGTTCCTCGGGGCAGTTCACCCTCAATGGTCATCATCGAGGGGGTGCAGATTGTTGTGCAGTCAGGGGCGAATCTGCACATTCATTTGCATGCCGGCGGCGGGGAGGATCCACCAAACGTTCGTGTCGTCCCCTCACAGTCTCGTCCGGTTCGCCCGCAGGGTGAACCTGCGAAACCTTCGCCGAAAATCATCCCCCCACAGAACGGTCGTGGCCCCACCTTTGGGGACTGGAACGACCGCTATGGTGGGGGTGACGACGACGAAGACGACTGAGCTTCAACACCAAACGGCACGGGCAGCAGAGGTTTACGAAAACTCTTGCAGCTGCCCGTGCCGAGAAAGAAAAATAAACCCCCTCACAGTGGAATACTGGAGGGGATTTTTTATTTCATCGAGGAGAGAATTTGTACTTTTCTTTTTTGTTGGCTGCGGGATCGCTCTCATGAAGGTCCCTTCGCCCTGACGGGACTCGGGGGACCTTCATGTATTCGCTAAGTCCTCGCTCAACAAAAAAGAAAAGTACAAATTCTCTCCTCTCATCAATTTTTTTAATTAAGTTTATTCTTCGTCAGTTTCTTTCCCTTTCTTTCCTTTTGCCTTGGTAACTTTTTTTCCTCCGCGTTTCCAGCCACCTTTTTTGGTAGGTGCTTCGTCAAGAAGTTTGGTGCAGGTTTCGAGGTCGAGTGAAGTTGGTTCTGTGTCTTTGGGGATTCGGGCATTTCGTTTGCCGTCGGTAATGTATGGTCCATAGCGACCGATTTTGACAATTACGTCACTGCCAGGAAATGTTTTGAGAAGTGATGCTGCTTGTTTTTCTTGGGCTTCCAAAATAATTTCTTTGGCGCGTGCAAAGTCAACGGTGTATGGGTCATCATTTTTTATACTGTAGTATTTGCTTCCTACTTTTACGTATGGACCAAAACGTCCAATGCCCACAATCATGTCATGGCCTTCTTCGTCTTGGCCAACATTTTTGGGAAGTTCCAAAAGTACCAAAGCTTGTTCGAGTGTAATACTTTCTGCACTCAATGTTTTTGGGATAGAAGCAAACACAGGTTTTTCCTCATCGTCTTTACTTCCTTTTTGCACAAATGGTCCAAAGCGGCCAATGCGCACAGAGATTGGTTTTTGAGATTTGGGATCAATGCCAAGTTCACGGGCTGATACAACAGATTCTTTGGAGAGTGCTTCACCTTTTTGTACAATGGATTCGTGAAATGGGTGATAGAAGGTAGCGATAATTGGTTGCCACTGTTCTTTGCCTTCCGCAATATCATCCAAATTTTCTTCCATTTGTGCTGTGAATGCGTAGTCAACAATGCTGGTGAAATGATCGACCAGTAAATCGTTTACGATAAACGCAATGTCTTTTGGTTTGAAACGTTTGTTGTCGTCGCGTTCTACATATTTATCTTCAATATTTGCCAGTGTTGGTGCGTATGTAGAAGGACGGCCAATGCCAAATTCTTCCATGGCTTTGACAATGGTAGCATCAGAGTATCGTGCAGGTGGTTCAGTAAAGTGTTGTTCTGGTTTGAGTTCATGACAATTTACGGTCTGTCCCTCTTTGAGTTCAGGCAACATTTCTTCTTTCATGGCTTCTGGATACAGGGCAAGCCAACCTGGGAAAATCATAGATTGTCCTGTGGCGCGGAAGGTATAGTTGTTGTTTGATGTAATATCAAGAGTCGTTTTGTTGAGACGAGCTTCAGTCATTTGTGTCGCAAGTGTTCGTTTCCAAATGAGTGTATACAGTTTGAGTTGTTTGGGGTCAAGATAATTTTCCAAAGATTCTGGAGTGCGGGTAGGGTCAGTGGGGCGGATAGCTTCGTGTGCTTCTTGCGCGCCTTTACTTTTGGTTTTGAATTTTCGTGCAGAAGCGAGTTCGTATTCTTTGCCATAGGTGTCGTGAATAAATTGTTTGGCTTCACCCAAAAATTTATCTGCCAAATTCATGGAGTCAGTACGCATGTAGGTAATAAGACCCACGTGGCCTGTGCCAATGTTTACACCTTCGTAGAGTTGCTGCGCCAAGACCATGGTTTGTTTGGATGAGTATCCTAGTTTTTGATTGGCACTTTGTTGGAGTGTAGAAGTGGTAAATGGAGCCGGTGGAGTTCGTTTGGCTTCTTTTTGTTCGATGGATGAAACAGAATAATTTGCACCCTTGAGTGAGTGTAACACTTCATCCATTTTTTCTTTGGTGCCAAGTTCAAATTTATCAAGTTTTTTTCCATTGTGTGCTTGCAGCATTGCTTTCACTTCGTTTTCATTTTTTTTATTTTCTGAAAACAACCCTTCGAGTGTCCAATATTCTTCTGGTTTGAAGGCTTGAATTTCTCGTTCACGATCCACAATGAGGCGCACCGCCACAGATTGCACGCGTCCTGCCGAGAGTCCCCGGGCTACTTTTTTCCACAAAAATGGGGAGAGTTCGTAACCCACCAGGCGGTCCAAAATACGGCGGGCTTGTTGCGCGTCCACAAGTTTTTGGTCAATATGTCTGGGGTGTGCCAGGGCCTCTTCAATGGCGTGCTGCGTAATTTCGTGAAAGACAATGCGTTTGGCCTTCTCTGGGTCAACATCAAGAATTTGGGCCAGGTGCCAAGAAATAGCTTCTCCTTCGCGGTCCTCATCGGTTGCAAATATGACTTCAGTGGCTTTTTTGGCTAAATCTTTGAGTTTCTTTACTTGGGCGCTTTTGTCTTTACTAATAATATAGTGGGGTTCAAAGGTTCCACCATCAATATCTATGCCCATTTTACTCTTTGGCAGGTCGCGTAGGTGGCCAAAAGAAGACTCCACGGCATAGGCTTTGCCGAGGAATTTGGAGATAGTTTTGGCTTTGGTAGGGGATTCTACGATGACAAGTTTCATACACGAGGCGTGGAAAATAAGTTTTTATAATAACTGAGTTTTGCTCTTCTGTCAATCTAAGGCAAATTTGATCGAAGTTCTCCACTCAAAAATATTGAACCAGTGACCAGTAAAATGTCACTGGTTTTTGTTTGTTTTTTACTCCAGGCAAAGGCCTCTTGTGGATCTAGAAACAGTTCTATTTTTGCTGTGGGGCAGTGCTTTTTGAAAAAGGTCATCAATGTTTTGGGGTGGGCTACTTTGCGAAAAACATTTGCTGTTTGGCGGGTGCAGGCAATGGATTTAGGTTTCATTGTCGCAAGAAGTGTCATCATTGTGGTGACGTCTTTATCTTCTGAAAATCCAACCACCAAGTGAATATTTTTTTTCATTTCACTTGCACTTTGTACGGTCGTTTTCATTTTGTCTTCGTTGTGTGCGCCATCGAGAATGATGAAAGGTTTTTGTGAGATTATTTCAAAACGGAGTGGTTGAATTGCATTTTTGATTCCGGTTTCAATCGCTTTGTGTGAAATACTTAGATGCTCAGCAATTTGAGTGCAGAGAAGAATATTTTTTTCTTTGTGTGACGTGTTTTTTGAATGTGAGAGAAAAAGTTTTGCTTTCTTTTTTTTGCATTGTTTTTTGATTACCTCAAGAACATTTTTATTTTCGTCCATGGTAAATACACTGTATGCACCAGTAATAATACCGGCTTTTTCAAAGGCAATTTTTTCTTTGGTGTTGCCAAGAAGTTCTGTATGATCAAGTCCAATGTTGGTAATTACAGCAACATCCTTGTGTGGAATAACATTGGTTGAATCAAGTCGTCCACCAAGTCCCACTTCAATTACAGCCCACTCAACTTTTTTTTGTGCAAAGTAAAGAATTGCAATAATCGTGGTGATATCATAAAAAGAAATCATGTCATATGGGCTCGTGCGTGCATATTCATCGAGTGCTGGTTTTAATTTTTTGACAATCGAAACAAATTCTTGTTCCGTCATGATTTTGTTATTCACTTGCCAGCGTTCGCGCAGCGTGGTTGGGTGTGGTGAAATAGTGAGGCCAACCTTTTTTTTGCTTGCCTCCAAAATATATGAGAGGTAGGTTGCCACAGATCCTTTGCCACTGGTGCCAGTGACATGAATGTAGTGGGGGATTTGTTTTTCGGGGTTGCCAATGATATCCAAAAAGAACTGGATGCGGGTGAGGTATTCATTGGTTTTGGCTTTGTCATCCATGTATTCTTTGCGTGGCATGTTGCCAAGCGAAAGAAGGTATTGTTCAGCTTGTGTGTAGTCCATAGAAAAAAATCTTCTCCCCATGTGGCTGGGGAGAAGAAATAATTTTATTTTGTACTATACTTTGGATTGAGTTGGATAAATGGAAGTGTAAGGTTCCATTTTTTGGAAGCCAAACTGAGAATATAATTGAATGCCATGTAGGTGATACAGACTCCAATCGCCATCATCATTCGTTCTTTCCATACAATAGGGATAAGGCCAATCCAGATAGCAGCTTTCATATTGAATGCCCATACCCACAGTGCTCCACCAACTGCATGTGCTGTAAATGTTGCACCAAGTGCACGCGCCAGCAAGAATTTATTGTAGAAAAAGTATGCAACCATTGGAATGAGCCAGTACAGTGCATAATACCAAGCCTGGCGGCCTTCTGGATGTGCCCAAAATGCAATCATGGCAACTGCTGGAACAAGGAGTGTGTATTTGGATTTTTTACTAAAGTACAGAACGGCAAAAAGCATTGGAAAGAGTCGAATAATAGTTCCCATGTCTGTGTGAAATCCTTGCACTGCCCAATTGGTAAGTTGCATGGCAAGTACGGTGAGCATTCCAGGGAGTGAGCCAAGAAATGCACCAGCAATAGGGCCGTAAAAATCAAAGAGAGAAAATTTTACATTGGCTCCCATGAGCTGTGTAAATGGAACTTGCATTGCTCCAATCCCAAGTGCAATAAAGAGAATTATGAAAAGAATTTTTTTAGTATTCATAGTAAAAAATATGAGTAAAATTTTTGCGTCGTTTTTGGTCAAAATTTTACAACATAGGTGCGAATTCAAATTATTCTGGTCGCCATCCACCGCTGATTTCGAGGTTGGCACCGTTTATATGAGTACTCTCATTTGAGACCAAGAATAACACGCCCCGGGCAATATCGTCAAATGGAATCACAGGCACCTCGGGACCAGGCTTTACACCCGTTGGAAGCACTCCTGGGGAGATCATATTAATGGTAACACCAGTATTTTTGTGCTCTGCGGCCAAAGATTTGGTGAGCATGAGGAGCGATGTTTTGGCCATGTAGTAGGGGGTCGTATTGGGGCGAGCCGTAATTTGGTCACAGCCAACCGAACCAAAGTGAACAATGCGGCCAAACTTTTTTTTGCGCATGTTTGGCAGTACGGTGCTGTCGCAGTACCATGCTGTCACGAGGTTATTGTGGAGTACGTCAACCAGTTCTTGTGATTTTGTTTTTGAAAGTGGTTTAAAAATAAATCCACCAACCGTGTTGATGAGAATGTCGATGTGGGGGAGTGTGACAAACATTTTTTTGACTTCAGGTAAATTTGTGAGATCTGCTTGAACGGTTTGCGCATGTAATTTTTTGGCAAGAAGTTTGGTTTGCTTTTCACTTTTGTAGTAATGCAAAATAACGTTGTATCCTGCTGCATGCAATGTTTGTGCAATGGTTTTGCCAAGTCGTTGACCAGCTCCGGCAATAAATACGGTTTTCATAGTGTTAGGTTCCAAGAATATACATCATACCTCCGATATTTTTTACCTTTCCCTGAATTTCCATGAGTGTGAGTGTACTATTTACCACGCGATTTTCCAATTTTGAATTTTTGATTATTTCATCAATGTGAAGTGGTTCTTGTGACAGAATTTCTAAAATCTTTGTTTCTTCATGAGTGTCTCCAACAATTTTTTTGGTTTCTATCTTTTCTGTGACAATACCAAGTATATCCAAAACATCTTGTGCATTTGTGACCAGGCGTGCCCCCATCTTTAAAAGGTTGTTTGTCCCAACCGATGTGAGTGAGGTAATGTTTTGTGGCACGGCAAATACTTCTCGATTGGCATCAAGTGCACACTGTGCAGTGATGAGTGATCCTGAGTCCTGACTGGCTTCAATTACTAAAGTGCCTACGCACATTCCCGCAATGATTCTATTTCGTTTTGGAAAAGAGTAATTCTGGGGCGATGTAAATGGTGGGTATTCAGAAATAACAGCCCCACCACTTTCAATAATGGCTTCACCAAGTTTTTGGTGAATGTTGGGCGCCACAGAATTTTTATCCACTCCTCCTGCGAGTACGGCAATGGTATTTCCTTTGGCTTTGATGGTTGCATGGTGGGCAAATCCATCAACTCCGAGTGCCAGGCCACTCACAATAGTAATGCCTGCCTCAGCAAGACGTGGAATAATCATATCAACCACTTGTTTGCCATAGGGAGATATTTTTCGTGGGCCGACCACTCCGAGCCAAGGTTTGGGCTGCTCGAGTTTTCCCCGAACAAAAAGACAAAATGGAGGATCATAAATTTGTTTGAGGAGTAGCGGATATTCATCGTCATGTATGGTAATGCAATGAATTCCTTCTTTATCTAATGTTTTTTGAATTTGTTTTTCATCAATATTTTGTCTCCATTCCACAAATTCGTTGATGAATTCATCTGGCCAGAGAGTTTGCTTGAGCTGCACTGCTGTGGCACTCCATGCATTATCAAGAGAAGAAAAGACCTGCAAGAGGTCTTTGTATTTTTTGTAGCTGATTTTAAGAAAGTAAGAGAGAAGAATTTCTTTTTGCATACCGGGAATATGGAATACTTTTTTCAAAAGGTATTATCTGAACAAAATTGCTGTCACAAAAGTAATAATTCCAAAGATGATTGCAGGGATGTTGCATATTACAATAGGCCAATCTTTTTTTTCTTTCATGAGTCCATACAGTACCCAGATGAGCCCATTGAGAGCAGTTATAAACGGAAGAATCAGAGATCCTGATTGTCCTGCAATATTCAAACGAATTTGATCTATATACGAAAAGTACATGAGAATTGCGATCGTAGATCCTGTCCAACCTAAAATAGTCACTTTTTTTTCACTCATACAAGTTTCAAAATTTCATCAACACTTTTTTGAATCACATCTTTCACTTTGCCGCGTTCAAGCAGTCCAAATTTACCAAGCACAAACGATGCCGTATCTTCCATTTTTTTGGCATTGTCACTGGCTACCCCTACTCGCACCCGAAGAAAATTTTGGGTTCCGAGGTGTTCAATAATAGAACGAACGCCATTGTGTCCGGCATGACTGCGGTCGGTTTGTACTCGTACATCACCCAATTTCAAATCTTTGTCGTCGTTGACGACAATCAGGTCAGAAGGAGGTATTTTATAAAAATGCCCAATCTGTGAAACCGATACACCCGATTCATTCATAAAGGTTTGAGGCTTTACCAAAATTATTTTTTTGCCATGCATGGTGACTCCACAAATTTCGGCATTAAACTTTTTGTTCATTTCCCATTTGGAAATGCCTTCCTGTTCAAGTTTCTTGTGGAGTTCGTCAAGAATCATAAAGCCCACGTTGTGACGTGTTTTTTCATATTTTCTGCCTGGGTTTCCGAGTCCAACAATAAGTTTCATACTATTCTTCTATATAAACACTAATTCTGTTTTCCAAATAGCGCAGTCGTGCTCTATAGTATTTCAATTTTGATTTGATGTCAAAATTGGCCAAACCACTTTGATTATTTTTTATAGCATAAACCATGGAACTTATTTCATCAAGTTCACGAAATATGGTGGTTCGAACATGAAGATGTCTTTCTGATATGAGTTCTGATTTTGATTTCAGTGAAGCAAGTTGTTTTTCGATGGCTTCAATTTGTGCATTTCTTTC
Source organism: uncultured Gammaproteobacteria bacterium (assembly GCA_964566225.1). Lineage (GTDB taxonomy): Bacteria > Patescibacteriota > Patescibacteriia > Magasanikbacterales > UBA922 > CAYTKU01. The sequence goes on from CAZMHV010000003.1 coordinate 105,844, forward strand.
TTCAAGAGATTTTTCTCTTTTGGTAGATTGGTGTGTGGCCAAATCACTCAGATAATGTTCGTTGTTCAAGTGTGATTTGAAAAATTTTTGTTCGCCATGTAGGTAGGCAAGACATTCGACTTTGCATTGTATCATTTCTTCCTCATATTCACTTTCATGAAAATAAATTTGTGGAGGTGATTGAGGAATTTTTTTTGTACCGGTGTAATACTCCAAGAGTGACTGTTCAAGAAGAACTTTGGCTTCACTTTCTTTGAAGCTTTTTGTATTCATGCGCTTCAAAAAGAGTTGCCATTCATAGGCGACTACTGCAAGTGGAAGAGCATCAATTATTTCATCAAGAGGAGGAATTCTTTCACGAAAGATTTCGTGTTCACTCATACTATTTTTTCATTTTGGTGAGTTTAATCACCACTGGAGTTGCATAAAAATCCATTTCTTCACGCAAACGATTTTCAACGAACTGAATATATGATCGATGAATAGAAGTTTTGTTTTTGATAAACATTTCAAATACAGGTGGATTGGTATTGATTTGGCGGAAGCCACGAATTTCGGGGTGTCGGGTTCCTTTGCCACGAGCCGGGCGGTGTTCGAGTACTACTTTTTCAATAAAGCGTTCCAGATGTCTATTGGCATAGTCTTGGTGACGAGCCTTCCACGCGCGCATAATATGTGGAAAAATATCATGTACACGGTAGCCAGTTTTACCACTAATAAACAAAATTGGTGCAAAATCCAAGTGTGGAAAGTGTGAATATACCATTTTTTTCACTTCATTGCGTGCATGGTCAGAATTATCTGTGGCCAAGTCCCATTTGTTGATAAGGATGAGTACTGATTTGGAGTGTCGTTCCATGAGACCTCCGAGTTGCATGTCTTGCTGTGTGATTGGTTCAGAACCGTCAAGAACAAATAAAATAATATTTGATTCTTGCAAAGCATTTAAACTTCGTGTAATACCTTGTCGTTCCAGTCCTCCTTCTACCTTAGATTTGCGACGAATACCAGCAGTATCAATAAAGTTAATTTTTTGAGTTACTTCTTTGTCACCTTCGAGATGTTTGTATACAACCAAAGTATCATGTGGTTCTCGGGTTGTGTGTGCCATTGGACTCACAATCACTTTTTCTTCACCAATGAGTTTATTGAAAAGCGAAGATTTACCCACATTTGGTTTACCAATAATACTAATTTGGATAATTTCTTTTTCGTCTGTAACATCTTTTATAACTTTTGGACGTTTGTGAGCTTTTTGGAGCAGGTGATACATGGCATCAAGCAGCTCTCCTACGTTTCTTCCGTTGTTGGCTGAAACAGGAAAGGCTTCTCCCAAACCAAATTTTCGCCATTCTGGTGAATGAATATTGGCATCAATAGAAGCCTTGTCTACTTTGTTGGCTACCAATAAGATAGGAGCCTTGGTACCCTTGCGCAACCGTTTTACCAATTCGTATTCTTGAGGGAGAATTCCATTTTGAGCGTCAGTAACGAGTACAATAACCTCTGCTTCTTTTATAGCACGAGCAGACTGTTCAATAATTTCGGTCTCAAGGGGTACTGTTTCGTCAAAGGTAAGACCTCCTGTATCAACCAGGCGGAAATTTTTGCCACGCCACAAAACTATACCTTCGTTATTGGTGCGGGTGGTTCCAGCAATAGGGGAGACCATGGCCTTGTGAGATTCAATAAGGCGATTAAAAAGAGTCGATTTTCCAACATTAACTCGACCAACGAGTACAACGGTAGGAAGATTTTGATCGAGTAGCGTGATAGGTGTGGCCATAGAGATACAGTTTATTGTTTGAAATCTTCACCCAAAATGACTAAAATATCTGTAGATGAAGCAGTGTTTTCTCCAGAAGGACCACTTATGACAGGCAGATGAAGTTCGGTTTTTAATACTTGCACGGTATCAGAAAGAGGCGTATTTGTCAATATATAGATGCCACTTTTGGATCTGGGGCGTTGGACTGTATTGCCAAGACTGGTTACCGTGAGGTTTCTTTCTTCGAGTTGGCTTTTTACACGTGCGGCCAAACCTTCTCTCCAAGTACCATTTTTGACTTCGATTTTCATAAATTGTGGCAAAACTGGTGTCGATGTGGCAAGGGTTTTTTGGGTATGATCTTGAATTTCCTCAGGTTTTGGTAGGGTAGTAGGAGCCACTTGGTTTTTCATGGCAAGAGGAGTCGTTGTTGCGGTAAAGACATTGTCAATTGCTGTTTGAATTTGATTAAAATTACCAGTTTTTGGTTCCAAAATAAAGGCTCCATCAGCAGAGTATCCTTGTTTTAGAAATCCTGTAGGACTATCGTCAAGAGTCAGTGAAATAATATTTTCTGTATCAAGTTCACGTCCAAGTTTCATAAAAGCAATAATATCCGAAAATTGTAAGTTGGTAGTAATATGTGTTTGAAGTGAATTTAATATTTCATTGATACGCAGTGGGTTAAAGAGTGTCCCAGCAGAAAGGACTTTTTGTTTCATGGCCAAAATAACTTTTTGTTGTCGTTTACTTCTGGCATAGTCAGATCCTTCACCATTATTTCCATGGCGAGAACGAGTAAATTCAAGTGCTTTTGTTCCATCCATATGTTGGAGTCCGGTCTTGAAGCTGAGTACTTTGTAACGGTTTGACTCTGGAAGTACATCTTCTTTTCCTGGAATAGGGTATTGATAGTCTGTAAATGCTTTTTCAACAGTAATGTCTACTCCACCTACCGCATCTACCAATGCTTCGGCTGCGGTAAAATCAACCAGTATATAATACGGTATATTGATATCAAATGTTTGTTGGATTACATTTGTCGCAAGGGCAGGACCAAGTCCTCGTTGTTTTACCTCTCCAACTGAGTTTGCGTTATTGATTTTTCGATATCCAAGTCCTGGAATCTGTACCATGAGATCTCTCGGAATAGAGATAAAAGCAACTTTTTTAGTTTTGGTATCAATACTTGCCAAAATAATGGTATCTGTTAAGTAAGGACCATCATGTCCAGGGCCGCCTTGTCCAAGCAAAAGTACGTTGATGCGGTCTTCGTTTTCTCCTCCTAACACTTGTTTTGGTGGTGAAACTAAATTTTTAATTTTATGAAAAAACCCTTGGGGTTTTTTGGGTTGAAGCGTAATTGGGTCATAGGCATTTACATCGTCACCTGTTTGGTCGTTAAATATTGCTCGAGTGAGCAGAGCTCCTCCAAAGAAAAAAAGAAGGCAGATAAGAAGAATAAAAAAAACAGAGCGTTTTTTCGTTGGTTGCGAAGGCTCTGAATACTGTTCTTCTTCTAAATTGTTAGGATTTTCTGGTTCGTGGAGCATAGGTAAGATGCTTGAAAGTAACTGTTAGTATACAAAAAAAAATGAATTTTGGCAATTGCTTATTTGCACACATGTTTTTTTGTTTTTTTTTCGTAAAAGTGTTATACTCTAAATAAGATTTATTTTTTTCTTTTTTTGTGTCAGAAATTATTCAAGAAAATACAATCTTGGGAAATCCACTCCACGAGTGGACAATTCAAGAATACGAACAGTATGAACGAGGTAACCGTTGGTACATGGTCATGGGCTTTATTGGTGTTGTCACACTTTTGTATGCTTTGATCAGTGGAAACTTTTTGTTCGCGTTGGTCATTGTTTTATTTGGAATTATTCTTTTTTTGCAATCTCACCAAACTCCACCACAACTTCCGTTTGTTATTACAGATCTTGGTATTATTATTGGGAGAAAGTTTCATCCATTTAGTGATCTCAAATCATTTTATATCGTATATCGACCACCAGAGGTAAAAATGTTGTTTTTTCAATCCAAGAGTGCTTTGGAACCTATGGTACGTATTCCACTTCTTGATACTGATCCTGTGGAAGTTCGTTTTTCTCTACTTCAATACTTACCCGAAGATTCAGAAAAAGAAGATGAGCCTATCAGTGATCAGCTCGCAAGAAATTTACGGTTACAATAAATCCAAGTATAAAACAAAAAACTCCCTTTTGAGGGAGTTTTTCTTTTGGTGCACTCGCTAAGAATCGAACTTAGATTGCCAGTTCCGCAAACTGGCGTCCTATCCATTGAACGACGAGTGCCTCTAAAACGAGGTTGAGTATAGCAAAGAAATTGTAAGAAGTCAAGTCAGTGTTTTGCCCGTATGGTGTTTTGTTTGGATTTTTTTGCTACAATAGGGGATATGAATCTCTTGACTCCAATTCAGGACCTCAACAGAGTAGGGAAGGTACTCTCTGGTCGTCTCCACCTCCTCGGCATTGAAACTGTCCAAGATTTGTTGTATTACTTTCCATTCCGCTACGAAGATTTTAGTAAAACCTTTATTATTGATGAGCTTCAAGAAGGCCAGCAGGTTACGATCAAAGGAACCATTGAAACCATTGCGAGCAAGCGCAGTCCTCGCAAGCGTATGATCATCACCGAAGCCATTGTGGCGGACGAAAGTGGGCGTTTGCGGGTCACCTGGTTTGGTCAGCCTTTTATTTCCAAGGTTTTGAAAGCAGGGGATGTGGTGTATTTGTCTGGCAAAATAACGGGCAATGCATTTGGGCTCCAAATGGTTGGACCAAGTTATGAAAAAAGCAAAGAGACAGCACACACTCCCAAAGATATTTTTGATACGGACGAAACCGAAAATGTTGATGCCCTGACATCTTCTCCAACCACCACACATACGGCACGCATTGTGCCCATTTATCCACTTACCGCAGGCATCACCGAAAAACAAATGCGTTTTCTCATGGCGCAAATTATTCCGATGGCTAAAGAAGTACCTGAATGGCTCCCTGACCAGATTCAAAATGCTGCACAGGTGATTTCACTTGGGCAGGCTTTGCAGCACATTCACTTTCCAGAAAATTTTGACCATGTAAAAGCGGCAGAAAAACGTTTAAAATTTGATGAAGTGTTTTTGCTGCAGCTGCGCGCCGAAATGATGCGACAAGAAATGAAGCGATCACGTGCACCACAAATTTCATTTCAAGAAAAATTGATCAAACAATTTGTTGGGTCGCTTCCATTTGAACTGACCAAAGATCAAAAAATTGCTGCCTGGGAAATTTTGCAGGACCTTGAAAAAACTGAACCCATGAATCGGCTGATTGAAGGAGATGTGGGGTCTGGCAAAACTGTGGTGGCAGCCATGTGTATGTACAACGCAGCATTGTGTGGATTTCAAAGTGTCATTTTGGTGCCCACAGAAGTTTTGGCATTTCAGCACTTTGAATCTTTGCAGAAAATTTTTGAAAAGTTTGATGTGAAGATTGGTATTTTGACCAGAAGTCGGGCTGAAACAAATGTTCTTCATGATTTAAAAAATATTGAAACATCTTCAAAAACAAAAAATAAAAAAGTGTCATTTGCCGAACAAAAAAGAAATGTTCTGCAAAAAATGAAAAGTGGGGAAGTGCAGATTATGGTAGGAACCCATGCATTGCTTTCGGATGATGTTACATTTCAAAAACTTGGGCTGGTGGTAGTGGATGAACAGCACCGTTTTGGTGTGGAGCAACGCAAACAGATTCGTGAAAAGTCTGGAAACAAAAAGTTGACACCACACTTTTTGAGTATGACCGCCACGCCCATTCCTCGCACTTTTGCGCTCACGCTCTATGGAGACTTGGATTTGTCAATTATTAAAACCAAACCCGCTGGACGCAAACCTATTATGACTCGTGTGGTAGAACCTCACAATCGTCAAAAGGCATATGAATTTATTGAAAAGCAGGTGAAAGAGGGTAGACAAGTGTTTGTTATTTGTCCACTCATTGAACAAAAAGAAGAGACCGAAGAAGAAAAAACAAAAAATAAAAAACCAGAAGCATTTGCTTCTCCAACAGATGAAAAAAAATCAGTCATGGAGGAATATGAAAAATTATCCAAGGTTGTTTTTCCACATTTGAAAGTAGCTTTTTTGCATGGCAAAATGAAATCCCAAGAAAAAGATCTCGTGATGTCTGCCTTTGCACGAGGGGAAACAGATATTTTGGTTTCAACTTCTGTGGTGGAAGTAGGTGTGAATATTCCGAATGCAACGGTAATGATGATTGAAGGTGCTGAACGTTTTGGTTTGGCACAGCTGCATCAGTTTCGTGGACGTGTGGGGCGCAGTGATCACCAATCATATTGTTTTTTGTTTACGGATTCATTTTCAGACGCAGTTGCAGAACGTCTCAAATTTTTTGAAGAAACCCTTGATGGCTTTGCACTTGCTGAATATGATTTGCAAACTCGTGGACCAGGTGAAGTGTATGGCAAAACGCAAAGTGGTCTCATGAGTATGCGCTTGGCAACCATGCATGACACTGATATAATACGCATGGCTCGCGATGTTGCTCGAGATATTGATTTTGCAGCCTTTCCAGTGCTTCGACAAAAAGTTGAAGCCTGGGAAAAACATATTCACCTTGAATAATATGAGAGAAAACATGGAAATGCGGGGAACTCCTGAAAGTAAGGAGAACCATCGTGTGGTGCGCGCGTTCATGGTGCAATCCAAATCCATTGAACGCCTTAAAGAAGAATATAAACAGATTCAGTTTGAACCCCAACAACAGAATCCGGTGCGAGATATCCGTGATTTGTTTTTGACCAAAGTTGTTTTGGCTGAAAAAAGTGAAAAGAGTGAAAAAAATCCTGGGCAAGTAATGCCAACAGGTGGTCACGTTGCTTCAAACGAAAAAGATTTGGTGCGTGCCATGCTTCGAAAAATTTTGGAAGAAACGCATTTGCGGCCAGTGAGTTTGCGTCCAATGGAAACAAATTTGAAATACACCCTTGATACGAGTCAAGGTGGTATTGATATTGATCAAAAATTTTTTATTGCCAAAATTCTTCCTTCGGATTATGCGTATCCACTTGATCCAGAAGAAGATAAAATTGCTTCTTTTCATGGACTTGATTTGGGTCAGCTTGGAAATTTGTATGCCACTGGACATATTGAAAATGAAGCTCGGTCATTGTCACTGCTGGGGAGTATGCGTTTGCCTCTTGAAGAAGTTGCAAGTGACCCCATGGTAAAGCTCAAAGATGAGTATCAAGATGTTCCCATGGAATTGTTTGGTGAGCTCACTGAAAAACTTGGTGCTGAGGAAATAAAAAAACGTGAGCAGGTACGAAAAATTTTTTTTGAAACATCGAACTTACCAAACGATGAAAAACAATTTTGGAATCGTACATTTCAAGCTGTACAAGATCGATCGTTTTTTGATTATCAAAATGTGTGGAAAGATTGTTTGCTTGCACTTCAAAAGCATCCTGATTTTGAAAAACATTTTTTTGCAGCAGTTGATGTTTCGAATTTTGAAGAAGAAATTACAGGAAGTGATTCACAGCATCTGGCAAAAGAAAGTAAAGTGGAGTCTGTCATGCGTTTTATTTATACGCTCCTCAACACGCATTATGACTTTGATGAATATTTTGATGTAGCAGAAAAAAATGACGAACTTCGAGATTTTGTACAAAAAATAAAAAAGTTTTTGAATGGAGTATCTTCCGAAGAAGCAGGCGAAGCCTCTTTGTCCCAGTCACTTTCTGAAAAAGCCAAGTACTTGCAAAATATTGACGAAGATCTTTTGGCAGATGAGTTTTGTTCTACCTTTCATTTGAATGTTCACGATGTTGGGGTTCGTCTTGCTCGTATCAATAAATTTATTACTGGTGTGGTAGAACAGGGAATTACCCCTCAAGTGGGAATGCTGTATCATCAAAATAAAATTTCTCCGTACTCTGAGGTGAGTGGTTCTCAGCTTGGGCAACTTATTAAATATGCTTTTAGTGTCGATGATCCTTCTTGGAGTGAAAATGCCGAATTTGTTGAGAGTAAAAAATCACAAAAAATGTCAGAGAAACAAAAAAAGTTGAAATCGTTGAATATTAAAAAACGATTGGTTTTTGAAGCTCGTAGAAATATTGCACTTTTGGTTCTTTTCAAAAAAGTTGATGATTATTATTATGATGTAATGAATCAGGGAATGCAACCCTTTGAAAAAATAAAGCAAGGATATGTAACGTTTCCACAAATTGATGTAAATTTAGTATCTGTTCAAGATGAAAATGGACATCTTCAAGACGTTCTTGTTTTTGATGGAGAACAAAAAGAATTGCCTCAGGGTGTAATTCAACAAACAACACTTCGTTCTTTTAAAAGAGAAAATTCTGGTTCTTTGATACGCAGGCCAAAACCTGGATTTTTGGTTGGGAATGAAATTCGAACCAAGCAAATGGATTCGGTGTATCGAAAAATAATTGTGCGTGGTTTTGATGACCCGAAAGATATTCAAGATATTTATGGCCGTTCGCTTTTAATTGTTCCGGAAATTGATGATTCTGCTTCTGAAAAATATGTGTATACTCGAGAAGAAAGAGTTTTGCAGGTTGATGGTGAGTGGAAATCTGTGAATGATTTTGCTCCGATCCTTGATATTATTGAGTATTATACCAAGCAACCGGGAATAAAAGTTTTTGACTACAAGCCAACTCCAGAATTTGGACAAAAAACAAAAAGTAGTGGGGTGGGCGGAGGAGAAATTCGCGTATCAAAATTTTATCTTGAGCATACCGACAGTAACGGGATAAAACGATACGAAGAAGTACAAGTATTTTGTCCTTCGGAAGATGGCAAAACCGCATTGTATTGGGAAAAGAAAAAGAAAGAAGATGATAAAAGATACTTTTTGGATCGTATGCTTGAAACCAAGGGACTTCGTTCTTTTTTGGAACTTATGTTTCCGACTACTATATATGGAGAACCCATGTATGCTATGAAAAAAAATCAAAAAGAACGGAAAAGGAAAAAAAGTAAATCCTAAATTTTTTGTATGAAAGCTCTATCCCTCGCACTCACGTATGACGATGTCCTTCTCGTTCCTCGTCGTACCCCTCTCAAATCTCGTAGTGAAGCCAATCTCAAAACATTGTTTACCAAAAACATTGCCCTCAGTGTTCCCTTTGTGAGTTCCAACATGGCAACGGTCACAGAGCACAAAATGGCCATTGCCATGGCTCGTGAAGGTGGACTTGGTGTGATTCATCAGTTTCTCACTATTGAAGAGCAGGTCGTCGAAGTGCGACGGGTGAAAAAGAGTACGAGTTATGTGATTGATCATCCCATTGCAGTCACACCACGTCTTACCATTCGAGAAGCCAAAGAAGTGATGGCGCGTGAAGGAGTAACAAGTTTATTGGTGATGAATGGGGAAGATTTAGTAGGAATTTTTACACTGCGTGATTATTTGTTTGAAAACAACTTAGAAAAACCAGTGCGTGAAGTAATGACTCCCAAAGAACGTTTGGTGACGGCTGAATATGGCATTAGCCTCGAGACTGCCAAAGAAATTTTGCATTTTCACAGGGTTGAAAAGTTGCCTTTGCTGCAAAACGGACTGGTACGAGGACTCGTGACCACACAAGATATTGAAAAATTGGAACGTTGGCCCGATGCTTCGCGAGATAAAAAAGGAAGGTTGATGGTGGGTGCGGCGGTGGGTGTGAAAGATACTCTCGAAAGAGGAGAGGCCCTCGTCAATGCAGGTGTAGACGTTTTGATTCTCGACGTGGCTCACGCTCATTCAGATTTTGTCATTGAGCGGCTCAAAGAATTAAAAGCAAATTTTGGTGTGGATGTGATGGTGGGGAATATTGCCACAGGTGAAGCGGCGAGAGACCTGATTGAAGCAGGTGCAGATGGAGTGAAAGTAGGCATTGGTCCCTCGGCTGTATGCACTACACGTATTATGAGTGGTTCGGGCATGCCACAGCTTACGGCTGTGATGAATGCAGTGGAAGTTGCCAAAACCTACGGCGTGCCGGTGACTGCCGACGGGGGAATGCGCTACCCAGGTGACGTTGCCAAAGCCATTGCTGCTGGAGCATCAAGTATTTACTCTGGTTCATTTTTTGCTGGTACAGATGAAGCTCCAGGAATGATAATTATGAAAAGTGGCAAGCGATACAAAAAATACGCTGGCAGTGCATCGTACGAAAGTAATCATTTGCGCAAAGAACATTTGGAAGGCAAAGAAGTAAAAGAAAAGATTGATGTGTTTGTAGAAGGTGTGTCGACGCTTGTTGATTACAAAGGAACGGTCCAAGATGTGGTGAAGGGACTCAAAAAAGGTTTGCAGAGTGCAATTTCGTATTGTGGTGCTCGAAACATTGCCGAAATGCAAGAGCATGCTGAGTTTGTGCAAATTACTGGGAGTGGTTGGGAAGAAAGTAAGGCGCGTGGGATGCTCGTGTCGGAGTAGAAAAAATCGAGGAGATACATTTTCTTTGTAAACAAAAACCGCATCAGGATTCCTCCATTCTTGCAGAGTGAACAAATTCACTTTACAAGAATGGGCTGATGCGGTTTTTGAATACGCGCATGCCCGGCGTAGCAGCAGCGGGAATCTCCCGCCGCGCCGTGGGTGGTCGCCTGAGGCGACCGGTTGGCTCAGGCGGCCTTCGCGGCGATGGTGAGCGTCGGCTTCTGGGGCTTCGCGTACAGGCGCGTGCCCGCGTTGTTCGTGATGATCACGTTCAGGTTGTGATCCTTCGCGAACTCGGCCAGGCGAGTCCCCCCGTCGTGCGTGAGGGCCGTGTAGTGGTTGTCCCAGTTCGCCGGCTTGGGCAGCCCGATCCACTCATAGTCGAACACCAGGGCCGCGAGCTGTCGAGCATCCGGTCCGTTCACAATCACCGGGATCTTGCATGCAATGTTCATTTTGTTCGCAGATCTTTCACTTACTTGGTTGACTTCACACGCATCTTGGATGCGCGCCGCTAGTATACTCTTTTCCCACAAAAAATCAAGGTTATTTGGCTTATTTATCCACAAAACAAAAAACACCCCGTTTAGGGGGTGTTTTTTGATATATTTTATGCGAATTACGGATTCTCTATGTATGTTTAATAAGCTCAGCAATATTTTGTACATTCACCACTTTCAACTTGGTGTCTTGTTTCAAGGCCCCTTTTACTGTGGTCAAAACTCGTTTCATCCCCAGTTGTTCACATTCTTTCACTCGTTTTTCCAAAAATCTCACTGACCGAATTTCTCCTCCAAGTCCTACTTCACCAAAAACTGCGAGGTCATTGCCGAGGGCCTTGTCTTTGTATGCACTCGCCACAGCCAAGGCCACGGCCAAGTCCGCACCAGGTTCATCGGCCACAATTCCACCCACCACATTCACATGCACATCGTATTGTGATAAATTCAAATTGGCTCGCTTTTGCAAAACGGCAATGAGTACATGCAAACGATTCAAATCAAAACCACTGGCTTTTCGTACAGGGTAACCAAACACCGTTTTATTTACGAGTGCCTGAATTTCAACCAGCAGGGGACGTGAACCCTCAAGTAAGCAAGTAACCACACTCCCTGGCATGCTCTCACCACGTTCAGAGAGCAATCGTTCGGACGGATTGATCACCTCGGCCAAGCCTTCACTATTCATTTCAAACATGCCAATTTCATCAGTCGATCCAAAACGATTTTTCACTGCACGCAAAATGCGAATGTCATGGTAGCGATCTCCTTCAAGATACAAAACTGTATCGACCAAATGTTCGAGTGTTCTTGGCCCAGCCACAGATCCTTCTTTGGTCACATGTCCAATCAAAATAATCGCAGTACCAGAAGATTTAGCCACTTCGAGGAGTTTTACCGCACAGGCACGAACCTGTGACACATTGCCTGCTTCACCTTCAATTTCATCAGAAAAAATAGTTTGAATCGAGTCAATAATAGCAAGAGCGGGTTTGTGTTCAATGAGTGTGGCAATAATCGTTTCTACATTAGTTTCATTGGCAAGTTGAAGTGTAGGTTTTTGTACAGGCATCCGATCAGCACGGAGTTTAATTTGTTCTACCGACTCTTCACCAGAAATATACAAAGTTTTTTCAATGGCAGTGGCAATCTGCAAACTCAAAGTTGATTTACCAATTCCTGGTTCACCACCAAGCAAAAGAAAACTCCCTGGCACAATGCCACCCCCGAGTACGCGGTCAAGTTCATGGTTTCCGGTCAAGATTCTTTTTACATCACCAGGCTGAATATCTGACAAAGAAACTATTTTCGCAGAGGCATGTTTGGCTCCACTGGCAGATGTGCCTGTTGCAACTTTGGCGTCTTTTTGCACAGCCTCCTGAGGAATGGTGCCCCATTTTCCACATTCCAAACATCGCCCAGCCCATTTTTGGTACTGTGCGCCACAATTGGTGCATTCAAATATTTGTTGTATTTTGGCCATAGTACTCTCTACTGTAGTGCAAAAAAAATCCCTGGTCAAGTGTCAGGGATTTTTTACGTTAATTTTTGTCTACATATACGACTACCAGTAGGTTCCGCACCACCTGTTCAAGGCTCATAGTTCGTATTCGTTCATTTGCATTTCTTCCTGGGTCATTTACATTGAGAAAAATTTTGTCATCAGAAAGTGTTCCGAGTGTATTTGCTGGATTTTGTGAGTTGAGTCCAGTAAGTACCACATAATGTCCTCGGTATTCTCGTGCTACTTGACCACTTTTGTTAAATCCTTGGCATGGTGCACAATTGTATACCAAAGGTTTTCCACTCGACATGAGGCTGAGTATTTTACTTCGTAATTTTTCTGGGCCTGTTCGTTTACTAAAAATTTCAGCTTTCATCCCTGGCCATTTTTCTTTGAGTCCCAGCTGCTCAGCATAAATGGTTGGGTACGATTGCCAGCCTCCATTACAACCAAGACCCCAGGCTGATGTTTCAAGTGGTGTTGTTTTCCAACCATAAAATGCGAGTACCATTGCTAAACTGGTGGTGCCGCAACCTCGTTGGTGAATAGTAGCACAGTCAGTACCAGTGCCTTTATATGGCCAACCAGGGGATCCAGGTTTACTTTTGGCCCAAGGACCTTCATATTGTGCAAAGTAGGGGACATTATTGTTACTGGCGTCACCTGGTGTGGCTACTGAGGGTCCCATTTCACTTGCTGGTTCATCTGCAGGACTCACAATAACTGGAACAGGTTCAATATACTGAACTTTTAGGTTATCAAATTTGGTAAGATTAGGATTTATGAAGTATAAAATAGTATACGATGCCACGGATACAATAAGACCAATGACTGCCTTTTCAATTGCAGATTTTTGTGCGGTAATAACTTCAGCACTTCCTGCTGAACGTACCCATAAAAATCCTGCATTTATAATTATAACTACTGCTATAATGCCTGCGGCAGCAATACCATATCGGTATGCCGCTTTAATATACTCTCCTAAAATAGGAATAGATAAATAATTGCCACCATTTTCATTGATAACTTTGGGTTTAGAAAAAGTAAGTCCTGGAATTTTTATTTTTAATTCAGGAACTGATGTGAGTTTTTTAATTTCGTCTGCACCAAGAGTTGAGTCAGTCAAAAAGTCCCAATTAGAGGTTCCCTTTGTTCCACCTTGAGGGAAAAATGTTCGTAAATTACTTCGGCAGTAGTCAAGCCCAAGAGTTCCATCACCACCATTGACACAGGCCCATTCTTCACCTGCCTGACGTCCATACTGTTGTTCACAATCAGATGCAAATGAACAATCACAATATGCTTTATTATCTTTGGCATTTTCACAGTCATTTGAGGCACATTGAGACTTATTGGAACATTGAAGACCAAATTTTAGTTTGTCGTCTACTGCGAGTACTGTATAGGGAAATACAAAAAATTCAAATACAAAACAGATCAGTACTCCGAAAAAAAGAAAGTGTTTTTTCATATAAATTACAATGAGAGTAGAGCTTTCCATCCATCAACACTGGTTGGAGGATTGATTTGTGTATTGTTGAAAAAAATTGTTGGAACAGTTTGAATACTCAGAGCTTCAGCCAGTTGTTCAATTTTTTTCATATAGGAGGTCGTGTCTGGTGCGCTTAAACAGGATGTGAGTGTTTTGGCATTGAGTCCGATTTGTTCTGCAAGGGCAGGTAAGTTTTCTTCAGAAAGTGCCGTACTGTTGGCAAATGCAATTTCTGACCACTCAGAAAATTTATTTTGTTTTGATGCACAAAATCCATATTGTACGGCAAGTGTCGTGTCAATAGGAACTTTTTCAACAGACAGGCCTTTCCAAATAATTTTTAGTTTACCTGGATTTTGTAGCATCAGCTCTTGGAGAAGTGTAAATTCTTCTTTGCACGATTCACAACCAAAATCTCCAAAAACGATCAATGTTTTGCTTGCATTTTTGGGTCCTAAAATTGGGTCTTCTGGAAAGAGTGGTATAACTCCCTTAGCATTGCTTTTATCTATATCTGGGAGTGTATTGGATACAGGGGTTGGGTTGAGCGGATGGTATTGGATCACTCGAATAAAAAAGAATATGCTCAGGAGTAAAAGAGCGGGAAGAAATATAAATAAAAGGTGTTTGATACTCATAGGGATACAAATGTGGTTTATAGTGGTACTTTAAAAAGTCCAGGTTTTCGTTTGTCTGTAAAATACATTGTCTTGCCATCATCACCCAAAAACATTTTTTCTACAACATATCCATCACTTTGCATTGGTACTACTTCTTTATTGCCGGTTTTTACATCAATACGATAGATTTGGTCGGGTGTATTATCTGAGACACTTGGTGCAATACCCGCACCTGTTTCCATTTCTTCGGGTACGCCACAGTAAATATATTGAGCGTTTGCAAAAGAACATTTTTCTGGCCAGGTATTTACATTGAGAAGTTTTCTTTCGTTTCCAATAGAACTTGGTTCAGCATCAACAACCCACAGTTGTGGTTTGAAGTCACTTTGTGAACTGTAAACGCTATAGATAAGCTTGTCTCCACTTGGAGACCAACTACTTTTAAATCCACGACCTTCTACTACCATAGATTTAAAGTTTTCTTTGTTTTGTCCTACAAATAAAATTTCTTGTCTATCTTGATCCATTGCCTCTCCGGTTCTTGATGTTGCTAAAATTTGTTGATTTGGAGACCAACTCACATCAACTTTACTGGCATTTTCACCCATGGGTTCAATGAGTTTCAAATTATTTCCATCTGGGTTTGCAGTAATGAGCCAACGATTTTCTGGTGAGTATCCCAAACTTTTGGCAGCAATAGCAGATCCGTCTTTGTCAAAACTAAACTGTTCCCAATGTTTTGGCAAAGAGACTTGTTTTTTTTCATTAAAGTCATAAAAAATATTTGATCCATCTGGGTATTCAATAATTGATTTGGTATCCTTGGGTGACCAGGTAACATTTTGAACATTATAAAAAACTTCATTTGAGAGGAGTTCCATTTCACCATTTGAATTTATTTTGTAAAAATGTCCATCTTGTTTGTTATAAAATCGAACTGAACCATTGGCATCAACCGATGGCTCTAATATATTTTCTGTCACCACTTGTTGTACTTGCAGTTGTCTATTTAAAATAGCTTGTTCTCGGTCACTTGGCCGATTAGTACTGGGGAGTGATGTGGACCCTGGTGGTCTTGAAGAAATTTCTCTGTCACCTGAAGTAGGAAGTTGTCCTTTTTGTCCAGGACTGGTGATAGGTGTGGTCCCTCTCGGAGGAGCTGTTACTGATTTTTTGAAAAAAACAAAATAGAGCAGTGTACCAAGTGCCAAACACACTACCAAAAAAATGATAATGAGTACGAGACGTTTTTTATCCATACAAAAAAGATAAGACTAGTATTGTTATGAATTTTGTTGTTGATTTTGTGGGTTACCCTGAGATATTCCTCGGTTGATAAGTTTGTGTCTTTTTTTGCCGAGTTCTCCAATTTCTTTCCATTTTTTTTGAATAGGAAGAGTCAAATCAGATCGCTTTTTGCGCAGTGGTTTCATGTCCATTTTTATTTTTTTTCGTTCTGCTATATTTTTTCCAATACTTATAACTATTTGAACCATGTGGGCTAAAATTATCATACCGACACCGACTACCAGCAGTACGAGTCCAAGCAGTGTTGCTGCGAGCGCATAGACTACTTTACTAAAAATTATGGTATCAAGTTTCGTTATTTCTCTGTCCATCTTGCCGAGTTCTTTATCAACTTCTCGGACTTTGGGTTCATAATTTTTTTTGATATCTTCTTTGATAGCGTCCATCTGTTGCTCGAGTTTTTTGATATCTGCTGCAAAACGCATTTGGTTCATCATTTGTACGGCACGACTTTGTTCTTTGGGATTTTTTTCTTCTGGTCCATAGGGTTCGTCGTTGGGTTCACCTTGACCTTCTTGTTGATTTTCTCCAGGTTGTCCGTTGTTTTGTTCTGCTTCATCTGGATTTTCTCCTGGAGAACGTTGTTTGTTTCCATCCTGTTGCTCTGTGGTTGGTTCTTGATCTTGATTATGTTGTGGATTTTTTGCATTTTCTTGTTCTTTTGGAGGTTGGGTATCTCCTGCAGGTTGGTTTTCTTGTTGTCCTGTCTCTGCACCATTTTGTGGATCTACTCCACTTGGACCGTCTGGGTTTTGAGCCTGTGCAGTACTTTGGTCAAGAGCATCAAGGTTTCTTTTTTTTGCGTCGTCAATGTCATTTTGCGTGATATCATCGTGAGGTTTATCGTTTCCCTGTGCAAGAGCTTGGTCAGCGCGGTTTGCTCTATCTTCTTTTTGTTTTTGTTCAATATCATCAAGAGCTTTTTTCTGTGCATTGTCAATATCATTTTGGGTAATATCATCGTGAGGCTGATCATTTCCTTGTGCCAGAGCCTGGTCAGCACGGTTGGCTCTGTCCTCATTTTGTTTTTGTTCGATATCATCTGCAGATCTTTTTTGGGCATCATCAAGGTCATTTTGACTCATGTCCTGCTCTGGCTGATTACTTCCATTTTGAATAGCTCTGTCAGCACGGTTGGCTCTGTCTTCATTTTGTTGTTGATCAGTTTCACCAAAATTTTCAAGTGTCTGTTGTGCATGTTCTACAGGATTTGCGCCTTGTTTTTGTGCACGTTTTGCAGCAAGCTCATCAATAGGTGCATCCTTTTCAGGTGAAATTTCTGTGTCATCATTTTCTGGTCGAATTGTTTGATCATTAAGACCAATAAGTGGCATCATTGCTGACTCTTCGTTTACATTTCGAAGTGCCTTGTCAGCTTGCTCCGCTTCAAGGGCTTCAGCCATCATTTCTTTGGCCATTTCTTTAATAGGTTCCAAGTCCATGTTGACCACATGCAGTTTCACGCCATTTTCTCCACTATTTTCAATAGCATCGGTGAGGGCACCTTCAATATCAAACTCACTGTCATCAATTTTTTCAGCAGCAGACATACGTTAAAAAAATATTTGGAATGAGTTTTTGAGTTGGAAGCATTCTTTATAATACTCAGTCACAATTTTATTCATTTTTTCTGTGTCAAAATTTTTTTGAGCTTTTTCAAGTTCAAGCGTACATAACTCTGCTCGTACACGAATAATTTTTTTCAAAAATTTTTTAATGGCTTCTGTATCATGTGCTGAAACTGACTGCGCAAGTACAAGTTTATAGTGAGCAAGTTTTTCTCGGCTAAGATTTTCACGTGATTCTAATGATGAAGTAGCACTGTGTACATTTTTTTGTCTTGCTTTTTGCAGACGGATTGCTGTTTGAGTGCTGTCCATAGGTGAACATTTATCCTAAAATAACCTTGCCTTCTTTTTCTTGTAATAAAAATTTATTTTTATGGTTTTTTTGTTCCAAGACTTCAATAGCCAAGGTATTAATCGTTTCATCGACTACTTTTTCGGTCAGTCGGGCGCCTTCATCTGCCTGAAAAGCTGACTGTGCTAATTTTTGGAGTGCTGATTTTTCGGGTGTAATAGAAAAATTGTAATTTTTTTGAAAGTTTTGACTGAGTATATCAATTCGTTTTTGTACAATCATTTCAATTTCTGTAAGTCCGAGTGATTCAAAATTAATTACAGCACTCATTCGTCCGAGGAGGGCAGAATCAAGTGAGCTGCGGAGGCGTGCTTCTACTGCTTTACTTAAATTTTTGGTATATTCTTTTTTTTCTGAATCAGAATTCAGCCGTTGGCTGCTGTGACCAAACCCAATGCCGGTTGATTTGTAGAGTTCTGATCCCAGATTGGTCGTCAGTACAATAATTGCATTTTTGAAATTAATTTTTTTGCCACTGCTATCGGTGAGTTCTCCTTCATCAAGAATTTGCAAGAGAAGTCGAATTACATCTGGGTGAGCCTTGTCAATTTCATCAAAGAGCACGACAGAAAATGGTCTTCGTTTCATTTTGTCAGTAAATTGGTTGCGTTCTTTGTACCCAATGTAGCCAGCAGGGGAGCCAAGAAGTTTGGAAATACCATGTTGTTCGGCAAATTCACTCATATCCAGCTTGAGGAGAGCTTGGTCACTGTGATAGAGTTTCTCTGCTACAAGTTTGGCCAGTGCTGTTTTACCTACTCCCGAAGGTCCTGCAAACAAAAATGAAGCGAGTGGTTTTTTTCGGCTATTGTTGAGGTAGGCACGTTTCAGTGTGGAGACCACGGTGTCAATAGCTAGGTCTTGTCCAACCAGAGTTTCTTTGAGGGCTTTGCCAAGTGTGGCAAGTTCATTCCATTCATTGGACAGTAAAACGCTTTCATCAATATGAAGTTTGTGATGCAATACACGGGCAATATCTGTTTTTTGTACAGGGGGTCTTTTTTTGGAAGATCCTTTGGTAGCATTTTTTTTCTTATTGAGGTCAGTTAACTTTTTGTCTATTTTTTCAATTTTTTCTTTACATTTATTAGCCTCAGTAAATTTTTCATTTACAATTGCCTCTTGTTTTTCTTTTTCCAAATTTTCTTTTTGTGCAACCAGATCAAAAATTTCTTTTTGGAGTGGAGTGGTTTTTTGTCGTACTTTTACCGAAGCAGAGCCTTCGTCAATAAGATCAATTGCTTTGTCTGGAAGAAAATTATCATGAATATATTTGATACTCATATCAACGGCTGCAACCACAGCTTCGTCAGTAATTTGGACATGATGATATTCTTCGTAATTTTTTTTGAGTCCGTGAAGAATTTTTATAGTATCATCTCTGGTTGGTTCTTCTACTACAATAGACTGAAACCGACGTTCGAGTGCTGGATCAGAGGAAATATATTTTTTAAATTCATCGAGTGTTGTGGCCCCAATACAACGCAGTTGGCCACGAGCCAAGGCCGGTTTAAGAATGTTGGCTGCATCCATGGTTCCTTGGTTGGAACCCGCTCCAATAATATTGTGGAGTTCATCGACAAACAAAATAGTATCTTCTTTTTTGGTGAGTTCTTCAATAGTTTGTTTGAGACGGGCTTCAAATTCTCCACGGTAAATTGTTCCTGAAACAAGTAATGCCAAATCGAGTGAAAGAATTTTTTTATTGCGTAAAATATCGGGTACATTGCCCTCTGCAATACGTTTGGCAAGACCCTCTACAATAGCGGTTTTGCCCACCCCTGGTTCACCTACGAGCACTGGATTATTTTTGGTTCGTCTACAAAGAATATCGATCATTCGCTCAATTTCAAGCTCTCTGCCTATAACAGGATCGATATTTTTTTGAGCCTCTTTGGCCGTGAGATTGGTAGTGAAAACATCAAGCGCTGTGACTGGTTTTTTGGGCAGGTGTTGTTTTGAGTGAGAACCATCTGGTGAAGGTGAATTTTCTTGGTTTTCTACAATTTCTTGAATTTCTTCAATAGCTGCCGTCACATCTTCGACTTGTGGAAATTTACTGGTGCTTGAAAGTACACTGTTGAGTTCTGTATCAATTTCTTTTTTGGAAATACCAATATCTTTGATAAGATTATGCAAGTCTTTATCTGTGCCTACCAGTAATCCAAAGAGTAAGTGTTCAGTGCCAACATATTTGTGTTGGTACTCATATGCTAGGAGCATAGCCTTTTCAAGTGCTGTTCGCGCAGCTTTATTGAGTTCAGGAAGTGTTTTTAGGAGAGCTGGTGGTTTTTCGTCAAATGGAAGATGTGAAATACGGTGTTCGATTTCTTCTTTGGGAATACGCAACTTTTGAATTACTTCAGCGCCAAGACATCCACTTTCATCACTCATGGCAAGCAGAAGATGGAGTGGAGAAACCTCAAAATTATGCATATTCGCTGCATATTCAATAGCTTTGGCGACGGTGTTTTTGAGGTGAGTAGAGAGGTTACTCAAAATATCTTTCGGCTGCATGGTCAAAAAAATTATACATAAAAAATCGTTGCTCTGTGCACACTAGCATTTCAAACGCTTTTATTATATACTAATTTTGCCTTTTTCGCAAAGTAAATTTACTCCTATGAATTTTAAAGACTCCATATTTAAAGCGTATGATATTCGCGGTCTCGTGACTGGTGAACTTTCTCCTGAATTAGCCTATCGAGTGGGTCGGGCGTTTGTGCAGGTGCTCCGCGCTGAAAGTGTTGTATTTGAAGGTAAAAAGTTGGTAGTAGGGTATGACATGCGTCCCACCAGTCTGCCTTTCAAAGAGCAAGTTATTCGAGGATTTCAAGACGAAGGAGTTGACGTGGTAGATATTGGTATGGCTTCCACCCCACTGTTTAACTTTGCCTGTGCGCATTTTGATGAATATGTGGGAGGAATTATGGTGACGGCGAGTCACAATCCTGCCGAGTACAATGGGTTCAAGCTTACCCGTGCCGATGGGTTGCCTGTAGGTAAGGGGACTGGCATGGAAATGATTCGTGAGTTGGTACAGACTGCTGAGTTTGCAGATGCTGCGGCTCGTGGCAGTGTTTCGGTTCGAGATGTTCGTGAAGATTATTTTGCTAAGTTATTTTCTTTGGTGCCACAAGGAGAGATGTACCCTTTGAAAGTGGTGATCGACGGGGGCAATGGTATGGGAAGTGTGACTTTTTTTGAATTACTCAAAAAATTACCGATTGATGTAGAATATTTATACATGGAACCAGATGGAACCTTTCCCAACCATGAGGCAAATCCGTTGAAAGTGGAAACACTTCGTGATTTGCAAGCCAAAGTGCTTGAAACTGGTGCCGATTTTGGATTTGCGCTTGATGGCGATGCCGACCGTATTGGACTCGTAGATGAACAGGGGAATGTAGTGGATGCTTCGTTTGTGGGAGCACTCCTCGGCCTTGAATCACTCAAAAATAATCCTGGTATGCTGATGCTGTACGATTTACGTTCCAGTCAGATAGGCAAAGAATTGTGGGAAGCCCAAGGCGCTCGCACCCAAATGTCTATGGTAGGGCATGCGCTTATCAAAAACATGATGAAACAAACCGGAGCCAAGTTTGCGAGTGAACTTTCACTGCATATTTTTCATGGATCTTTATACAATTTGGAGTCCAGTGATTTGTGCTTTTTGTATGTGGTGCAAATGCTTTCCCGTGAACAAAAATCACTGAGTAGCCTGGTGGCGCCACTTCAAAAATATGCACATTCAGGTGAAATAAACTTTGAAGTAGAAAAAAAAGATGAGGCCATGCAAAAGATTGAAGAAACTTTTTTGGGTGAAGCACAAGAAATTTCTCACCTTGATGGACTCTGGATGCGCTTTGACTGGGGATTTTTTTCTGTACGAAAATCCAATACTGAGCCAGTGCTTCGCTTGAATGTGGAGTCTCTCAGTAAAGAGATCACGGACGAAAAAGTTGGTGAAGTAAAAGGAATTATTGAAAGTTTTGCCTAAACAGTTTTTTATAAAAATAAAAAGCTACCTGCACAAACAGATAGCTTTTTTGTAATAATGTTATTATTTCATCATGGATCGAATGATGCGCACGACCACTTTTCGTGGTGCCAGTCTCACCGCAAATGCAAAGAGTTTATTGCTGAGTCCTGGAATAATGACGGTTTTGTTTTTTTGCAAACCAGTATAGGCTACCTGCGCCACGGTTTGTACATCCATATATCTCCACGACGGTTGAAGCTTTGAAGTAAAGGCTCGGTCTTGAAATCCTGTTGCGGTTGGTCCGGGGCAGAGCACACTCACATGCACATTGGTGCCACGCACTTCTTCAGCCAAAGCTTCAGAGAGTGAAAGTACATAGGCTTTGGTGGCAAAGTACACTGCCATAAATGGTCCTGGTTGAAATGCTGCAGTCGATGCCACGTTCAAAATTTTTCCATTGCCACGAGCCACCATTTCTTTTACAAAGAGTTTGGATAAAAGAGTGAGCGAAGTGATGTTGAGCTGAATCATGTCAAATTCTTCTTGGAGAGCCGTTTCGGCAAATGCACCAATGTTGCCAAAGCCTGCATTGTTGACGAGCACATCAACCTGCATGTTTTTTTCTTTCACTTTGGTAAATAATTCTTTTGCTTCCTTTGGACTCGATAAGTCACAATTAAAAATCTCTACGGTGATTTTGTAGGTTGCTTCAAATTCTTTTTTTATTTGCTCGAGTTTGTCAGTGCTTCGCGCTACCAGTACAAGGTTCGCTCCATCTTTGGCAAAAAGTTCTGCCAATGCTTTGCCAATGCCACCGGATGCTCCGGTAATCAGTACCGTCTGTGCTGTCATAAGGGTTTCTCAAAAAATGAATAATCAGTAACAGGGTTTCCACCAAGTAAATGCTCAGTAATAATTCGTTCCAGTTTTGCTGTGTTTAATTCGTAATACAGTGTTCCTTCGGGATACACCAGTGCAATTGGACCTGCCCCACAAATACGCAAACAATCAACTTTGGATCGCATCACCGTGGCTTCGGCAGAGTCAGGTTCGAGTTCACGTAAACGATTTTTTAAGTATTCCCAGAGTTGGACACTTTGTTCTGTGGGGGCACATTTGCCACCGGTACACAAAAAGATATGCCGTTTTTTGGTAGCATATCCTTTGAGAGTTGCAATGGTATTAAGCTCTGTTTGGTCCATGTTAAGCAGCTTGTTTGAGCGTATCTTCACTATCAAGTGTCACTCGTAAACCAGGTGGAATCTCGGCTGCTGCATTGTTGGTGTAGTAGGTTACACTTTTGGTTCCAAAGTCAATTTCAATAACTCTGGCAGCATTGGAAGCTTCTTGAACATTTGACTCAATTCTTTTCCATCCCATTTGTTCCATGAGAGTTTCTGGATTTGTTTCTTGTGATTCTGTCATCATATTAAGTAGAAAAAATACATAAATTACGCCATGCCACGGAGTTTGTTAATTCTCTCTTGAATAGGAGGATGTGTAGAAAAAAGATTTGAGAATGATTTTCCTTTGAGTGGATTGGAAATAAACAAATGTGCTGTGGCAGAATTTGCGGTTGAAAGTGGAATATTTGATCCACTGATTTTTTCAAGTGCACGTGCAAGCCCTTCGGGGTAACGTGTCAAAAGCGCTCCTGAGGCGTCAGCCAAATATTCACGTTTACGTGAAACAGCAAGTTTGATAAGTTCTGCCACGATTGGAGAAATAATAAGGGCAACAATACCAATAACCATAAGTATAGGATGTCCTCCTTTGCGTTCGCCATCTCCACCGAGACCCAAAAGTCGGCCACGAAAAAAGAAGTCAGCCAAAAGTCCAATGGCACCAACAAGAACAACCACTATGGTCATGACACGAATATCATAATTTTTTACATGAGAAAGTTCGTGAGCAATCACGCCCTCAAGTTCTTCGTTTTCGAGTGCTTCAATAATGCCAGTGGTCAGTGCTATTGAGGCATGTTCAGGATCTCGTCCTGTGGCAAATGCATTGAGAGCAGGGGATTGAATGATATGAACTTTGGGAACAGGAATTCCTGCGGTAATGCAGAGATTTTCTACCATGCGGTACACATAAGGATTTTCTTGTGCTGTGATTTGTTTGGCACCGCTACTGGCAAGTGCAATTTTGTCACTGGCATAGTAACTAAACAGAGACATGAGACCTGAGATAATTGCTGCCATAACAACGGCTTCATATCCATACCCATAGAACTGATTCAAAAAAACACCAATACCAATAATGAGAGCAAGAAATACTCCAATGAGTACGGCTGTCTTTCGTTTGTTTGAATCTATTTGACTATACATATTTAGAATTGTACTTTTACATTTTGTCTTTCAGCAGCGTCTTCAATTTCAAAGAAGTTGTATTTTTCAAATTTCAACATTCCAGCGATCATATTATTTGGAAAAGTTTCAATTTTGGTGTTGAAATCGCGTACCATACCATTGTAAAATCGGCGTGAAGCTTGGATTTTGTTTTCTGTATCAGAAAGTTCATCCATGAGCTGTGCCATGTTTTGGTTGGCTTTCAAATCTGGGTAGGCTTCTACCGCTACACGTAGACCTCCGAGCAAGTTGCCGAGCATTCCTTCTTGTTTGGCAAGTTCAGCTGTGTTGCCAGATGATTGTGCTGCCATGGCTGCAGAACGAGCTTTGGTAATATTTTCAAGAAGTCCTTGTTCGTGTTTCATGTATCCTTTCACACTTTCAATAAGGTTTGGAATCAGATCATGACGACGTTTGAGTTGAACATCAATATCACTCCAGGCTTCTTTGGTACGGTTGCGAAGTGTAATAAGACCATTATAAAGGGCAATAACCCAAACAATTAAAACGCCAACGACGATGAGCACTATAATAAGTGGTGACATATTGTAAATTAAAATTAAATATAATTAAAAACGGGATAAAATACGTATAGCCTTGAAATATTACTTTATCTATGGAATAATACTTTTATCTATTATATCACTCACTGTCCACCCGTCAACCCTATGATGACCATAATTCTCTTTATTATCGTACTCTCTTTGCTTGTTTTTGTCCATGAATTTGGACATTTTTTGGCTGCACGAAGCTTCAAAATGCGTGTTTATGAGTTTGCGCTTGGGTTTCCACCCTTGGCTATTGGTGTGTATAAAGACCCAAAAACAGGAAAATTTGTCTTTGTAAAGGGAAAAAAGAAGATTGGACGGGATGTTATCAATGCTGGTGGTGGCAAAGAAACTACTGAGCATGCTGAATATCCTGCTACCTTATATAGTTTAAATTGGCTTCCACTTGGTGGTTTTTGTAAAATTAAGGGAGAAAATGGCGAAGAAAAAAAAGATACTGATAGTTTTGGTGGTCAAGTTTGGTGGAAACGAGTCATTGTGCTTGTAGCAGGGGTGACTATGAATTTTTTGCTCGCTGGTATACTTTTGGGGGTAGGATACATGATTGGATTGCCTACTGATATCACTGGAGGGATTGATCCCAAGGCGACTTTGGTTCACGAACCTCAGGTAATTATCCAGCAAGTTGAAAAAGGAACACCTGCTGATAGTGCTGGCATGCAATTTGGCGATATCATTCTTTCTGCAAACAATGAACCAATAAAAACTTCTGAAGAACTGAGAAACTTTATTCAGTCACGTGCCAGTCAGCTTATTGAAATAAAAGTACAAAGAAATATTGACGGCACCAAACAAGAAAAAGTTCTTTCTGTGACTCCCAAAGTTTTGGATGGCACAGACAAGACTCCACGACTTGGTGTTATTTTGGCAGATGCTGCTATTATTCGTTATCCTTGGTATTTGGCAGTTGCCAAAGGCTTTACGGGTGCTTTTTATGGACTTATCAATATTTTTGTGAGTTTTTATCTTTTGCTCAAAGGGCTTTTGTTTGGACAAGGTCTTGCCATGGAAGTTTCTGGCCCTGTTGGTATTGCCTCGGTGATTGGTCAAAGTGCCAAACTTGGTATTCAGTACCTCATCAATGTTACCGCCATGATTTCTCTGTCACTTGCAGCCATGAACATTTTGCCAATTCCCGCACTTGATGGTGGACGTGTCCTGTTTGTGCTCATTGAAAAAATTATGCGCAAACCAGTTCCCATGAAATATGAACAAATCGCACATACACTTGGATTTGTATTGTTGCTTGGTTTGATTGTTGTGGTGACGGCTCGTGATGTTATTGGATTGTTTTAAATTGTATGAGTGATAGTGTTGTTGTTCATGCTGAAGAAGCTTTTGAAAGAAGACGTCGTCAACATGAAATTGATAAAATGGCCCGGTTTTATCTTGTTTTTCATGCACAATTAGAAAGTTATTTGGTTCTTGCCAGATGTTCATATGAAGAAAGACTCAAATTTCATCGTAATTGTAAAATGATTTATGATAAAATAGTTCGTCAAATAGTTGAGCAAAATAAAAGTCCCTATGAAACAGATTTTGCTGAATTTTTGGAATTATTTAAGTCAGAAATAACAATAAATCCTGTATTTACGAGTATTGTTTCAACTGAAATTGTGGAACTTCTTCAACATTCACACGATTCGCTTTAAAAAATGTTCTCCTTTAGTGTATAAGTGTACTTTTATGAAAGACCAACTCGAAAAAATAAAAAAACAATTTGAAAAAGAATTAAACGATGTGAAAGATTTTTTGAAGCTTGATGAATTGGATCAGAAATTTTTTTCACGTAAGTCCGGTAAATTTACTTCCCTCATGAAAGATCTTGGGGCTGTTGCCGAAGATAAAAGAAAAGAACTTGGGCGTTTGATCAATGAAACCAAAGCAGAAGTAGAAGCCTTGTTTACCAGTAAAAAACAAGAACTTGAACAAGCAAAAATGGCACAACTTGCAAGTGAAGAATGGATCGATGTGACACAGCCTGCACTTGGTGAAGTGGCTCGTGGACATTTGCACCCAAATACACAAATTCAATACCAACTCGAAGATTTATTTCGCTCCATGGGTTTTATGGTACAAGACGGACCTGAACTCGAGAGTGATTTTTATAATTTCACGGCTCTCAATATTCCAAGTGATCACCCAGCGCGTGACATGCAAGATACTTTGTATATCAAAGGTCACAGTGACTGGCTCATGCGCACACAAACTTCACCAATGCAAATTCGTGCCATGAAAAAATTTGGTGTGCCACTTCGTTTGGTGGTGCCAGGTCGTGTGTTTCGTAATGAATCCACAGATCCACGTCACGAACATACGTTTTACCAAGTAGAAGGTGTGGTGATTGATAAAGAAATTACTTTTAGTCACATGAAAGGCGTGCTTGAAGCCGTGGCCAAATTTTTGTATGGACCCGAAACCGAAGTACGCATGCGTCCTAAGTTTTATCCATTTGTGGAGCCAGGTGTCAACGGAGAAGTGACTTGCTTTTTGTGCAAGGGCGCTGGCTGCCGTGTGTGCAAGCAAACTGGTTGGCTCGAAGTTTTTGGCGCTGGCATGATTCACAAAAATGTCTTAAAAGAAGGTGGTGTGGATAGTGAACAATACCAAGGCTTTGCGTTTGGACTTGGACTTTCACGACTCGTGATGCTTAAATATGGCATTGAAGATGTGCGTCATTTTCAAAGTGGAGATTTACGCTTTTTGAATCAATTCTAATATGCAGTCGAGCCAAACAGTTTGGATGGGACTGGGCATATTTGAACGACTCTATGCTGAGTCAAAGATTGAAAATTACTTTGAATCATTAAATGATTTGCCAAATAAAAAAATTTTTATTTTGGCAGATGAAATTACTGGTTGTAACAATTTTGTATTAAGTTCAAAAAAATTTGATTTAGTAAATGACAAAAAAATTCTTGAAAACCAAATTGAAAAATCACATCAAAAATTTGTACCTAAATATAATTTTATTAACGGATTGATAAAAGAATCAGGATATCAAAAGAAATGGAAAGTTGAATACTGGAGTATTCTCAGTAAAGACAAAGAATTTCAAAAACTTTATAGAGATATAAAAGATGCAATTGAAAGATTTGAAAATTATTACTTAAAAAAAGAAGTAATTCGTGTGACTATTTTTGGATTTGGAGCACGCTTACGAAAAAATTTTACTGAGAGTTTTGTAAATTTCGTTTTTGATAAAAATTTTTATCGATACCTCGAAACATTATCGGAGTATACTCTTGCAGAAGTTGTTGCAACATTACATTTAGCAAAAAAAGGTTATATAAAAGCAGGGCATGAAGAAGAAAAACCATTTGATGAACTTTCTACACTGTGTTATGAAAGATTTAAAAAGGAGTTTTTTCAAGATATGAATGCTCCTGAATATTATTATATTTAGGTAGAGTAGAGATTGTATGAATGTAGCTTATATTGATGGAGCAAACTTACATCGAGGAATATTAGAACTAGGCTGGAAACTTGACTATGAACGTTTTCGTACTTTTTTGAGAGATAAATATAAGGTTGAAAAGGCGTATATTTTTATTGGTTTAGTAGGGACGCAATCAAACCTTTATACAAAATTACAAAATGGAGGATATGTAATTATATTTAAACCAACTGTTTTTGATGGAAATGGTAAAGTCAAAGGAAATTGTGACGCAGAATTAGTACTTCAAATGGTTCAAGAATTTTATGAAGAAAAGTGTGATGTTCCTGTATTAGTTTCTGGTGATGGAGATTTTTCTTGTGTTGTGAGATTTTTATCAGAAAAAGGTAAAAAGCCAATAATTTTATCTCCAAGTAGAAAACGATGTTCAATACTTTTAAAAAGATCTGATTGTCCCATTACTTTTTTAGAAGAATTAGAGAATAAAATTTCTGGGCAAAATAAAAAAGCCCCCAATAAGGACGGAACCTTACCAGGGTCTTTTTCGTAGTTATACCTATAATATATACTAATTTTGATTGAAAGTCAATATTCACTATCCCCATATGAAACTCAGTAAAAAATGGCTCCAAGATTTTGTTTTTTTGCCTGATTCACTTTCTGCTCTTGAGCTCGGTCGTGAACTTTCTTTGCGTACGGTAGAAGTTGAAGGTGTTGAAAATCAAGCCGCTGCTTTTGAAAATATTGTGGTCGGTGAAATCGTGTCGGTTGAAAAACATCCCAATGCTGACAAACTCAAAGTGTGTCAGGTAAGTGTGGGAAGTGAAACCGTGCAGATTGTGTGCGGTGGAAGCAACGTTGCCGAAAAGATGAAAGTGATTGTGGCCAAAGTTGGTGCCAAAGTACGTTGGCATGGTGAAGGTGAACTCATTGAACTTGGCAATGCAACACTCCGTGGAGTCGACTCTGCCGGCATGATTTGTGCTTCAGATGAAGTTGGCCTTGCAGATGTATATCCAAAAAAAGATGAAAAAGAAATTGTGGACTTGAGTGGCACCAAAGCCAAGGTAGGCATGAGTCTTGCTGAATTTTTGCACCTTGATGATGTGGTACTTGAAGTAGACAACAAATCTTTGTCCAATCGTCCAGATTTGTGGGGACACTATGGCATGGCGCGTGAAATTTCTGCGCTGTACCGAAAAAAGCTCACTCCCTATGTGGTTCCAGAAATCAAAGGCAGTAGTGAAATGCATATTGATGTGAAAGTTGAAGACAGTGACCTGTGTCCACGCTACATGGCTGTGGCAATTTCTGGTATTACCATTGCACCGTCACCACAAAAAATTCAGCAGCGTCTTGAGGCCGTAGGTATTCGCCCAATCAATAACATTGTGGATATTACCAACTATGTCATGATGGAAATTGGTCAGCCGACCCATGCGTTTGATGCTGCACGTCTTGGCAAAAAATCTATTGTGGTTCGCCGTGCCAAAGAAGGTGAAAAGTTTACGACTCTTGATGAAAAAGAACATACCCTCAGTTCAAACATGCTCATGATTACTGATGGTGACAAGAGCTTGGCCCTGGCTGGTGTGATGGGTGGGCAAGAAAGTGGCATTAGTGATTCCACAACAACGGTTATTTTTGAATCTGCCAACTTTCAAGCGTCTTCTATTCGCAAAACTTCCACAGCTCTTGGACTTCGTACCGATTCATCTGCTCGATTTGAAAAAGGACTTGATCCTGCGAATGCTGAAATTGCTTTGAAACGTCTTGTTCAACTGACACTTGAAGTTTGTCCTACTGCCAAAGTAGTGAGTGGCGTGACAGATGTGTCAGCAGTAAAAGCAGAAACTCGTGTGATTGAAATTTCCGATGATCTTGTGAATAAAAAACTTGGTTGCACTGTGGAACAAAAACAAGTCATTCAAATTTTGGAAAATCTTGGATTTGCTGTTGCTAAACAAAAAAAGAATTTGCTCGTGACCGTGCCAAGTTTCCGTTACAAAGATGTGGCTATCAAAGAAGATGTGGTCGAAGAAATTGCTCGTGTGTATGGCTATGAAAAAATTCCTTCAGCCATGCCAGTATTTCGTATTACTCCACCACTTGAAAACAAACTCAAAAGTTTGGAACGAAAATTAAAAGAAACATTGGCCTTTGAATGTGGATATACTGAAAGTTATAACTATTCATTTGAGTCACCCGAATGGTTGAAGCGCCTTGGCCTCGACACCTCCATGCATTTGGAATTGGAAAATCCTGTGGCCAAAGACAGACCGTACATTCGTAGAAGTCTTATTCCAAATTTGCTTGAAAATGTTGAGTCCAACAGTCATCGCTACGACGAAGTAAAAATGTTTGAAAGTGGTCGTGTGTACCGTGTAGAAAAAGCAGGGGACAGAAGTGAACCCCATGGTGCAGGCTTACTCCCACGACAAGATTTGTACTTGGGTGTGGTGTATGCCAAAAAAGGCGAAGCCGTACCATTTTTTGCTTTAAGTGGTGTGGTGCAGCAACTCTTTGCGCGCCTCAACGTCAACTACGAACTGCGAAACTCTGAACCAGAATTTGAAAAAACGGAACACACCTTTTTGCATCCAGGCCGCCATGCGTTTGTGTATGTGAATGGTGCGTGGGTTGGCACGATTGGTGAAGTGCATCCACAGGTGCAGGGGAGTGCGGGCATTGATGAACGCGTGGCAGTGCTGCATGTAAATTTAAATCTTTTGTGTGAAAATTTGGTAGAGCAAGTTCGCTACGAACCACTCACCGTTTTCCCTGCAGTGAAACGTGATATTGCATTTGTGTTGCCTCGCACCGTGATGCACGCCTCTGTGGTGGCCGCATTGCAGGCCGTTGATCCACTCATCCGATCTGTGGAACTCTTTGACATTTACGAAGGTGAAAAACTCGGCGCAGGCAAAAAGAGCATGGCCTACCACATTACCTATGCTTCGAGTGATCATACACTGACTGCCGAAGAGGTAGAGAAGGTGCATGGGGCAGTGCTCAAGGTTTTGGAAAAAGAATTTGAAGCGGAACTACGAAAATAATTTGAAGAAGTGCAATGTGAGGGAACTCGGTTGCACTTTTTTTTACTCGGTAGAGTAGAGAATATAATTTTGAATTATACTATGATAAAAATTAGTAAATTTACGGGTGATAAAAAAATGTTGATAAATCTCATGGAAGAATTGCAAGATTATTTAGTTCAAATTGATCCATTACAGTTACGAATTCGCTCATCAAAATTTGGAAAAGTATATACAGAAAATCTCTTTAAAAAAATTAACAAACACAATGGTATAATTTATGTTGCAAAAGATAAAAAAAGTATCGTTGGTATGGTTGCTGGAATTATTGAAGAATTTACAAAAAATGATGAAGTAGAAATTGTTCAATTAAAATTTGCTCGGGTTGAAGAACTTATTGTGAACGAAAAATATCGGGGTAAAAAGATTGGTTCATTACTGATGGATAAAATTGAAAAATATTTTAAAAGTCAAAAATGTAATTACATATACGTCAAAGTATTTGAACCCAATAAAAGAACACATAAGCTTTATGAAAAATTAGGATATCAAGATAGAATGGTAGATATGATGAAAAAAATTTTATAGAGTTATAAAATATTTTAAATTTTCTATGTCCCGTCAACGCGTCTGCGCAATCATCCTCGATAACAAAAAAATTTTCCTGGTCCGTGATTACAAGGCAGATTTTTTTAGTATGCCTGGTGGGTCACTGGAAGAGAGTGAAGATCATACTGCGGCCATGGCGCGAGAACTCCAAGAGGAGATTGCTGTGGCACTCACAGATATGAAATATTATTTTTCTTTTGATTTGCACAATCAAACATACAATGTGCCACAGACTGATCATGCTTACATTGTTAGCCTTGAAGGGACGCCTATTTGTTCAAGTGAAATTCGTGAGCTGGGGTGGTTTACTAAAGAAGATATTGTGTCACAAAAGGTAAAAGTGCCTGAGGCATTTTATTCAAAATTATTTCCGAAGCTTGTTGAAGAAAATTATTTATAAAAAATAAAAAACATCCACAACAAATGGATGTTTTTTCAACTCACCAGAAAAAGTATTTGTCTTGTAAGCTGACGGGACGTGGGGCAGCACGTCGCGAGTTGAAAGAACGAATTTCCCCTTTTCTGCCCAGGGGACGATGTGGTAGCCAGCCCTCAGCTGCCGATGATGTGCTCGCCGGGGTTGTCCCACCCCAGCCACACCAGGTCCCGCGCACTCGACAGGTCGCCACTGCTGAGCTCGCCGGCGTCCTGTCCCGGGTACATGGTCTGGATTTCGAAGACCCAGTGGCTTGTGTACCTCATCCTCAGCACCATGGTCATGAGGCTCGTCTTGGGGGCGAGCCGTCGACCGATGGGGAGGAAGAACGCGGTGGTCCGCTTGTTGAGCGGCTTGTACTCTCCGGCGTCGATGTCCTCCGCCGTGAGCTCGTACAGGGGGATGGTCGACGACCACCCTATGGCAGGGGGGCCGCCGAAGTCGAGCTGCAGTCGCACCGGCTTGTTGACGCTCGGCACGTTGACCAGCTTCTGGAGCTCCGCCACCAGCACCTGAGCCACCTCGGGGTCGCGAACGAAGTCGTCGAAGCAGCTCCACTCGGCGAAGTTCCCTGCCAGGGCCAACTTGCGACCGCGGAAGCAGGTTTCGGTGAGCCGCCTGCCCTGTTCGGCCGGCATGACCACCTCTACCTTCGATTTGTCCTCGAGTTCGAAAAACGGCATGTGCCGTCCTTTCTTCAGTGCCGGGACCGTTCCCGGTTTTTTTCTCCATTATAGAGAGAGAAAAATCGGGAATGGTTACTACGGCAAAAAGATATCATCTTATATTATGTTTATGTATTTTTGTCAAGTGTTATATATTGTGGTATACTCTACTTGCCTGTAACTTTTAACTCACGCGCATTGGCATGCGTTTGAGAAATTCTATGGTTCTTTCAACCCCCCAAGACTTACTGTATATAGTCTTAGCCGTGTGCGCCATTTGGCTCACCATATTTTTGTGTTGGCTTTTGTATCAAGCTATTCGCATGCTCAAAAATGCGAATTCAATTATTGAAACCGTTACCAATAAACTTGAACTCATCAATGATGCGGTACAGTTTATGCGAGAAAAAATGGATGGTGTTTCTCGCCAAATGAGTTCAGTCAGTGGAATGCTCGGGGGACTTATTGAAAAATTTGTTCTTGCCAAGCTTTCGAGTAAACTGGAAGAAAAAATGAGTGAAAAAAAAGAAACCAGTCGAAGGCGAAAAGCGTAGTTCAAATTGATTGTATTGGATTTTCGAAAATTTTTATAAAACAAAAAAGAGCCTTCGGTGGCTCTTTTTGAATTTAAGATCGAAATAAGCTACGTAAGAGTGATACCAGTAAAAGATGGAGTAAAGAAATAAAAATGGCATAGAGAAAAATAGCAATAATAAGTGTTATGAGTGCATAACTTTTTTGGAGATAATTGTTTACTGGAATACCCAAAAATACTGGCAGTGCATTTACTAAAATAAGAAGAATAATCATCCAGACAAAACCACCCCACATGTTTTTGAGATCTTGGTCACTTGGCGCAATGTGTGAAGCAACACAAAAAGAAAGGTAGAGAAAAGCATAAAAAATACTCGTTTGTAAATTTGAGAGAGCAAAAAGATGTTGTAAAAATTGTAACAGCGAAGAAAAAAGAATTGGAAGGGTGTATTCTTCGTGTGAAATATATGAAAATATTTCTTTGGCATTGGGTACAAAATAGTAGAGCATCGCAACCAGTACTCCACTTCCAAATATCATGGGGGCGGCTCCAATAAAAAAATTTCCGACACGTTGATAAAGACTATATGTTTGAAATTCGTGTTCTACATGGCCAAGACCTCCGGTATTTGCATTTGGTTCAAATAATCCAATGTAGGTAACTTTGTGTCTAAAAATTTTTGCAAATACTACATGGCCAATTTCGTGAATGGGTGTCCCAAACCAGGCAGTGAGTAAAATTCCTTTCCAACCAATGGAGCGAGCATATTGATTGTTGGTCCATTTTTGCAGTTTGAGTAATATAAAACCAAGAACAAAAAAGATTCCAAAGAGACTAAATATTTGAATGCCAACGGTTTTGAAAAGATTGAGGAGAAACTCTTGCACATGAAAAAAATAAAAGGTCACACAAACTGTGTGACCATAGTATATCATTTTTTGCAGGGACCGGGGAGGCAGAGCTTACGCATCACTTTTTTGGGGGTGTGCTCTTGGCGCTGTCTCCTCGGGGGGCTCCTTCTCGTGTGAAGAGGGCGATGACGACGATAAAGGCACCCAGGCACATGGCCGGGGCGTACTCCTTGATGTTGGGGGCAAAAATGGCTGGTCCGACAGTGGACACGAGCCCAATGAGAGCGAGAACCACGGAGTTATTCATGAGACCTCTTTTCTGTGAGTCTTCTTTGTATATCTTGTTTTGTCGTTTTTGTCAATACAAAAACGACCTTAAAGACTAAGGTCGTTTTGAATATTGAAATATTACGCTACGGGCAAAATACTCACGTATTTACTCATTTTGAGCTGACCGTCAAAACGGGTACGCTTTTTTTGAGTAAATTTCACTTTTCCAGGGATCATTGAGAACAGAGTGTCGTCTGTACCTTTTTGAACATTTTTCCCTGGGTGAATGCGAGTACCACGTTGGCGAACCAACACTTGGCCTGCATTAACCATTTCTCCGTCGCCCACTTTCGTTCCCAAATACTGTGGATTTGAGTCACGCCCTAACCGGGTGGAACCACCGGCTTTTTTGTGTGCCATACTTCAATGAGTAGTGGAACATCCCTATATATCCGCTTTCGCCCTTTTGGGGCTACTGCGAACGAGGGAAACCGCCCGATCCTGCCTCCCTGCAGTACCGTCGTTAACCATGTCGTAAAATTAAAAGTGGCCTTATTATAGGGCAAAAGGGTTCGTTTGTCAAGGGGGCAAAATTGGGGTATACTAAGCATATGTATCCAATAAAATTGTACTTCAAACGACCTGGAAATTTTGTCCCACTGATTATTTCGGGGCTACTCAATCTCTTTACTTGGGGTTGGCTTTTGTTTTATATACGCAAACAAGAAGATCCCGTATTTTTGCACTATACAGTTATTTTTGGGGTAGATTATACTGGTGACTGGAAACAAGTGTTTTTAGTACCACTTGGCGGGCTATTTATTTTGCTCCTCAATATGATGCTCGGGTGGTTATTGTTTCACAAAGATGACTTTGCAGGGTATGTACTCAATGCTGTAGCGCTTATTATCCAAATTATTCTGTTGGTTACCTCGGTGCTTTTGGTGTTGCTCAATGTATAAATTATGCGTGGGACTTCTTCTCATACACCGGATTATACACTTTTGACTCTGTTTGGAGTTCTTCTTGTTTTTGGGTTAATAATGCTTATTTCTGCAAGTTCTCCTGTAGGGTATGATCGTTTTCAAGATCATTATTTTTTTGTGAAACGTCAGTTGCTTTTGGGTTTTTTACCAGGTTTTTTGGGTTTTTTGTTTTTTTCCAAACTTTCTTTTCCCTCACTCAAAAAAGTTGGTCTTGGAATTTTTTATGTGAGTATTTTGATGCTTATTGCTGTTTTGATTCCAGGGCTCGGTTCAGAAAATGGGACTTTTGCACGAAGTTGGATTCATATCGCAGGCTTTTCTTTTCAACCAGCCGAAATTATGAAGCTTGGTTTTATATTTTTTTTCGCCGCACATCTTGCCAAAGTAGGCGATACGTTGCAAGATTTTAAACAAGGATTTTTGCCTGCCTTGGCAGTCGCTATGGTTCCCATAGGCCTGCTTATTTTGCAGCCAGATATCGGGACTGCAGCCATTATGTTTGCTATTATTATGGGCATGCTTTTTTTGGCCAAGGCAGATATTTGGCATATTAATGCACTTGGGCTTTTGGCCATACTTGGGTTTGCCGTTATGATTGCCATAGCTCCGTATCGTGCTGCACGTTTTACTACTTTTTTGCATCCAGAACTTGATCCTCAGGGAATTGGGTACCATATCAACCAGGCTTCTTTGGCTATTGGGTCAGGTGGGTTCATGGGGCTTGGATATGGACATTCACGTCAAAAGTTTCAATACCTTCCAGAAGTGCATGCTGATAGTATATTTGCCGTCATTGCAGAAGAAATGGGATTTTTTATTTCGGTAGCATTTATTCTGCTTATTATGTTTATTTGTTTGCGTGGTTTCAAAATGGCCAAATCTATCCCAGATGACTTTGGAAAGTATGTTATTTCTGGAATTTTGGTATGGTTTTTGGTCCAGTCATTTTTTAATATCGCTGCCATGTTGGGGCTTATGCCTATTACGGGGGTGCCGTTGCCATTTGTGAGTCATGGTGGTACTGCTTTGGCGATTTCACTCTCTGCGGTTGGCGTGATCATGAATATCAGTAAACAAAGAAAAATATGAGAGAAAGATCGATTCTGCGACTTCAAGATGCGTCATCAGCTGAAATTGAGAGAGATATTGTTTCGGCAGATTTTATTTCGGCCGAAAAAGTACGAGCCTATGCTCGTCAAATTGCACAGCAGATTCAATCTCTTAGCCAATGGAGTGACTCTGCCACATATGTTATTGACGCACTGAGTGTATCCAAAATTGCAGAGCTCGTTGGCTTGGTGTCGTCAACTGACGATGGGGAAGTTGTTCGTGATGAACAAATCAAAGAAGTGTTGGAACCCATAAGAAAAAGAGTTCTTGCTGAGTTAGCGCACTATCTCGATCCTGATCAGTATTTTCTTATCAAAGAAAAAATCGCACAAACAAATAGAAATATGATTCATGTTGTTGAAGGTCATCCTCGACAACAACCAAAAATTTTACGTGAAGTTGTGTCTCCTGAGCAAATAAATCACAATATTGAGATCGATGTTGAAGCCTTACAACGCTTTGAACAACTCGACAAACACCCCGCATTTGTGGATATCTCGCTCTATGATCCACGACTTGGAAAAATGGTATGCGAAAAATTAGACCTTATTACGCTTGAAGAAATTTTTGATCAAAAAGAGTTAATGCATAAGTATTCTTTTGAAGAACTCTTGGGTATACTCCTCCATCTTATGGATGGGGCACTTTTTTTGGCAAAAAATAATCTCATGATGGAAGATATTTCTTTGAAGAACAGTGGTATTGATCAAAAAACACAAAAAGGTATATTTTTTGATATAGAAGGTCTTGCGGTACTTGGAAAAAAATCACGTTTTCGTAAGCACGAACAATTTTGGCTCCCACCTGAATTGAATTCCGAAATACAAAGTGTTGCACGAACTGAAAAAGAGATGGTATTTCAATTTGGCGTACTGCTTGAAGATATTTGGGCTCGAAAATCTCTGGGTTTTCCTGATTTATACATTGATGCGTTGCAAGATATTATGACTCAAATGACACAAAAAAATCCGGCGAATCGTTTGACGTTACAATCTGCATATAATAGGTTGCAAAAAATGAAAAAAGATTTAAAAAGAGAAAAAGAACAAATATCAAAAGCACCAAAGAGACTGTTCTAAAATTTTTTGTTGAATGTAAAAACTATGAAAATAATTTTTTCGGGTGGTGGTACCTTGGGGCCTGTTACGCCACTTCTGGCTATGAAAGAAATAATTGAACAAGTGTATCCCAATGCTGAATTTTTTTGGATTGGTACTGTAAATGGACCAGAAAAAGAATTGGTTCAAAAAGAGGGGATACAATTTTTTGCCATTTCTTCGGGGAAACTGAGGCGCTATATTTCTATTTGGAATGTAGTTGATATTTTTCGTTTGGTAGCCGGATTTTTTCAATCTCTTAAAATTATTTGGAAACACAATCCTGATGTGTGTATCTCGGCTGGTGGCTTTGTGTCTGTACCAGTACATTTTGCAGCTTCGTTCTTGGTGGTCCCGACTTGGATCCACCAACAAGATATTCAAGTGGGACTGGCCAATCGTCTCATGAGTCCGTTGGCGCACATTATTACTGTGGCTACCAAACAGCAGCTTTCGTTTTTTTCACGCACCAAAACATTTTTGCTTGGAAATCCAATTCGCAGAGCTGTCTTTACTGGAGTGAAACAAAGTGCAAAAAAACTTTTTGGAATTGAGTCAGATCTGCCCGTGGTATTTGTTACTGGTGGGGGAACTGGGTCACTCAAGGTCAATCAAATGATTGTTGAGGCATTGCCACAATTGCAGGGGGTTTGTGAAGTGATACATCTTTCTGGGAAAGAACGACCACATGAATTGACTGAACGTGCTGCCAAACATTCCAAATTTTATCATACCTATGAATTTTTTACTTCAGAAATGAAAGAAGCCTATGCACTGGCAGATATTGTCGTCTCTCGTGGTGGTTTTGGAACACTCACTGAAATTGCGGCACTTCACAAAGCCGCGATTCTTATTCCCAAACCTGGTCATCAAGAACAAAATGTAGCATTTTTACGAAATGCCAATGCAGCTCTGATGCTTGATGAACGGAATGACAATGGACTTATTCTTGCTGGTAAAATAAAAGAGTTACTGCATGATCATAAAATGCGAGATGATCTATCGGATCGTTTACAGAGTTTGCTTTCACCTGCAAAAAGTGAAAAGGTAATAGAAATTTTGAAAAAAATTGTTGGATAATAAACACTGTGCAAAAATATTTGGTATCATACACATCAATTTCTGTTCATAATTTGTAAACAGTGGTATAATAGGAACACTTCAGTTTCAAACATATATGCCTGCACACTATCTCAAACACGAGAATAGTCCCAAAAATCCAATTGACGAAGATATTTGTCTCTTTGCTCAAACGCATTACCGCAATCAAATGCGTCGTTTTGGTATTAAACTTGATGATCGTAGACGTCACATGTATTTGGTGGGCAAAACCGGTATGGGAAAGTCTACGCTCATGGAAAACATGATGCTTCAAGATATTCAAAAAGGTTTTGGCATTGGGCTTGTGGATCCACATGGAGACTTAGCCGAAAAAATTATTGATTTTATTCCTGCAAATCGTATTAATGATGTTGTATACTTTAATCCAGCCGATACTGACTACCCAATTGGTTTTAATATTTTGGAAGTAAAGAACGAAGAACAAAAGCATCTGGTAGCCGCTGGTCTCATGGGCGTATTCAAAAAGATCTGGCCAGATGTGTGGAGTGCTCGTATGGAATATATTTTGAATAATACACTTTTAGCTTTACTCGAATATCCAGGTTCCACATTGCTCGGTATCAATCGTCTGTTATCAGACAAAAAATACCGCAACCGTGTGGTGCGTCAAGTAAAAGATCCTGTCATCAAATCATTTTGGCAAATTGAATTTGCCAGTTATAACGAACGGTATGCCCAAGAAGCGGTAGCCTCTATCCAAAATAAAATTGGACAATTTTTGTCTGCCAATGTGATTCGTAACATGGTGGCGCAGGTAAAATCTACGGTGGATGTGCGCAAAATCATGGATGAAGGAAAAATTCTTATCATGAACCTCAGTAAAGGAAGAATTGGTGAAGACAATAGTCGTCTGCTCGGTGGTATGCTTATCACCAAAATCCAGCTGGCAGCTATGGAACGTGTGGATACTCCCGAAAAAGATCGTCGTGATTTCTTTTTGTATGTAGATGAATTTCAAAACTTTGCCACACCTTCTTTTGCTAACATTCTCTCAGAAGCGCGTAAGTATCGCCTGAGTCTTATTATGGCGCACCAATATATTGCCCAGCTTGACGAAGTTGTAGGGGATGCTGTATTTGGAAATGTGGGAACTATTGTGGCTTTTCGTGTTGGTGGAGCAGACTCAGAGATTTTGGCCAAAGAATTTGCCCCAATATTTCTCGAAGAAGACATTGTAAATTTGGCGAAATTCAACATCATGCTCAAACTCATGATCAATGGTGTTGCCTCACAGCCATTTAGTGCTTTTTCTATGGGGCCGCTTGGATCACCGACTGGGAGTACAGAAAAAGTGATTCGTGTTTCTCGTGAACGATATGCCAAAAAACGCGAGATCATTGAAGAAAAAATTACTCGTTGGAGTGGACTCGGGCTTGGGGAAGATGATGGGGAAGGTGATGATGATTTTGATGATGATGTTAATGATGCGCCTCCTACTTCGGCTGTGGCAACCAAATCTGCGGTTGTGGTTGCCAAGACACCTGTGCCTGTAAAATTGGGAGCACTTCCTACTCGTGATCATTTGGTTCGTAGTGGCAGTGGACAAAAATTAGATCCAAAGCCATTGTCAGAAATAAGTTTTGATACAGAACCTGAAAGCAAAGAACCCGATCAGACAGCTGTGGAGTCTCAACCAAATGAGCTACCATCAGTGGCTGTACCTTCAAATACTTTGAGGAGCGAACCTGGAACGGAAAAAAAGAAGAGAAAACGCAAACGCAAGAGAAAAAACAAAGGTGGCGGAGGTGGACAAGAGAGTATTGTGTCAGCAGCTTCTCTCCGTGCGGCTCAAGAAGACCCCATTGAAATCAGTCCACCAGATGTGATAAGCTTTGATGATGATCCAGATCCACTTGAACTGATGTAATTTTTTGTGTGATTTTTCACCACAAACCCGCACAATTTATCCGGAGCATGCTGTTTGTTGTTTTGGGTGGGGGGACATTGTTCTTCCCACTTTTTGTGTTTCCCAAAACATTTGAAGTAGTGAACTTACCCAAGACATTTTTTTTGTTTCTGGTAGTTGGAGTACTCGTTCTTTTGTGGAGTATTGGTGCCATGCTTGAAAAAAAGTTATTGGTACGACGGAGCATGCTTGATATTCCTTTTGTACTTTTTGGAGTAGCCGTGCTTATCAGTAGTCTTTTTTCGGTATCAGTACCGGTGAGTTTTCTCGGGACTACCGATAACTTTACACTGACTGCATTTACTATCTTTCCAGCAGTTCTTTTTGCATATCTCATTATTCAACTCATCAAAAACCGTACTTCGTTTGTCAACTTTATACAGATTTTCTTTTTGTCACATATTGTTGCTGAACTTTTGTTTTATGTCTTTCAAATTCCGTTTATAAGAAATCATGGACTTACTGATTGGTTTGGGCACAATTTTTTTAACACGGTAAGCACTGGCAATAGTATCTTTGGTATTTGGGTCGCTGCTTTGGGAGTACTCAGTTTTGGTACATTACTTTTGAAAGGAAGAAAAAAAATATATTATATTTTGCCTGCAATTTCTGCGGTACTGTCACTTATTACGTTGTTTCGTCTTGGCTTTACTGTCTCGTTTGTGGTATTTGGTATTGGTCTTGGCATGCTGCTTATTTTGCCATTTTTATTTGCTCGGTCAACTTCGGTAAAGGTTTCTTTGGCACTTTTTTCAGTGTTTGTGCTCACACTGCTTTGTATTGGTTTTGGCACTCCACAGTCATTCAAAATGCATGTCCCGGTAGAAATTGCTTTGGGAGCACAGAGTTCATTTGATTTTGTCAAAGCTGCACTTGGTGC
The DNA here is from genome assembly GCA_964566225.1 of uncultured Gammaproteobacteria bacterium. Taxonomy (GTDB): domain Bacteria; phylum Patescibacteriota; class Patescibacteriia; order Magasanikbacterales; family UBA922; genus CAYTKU01. The sequence goes on from CAZMHV010000003.1 coordinate 147,240, forward strand.
TGATGTGAAGCAATTTTTGGTTGGAAGTGGTCCAGGAACTTTTTTGTATGATTTTTCTTTGCATCGCACTCCTGCTTTCAATACCAATGCGATTGTTTTTAATACTCGGTTTCATGCACCGTTTAGTACTTTTTTGGCCCTTCTTGTTGAGGTAGGGTTACTTGGTTCTGTCTTTTTTATTTTACTTATTCTTATTGGACTTGGCGCCATGCTCTCTACTTGGACAGAACTTCGATCTTCTTGGAAAGGATTGATTCAAGAACGAGTTGCTCCCACGCTTCATGCACAGGGATTTTCTTCCTTTGCTGAAATTTTTGATGTGTTTGTGGTTGGTGCAGCCTGGATAGCTTTGACAGTGGGGCTCTTGGTGAGTTTTGTAGATATTGTGTCGTGGTGGACATGGTGGTGTTTTTTGGCGCTTATTATTGTAGGTATTGGTTTTGTAAACAAAAAATTTGTAGTTGAAAAAGATATTAGTTTGGTGGTTTCACCACAGTATTCATTGGCACTTTCGTTTGGTATTATTTTATTTTTTACACTTATTATTCTCTCGACTGCTTTTGGTGTACGCATGTACTTGGCCGAGTATTCTTGGGTCAAAGCATCACAGGTTTCTTCACTTGACGAGGCAGAAGCATATTTGCAGCGTTCTATTGAGTACCGTCGCAGTTATGCACCGTACCAAGTTTCATTGGCTCGTGTGTATTTGCAAAAAGCCAAAGTAGCATATGAAAAGAATAACCAAAATACTCCAGAGGTGGCCAGCTTAGTTGCGAGTGCTGCCAATGTCGCCAAAATTGCCACAGAACTTGAACCCAACAACGTAGAAAATTATGAAACTTTGGCACTCATGTATTTGAATGCACATTCGTTCGCTCCCGAGGCCAATACTTGGGCTAAAGATGCTTTGTTATCTGCGTTGCTGCTTGAACCAAGTAATGTTGTGAATCATACCCGGTTAGCACAGGTGTATATACAAGAAAACAAGTTGTCTGAAGCAGAAAAAGAATTGCAAAAAGCTATTGAACTTAAATTTGACTATGTACCTGCCTATGAAGCCTTGATTGTGCTGTATCGTGATGCCGGCAAATACAATGAAGCACTTGGGTTTTATGAAGCTTTGCTCAAAATTACTGACCCTACGGGTAATTTGCTGTTTAACTATGGGGTGCTCTTTTTCAACAGACACGAAAAAGGAGATGATGACCGCGCACAAAAATTGTGGGAGCAAGCTCTGAGGTTGGATGCAGAGAAAAAACAACCTACCAATCCAAATATTTTATATAGTCTGGGGCTGCTTTTTGAACGAAAAGGGGACAAGAGTACTGCTTTGTCGTATTATCAAAAAGTACGTGAATTGGTGCCACAAAATGATGATGTGAAGAAGAAGATACAGAGTATGTTGCGGTAGGGAGTGAAAAAATAAACATGATGAAAATAATTTTGGTAAAAATAAAATACCGACTGTACAAAACAATCGGTATTTTTTTCGCCCAAATAAAGATTCCTTCACAAAGAAATATTTATTTGGACGGCCGGGGCGAGTGCACTGCAACGAAAGTTGCTGCGCACCCGCCCGGAGGGGTGAGTGAAGAATGGTGGCGGGGCGCCGGTGGGACGCTCAGCTCGGGAGGTCGATCTTGCCAACACCGAGCATTTCGTCTGTGAGGTGCTGCATGTGGAGCACCTGCCAAGTGTTCTGGACCATGGTCAGCTCCATGATGTGGCCGGGCAGGAGTGGATCCGGGGCGCTGTAGTTGGGAGTCAGATCCTGCAGCAGGGCATCGATGCGACCCGGGTGGGTGTAGACCATGATGGTGACGCCGGGCCTGAATTGGCCCAGGTGAGCACGGACGGCTTGGGCTGACCTCATTCCAAATTCCCATACATCATGTCGATAGTATGCCTTCCTCGCGATCATGTAGACTTCGGGAGTGACTCCCTCGGCTTGCGCTTGAATCTCATCGATGTTCATCCCCGCCGGAGGTGGGCACAGGTTGAAATTCGTGAGTTCTTGGGCCGTGATCAGCTTTGCTTGACTGCCTCCAATTTCGTTGTACACCATGATTGCCTGCGCAACCATTTTGGGATCTTGCGAGCACAGGATGCTGTTGATCTGAATCCCCGCGTTGCGCAGGGCGGCGGCTCGTTCCATGAGCCGTCGCTTTTCTGTGATGTCGGGCTTACGATCGTGCCCGCACACGAAGAAAAAGCGCGACTGGGAAGAGGGGAAGAAAGGGCAGAGTTTGAGAGGCATTTGTTTTCTCCTGGTCGGTAGAGTAAGACAGAACGGCACCATTGCCGGCTCCTCCTCGTATAGGTAGGTAGCTTTCTACCATGGAATACTCCATTGTACAAAGCTACCCACCTGGCCATTCATTCTTTTTGAATTGTAAAAAACTCACTCGTATGGTCAATAAAAAACGCTGTATAGAGCATTTTTTATTATTTTTTTCCATAATGCCGAAGTATAGCAGAAATTTGGGATTTGTCAAGGTATTGAAAATGTGAGAAGAATAGTATACGATAGGTTTAAATTTGGCTAATTACAGAAAAAATCTTAGCTACTGTGAAAAATAATTTCATAACTATGGAACCAAAATACTTTCAAGATGAAGATGCCTGGATGCTCGGTGAAGATATCCCAAATGCTGATTTATTTTTTTCCAATATTTGGCTGAATGGTTTTGTGAGTTTTTTTGATAAAAATGTTGGCAAGGCGTACAAAAAGATTTTGTGTAAGTATGAAGGGTATCACTTGTGGTTTTATTTTGGTGAAAAAGATTCTTTTGAAGTAGCCGAATATATTGCCGAGCGAATTGTTCATGAAGCAGGCTATGCGGCTGAGGTGAATAAAAATATTATGCTTGAAGCAGACAAGCTTCGAAATTTTAGTGAAACGATTCCTCAAACCAATCTTGACTCTCTCCCCAATGAAGAATTGTGGAGAATTTATGAAACACACAATACTATTCATAGTGAGTACTATACTTGGTGTTGGATTCCTGTGGCAGTGGACATGTTTCACAACAACTTAACCAAAAGAGTAAAAGAATACTTGCTTTCCCTCGGTGTTTCAGCAGAAAATCTCAATGAATATTTTATTACACTCACTCAACCCACAGAAAAATCTCTTATTTTTATTGAGCAAGAAGATTTACTCAAAATTGTGCAGGAGGTCCAAAAAGATGTTGAGGCAGTTGAATTGTTCAAAACAGAATCTCTACAAAATATTTTTGAGAGGCTTTCTTTACCTTTACAAAACCTCATTACTGAACATTGGAAAAAGTATTATTACACCAAGCATTTATGGGTGAGTGGAGAGTATACCGTTGAAGAGTATTTGCATCAAATCAAAGATGTTCTCCTGAGTGCAGAGTCTGCTACTATAATTTTGGCAAAACAATATCAAGAACTCGAAAAAGCGAAACAAAAGAGACTCGCACTTATTGAACAGTTACACATTGAAGGCCAATGGCGAACGGTTCTCGATGAATTCGGGGCATTTATGGTGACCAAAATTTATCGTCGCTATGCACAGCTTTTGGCTGTTCATCACATGTCACCAATTTTGAAAGAAATAGCGAGACGAAAATTTTTGACCGAAAAACAAGTTCGTTTTTTGCGAGTTCCTGAAGTGAAAGAATTATTGCTGAATGATAACTACAGTGAGCAAGAGTTACTCGAGCGTACCAAAATGTGTGTGTACTATGCAGAAAAGAATTTTGAACATGTAATGATTCGTGAAGAGGCAAGTGAATATATGAAATCTGTAGAAAAAGAAATTGATACCAGCATTACCGAGCTTCGTGGTGAAAGTGCATGTATTGGTTATGCCAAGGGCGTGGTGAAAATTATTATTCGTGCCGAAGATATGCAAAAAATGAACGAGGGAGATATTCTTGTTTCTATTGCCACTGACCCAGATATTGTTCCTGCCATGAAAAAGGCTGCTGGAATTGTAACTGAGCAAGGTGGTGTCACTTCCCATGCTGCGATTGTTTCACGCGAGTTAGGGATTCCTTGTGTGATTGGTACTAAAATTGCAACAAAAATTTTAAAGGATGGGGATGTTGTGGAAGTGGATGCAACGAAAGGTATTATTAAAAAAATATAATTATACTTACAATATACGTATTTCTGTATGACAAAAAAATACGACACGCACCGACGTGAATATACTATCCTTGGTATCACGGCTGTCATCGAAGCCATGGTGAGTGATATTACACACAAAGTTTATCAGGGTACCTTTCCTGAATTGTTTTCTCTTGTCGTTGATGGTGTGTATTATCACTCTCTGCCTGTGACCGGTCGAGAACAGGCAAGTCGGTTGGTGGTGAAGAGTTTTCAAGAGAAGTCCATTGACTTGTCTGCCATGTATGAAATTTTTGATGCAGAAGTGACCAAGTATGAACAGCTTATCGATCTTCCCGAAGAACAGTTTTCCTTACAGACCATTTTAGACTTTTTTTCTTTTTATAAAGAATTATTTCCGACCGCGTATGTAGGAATGGATCCAATTGATTTCACTGATACTTTATCTCCGCAAGAAAAAGAAGAATTTTTTGACTGGGCTACCAAAATTCGTCATCGTGGTGAAGTTATTTACAAAAGAGGAGAAATGGAATTTATTCCACGCTATTTGGCTTGGTTTGCCAAACATCACGCTTCTCTGTATCGTGTAGATCACTTACTCTACTTAGTGTGTACTGAAATGGAAAATTTTGTGCAGAAAAATGCACCACTTCCAACACCTGAGGAACTTGAACAAAGAAAAAAAGTGTTGTATGTCCATCAATATCCACCTGGTAAGATTGAATTTTATTTTGGTGAGCAAGCTCAAAAAATGATTGATCAAAAAGAATTTTTTAAAAAAGAAGTTGACCACACCGTAAATGAAGTAAAAGGTCAAGTTGGTTACCGAGGAATTGTCACTGGAAAAGTATGTATTGTCACCAGTCGTGCTGACATGAATAAATTTCAAGACGGTGATATTATTGTTTCCGAAATGACTGATCCGAGTTATTTGCCAATTATGAAACGAGCGCTTGCGTTTGTGACTGACGAAGGTGGAATGCTCTGTCATGCTGCCATTGTGGCTCGCGAGTTGCAAAAGCCTTGTGTGATTGGAACCAAACATGCTACAAAGGTTTTTCATGATGGTGACATGATCGAAGTGAATGCAGAGCAGGGGACGGTGAAAAAAATATAAATAAAAAGAATCCCAGTGATATGGGATTCTTTTTCCAAATGAAGATTCTTGTTTGAAAAATATTCATGTGGCGGAACCGACGGGCATACACATGACTTGGAAGTCACGGCATGCGCGTCGGCGACGCGGTTCGTTCGGCTTGGCCGAGAGAGGGCTCAGTTGCTCGAGGTCACCGAGCCGTCGGCCGGGTTGAAAACCTGGTAGGACAGCTCCTGCATGTCCGACACCACGAGTGCGCCGGAGGGCAGGTCATCCATGTAGTCTTCTTTGAGTACGAGGAAATCGTTGAGCCCGGGCTCGATGCTGCCCCCGTGGAAGACTACCAAGAGCAGTTCGGTGAGTTCGTCCGTGTCGCGCTCATCGAGCACCTTCGTGACCCGTCGAGCCACTGAGTCGAAGGGCTCGACACCCTCGGGCAGGGCGGACTGGTCTGCCCACCACTTGATGAACCCCTGGCCGTAGGGCGGAATGCCCTTCTCGGCGTCGCCCTTGGCGATGGCGCCGACCCCGCCAGCCGGGTTGAGGCGGGCGTCGGGGTCGTGGACGTTGACCGTGAGGCCCCCCTCCACCAAGATGGCCTGGTATCGGGCGCCGCTCTCGATCGCCCGGGGCTCCTTGCTGGTCACCAGGTTGATGGTCCTGATGTCCTCGGATCGGCACCGCTTGAGCAGCCAGCGGGCGCTGACGTCGACCTCCTCCTTGCCGAGAGGGGTGAGCACGTTGTCCTTGTGGGCGCCGTGGCGCGCGGTGGCGACGAAGTTTCCCATGATGGGATCTCCTTGGCAAGGGACGGAGTAGTTGATTGGCCCGTCCACGATTGCTCACCAGGTAAAATTATTTTTACAGGGTGAGCAACTGTGGACCAGGCTTTTCTCTCAGGTTAATAAGCCAAATTGTAACGAACCGCAGTATGGTTATTTATAAAAAATCGCTAAAATAAGCAATTTTTATACAACTTTTACCATAACGGTAGAGTGTATCAAAAAATGTTGCTTTTGTCAATGTATTTGCTGTATACTAAGCCATATAACTGACTGAACTTTTTAATCATTCTGACTATGCCACACCTCAAATTTTTCAAAGAAATCAACAAAGACGACGTTGCTATTGCCGGTGGCAAAGGCGCGTCTCTTGGTGAAATGTCTCAAGCCGGAATTCCCGTCCCACCTGGCTGTGTTGTTTTGGCCAATGCCTTTGATCGGTTCATTGAAGAAACAGAACTCAAAGAAGAAATTGCCGCGCGTATCAAAGAGGTGAATCCTGAAGATACTGCGACCATTGATCGTGCGAGTAAAATCCTTCGTGATGTTATCAACGACACTCCGATGCCAGAAGACCTCACCCAAGAAATCCTAGCCGCCTTCGACGAACTGAGCGCCGACCACGTCGCCGTTCGCTCCAGTGCTACTGCCGAAGATTCATCGATTGCCAGTTGGGCAGGAGAACTTGAAACCTACTTGAACACAACTCGTGACAATGTCATTGAACGCGTCAAACACTGTTGGTCATCGCTCTTCACTCCACGTGCGATTTTTTATCGCTATGAAAAAAATTTGCACGACAGTTATGTGTCAGTAGCAGTAGTGATTCAAAAAATGGTTCAGTCCGAAATTTCTGGTGTGGCATTTACGGTTCACCCCGTGACCGAAGACCCCAATCAAATGATTCTGGAAGCTGGTTATGGACTCGGAGAGGCGATTGTGAGTGGGCAAGTGACGCCAGATAGTTACATTATTAGTAAAACAGATATGATGATCATGGATATTCACATTGGTCATCAGAATAAAAAGTTAGTGCGTGCGCATGCTGAAGCCGAAAAGCAGGGGACACCAGACGAAGAGAACACGAAAAATATGTGGATTGACCTGCATCAAGAAGAAGGGGAAAAACAAAAACTTACTGGCAGACAAATTATTGAGCTGGCCACCCTCTGCAAACGTATTGAGGATCACTATGGATTTCCTTGTGATATTGAATGGGCTTTTGAACAAGGCAAATTTTACATTACGCAAAGTCGACCTATCACTACCCTCAAAAAATAACTCAAAAACACGGCCAAAACCTCTCTTTATACACATATTTTCCATTTTTCCTTGACACCCTTTTTGAAACCCTATACACTATAGGGGACTGTATTTATTGAACAAAAAAACGCTGAATATCGAATAATTTTTTTGTTCAATCACAATTTCTCCTCTATGCCTGAAGTAAAACCTCAAATTGAAACCTTTGCCAAAATTAAAGTAGTCGGTGTTGGTGGTTCTGGTGGATCTGCTGTTGACCGCATGGTAAAGAATGGTATTCGTGGTGTTGATTTTATTGCCATGAATACGGATGTTCAGGCATTGCATCACAATAGTGCTCCACACAAACTTCATATTGGTAAGGCTGTGACTCGTGGACTTGGTGCTGGTATGGATCCAGAAGTAGGTAAGCGCGCTGCCGAAGAATCACAAAACGAAATTCGTGAAATGCTCAAAGACGCAGATATGGTTTTTGTTACCTGTGGACTTGGTGGTGGTACTGGTTCAGGTGCGAGTCCAGTGATTGCCGAAATTGCCAAAGACTTGGGGGCGCTTACTGTGGCTGTGGTTACCAAACCATTTTCATTTGAAGGACCTCAACGCAAAAAAGTGGGTGAAAAAGCCTACAATGATTTGGCCAAACATGTTGATACTATTATTACGATTCCCAATGATCGTGTACTTCAAATTATTGATAAAAAAACATCTCTCTTAGAATCATTCAAAATTGTTGATGATGTTTTGCGTCAAGGTGTGCAAGGAATTTCTGAACTCATTACGGTGCCAGGACTCATCAATGTTGACTTTGCCGATGTCAAAACTATTATGAAAGACCAGGGCTCTGCGCTCATGGGTATTGGTATTGGTACAGGTGAAGACCGGGCAGCACTCGCTGCAGGGGCTGCAATATCAAGTCCACTCCTCGAGGTGTCTATTGATGGAGCTCGTGGTGTGTTGTTTACCATTGCCGGAGGCACGAGTTTGAGTATGCAAGAAGTTGCCGAAGCTGCCAAAATAATTACGAGTTCTGCTGATGAAAATGTAAAGGTTATTTTTGGTGCCATAATTGACGAAACCATGGGTGAAGACGTTCGCATTACTGTAATTGCGACTGGTTTTGATGACGAAGGAGAAAAAAATGAAGGAGAAGTTTCTGCTCCGGCTCCTGTTCAACGACCTCGTGCCTTTTTTTCATCCAATACAACATTTTTGAAGAAAAAACCAATTGAAGACAGACCAGCACCAGCACCTGCACCACAACCAGTTATGACTTTTGAAGAAGATGAAGAAGCCGATGAAAGTATGAATATTCCAACATTTAATCGGCCTACGTTTCATCCACCAGTACAACCACCGGTGCAACCACCTCAACCACCTACACCAGTACATGCAGCTCCGCAGTTTGGTGGTATGGCAGCACAGCCACCGCAGCCCATGATGAATACTGGTTTTCACAATACCTATAATCCACCTCAACCTCCTCCCGCTCCCAAAAAGAACGATGATGAAGATCTTGAAATTCCTGCGTTTATTCGCAAAAAAATGGGCATGTAATCTGAGTCAAAAGTTAAAAATCAAAAATCAAAAGTCGAGTGATGAAGTGAGACAGTCTATTTCGATTGACTTAAAAACTTTTGACTCGACTTTTAACTTTGAATATGTTTTGTCCTATTTGTCGTTCCAAAGAAACCAAAGTACTCGATACTCGCGTGAGTAGCGATGGTATGCTCGTGCGTCGTCGCCGAGAATGTGAAAAGTGCAAGTACCGTTTTTCTACGATTGAAGAAATTGAACTTCTTGATATTATTGTAGTTAAAAATGACGGAGAGCGAGAAACTTATGATAGACAAAAACTCGAAAAGGGGATTCGGTTTTCGCTCGCCAAACGTCCTTTTACCAAAGAAAAATTTGATAAACTGATTCATGGAGTTGAACGTGATATACAAAAAAAGAAAAAGCGAGAAATTCGGAGTAAAGAAATTGGTGAATTGGTCATGAAGCACCTGCGTCGTTTTGATACTATTGCGTATATCCGTTTTGCTTCCATATATAGAAAATTTGAAGATGTCAAAGGTTTTGAAACTGAAATTTTGAAATTGGGAAATGAATGATTTCTCTCTTTTGGGCAAAAAGTGAAAGTTTCTTTCTCTTTTGTTTGTAATTATGAGGTAAGTCATTGTTCAATGAATAAAATTTTCATTGAATATCACATTTTATTTTATGAAAGAACAACATTCACATAAGCTTATAGCACTCACTTTGATAGCTACTTTTTTGATTGGAAGTGGTTCTGGTTTTTTGGGAGCCATGATATTTTTACGGTATGGTACAGGTTCAATAAATTTAAAATCTTCTCTCAAATCGCAATCACAAACTTCGGGTCAAGTTTTTTCTGAAGAAGAAAAAACTGTCATTGATGTTGTTCACAAAGCCAATCCTGCAGTAGTGAGTATTGTTATATCTCAGCATATTGGTAAAAATAACCCGAGTGCAAATGTTTTTGATAATTTTTTTGGTTTTCCAATGCGTTTACAAGTACCTGTGGAACCTGCCCCAAAAGATGATAAAAAACCAAATGATTTAGTACGCGTTGGTGGAGGAAGTGGATTTATTATTTCCACAGATGGTCTTATTGTGACAAATAAACATGTGGTTGGTGACGAATCTGCGGTGTATACCGTAGTCATGTCTGATGGTAAAGAATACCCTGCCAAGGTAGTTGCGACTGATCCGGTGCTAGATGTTGGGCTTATCAAAATTGAAGCCAAAGAATTACCTGTACTCAGTTTGGGAGACTCAGATAAAATTCAAATTGGTCAAACCGTGATTGCTATTGGATATGCTCTCGCAGAGTTTGGCAATACGGTAACCAAAGGTGTGGTCAGTGGCATTGGTCGTCACGTAGAGGCAGGCAATATGTTTGGACAACGTGAAGTCTTGGATCAGGCTATTCAAACTGACACGGCTATCAATCCAGGAAATTCGGGTGGACCACTTTTGAATTTGGGTGGTGAGGTGATTGGTATCAATACCGCTGTGTCTCAACAAGGACAACTCGTTGGTTTTGCTATTCCTATCAATAGTTTGAAACGTACCATTGAAAGTGTTCAAAAAAATGGTCGTATTATCCGTCCATGGCTCGGTGTACGTTATATGCCTATCACTCCACTTATTGCCAATGAAAATAACTTAGGTATCAACTATGGGGCACTTATTCGTGGTGGTGCAGATACAAGTCAATTGCCTGTGATTCCAGGTTCACCCGCAGACAAAGCAGGGCTCATTGAAAATGATATTATTTTGGAAGTAAATGGTGTGAGACTTGAAGACAAGGACTCTCTGCCCAAAGAAATTTCCAAATTTAATATTGGAGACGAAGTCACTTTGAAAGTACTGAGCAAAGGAAAAGAAAAAGAAGTAAAACTGAAACTTGAAGAATTTCCCGTGAATGCTGAAAATAAATAAATATCACTGTTAATTATTGACATTAAATATATGGGAGAATGGGGAAGGAAATTTGGAGCCTTTGTCTTGGGACTAGGAGTAATGGGAAGTGAATCAACACCTATTCATTCAGATTCGAGAGATTCTAAAAATTCAGTCAATTTTTCTCAAAGAGATAATAGAGATAATATTGAATCTAAACAAAAAGAAAATTCCCCAAAAAAGAACCGGGCAATACAAGAGAGTGTAGAAAAAGATGAAAGTATGTCTGACTTTGAAAAAAGTCTTTCAGAAATTTTTTTGGGTATACAAAAATCTCCTGAAGATACAAATATACAAGAATTTCATAGTAATTTGGAAGATGGAGAATTTTTCTATTATTATCTTGCTCCTGTATCAGGAGAAAATTCTTTGTTACAAACTATATTGGTGAGTCAAAAGGTAAATGATAGAGATAATTACTTTGTGAAACCCGTTTTTAATTTAAGGATTACACCAAAAGATGACGGAACTCCTGAATATATTTTTGAATCTCCCATCGGAAAATCTGTGCAACAATCTCCCTGGGTTGGTAGGTATGAATCAGATTCTCTTTTTTCAATTAAATTAGAGGGTGCTACTCCGACTACATTAAAGGATACTATGGAAAAATTTAAAAAACTTTCTGAATATTACCCTGCAAATGAAATGAAGAAGTTTGTGAAAGAGAATAATGTTTCAGAACAAAGAATTTTACTTGATAGTATTATTCAAAAATTGCAGAATACTCTTGGATATTGTGATACTCTCAATTCAGATGATGACCTTACTATACCACTTACCCCAGAAGCTCATAAAGTGTTAGAAGATCGTCTGATCGAATATCAAAAACTACGTATAGAAAGAATGGAAAAGTAAGAGAAGTGGAACTGAAACTTGAAGAATTTCCCGTGAATGCTGAAAATAAATAAATATCACTGTTAATTATTGACATTAAATATATGGGAGAATGGGGAAGGAAATTTGGAGCCTTTGTTTTGGGACTTGGAATATCTGGGAGTGAGCCGATTGCACCTACAGAAGGGACTCCTCTTCAAAAACCAGTAGAGAAATTCGCTTCACCAGATGAAGTTACTGTTGTAATGCCTGTGGGTGGAGAAGACGAAATAGAAGATTTGGCTCAGATTCAAGAGCACAAAGATGATGAAACTCTGGATGAAGAACCTCATGCTGAATTTTTGGATATCAAAAAAGAAATTGTAAAAATGTTTCCACATGTGTTGGAAATTTTGGAGGGTACTCTTTCAGATGCGTATGATGGTTTGAAACCAAACGATGAAATTATTTTTTATAATAGTGATGGAGATTTGGTGTTTGAAAAATTTCGTTCGGCTGCAGACAAAATATCTCCTGCACAAACAGAAGAGATTTTTAGGGTACACAGAGAAGATTTGGATGACGGTTCTGGGGAGTATACATTTGCTTCGGGAATTAAAATTCCGGGTAAAAATGAATCACTGCAGCCTCTGTTTTATGAACAGGTGAATCCAACCGATGAAGAAATAAAAAAGAGTATTGAAAAACAAGTAAGGGTAAATGAGCTTTTTCAAGCTGCTCAATTGAATATTCAGCCAGGAAATACACCTGAACAAAATAAAACTGCCGTTATCTCTGCTCTTGAACAGGTTGACGCATTCATACAATACTGTGATACACTCCAACCAGATGGTATGCCTTATGTGATGCTTGATCAAACTGCCAAAGCATTTTTGGCTGATAAAAAAAACACTTATAAAGAACTTTTGACAGGTATAGAAAGTCAAATAAACAGAGCTCAATAAAAATTTTTTTCTAAATTTTGATTTGTATGAAGAAACGCACCAAAATTGTTTGTACTATTGGACCTGCATGTGAAGATGTTGTTACGCTTGAAAAAATGGTTGAAGCAGGCATGAATGTGGCACGTCTTAACTTTTCGCATGGCACACATGAAAATCATGCTCTGCTCATCAAAAATTTGCGCGAAGTTTCAAGTAAAACAGGGGAACCAATTGCACTTTTGCAAGATTTACAAGGGCCCAAAATTCGTGTGGGCAAAATGCCTGACGAAGGGGTGGAAATGGTCAATGAAACAGAAGTTGTTTTTGATACTGCACAAAAAGAATATACTCCGGGTGTGTTTCCTCTTGATTACGAAGAACTCCATCAATTTGTAAAACCTGGCGAACGATTACTTATTGCGGATGGTAAACTGGAAACACAGGTAACACGTGTAGAAGGAACCAAAATTTATGCCAATGTTATTGCTGGGGGAGTAGTTAGTTCTCACAAAGGCATCAATGTACCAGACACCACGCTCACCGTGCGTGCTATGACAGAAAAAGATAAGCAAGATGCTCATTTTGGTGTAGAGCAAGGAGTAGATTTTATTGCACTTTCATTTGTTCGAACCAAAGAAGATATTTTGGAGTTGCGTGAACTTATTGCCAATGCTGAAAAAGAATTGGGAGTTGAGTCACCAAGCCCCATAAAAATCATTGCCAAAATTGAACGTCGTGAAGCCGTAGATAACATTGAAAGTTTGTTTGAAGTGGTGGATGGTATTATGGTGGCACGAGGAGATTTGGGCATTGAAATTCTTGGAGCACAAGTACCAGTAATTCAAAAAAGACTGATTACTCTGGCGCGTGCCCATGCCAAACCAGTAATTGTGGCTACGCAAATGCTTGATTCTATGGAAAACAGTATTCGTCCGACTCGAGCTGAAGTTTCGGATGTGGCCAATGCCGTGATGGATCACACCGATGCCGTGATGCTTTCCAATGAGAGTGCTACTGGTAAACATCCTGTGGAAACCGTCACTATCATGTCACAAATTATTAGCGAAGCCGAACAATCTGAATACGACAATGTGTCTCGAGATGAATCACTGAGTCGAAGTACTGACACAGAAACTGTTTTGGGTGAAGTCGCTCGCGTGCTCGCAGAACGAGCTGGAGCCAAAGCCATTGTGGCTGCTTCTTGGACAGGTACCATTGCTCGTATGATTTCTTCTCATCGTCCAGAGTTACTCCTTTTGGTTTCTACACCGCATGAAAGAGTTATGCGTCAGCTCAATTTGTCCTGGGGGATACAGCCATTTGTGTTGCCCGAGACCAAGAGTGTTGATACTTTGGTAGAAACTTCTCTCGAAAATATCATGCACAGTAACTGGGTACAGGCTGGAGACGAAGTGATTTGTGTCTCAGGAACTCCGGGCGTTCCAGGTCAGATCAATCGACTCGAAGTAAAGGTCATTGGTCAGTAAAAATTCTATAAAAAAATCCTTCATATGTGAAGGATTTTTTTTGAGTATATTAGGTTTGAAAAATACGTTGTGGTACTGGTGTTGCCACCAAAGGTTCGTAGACATCCACAATCTTTTCAATTACTTTGTCCCATGAATAGTATTCTTCAATAATATCTCGATTTGATTTTCCTTTGTTTTGGAGTGTTTGAGAATCAAGTGACAAAAAGAATTTTAATTTTTGTTTCAAATCGTTCACTGATCCATATTGAAATAATGCTTCGAGATCACTGGTAAGATCACGATGTTCTGGAATATTGGACAAAATCACTGGCAAACTGTAGCCCATACCTTCGAGTACAGAAAGGGGAAGTCCTTCGTTGTCTGATGGATGTACTTGAAACAATGCTTGTGAAAAAAGACTTCGTAATTTTTCACCTGTTTGAAATCCTGTAAACACAATACTGGTATCATTTTTGGCCATGAGCTTGAGTTTTTCAACGTAGTCTTGTGTATAGTAACCATCACCTACAATCACCAATTTTTTATCTTGTATCAGTGTTGGGTTTTCATTTTTGAGTTGTTTCCAAGCATCAATCAAATAGTGGGCCCCTTTGTGTGGAATCAAACGAGAGACCATGATCGTATAGTTTTTGGAACGGATATCAAATTCACTGAGGTATTCAGTTTGCAAGTCAGGAGATTTGAGGGTAATGGCATTTGGAATATACAATGCTTTTTTGTCGTACACATCGCGTACATACTGTTCAATGGTAGGAGATACGGCAATAATAGTGTGGGCAAAATGGCAGGCAGTAAATTCGCCGAGGCGGAGCATGAGTTTAGCAAACAATCCCCATTTTTGGTGTTTTCGATCCATGGAGTGAAATGTAGTAACTACTTTGATATATGGGGTAAACAGACGAGGAATCCAGGAAAGTAACGATGGCCCTACTCCGTGGTAGTGAATAACATCGTTGCGGTGATACATTGCATGCACTGTAGAAAGAAACGTGTGCACAATAGTATCAAGGTGTTTGGTATGCCAAGTAGGAACATGAATCGGTGTTACATTTTGGGCATTGATGGATATGTCCCCAGTATACCAGCGTCGAGAGTATACACTTACGTCAAATCCACGTTCACCGAGGCGCAATGCTAAATCATGGACATGGCGTTCAACGCCTCCATCTTTGGCAGGGATTCCTTTTTGTCCAATCATTGCTATTCGCATAGTGGGAGTTAATAACTGCTCACCCTAACATAAAATCTGAGTTTTGTCAAGGGGAAAATTCCTTTTTTAAAAAATGATAAAATTTGGCTCAATAAAGCAAAATTATTTTTTTACTTGGGGGTAAGGTAGGATATTTGTCTGGAGAACCCTGAATTTTGATTATTTAGCCTAAAAAAGGTATAATTGAAGCATTCTTTGACTCTGTATGTTTTTCAAAAAAAAGTTTCCCCTTGCTCCCAACTTTTTGGAACCATTCCAGTTTTCGTCTCCAACCGAGGAGCTAGAGGCGGGTGGCCTTTTGTTTTTTGTATTTTTTTGTACTCTCCTTTTATTTCCTTTTCAACAATTTCAGGGTTTGGGGGTAATTTTTTTGGTTTTGCTTGTACTGTTTGCATTGATTGTAAAGATTGATTGGGGAATGTATGCACTTGGGATTTTTGGTTTTTTTCATGGCTGGGAGGTAGCTTTGGCTAATTATCAGATTACTCGTAATATTTCTTTTTTGAACTCAATCAATGCTCCGGTCGTTGATTTTTTGGCAGCGATTATTTTGCCGTGTGTTTTGTTTGGTATATTTTTGGGTCGTTGGAAAAAGAAATATTCTTGGAGGCACTTAATAGTGCCAACATTTTTATATGTGTGTTTTGTAGCGCTTGGTTGGTGGAGTGCTCTTTCTACCCATGAAATGCAGACCAGTGAGAGTCTTCGTTTTTTGTTTCGTCCTCTTATTTTCAATTTTATTGCATTTATTGTTTTACCTCATCTGCTTATCCAAAAAAAAGTTATTCTTACCCGGTTGCTCAAAATTTGGTTTTGGCTCGGCGTATGTATCGCTCTATTTGGTCTCTCTTCGCTTTTTGTGATACCAAGTTCAGGATGGGTTCGTATTCAACCTTATGGCATTGGAAGTTTTGCTCCACTTGGTATAAACCACAACCTTATTGCTGAGGTACTGATTGCCTTATTTCCGATTGGTTTATGGCATATGTGGGAAGAACGAAAACAACCAGGCATACAAGGATCTCAAGAAAAAAATCTATTTAGCTGGTATTTTGTAGGAACAGGACTTATCCTTTTGGTCGCACTTGGTACCTTGTCTCGTGCTGCCTGGATTACTCTTGCTGTCGAAATAGTTGCTTTAATTTTGTTATTTCGTGAACAATTTCAAATTTTATTCAAAAAAGTAAAGCATTTATTTTTACCGCTTTCAATTCTTGGTCTGGTATTTATAATGTATATGTTGGTATTTTTGACCTCTCACATTGTAAGTTCATCAGATACTTCTCGTATTGAAGTGACCAAGATTGTTTTATTTTATGCCAAACGATCTTTGTGGATAGGACATGGTCCAGGAAGTTTTGTACCTATTATTGAAGATACCTACGTACATACAGTAGAGTTTGGTGCGGCACTCGACGCACATGGATTTATTCAAAAAATTCTTTTGGAACAGGGCATACTGGGTCTCACTTTTTTTCTGTTATTTTTGGGTTCTATTGTGTGGGTACTTTTTGTTGAACAGAAAAGACAAAGAGAAACTCTTTCTAAGTTACTCTTTGTGATGGCGCTCGGTGCTATGGTATTTCAAATTTTTAATACGTCGTACTTCAATAGTGTGATGTGGCTTCCCCTTGGAGTAGCATTGGCTGCTGTAAGTGTTATGAAAAATTCTTCTCAATAAGTATATGTCTCAGCGTCCTGTGCATGTCGTACATATTATTCCTCGGTTTGGCTTTGGTGGAGCTGAACGTTTTGTTGTTGAACTTACGCGTCATGTGCCGAAAACAAGTGTACGTCAAAGTGTCATCTCTTTATGGAATACGTCAGATCTTGCCAAAGAACTCCCTCGAGGTGTTTCTTTTCATACACTTCATTTTGAAAAAGTAGCTCGATGGAAACGAGTGGACACACTGACAGAATTTTTATCTTCGATTCAGGCAGATGTGGTACATACGCATTTATTTGGTGGTGATTTGTGGGGGAGACTTGCGGCTCGTCGACTTCATGTACCAGTAGTGACGACAGAGCATAATATAAATGTTGGAGAATCGTGGATTCGTGAATTTATCAAAAGAAAAATGAAAAATTTTTCACAGATATATACATCTCCTTCACAAGCGGTAGCAAAATTTATGCATCGTACGTATGGCATTGCATTTTCGAATATTCGAGTTATCCAACATGGTATTGATATCGCCCGTTTTGAAAAAATTCCTGCGGCAACATTTCAGGCTCCTCTCAGATTGGGTATTATTGGAAGACTGGTCCCTCAAAAGGGACATAAAATTGCACTTGAAGCACTCAGAAAACTCAATACTGATTCGGTTCGACTCGTGATCGTTGGTGAAGGTGATCTCAAAAATTCTTTGCAGGCTTTTGCCCAAAAAATTGGGGTTGCTGCACAAGTAGAATGGCGTAGTCCTACTGCCGACGTCGCACGTGTCTATCAAGAATGTGATATTATTTTGGTTCCTTCTGTATGGGAGGGACTTGGGTTGGTAGTGCTCGAAGCTTTGGCGAGTGAACGTTTGGTTATTGCTTCAAATATTGGTGGAATACCAGAAATTTTATTTCATACAAAAACAGGTATATTGGTTTCTCCTGGTAATAGTGATGAACTCGCTCAAGCTTTGTCTGTGCAGATGAGACAACCCAAGGCATCTTTGCGTCTAGCGCATCAAGGTCGTGTCTGGGCTCAAAAACATGCACAGGTAACAACTATGGCTGAGGAGTATAAACAAATGTATCTCGAGCTTGGTACAAAAAATTTTTTATGAAAATATTACTCGTAAATAAATATTGGTATCCGAGAGGTGGTGCTGAAGTTGTTGCCATGACAACGGCAAAACTCTTGAGAGAAGCCGGACATGAGGTATTTGTTTTTGCAATGGATCATGAACAGAATACCATGCATCATGAACTTTTTCCTTCAAAAATTGATTATCGTCAAGATTCATTGGTAAAAAAAATAAAAAACAGTGTTAAATCTATTCGGAATGAAGATGCAAAACTTCGTTTTGAAAAAATGCTCCAAGAATGCAAGCCTGATGTGGTTCATTTTCACAATATTTATCATCAACTTTCCTATGCACTTTTGGAGGTAACTAAAAAATACAATATTCGTTCGGTTATGACACTTCATGATTATAAAATGATTTGTCCCAATTATAGTTTATTTCATCATGGAAAAATTGACGAAACCATACTTGGTAAAAAATATTATCGTTGTGTGCTCACTAACTGTATGGAATCTTTTCCAGAAAGTATACTGGCAACCGTTGAAGCCTACTATCGTCAATATAAACAATACGAAAAAATGATTGATGTGTATATTTCGCCAAGTGAATTTTTGAAGCGGTTATTTGTGAGAGCTGGGTGGAATGAAAACAAAATATCCGTTGTTCGCAATCCTGCAGAGATTCCAGTTTCTTCACCTCAAACTCCTCATGCAGTGCTTGGACCCGTTACCTTTATTGGTCGTTTGTCTGAAGAAAAGGGGGTTGAAGTACTCTTAAAGGCCGCTGCTTTGACTCCACATATACCATATGCCGTGGTGGGTACCGGTCCTTTTGAACATCGGCTTCGTGCGCTGTGTATTTATAAAAAATTACAAAATGTGGTATTTTATGGATGGAAGACGGGCAAAGAGTTAGAGGCATTGTATAATGCCGCATCATTGTTCGTTATTCCTTCTGTTTGGTATGAAAATGCTCCTTTGAGTATTACCGAAGCTAAGATGCACAAAAAAATAGTGTTAGGAAGTAATATTGGAGGAATTCCAGAATTGTTATCACCTGAATTTTTGTTTCCAGTAGGAGATGAACATGTCTTGGCAGAGCGAATTGAGTACTGGTATGGTATATCACCATTTGAAAGAGAAAAAACTGGTCATGAACTCAAAATGGAAGCTCTCAAAATGAATGATAGTCAGACATATCTGAAAAAAATAATGAATTTGTATCATGGAAAGATATAGAGATTGATGTATGCGTGATCGTTTGGAGCAATTGAAAAAATTGATTGCCATAGGTATTGGTGTGTTTTTGGTTATATGTCTTTTGGCACCACTCGGATGGGTAGAAGCACTCCGTACCAAAGATGTGTTTCCCAAAAAAGCAAATTATTTTTTAAAGTGGGAAATTACTGACGATGAAGCACAGGAACTTGCCAAGTGGGACTTGTTGGTGCTTGATATGGAAACTCAAGAAAAAAGTCGTACACAACTTCAAAAAATTCGTGCACTTAATCCCAATATTATAATGTTGGTCTACATCACACCTCAAGAAATTCGTCGTGATGCACCTTTTTCATATAGTAATTTGAGACGTGAATTTTTTGCGGGTATTCCCGAAAGTTGGTATTTGCATAATAGCCAAGGTCAACGGTTGTCTTGGTGGGAGGGAACATGGACTCTCAATGTGACTCACAATGCTCCTTTTGCAAATGGTGGAAGGTTCAATGACTATGTTTCAAATTTTGTGGTGAATCGTTTACTCTCTACGGGTTTATGGGATGGTGTATTTTATGACAATGCCCTTGATAATATTACTTATTTTGTTGGTGAAAATGTCGATAGCAATAACGATGGTGCTGTGGATGTGAGAAATGTTGTAGATAGCGCTTGGCAAGTGGGTATGAAGTATATTTATAATGAAACGAGAAGACTCTCGAATAATAAATATTATATTGTGGGAAATGGTACAACCCGTGTCTACCGAAATGAGTTGAATGGAAATTTACTTGAAAACTTTATAAGTGAAGCTTGGACACCAACTATGCAAACATATGGTTATGATTTTGCGGGTGGACCCATGCCACGGCTCAATATTATCAATGCAAATACAGCAAATACAGGAATGAAGAGTGATTATAAAAAAATGCGTTTTGGGTTAGCGAGTACACTCATGCACGATGGATATTACTCATATGATTATGGTGATAGAGATCACTCACAAACCTGGTACTATGATGAATATGATACTGACCTTGGTAAGTCAACAGGTGTGGCTATGGCACAAAATGGTGGAAAGAATTTTTCGTCAGATGTATGGAAAAGAAATTTTGAAAATGGCATTGCTTTGGTGAACCCCACTGCAAGACCCCAAAATATAGACTTGGGGGGTGAGTACGAAAAAATTCATGGTAAACAAGATCCATTTGTGAATGATGGTTCTATTGTTTCAGAAACGACACTCGATGCGTATGATGGACTCGTTCTGTTGAAAACATTTTCTACTGTGAATGACGTTTTATTTACCAATGGATCTTTTGTACGTTTTTTTCATCCAACGGGTGAACGGGTAAGAAATGGATTTTTTGCTTTTGAAGATGCTGTCCGTGAAGGTGGTGATCAAATTGCTCATATTGATCTTGATGGCAATGGTGAACGGGATTTGGTGGTGGTCAGCAAAAACAAGCTCCTGGCTTGGCGTGAAGATGGTGCGTCCCTTATGAAAATTTTTCCGTATACAGCATCGTATCCTGGAACCTTTCGTGTTGCCATTGGGGATATTGATGGCGATGGAAAAAAAGAAATTGCGGTCGGGCCTGCTCCAGGATTTTATGGTGCAGTGAAAATATATAATCGTGATGGTTCTGAAAGAACTGAGAGTATCTATCCTTTTGGTAACAAATATAAGGGGGGAGTGAGTTTAGCTTTGGACACGGGCCGTTTGATTGTTGGTGCGGGCAGAGGAATGGAACCAAAAGTACAAGTCTATGATCAAAATTTAAAACTTACCAATACATTTTTGGCATTTGAAAAATCATTTTCCGGGGGAGTGAATGTTGCCTCTGGAGATATTGATGGTGATGAAAAAAGTGAAATTGTTGTGGGTGCAGGGTTTGGCAAAAAACCAGTTATACGTTTGTTTAATCTTGAAGGCAAACAAAAGTATGCTTCGTTTGAAGCCTATTCATCTATAGGGACACCTGGTATTGATGTACGTGTTGCTGATGTTGACTTTGACGGTAAAAATGATATTGTAGCTCTTGGAGAAGGTATTTAGGCAGCTGAATTTTTTTTATTTAATACTTAATGTATGTATTTATTGCTCCGTTGGTTTATAAGTGCAGCAACGTTATTGCTGGTTGCTTATTTGGTACCTGGGTTTCATGTTTCTGGGTGGTATGCGGCATTTATTGCGGCCTTGGTACTCGGGCTCGTGAATGCACTGATCCGTCCTATTATTTTGCTGCTTACTTTGCCGGTCAATATTTTGACACTGGGGTTATTTACTTTCGTTGTCAATGCGTTTATGTTGTATTTGGTGAGTACTGTGGTGAAGGGATTTGAAGTAAATGGTTTTCGTCCTGCGTTTTGGGGAGCTTTGGTGCTGTGGTTGATTGGGTGGTTGGTGAGTAGTTCTTTGAAGAAGAATTAGGTTCGTCATTGTATCAGAGTCGAATATTTTCTTTTGTATTATTTTTAAAACTCGCCAACTCCAAGCCTCATCTGCGCACACTGTCTGTGCCCCGTGTTTTTCTGGTGAGATTCCAACTTTCATTGATGTTAAAATGGCGGATTGGGTAGGCTCAGACAGGTTAAAAATAATACAAAAGAAAATATTCGATTCTTCATTATTCATTTACTGACTCATTTCACTTATGAAAAATCACTCTTCGAGTCGTGCGACCAAAGGACAAACGGGGTTTCGCACTCCACATACTTTTATTACGGGTCGTCCTGAATCACTCAAACAAAAAAATTCTAACCTGGAGTCGCTTATGAAAGTAAATAATAAAAAGTTCAAAGCACATCCTGGTCCATTTACTCATTAGTTGTTTTACATTCCCTATGTCAAATTTTAAAATTCTCTCAGTCGGCGGATCCATCATTATTCCCAAAACTGGTTTTGATATTTCGTTTCTCAAAAAATTTCGTGCCATGATTCTTGATCGCGTTAAAAAAGGTGACAAATTTATTTTGGTCATTGGTGGTGGGGCGACCTGTCGTCAGTATCAAGATGCTGCTAAACAGGTGGTAAAGATGAGCGACGAAGAACTTGATTGGCTTGGGATTCATACCACCATTTTTAATGCCAACTTTGTGCGCTTTTTGTTGAAAGATATAGCATACGAAACCGTTATTACTGATCCACATAAAAAAATTTCTACTCGCAAATCTGTCATCCTTGCCGCTGGCCACAAACCAGGTGCGTCTACTGATATTGATGCAGTGTTTTTGGCACAGACCTATGGAGCCAAAGAACTTTTGAATCTTTCCAACATTGAATACGTGTACACCAAAGATCCAAATAAATTTGCCGATGCGCAAAAAATTGAAACCATTGATTGGGCACGCTTCCGTAAAGAAGTGGTGGGTGACAAATGGACTCCAGGATTTAATGCACCATTTGACCCAATTGCGAGTAAACAAGCACAAAAGCTTGGGCTCAAAGTTTCTATTTTGCAAGGTACCAATTTACCCGAAGTAAAAAAGGCATTGACTGGCAAAAAATTCAAAGGAACCACTATTTCGTAGTTGAATTTTTGATCACATTTTTGATAGCGCTCAGGTGTTTTCGCTTGAGCGCTTTTTATGTGGGCTACCCTTGAAATTTTTGCCTATTTGAGGTAGTGTATTGGAGTATGAGTACCAAATCTTTATATGACATTTATGCTTCTTCCAAAGAAGCTTGGGATGCCATGTATCAAACAATTGAGAGTGCCCAAAAATCTATTTATTGGGAAATGTATACTTTGTCAGATGATGATGCTGGAAAAGATTTTTTTGATTTGCTTGAAAAAAAAGCTCGTGAAGGAGTGGACATCAAACTTATTATTGATTCATGGGGTACATTTTGGTTTCCTAAAAAGCGTGTGCAGTCACTCAAGGCAGCCGGTGTAGAACTTTTGTTTTTTCAAGAACGAAAACGTCGGTATCGAGGATTGTGGCTCAAACTCATTTCTCGAACTCATCGAAAAATTTTGGTAGTCGATGAAAAAATTGGTTTTATTGGTGGTGTGAATGTACAAAAAGACATGGAGTCATGGCTTGATATTCACCTAAAAATTCAAGGCAAAGTAGTGCGTTCACTGTTACGTTCTTTTGCCAAAATGTATATTATTTGTGGTGGAGAAAAATCAAAGGTGAGACATTTATTAAAATATCATTTTCGTTTATACAAAGATAAAGTGGAATTTGTCTATGATGATGCGCACGCGCGTGATTCTATGGCACGCCAAAAATATATTGAAGCACTGGTGAAAGCCCGTGAACGCGTGATTTTGTTTTCACCTTACTATGTTCCAGACAAAGAATTTTTGAAAGCGCTTTGGAATGCACGCAAACGAGGAGTGCGTGTTGATTTATTGATTCCATTTCGTACGGATCTGCGTATCCTTACCTATGCCGCTTACTTTTTATTTGCCCTCATGCAACGTTTTGGGGTGAAGATTTTTTTGGTGAAGCAAATGATGCATGGTAAGGGTGTGGTGGTAGATGATGAGTGGGCCATGGTAGGGAGTAGTAATTTGGAGCATACGAGTTTTTATGATTCGTACGAAGCCAATGTAAAAATCAAAGACAGAGAATTTGTAAAACGAGTAAAAACAAAACTTGATGAATGGATTCAAGAAGCCACTGAACTCAAAAAAGAAGATTGGGACAAACGAGGGGCCTGGCACCGGTTCAAAGAATGGGCTGCGTACCGCCTCTATGCGATTTGGCACCGTCGTGCTAAGATAAAAGTCTATGAAGATTATTCCCAATCAGAGTCCACTTCCAGACCGGATGCGACCCCAAAGCCTTGATGAATTTGTTGGTCAAGAAAAAATCGTCGGTCCTGGCACCTTACTTCGCCGGCTCATTGAACAAGATACTTTGCGGTCTCTCATTTTTTGGGGACCACCAGGGGTAGGCAAAACGACCCTCGCTTCTATTATTGCCCATCAAACCGGTGCTATTTTTGTGCAACTTTCGGGTGTCTCAAGTGGTAAGGCAGATTTGACCAAAGTGATTGGTGAGGCCAAAGAAAGATTGGTACAAGGTCAAAAGACTATTTTATTTATTGATGAAATTCATCGGTGGAACAAGGCGCAGCAAGATGCACTGCTCCCATATGTTGAAAATGGCACCGTTGTTTTGATTGGTGCCACTACTGAGAATCCTTCGTTTGAAGTGATTGGGGCGCTTTTGTCTCGTTCGCAAGTGATTGTTTTGCAGAGTCTCACGGAAGAAAATATTGTGGAGTTGCTGGAGCGAGCACTGCATAATACAGAAAAGGGACTCGGAAATATTTCTGTGGAAGTTGCTACCAAAGATTTGGAACTTTTGGCTTCGCTGTGTGGCGGAGACGCTCGTCAGGCTTTGAATGGACTCGAACTTGCGGTGACAGCCAAAAAAGTCAAAACAGGAAAAGTGATTTTGAAAACAGAAGACATCAAAGAAGCCTTGCAAAAAACACACTTGGTGTTTGATAACAAAGGGGAAGAATTTTATAATGTCATTTCTGCTCTGCACAAGTCTATGCGCGGGGGTGATGCCAATGCAGCCTTGTATTGGCTCGCGCGCATGCTCGAAGGGGGAGTGGATCCACTCTATGTGGCAAGACGTGTGATTCGGTTTGCCAGTGAAGACATTGGTATGGCCAATAGTGAAGCGCTCGTACAAGCCAATGCTGCGTATGATGCTGCACACAAAATTGGTATGCCTGAATGTGCTGTGAATTTAGCACAGGCTGTGGTATACTGTGCAAAATCTGCGAAGTCAAATGTGCTGTATACCGCGTACAAACAAGCGGCCGAAGATGCTCGCAATACGTCGCATTTGGGTGTGCCATTGCATATTCGAAACGCTCCAACCAAACTGATGAAAGGACTGGGATATGGCAAAGGGTATAAGTATAATCCAGATTTTGATGGGCCGGTGGAGCAAGAGTATTTGCCCGATGAATTGAAAGGACGAAATTATTTGAAGAAATAACAATGACCTTGCAGAGTGCTGAGGTCATTTTTTATTTAGGCTTTCTTAGGAGAAGTATATTTTGAGAGAAAGTTTCTCCCTGGGTTAGGCTCGGATCCATAAGTTCAAGCCAATTTCCAATAATAATTTCAAAATCAAATTTTTTTGCAAGTTCATGCATGGCTTCGGGTGAATGAAAAAACTTTGTAACACGAAGACCTTCAAGGGTTTGTGCCTCAGGATTATTGGTAGAGTCCAAAAATTGTATATCAAAAGAATCTCCATTTTGAAGTGCTATAGTTTGACCACGTTGTATTTCTGTTCCTTTGTAAAAATATTGTACGTTTGCTGTTCGTGCCGGCAATATACCTAACGTAGTGAGAGTAGAGATCATTATACCCCCTGGTTTTAAGGTCCTCGAAATTTGAGAAAAAAGTTCTTTAATATCAAAGATATGATCAATCGTATATTTAAGGATTGTCGCATCAATGGATTCATCATCTTGATTTCTGAGATACGCCAGCATTTCCATGGGTATAAATTCCACAAGCTCTGTTGCTTTTGGACTATCAAGTGATTTAGTATTTTCTTTGGCAATTTCAATCATATGGGGAGATCGTTCAACCCATTTGAAAGAACCTTTTGGTTCCGAAGACAAAAGTTTATCAAATAGATGTTTGTATTGTTCAGGATGAGCTCCAGCACCTAAATCCACAATCGTTATAGGATCTGGAAGAGTTGCTATCTCTGCACACACAATTTTTTCTACAATACGTGCAAGCCGTACATTATTTTCATTGGTTTCTCTTTGAGCAATTTGTCTTGCTAAATCTCTTTCAAAATATATATCGGGAGGTTCAAATTTAAAAATATCAGACATAATTTATTGCATTATTATCTTTCGTTTTTCGTCACTCGCATGTTCCAAAAAAATTTTCTTTACTTTTTTTCCACGGAGGAGTGTCTCAATTTTTTCTGGCCATTCAATAATACACACCGTATCAGGCGCACCAAAGTATTCTTCGGCACCAATGGCAATGAGTTCATGTTCATCTTTGAGGCGGTAGGTATCAATATGGACCAGGTTTTTGATACTCTCGTGTCCATGCACTTCATACACATGCATAAGCCCAAAGGTAGGGCTGGTGACATCTTTGGTAATTCCCAGTCCTTCAGCAAATCCTTTGGTGATGGTCGTTTTTCCGGCTCCCATTTCACCATGCAATAATAATATATCTCCACCTTTTATATTTGCTACAATTGATTTTCCGATTTCAAGAGTATTTTTTTTACTTGTACTGTTCCAGTACAGTACGGGATCTATATCACGAAGGTATTTGTGGTGAACACTCAAAGCTGCAATAACTCCTAACAAGAAAAACAGTTGATTTATAAGAGTATCTGTTATGTTGTCTTCTTGTAAAAATGAAAGAGTCTTCGCAATGATGAAAGTAATCAAAAAGACAAGACAGACTATAATATAGATGAGACGATAGTCAATGATATTTGGAATCTTGACTTTTTTGAAATTTTTTATTCCAAAAAAACAACTCATCAGTAATATTGTACAAAGAAGTGTTGCACCATCAATTTGTAAGGTTTTACTGAGTGATTGTTCTCCACCCGTTATTCCAACCAAGAGTAGGTATAGCAAAGAGTAGGAAATGAGAATGATGGATTCTTTTCGACTCGTTGGAAAATGGTGAATAGTAAAACCATAGGTATACAAGAAGATCAGGAGATTGAAAATAATTCCCATTTGAAGAAATATCCCACTTTGATATATTGAAAAATATATGGGGATGCTTAAAAAAAGTAGGGTATATATGTGGAGAAAAATTTTATTTTCCGTTGTTCTCTTGTTATAAAACCAGCCAAAGTAATCTTTTTTGGGTTTTGTATTTTGTGTTTTCTCTGTTGTAGGTTTCATGTTCCAGAATAAGGTTATCCTGCAAGTTCAGGGTACAAAGGAAATTTGGCAGAAAGTTCGTTCACGGCATTTCGGATTTCCATGAGCTTGTTTTCATCTTTGAAATTCAAAATGGCACTGTTGATAAAATCAGCCACGAGTTCCATTTCTGTTTCTTTCATGCCACGGGTGGTCAGTGCTGGAGTTCCAAGACGAATGCCACTTGGATCCATTGGTGAACGTGGATCATCTGGGATCATGTTTTTGTTGACGGTAATGCCTGCCGCGTCGAGGGCATACTGCGCTTCTTTGCCAGAGATTCCTTTATTACTCACGTCAATCAAAAGCAGGTGATTGTCTGTGCCACCAAACATGAGTTTGTAATCATTTTCAAGAAATTTTTTTTCGAGCACTTTGGCATTCAAACGAATTTGTTTGGCATATTCTTTGAAGTCTGGTTGCAAGGCTTCTTTGAATGCAACGGCTTTGGCTGCAATGTTGTTTTCGTGTGGGCCACCTTGGAGTCCTGGGAATACGGCTTTATCAATGGCTTTGGCATGTTTGGCTTTGCACATAATCATGCCGCCACGAGGTCCACGCAAAGTTTTGTGGGTTGTCGTCGTAACCACGTCAAACAGGGGAACTGGGTTATTCATTTCGCCTCCAGCAATGAGTCCGGCAATGTGTGCCACGTCTGCCATGGTGAGTGCACCCACTTCGTCAGCAATCATTTTAATTTTTTCGTATTCAATTTCGCGTGAGTATGCACTGTACCCCACCAAAATAATTTTTGGTTTGTGCTCGAGTGCCATGGCGCGCAAATTATCGAGGTCAATTTTTCCATTCGCATCAGTTTTATAACGAATAAAGTTGAACACTTTGGCCATGTAGGTGACAGGATGTCCGTGTGTTAAGTGGCCACCGTGAGAAAGATCCATTCCAAGAATGGTGTCACCAGGTTCGAGGAGTCCAAAGTACACAGCAACATTGGCAGGTGCGCCAGAAAGTGGTTGCACGTTCACATGTTCGGCACCAAAAAGTTCTTTGGCGCGTTCAATGGCCAGTTGTTCTACCACATCAATATATTCACATCCACCATAGTAACGTTTGCCCACATAACCTTCGGAATATTTGTTGGTGAGCACACTGCCGAGTGCTTCGAGCACAGCGAGTGAAACAAAATTTTCACTTGGAATCATTTCAAGACCACTTTCTTGGCGACGGAGTTCGTCTTTGATGGCGGCCTGAAGTGATGGGTCAAATTCTGCGAGGTGTTGTTTGTTCATATGTTTACAAAATCATTAAAAAAATTCTCTTCGGCACTGTTTTTCAACTTTCAGTTATAATTTTATTTTTTGGCTGCGGGATCGCTCGCATTCAGGTCGTCGCCTGAGGTGACCCCTGAGGGGACTCATTGGACCTTCATGTCTACGCTAAGTCCTCGCTCAAAAAATAAAATTATAACTGAAAGTTGAAAATTGCCCTTATCTTTTTGATTTTTTATTTAAATTCAAGAGATTCAAAAATCATACGTGTAGTTCGTTAAAATATGATTCCAAAATTTGGCGAATACTTGGTGCTGTATTTTCTGGCAAATTATTTACATCATACCAGCCCCACTCAACTGTTTGTGGACCTGGAATAATTTCACTTATGCGGTTTGCCAAAAAATGAGCGAGCACAGCAAAGCCATCTTTGTCTGGACGTTTGACTATGAGTGTTCGGAGTGGACGAACAATTTCAATTTCAATTCCCAGTTCTTCGCGTGCTTCACGGTGGCAGGTCGCTTCGAGTGATTCATCCGTGACTTCATATCCACCCCCTGGTAGCATAAAAAAAGGGGATTCAATACCGTCGTGTTTTCTTTCCCGGACCAAGAGAATTTTGCCATCTTCAATAATAATAGGGCCGGCAGCCAGGACTGTGTTTGGGGGTAAGTACATAGGGGAAATTATACGAAGAAGTGTAGCACTTTTTGTGACAGGAGGCAAACAAAAAACACTCTCTACGACTTGGTCATAAAGAGTGTTCTTGACCCGAGTCCTCCATGGTCTCGGGTGCGATTCGTCTGGCGGCCTGGTGTCAGGCCGCCGGGTTCGTGTCGTCGTTCCTGATCGGGGTGGCGACACGGATGTAGGGCAAGGTGCGGCGCCGACCCTCGTTGGTGCCGGTGCTGGCTCCAACAATGGGCTGGGCGACACGCGCCTGGGGGAACGGGATAGAATCCCGGATGGTGACGACGGGGCCACGAAGGTGCGGCGAGGTCAATTCCGCCATTTCGTGACCTTTCTGTCGTAGGGGTGGGGTGGCAAGTGCGCCGTGGCCATCGCGAGTTCTCGCGCGGAAGGCATTCCCACCTTCCTAAAGGCTTCGACGTCGATGCCGCTGCCGGAGGCATCCATGAGCTTGCGGACTGCGCGCTCAAAGGGTGTGGTGTCCCTCATGTTTTCGTCGGGGCGAAGCCCCATAGGTTCGTCTCCTGCTTTGTCCAGGTTTGGTCACACGTTCAGGCTTTTCCTGAATCGCTCTTTTCTTTGGGACTCCCAAGGAAAAAAGCAATCCACGAATGCTCCATTCTACCTTATACAAAGTCTTTTGTCAATATATTTCACTGATTTTACACTATTTTAAGCAAAAAACTGTGGATAAATAATGTGTTCAAGGCATTTTCAACCATTTTTATACCCAGTTTTTCACATTTTCATCTCAAAATCGACTTGAATAAATGCATTTCTGTGGTAGGATACACTTCCAAACGCCCCATGGCAGTCTCACCCTATGAATAAAGATTATTCCCTTATTGATGCCAACCTGGCCCGGGTCAAGGAAGGACTCCGGGTGCTGGAGGATATTGTGCGCTTTGTCTTTGCAGATAAGGAGCTTTTTGAGGCACTCAAAATTCTTCGCCATTCACTTTCTCAGACTGAACTTTGGTTTGGCACAGGTCTGGTGCTCAAAAGCAGAACTGGAATTGATGTGGGCACTGGTCAAGTAAATTCTGCCGAATACCATCGTAGTTCTTTGTATGGCATTATTCGTGCCAATAGTAACCGGGTTACCGAAGCTCTGCGCACACTCGAAGAGTTTGCCAAACTGTATACCAACTCAAATGCCGTGTTTGTTGAAAAGGCTCGTTACCAGGTCTATGCACTCGAACGTGATTTACTCATTCGCACACCACATTATTATTTGAATCAATATTTTGAAGAAGGAATTGTGTATCCAATTTCTGATTCGATTGATGACATGAAAGATTTTATTGAAGCAGGTGCGCGAGTGGTGCAACTGCGAGATAAAAAATCGAGTAAAGATTTAGTCGCCCAAAAAGCCAAAGAAATTTGTCGATTTTTGCACAAACGATATACTACTGGCAAAGAAAAAGTTATTTTTCTTATGAGTGATTATGCTGATGTTGCTGCTTATTTGCCCGTAGATGGCATGCACGCACTGGCACTTCCTGGGGAACTCGTCAAAGCACGAAAAATACTTGGCAGTAATAAAATTATCGGGCAATCTGTACAAACTGTTGCACAGGCTGCACAGGCCGAGCAAAATGGTGCTGACTATATTTTGGTTGGCTCTCTATATGTAAATCCAATTCAGTCCGAAAGATCCGCTGTTGGACTCGACACACTGCAAAAAATTTCTGAGCAATCCATGATTCCTGTGGTTGCCACAGGAGGTGTGACCAAAGAAACACTTCGTGAAGTTTACGAACATGGAGGGAAAAATGTGGCAGTCACTGCTGCCGCAAAAGAATTTTTTGGCAAGAAATAAAAAACAGATTCGGAAGAGAATCTGTTTTTTATTTTATGGTCGTGTTTCTGGTGGATGAGAAGTTGCAAATGGTTCCGTTGGTTCATTTTCAATTTTTAATTGATATTTTTCAGTTAATTCCCAATATTTTCGTTCTATCCTGAGTTCTGTTTCTCGATTAAGAAGGTCTAATTGTTGTTCAAGAATATTTTTTATAGAGGGATTTGTTTCTCTGTTATATCGAACGACTATTCTGTCTCGTTCACGCTTGAGTTCTCGTCTTGCTACTTTTTCAGCCCAGAGTCTTCGTGCTGTTTCTGAAGATAAGTCTGGGTGTAGCCCTGGTTCGTATATTTTGATACTACTATCCACTTCTTCGGGCTTATTGATTTTTTCATAGATTCCTGCAAAGTCAGCTGTTTGACTGGCTTCAGAAAAAGTAATTCCAGCACCTCGGTGAATAATTCTTGCACCACCTGTAATACTTACGCTTCCGCCTATGCCATTTTCAATAGTGCTCACAACCTCAGAAATTTTGCGAAGGAGTGGATCAACACTCGTTATTTTTACATGGGTCAAAAGTACCGTAAATTCATCGCCACTGCGTCTGCCCACAGCATCACTTTCGCGTAAATTTTTTCGTAATTTTTCAATTATTTCTTTAAGAATTGTATCGGCATTTGCATGTCCAATGTTGTCGTTGATAGCTTTAAATGAATTAATATCAAATTCTACCAGTACAAGACATTCATCCTCTTTGCCTTCTTGATCAAATTTGTTTTTTTCGAGTTGATACCGAAGTTCCAGTCCTTTTTTGGATAACCCTTCTTGCTCTTTGGTGAGGACATCATAATAATTTGATTCTACCATTTGTGTGGCCAAACTAAAAAAATAGGATTTTTCTTCATCGAGGGATCTTTTAAAGGATTCAATTTTGGTAATGTCTTCAAGAAGATTTTCATATTTTGTAGTATCCACTTCAAACAAATCTGCCTGTGTTGATTCAGATCGAATAGCTGAAAAAATTCTTCTTCGTAAAATTTTGTTAACAATTTCTTGGGTTTTTTGTAGTATAAGTTCAATTTTTTCTGGAGAAGTCCCATTTTTTTTCAATCTTTTAGCCATTTCTTGAAAATCTTGGTCATTTGTTACGTCAAAAGAAACACGGTCAAAGATTTGTACAACTTCTGGAACATTGGCAGGGGTTCTATTCAATGTTAAAATTTTTGGAAGTGGTTCAACTCCTCTAGATTCTGACATACTAAAATATTAGTGAAGTTTTTTTACCATGTAGGTACCAATTTTTCTATATCCAAGTTTACGATAATAATCTCGCACACCAACTCCAGAAATAATCGCGGCCTTACCAAGATTATGTTCTTGGATAATTTTTTCAGCAGCCTCAACTAATTTTTTTCCAAGTCCTTTGTGTTGCGAAGCTTCTTTGTGGTGTTTGCCAATTTCTACCAGGGTCCCGTATACATGCAGTTCACGAATAAACGCACAGTCTTTGATTTCTGGAATATACTCGTAGAGATTGGTTTGTTTCTTTTTTTCATCTGCATTTTGGGGTGCCTGTGGAATACGCAAGCGTAAAAATCCATACACCGCAATCCGTTTGCTGTCTTCAAAACTGATAAAGTATTCCTTGCCACCTATTGTATCATATTCATCGACAAAGAGGGAGGGGGCTTCATGTGCGGAAACATTTTCTTTTTGTCTTGAAATTTCACGGCAGCGCAAACACACACATCGTGTGCCTTCTTTTTTCATGTGCGCTTCCAGCACCTCACGCAGGTTGGTCACAATATTTCCGCCTTCAATCTCTGTGGCAGGAATATCTCGAATGAGACGTGAAATGCGGCAGTAGCGAGGCGTAGATTTTTTCATCTCGAGCAGTGCATCGAACAATGCTTCGTCACCATATGGTTTGTAGCGACCATCCAAAAACCATTGATAGAGTTCGGCTGTTTTAATAACCGTATTTGGATAAATTTTGACCATGTCAGGCTTGAGTCCTGGGTCGCTAAAAAGTGACTGGTACATTTGCACATCATGTTTGGGAGTGGTGCCTGGCAGATCTGGCATAAAGTGCAAGTCTACTTTGAATCCTGCGTGGCGGAGCAAGAGCATGGCATCACGAAACTGTTGCACCGTATGACCGCGAACAATGAGTTTCAAAATTTCATCATCAGGTGCTTGCAATCCGAGTTCTACACGAGTACATCCTTGTCGGCGCATGTGATAAATGGTTTTGGGTACAATATTATCTGGACGGGTTTCAAGTGTGAGTCCAATGATACGGTGCTTACTTTTTTCATTGGTTCGTTGTTCTTTTTCAAGAGCTACTTGAAGTTCTTCGAGTGGAGAATTTTCTGTCAGTTTTTGTGGTCTGCGGTTATTGATGTCATTGCAAGCACGAAAAGATTCGAGGATAAACCAATATTGATATCGCAGTGGATACGCATTCCACGTTCCACCTTTAATAATATATTCAATTTTGTCTGTTGCATGTCCATTGCGTTCGAGCATGAGAATACGTTGTCGCATTTGTTCGTATGGACTAAAATCAAGTCGAAGCGCGCGGGCAGCGGCTGGTTCAGTCGCAATGTAACTTTTGGGCATGCGCACCTCAGTAGGGCAGTACACACATTTGCCTGGACAGGTGTAGGGCATCACGAGCGAAGTCACCACCGAAATACCAGAAGTACTGCGAATATCTGCTTTGCGCAGAAGGCGTTCCAAATTCTCATTTTTGGCAATCCTTTTCTTTTTGACGAGTTTCTGGTATTCTTCTAAAATATCCCTGGTTGATGGTTGATTGATTTTGAGCTCATTGGTCAGTTTGTTTCTGAGCGTGTTTAATTCATCCTTGGTGTGAGGATGTTTTTCTATCAGCATTCGGATAACTTTTTCTAAAACATTTGCTTCCATATGTCTACGGCCGATTTTATTGAAGAAAATAAAAAAGTGTACAATGCGATTGCTTCGCATTTTTCGGCTACCCGTCAGGTTCTGTGGGACGATCTCAAGGATTTACAACCCTTTGCCAAGTCCGGAATGTCCATTTTGGACATAGGCTGCGGGAATGGAAGATTATACCAGATGTTTGATGGTTTGTCCATTCGTTATACTGGCGTGGACCAGAGTGAAGGGCTCATTGAAAAGGCTCGGGAAAGATTCCCCGAGGCTGAGTTTGTGGTGGCGAGTATGGTGGAGTTACCCCTGCCAGACGCTTCGTTTGACCTTATTTATAGCATTGCAGCATTTCACCACCTCCCAACCGAAGAGCTGCGCCTCCAGGCTCTTGGTGAAATGAAACGAGTGTTGAAGCCAGGCGGAAAAATTATTATGACCAACTGGAATGCGCAGAGTAATTGGGCGCAAACCAAAGTGCAAAAAGGGGATTGGACCATGGGTGAAGACCCAGATCATTTTATTGTGCCTTGGAGAAATAGTAAAAAAGAAGTGAAGGGGCTGAGGCATTATTGGCTTTTGACACCAGAGCATTTGGAAAGTCTCGCAGAAAAAGTTGGTTTTGTGGTACAATATCAATATTATGTTTCTCGAGGTGAACAAGTTTCTGTTCATCGTGGGATGAATCTCGTGAGTGTTTTTTCACTTTAAATTTTTTATGAATAAATATTCTTTGTTTTTATTCTTGTTTCTTTTTCCTGGTGTATCTGTTCAGGCAAGTGATATTCCTGAGCAATATGTTCCGCTTACGTGGGTAAAAGAATCAGGTATACAAAGTTACATGAAAGTCCCTGAAAACGCTGGAACCATTGATTATGTTACTATTATTGATCTTTCTCTCAATGAGGTGGTGCTCATGAGTTCCTCCTCTCCCCGTATTTACGAAGGTCCTGCGGTCGCACCATTTGAAAGTCTCGAAGCACAAAATTGGTTGTTTCCACGTTCTCATGCAGAAGTGTTAAAACAGGGTAATAGGGAAGCAAAATTTATATGGAATGCTCCATTTTTTAATATCAACATGCCAAATACTGTTTTGAGTCTGGGACTTAAATCAGTCGATGAACAAGGATCTTATATTTCAACCGGTGGTCGTCCTGGTAATGATATGCTTGAAAAAAGAAAAATGCTTATTATCAATAACAAATCTAAAATTGCAAAGATTCTAGATTTTGATGAAAAAATTTTTGTTGCAGAAGGTGATCAAGCGGTAGAAGGTTTTGATTCTACCGGTTCTCCGAGTAACAAAGCAGAACTCGCGGCTCGTGTTTTTGCTGGAGTTCGGAACAGTGGGAAAGAATTAGTCATTTATTGTAGTCGGAATGCTTCAAAAGACGAAGCGCGTGTGGCACTCAGTGCATTTGACGTTTTGGAGTCTGAACAAATTCAACTTGACGGGGGTGGAAGTGCTACGTGTGGATATCATTTGCCTGGGCAATATTTTGTAGAACCAGGAAGATCACTCCCGCATCTTATGGGAGCCAGAGCACGAAAGCCTTTGGGTATCGTTACTTTATCGGAGATAAATGTTCGTTCTGGCGCAGGGACAAATTTTTCCATTACCCGAAAAATGAAACGAAATGAACAGGTTACGATTTTTGAAGAAAAAAATGGATGGTATCGTATTTCTTCCAACGAATGGGTTTCTGCACAATTTATACAAAAACAAAAATCCTATCCATATACCGCTGAGGTGTTGCTTGATGGGCTCAATGTTCGTTCTGGTGCTGGGATAAATTTTAGTATTGTAAAAAAATTGACATTGAAACAAAAACTTGAAATTTTAGAAGAAAAAGGAGATTGGGCACGAATCTCTGATGGTGAATGGGTTTCTAAAAAATATATAAAAGTAAAATAATAAAAAAGTGACCGATGTGGTCACTTTTTTATCTCCCCGTAATCACACAAACAACGGCTCCATCAAATTTCCAATCTCTCTTCACTGCCTGCATTAGTCCCGCAACGGACAGCGCACTATTAAATGAAACTTCAACACCAGTTTTTTGTTTCACGAGTTCACGCGCTGCACGAATTTCTTCATTCATCACAATCCAACCTGAACCGTTGTGTTTTTTTATAACTTCTACCACTTTTTCTTTGCGAAAAGCAATATTATCAACAATCGCCCCTGCTAAAGATTCTTCAGAAGATTCATTCACTGGAGTAAACACTTCAGCAATGGGGTGACAACTTTCTGTTTGCACAATATGTATTTGTGGTTTTTGGGTGAGTGTTTCAAATGCCTCACCAAGTGCCTGCGCTGTGGTGCCCGAAGAAGTGGGCAAAAAGATTGCTTGCAGGTTTGGAATTTTATCAAGTTCTCCTGCCAGTTCAATGTATCCTTTTAAAGCAATGTCATCGGTTGATTGGCGTAAAAATTTGGCAGTCCCGGCTTTATCAATTTGGAATGCACTTTGTTTGGGATTTTCCACCTGTTCAATGGTAATCAATTCTTCACCTGCAATTAATTCACGGAGTTTTTTGAGTTTACTTTCTTCAATATTTTTGCCAACAAAAATTTGGAGGGTAAGTTTGGCCTGAGGATTATTTTGGTTATGTTTTTTCACCGTCGTTGCTGCTGCGAGGGCAGCATTGCCCGAAGAAGAAATCACAAAACTGCGCACCTCATGGAGCTTAAAGTATTCCTTGATCATCACAGGAATCGAGCGGCCCTTGTGTGACCCATATGGGTGTAAATCCTCACGTTTGAGCCAAATTTCAGGGATGCCCACGGCTGTGGCCAGGGTTGGGTAAGATTGTTGGGGTGTTTTCATAAATATCTTGCCAAAAAGAGTGGTTTCGGCTATACTAAAGGCTACTTTTAGCTATCTTTAACTATACCTGTATGCAACTCATTTGTCCAGAATGCAAAAATAACGTTGATCTTGCTGTGTATCCAAACCTCGCAGCCGGCCAGGTGATTGAATGCCAAATGTGTGGCATTTCACTCGTGGTTACCAAAGTAGAAGGTGAAATGGTAGAAGCAGAAATTGTAGACGAAGGAAAATAATTAGTGAAGCACTTCAACTAAATTTTCAATCATCCCACGAAATCCGTGTGAACCCAAAAACACAATAACATCGCCTTTGGCGGTGTTTTTTTGTAAAAATTCGATTACAGCAGTATCTTCGTCAATATATTCTACAGTCGGGTGAGTTTGTGCAATCACTTCTGCAAGTTCTTGACCATCGAGTGGTAATTCTAAATCTTTGGGGTCAATTTTGAGTTTGGTCAGTCGTGGAATCACAACCACATCAGCTTTAGTAAAAGCATTTTTGTATTGTGGAATTGCTTGGCGTTTGCGGTTCCCGGTATTTGGTTCAAACACCACAATAATTTTTTGTTTGTAAATTTTTCGCAGGGTCTCAAGTGTGGCACTGGCCTTGGCTGGTGAGTGCGCAATGTCATCAATAACCGTAACAGGATTTATCACACGTTTTTCGAGACGACGTTTCAAACCATGAAATGTGGTAATGGCTTTCAAAATAATTTTGTCGTCAATGCCAAGGGTGTGCGCCATGGCAAAACAGCCAGTAATATTTTCTGCATTGAATTCTCCTAAGAGTGGACTTTTGACATGATATATTTTCTTTTTGTGAACAATATCAAATTGAATGCCTTTTTGGTTCTGTTGAATATCTTTGTATGCGTAATCTGCTTCGGGTGTTTTGCCATAAATAATCATGTTTGCTTTGCAGTTCACAAGCACTTTTTCCATGTTGTGTCCTTCAAAACATCCAACGACAAATCCTGTGGGTGGAACTGATGCAACCAATTTTTTAAACGCATCCAAGTAGTCTTTTTCTGTTTTGTACACATCAGCATGGTCCCACGAAACACTGGTGAGGAGTAAATGTGTGGGTGCATAGAGCGCAAACTTAGGGCGCATGTCCCACTGTGAAGTTTTGTATTCATCTCCTTCAAGGACACTCCATTCATGTGAGGCCGAAATACAGGCCGAGTCAGTTTCACTGGTCGCAATGCCTCCAAACATGTAACTGGGATCCATTTTGGCTTTGGTCAAAATCCAAGAGAGCAGGGAAGTACTGGTTGTCTTTCCATAGGTTCCAGCCGCTACGAGAGAATTTTTTCCCAAAAAATATTTGGCCACAGCTTCAGGATACGAAACATAGTGGAGTCCATGTTCTTTCACATACACCCATTCTGGGTTGGTTGAACTCGCCACATTGCCAACCACTACCAAGTCCGGTTCACCATTTTCGCACATTTTGTCTGGGTGCCACCCTGGATAAAAAGTAATTCCATTTTTTTCAAGATTGGTCGAAACTGGAGGATAAAATCCAGCATCACTTCCTGTGACGGTGTAACCTTTTTTTTGAAACGCAATCGCAAGTGCACTCATGGCCACTCCGCAGATTCCAATAAAATGTATTTTGTTAACGTTTACTTGCATAGGTAAGAAGCTCAAGGGGCACATTTACTTTCGTTGCTTTGGTAAATCCACTCCACTGTGGCATAAAATTCATTTCCATAAAACGAAGTTGTTGTATTTTTTCGTCATAAATCAGATCCACTCCTGCATAATCACATTCAAAAAGTTGTACTAATTTTTTGGCAAAGGGACGAATTTTTTTGAGGAGTTTTTCATTAGTAAATTTTTTGGCACTGCCACCTTGCGAGATGTTATTTCTGTGGTCTCCCTTGGCACCGGTGCGTAGTATTACGCCAAGTACTTTATTTCCAACCACAAATACTCGAAAGTCACCTTTGTTTTCAATATATGGTTGAAACACATACTGCGCAATATTTTTTTTGTAAGGTTTCAAATCTTTAAATGTGCTAATTTTGTGCACATCTTTACCTTGTGAACTCACATTTTTTTTGAGAATAAATGGGTAGGTGAGTGTGCGGTGTTTTGCTAATTTTTCTTTGAGTCCTGTGAGTGTTTTAAATTTGTACGATGGAATTCCAAGCAGTCCTGCTTTTTTGACAATAACTTGCTGCGAATATTTTTGTTTGATTTTTTTATTTTTGGTGGTAATGCCATTGATCAGCACATGTTTTTTCAGAATTTGTTCTCGCAGTGCTGTTCTTACTTTTGGTTCCATCTTGGCAAAACCCATATAGAGTACGGTACCCGTAATTTTTTTTACCAGTTTTTTCACTTCGCGGAGTGTGAGGGTATCAAAAGCAATCACCTGCACATCGGCTTTGGTAAATTTTTTGGCAGCCTTGGTTATATCTTTCATGCGCGGGCCGTTGGTTTGTCCCATGATGGTGATTTGTTTTTTCATACATTTTTCAAAATATTTTTCAGCTCATCGTGATCATTGGTCCAGGTTTCACCATCAAACCACTCCACTCCTTCAAACTGCAATTTATACGTATCACTTGGCCTTTGGGCAGAACCCACATACACATATTTTTTTCCTTGTTCCTTGGCATACACAATCGCTCGTGTCATCATGCCAAGGCCCATATCTTTGGGACTGTTTGAAAGGTCATAAAATGGATAGCAGTAGTGAATCATTTCATTGGTCTCGCGGGCAATGCAGTATCCCAGTATTTGTTCACCAACACTATACACAAACACCACATTAAAATTACTTTTGTCTGCATCTGTCATCAATTCTTTTATTTTATTGGCACTAAACGTTCCATCTCCAAATTTTTGTTCATAAAAATCTTTTCCCATTTTGCCAATGCTCCAGTGATAGTCAGAGGAGGGAAGTGCTGTTACTTTTAATGCTACCTCTTCTGTTTTGCGCAGCACGCGTCTGTTTTCACTTGAGAGTTCAAATGCATTCAAATCAATTCGTACACTGCGTGTTTGATGCATCACGCCACGATCAACACGAGTAAAAAGATAGCCTTGTGTATAAAGGCTATTTACGTTCTCGTCAGAAAAGTCTGTAATAGTTTTTTCGTCCCAATTGAGGTACATAGAATAATTATTCACTTTGACATTTCCAATTTCCAACAAATGAGATCTTATCATAAGAACCTCCTTTTTCGCTATTTGAGTGTGCACTTTTTTTATTTCGACACACAGAAACAGTCCCGTCTGGACCTGCATGGTCTCTGACTGTACAATTTTGCCAAGCACAGTAAGATTTATTTACGCAGGATTCTTTATTAAAGGTACTACAATCTGGATGGATTGTGTCTATTATTTTATAGAGAGTTTTATGGACTTTCATTGGGTGAAAAACATATTGATAGAATATTATTACACCAAAACTTATGGGTAATAATATAAGCATTGTGATTTTAAAATCTTTTGACATACTAATACAACGCAATCCAAACGCCCAAGAGCACAAACCCCGCATGAATCATCCAAAAACGCATCACGGTTTTTTCTTCACTCCATCCACGCAGTTCAAAGTGGTGGTGCAG
Organism: uncultured Gammaproteobacteria bacterium; assembly: GCA_964566225.1. Lineage (GTDB taxonomy): Bacteria > Patescibacteriota > Patescibacteriia > Magasanikbacterales > UBA922 > CAYTKU01. Next base: position 187,324 of record CAZMHV010000003.1, read on the forward strand.
TGGCGCCATACGAAAAATGCGACGGCCAAGTAAGTGGCGACCGAATACTTGAATCACCACACTCAAAAGTTCTATAAAAAAAATAAAGCCAAGGAGTGGCAAGAGGAGCATGTGGTTGAGCACAATCAAATTAATAGCCAGGAGCGCCCCGAGTCCAAGTGATCCCACATCACCCATTTGAAAACGAGCAGGCTTAATGTTGAAGTAGGTGTAAGTAATGAGCGCACCAACCGTGGTGGCGTTGAGGAGCATAATTTCGCGCAGTCCCTGAATCCAACTGAGCAAGGTGAGGGCAATAAATGTGGTAATAAGTGCTCCACCGGCAAGTCCATCCATGCCGTCAGCAATGTTTACGGCATTGGCAGTCAAAAATACAAAGACCATAATGAGTGGAATAATCCACCACCCAATGTTGATAAATCCATCAAATGGAATATGGATTTCACGCCAGTGTTCACCCAGTTTAAAATAAATCCAGTAGGCGGTGAGACCTCCGGCCATGAGTTGCATTACAATGCGTTCGTGTACATGGAGTCCCTTGCCAGGGTGTGAACCCAGCCACATAGAACTTCGTTTAAAAATCGCCCAGGGCAGAGT
>CAZMHV010000004.1:0-164371 GCA_964566225.1 uncultured Gammaproteobacteria bacterium
GGTGAGTTGTCGTTGCCATTCGGTTTTGAGAATGGTGAGGTATTTTTGCATAGGTATTGAGTCTAACTACTGGCACTCGAATACTTTTGAATCGAAAAATTCCAAAAACTTAAAGCGCCTATCAAAAGAAGAATCGTAAAAAGAATGGTGTACAAAATAAGTGGCGTTGAAAGTCGACCTGTCATCGCTGCCACTGGCACATACGCCGTAAAAGCAATTGGTGCAAGACTAAAGAATGCCACTTGAAAAGCTTTGGGTAAAATATGCAGGGGGTACTGACCCATTTCGTGCATGGTAATCCAGAGGTCGTTTATATTATCGAATCGTTCAAAATAAAACCCACAGGTGTTGAGAATCAAAAATACAGAGTACTGTATAATAATACCACAAACAAGAAGAAAAAATCCGAGCAGTGCATGTGACCAGCTGAGCGCAATGTCATACTGCACAAATAACCACACGGCAATGGGAATTTCAAAGAGAATATAATACGAAGAATCAATTTGAATGTTGCGAGAACTGAGCAAAAAGAGTGGACTTGCCGGCTTTACTAAAAACAAATCAATATTGCCTTCGGTAATATCAATCGGGATTTTGAGTATTCCCGAAAAAAGCAGTGAAGAAAGTTGTACTACCAAAATCCAAAAAATACTCATGAGGTACACTTCGTGTTTTTGCCAACCACCAATACTATTGGTGTGCCCAAAAAAAGTTTCAATAAACACAAACATCATACCAATCCACAAACAATTCAAAACAACTTGCATCCACATGTTGGCGCGATACTGGGCTTGGTACGAAATTGCATTTTCCAAAAATGTTTTGTAAATTTTCCAATATTTTTTCATAAGCAAATACACGTATACAAAAAATTTTACATTCCACCGCCGTCATATCGACGCAGTCCGCGTTTCCACATGAGGGTAATACAGAGTCCTAACAAAAGAATCCACCCGAGTGCTTTGGTAAGATGTACCAATACTGCTGCTCCCGTTATTTTTCCTAAATATATTTGTGTAGGAATAAAGTACAGATATTGAAATGGCATCCATGCAGCAATAAGTTGCATTGAAACAGGCAACAGTGAAATTGGTGCAAACGCACCACCCAAAAGTTTTTCCAGCATGCTGCGTAAAAAAGAAATGCCTTGAATTTCTTGCAAAAAGAAAGCGGAAAATCCAATAATAAGTTCAATAAACGCAAAAATAATGTGAGCACACAAAACAAACATCAAAAACAGTAAAAAAGTTTCGAGTGATGTAGGAAAACGAATAAGATCCGAGATAAAAAATGAACTAAAAAAAAGAATAAGAAAAAAAAGTGGTGCCATCATAACACGGTATCCATTTTCTACCATATATCGGTATGGTGGATACCAAATTGGTTTTATGAGAAGGGTATTGAGACGTCCTTTTATAATATCTTCTTGGATATATCGAGAATTGTGCGCGTTGGTGCACATGCCAATAAAAATAGATACAATATAGTAGGTCACTATGTCTGCTTGGCTAAATCCACCAATATCACTTCTGCCCGCATAAATAGAGATCCACAAAAAAGGGAAAATGAGAATGTGGGTAGTATCAACAATTATCCAGTTGATGACTCTGGCACGGTAGACCATGTGTTTTTGAAACGCAATCAAACTACAGCGAAGATATTTACGCATATTAACTACTCGCACTCGAATAAAATTTGAGACTGTGTTTCCATAGCATAAGTGAAAAGCCAAAAAACAGCAAGGCAAGAACTATGGAAACAAAAAATGACCAGAGTGGCAGGGTGCCAAACAGAGCCTGTACTGGAAAGGCCACAATCACAATGACTGGTAAAAAGTAGGTAAAAATAATTTGGAGTTTGGAAGATAAAATTTCAGGTGGAAATCGACCAAGGGCCACTACTTCGCGGTAAAGCCAAATCACATTATCACTCTCGGCAGTGCGCAAGCTGATGGCTGCCGAAAAAATGTGGATGCTGGTAGCAATAATAAGACCCAAAAAGAGAAGCAATAAATAAGAGAAAATGCGAGTAATATCGAGGTGGGGGAGAATGACAATATTTTTGACGAGCAAAAAAATAATTGGAATGAGAAAAATAAAATCCAGCAAATCTGTGAGACGACTTAAAGAATAAAAAAGCGCATTGACTGGTTTGGTGAGCACTCCATCAAAAGCACCTCGCAAAACATCACCTTTGAAAAAATAAATGCCACGAAAAAAAGCAGAGGTGAGCACATCAACGACATTGAAGGTAAGAAAAAAAATAAGCGTCTGTGCTTTGGTATACCCAGCCAGGGTTGGGGTGTGTTCAAACAGGGATCCAATAAGTACCAAAAAAAATCCAAAGCGCAACAGCTTGCCGAGGAGGTAGGAAAGCGAATCAACCCGGTTCGATAAAAACGAGCTAAAAGCATTTTTAGTAAGTCTCATCCAAATGCGGAGGTGTTTCATATGCCGTCACCAGTATATTTTTGAAGTCCTTTTTTCCAGGTAAAAAAAGTAAGTATGCCAATAAGGGCAATCCACAATATTTGGAGCAACACACTGTGGAGAATGTCATTGGGTGACAGTTTGCCAAGGTATATTTGCATAGGTATAAACAATATATACAAATAGGGAAGTGCTGACAGAAGAACTCCAAAAGAATGCGTCACAATATTGATAGGAAAGTAGACCCCACTCGCAAATTCAAGAAGCCATTCAAACAAAAATCGTGGGCCCATGGCTTCTCGAGTCCAAAAGGCCAAAAAATTGAGCATGAGTGAAAGAAAAAAATAGAGTATATGGCCCAAAAACAAAGAAAGCGCAAATATACCCAAACTCCCAAATGAAGAAGGAAATAATATGGTTTCATTGAGGAGAATCAAAAAAAGAGCAACTTCCAAAAGAGAGGTGATGAATAAGGTTACCCGTTCCCCAAGTTCTCGAAAGTAAAAGAGTTTCCACACAGAGATTGGTTTGAGTAAGTAAGATGAAAATGTCCCGTCATTGATATCCTGGGCAATTTTTCGAGACTGTTCACCAAACACCACGGCCTTGAGCACATTCATGCCAAACACATAGGTGATGAGTTCTTGTCTTGAATACCCAGCAAATGCGGTACTCCCTTTGGTCAGGTACGTCCACACATAAAAGAGTACGAGCATCACAATCACATTTCGAACTCTGCCCATCAAAAAATCAAGCCGATACGTAAGGATTCGACTGATTGAGAGTTTAAAAATTTTTTGGTACGGGGACATGGTGTCTATTGTAACAAAAATTTGTTGTTCTCACCATTTTCAATACAATTATCCACTTGTATTCGTCATTGTATCAAAATTGTGCTATAATAAAACCAGTTCAAAAAGAAATAACATTTCTTCTTTTTCACTTTGTATATTATGAGAGAACCTACATACCGTGATAGTTTGATTCATGGATGGTATCTTATGCTTGACCATAAGATACTTTGGATTTTTGGTTTGTTTGCAGCACTCCTTGGTCAAATGGGAGTATTGGAAATTTTTACAAAAGTGATTGTAACGGCAAAATACTATACGTATTATCCACTCATCATGAGTGCTCCAGAAATAACCAAGGGTATAGTGAGTTCTTTGCAAGAGTGGAATCTTCCTTTGGATAAAGGAGTGTGGCTGATTTGGTTATTGGTTATATTTTTGGCTTTTGCTTTTGTCTTTTTGTTTGTAGCTGTGGTATCTCAGGGGGCACTTATTCACTGCGTGCATCAATTTGTTCGAGGTAAATCAAAATTAGCCTCACACGAAGCGTGGCATGCAGGGGTAGGTCATTTTGGCCGGCTTCTGTTTTTGCAAGTTATCAAAAAAATAGTACTGAGTATACTTCTTTTCTTTACAGGGTATGCAACGTACCATTTTATTCTTACTCCAAGTCCTTTTTTTACGACATTGTTTGCTTTTTCTATTTTGGTGGCTCTCTTTTTTGGAAGTATTATTTCTCTGCTTACAACGTATGCAGCTGGGTATATTGTGGTTGAAGAGTATCAGGTAGAAAATGCTTTGTCTGAAGCATGGAAGCTTCTTCGTTCACACAGTTTAGTCTCACTTGAAGTTGCCAGTATTATTTTACTCATGAATGTGGTGGTAACATTGGTAGCTGCGTGTGCTGTGATTCTCTTCAAATTTCAACTGGCTTTGGTTGGAATTTTTGCATTGGCCACCAATAGTTTAGCTTTATGGTCAGTTGGCAATACGTTTAGTGCCTTGATTCTCACAGGTATTTTAGTTGTATTAGGTTCATTTATTACTGTGTTTAGTACTTCTGTTTGGACCTACCTATTTATGAAGATGCATGAAACTGGGCTTCAGCCACGTATGAAACTTTTGGTTCAGCGTTTGTTTTCTCGTGCTTAAAAAAGTTGCTTGGATTTTGTAAAAATTATGTCAGATTTTCCTTCGCTCAATCAGCTCATGGCAAAAAAATCTCCTCTTACTCAGGCGGCGACTTCAACGACCGAACAAAAATTTGAAAAAAAAATGAAGGAAGTAGGAGAAAAAGAAAAAGAAGTTGAAACCCAACGATACGCACAAGTAGTAGGGGTTCCGTATTTGAGTTTAGAAAAATTTCCTGTGAGCATGGAAGCACTCCGTCAACTTCCCCAAGAAACAGCCGAGGAACTTGGAGTGGTTTGTTTTTTTTATGAAAATGATCAGTTTCGTTTGGGAGCAGTTGACCCTACACAAAATGAAATTCAAGAGTTGCTTAAGACCATGGAAGAAAAAAATGGGGGAAAGGGGGCTCTCTATGTGATTTCAAAAAAAAGTTTTGAAACAGTCATAAAGCTCTATGCCTCACTCCCTATTGTGAAAGCGGTTACCAAAGACATTGAAATCAAAAGTGAAGCACTCGAGGCAGTTCAGGCAGACGTGACTGACTTTGCTTCTTTTCAAGAAATTTTAAAAAAAGCCAATACGACTGATATTTTGGTCTACGTAATTGCTGCTGCGCTCAAGCTTCGTTCTACCGATTTACATATTGAAGCCGAAGAAAGCAAAGTTGCCGTTCGTTTTCGTTTGGACGGAATTTTGCACGATGCTGCTACACTGCCTAACGAAGCCTACAAGCAGCTTATTTCACGTATTAAACTCACTTCATCATTGAAAATCAATATCACTGACAAACCACAAGATGGTCGCTTTACGATTAAACTCAAAGATACCAATGTTGATGTTCGTGTTTCAACTCTCCCTACGGTATATGGCGAAAGTGTGGTTATGCGTTTGCTGCCACAAAACAGAGAAGGTGTGAAACTTGAATCACTCGGACTTCGTGGTCGTGTATTTGAAGAGCTCAACCGTCAAATTCAGCGTCCAAGTGGCATGATTATTACTACTGGTCCAACAGGAAGTGGTAAAACCACTACTTTGTACGCGGTAATGCATATTCTCAATGAACCAGGAGTAAAAATTTTGACACTGGAAGACCCAGTAGAATATAAAATGGAAGGAATCAACCAAAGTCAGATTGATCTTTCTAAGGGATATACCTTTGCCAAGGGGCTGCGTTCGATGCTTCGTCAAGATCCAGATATTGCCATGGTTGGTGAAATTCGTGATCTTGAAACAGCAGATATTGCTATCCAGGCCGCGCTTACTGGGCATCTTATTTTGTCTACTATCCATACCAATAGTGCAGCAGGAGCTATTCCTCGTTTTCTTTCTATGGGAGTGAAGCCATTTTTGCTCGCGCCTGCACTCAATGCTATTATTGGTCAGCGTTTGGTACGTAAATTGTGTGAAAAATGTAAAGAAAAAGTAACCTTGAGTGAAGATGAAGTGAAGCGCGTCAATGAACAGCTGGATACATTGCCAGAGATTGAAGCACAAGAAATTGCTCAAAAATATGCATATCAAAAGTCTGGTGCTGCTGGGCTTGTATTTTATGATGCCAAAGGGTGTAAAGAATGTAATGGTCTTGGATATAAAGGACGTGTTGGTATTTATGAAATTATGGTTATGAGTAAAGAAGTCGAACAGTTGGTGCTTTCAGGTCATGTCTCTGAATATGAAATTGAAGAGTTGTCTGTGAAAAAAGGAATGGTCAAGATGGTGCAGGATGGACTTATTAAGGCACTCGAGGGACAAACATCGGTTGCCGAAGTATTTCGTATTATTGAATAAATATTTTTTTTACATTTTAAAGCCCTGTCATATATGGTTTCACGCCGTAAACAAACCAGCCTCCCCGAGGAGCAGCCGGTTCGATTTTATAAAATTATTGCGCTTACTTTTTTGTTTTTGACGGTAGTTTTGTTTGGTGCGGTTATTTTTATGTCTTCAAAACGCGCCGTGATTACCATTGAAACCAAAGCCTCTCCTGACAATATCAACAACGATATTGTGGTGGGTGAAAAAGTGGACAATCCACAAATAGTAGCCATGGTTACTACTACGATAGTAAATGCAGTAGAAATTTTTAGCCCTACGGGCAGTAAAGAAGAACCAGGTATCTCAACAGGAGTTGTAACCTTGCACAACGAAACTGCCAGTGCACAGCCACTTGTTGCAACAACACGGTTACTTTCACCAGATGGAGTACTTTTTCGATTGAAAAAAGGAACCAATGTCCCTGCAAATGGTACGGTTATTGCAGAAGTGTATGCAGATAAATCAGGAGAAGAAAGTGATATTGGACCAACTCAGTTTACAATTCCAGGATTGCCTACGGATAAGCAAAAGGTAGTCTATGCAAAAAGTGAATCACCTATGACTGGCGGACTCAAAAAAACAGGTATTTTATCACAAGTAGATTTGGATGATGCAGAAAAACGTTTGAGTAGTACATTTGACGCAAAAATAAAGAGTGATTTACAAACTTTGTATGGAGACAAACAAACCACTTACTTGGTTTCACCTATGGAAAAGAAATCAAATGCTAAAGTTGGGGACGTTGTGACTGAGGTGACTTTGGAAGCAAAAGCGAAAGTGAGTGTGGTTATTTATGACAAAACAGAGATGAAAAATTGGGTAGAAAAAACTATTCAAAATCGTGCGGTAGGAGATACTCAAATCTTTCGCTCGAGTAACGAAGAACCACAAGTTTCTCTGAAAGACTATAACGAAGAAAAAAATCAAGCAACACTGCATGTGTTTTCAGCAGGACTTGCTACCATTAACCCTGCGAGTAAAGAACTCGAAAAATCACTTTTCTTTGGAAAAACAAAAGATGAAGTAAAACGCTATGTAACTTCGCTCGAACATGTGACTGCTGTAGATGTAAATTTTCGTCCATTTTGGATGCAGACCGTGCCACATATACATGATCATGTACAGATCATTGTAAAAGAAGTGCCATAAAAATGCGAGTATTTGACACCAATGGCATTCTCAGGTAGTGTATATATATTCTGTGGCACAGCACCAGCCCAGTGGAACCTCCTCGGTAGGAAGTAAGAGCCATGACTGAAAGCTCTTTCGGGAAAGTCCATATGGTACCAGGCTTTGAGATTTGACAATAGAAAAAAGTAAAACGTTCGGGTGGAACCGTCTTAATATTTTAGGACCCCGGCAAGTGGATTTCTGCAATATGTTGTGGAGGTTCACTTGTCGGGGTTTTTTGTTTCTTCATCGTGAACTGATGTGAATGAAATTTTGTCTAAATGAAAAATGGGGGTCTCACCATTACTCAAAAGTTGAAACTCGGTCGCCTGAGACGACCTCAAACATCAACTTTTGCCCTTCGGGACGTAATGGTTCGCTCCACATTTTTCATGCGACAAAATTTCATTCACATCAGTTCACTCATCAACTTTTAAATTTGTATTTTCTAACTGTATATTTGTATGGAAAAAGAACAACTCGAACACTTGCGTCACTCGTGTGCACACTTGCTTGCCGCAGCAATTCAGGAACTGTATCCAGAAGCCAAACGAACCATTGGTCCGGCTATTGATACTGGATTTTATTATGATTTTGATTTTGGCAATGTCAAAATTTCAGATACAGACTTGCCAAAAATTGAAGAAAAAATGCATGAGCTGGTGAAAGAATGGAGTGGGTTTGAGCGCCGCGAAGTCAGTGGAGAGGAAGCCAAACAATTTTTTGCAGGCAATGAATATAAAAATGAACTCATTGAAGAATTTGCTGGCGAAGGGAAAATGCTTACGTTTTATACTTCTGGAAAATTTACCGATTTGTGCCGTGGTGGACATAGTGAAAAACCTTCCGAAGAATTAAAACATTTTAAATTGCTTTCATTGGCCGGAGCCTATTGGAGAGGCAGTGAAAAAAATAAAATGTTGACTCGTATTTATGGAACAGCCTTTGCGTCGGCCGAGGAGCTTGAAGATCACTTGAATATGCTCGAAGAAGCCAAAAAACGTGATCACCGCAAAATTGGGCAAGATCAAAAGTTATTTTTTGTAGATGAAACCGTTGGAAAGGGTTTGATTTTGTGGCAGCCAAATGGAACTATTATTCGTGACGAAATTGAAACTTTGGCTCGTGAAGTAGAAAAAAATGGTGGATACAAACGCGTAGTCACTCCACACATGGCCAAAGAAGAGTTGTATCTGACCTCTGGTCACTTGCCATACTACAAAGACGGCATGTATCCAGCCATGGTGATGGATGATGGCACTTACTACCTCAAAGCCATGAACTGTCCACATCATCATATTATGTTCCGTCATGAACAACGCAGTTATCGGGAACTTCCAGTTCGTTTTGCAGAATATGGAACCTGCTATCGCAATGAATTATCTGGTACGCTTGCAGGCTTGCTTCGTGTACGTGGGCTTGCTATGAATGATGCGCATATTTATTGTCGTAAAGATCAAATTAAAAATGAATTCAAGGCTGTGATGCAAATGATTATTAATTATTTTGAAATTTTTGGACTCCAAAATTATTGGTTTCGACTTTCTAAGTGGAGTAAAGACCATCTCGAAAAATATTTGAATGAACCAGAAAATTGGGAGTATGCTGAGGGCGTGCTACGCGAGGTATTGCAAGAAATGAATGTGAAATTTGTAGAAGCCGAAGATGAAGCAGCATTTTATGGACCAAAGGTAGATGTGCAGTTTAAGTCGGTGATTGGACGTGAAGAAACCATGTCTACGGTACAGCTCGATTTTGCAGCCAAAAAACGTTTTGGTTTGAGTTATGTAGATGAAACCGGTGCAGATAATAACGAGGTGTTTGTGATTCACCGTGCTCCACTTTCAACACACGAACGTTTTACTGCGTTTTTGATTGAGCATTTTGCTGGGGTATGGCCATTGTGGCTCTCTCCAGTACAAGTGGCAATTTTGCCAGTTTCTACGGAGAAGCATTTTGAAGGTGCCAAAAAGATGGCAGAAGAGTTTATGGCAGCAGGTATTCGTGTAGAAGTTGATTCTGCGGACGAAACCGTGGGCAATAAGATTCGTAAATCTGCACAGGCAAAAATTCCATATGTTTTGGTAGTAGGAGACAAAGAACTTGGTGGTGAGCCACTCATGGTTCGTGTCCGTGGACAAGAAGCACAAGAAAAAATGACCAAAGAAGAGTTTGTGGCTCGAGTGACAAAAGAAAATACCCAAAGAGTTTAAACATTTCAGTTATATTAAAAAATCCCAGTTTGATAACTGGGATTTTTGGTACAAGTTTTGTTAGGCAACTCGTTTACTTTTTGTGAAGAAACTTGAAGGGTTTGTTGTTTTTTGAGTGGGGGGTGAAGGAAGCTGGTAGTGCTTTTGTTTATGAAGTTCTGTACGTCGACGAAGAAATTCAAGATAGAGTGTTTGAAAAATTTTGGCTTCTTTGGTATTGGACTTCAAGAGTTTTTGAGCTTGTTTTTCTTGTTGGGGTACAAAAGCTCCGCTATTTTCAATATCAATATGAAATATTTTTTTCATGTAGTTTCGTAGGGTATAAATATCCATTGATTTTGTTTTTTCAAGAAATGAATCAAGTTCTTCTTGTTGTTGAGCGGCTTGCTCTGCCTTGCGATCTACCCGGTTGGCAAAGTATTCAGAAATAGAACTCAAAGGCCAAAAAGTTTTTTTGAGAACAGGAAGAGATACGGTTTTTGTTGGAGGCAGATCATCAAACCAGGCGTCTTCATCTGACGTAGTTTGCTCTCGGGGGGGTGTTTGTTTGGGAGAAACTTCTGGGTGAAGAGCTCTTGGTGGTAAAGGTTTTGAATCTACTTGTGAGGGTCCTTGTTGTGATGAACCCTCTTCAGGTTTGGTGATTTTGAGCGCAGGGAGTTCTTGGGTAAGAAATTGTGATGTCCAATCGTCAACGAGTCCTAAAAATCTATGGGCAATTTCGTCACACTTGGTATAATTTTGTTGCATGAGATATTTTTCTCCTTCTGCAATGAGATTTAAAATTTGTTGTTTTTGGTGTGGTAAAAATTTGTTTTCAAATTTTTCTTGGAGATCCATTTTTGCGAGTGCAAGTTTTACATTTGATTCAAATTGTTCTTGGTGTATTTGGTGAAAATGAAGCTCTTTTGATTTGAGCGAGTTAAGTAATTCTTGAGATTTGGTGAGTGCAAACTCAAATTCTTGGTGTTCAATGTTTTCATACAGAGAAGCAATCTCCCTTGTAAGACTGGTCATTTGTTCGGGTGAAAGACCTATGGGTTTGTTTTTGAGGAGTTCAATTTCACCAAGAATAAGGGTAATGGATTCAAGTGGTATGCGAGGTGTTTCTTGTGTGTCTGTCTTTTTTGGGGAGTCTTGTTTGAGTGCAATAGCTGACTCTAATGTTTCGTAGCGAACGCCGTTCTGTAGCCACTTACGGAGCTGTGGATTGTTTGGATTGATTTGTCCTTGTTGAATATATGTATCAATATTATCTTGCATTCCTGATCTCTCGTCGATTGTTTCAAGGTCAATATTATTTTCTAGCAAAAGATTCACAAATTCATCGCTGAGTTGTGTATATAAATCTGTACGTAATTGCAAAAGTTCTTGAAGGGGTTTTTGGTTGAACTCTCGAATTGCATCTTGTACTGTGGGGACTTCACGTCGCCCGGCAGCTTCTGCCATAGAAGAGAAAATTAGTGAACACGCAGGGTAATACTCGCTTTTCCTGTATTTTCAGGATCTTGGAGTGCTTCTTTGACACTGCGAAATGGAATTTTGGTAATTCCGTGGGATTTATAGAGTTTCATGTATTCTTTTGAAACTGCTTGCTTTAGAAAGTCAGGATTTGTTTTCATTTCTTTTTTGAGTACGGCGTCAGTCAATTTTTGAGCTTCTTTGAGTCCTACTCCAGTTTTTATATCAAGGTTATTGAAGTTGGCAACTTGACGGACTATCGCATCATAAAAATTTCCAGTTCTGCCTGCATTTGTAATGGTAACGGTTTTTTCTGCTGTTTCTTCTCTTTTGGGAACTTTTGGCTCTATTTTTTTGCCAGAAGCACTTTGTTCATATTTATCAAAAATAGTGGTACGAGAAGATGTTTGAGGGAGCATATCGGCAAGTGCATCACTATCGTCTTCTGCTTGTTCGCGAACAGCTTCTGTGTTTTTTCGTATTTCTTTTAAGGTGGCCTTTACGTCTTGTGTATTGTTTTCATTTGAAGGAGGTGTGGTTGTCTCGTCAGCAAGTGATGAGGTTTTACTAATTGGGCGTTCTGTTTGTGTTCGGGGTGTTTCTTCGGTAAGGGATTTTTGATGTGCTCTACTGTCTGGGTTTTTCCCGGCTCTTTTGAGCACATCTTCGATCACACTTTCATTTGGGTCTCCAAGTAAATTTTTAAGAGCTTCTTTGTTTGGGGCTGTTTTCACTGAAATAACTTCTCCTTTGGTCATGGCATCAACTTTGCCGTTGACAATTTTGTATATTCTTTGTGGAACACCTTCAAAACTTACCGTGAGAAAATCTTTGCCATTGGAATCTCGGAAAGCTTCTACGGTGGTGGCACGGTTGAGTTTGGCAACAGTATTTTTGGAGTTATTTGTGAGGTTTTCAAAGCCTTGTAAGTATTTGGCAGGTACTGTATCACCAAGTTGAAAATCTACGACTGCTTCAAGGTTAGCTTCTTGAGCATCAAGGCCTTTTTCCCCGTGCATTTCAAAATCTACAAAAGGTGAATCAACACTACTTGGGGCACTTTCATTGGATAATCTTTGTGCCATTTCATCAATATTTGATTGCATCTGGTCATGAGCTTGGGACTCTTGTGAATGTGCAAAAGCACCTGCAACAGCTCCTCCCACCAAAGCTCCTGCTACCATGGCAGTACGGGGCATGCGATCTTTGCTTCGAGGTTTGGGTTGATGGTGAAAGAGGTTGACTGCTGCCTCATAACGAGATTTGAAGTCAGGATTTGTCTTCAACAGCATTTCAAAACGTTTTTTGTTTTTGTCAAACAATCCAAAGACTCCTCCGCGAGGAAGGGTTCCATCGGGGTTTATTTTTACGTTAAATTCAATAGCCAGAGTTGTACAGTTATCAGGTTCCAAATAAATTTCTTGAGACAGATCTGCCCATTGGTCTATGGGGAGGCTTCTATGAAATTCGTTTATTTCTGAAGCTCGAAGAGCTTGTTGTCGAGCTGTTGCTATTGCTTCTTGGTCGAAAAAGTTTTCGATTGATTCAAGAGGTTCGTCGTCTTCAATAGTTCTGGTTCGTCTCTCTTGTAATCTTGCCTCCTTAGGAATCGGTGGAGTATCGTTGAGTTCTGTATATTCGTCACCTGTTCGTACACTCAAAAATGGAGGGATTTCGCCACTGTCTTCAGGGAGTGGACTCTGATTATGGTGGAGAGGGCTTATATCTCTGGCAAAATTATGTGGTGATGGCATTCGTATAGCACGAAACTCATCGGTGGATCCATCTCTCATAAAAAAAATTAAGATATATGATAAAGGCATTATACCATGTTTTGGGAGTGTCTACAAAAAATTTGTGACTTGATTTTTTTGGTTTTTTTGAGTAGACTACGCTCTCACTATGGAAACAAAAACATTTACCTATCACATTATTACTTTTGGCTGTCAAATGAATAAAAATGACTCAGAAAGAATAGAGTCTGTGTTTGGTGCACTCAAAATGGTACCAGCTCGCGGTGAAGAAGATGCTGACGTGATTTTGATGAATAGTTGTTCGGTGCGTCAGAGTGCAGAGGACCGAATTTTTGGTTTTAGCCGCAGATTTGCTGAAATGAAAAAAAATCGGCCTGGGCTAATTGTAGCGGTAACGGGTTGTATGCCTGGGCGAGATAAGGATGGAAAATTTCGTGAAAAGTTGGAGGGGATTGATTTGTATTTTCCGACCAAAGACATGATGCAGCTGCCCAAGTGGCTTTCTGAGTTAAACCCAGCTATTTCTCCAATGGAAAATTTGGATGAGCATTATTTTTCACTTCGACCCACTTTGCAAAAGAAGTATCAGGCCTTTGTTACTGTGCAGACCGGGTGTAATCACTTTTGTACGTATTGTGTGGTGCCGTTTTCACGTGGACTTGAAGTAAATCGATCTCTGCGTCAGATTTTGGACGAAGTAAAAAGTCTGGCAGAGGATGGTTGTGTTGAGATAACTTTGCTCGGACAAATTGTGAATCATTATGTGGCACCTGATCCGGAACATTTTTCTCTTGAGAATCCCTATACCAAAAGTGATTTTGCCAAGCTTTTGTGGGAGTTGAACCAAGTGCCAGGCATTGACCGCATTCACTGGACTGCGCCGCACCCTATTTATATGACCGAAGAGGTGATTGATGCACTTACGTTGCCCAAGCAAGTGAATTTTTTGCATTTGCCTGTGCAGTCTGGAAATGACGAAGTACTGCGACGTATGAATCGACGTCACAAACGGGATTTTTATATAGATTTGGTGAAACGAATTCGTGAAAAAAAACCTGATATTGCTTTGGCAACAGATATTATTGTTGGGTTTTGTGGAGAAACCGAGGAGCAGTTTGAAGATACGGTTGATTTGTACAAGCAGTGTGACTTTGATATCTCTTACACTGCACAGTACTCTACTCGCTCTGGAACGCTTGCTGTAAAGGCATTTACCGATGATGTAAGTAAAGAAGAAAAAAAACGCCGTTGGTGGGTATTGCAGAGTCTGATGGAAGAAATTACTGTACGAAAAAATCAGCAGTATGTGGGGCAAAATGTGTCTGTACTTATAGAGAAGTCAGATGGTGTATGGTGTGAGGGGAACTCACGTGAAATGAAGCGGGTTCGTGTGAAGGGGAATGAAAGTTTGGTAGGAAAGATAGTCGAGGCCGAGGTATACAAGGCAGACTTGTGGATGCTGTTTGGACGTAGGGGTGTTGAGGATAGTCAATAAAAAAACCGTGAGCAAGGGCTTACGGTTTTTTTATGGTACTCACGTTTTGGAGAAGTTTTTCAAGAGCCATCCATGTCTGAACTGTGGCGTTGCTTCGGACCTGTCGGTTTTTTGTTCGTTCTCGGTTTTCTCCTAAAAGAGATGTTATTTTTTCAAAAATTCCAGGAGGTTTTTCGGCCATGGCCGCATGAATATCTCGGATAGAAATATTTTGGGCTTCAAGATCTTGTGCTACTTGCACACGCTCATTTTGAACGGCTGCTTCCAGTGTGAGGTGAGGATCCTCAAACAGTGCTTGCATAATGTGTGGAGGTATTTGAGCATATTCTGTTTCACTGAGTACTTTGAGAAGTTGTGTACGAAATTCTTTTTGAAAAACCTGGACATCTTTGAGTGGACGACGTTGGTTGGTTCTTTCAAGTGCGTCAATCATGAATGCGTGTTGTGAAGAAAAAAAGACTTCGTCAATTTTTCGAATAGCACTCATAAAATTTCGAGAAACTGGATGGTTTGGTTCTTGGGCATCAAAAATTTCTTGTTGAAAAAGATGTTCGTTTGGATCTCCTTTTTTGAGGTGACTTCGTATATCATCAAGAATTTTAATAAGGGCTGCTTGCTCTTTGCCGGTTATATGTACAATGATGTTCAAGAAGTACTCTCGGAGAGGCTCAAATTTATCTTCAAAAGCAGAAAGTACTTGAGGTTGAACGATTTTTCTTTCGATTTGTATTGGAAGATGGTCAACTTTCTCACGGACTGGAATTTTTGCTTGTAATCTTTTTTCACCTTGAGTGTATAAATAATCCACTTGTTGTCGAAATGTATTGAAGTATTCTGTCTGATTGGTGGTATCTGTGTGGTCTGCCAAAAAGTCCGCAAGAGTAGCAAGAAGGTCTCCAATAGAAGTGGTTCGTCGCATATGGGCACTTAAGGCTGAGAGCGCTCTTCTTTCTGCTGTTGTCAGATGTTCGCTTGAGTGGAGTGATGCTGCAATTGTTTCTTGGCTTATGTCGTTGATACGAGCCCTCAGTTGTTTTACTTCTGGTGAAGTTTCTCTTGAAATAGTTTCAACTGGTTCTGGTTCAACTGGTTTTATTTGGGGAGTCTTATCAATCTGTTTTCGATCAAAAAGTTCTACCATACCCAAAACAGCAGCCTGTAGATGTGAAAAATGGGTACTCGTAATGGGTTCGTGAAAGTTTCGAAAAATATTTCCAATATGAACCAATGTTTGTTCTTCATCTGCGGCGGTGTCGTTTTCGAGAAGTCGGAGCGTTTGTTCAATAAGTGTTGTTTCTGCATCGGTAAAGTTTGTCGTATGAAGTTCGTTTCGTACACGTCGAAATTCTCTTTCGAGTAAGGTATGGAGTTCTCGTCGTGGACCAATGTGAGCGTCTCGGTGAGGATAGTAGTCAGTTTCTGGAAGCACTGGTGAAAGTGGTGTAGTAACTCTGTCTGATCCGTAGTGAAATTCTTGGGTATGTGTTATCGATGAAATAGGGTCTGAAACAGCTTCTGTCTCGGGTGTAAATTTTTGGTAAATATCTTCTAAAAATTCAAGAAATTCTGTTGAAAAATGTTCTCTTCCAGAATTATTTACATACATTTTAATGGTTTCGTAATAATCAAGCATCGCCTCTGCTTGTTTTTGGGGATCTGATGCAAAGTCTTGTTCTGTGAGAGCAAAGTTTGTTTGGATCTCTGCTTCTACACTTTCAAATGTATTTTCTGATGGAGTGGGTGTCTCTTGTTCTGTTAGTGATATTTGAATCGGAGAACCAGAAATTTCGGGCATTTTGTCTGTATCTGGTGTACCAACTTCTGTCGGTGAATCCAAAAGATCCGGAAACTCTCCATAGAGGGTAAGTTCTGGGTTTTCTTCAAAAGGTGAAAGATCTGGGTAAAGTTCTCGTAGTCGTACGATCTCACCCGTAGCTCGATCGGGGTCTGCATTTTTTGCTTTGGGAGTGAGTGCAATACCGTGTTCGTCTGTTGGATGAAAACTTGAATCTACATAGTGATCTTCAGTATAGAGCGGGATCAGTTCTACATCTTCTTGTCCTTTGCGACTGCCATGTTGTATTTCGATATTTTTTTTATGATAGGTTCTCCCAAAAATAGGTTTTCCATTTTGGAAAGATCCTTTAAAAACAAGATTTTTTCTATCAATACGTGCTACGCAATTTTCTCCATGAGGGAGATAATTTTCATCAACAGGTCCTTCAACAACAACAATGTCTCCATGCTCGTTGAGGTATTCTACGGATGCATCAGATCCTATTTCACCGTGCAAAAATTCAGCATCTACGGTATAGTGAGATGTTCCACGAACTACGAGTTCTCTATCTTTGATAAATGCTTTTGTGAGAGTCACTGTGGCTCTATCTTTTACATAGCAGAGAACTTCTTTCTGACCTTCCTCTGTTTGTTTTTTAATATATTCAAGTTTTCCATGATTGTGATATCTTCCATCTTCGTCAACTCTACCAAAGTATACACCTTTGGTTCCATTTGGTGTTTCAAATGAAATTTTTATTTTGCCGAGATCTTGACTGGCCTTGGTTTCCTGTATCGTTTTTAGCTTAGCCTCTTCTACCGCGTCAAAATCATCCCAGCCTTCGTTGAAACGTCCAAATTCGTCTGTTGAAAGTCGTTCCAATACTGCGGGGTCCTGAAGATTAAAATTCTGTAGATTTACTCTTTGGCGAGGTGTAGGTTTAGGATCTGTTGGTTTATCAAAATTTAAATTTTCAGTAGCCTGAAGAAATCCTTGGAGAGAATCATCACTCATAGGGTTTTCTTCGGAAGAATCTGCTGGAGTGGGGGCGGCGGCAGTAGGTTCTTCTGGAGTTGGTTCGGTGATGACGGTTTCGTGTGGTGCGGCGAGAGGACTCTCTGGTTGAATTTCTGTGTTAGGCAGACTT
Organism: uncultured Gammaproteobacteria bacterium; assembly: GCA_964566225.1. Lineage (GTDB taxonomy): Bacteria > Patescibacteriota > Patescibacteriia > Magasanikbacterales > UBA922 > CAYTKU01. The sequence goes on from CAZMHV010000004.1 coordinate 17,184, forward strand.
TCTAAAGGGAGTGGTGTTACTGCTTGTCTAAGCGGCTCGCGAACGACGGGTTCAGCCAAAGTTTCTGGTGGGACGGGAGTATTTACTCGTTCAAGTGTTTCGTGAGCAATGGGTTCTACTGGAGCAACATCTTCAATTTGACCAACACGTGACCAATGAGGTCGTTCAAATGCTGTGACAGGAATTTCAGATAAAACTTTTGGCTCCTGTACGGGCTGAAGATTTTTTTGTAATCCATCAAGGAATGTTTTGAAGGCAAAAGAACTCGTAGATTCTTCTTGAAAACGAGTAAGGTAGTAGAGAATTTGTTTTTCTTCTCTTTCAAAATTTTTGAAAGAGATAGCTTTGAAAATATTTTCAAGTATAACAAATCTTCTTTTTTCAATAGGAGAAAAATTGGATGGGTCGGTCTCCTTTACATAGGTTTGAATCTTATTTTTCAATTCGTTAAAAGAAGCTTGTTGGTTGTGCTCTTTTTCGAGTAAATATTGAAATAAATTTTGTATATCAGTCAACAGTGTATTTTTTACTCGGTCAAAGTCTTTTCTTGTCACTGTGGAGCGTATAATTTTTTGAGCTTCTGAAAGTACAAAAAAGGGAGACTGTGAAGTCGGTGTACGCAAAAGTTTAAGGAGTTCTAGGAGCATCTTTTTTTCTTCGAGTTGAAGCTCTGGATTTTTGCGAGGAAAAAAATCTACGTAATTCTGTTCAAAATTTTTGAGCAAGTCAATGAGATCTTGAATTGATATCAGATCATGCACCATTGGTTCGGGTGCGGTTTCTTCAAGTGGTGCAACCGGGAGGTTGTCCGGTACTTGTCCAAGGGGTTCTTTGGAAAGATCTCTCTCTAGGCGCGTCTGTTCAGGGGAAACAGTCGCTGGTGCTGCAATATTTTGGTTAACATTTTCAAGAAAATTTTGATAGGCTGCTGTCTTCGTATCTGTCTCTCGGAGAAGAGTGTTTACATGATTGACAAATTCATTTTTTTTGTTATTTTGGTCTTTTTTGGTCCATGGACTACTCAAAAGAGCATACAGCAGTTTAAATTTTCTTTTTTCGGTGAGAGTAAAGTGAGAAGTATCAACATTTTCAAAGAGTCGAATGATCCTTGGCTTAAAAAATTTATCTTCTATCACCGTGGGTATTTCAGGAGTCTTTGTGGGTGTTATTTGGGAGGTTTCATCACTACTTGACTCGGGTTGGTCAAAGTTAAAAAATGGATTTTTGAGACGGAGTATAAGCTCATCGTGTATAGGGTCCCATTGTATTTTTTGTGCAAGAGCAAGTGCTTCGGTAAGCGTATGGGTAGCTGTTTTTGTGTTGGCAGCACGCAAAAGTTCATTTATTTTGAAAAGTGTTTTTTTGTCTGCATCAGAAAGACCTTCTTCTGGCATGAGGTGATTTCTTTCAAAGTGGAGTGACGCCAAAAAATTGACAATACGGGCTATTGGCTTCGGAACTTCTTTTTTTGCTTCAGGTATTTGGATATCTCTGTCTTGTGAGCGACTATCCAATTTTTTCGCAAACATAGGGAATTATTTTGGTTGTAGTATATCATAAATAATTATTTGGTAAAAGTATTTTTTTACTTGCTTTTTTGTGGGAGGGGAGTATGATATACTTCCATTATGAATATTTCTCTGCCAAAAGTAATTGTACTCCTTGGACCAACTGCTTCAGGAAAAACTGACTGGGGTTTACGATTGGCAAAAAAATTTGGGGGTGAAATTATTGCTTCGGACTCTCGTCAAATTTATACAAAAATGGATATTGGAACAGCCAAACCCAAGGGCGAGTGGCGATGGCATGCCAGTTGGAAAGGAATTCGAAAAACTTTTTATGTTGACGGTATTCCACATCACTTGGTAGATATTATCAATCCTGGAAAACGGTTTACTGCTGCTGAATTTAGAGATACTGCTGTAAAATATATCAAAATGACTCAGTTGAATGAGCATGTGCCATTTGTGGTTGGGGGAACTGGTTTGTACAGTAGTGCGCTTATTGATAACTTTACGATTCCTCGCGTTCCTCCAAATACCAAACTTCGTGAGAGTTTGGAGAGTAAAAAAAATGAAGAACTTTTTTCATTGCTTTCTATTTTGGATCCAGAAGGAGCCAAAACTATTGATGCCCAAAACAAAAGACGACTTATTCGTGCCCTAGAAGTGTGTATTTTTACGGGAAAACCGTTTTCTTCTCAGAAAAAAAGAGGGGAACCTATGTTTCAATTTTTACAACTTGGTATTGATGTCCCACGTGAAGAACTCTATGCACGTATTGATGCACGTATTGATGTAATGGTTGAAACTGGCTTGGTTCATGAGGTGGAGGAGTTAGTGAAACGAAAGTATTCTTGGGATTTACCAAGTATGAGTGGTATTGGGTATCGGCAATTTCGTCCCTACGTAGAAGGGAAAGCTTCCCTTGCTGAATGTGTAGAAAATTTAAAACGAGATACCAGACATTTTGCCAGAAGACAAATGACTTGGTTTCGCAGAGAAAAAAATATTGTGTGGTGTAAAAAGTATGAAGAAGCCGAAGAGTTGGTGGCTAATTTTTTAAAACAATAAATTTTTTGTATATGGCCTCACCAAATTTACCTTTTAAATCATTTGGTTCCGCAAGTACTCCTTTACGACCAAGTATCAGTGCTGCCAGTGCTCGTGCACAAAATTTTAATGTTTCTAAACTCAATCAACAAACAGAGCGGGATGCATCGGCCGTTTCTATGAGTCAGGTGCTTGGGCGAAAAGCAGGACAAGAGAATTCTCGTTCCACTTCTGTGGCGCATATCGGACAGACTCTGTCTGCGGCTTCTACTTCGATTACTCATCCTGGTTCTGCCGTATCTATGAATGGTGGTGAGGGTCAAGATGCAGGGGCAGACAACCGCAGGTATGCGTATATGCGTAAACAAATCATGGCTCGTAAGGCAGAAGAAGCTGCTGCACTCAAAAAAGCAGCGATGGCCAAGAGTGGCTTGAATGTGGGTACAGGAGCCGCTCTACGAACAACGGGAACAGGGAGCGTGCACAAGGAACTCGGAAAAGAATTTCGAGGACATCGTTCTACATATGGCACATTGAGTTCGAGTGAAAAAAAATTGGTCGAAGATACTATTGCGCAGCGGCTCAAATCAAAAACAACCGGGTCTGCGGTGAATAGATATGACAAACTTGCTATGAAAAAGAAAATTAGTGATGCAAATCATGGTGGAGATGTAAGCTTTGGACATGCAAAAATTTTGAAAAAGATTGTTGATAAACTTTAAAAAATAAAACACCGGCTTTGAACCGGTGTTTTGTTATATTGGAAGACGGTCCCTGTAGGCATTCCATCCAGATTGTTGGTATATTTTTGCAGTGGTTTTTGGGTCGTTGCTTTCTGTTATTCCTCTTCCAACAATAATGATGTCACTTTGACTTTGTGTAATTACGCTTTGCGGAGTTTTAAATTGTTGGCCATGTTTGTCTGTGCCAGCCTCGAGTTGTACCCCTGGAGTCATATAAATAAATTCGTCTCCAGCGAGTTTTTTGGTAGAAATAAAACCCATGACAAAGTCTTTGTGCGTTTCAGCCATGGCAATGCTTTTGGTGGTGTACTCACCTGTCGCCAAATTTCCCTGGGGAGACATTTCAGCGAGCAGTAAAAGTCCATTTTGTTTGGGGAGGCCAATTTCTTGGAGTGCTTCAATACTGCCAGGGCCAGCCACGGTGTGCGTGTTGGTAATGTGTGCCCAGTCTGCAATATGATAGATGCCGTGTTGGTATTGGAGTTGCACTGTTTTGCCAATGTCTGCAAATTTGCGGTCTTCAAAAATGAGAAAGTTGTGTGTGACGGCAAGCTCTTGCAATTTGGTAATAAACTCTGGTGAAAAATCTTCGACAATGTCGATGTGTGTTTTGAAAATACAAATGTGGGGGCCGGTAGCTTTGGCAAGTTCGAGAATTTTTTTAGCATGAATAAAATCCGCTGCCACGCAGAGGTTGGTTTGTTTTTGTTCCATTATGGTGAGGAGTTTTTTGGCAGTTGGATTGTGTACGAGGGGGATGCGGGCGGCGTAGGTGAGCATATTATCTTTGAACAGGTTTTACTTGATTTTGAGCGAGGAATTGCTTTACGCTGTGGAAAGTTTCTTCGTCCACTTTTCCTGCATCTTTCAGAGAAAGAAGAATTTCACTGATAGGCATTACGGCGTGAAGGGTATATCCTTTTTCTGTAAGGTTTGCTTTGCCACCTTGTTCTCTATCAACAAGGACAACAATATCTGTTACTTTGAGGCCTGCTTCCTCAAGTGGGGCAATAGTTTCAAACACACTGGTACCACTCGTAACTAAATCTTCAATGACCAAAACATTTTGACCTGGTTCATATTTTCCTTCAAGCAACTTTTTGAGACCATAATCTTTTTTTTCTTTTCTTCGAATGACCATGGGTTTGTTGTGGAGAACAGAAATGACGGTTGCAAATGGGAGTGCTGTATATGGCACGCCACAAATAAGATCATATGGAACGTGTTCTATTTCTTTGTACATGAACTCAGAAATTTCTTTCATAATTTCTGGGTAGGAAATAGACATTTTTAAATCAAGATAAATGGGTGAAACAACTCCACTGACGAGTGTGAAGGCACCAAATTTGATAGCACCAATTTCAAAGAGTTTGAGAGCGAGTTCTTGTTTGGTCATAGTAATATGTTACAATTTTTTCCAACAGCTTGTTGGATGTGAGTAAATCCATCTTGTTCAAGAAGTTGTATGAGGCCAGTATTTATTTTTTTTACAATACTTGGTCCCTCGTAAATAAGTCCTGTGTAAATTTCTACGAGTGAGGCTCCGGCTTTGATTTTTTCGTACGCATCTGCAGCTGTAAAAATTCCACCGACTCCAATAATAGGAATGCTACCATGACTTTGTGTGTACAAAAATTGTATCACCTCGGTTGATCTTTTTTGGAGTGGCAAACCACTGAGGCCACCGGTTTCAGATTTTTTTTCTGACTTCAAAAATTCAGGTCGTTCAATGGTGGTATTGGTTGCGACAATTCCATTTAAATCTGTTGCTTTGACTACTTCTATCACATCGAGCAATTGATTGTTATTTAAGTCTGGTGCGATTTTTACGAGGAGAGGGAGCTCTGATCGCCCGTGTTCATTTTTATAACTCACGAGTGTTTGCAAAAGCTCAGTGAGGGTACTTTTATCTTGGAGTTCGCGTAATCCTGGAGTGTTCGGTGAACTCACATTGACTACGCACATGTCCATGTGAGGGAGGAGCATTTGAAATGTTTGCACGTAATTTTGTGTTGCATTTTTATTTTCAATATTTTTATTTTTGCCAATGTTGATTACTCTCACCATGGAACTGGGCTTTGACAGTGAAAAATTTTTGAGCAAAGTTTCTGCACCATTTCCATTAAATCCCATGCGGTTGATGATTGCTGCATCTTTCACCAGGCGAAACAAGCGTGGGCGAGGATTCCCAGGTTGTGGTTCAAGCGTCACGGTTCCAAACTCTGCAAACCCAAAACCTAAGTGACTTAAAAATGAAATCATCTCAGCATTTTTATCAAAGCCTGCAGCTAGGCCAACTGGATTTTTGAATTCTTTGCCAAAAATATTGATATGCAATTTTGGATTTTCAAATGTATAGAGAGCTCTCAAAATTTGAGATGAAAAAGGAATGTCACTTACTTTTTTGGTGAGGGATTTCATTTTTTCATGTGCTTGTTCTGCATCAAGCTTGAAGAGCAGGGGACGAATCCATGAGTACATACTTATTGAAGTTCAGTCAAACTCTTGGGCTCAAAAAATTTGTGAAATTCTTCTTCGTTCATAATGTTTTGCTCTTGGACTATGTCTTTCAGTTTCTTTTTTTCTGCAACTGCTTTTTTGACGAGTGCTGCTGTTTGATCGTACCCAATTTTTGGTGAAAGTGCTGTGGCCATGCATAAACTTTTTTGAAAGAGTTCTTCACATTTTTCAGTATTGGCTTCGAGTGTGGTGAGGCAGAGTGTAATAAATTGCGTAAGTCCGGTGGTAAGCAGGGTAATTGATTCACAAATATTTTTGGAAACAATTGGCAGCATCACATTGAGTTCGAGTTGCCCAGCCTGCGTAGCCATGAGAATGGTTTGGTTGTTGCCAATTACTTGGAAGCAAATTTGGTTCATCATTTCGGCCATAACTGGATTAACTTTGCCAGGCATAATTGAAGAGCCTTTTTGTATTTCTGGTAAGTAAATTTCACCAATGCCAGCAAGTGGGCCTGAACCAAGTAAACGCAAGTCATTCATCATTTTAATAAGATTTGCCGCGAGCAAGGTGAGCACTCCACTTACTTCTAAAAATGCATCAGGATATTGTGTAGCCGCGATTAAATTTGGTGAAGCAAAAACTGGATACCCAGAAATATTTTTGAGGGCTTCGGTGGCAAATTCAATATACGCACGTGAACCAGTGAGCCCTGTGCCAACGGCAGACCCACCGAGGTTGAGTTCGTACAAAGATTTTTTTACATGTTCAAGTCGTTGCTTATCATGTTTCACGCGGTAAGCATGTGCTCCAAATTCTTGCCCAAGCGTAATGGGCACAGCATCTTGTAAGTGAGTGCGGCCAACTTTGATAATATCTCCAAATGTAACCGATTTTTTTTCAAGTTCAGTACCAAAAATTTCATACACGGCAATAAGTTTGTCGAGCAGTTGGAGCGTGGTAATTTTCATGGCAGTAGGGATCACGTCGTTGGTGGACTGTGACATATTCACGTGATCATTTGGGTGCACTCTTTCACCCGTTGCCAAAATTTCTGTGGCACGTGAGGCAATTACTTCGTTCACATTCATGTGCATGGAAGTCCCTGCTCCACCTTGAATTTGATCCACCACAAACTGTTCTTGCCACTGTCCATTCAAAATTTCTTGACTGGCTTGCTTAATTGCCTCGGCCATTTGTTGGCTCAGGCGTCCTTCTTGTTTGTGTCCCTCTGCAGTAGCATATTTCACCATAGCAATACTTTGGGCGAGAGTAAATGAAAATGGTGTGCCAGAAATGATAAAATTTTGTAATGCCTTTTCTGTTTCTTTTTGGTAGAGTTGCATAGTAGAAAAGTTTACAGTGGACTACTCAAAGTATATTGATTGAGTGCCAAGTTTCCAGGTCCACCGAGAGAAGTCACTTCTTTGATGGCAGCAACTGGGTCACCGACTTGCAGGGAGTCAATATTTTCTTTTACGGTTTGATAAGCATCACGAAATGGCATGCCTTCTTTTACATATCTGTTTGCTTGATGCACAGCAAAGAGTTCTGGTGTAAATGAATTCATGAGCTTGTCAGTTTTGGGTGTGATGTGTTGCATGACGAGTGAGAGTACTTCAAGACTGCGACGAGTAATGCCAAGGCCCTTGATGAGAGGTTCTTTACTGAGCTGTGTGTCACGGTTATACCCAGAGATTAAGTTTTTACAAATATCTTTGACTTGGGTTTGGAGTCCCACAATCACATTCACATTACTGCGTACGATTTCAAAAATATCGGGGTTGCGTTTTTGTGGCATGATACTGGAGCCAGTGGTGAATTCAATTGGCAAGTTGAAAAAATCAAATTCAGGAGTGGTGAACCAAATCATTTCATTGGCCAAGCGTCCAAGGGTCATCATGATTTGTGTGCACACTGAGAGGATGTAACTTTCTGTACTCCCACGACTGTTGACTGCGTAGAGTGAGTTGACCTGGGTTTTGCCAAAGCCGAGGAGTTTGGTGGTGTAGTCACGATCTGTTGGGAGGTTTACTCCAAACCCTGCTGCTGCGCCGAGTGGATTTTGATCATTGAGACGGTAGGCAGTTTCCAAAATCATGTGGTTGTTGATGAGTTCTTCGAGGTATGCAGCAGCCCAGTGACCAATGCTCGATGGCATGGCACGGCGGGTGTGGGTGTAGCCGGGCATGGGGATGAATTCGTAGGTGCGGGCTTTTTCCAAAAATATTTTTTGGAGATTCACAAGCTCGGCACTAATTTGTTTGAGTTTTTTTCGAGTATATAAACGAGTTGCTACCAGTACTTGGTCGTTACGTGATCTGCCTGTGTGAATTTTTTTCCCAAGGGGCCCAAGTTTTTCGACCAGATAATTTTCAATAGCAGTGTGGCAATCTTCGTCTGATTGTTTGATAATAAATTCACCTTTTGCATGAAGTTCAAGAATTTCATTGAGACTAAAAATAAGTTGGCTGAGCTCTTCACCTGTCAGAATTCCCATTTGTGCAAGCATTTTTGCATGTGCAATGGATGCTTCCACGTCAAATGGAACGAGACGCATGTCGAGTTCATAATCATTTCCTACTGTGTATTTTTCTACCATTGGGTGGAGTTTGGTTGATTCTACTTGCCAGAGTTTGGACATACGGGGATTTATTTTAAAAATAAATTTTGTTTGGTGTGTTTTTGGGGTCTTCGGGAGAGAGACTTTTTAAAAAATTTTTGGCTGCGGGATCGCTCTCACGAAGGTCCCTTCGCCCTGACGGGACTCGGGGGACCTTCGTGTATTCGCTAGGTCCTCGCTCAAAAATTTTTTAAAAAGTCTCTCTCCCTCCGAATTTGATTTTTACTTTTTTTGGATAATATTTTTTTACATTCTCTCCAAAATCGTTCTCCCATTCACAGATGCAATATTCACAAGGTCAATAAAGTTGTAGTATCGGCAGGCTTCTTGCAGCATGCGCAGTTCAGTCCACATATCACCGTCTACAAATGGTTGGTAGTAGTCGTATACATTGTCTATACCAAGGCCGACGAGTACGCCCGCTTCGAGCATTTCTGGCACATTGGCAATTGAATTGTGAACAGGTGAAGTAAATTGATCAAGTTGACGCATGGCGAGGGCTGCTGAAGGGCAGACGACTACGGCAATGCCTGCGTCGGCGAGTTTTTTGTAGATTTCGCTTCGGTATTCTTTGGGTTGTGCTGCCGTAGAAATGGCGTGAATAGCCGTGACACGTCCTTGGTAGCCATGTTTGATGGTTTGTTCAATGAGTGTCTCGGTATCGCGTTCATTGGGGTTATTTTCTTGGTCAATATGTACGTGCATGGGTTTGTTTTGGTTTTTGGCGACACCAAAAAGCACATCATAGTGAGCAAGCATGTTTTCTGGTCTGTCTTTGGAAGGAAGTCCACCTACAATATCTGCCTTGGTAGTGATGGCTTCGTACAAATCTACGGCTTCTTTGTTGACCAGTCCTCCGAGGGGTTGTGTAATGGTGAGTAAGGTAATTTGGTCTTTATATTTTTCTTTTACTTTCAGCGCTGCATTGATGGCCCGATGATCCACTGCTTCGTATGCATCAATAAAACTGCAGGTGAGGTTCACTCCTTGGGCAATCAAAATCTGAAGCCCTCGTTCAATACGCTCTTCAATCTGTTCTTCTGTGGAGGCACGTTTTAAACTGTCACTCATATTCCACTTTACCTCCATGTCGAGCATACTTTTGTCGAGTCCTTGTTTATCAATGTAAAAGGCTTTATCAAAATGTGCATGACAATTTACAAATCCTCCTCGATCGTTGATAGCTTTGAGCATGTGCTCTTTGAGGTTCCATGGTTCCATAAGGGTAATATTAAGCAAAAAAAAACGGCCAATCCACTAGGGGTTGGCCGTATAAAATGATTCAAATTGTGTTTCAGAAATAATCATATCCAACGCATTATATCAAGTTTGAAAGTGGTGCGCAAGGATAAGATATCCACTGAGTTTTTAGGCAGTAAGTTTTTCGCGAAGGAGCTTTTCTACTATCACTGGGTCAGCGGTTCCTTCGGTCGCTTTCATAACCATACCAATTAAAAATTTGATAATTGGATCTTTGCCAGATTTGAATTGTTCTACCTGTGCTGGGTAAGCCACAATAACTTCTTCAATTTTGAGCACCAAAACACCTTCGTCCGAAACCTGTCCATAGCCTTTGGTTTCCATTATATGGGTTGGGTCCATATCCACTCCTGACTCAATCATATCGAGTAACAGTTTTTGTGCATTGGTGGAATTTATTTTGCTGGTATAAATAAGAGCAATAAACTCTGCAAAATTTTCTGCTGAAATTTTTATATCTGTCACTGCCATATCACGTTCTTTGAGCAAGGCAAACAGTTTGGTGGTCACCCAACCACTCACCAACTTGGCGATTTTACTGCGTTCTTCTTGAATTTGGGTTTCAGTTTTATTGGTGAGATCTTCAATCCAACTATCAGTTTCACTCATCACATTTTCAATAAAGTTCGCCAAATTTTTGTCTTCAGAAAAAAGTTTGGCATCGGCATACGAAAAGCCGTATTCGGTGTGAAAACGAGCACGTTTGGATTGTGGAAGTTCGGGCAGATGTGTTCCTGCGGCAAGTTGTACTGGAGAAAATGGGGGAATATCTGGTTCTGGGAAATAGCGATAATCTGCTGCATTTTCTTTGACACGCTGCATGACGGTTTCACCCTTATCTTCATTCCATCCACGAGTTTGTTGGGGCCAGGTTTCACCAGCCTCGAGCAGTGATGTTTGTCTTTGAATTTCAAATTCAATGGCTTTTTCAACTGCTTTAAATGAGTTGATGTTTTTCACCTCAACTTTGTTGTTCAAAACATATCCGTCAAGGGGATTCACTCGTCCATTTACAATTTCAAATTTTCCGGTTTCTTGTACAGAAACATTGGCTTCGCAGCGCATCTGGCCTTTTTCCATGTCTGCATCACTTACACCGAGGCAGCGTAGGAGTGCGCGTAGTTCTTGGCAAAAGGTTTTTGCTTCGAGAGCGGTTTGAAAGTCAGGTTTCGTTACAATCTCTACAAGTGGTGTTCCTGATCGATTAAAATCTGCAAAGGTATTGCCTTCACTATCATGGAGCAGTCTTGCGGTATCTTCTTCAAGGTGTGCTCGTTCAATGCCAATAATGGCTACTTCACGAGGGTTTTCGTCTAAGAAAAACTCTAAGCGGAGTTTTCCATTTTCGGCAATAGGTTCGTCGTACTGTGAAATTTGGTATCCCTTGGCAAGGTCTGGATAAAAGTAGTGTTTGCGGTCAAATTTAGAGATTTCACGAATAGTACAGCCCAAAGCCTGACCAATAAGTACGGTCCAGATAATGGCTTGTTTGTTGGGTACTGGGAGCATACCAGGGTGGCCAAGGCAAATGCCACACACATTGGTATTGGGTTCTCGAATTTCTGGGTTATTGGCACAAGAGCAAAACATGCCGCTCTTGGTTTTGAGCTCTACATGGACTTCCATTCCAATAATAGGGGTATATTTTGACATAGAGAAAGCAAAAAGAGGTGTCCTCACTATATCACTTCTTGGTTTGATTGAAAAGACCCCCAATAAGGGGGTCTCTGGTGTTATTTTTTAAGAGGATTTTTTTTGAGTTGGTCGTACAGAATCAGTGAAGGAAGGTATATAATGGGAATGGCTATAAAAAAGTTGATAAGAAATGCTATGACAAAGTCGCTCAAGGCTGCGGCATTTTCACCATATTGAATTCGAATAACAAGGGTGATAATCGAGAGCAAGCCATATATACCCATGAGCAAGGCTTCTGGGGCAAAGAGTCGCCAACAAACACTCCACCAGCGACCTTCGATGAGTGATCGACTGTATTCAAAGGCATCTTTGACTTCTTTTTTGTCAAAAATAACAGCATTAAATGTCATACTAAACAAAACAGAAAAGTATATAGCATGTACGAGACCATACAGAATTAGAAATACGAAAAAATATTCCAATACTCCACGAACCTCTCTCACTGCTATGTTTTGGGCAACAATGTTATTTGAAAATGAGTAAAAAAGTTCTGGAGTTTGTTTGCCAAACAATCCTATAATTCCTATAACTAGAGGGAAAGATGTAAAAATTCCAGATGCGATTGAAGCTAAAATTGAACGTATGGTAACTGATTTTGCCTCGGCGAGAGTTTGTCGGTAGGGATGTATTTTTTCGTGGTGGAGTACCTCTCTGAGGTGAAATTCATATCCAATTAAAAATTGAAATGAAAAAAACAAAACAATGACAAAACATATAATTCCGAGGCCCCAGGCAATAACCTGTCCCCACATGCCAGGAAAGACCGTTCCAATAATGAGTGCTGGGATTAATAAAAGAGAAAAAAGTGCTGTAATACCGAGCGACATGATCATGTATTGGTTCAGCGGACGGAAAAATTTCTTATAGGTATCTAAAGAAATTTTAATCATTTCTCGAACAGAAGTAAGCATAAAAAGATTAGAGATTTTTTAATTTTTTCAGTTCATTGTACAGCAGTGTTGTGGTACCTGCTGAAACAGGTACGGTAATCATTTCAATGACAATGGAAAGAATAGAACCAATAAGTTTAACTGCAGATACTAGAAAAGTCCAAGAAGCGACTGCATGTAAGAGAAGTTGTAAAATAAATGAGAGTATAAATTGAGCAAAAATTGTTACGATTACCACTAAGAACGTTGTGCACAGTAAAATCCATAAAACATCCCACCATTGTCCTTTGATAAGTCTTTTACTGAAGTGAAGTGCCTCTGTACCCCGTTTGTTATCAAGAATAAGTGCATACACTGAGTAAAAATACCAAATAGAAAAAATAATTCCTGGGATGATAAAGAGAATAATCCCTCCAAATACGCAAAGTGCCGTGAGGGCGACCACTATGAGTGCTGGGAAAACAAGGCGTATTGAACTGATAAGTTCTGTTTTGAGTGAAGGTGTTGGGGTATTTTGAATTTTACTTTGAATAATACGGATAAAAGAGATACTTGCATAGAGGGTCAGTATATACAAAATAAAGAGTACCGTAGCCGCTCCTGCCATGGAAGAAAGTGGAGAATCTGGACTAAAACGAGGAGCAAAATAAATACGAAAGAGTCCTGAAAGAACAATAGGTATGGTCAAAATAAAAGTAGCAGAGAGAAAAAGATTTTTATTTTTTTTATATAAATCAAGACTTCGTTTGATGAGTTCAAGAGGAGATGGAAGCATAGAAACAAATTAAAAATCCAAGACTCCAAAGAGTCTGGCTGTAGTATATCAAATTTTTGGTCAAGAAAAAAGAGCTTTGACTTCGGTTCAAGAAGTTCTGTCTAAGTAAGGAGTGATGGTTGACCAAATTTTTTCGTGGATAATTTCTTTGTCCAAGATGGAATCTTGTTCTACACATTCTATAAGTTCAAACTCGCTATACATGGAGGCCATTTGAAGGTATGCAGATTCGGCATTTTTGAGGTGATCCAAATCGTCTTCGTGGATATCTCTTTTTTTGCCATGCAAGTATTGACGGGCTTCTTTTTGATCTACTAATTTTTGTGAAATTTCAGGTCTAACGTGTAAGATAATATTGACATCAGGTTTGGGGATCTGAAAAATAGTGTATTCCAAGTTGTAGTTCCAGTCAAAATATTTTTTGCGTTCTTCAACATCGGCGATTTTTCCACCCTGGTGTCCCATATTTGATCCTACATACCTATTGGCAATAACAATTTTTCCTGCGTCGAGCCACGTTTGAATTTGAGTTTTTGCCGAATATCGGTCAACCGCATACAAAATCGAAGCTCGATAGGGTCCAACTTCATTGGCTGTACCAAATTTTCCATTCAGATAGTCTTCTACCATGGCAGCACTTGGATTTCCGTATTGTGGAAAATGAATTTGTTCTACATCAAAATTTTCTTTTTGAAATCGTTTGACCAAAAGTTCTGTCTGTGTTCCTTTGCCAGAACCATCAGTGCCTTCTATCATGATAAAGAGTCCTTTCATATTTTACTTTCGTTTATATGTGACAAAGTCAAATCCTTCGTGTGTTTCTCGTTTGACTTCTTGCCATTGGTCTAAGTTAATTTCTGGAAAAAAGGTATCTCCGTCAACCACTTGTTTTACCTCTGTAATATACAGTGTATCTGCGAGGTCAATGGTTTGTTTGTAAATACTCGCACCACCTCCAAAAAAAATTTCTTGTCCTTCAAATGCTGCGACTGCTTCGGGAATACTACGAAACACAAACACACCTTCGGGTGGCATCCAACTCTCGTCCAACGTCAATACAACATTCGTTCTGCCTGGAAGTGGTTTTTTAATATAACTTAAGATTGATTCAAATGTTCGTTGACCCATGATGACCACTTTTCCTTTTGTCATCTCTTTGAAGTGTGCGAGGTCTTCTGGAATATTCCAAGGAAGTTTATTGTCTTTGCCAATGCATAGGTTTTGAGCAACCGCGGCTATAATGGAGAGGGACATGGAATGAAAGTTAAAAATCTAATCCTAAAAGTTGTGTTGGAATTTTTTTTGTTAATTGTGATAACAGTGCTTATTTTAAACGGCAATGTCAAATTTAATGCCTGGATGACTTTGATACCCCACTACTTTGGTATCTTCATACTTCCATTCAAAAAGAGATGTAAAATTTTGTGTTTCAATCTGGCAGAGGGGATAGAGGTTTGGGTCACGAGTGATTTGTTCTTTGGCGCCTTCGATGTGATTGGAGTAAATATGTACATCTGCCAAAAAGCCCACCAACTTTCCTTCTTTGTATCCTGTTTCCTTGGCAAGCAAGTGCAAAAGAAGTGCATAGCTGGCAATGTTGAAGGGGAGTCCAAGCATGGTATCGACAGAACGTTGATTCCACAGCAAGTTCAGTCGTCCATTGATTACCGTCACTTGATAGGAATAGTGGCATGGGGGCAGTGCCATTTCACTGAGCTTGGCTGCATTCCAAGCATTTACAATCATGCGTCGGTCAGAGGGATTTTTTTTCAGTGTGTCTACTAATTTTTGGAGTTGGTCAACACCTTGCCCCGAGTAATCACTGTCAAAATTTTGGTAGTCAGCACCAAAGTGTCTCCACTGAAAACCATACACGGGACCGAGGTCACGCTCTTCCATCATTTTGCGTTTGGTTTCTTCGTCGTGTGCATAGGGAACCTTGCGTGGACTGCACCATTCGTCCCAAATATGATTGTTGCGTTCTTGGAGCCAGTGTTTATCTGTGATGCCTTTGATAAAAAATTCGAGTTCACTCGCAATGACTTTGAATGGCATTTTTTTGGTGGTGAGCAAAGGAAATCCTGTGCTCATGTCGTGCTCAAATATAGCTCCAGCAATCGCAATGGTACCAGTGCCAGTGCGGTCGTCTTTTTGTTCTCCTGTTTCCAAAATTTTGCGAACAATATCAAGGTAGGCTTTCATAGGTGTAAATCACGTAATGTATAAGAATTGGTACGGTGATAAAATTCAATCGATGCATCGGTTTTAATCTTTCCTGATCCATAGTTATCATTGGGACCATTTTTATCTGACATTCCGTCGGCTGGAACAATGGTTATTTCCATTCCATGAGAATCTGGCTTTGGGGTATAACTATGTCCTATTACCAAAGCATTTATTCCTCGGGTTTTCAGAAAATGTTCGAATTTTTTTGAGTACTTGCCGGTCGGAGAAGAAAGTTGTCTTGGTGTGTATGTACCTGTGAGTACTTTCCCTGGTTGATTTTTGTCGCCAAAGAATGTTTTAAAAAGGGTAGGGTCCATGGCATCCACATCGAGTTTTCCTTCTTTCATTGGGAAACTTTTTTCCAGCGTTGTCTTGTAGCTATTATTCCAAATTTCTACCAATTTTACAAAGGTCGGATATTCTCCGGTTTTATGAGAGTGAACTCTTTCATTTGTCAGAACCATAACCATGAATTCGTGTTCGTCTACGTCAGCATGAATAAAGAGAGTGTCATCTTCAATGTGGGCGATGCGTGACATTTTTTTTAAAAATTCAATGTGTTTGAGGACTGCTTGCGAATTGAAAATTTTTTCACGGTCAAAGTTTTTGAATTCAAATTCTTTTACTTCCACGACTCCTTGTGCATTATATTGTGGGATACGTTTTTTAAAACGTTCGGTGACAAACGGTTCAAGTTCTTGAAAGGTAGCATGAGCCGGATCAATTCGAAAACCATTATCATTGGTGAGTTCTTGCAAAGTCGCAAGCCAGTATACATCATGATTCCCAATGTCCATGATAATGTCTCCTCCAGATTCCAGGGCTTGTCCCTTGAGTAAGGCCAAAGCTTCTATCACCAGGTCTCCCTGACCACTTCTATCTGCAAGAATATCTCCAAGACAAACCAACTTTTTATTTTCACCAGTCCAAGAAATTCGAATCGATCGAAAAAATCGGAGCGCTTCTTCTCTGGAGTCGAGGTCATATTCTTCTATATTTTCAATCACTCGTTCAAATTTGTGGGGAGGTACACTTGGGTCTAATGTTTCTGTACTGTTTCCCACAAAAGTAATTTCAATACATTCAAGGCGGCTCAAATTTTTCAACAACCCTCGAAAGCTTCCATGATTATCACCCACAAACAAAATCTCATGTTTTCTTTCAACACGTTCAAAATCGATTGATTGGTCTGGTACTCTCAGAATTTCTTTTGGTTTTTCAAACCACGAAATTTCTCTCTCCGAAAAATCACTCATAACCGTAAGGCTTACTCTGGTGTATTAAAATTTTCCAGTACTCCCCATCTTCCCTTGACCACGGGAGGTATCGGATAAAGTGTCTGTTTCTGTAAGTTCTGCAATCACCACAGGAATAATGAGCAATTGTGCCACCTTTTGGCCTTTTTCAATGGTATAGGGTTCATTTCCAAGATGTACGAGTGCTATACTGTATTCACCACGATATCCGGCATCGTAGACTCCTCCAAGGACGTGTAATCCTGCCATAGCAAGGCTACTTTTATCTTTTACAATAGCACCATACCCTTCGGCAAATTCAAGTGCAAACCCAAAGTGAAAGAGGTGTCGTTCTCCAGGTTGAAGTGTATGCCCTTCAAGAGCATAGAGATCAAGTCCAATGTCACCTGGGTGGGCATAACTTGGGAGTTTGGCATCGGGGTGAAGTCGTTTTACTTTGATTTGCATAGTTTAATTCTTTACTTGGTCAATTATTTTTTCAATTTGGGTAAACAGTTCCTCACGTGTTCCATTGTTTACAATGGTAAATTCAGCTTCTTTGCCAAGACTCACAATCAGCTGATCAGCTTCAGACTGTTCGTCTTTGCAAAATTCTTCGTAACTTTTATTTTCATCACCTGGATTTTCTTTGCGTGCTACCAAACGTTCGTATCTGAGTTTTGACTCAGCGGTAATGTAGACCAAATGAAATTCTGGAAGTTGCTGCAAATAGGTGATATCAGTAGGTCTGCGAATGCCATCGACAATTACAATAGAGTGTTCATCACGTTCTACGTCTTTGGCAATTACTTTACTCATCACGTCTTGTCCATACTGTGCACGTACAAAGGTAGAAATGTTTTGTAAATTTTCACGAGTTTTTTCTACATATATTCGGTCAAGCATGTCACGGAGCATGGTAGAAAATTTATATGATGGAGCATTATATTTTTCGAGTAAGTAGTGTGCGAGTGTACCTTTGCCTGCTGCGAGGTCACCGACAAATCCAAGGATAATTTTCATAACCGAGTGAGTGAAAAAAAATTGAGCTTGATCAAGTTTTTTTGAGCGAATGAAGGTTCTATTGACTACGAAGTAATCACTATAATGTGGAATTTTCAGGGAGTGTGTATTTGCGATAGGTTATTTTCGCCGCGTCGAGCATTCGGCGTGAAGCAATGTATTCAGGCAAGTCATGGTATTTGTCACTTTCGTAAATCACTTCTGCGATGCCGTTTTGAATCAACATTTTGGCACATTCATTGCAGGGGAAGAGTGTTCCATAAATTTTGCATCCTTTTGTTGAGGTGTTTGCATTGTACACAGCATTTTCTTCTGCATGGCAAATATAAGCATACTTGGTATTTTCGTAACTTCCTTCGCGGTCCCAAGGAAAAGCATCGCTCTCAATACCTCGTGGAAATCCATTGTATCCAAGGCCAACCACTACATGATGTGTATCAACAATAACTGCTCCCACCTGAGTAGATGGGTCTTTTGACCTTTGTGCAATAAGGTGGGCCATGCGCAAAAAACATTCGTCCCAAGATATTGCTTCACGTGGTTGGGTGAGCATAAAAAGTAAAATTATATCTCTCAAAGTGTATCAAAATCATATTGTATGGTCAATGTATTCACACTATTTCTCTCTGTTTTGCAAAAAATAAAACCCGGTAGAGTTACCGGGTTTATGTTTCGTAGGTGTATTTATTTTATTCAACACTAATTTTCACACTTGGTCCCATAGAACTGGTGAGGTATATTGCTTTCATGTAAGTACCTTTGGCAGAACTTGGTTTCATTTTTTTGAGTACATCGATGAAGGCAACGATGTTTTCTTTAATTTGATCAGCAGTAAACGATATTTTTCCAACGCCAAGGTGGATGTTGGCGCCGTCATCGTTTTTGAAAGCAGCCTTTCCTTTTTTGAGATCATTGATCATTTTTTTCACATCAGTTCCAACCGTATCTGTCTTTGGGTTCGGCATGAGACCTTTTGGACCAAGAACTTTGGCAACAGCTGCCATTTTAGGCATCATTTCAGGGGTGGCAATAGCAATTTCAAAATCGATTTTACCTGTATCTTTCAGACGTTTAATTTCTTCTTCAGTGTAGATCACATCAGCTCCAGCTTCTTTGGCAGCTTTTTCATCATTTGGTCCTACAAACGCAGCAACTTTTTTGGTTTTTCCCGTTCCATGAGGAAGAGAAACGGTTGAGCGGATTTGTTGGTCACTCTTTTTTGGATCAATTCCAAGGCGTACATGCACTTCTACGGTAGCGTCAAACTTGGTGTTGGCTGTTTCTTTGACCAGGTTTACACCTTCAGTCAAGGAATATGTTTTTGTTTTGTCGATCTTTTTCAAAAGATCTGTCATTCTTTTTCCCATATAGGTAATGGTTAGTGGTGATAGCCCAAAGGATTGCTTTGGTCCCACGGTTAATAAAGTAAGATGAGTATAATGGAAAACAGTGGTTTTGTCAAGAGGGGATTAAGTACCAAAAAACCGCTTGTTTAGCGGTTTTTTGAATTTTTTGAAGATTATTTGGTCCAAATCACCTTGCAGTTTGATTCTTTCCAGTTTGGACAGGCACTGTCGTTCATGCCTGGGTAGCAAGCCACTTCACCATTTGAGGTATACAGCACTTTGAAACAGTTAGAACAGTCTTCTTTTTGGTAGTAGTAGGTATCTGCTCCGAGAGGACACTCAGCAACGGTAATAGGGGATTCCGAGGAGCTATTTTCTAACAGAGCGGTGAGATTTTGAATCCATTCGTCTGAGCTGGCGTTTTTGGATGTTTTGGTATGTTCAGGTTCAGATTTTGCGGCTGTATTGCCAGTATTTACACTGGTTCCTCTCCCTCCACCAATATAGTCGTGTGAAGCCGGCCAAGAAGCATCTCGTACTTCATAGGTTCCACTCTCAGCGGTATCACTCGGGAGTTTTTTTATGGGATTTTGTTTTGATGGAGCTTGTAAGTCAAAAGGTTCTTCATTTTCACTACAGACCCCTTCATGTTTTACTTTTTTACCTTGAGTTTCGGCAATACAGCGGTTGGTATAGGTTTTGTTTTCTGTGGTACACACTGGATTTGCTACGGGTGCACAGTTAAATCGGTCTCCTGGTGGCGTGAGACTCGCATTGATATCACTTTGTCCTTCGGCTGTTTTGTGACTACACTTTCCGTCCATGAAGTTCAGGGCATCGCATTCTTTGCCTGTGTCAAATGTACAGTAGAGGCGATTTCGGTTTACTTCACTGTCGAAACGGATTTGTGCTTTGTATCCTTTGTTGGTACAAAAAACATAGGCTTGTTGTTCACGAGTCGCTGCGCTTGTGGCGGCTATTTTGGGGTCAACAGTATTTTTTTGACATCCTGCGCCGATAAGCACAAGAAGAGCGGCTCCAAACATTGGAAGAAATTTTTTCATACAAAGTGATATAGAGAATATCTATAGTATAACAAAACTCGCCTAAAAAAGCGAGTTCTGTAATATTTATATTTTGTATGACTCTTAGTCAACAATGGTAACACCCATTTGACGAGCCGTTCCTGCCATAGTGCGCATTGCTGCTTCTACATCAGTAGTGTTGAGGTCTGGCATTTTGGCAATAGCTACTTCACGAAGTTGTGCTTTGGTAATTTTGCCAACTTTGTCTTTGAGTGGGTTGCCTGCGCCTTTTTTGGCTCCAGCTGCTTTGGCAATGAGAGCACTTGCAGGAGCTACTTTGAGGATGAAGTC
The DNA here is from genome assembly GCA_964566225.1 of uncultured Gammaproteobacteria bacterium. Classification (GTDB taxonomy): domain Bacteria; phylum Patescibacteriota; class Patescibacteriia; order Magasanikbacterales; family UBA922; genus CAYTKU01. Next base: position 37,388 of record CAZMHV010000004.1, read on the forward strand.
AAATGAACGATCTTCATACACATTGATGATCACCGGAACGGTTTCACCTTTGCGATCTTGTGTTTTGTCATTGAATTCTTTACAGAATCCTTGAATGTTCACACCGTGCTGACCAAGCGCCGGTCCGACTGGTGGCGCTGGATTAGCAGCTCCGCCAGTAATTTGTAATTTGATTTGGGTCATGAGTTTTTTTGCCATAGTTCAATCAGTTTAGTTGAAATTTTTGATCTCCCGGTAAGAAGCTTGGGGAGTTCTCAGATTTCATGAATTTTGCTCTATACTAGCCTAAATTTGTTTTTTTGTCAATGGGTTTGTGGTCTTTACATCTTTTTTACTTGGAGAGCATCGAGTTCAACCGGAGTTTCACGTCCAAACATATTTACGAGTACTTTCACTTTTCCACGAGTTTCATCAACACTTGCTACTTTTCCTTCAAAGGCTTTAAATGGTCCGTCCACAATTTGTACCGCATCATCAGTATGCAAATCAATTTTGTGTGAAGGTTCATTGACTCCCATTCTCTTTTGGAGTGAGTCCATTTCTTTGGCATCAATTGGGGTTGGAGTGGTTCCTGAACCCACAAAACCAGTGACATTTGGAGTATTGCGTACCACGTACCAAGAGTCATCGGTTACAAACATTTCAACGAGAACATATCCTGGAAAAATTTTTTCTTCTACCGTAGTACGTTTTCCATTTTTGATTTTAATTTTCTTTTCTTTGGGAACCAAAACCTGGAAGATTTTGTCACCCATATCAAAAGATTCGATACGTTGTTCAAGGTTGCGTTTTACATTGTCTTCGTACCCACTATACGTGTGAAGTACATACCAGCGGCGTCCTACGTTGACGTTTTGTTTTGACATAAACTTTGGTGTAAAAAACGAAAAAGATCAAAATTATTTTAAAAGTTGTGACAGTCCAAGGTTCAAAACACGGTCAACTACTGCAAAAAAGATGGCCAGTCCAAAGGTAAGTACGACTACGACAATACTATAGTTGATGGTTTGTTTTCGTGTTGGCCAGGTCACCTTGCGAGCTTCATGGTATGCGCCGTAGAAGTAATCTTTCATTTTCGTGAGGAGGTTCGTCATATATTTTTTAAGTATTTAAAAAAGGCCTTTGGCCTGTTTCTAAGATGTAGTATAGGACAAAAGGGGGGATTTGTCAAGGTGAGTGGTATTGGTTATCCACACAAAAATAAAAAAAATGCTCATTTTCAGAGCATTTTTTGATGATTTTTTTAAATATCCAAGTTTTTTACACTTTTGGCGTGGGTTTGAATATACTTCTTACGGGGAGCCACTTCACTGCCCATAAGGATATCAAAGACTTCTGCGGCCTTTTCGGCGTCTTCAATGGTCACTTGTTTCATGAGGCGAGTCGCTGGGTTCATAGTCGTTTCCCAAAGCTGTTCTGGATTCATTTCTCCGAGACCCTTGTAGCGCTGTACATTGATTTTGGTACTTCCTTTTTTATCAGATTCAGTTTCTGCTACTGCCACTGGTTCACCTTCACCATCCGTTTCTTCTTCAGTAATCATGACTTCGTCTTTATTGATACCATTTTTCTTAAAGTATTCATCGAGGGACTCGGCATTGTAGTGCCAGGTCACTTCTTTGCCTTTTTTGGCACTATAGAGGGGAGGTTGCGCAATGTAAATGTGTCCATCAGAAATAAGTTGTGGGAAGTAACGGAAAAAGAGTGTGAGCAGGAGTGTACGAATATGCGCTCCGTCCACGTCCGCATCGGTCATAATAATAATGCGGCCATAGCGAAGTTTGGTAATGTCAAAGAGCTCACCAATGTTGGTGCCCATGGCAATAATCAAGGATTTCAATTCGTTGTTGGTGAGAATCTTATCAATACGCGCACGTTCTACATTCAAAACTTTTCCACGAAGTGGCAAGATTGCTTGATTTTCACGATTGCGTCCTTGCTTGGCACTACCTCCCGCAGAGTCTCCCTCTACAATGTACAGTTCACTACTGGCACTGTCGCGTGAAGAACAATCTGCAAGTTTTCCAGGAAGGGTAAATCCTTCCAGAGCTCCTTTGCGCAAAACTGCATCACGTGCACTGCGAGCCGCTGCACGAGCACGAGCTGCCAGCAAACACTTGCCAATAATTCCTTCGGCATCTTTGGGATGTTCTTCTAAGAAAATCATGAATGCATCACCAAAGGTGTTTTCTACTGCTGGTTTTACTTCGGGGTTACCCAGTTTAGTTTTGGTTTGTCCTTCAAATTGTGGATCTGGAATTTTGACAGAGATAATAGCAGTTAAACCTTCACGCACATCTTCACCAGTGAGATTGGTATCTTTTTCTTTGAGGATGCCTTTGTTGCGGGCGTAGGTGTTCAAAGTACGAGTGAGGGCACTGCGAAATCCTGCCACATGCATACCACCATCTGGGTTGGTAATGTTGTTGGCAAAAGGAAAAAGGGATTCGTTAAAATCATCGGTATATTGCAAAGCAATTTCTACGAGCACGCTTTCAACTTGTTTTTCAACATAAAAAATATTTTCGTGCTTGGGCTCTTTGTTTTTGTTAATATGTTTGACATATGATCCAATACCACCTTCAAAGAAAAAGGTGAATTGATTTTTGGCTAACTTTTCAGCACTTTTGTCAGTAGCCTTTTCTTCGCTACTTCGTTCATCAATAATCACTAGTTTGACACCTTTGTTGAGGTAGGCTTGTTGGCGAAGGTGGTCAATAATCGTTTTCCAGGAGTAATCAATAGTTTCAAAAATACTGTTGTCTGCGCGAAAACTAATAATGGTTCCGGTGTATTTGGTCTTACCAATAGCCTTTACTTTGGCTTGTGGCTTTCCAATTTTATATTCTTGTACCCAAATTTCACCATCGCGGTGTACCTCGGCTTTCAAATGTGTTGACAAGGCATTCACTACAGAGACACCTACACCATGTAAACCTCCAGATACTTTATATCCGCCATCACCAAACTTTCCTCCGGCATGGAGGGTTCCGAGTACCAATTCAAGGGCACTTACTTTTTTTTGTGGGTGGATATCTACTGGAATACCACGACCGTTGTCTTTCACTGAAATCCAGTGGTCGGGTTGGAGCGTGATGGTAATTTCATTACAGTGTCCTGCCATGGCTTCGTCGAACGAGTTGTCTACCACTTCCCAAATCATGTGGTGGAGTCCAGCTGGTCCAGTAGAACCAATATACATACCTGGACGCTTGCGCACGGCCTCGAGTCCTTCAAGAACGGTAATATTGCTGGCTGTATAGGAAGAGTTATTTTTTTCTGGCATAAAAAGAGTTCTGTTAGTTTCCTGCACAAGGCAGGCGAGCAAGAATGGGAGTATTTTAGCACGAAGAGGTGAGGAAGACAAGGGCTTTTCAAGTAGCGAAAAATTCATTTTTGGTGTATACTCTAGAGAGTTAAAAGTCTCAATTTGCTCTATGCCTCTTGCACCAAAACCAAAAGATAAATTTTCTCGTTATACTGACCCTACTGGTCAGATGAGTAACCGTGAACTTACGTTTGGAGAATGGTATGTTTCACACAAGATAATGCTCCGTAATATTTTTATTGGAGTCCTTGGTATTTGGTCATTTATTTCTGTTGGATACAGTCTTGTTGCTTGGGGGGCATATGCTACAAGTGGATATTTTGACGATAGGGCACTTGCACGTAGACAAGTACGTCAAATTCAAGATTATACGGCAATTCAACAAAATTATAAAGCCAAACCACTTGATATGAGTGCTCTGCGAGTGTATACAGGAACTGATAGTACCTATGACTTTGTCGTAAATGCCAAAAATCCAAATTCACAATTTATTATAACGGTTCGATTTTTATACACATATGATGGAGGACAAACTGCTGAACGTGAAGTTCTTTTGCTTCCTCAGTCAACTGTCCCGATTGCGTTTTTGGGGCATGTTTTGGAGAGTTATCCAAGCAATCCAACTTTGAAAATAGTAAATATTGGTTATGAAAGAGTAAGTACACATGATATTCCCAAGATTCAAGATTTTGTAACTCAAAGAACAAAGTTTACCGTTGAAAATGTCACATTTACTCCTCCACAAGAAGGTGTTTTGGCTTCACGTATTACCTTTGACTTGGTCAATAACACGGTATTTTCATTTTGGGAACCATTTTTCTTTATTGAAATAATGAGTGGAGAAGAACCTGTTGGAATTATGTCAACGACCGTATCGAACTTTGGTGCCGAAGAACGTCGTACTATAGAGGTGGCAACCTTTACTGATATTACGGGGGCAGACAGTGTTCGTGTGACTCCTGTGATGAATGTATTTGAAAATTCTATTTACAAAAAATAAGAGGGGGCTGTATTGCTTATGAGTTTGCTTGACCGAATTTCTCTTCAGGTACGGTATATTGATTTTCTTCTTCCGTTATCGGTTTTTATTTTGGTTACGGTTGGTTTGGTTTCACTTTATAGTATTGATTTATCAAGAGGAACCGAGCTTCGATTTTTTACTACACAATTTGTTTCTTTTTGTCTTGGTATTGGTGTTGCTTCGCTTGCAGCGAGTTTGCATGCGACTCGGTATCAGACCTTGTCGAGAGTTGTTTACTTGGTAGCTCTGCTGTTACTTGCAGGAGTGCTGCTTTTTGGTGAAACCATACGTGGAACGACTGGGTGGTTTCGTTTTTTTGGTTTTTCTTTTCAACCTGCGGAGTTTGCCAAAGTGGCACTCATACTCATGCTGGGAAGACTTGTTTATAAAAATGGGCGTCAATTTAATAGTCTTAAGTTTTTAGTCTCGAGTGCTGTTATTACAGGGAGTCTTGCCGGTCTTATTATGTTGCAGCCAGACTTAGGTTCAAGTCTCGTACTTTTTGGTATTTGGGGTGGGATTCTTTTTTTGAGTGGGCTCAAAAAAAGGTATATTTTTGGACTTTTGGGGTTGGTAGTTTTGGTAGCTGTATTGGGGTGGTTTTTTTTCTTAAAAGACTATCAAAAAGAACGTATTTTGACTTTTACCAATCCAGAGCGTGACCCCCTGGGGACTGGATATAATGTGACCCAGTCGATTATTGCCGTAGGAGCTGGGCAATTTTTTGGCCGGGGTCTCGGAAGAGGGTCTCAGAGCCAGCTTCATTTTATTCCAGAAGCACAAACTGACTTTATTGTTTCTGTGATTGGTGAAGAGCTGGGATTTTTTGGAATGCTGCTTATTTTATCGCTCTATGGACTGATTATTTACCGGCTTACCCGTATTGCCTCGCGGTCGAGAGATGATTTTTCAAGTTTTACGGTGATGGGCATAGCCTGTTTGTTTTTTCTCCAACTTATCATTAATCTTGGTGGGGCTATTGGTTTATTACCTGTGACTGGGGTGACCCTGCCATTTTTGAGCTATGGAGGATCTTCGCTTATTATCAATATGCTCCTTATTGGGATTGCAGAGAGTATTTCTCGCTCTACTGAGATGTCTCTGCGGCGGGCAGGGTAGGTATCTCCGGCACTTGACTTTTTTCTCTTCATCTGGTATATTTTCCCCACTATGAGCCAAAAGCCTCGTGAGCAAAATGAAAGTTTTGCCGAAGTTGGCTTGAAGCTTATGAAGGAATGTCCGCTGTGTGGTAAAAATTATACAGCTCCTTCCCTCAAAGTTATTGAGCAACAAAAAGATACCCGGTTGGTACACTGTACTTGTCAGCACTGCAAACAGTCGCTTTTGGCAGTCATTGTGACCACTCGTTTGGGGGTGAGTTCCATTGGTATCCTCACAGATCTCACCATCTCTGATGTCTACTCGTTTCAAAACAAAAATCCAATCTGTGAAAATGATATTTTGGATTTTCATCAATTTTTAGAAAAAAATACCAAACAATTTAGTCAATTATTTAAATAATATTTTATGTCATTTGCTATTTCTGCAACGAAGCGTACCGCTGAAGCACAAATGGTGCGCGCCGAAGGAAAAGTTCCTGCTGTTTTGTATGGACCTGGTGTACAACCAGTTTCTGTAACAGTTGCTTACAATGATTTTGATAAAGTGTATAAAGAAGCTGGAGAATCAACTCTGGTAGACTTTAGTATTGATGGTGGTAAATCTGCCAAGGTCCTTATTCAGGATGTTCAGTACGATCCACTCACTCGCCGTGTTTCACACATTGATTTCCGTCAAATTCGTATGGATCAAGAAATTGAAGCTGCGGTAGAACTTGTGTTTGTAGGTGTTGCTCCTGCGGTAAAAGAACAAGGTGGTACCCTTACGACAACTCTGTCTGAAGTGTATATCAAATGTTTGCCAGAAAACTTGATGACTACCGTTGAAGTAGATCTTTCGACTTTGAAAACATTAGAAGATACTATTTATATCAAAGATTTGAAATTTCCTGCAGGCGTTGTTTGTACTGAAGAACCAGATACTTTGGTTGCCAAAGTTGCTGCGTCTCTTACTGAAGATCAAATCAAGGCTATGGAAGAAAAGAATGCTGCTCCAGTGGATTTGAGTAAGATTGAAATTTCAGAAGATCGTGGTAAGAAAGAAGAAGACAAAGAAGCTGAAGGTGACAAAAAAGAATAATTTCTCTGAAGAAATAAAAAGACCCGCTGTAAAAGGCGGGTTTTTTGTTGTATACTATGGAGTACTATGAAAAAGAAAAAACAAACATCGATAAAAAAACTTGAAAATACTAGAGAGCGTGCAAAAATTTTAGATAAAAAAATAAATTTCCAAAATTTTCTCTCTTTTTCTGTTGTCTTGGGAATATTGTTGGGTACAATTTTTTTAATTTTTTATACCAAGAATTCCCAAAATACGAAAACTTCTGTATTGACTGAGATAGGTTTGACAACAAGTACTCTTGAGTCTGTTGGATCAGAGATAACCTGTACCTTTCATCGTAGTCTCGATGGTGTTTGTGTGAATACTCAAAATGAAGTAAATCCACCCATTGTAGGTGTCATGGTTGAAAATTCACTTGATGCGCAGCCGCTCTCAGGTATTTCACATGCACAGGTTGTGTACGAGGCTCCTGCCGAGGGCAATATTCCACGTTTTCTTGCTATCTTTCCTTTGGATGCACAGGTAAAAAAAGTTGGTCCGGTTCGTAGTGCTCGACCCTATTATATTGATTGGTTGAGTGCTTATGGTGATGCCATGTATATGCATGTGGGTGGCTCGCCTGAGGCATTGCAACAAATTCGTGACTATGGCTTGTTTGATATGAATGAAATGTATAATGCCAAGTCATTTTGGCGTGCAAATAATCGATTTGCTCCACACAATACCTACACGTCTTCAGATTTATGGAGTACTGCACACGAAAAAAATATTGATGAATTTAAAAATGATGAATATACTGCGTGGCAGTATGATCAAAAAGAACGTTGCAAAAGTAATTGTATTGAACATCTACAGCTCGGGTTTTCTCCGGCTTACACTATTGTTTGGAAGTATAACCAAGAGAGTGGCTTGTTTGAACGTTTATTGAATGGTCGAATTCAAAAGGATGAAGATGGAACTGTATACACGGCCAATAATGTTATTGTACAAGAAACAAAAATAACGATACTTGACGAAGTGGGACGAAAAAAAATTACCACGATTGGTGAGGGGAATGCCACAATTTTGAGTGGGGGAAGAGCTACTGTCGGAACTTGGAAAAAGAAAAGTAGAACCGCACCAACACAGTGGTTTGACGAAGTTGGAAATGAAATGAAACTGGCTCCAGGGAAAACATGGGTTGAGGTTGTGGAGTCGCACATGGTCCTAGAGATGAAATAAGAAAATAAATGGAAAAGACCATCCACACAGGATGGTCTTTTTAGAGATCAATAAGATTTCGATGTTTAGTCAAGTGCTTGTACTTCTCGAACCGCTGTATTGATGATATCTCTCAGAGTATTATAAGCATCTAAAAATTTTGGATCTGAAGAAAGTTGTATTTGGCTTTTGTAGAGACTATCTTCAATTTGCGCTCTTTTTGTTTCAAGCGTGCTCAACTCTTTGTTTGCATAAAATACATCATTTTCTGTTGAATCTGGATTTTTTATGATATTGAGGTTTTCTTGCATTTGCCGAAGCGTTGTATTTAACTCAGTACCAAGTTTGGCATATGGCTGTGAAAAAGCATCGAGTTCATCTGGGACGTGTTGCTTTCCTTGGATATATTCTTGAACCTCTTTTACTTGGGAGGCTTTGATATTTTCAAAGACTCTTGGTTGATTTCCTGAAAAAGGGATAGTTTTTCCTTGCATGTCTAAGTGAGGTTTTGTATTCCAGTCACCCATGGTATATTTATTGCGTGTATAAAATTGTAAGAGGTCCTGCGCAAGTGGTCTCATGGACTGTGGAATATTTGTGGCTGCTTCAAGGGAGGCAAGTGCTTTTGTCTCGATTTCTTCTTTTTCAATTTGTCTCTTTTCTGTTTGGAGTTTTTGTATTGCGGCTTCAAGGGAAATAATTTCACTTTGGAGGTCGTCTATTTCGGCTTGTGTTGCTGGGTCGTTTGTTTCAAGGGCTTGTAACTCTGTAAGTTCCTGTCTTGTCCCTGCGAGACTTTCTGCTTGTGCGGCAAGAATGGAGGTTATAAATTCTTTAGTGAGTTTTTCTGGGTTTTGTGTCTCTGGCTTGAAGTCTACTCCTTGTTCTGCTTGATTCAATTCTCCTTTTGACATATAACTAAATTTTATCTATACTAAAAAAGTTTTTAATTGTTTTCGTATGAAAGCTCAGTATGGTCATATTGTAGAAGATTTACAAAAAATTATCAAGAGAGTTCAAGATTTACAAAAAAAGAAAGGGGATATAAGAAAAAAAGTTATTGCTCAAAAAGATAGCATTGAAATTGATCGACTTCGAAAGATTATTGAAACGCAATAAAAAGACAAAATAAAAAGACCACTCATTTAAGAGTGGTCTTTTGTTTGGTTTAGAGGAGTGTAATACTCGCTACACAGTCTCCGTCTTCTTTGAATCGCATAATGCGCACGCCTTGTGTGGCACGGCCCAGCGTTGAGATTGATTTCAATGGAATGCGGACGACTTGTCCGTTCTTTGAAATAATGAGGAGGTCTTGTTCTTCGGTGTTGTTGATAATTTGTGCACTCATGAGTGGGCCAGTTTTATCGGTAATGTTCATGGTTTTAATTCCACTGCCACCACGTCCTTGCACTTTGTATTCACTAATTTCCGTACGTTTTCCAAGACCGTTTTTGGAAACTACCAAAAGTTCAAGCACCTTTTTCTTGACCAGTTCGGGTGACACCACATCCATACCTACAATTTGGTCATTGGATTTGAGGCGGATACCACGTACACCAGCTGCGGTGCGGCCCATGCCACGAACCACAGACTCTTTGAAGCGAATCGCTTGACCATCTGAAGTCGCAAGCACAATGTCGTCACTGCCACTTGATGGGCGTACCCATTCGAGGAAGTCATCACTGTGGAGTTTGAGAGCAATGATTCCTGATCGACGAACATTTTCAAAGTCAGAAAGTGCAGTCTTTTTGATGGTTCCTTGGGTGGTTACCATCACCAAATATTTGTACACACTCACGTCTTCCATGGAGAGCATGGCGGAGATCTTTTCATTTGGTGCGAGCTGCAAGAAGTTCACCAGTGCCTGACCTTTGGCAGTACGACTGCCTTGTGGAATGTCATAGGCATGGAGTTGGAACACACGTCCACGAGTGGTGAAGAACAAAATATTGTCGTGGGTGTTGGTGGTAATAAGTTCTTGCACCACATCTTCTTCTTTGGTAGTTACACCAATGACACCCTTGCCACCACGACCCTGCAGTTTGAATGTGTCTGGAGGGAGACGTTTGATGTAGCCGTCGGCTGTGGTCATGATAATGGTTGGTTCATTTGGTACTAAGTCTTCAATGGTAAATTCTTTCACGCCATGTGCCACAATTTTGGTACGACGGTCATCCCCAAATTTTTCTTTCACTTCAAGGGTTTCTTTTTTGATGATATTCAAAATCTTTTTTGGACTTGCCAAAATTGCTTCCATTTCTGCAATAAACGCCATTTTTTCTTTGAGTTCGTCTTCAATTCTTTTGCGTTCGAGGTTAGCGAGTTGTTGCAAGCGCATTTCCAAAATAGCGACCGTTTGACGATCGGTAAATTTAAATTTACTCATCAGGTTTACTTTGGCTTCGTCTTTGTCTTTGGACTTGCGAATGGTTTCAATTACTTGGTCAATGTGGTCAAGTGCTTTTTTGAGACCTTCGAGAATATGGGCACGTTCTTTGGCTTTGTCGAGATCAAATTGCGTACGACGAGTAATCACTTCTTGGCGGTGTTTTACAAATTCTTCAAGAACACTCTTGATATTGAGTACGCGTGGCTGAATACCATCAACGAGCGCGAGCAAGTTCACGTGGAAAGTGGTTTGCAAATCAGTCATTTTGTAGAGTTGATTCAACACTTTTTTGGGATACGCATCTTTTTTGAGTTCAATTACAATGCGAACACCATCTTTGTTGGATTCATCACGCAAATCTTTGATACTTTCAATTTTCTTTTCTTGTACCAAGGTCGCGATTTTTTCAATAAGTACGGCTTTGTTTACTTGGTAAGGAACTTCGGTCACAATAATGCGAAATTGATCACCCTTGCCTTCTTCAATATCTGCTTTGGCACGAACCACAATGCCACCACGACCAGTGGAGTAGGCTGCTGTAATGTCTGCTTTGTTGTACATGATGCCACCGGTAGGGAAGTCTGGTCCTTTGATGTATTCCATGAGGCCTTCGACAGAAATTTTGGGGTCTTCAATCAGTGCCGCCACACCGTCACAGAGTTCTGTGAGGTTGTGTGGAGGAATGTTGGTTGCCATACCAACCGCAATACCCATGGAACCATTCAAGAGTAAGTTTGGAAGTTTACTTGGAAGTACACGAGGTTCGTTGTGTGAGCCATCGTAGGTAGGACTAAAGTTGACCGTGTTTTTTTCAATGTCACTGAGCATTTCTTCGGCAATGGCTTGGAGTTTGGCTTCGGTATAACGCATGGCCGCAGCAGAGTCGCCATCCATAGAACCAAAGTTTCCTTGACCAAACACCAACTGGTAGCGCATAGAAAAGTCTTGCGCCATACGTACCATGGAATCATAAATAGCGGCATCTCCGTGTGGATGGTACTTGGCCATCACTTCACCGACTACGTGTGCAGATTTACGAAATTTGGCACTGTGTTTGAGACCAATTTTCCACATGGCATACAAAATACGACGGTGTACTGGTTTCAAACCATCACGCACATCTGGCAGTGCACGCGATACAATCACACTCATGGCATAGTCAAGGTATGAGGTCTGCAGTTCATCAATAATTTGAATGGGTTCAACTTTTCCAACTGGGTTAAAGTCTGTGAGCTGTGGTTGGTTTGGATTTTTCTTCATAGATCAAATTTAATGTGTCATTCTGATGTAGTTGTTGAGGTAAGTGTTGATGTGGTTACTGCAGGAGTACTTGTGGCGGTTTCAATGGTGGATGTACTTGCAGAAGAACTCACAAACGACGATAAATTTTGTACTAAAATATTTTTGATTTCTTCTTCGGAAAGTTCTTGTTGGGTTGATTCTTTGGAAAAAAACTGATCGTGTTCTTGTTCTTTTTGTTTTTTTCTGGGTTCACTTACGAGGTTGGTAAAATCAGATTTTCCTATCTGCCAGAGACTTTCATCGCTTCCTTTGTGAAATTTCGCATTGGTAAATTGAAATTGCACATTGATAACCCAGAGTACCGCAATAAAAATCATGGTAATCCCTACTACGGTATTGAGCAAAAAACGTTTTTTTCTTTCAAGCTGCGACGACGTATACCTGTGTGTTTTGTTCCCTCCATGCGGTGAGGGGGTAGGGGGTGGTGTCGTCTCAGTAAAAGGTTCTGTTACGTTTTGTGTCAAAAGACGGGGAAGTGAGTCCACGGCCTGGCGTATGTGTGCCCGTTCTTCACGAGAAATTTTTTTTACTCCATTTTTGGTGAGTAAATTTTTTTGTTTTGATTCCTGTGATTTTTTGGGTGAACGTTTGGCTGCACTTTTTTGAGTTGTAATTTTTTTGACAGGCATATACTTGGTATTTCTTTTCCGTAGAATGTTATTCTTTTTCGAGCAATATAACTTTCATTTCATCGGCAGGTAAATCTTTTTTCTTTAAAATTACTTTTGTTTGGGGTTCTTGTGCTTGTAAACCAATAGCTTTTATAAAGTTACTGACATCTGCTGCGTTGGGATTGTTGTCACTTTTATACGCCATTGGAATAACGATTCGAGGCTCAATAGCATTTACTACTTTTACTGCTGTTTCAGCGTCATAACAATTTTCACCACCAACCGGTACAAATAAAATATCAACACCAGTAACAATATCAAGTTCTTCGTCGTTCAAAGATTTTTGAGCCAGTCCAAGGTGTCCAATACTGAGCTGTTCGGCATCAATACGAAGCAATGTTTGGCCAGGTGTTTGGCTGGTAGCCGCAGTAATGAGAACGCCTTTGGTTTCACATTCTCCTGGGGAGGTAAGTACAAAAGGATTTCCAGAGAGAGTCATGAGATTTTCTTCACCTTGGCTTCCTACCACAACATCTGCTGTGAGACTTCGTGGAAATTCTCCTGCTTTTGGCTTATACGGATCAAGCAGAATAACAACATCGTCAGCAAGAGGTTTGGCTTGTATTTTGAGGGTGGTTCCGCCGAGCCATGATATATGCATACATTCAAGAAAATTAGGATTTTAATCCCTCATAGTATACTCTGTTTAAAATCTCTTTGCAAGCTAAAAAGGAATAAAAAATCACCGGTATTTGACCGGTGATTTATATATTTTTGTGGTGGATTATCTTGTTTGACTCGCTCTGGTTACTTTTACATATTGGTAACCACTCCAGGTAGATTTGCCTGTTTTGTCCCATACTTTGGCACCATAACTAACACTGGTTCCAGAGTATTTTGGATAACTGCCAGAAACTTCACAAGTAGTAGTACCAGTACAAGTTTTTACTACACGAGCGTTGACATACATGTCAATTTTTTTGATACCATTTTCGTCACTGGTATTTGCTTTGAAGGTAACGGTTTGATTGGCTGGAATACTGCTGCTTGATGCTGAAACATTTAAGACTGGTGCATTATTGACTACTGGTCTTGCTGTGACAGAAATTGTTTTACTGTCAGAACTTCCACCCATACCTGTGCGGTTGTCCCAAGCAATGGTCCATACTTTGACAGATTGACCTGCATGTCCGGTAAATGGTCCAATAGTAAGTGAACAAGTTTGAACACTATTTGCAGTGGTAGTCAAGATACATGTTCGAGAAATAGTTTCGTTTGACCAACTTGGCAGAGCACGAACTTCCATGCCCCAGATTCCGTTTTGACTGGTAGCACGTCCGGTTACGACCATGGTTTTATCTTCTTGCACTGAGTAAGAATATACTTGTGTTTCTACCCATGGAGCAACAGAAGGATTATAGTTATCAATAGGGTATGGATAGTAGCCACTGTTGTTTCCTACGGTAAAGGTAAAGAATTGTGAATACACGCGGTGTCCGTTGGTATCAAGTACGTCAGCCCAGACATCAAAAGATTGGCCAATGTAGCTGTTGAAGTTACTAATATCGAGAGTACATGTGGCGTTATGGGTATTGTATCCAAGGTCACAGGTGCGGTTAAATGTATATTGAGAATACATGTTGCCATAACCATTCCAATATTGGCGTGGAACTACATTGACACTCATACGTGAGAGTCCTTCGTTGTCCCAACCATCAGCACGAATACTGAGTCCTTGGTTTGGAGCAACAGTAGAAGGAATTTTGGCTGGATCAATATAAATACCCGGAAGTTGATCATTTGAAGAAACATTTCCGTTTGAAGTATTACCAACACGCATGCTATAAATATTTGAAACAGCACGTTGACCGTTGGTATCAATTACTTCTGCCCAAACATAGAGATTTTGGTTGGCAAAGTTTTGAAAGTTGGCAATATCAAGAGTACAGGAAAGATTGTGGAGTACTGTGTAGCAGTGACGACTAAAAGGGAATTGGTAGGTATCGTTTGAAGTAAACCCGTCCCCAATATAACTTTGTCGTGTCACATATACAGAAACACGGTTGACACCTTCGTTGTCCCAACCATCGGCACGAATGTGAACGGTTGAGTTCACGCCAACTTGTTCTGGAATTGTTCCACGATCAAGGTAAACACCAGGCATTTGATTGCCTGAGGTTTGTGGAAAGTTACCACGAACATGAACCGTGATACGACTTGAGTACCCAGTATTGCCTTCGGCATCAGTAGCACGGGCTTCATAGGTATAGGTTTTGCCAGCATCACTACTACTAAATGTTGGATAAAAATTTGTGGTACAGTCAAATGGGTTGTTGTTACAGGTATTGGTCATTTGGAGTGCCCAGTCATCAACGCGGTAAATACGAACATCACGAATAACAGAGTTATCAGTAGCGCGGGATTGGATATACATTCCAGAGTTTGCAGTTGCGTCAACATCATAACTACTTGCAGATAAGGTAACGGTAGGAACCTGGTAGTTGTTATATCCATTGTTGTACGCGGCTACACCCTGAAGACTCATGACTTGTGAATACAAAAGAGTGCCGTTGACATCATAGCCAACTGCTTGCAAAAAAGTAGTCCCGTTTTTTACAGAAGAAAGGGAGTAATAACAGGTATTTTGGATGGAACAACTTGCGAGCACAGAGTTTCCTTCACGAATTTCAATTCGGTTGAGGGTGCGGTAGTTGAGTGGGTATACCTGGGCAGTAAAGGATAACTGGGTTCCTGTCTGAACGGTCCAGTTGTTATTTGAATTGGTGAGAGTAATATAGGGAGCAGCATCAGCCTGTGAGTTTTGGATGCCAGTGGCCAAGGCCAAAATGGCAATAACGGTCACTCCTACTGTTCGCAGAAGGAATTTTTTCATACAGAAAATAGTTAAATAATCAAATTTTGCTTAATTTAGCTTAAAATTATAGTTTTTGAATCTACTCCTACTAATAGTAGCACATTTTGGCGTAAAAGTCAAGTCTATTTTGGTGCAAAAATAAGCGAAATTTTGCTACAATATAAGCTTTTTTTTGAAAAATGTGCACTGTCTTTGACGTGTGGACAAGCACCTTCTTTCACCCCTTGCCAAAATAAAAAAATTTTGGTATACTCGGCTCACTATCTATTATTTATAACCTCCTTTTTGAGCAAAAACAAAAAGAAGAGGTTCACTTATTCGCTGTTTGGCGAAGGGTTAATGTATACGGTAGCTTAGGGTTTGTACTCTTTGACTCCGTTTTTTTGTACTTATGTCACAAAAACAAAATTTTGCAGATCTTTTGAAGGATCATATCATGAAACTTCCAAAGAATGGTGAAATCGTAAAAGGAACTGTTATCTCTGTAGATAATGGTGCTGTTCGCCTTGATATTGGCGGTATTATTACTGGTATTATTCGCGGCAAAGAACTCTTTGCTGAATCTGCTGAATACACCAACATTAAAGTTGGTGATGAAGTAGAAGCCACTGTTCTTGAAGATGAAAACGAACACGGTGAAATGGAACTTTCTTTCCGCATTGCTGGCAAAGAACGTGTGTGGGACCGCATGGTGAAATACATGAAAGAAGGAATTTCTCTCAAAGCCAAAGTGGTTCAAGCCAACAAAGGTGGTCTTATGATGGTGGTAGATGCCCTCAATGGTTTTATGCCAGTTTCTCAGCTCTCACCAGATAACTACCCACGTGTTCCAGGTGGCGACAAAAACCGAATTCTCGAACATTTGCAGCAACTGATTGGCAAGGACATGACCGTAAAAGTGATTGACGTTGACCAAAAAGAAGACAAGCTGATTGTATCTGAAAAAGAAGTATGGGAAGACGAACAAAAAGCTGTTCTTGACTCATACAAGATTGGTGACGTAGTAGAAGGTGAAATTTCTGCTCTTACATCATTTGGTGCATTCTTGAAATTTGGACAAGGCCTTGAAGGACTTATTCACATTTCAGAAATCGTATGGCAACGCATTGATCACCCGAAAGATGTGCTCAAAGTGGGTGACCGTGTGAAAGCACAAATTATTGACCTCAACAAATCAAAGATTTACTTGTCTGTAAAAAGACTCGTAGACGATCCATGGAAACATGTGAAAGAAAAATATAAAGTTGGAGAAATTGTAGAAGGAACCGTGCACAAAGTAGAACCATTTGGTCTCATGGTAAAACTCGATGACCAAATTCATGGACTTGCGCACATTTCTGAACTTTCTGATGCTCCAATGGCTGACGTCAAAGACGTTCGCGAGAAATTCCCAATTGGTTCCAAACATCGCTTTGAAGTGATGAACGTAGAACCAGCGGAACACCGCCTTGGTCTCAAGGTAGAAGGTGTAAAAGGAAAAGTTCGCGCTCCAAAAAAAGCTGAAGAAGCTGCGCCTGCTGAAGCTGCTGCAGAAGAAAAAGCTGCGGAATAAGATTTTGAAAATAAAAGAAAATCCTCCAGAAATGGGGGATTTTTTTGACCAAACCAAGAGAAAGAGGATATAATAAGAAAAACTTTGAACTTACTTTGTATGCAATCTGCTCGTCGACATGAAATCTTACAAGAGAGGAGTCTTTTTGTTGATGAACCCGAAAATGATAGAAGAGAAAAAGAATGGAATCCAGAAAAAACATTTTTGATTCGTCAATTAGTGGGTGTGCTTGATCGGGTTGATGCACAAACTGGACCAGTCGGAAGAAAAATTTTACATAATTTTTCGAGAGGTCAAATTACTCTCGAAGAATTACAGACAGAATTAGAACAGGCTCCAGATTTTGGTGATTTTTGTGAGCATGTATATGATTACCTTGAAAGAGAGGGTGTGCTTATGCGTAAAGGGGAAGATTTCTTGGTAGATATGTATCGACTTACACACAGAAAGTTTGCAGGAATTGATAATAAAAAATATGAAACAAATAGAATTAAGAAGAGTAGAAAAAATAAATTTAGTGATGAATGGCTAGAACAAAACGCAAATTTGCATCATGGTAGATTGGTAGATTTACTCCAAAATGCCTTTTTACAACAAGAAGTATATGACCTGGATGCTTATGAAGATTGGGAAAAATCTGGTGCAAATCCACAAAAAAAACCTGAAAAAAAATTTCTTTTTTACAACCCACAATCAACTACAGAAGCCTTTGATAGAGAAACGATTCAAGGGGCTCACTTTCATATTTTACCTTCTGAAATTTTTGGCAAAAAAGCAGATCATTATTCAGATAATTTAGCTGATGCAGCTTTTGATGAAGTCACCCTCGCCTGTCTTATTTTTCATCCAAACTATGGTGATGGCAAAAGGGAATCCGGTGTGCTCTTTGTGCGTGATCATGAGACAAGAGAGTATAGAAAAATTTCTAGAGATTGGTTTGCCAAATCAGGAATGAAATTTGGAGGAGAGTTAGAAGAAGGTAATATTCGAAAGTTTCTTGCTTCTCCAAAGTTTTTTTTGGCAGAAGGTGGCTACCCTCATCTCACTGAAAAGAATCTTTTAACCGCAACAGATTTTAAGACCATGGCAGGGAGTGAATATGCCGAGAAGTATGGAACAAGTCGGGATATTACTCAGAAAAGGGGTATGGTGATGATTGATAAAGTCCACTATACGCTTGGGGTAGAATTTGCCCCCACTTCTGAAAAGAAATATCGTCTGTATCAACTGTCAGAAATGGTTGGGGGCATTGTAGAAGTTGATCCTGAAACTGGCGAGGATATTCAAATGACCCATGTCATTGATATGGTAGGCAAAGATGATCCTCGTCGAGCTGAAAGAAAGGTCTTGACTGCTCCGCAGACCAGTATACATATTCGAGATTTCAATACTGAAGAATCCAAAATTCTTTTTGAAAAACATCTCACAGGAGGAGAAGCTTTTGAGTTTGCCACTCTGTTGCAGCTCAAACAAAAATTGGCAAAAAAGGCGAATGTTTCTTTTGAAAGTCTCTCGCCGGGAGAACAGGCTGGGCTTTTGCTCGTCTATCGTAACTGCACTGAAGAAGAACAAAAGAAAATGGATAGTTTTTTGGAAACAAAAAAAGAAGCGGGCTTTCCTGTGCTTCTGCTTGGTCAGTATGAAAAAAATTTATTTCCTTTGCTTGAAAAGATTGATCAAAAATATTCAGTGCATGAACAGGCTGCTATTTTTGAAAAAATTGCTGACGTGATTCGTTCACTTCAAACTGTGGAAGAAAAGGTGAAAGAATTTTTTGTTGAAGAGGGAAAGGAAATAAACACCAATGATATTTCGCAAGAAATAATGAAACGGGCGGCCAAGCTTATTGAAAAATTTGCCACTGAACCAAAAGCAACCATAAAAATAAGTGAACTGGTCATGCGGCTTAGTAGAATCAAAGAAGACATCATGCTTTTTGCTGTTATGTTTAAAGTCGCTGTTAAAGGAGACAAGCATATTGATGTAAAGGAAGTAAAGGGCATGGATTTGCAGCATTTAAATTTTGAAGAACTCACTGACAGCGATAAAGAACAAATGGATGAAATTATTCAAAAAAATTGGAGTGATCGAGATCTGTATGGAGAAAAGAAAATAAAAGAATTTCATGAACTCATGAAAACAGACAAAAATTCACGATACTATGTTATGCGAAAAGATGGAAAGATTACTTCGTTTATTCGTTTTAAAGATAAAGAAAAAGTGTTTGGGGAACCCATACGCAAAGAGGGTGGATACTTTAATGTCGATCCAGACTTTCGTGGTTCGGGATTTGGTGAAGCTATGATGCTCGCTTCTATTATTAAAGAAGGTGAAACAGGTATTATTGATGCAGTGGTCCATCCGGATTTTGATATTGGTATTAGGTATGTAGAAGAAACTGGTTGTGATATTGTTGGGTTTGGACCAGATAAAGTTGGGACCATGCGTTTTATTTTGGAGTGTGACGATCAAAAAAATAAAAAATCTTTTACTCGTAACCAAACGGAAGAAGAAGTAATGAATTTTATCGTGAATGATTCTGTTGAAAACCAAATACGGCAACAAAAAAAAGTAATTGGTATAAACTTCAACCCAAAATCTCGTGAAGATGGAGAAAAGATAAAACTTTTGGCAAGAGAGGGTTACCGAGGAACCAGATATTTTAATAATCCGAATGGAAAAGGGAGAATTATTGTTTTTGAGTTAGACGAACAAAAAAGGATGGATATTATACAATCGAAGATTGCGAGGTAGAATTTGGTTTTATATTTGAAGGGGCAATACCCGCATTCCAGATAAATTCGAAAATATTTTTAAACATGCCAGCAATTTCTGGATTCATGATTTCAAAACCAATCTGTTCTTTTTCAGTGAGAGTAAAGAAAAGGATACTGTTGTCAAATATTTGAATATTGGTTTTAAATGGTGAAAAATCTTTGGGCAAGAATTTGACGTCAGTTGATGTAATATCATTTTTAGCATATCGCTCCAATGCTTTTGGTGTTTCTACCACAAGCATTTTTTTTACAATATTTTTTTCTTTTCGTTTTTTGACATATTCCGTGTTCAAGTCTCCTGCAAATTCCAAAATAGGATCAATAGTCATAAAAGTATAAATACAGTTTTTGGCTTCGAGTGAGGTAAATAAGGCATCTTTGATACCGTCTAATCCTTCGTAGTATTTGACGCCTGGTTTGTTTATACCGAGGTTGTATATCCCAGCCAGTGACTGCACCATATTTTTGAACTCACCCTCGAGAAGCGACACCTCACGTTTTTTTTCTTCCATGAGGGTAAAGAGCTTAGTTGGGTGATTTGGCTTGTAGTAGGCTACGCGGCCTTCTTTGCGGTATTCCACAAAGCCTTCTGCAAGGAGGGTGGGGAGGGCTTCGTACACTGTGGCGCGAGAGAGGGGAACCTTTTCAAGGAGCCTCGGCACGGTCATTTCTCCGTTTTCCACCAGGGTGAGGTAAATCTCGGCAGTGGTGGGTTCCATGCCGGTTTTGAGGAGGGTTTCGTGGAGGGTGGTGTTCATAGGGGTAGGGGAGACTTCCTTTTGAGGAGGTTTTTTTGTTTTAATTTAGCCAAATTTTGAACTTTGACCAATAAAGAGTTTAGCTGCCAAAAACACGTTTTTTCTCTTATTCTAGCATTATTATACCATATCTGCTTTAATCTGTCAAGTATTTACTAGACAGATTATTTTGACTACTATTTATTATATTTTAGCCAAATTTGGTATAACATATAAACCAAAGTCTGGCATAGTATTGACAAATTCGGCAAAACCTGGTATACTAGCTTGTTACGATGAAAGACCGAGAAGAAGAACGAACCGAGTAACACCTTACAACTGAACCAAAGTAGCCCCAAAGGAAGGAGAGAGCCTACGGGGAGCAAGCCAAGCAACAGCCTGGTAAGCAACTACTCTATATATAGATATAGAAACCACTCTCTCCACAGGGTGGTTTTTTTCGCAAAGACGAATCCGCCTTGGGCGGACATCACTTAGGGCGCTGGAGCTCTTGATCAAAAGTACTCACTTTCAATGCTTGTGTGAGGAAGGATCAAGACCCAAGCGGCCTACATGATTCCCACTGCTCAAATAATACTTGGTTTGCTCTCTGGAGAGATGAGCGAAGCAGGGTGAGAACAGAGGTTGAGTCCAAAAGCCATTACAATGAAATAATTTCTTTGACCCATATGAAAAATAGGAGAGAGAATCCTATCGGTGAAAGAAATTTTCAATTCTGAACCCTCTGTGAGACTGAAACATGTCGTAACAGAGAATTTGCTCGAAGGTTACACTTTGAGAACCTACGGAGGTCGATAGATGCCCTTGACGAAAGTCGAGCAGCAACTCCCTCGCGGCAGGTCTACTACTCGCCTCAGAACGAGAAGTAGTACCGAGTGCGTCCCGCCTTCATGGATCTGTCAAAAGATTGATGGAGGCAGGGATACTCTGTATTACAGAGAGATCTTTAGAAAAAAACAAGGCGATGAGGAAAGGCATTTTGATTATCACGAGAGTGGTGAGAAGAATGCCTTTCCCCGCGCCTGGCAAGCGTAGTCAACAAATGGAGATTGTGTGGATACCACCAAGCCGGATTTCGGCACACTCAACACCCTCAGCGCGTTCGACCACAACACCGTCGGCACCAAGGTGACCGACCCCCGCAAGTTCTACAAGTTTCTGACGGTCGCGGTTGCCACCCACGACACCTCGAAGGACAAGGCGACTGGCCAGCACTTCCTGATCCTGCCGAAGGAAGCCTTCAGCACCGTCACGGCGGGAGTCGGACGTCGGAGCAAGGAACCCAGGGACTACGTGCCGCGCCTTCACCGGGACACCGTCGAGCTCTACCTCAAGCGTGATTTCGCGGCCGCCGTGGAGAGTCTGTCCGTCGTGGTGTACACGCGGCAGGCCTACCTGGCGGATCCGGACATCAATCCGGACAAGGTGGCCGAGCGCTTCCCCGGCAACGAGGAGAAGCTCGCGGACGCCATCAAAGAGACGAAGCGGATTGAAGGATCATCCTTCACCCACATCGTCGTCGCCGTTCTGGCATCCGCAGGCCCACGTGCTCCGTTGTCGCCCATTCGGTTGGTGAACAACCTCGCCGGTGGCAACAACGAGGTCAACGAGTGGAGCAAGGAGGACATCGTCATGAAGGCGCAGCTGACCAAGGCCTACTACGATGAGTGGTGCACGGTCGCGGACTGATCTCGGCGACGCGGTGCCAAACAAAGAAACCCGGTAGCATCCCACTCACAGACCGACAAGGTCTGGGACAAGCTACCACTCAACGGTTTCACTCAGCACAAAATCCAGTGCTGAAATAAATGTTATGAGTCACCTGCATGTTCCAAAAGAACAAAGTGGTGAGCCAAGAGGAAGCAGTATCCTCCACGGCGAGAAGCCAAACGCACCGGTCGGCGAGAGAGAAGCACTCACTCGCCAACCCTGCAGAAATTTCAATTCGTTGAAGTTTGTGAAGGGGAGAAAATAGTAACAACTGAAGTTTTTCTTCAAAAGTGGAGAAAAGAACAGTCGCTACTACAACAAGAAAGTCCAGAATACAAAAGTAACTTTGGTCTCACAAGAGCAAAGTGAAAAATTGGATGAAGGATGTTACAGCAGCATAATGCATGTGGTGTAGAGAGTGAAGATCATTACAACTGAATATTGCCAAAGTGAAGAAGAATGTTATTTTCTTTGGCAAGCGCAGGTTTACCAAAACGTGCGTATTGAAAATTGCTTGTCGCTCTGCTGTCTTTACTCAAGGGCAGTGAATGCGATAAGCAACTCCGGGAAGATAATGTCTTCGACCCGGAGTCCCGACAATCCTCCTCCTGTGAACCGGCGGCACGAGTGCCAATGGAGCAGGCGTCCAGAGGTGGACGAAAAATGGAGGCTCCCCCGAGGGTTCGTGGGGAGAGAAGTGGAGAATTTCGACAATGAAGAACGGGCTCAACCCCCAGCGTGGTTCTTTTTCCTGCCACCCCGCCATCAGCGCGACGGTCAACTTCCCCCTCACCCTGAACATGGCCAACGCCTTCGTGCCCCAGGTCACCGAGTTCTTCCAGAACTGCGGGGACCTGCGCGGCTTCAGCAGCTACGGCCTCCCGGGCCAGGGCGTCGCGGCCATCCTGACCCTCCCGGTGCTGGAGATGGCGTGCGGGTTCCCCGTCACGCCGATCTACGACATCGGGCAGAAGAAGGTGGTCGGCGGGCTCAACCTGGGCGAGTTCCGTCACAGCGTGGTCCGCCCCCGCCGCGCCGAGCTGACCCGCACCGAGGCCTACGCCGGATACACCGTCATCGACGGCGCCGGTCGGGGTCTGACCCCGCTCCAGCGCGAGGAGCTCGAGGGCATCCTCAGCTCCACGGACATCCGGGTCGTCGCCGCACCCACGGGCCAGATGGACTTCGGCGACCCCACGAAGGGGATCGTCGAGACCCTCCTGGCCACGGGGCTGAGCTTCGACGACTGGACCTCCGGCCGCGTCGTGTACCTGCCCCCGGGAATGGGGCTGGCCGCGGTCGTCCAGGCAACGGCGATCTACGGTCTCTCCGAGGCCTGGCCCCGTACCCTGCGCCTCAACAAGCGCGAGGCCGATGGCCAGTTCCACCTCGACGAGATCGTCGACCCCCAGGCCCTCCGGCAGTTCGGGGTCAGCCTGGCGGCGGCCTGGCGCGACGCGGAGCCGACGGTCACGCTCAGCGGCGCGGTCTCTGAGGACTTCCGCCGGCTCCTCACCGAGCTGGCCGAGGCCCACGGCGTCACGATCCGCGGCTGACGCGACGTTCCGCGTCGCTCTCCTCACGAGTAGCGTGTGAGTGAGAGGTCAACATCCTACCAAACCGCTACATTCTCGCCCAGTTCTGGGCAAATCCAACAACAATGCACGAGGTCAGTGGGAAGCAAGCACAACGCTTCCCACCCTCAAATAAGTTCTCCAAACAAGTTTGGATGGAGGGCTTTGAGAGGAAAAGTCGTTCCGTAAAAACACCGGAACGCCTGGGCGCTCACCCAGTCCCGACAAACGGAGGAAATGTGAGCAAGCGAATCGGTGATCGGGTTTTTTCCCTTCAGTTCATGATCATCTTCGGTATTCTAATCGGAATCCTGTCCGCGTTGTTCGACTGGTGGAGCTGGATCGAGCCCATCACTGGGGTCGCGACCCTCGCCCTCTCCGCCGCCGCATGGTGGCAGACGAGACGGGCGAAGGAAGCGTACTACCAGGTGTCCGACAACCACGACGGCAACTGGATCGTCGCGCTGGAAGTCGGCCGCCCCATCAGCGAGGCGGTCAAGGATCGTTTCGGCAGTCTGGATGTTCTCGTCCGTGTTCAGGATGTGATTGGAACCTCGGTTCTTCTCACGGAAGATCACTACGAGAAGGTGGCGCGTGCGGTTTACTCCGCGTGTGCTCTCTGCCAGAACAAGCCGATCGACTTGATCGTTTCAGGCCCGAACGGGCTGGTTTTCATCGTTGGACAGATGCTGGGCATGGATCGCTTCCGCGTCCAGGTCTGGCAGTACTACAACGGCGAATACCAGCTAATCCCGCGACCGACGCGGGACTGGCTCGAGCACCGCTGACCCTCTCAAATGTCCCGACTCCACACATGTCGGGAAAGTCCAGAGATCCTTCTTTGGGCGACACTCGGTAGTTCGCGATCAGCACTCACGATCGCAGCTCCCACGAGATTTTTATTTGTAAAAGTTTCATGGGAGAAAATAAAAACAATGGGTGGCTGGCAGCGCCCAAAATTTTTTTCTTTGTATCTGCCAGAAATTTTTTGGAAACCATTGCCATAAAGCCCCACGAGCAAATGCTCGACGGAAGTGTGGGGAACAAACGGCAGTGGTGGAGGAAAATGACGAAATCGATTTTCGTTGTTGACCACCCCTTTCAGCAGGTCAAGGTGATGACGGTCAACGAGGACGGAGAAATCTGTTCCTCGACCGGTGATCACCTCTATGACCTGTCGGAAGACGGGGACGAGGTCAGCACGTCCATCGACTACGCGAGGGCTTTTCCTCACGTGGCGTTTTACGAGCGCAAGCTCGATGATGCCAGTGGGGACAAGCCGTTCTTCAGTCTGAGCCAAGAGCGAGCGCAAAGCTTTGTCGATTTCAAGCAGGCGTGCCTGCGAGAGATCAACGACGCTGGCCTCGATGACACTGCTGCCGCAATCAAGCGGCAGAACGTCATCGACGCCCTGCGCACGCGCTTCGGCTTCTGAAGAGCGCGTAGTCGTATCCTCCCCTAGGTCTTGAGCAGATGAGGGGGAGTGAAAAAGAAAGCGGACCGGCAACGCGCCGACTGAGTGGGGAGAAAGATCTCACTTTGAGCTGCCAGCAACCGTGCAGCAAGACCGCAAGCTTAGGTTGGTAACCTCAACAACCAAAACTCGGGATTTGGCGATGTGCACACGTCGCCACCCAACACAAGCCCAGCAAAAATTTTTTTGAGGAGAGCACGATGAAACTCTCTCCTCGGAGTGCATGAAGATTTTCTTTGAAAATTTTTAGCTCCTTGAACGGATAATTGCTGTGCTGCTGTTGGGTGAAACGATTTTTATTTGAGAGAGAAATAAAAATTGAACCTAAATTCGTGTTATACGAAGTGTTCTTTGTAATTCATCTCGTGCTCTCTCCACCCAGAGAGTTTTTTTGTTTCAGACAAAAAAACTTCTGCCGCTTTGAAAACATTTTTAGGAGTGTTTGATGAAGCGGCAGAAGTTTCTGAACACCAACAACTTTCTATGACGGAGGTGAAACGTGGGAAATCAGCCCACCAAAATCCTCGGCCGCTTGCGAAGCGGCGAGGTCGTGCAGGATCGGGCGCAGTCCCACCTGCACGCGGGAGTCATCGAGCTGCTCCCGGAAGTGCTCAGCTCGACCGATTCGCGCGGCAAGGCGAATTTCGTCCGTGAGTTCCGGTTCAATCGCGTGGTTGGTATCAACAACCGCGTGAAGACCGGAGCGAACGACGAGATCGTCTTCGCCCAGCGCGTGGGGCGCACCGGGCTGTCGCGGTTCGTGAAGAATCGCCAGCCCGAGCCGACCCGGTATGTGACCGTCGTCCTCAACCGCCGCGCGAGTGGCGTGTATGAGGTGTTGACGGCCTACATCGGTTCGGCCGCCCCGCGCGAGCCATGGGATCCTCGCGCGGATCGAGAAGTCTCTGCACGGTTCTGGGCCTCCGAAGCGCTGCTTTGGGGCTCTGAGCCGGTCGTCGATGGAACTGAAACAACGAACATGCCGGATTCGTTCCGGCTCGAAGGAGTGTGAGACATGGCCGACCAGGCCACCCTGAAGCGGGCCATGGCACTCAAGCCCAAGATTGAGGCCAACACCAACGTCGTCCTGCGCGAGTTCATCAAGCGGGACGACATCGTGCGGGCAGTCTGGCTCGCGCTCCTCTCCGACTCCGCCGCGTTCTTCCTGGGCCCGCCGGGCGTCGCCAAGACCGCCACGGTGCAGCGCCTCGCGCGCGAGATCACCGGGTGCGTGTTCTTCGAGGCCCTGATGCCGGCCATCGTTTCGGCGGATCAGCTCTTCGTGGAGTCCACCTCCATCGAGGAGCACCCGACGGACGACGGTGGCAAGGCCATCGCGGTCAAGAACAAGCTGGGGCGGGCCACCAAGGCGCACGTCTTCTTCGCCGACGAGGTGTGGAAGACCGAGCCGATGGTGCTCCAGCCCCTGCTCGACCTGGCCCGGGCCGACGGAGTCCGTCACGATGGGTCGTTCCATGCGACCCCGATCATGGCCTTCCTCGCCGCGTCGAACGAGCTGCCCGAAGAGGGGAGCAAGCTCGGCGCGATGTGGAGCCGGATGATCATTCGCGTGGACGTTCGGGGTCTCGACCGCTCCGGCCGCAAGGCCATGGTCGCCTCGCGTCTCCGTCAGGAACGCAAGGAGCCCGTGCCCCAGGCCACGACGAACGACCGCCTCAGCGTGGAGGACTTGAAACTCCTCCAGCAGGCGCGGCCGCACGTGGAGCTCCCCGACGAGATCATCGAGATCGTTCTCGACCTGATCGAGGAGTTGACGAAGCAGGACGAGGCTGGATTCGGTTGGCTCCGCGAGGACGACCGCCGGTTCGGATTCATCTGCGACGTCCTGCAGTCGGCTGCCCTGCTGGCCGGTCGCTCGGTCGTCACCAAGGCCGACCTCGCCGCGCTGGAGTGGATGATGTGGAATGAGCCGAGCCAGATCCCCGCGATCAAGGCCGTACTCGCCCCCCTCATTCGGACGCCGGCCGGCGAGGCACAGGAGATGGTCGACGCCCTCATGGCGCCGGATGGCGTAGTGGATGGCTTCCTGCAGAACAAGCACGAGAAGTCCACCGACGCCCTCCGGCAATGCCGGGAAACCATGGCGGCGCTCGAAGAGCTCGCCAAGAACGCCGGCCCGGACGCCCCCGCCGTCCGGAACCTCATCAACGACGTCAAGGTGACCGCGGAGAAGGTCGCCATGAAGGCCGCCGGGCTCTGAACCCGAGCGAGGAGGAGAATGAGCAAGACGCAAAATGCTCCTCCGCTCGCCCGGGAGGAGCTGCTCTCAGCGATGGTCACGGACGCGGATGCCTTCACCGCGCTCCGGTACCTCCGCTCGCGGGAAGAAACGCCCGCGATTTGGGAGCTTGAACGAAACGGCGCGAAGACATTGCCCGGCGTGACTGCCGCTTTGGGTGACGTCTACCACTCCCTCTGGTCCGAAGGGGTGGATTTGAAGGATCGGACCAAGGTTCCCGCAAGTCGTCAGTACTGGCGTGGACTCCTGGAAGAAACGCTCCCCACGAGCGCCTTCCACGAGCTCCATGCCAAGACCTGCGGGGACCGGCTGCTCTCCACCATGGGCACGGTGGAAGCGGCGAAGACAATTCTCAAGTTGGTGCCCAAGGCGGACGGCGAGAAGCTCGAGAAGATTGCTGAGGCGCAAGCCAAGGCAGATCAACTCGAGCAGGAAGCCTCGGACGCTCAAGCTCACGCCGACGGCCTGGAGCAGATGGCCTCAGAAATGATGGCCAATGCCCAGGGTGGCGGCAAGCCCGGGAAGCCTGCTGGTGGGAACCCTTCGGGGAACTCGCCGGGTGGTAACTCGGGCGGAATGAGCGCGGCCGAGGCACAGAACCTCGCCAATAAGCTCTCCGAGCAGTGGGCCGATGCGCAGGCAAAGGCTGACGATGCTCGGGCCGCGGCCGACCAGGCGACGGCCGCAGCCAATGCTCAGGCCGAAGCGCTGATGGGGAAACCCGGAAGTGCCGAGGCCGAAGCCAAGCTGCGTGAGCTGGCGAGGTTGGGCCAAGCGGCTCTCCAGGCCACCACTGCGAAGGTCACCGAGGTTTCGGAGACCATTCAAGGCTGGGGTCTGGAAAAAGGCGAGCTCGAGAAGATGGAGATCCCCGAGGCCATGGGGCTCCTCGAGAAGATGCGGAAGAACTCCGCCTTCAAGAGCTTCGCCACCCTCCTCGGTCGGATGCGTGCCATGGCCGCCAAAAAGGCACGCTCCAAGATCGAGGGTGAAGGGCGCCGGGTGACTCGCCAGGAAACTGGTCGAGATATCTCGCGCGCCTACCCGAGCGAGCTCGCCGCGCTCTCTCACCCCGCCACCCGCCTGCCGGCGCTCCTCCGATGGTCTCGAGGAGAGCTCCGGCTTCGTGGCCAAGAGACCAAGCAGACGCTCGGCCGTGGAGACATTGTCGTCTGTGAAGACGGCTCGGGCTCCATGGATGGACCGAAGCAGCAGTGGGCCAAGGGAGTTTCACTCTCCCTGGCACACTTTGCTAAGATCCAAAAGCGCGGCTTTGGCTGGATCATGTTCGACACCCGTGTGGTGAAGGATAAGGTTCGGCCGGGCGGCGTTCTGTCGGCAATCGACATGCTCGATATTGCTGACAGCCGGTCGGGCGGAGGAACCAGCTTCGAAGCGCCGCTGAAGCGCGCTGTCGAGATGATCAAGGCGAAAGGTCTGAAGAAGGCCGACATCGTCTTTGTCACTGACGGCGAGTGCGCGGTCTCCGAAGCGTTCCTCGAGTGCTTCCTCGCCGCCAAAAAGGCGCTCGAGTTCACGGTCGTCACGGTTCTGTGCGACGTGGGTGAGAGCGCTCGAAAGACGGTCGAGAAGTTTTCCGACAAGGTCGAGCAAGTCTCGCAGTTCACGGTAGAAACTGCAGAGGCGAAGGTGTTCAATCACCTCTAGAGCTCGTACTCCTACCCAGTTCCCAGCAGTTGGCATCGCTGGTTGAGCTGTCCAACAAACCGCCACGAGGATTCGTAGTGACCTCAAAACAAAATTTCACTGCATTGCACTTGGCCCGTCTAGCACATTGACGGGGCCAATCTTATCCTCACGAGCAATGGTGTTCGCGGGGAAAAGGTTTGGTTCAACCTCGAAAGTGGAGAAATAATCGTGGATACCAACAACATCAACCCCGCGTCGAATATTGTCACGCTCCTGGCCGAGCGTGGCAAGAATTACGACAAGACGGGCGAGGTGGTGGGTTTCCACTTCCTCTCTCGGAAGAAGTCCTGCTTGGTCTTCTTCCCGCGGGGTATCAAATGCGAAGCAGGGAAGGAGTACCGGATGGAGCTCCTTCCCATTGTCGAGCAAGGCGGCCAGGCCAAGCTCGATCGGGCTGGGAACCCGCTGTACAACTCCCGTCCATCCCCGCCGGTCGTGTCGGAGAAGTGGATCGAGGAGGGGGGCAACCTCCTTCACGTCCGCATCTCCACCGACTGGCGGCTCGAGGCGAAGCGGGTGGCGCTCCTCGAGACCAAGAAGCCTGCCACCCGCGAGAGGGAGCTCTACACCGACAAAAAGTATGAGTTGGTGTGGGGCACAGACCTGTTGTCGTCGGCGGTCATGGTCAAGCCCGAGACTGTGGTTGCCCTGGAAGTGGAGGCCACGGACAATGGTGAGCTCGTTTGGAAAAAGATCAGCGAGCGTCGAGACTCCAAGCCCACGAGCAACTACTCTCTGGAGAAGTACAACCTCCGGGAGAATGAGAGCTCGTGGACCTGGAAGCGGATCGACATCACCCACGACCCCGCGGGCACGGTCTCGCTTCACCTGTACTTTGATGAAGGCTTGGGCTACACGTCCGAGCACCATCACCGTACGGTGTGGGGCGACCTCCCCAAGTGGCTCAAGGACGAGCTTTTGGTGAATTACCCGATCTGCTCTTGCTCCCGCCAGCGGCTCGATCCCTCCAAGAATGCCGACGGATACTCGAAGTGCGAGATCTGTCGGACCGAGGAGAAGTGCGCCCGCTGTGGCAAGCAGCCCATCGCGGTGAAGGTGGTGAATAACTGCCTCATCTGCGATAGCTGCCGACCGCTCGTCGAGCAGGAGAACCTCATCCACGAGAAGGTGTCGGCCGAGAAGTTGGCCGAGCTGGCGGCCCAGGCCCAGCTCCTCCTCACAGGCAAAGTGTTCGAGGGGGAGACGGGCGAAATGGTGGCACGGACGTTGGTCGAGCAGCTCAAGGACGAGTCTGCTCGGCGTGAGGCTCTGCGGGTATGTGCCGGGTACCCCTGGTACTATATTTCGCAGGACTTCATCTTCGGGTCCAAGTTTGGGCTCGAAGCTCTGGAGATTCTGTGCCACATCAACCAGGCCAAGGGCAATGGCCTGGTGCGACTGGTCTCGTGGGTGATGGGCTACCATAAGACCACTGATCAGGACGGGGACTTCTACACCCGCACCCAGGTCAAGGGCGAGGCTCTGGCTCCGGAGATTTCTTCCTGGAGCACGTTCAGCGACCTGGCGGTCGGCGTCTGCATCTTCGACTTCGCCACTACTCGGCGGCGAGAAGAAGAACAGCGTCAGGCCGAGGCTGCCGAAAGGTCTCGCCTTGAGAAGCTGCTCGTCCATGACTACGTTCGTGGCGACCTCGTGCTCGCCACCCGGATCGACGCCTTTGTCAAAGAGGCATTCCGGATCCGTGGTCACCATACCGTGGCTCTCCTCAAGAAAGAAGATGGGGAAGCCTACGGACGTGGTGGTCGCACTGCGTCCATCGAGGAACAGTTCCCTGGCATCGACCACCAGGGGTTGGACTGGGCCGCAGGCCGGGATATCGTTCCCGTGGCCTTCTGGGCTGAGACCAGCCTCTTTGGTCAGGTCAAGGTGATCGTTCCGACCGAGGGAAAGTTCACGTTCAAGACCGACCGGCACTTTCAGTGCACGGGGTGCGGTTGCATCGTGAATGTCGCGAAGCCTGACTGGAACATGTTCCGCAACGGGAACTCCATCAAGGTTTCGTGTCCTTCGTGTTATCGGTGGGACTGGGTGGATTCGTCCATCCAGAAGTCGCAGACCAAGCTCGAGGCGCCGAAGCCGGCTGTCACCAATAACGGTGGAAGCGTTACGGCTGATGCGTTGGCCGCCCTCAAGGCCAAGTTCGGCGGCCGCTGAGTCTTTGCTATAAAGAAAAATCTTCTTGCCAGAAAAGGCGTGCAAGAAGTCATCCAAAATCGCCTTTTAAGTTTCGACTGGTTGGCACTGGTCTTGAGACTTTCAAAAGAAACGCCATGGGAGGTAGGTAACTCCCAAGAAAAAACATCTTACCAAAAACTCGGTAGATCGGGACATCAAGCTTGCACAGCTCTGTCCCGAACTCCCACGAAATTTTTATTGATGTAGAAGTTTCATGGGAGTCAAATCCAAACTATGGGCGGCTGGCAGCACCCAAAAGTTTTTCTCTCTATCTGCCAGAAACTGTTTGGAAACCATTGCAATAAGCCCCACGAAGAAATTCGACGGAAGTGTGGGGAAGTAAATGCAGTGGTGGAGGAAAATGACAAAGAATCTCTTTGTTGTCATCTCCCGAGACGTGTGGTACGACAAAAAGACCACAGACTCGGTGATTGTCCACCTCGTTGAAGAGGGGGACAGTTTCTCCACCGGTGGCGGATCCTATGGCAACGAGTACAGCACGGATGTGTATGTATTTCTTGCCGTCGGTGTTACTGTCACCGATGTGAGCGGGACAGACTCCAAGCTCTTTGCTCATCTGCGATCCAAGTTCGACGACTTGGGAGTGGTGAGTAATGAAGAGCTTCTCGAGAACGTGTATGCGTTCTTGAGAGCTCTTTAAGCGGATAGAGTCTGTTCAGAAGTCCTCCCCAAGGTCTTGAGCAGAGATGAAGGGGAGTGAATAAAGAAAGCGGATCGGCATATGCCGACGGGGTTGGGAGAAAGACCTGACTTTGAGCTGCCAGCAACCGTGCAGCAAGACCGCAAGCTTAGGGTGGTAACCTCAACAACCAAGCAACTCGGAACTCGGGACAGGGTGAGCACTCATCTGTCCCGAACTCCCTCGAGATTTTTAAATATAAAAGTTTCAAGGGAGTGTGAATTTTCTGCTCCAGAGTAGTAATAGAAGCAACGAACTCAAGCAAGGACGATACCGTGAATACGATGAAAAAGTTCTGGACGATGAAGGATGGTCAGGTTGGCACGGCTCACAAAAACCGCCACGGCGAGGAGGTCGACTTCCGGCCGGGGGAGTGTTTTCTTGAGTGGGTTGAAGGAGGCAGCAGCCAACGACCTGGCATGATGAGCGATGTGCCGGACGAGGAGGCCATCAAGTCTGCGATCTCGCTGTTGCGGGTCGTTCTGGTTCCTGCCAAGGGTGTCCAGTGCGAGAGTCTCGTCCTTCCTTCCACGAGCATCGACTACGAGTCGAGCGTGGACAATCGCGGTGTGGTCATGGTGCGAGTCAATCGCATGGTGGCCACCTACGAGGGACTGGAATTTCAGTCTAGCAAAGACAGGCTGGGCGCAGCGATTCTGGTCAACTTCTACTCCCTCGTCGCCCGCCAGGCCCAGCGACAGGCCGCAGTCGAGCAGCTGGAGCAGCTGCGTCAGCAGCACCCGGCTGCCACGGCCCTCACCCCGCGTGAGGCCATCACGTTCGGAAAGCCGGTCTTCGCCAAGCTCCGGCATCAGAACCCTCTGGACTGGAAGAAGGCGGCGGTGAAGGTTCAGCAGAATTTGTTGAGACACTTCGCAATCACCGACATCCGGATCCTCCCGACGTGGGCACAGGACCTCGAGACCCTGCGCAGCCACATCTTGGAGCAGCGAGTCGGTTGATTTTTCCACACTCCCCAAAGCTGTGTTCTTGCCCTCTCCAAAAAAGAGGGCAAGCGCCAGAAGATCCCGGGCATCCTGCCTGGGTTCCACCTCAATTCTTGAGGCGTACTTCATGGGCGGAGCGTTCAACCCGAACTGCTCCGCCCTCCACACAGAAAGAGAAAATTACAAAAGAGAATCTTCGAATACTCTCTCCTCGAGGAATCTCCAACATTTTTTTCTCTTTCGGTGTGGAATAAAAAATACTGTTTACGCAACAGTATTTTTTGTTTTCAAAATTTTGTATAAAATAATTTACATCGTCTCAATCTTCACCATCTGTTCAAGTCGTCGAATATCTGCCAAAAGTTTTGATCGTTCTTTGTTAAACAATATAATATCAAACACACTGCTGCCACCATGTTTGGCAAAAGTGCAGGCTTCACCAACTTTTTTGTGTACAGAAATTTTTTGAAATGAATCTAACTCTTTGGCTTTTTTGACACCAAGCAAACTCACCAGGCGGCCTTCTTTTTTGGCAAAAAATTTCATGGCTACACTGTGACCTTTTACTTTATTTGGAATCTGTGGTTTTTGTGGAATGCGAACTAAAATATCATTCATGGTGTGGTTGATGCCAAAAGACAATTCGTAGAGTTTGTGTCTGAATCCTCCAACGCGTGGACCGAGTTCAATAATTTTCCAACCTTTTTCGGTGCGCATGAGTTCAATGTGAACACTGGTACTGCGCAGCCCAAGTGCATGCACAGCCTCGGTGGCAACATTTTCTGCATCACGTGTTGAAGCTTTTTTGAGCAGCGTTGGAGTCATTTGTTCGTATCCAAAAAAATCATCAAATCCAATAGTGCGCCCGGTTTTCACTGAGACCAGTGGACAAAAATATACTTTTCCTCGTGCTGTCACATAGGCATCAATTGAGTACATGGTGCCTTCCATAAATTGTTCAACCAAAACTTTTTTTTCACCTTGATACCCATGTGCTTTGTACACCGAATTCAATTTACGAAAAACTTTTTTGAGCACATCTTGCAGTTCTTTTTTGTGATACACAATACTCACCAGGCGACTGGCACCAAGGCCACTTGGTTTGACCACGAGTGGAAATCCAACTTTTTGTTCAATTTTTTTCAAAGATTTTTTGGTGGTGTCAGAAACCAAAGTATATGACGGAGTAATTTTTTTGTCATACAAAAAAAGCCTGCGACGCATCCACACTTTGTCTGTGGCCCAAATAAGTGATTTGGGAGTTGGAGTGCGCAGGTATGGTACATGTGGCACCACTTTGGCCATGAGGGGAATGTGATTATCTCCTCGGCAGGTAATTGCGAGCAATTCACTTTCAATGGGTGCCAAAGTTTTTTGGAGGGCAATATCTGAATTGATATCGCAATCCAGAATCATGTTTATTTTATTGGGGGAAACTTTTTTTACTTTTCCAATTTTATGTTTGGAGTCAATAAGAGAGGCAATACGAAATTTTTGTTTGGATTTTTTTTCGTATTTACGAATAATGGAAATGGTGGCGCTGTTGACGCCTCCTACAAACAAAAGAATATTTTTTGGATTTGATTTTTTCATACAGGCGGTAGAGCGGAGGCGTTTTTTCAAAAAGATGAAAAAGGTCTTCCACAAGAAGACCCATATATACAGCAAAAAATCTCAAAAGTCAAGAGTTAAGAGCCTGAGGCAGGGGATGGTTTTTGATAAATTTTTTGATGCCGGTTTCATCAAGCAGGCCAGTTTGTGCTCCAAGGTGTCCAGTTACAGAAGCCGCATTGGCTGTGCCCCAGAGCATGCACTCGGCCAAAGTAAGTCCGTTTATGTGTGCTGCCAAAAACCCACTTGCATATGCATCTCCGGCTCCGGTTTTGGAAACAATTGGTACATGGTATATACCACACGAAAAAAAGTGTTCACCATTGCTGGCCGAGGAACCAACTATGCCATCAGTAAGCACGGCTGTTTTGACACCAGTTTTTAAAAGTTTCTGAAGTAAAGTTTTTGTGCTGGGGGCTTCACCAACCAACCTCTCGGCTTCTTCTTTGTTTACAAAAAGTATATCGGTGTGGGGTAAAATTTTAGCAAAAACAGATTTTTTTTCTTTGAGTTGGTAACTTCCTGGGTTGCAGGTCAAAATTGTTTTGGGGTGAGATTTTTTGTAGGCGATGACTTTTTTTTGAATGGTTTCAAATGAAAATCCGAGGGACGTGTAGTACAAGTATTTGCTTGGTGGCAGGCTTACTGCTTGGTAAGGGATTTTGTCAAAGTAAGAAAGAATGGTGCGTTCACCTTTGAAGTTAAGAACTACCGAATAACGACTTCGTCGCTTGGAATTTTTTTTGAGGTAATCTGTTTCAATGTGATTGCGAATGAGGTTTTTGTGAATAAGCACACCCTGGGTATCAGTACCAAGTTCTGTGCTGATGGCGCTGCGAAAGCCCATTCGTTCGACACCCACGGCTACATTGGCTGCATTGCCACCCATGGATTCAAACGTATCGTGGATATCTATTTTGTCACCGTAGGGGAGAACCAGTTTTTCGGGTCGGTGAGATTTGTCACCATATTCCAAAGACGCGTTTTCAATATCAAGAAACGTATCCCAGGTACAATCACCAATGGTGAGAAGATCAAACATACTGTGACAGGCAGTGTTGAAGAAAAATGTGGTACAAAAAAATTAAGTTATCTTTTCCACAATTTTTTATATTTTTTTAAATCATCTTGGGCATGATGATGAAGCCCCAAAAAAATTTCTGTGAATTCAATAATAGATGCAAGTGCAATGCCACCCATGGCCAAAATAAAGATTTTTTCGCCTTGGTAAATGGCATAGGCGAGTAAGCAACTGGCTCCGATGAGTTGTACCAAATCTTTGCGGTGCGCTTGTTCAAGAAAAACTGAGTATACCAAAGTAATAATACCGAGGCCGGCAATAATGTAAATGAGAATTTCTGGAATGTCGGTGGGGAGTGTCGGTATAAAGTCGAATGGCATATTTAAACTTCGGTCCAGCGGTTAATATAATCAATGGCAGCAAGCACGGCAGTAACACCTTGCCCGGCTGCAATAGAAATTTGTTTGTAGGGAATATTACTCACGTCGCCGGCTGCAAAAATTCCGGCAACATTGGTTTGTCCAATTTTGTCAGTAACAATTTCTCCAGCAGGATTTTTTTCTAAATTTTTGGCAAATGAAGAATTGGGAATCATGCCAACGTGTACCATGACACCATTGGTGGTAATTTCTTTTTCTTCTCCACTTATTATATCACGATACTTCACTCCCGTCACACTTTTTTCACCAAGAATTTGGAGTGTTTCAGCGTTATAAATAATTTCTACGTTTGCAAGTTGTTTCACTTTTTCAATCAAAATATTTTCTCCCTTGGGGAATCCACCTTTGGTTTCTGGTGTGTTGGCATATTTGGTGAGCAAGTACACTTTGTCGGCAATCGTACTCATCATGAGTGCAGATTCGAGTCCAGAGTTTCCCGCACCAATGGTGGTGGTAATTTTCTTTTTGTAGAGTGGCCCATCACACACGGTGCAGTAGGTCACACCACGGCCTTTGAGTTCTACTTCTCCGGGTACACCAATGAGGCGTGGGTGAATGCCACTGCCAATGAGGACGGTTTTGGTTTCAAAACGTTTTTCATTGCCACTGTAATCTTTGGTTACTACAACGTGATGATTTTTTTCGTGCACAATTTCGACAACTTCCAGGCCTTGTTCAAATTGAACATTATATGAAAGTGCATGTTTATGAAAATCTTGTGCGAGTTGTACACCGGTGGTATGAATTTGTCCGGGCCAATTTTCTACTTCACCCGAGAGCGCCACTTCGCCTCCAATGTCTTTACTAATAACTACAAAGTTTAAATTACGACGTGCAGCATACACAGCAGCACTGCAGCCGGCCGCAGCGGCACCAATGATAACAAGATCGAGCATACAAAAAATATTTTTAATTTTATTTTTTTAAATTATTGAGTTGTTCTTCCATTTTTTTCACATTGTCTTTGGCATTTCCCTGTGCAAAAATCGCACTGCCTGGACAAATTGCATCAACACCCGAAGCAACAATTTTTGGCAATGTTGTTTCATTCACTCCGCCATCAATTTCTACAAAGTGATGCCAACCACGAGTGCGGAATGCTTTTATTTTTTCCAAAACTTCTGGTTGAAACGGACGTCCCTGTGCCCCAGGTTCCACACTCAAAAAAAGTACCGCATCAATGTCATTGATATATGGCTCCAGCACATCAATAGAGGTTTCTGGTTTCAAAGCAACTCCCACTTCATACCCAGCTTCACGAATCGCAGCAATGGTATTGTCCATATCTTCGCGGGCAGCTTCAAAATGAAAATGCACACGTTTGATGAGTGAAATTTCACTCCAGCGCAAGAGTTCTTCCAGAGGATTTTGCACCATGAGGTGGAGTTCAATTTCTGTTTGTGCACATTCTTTTACCACCTGTGGATCGGCCCAGGTTTTGTTTGCCACAAAAAGACCATCAGCAATATCGAGCTGAATCATACTTACGGATTGACCGATCGCGTCAATATTTTTTTTGAATTCTTGTTCGGTTTGAACAAGAACAGATGGGATTATTTCAATCATATTATTCAAGTTCAGCAACTTTGCTTAGTCTTCGTACATGTCGTGCATCTCCACTAAATTCACTTTCAAGCCATTTTTTGACAATTGCCATGGCAAACTCTTCACTCACATGATCAGCAGCAAGTGCGAGTACATTGGTGTTGTCGTGTTGCATCATACTTTCACTAACAGCAATGTTGTAGCCAAGTCCCGCACGAATACCTGCCACTTTGTTGGAAGCAATACATACACCAATACCGTTGCGACAAATAACAATTCCTCGTCCACTCATTTCTAAAACTTTTTCAGTGAGAGGAATAACGTAATCTGGATAGTCGTCTGTTTCTACATATTCGTGTGGGCCGAGATCAGTGATAGAGCCTTGGAGTTCATTTTCAATATATCGAACCAGGCGTTTTTTGAGCCCATAGCCGCCATGGTCTGAAGCAATAAAGAGGGGACCCGTATACATAAATCAAAAGTCAAAAGTTAGGTTTGTAAGTCCGATTATAACACGCTACCAAAGTCTCAGCAATCCTTTTTTACTTGGTTGGCATCCTTGGTCAGTGATTGACAATCCTCCTAAAACAAGATAAAATACACTTTACCTTATATATAACTTATAGTAACTGGTTTTTCTCTAAAAAAAGCCAAAAAATCTCTTTTTTATGAAAAATGTGTTTCGAAATGTCTTTGTCATAGTGATGGTTCTTTTTGGTTTGGCAGTACTTATGAATGCCCTGAGCTCTACTCATCAAGAGCCAGAAAAAGTAGCTATCAACAAGTTGGTAGATGAAATTGGTGCTGGACAAGTAAAAACTATTGAAATTGACGGAGATAAACTTGCCGTGACCCTCAAAGACGAAGCTGCCAAGCCTCAAGAAATCAAAAAAGAATATGGACAGTCTTTTTCTGAACTCATGACTGACTATGGAGTAAAACCAGAACAGCTCAAGGGCGTTGACGTAAAAGTAAAAGAAGAAAGTGGTTGGAAGCTGTGGCTGGGTGTTTTGGCACCATATTTGTTGCCATTTTTGCTCATTGGTGGGCTTATTTTCTTTATGAGTCGCCAAGTGCAGGGAGTCAATGGCAAGGCTATGGGATTTGGTCAAAGTAGTGCCAAACAAGTAAAACCCGAAGATCAAGCCAACAAAAAAACATTTAAAGACGTGGCCGGTGCCCGTGAAGCCAAAGAAGAACTGGAAGAAGTCGTTCAATTTCTCAAGGAACCAAAGAAATTTGCAGAAATGGGAGCCAAGACTCCAAAGGGAGTACTCCTTATGGGTTCTCCGGGAACTGGTAAGACACTCCTTGCCAAAGCCGTTGCAGGTGAAGCTGGAGTGCCATTTTTTCACATGAGTGGTTCTGAATTTGTAGAAATGTTTGTGGGTGTCGGTGCATCTCGCGTTCGAGACCTCTTTCAAAAAGCCAAAAAAGCAGCTCCTGCTATTGTGTTTATCGATGAAATTGATGCTGTAGGCCGCAAGCGTGGGGCTGGACTTGGTGGAAGTCATGACGAACGTGAACAAACCCTCAACCAAATTCTGGTAGAAATGGATGGATTTGAACCAAACTCTGGTGTGATTGTCATGGCTGCTACGAACCGTCCAGACGTACTCGACAAGGCTTTGCTTCGTCCAGGACGTTTTGATCGCCAAGTGGTTATTGATTTGCCAGATATTTCTGCCCGTGAAGAAATTTTGAAAGTACATGCTCAGGGCAAACCATTTGCTGCTGACGTGAGTCTTCATACTTTGGCTGAACGTACTCCAGGATTTTCTGGAGCAGACCTGGCAAACCTCCTCAACGAAGCCGCCATTCTCGCTGTGCGCAAAGGTAAAAAACAAATTGATGAAATTGATGTGCGTGAAAGTATTGATAAAGTAATCCTTGGACCAGAAAAGAAATCTCGTATTATGAGTGAAAAGGATCGTGAAATGACAGCGTACCACGAAGCAGGACACGCGATTGTAGGTCACTTCTTGGTAAACTGCGACCCTGTTCGTAAGGTTTCTATTATTGGTCGCGGCATGGCAGGGGGATACACTCTCTCAATGCCAGAGTCAGACAAACACTACCAAACCATTGCACACTTCCGTGATGACATGGCTATGATGATGGGTGGATACGTAGCAGAGCGTATGATTTATGGTAATATCAACTTGTCTACTGGTCCATCAAGTGATCTCAAAAAGGCAACACAATTGGCAACAGCCATGGTGACTCGCTACGGCATGAGTGACAAGCTTGGACCACGCGTGTTTACCCAAGGTGAAGAAATGATTTTCTTGGCCCAAGAAATTCACGACAAAAAAACATACAGTGAAAAAACTGCAGAAATTATTGACCAAGAAGTGGATCGCATGCTCAGTGAGGCAAAACAGCGTGCTGAGCAAATTCTCACAGAGAAGCGTGCTCAAATGGATAAACTTGTAGCCGTGCTCAAAGAAAAAGAAACCGTGGAACAAGAAGAATTTAAACTTGTTGTGGGCGAACGTCCAACTGCCTAACTTTTTCAAGATAAAATAAAACCCGGTCGCCTTAGGTGACCGGGTTTTTTGATAGAAATTTTTAGGCAGCAAGTTCTTGGGGTGGGGGAGTTGCTGTTCTCGGGTCAGCACATTCTTGGAATTTGCCATGGTGCAATACGTAAAATTTATATTGAGGAGGTTCTGAAACACCTTCGTCAGGATTTTTTGGAAACTGAATGTTTTGTAATTCTTGGTTATTGACAATTTGAGTAAAATTTTGAAATTCTACAGAGCTCTTATTTTTATTGGGGGCTTGTGCTGTGATAAGGTAGAGAGTTTCGTTTGGTTGGTCAATGTCATCCATCTGCAGGAGTTGCTCAATACTTTTCGTGCTACTTGGTCTCCAACCACATGCCAAAAAGCGGCTCGTTTTTTGTTGGTCAGTGATATCGTCTATTTTGCCAAAGTCTAACTCTTCATCTTTTTTTGGATCTGAACTTTTTGGTGGTACTTCAAGAAGTCTTTTCATTAGGTCATAACGATCGATTTGTAGTGGGAGAGGTTGTGTTGGTTCTGATCGTATATCTCGTTGAGTCTCGTCAGTCTGCAAGAATATCTTTTCAACAAAATTATCAGAATCGTACTTCGAAGTATTTTCTGGCATAGAAATGACGTGAATAAATAGGGTTAGGCGGCAATAGATGAAAGAGGTGCCTTTGGATCAATGTAGTTGTCACTCTGAGTTCCTACTTTGGAAAGTTTACCATTTTCTTCAATAAAAAATGTGTAGGCAACCTCAGGTATTTTTGTACTTTCGGGAATTTGGCTAAAATCTGGTCGTTTCATATTTCCAAATTTTTCATTTGGTCCTAAAAATTTGATAAAATATTCAGATGCAAGGGATCCTTTTTTAAAATTTGGTGCATAGGCAATAACACACTTAAATCCTTCTTTGATAGGTGTTCCTTCTTTTGGAAGATATCTATGATGGGTAGCTTCAAAGCCTGCTTTTACAAAGAGTTCTATTTTTACGTCATCAGAAAGTTTTTCACTATGCTCTAAAGAGTTCTCATTAAAAATTTTTTTCATTTCTAATGTAGTACTGGTTGGGGTGGACTCATTTGGGATTGTTGGGTTACCCTTTTCATCAAATTTTGGTAAATTGAGTACTGTGTTATCTGGATTTGTTTGTTTGATCGGTCCTTGTGATTCAGGGGATGGTCTTTCTTTTGACGGTGTTGTCACGATTCTTCCATCAGAACCAAATTGAGGAAGATTCATAAAAGTTCTTGCCTCTGAGCTAATAGTTGAGGGGTCAAAATCATCACCTTCAAGAATATCTGCAAGATTGTCGGTAGGTGGAAGATTTTGTATTTCTTTGATGACAGCTGCCTTGATAGCAGGATTACTGATTTCATCTGGTCTTGGGCTACGTCTTTCCATATGAGAATTAAGAGGTTAGTAAAATTTTTATGCTGCCACAGGTGTCTGCACTTTTCGTTCGAGTGCACGAGGCTTCACTGTTTTTGCAAGTATGGCTTGGTCGTCTTTTTTGGTGTCAGCTGCAGCTATAACTTCAAAGGCAATTCGGGCACGGTCTTCTGGAGAAGCTGCTGCAATTTTTTGTGACATTTCTTTTTGTTTATTTTCAATGTCACCGATACCATCTGTGGTATAAACTACTGTTTGGCCGGCTGAAAGTTCTTCGGCATGTACAAATGGTCTCACAAATCGGCTATCAGTACGACCGAGTGAAGATGTCATTCGGGTCGCAATTGCTTTTTTATCAAGTTTTGTACCATTTTCGTCAGTAAAGGTATAACCTGGAGCATCAATATCTTCTCCTTGTGCTCTCAAAATAGTTTCGAGTGAGTGTTCGGGAATAAGATTTTTTGAATTGCCTTGATCATCGAGAGTCATTACTTTTCCATCTCCAACCTGACATGAAACTTCAAACCTACGCCCATCTGCGAGTGTAACCGTTTTACCAAAACTGATTGTTGTCTTTCCGTCTTTGAGAATTCTTTTTTCTCTCGTATTCTTTGCATTCTCAGCGACAAGTTTTTGGTGGGCCAGTTCTGTGGCTTGCTCAAGGAGTACTAACTCTCTTTGAACTTCTGGTGGGAGTGCCAAAAGGGCTGGGAGTTCTTGTTCTAGAAGAACTTGAAAATTTGGGTGAAACATATCAATATTTCTACCTTCGAGCTGTCTTGCTATAAGATTTCGCATTGAATCTTCTGTAATTGGTTCATTTGCAAATTTTTGACGTGTTTCAACATAGGACGTCCGCATGTTTTTGGAGACAAATAAACTCGCATCTGCACCTTGTCCATCACCTTTGTCACCGAGTCCATCACAAACACCACCAATCCCTGTTTCAGGGTCGTAAAATAAAGAATCTTCACCTCTGTCCTCGGTTTCTCGCTTTATTCCTTTTTTAAGTCCAAAACTTAGTTCGAGAGCATTTCGTTCGTCAGTTGAGTGAACAAAAGCAACTGGTTCTTTTTGGGTCAATTCTGGAGTACAAAAACTATATGACACTTTTTCAAAATGTGTTGATACTTCTGGTGCCTTAAATGCTTCATTTGGAATTGGTGGAGGACCATTTCGTTTTATATCTGGAGGAATCGGTGGTGGTCCAGGTTTACGAACTTCTGCAGGAAGTGGGGGAGGAGATGGTCGTCGAACATCCATTGGTATTGGTGGAGGGCCTGGGCGTCGTTCTGTCATAAAAGAATTAAGTAAATAGTATAAATTAACGATATTATATCATGTGAATTTTTTGTTGTGTAGGTATTTTACCACTTCAGTGTACCTGATTTCAACAAATAATCAAAATGCAAAATACTATACGCCAAATATTCATTTTTTACTGTGCCATCGAGTGCCATTTGGACTGCTTTTTTGAGGGGGACAAATACTGGAGTGATTTCTTCGGTAGGGTCTTGTGGCAGTGGATCACATACTAAATCTTTGGCTGCAAAAATATATGTGTCCCAGAGAAGAGTATCACTGGTTGAACCTTTTTTGAGAAGTTTGAGTTTCTTGGCGCGGTAGCCGGTTTCTTCGCGGAGTTCTCGCTGCGCAGCTGCGCGAGGAAGCTCATTTTTTTTGTCCATTCGTCCGGCTGGAAGAAACCAGACCGGTTGTTTGTAGCCATAGCGATATTCTCGGGTCATGAGAAGTTCGTTTTTTTCATTGAGTGCGAGTATGTGAATACTCGCTTCACGCTCGGCAAATTCAAAATATGTTTTTTGACCACTGGGGAGTGTCACATCTTGATGTTTGATGTTAAAAATTTTTCCTTTGAAGACTGTGGTGAATTTGCCGAATTTGAGGTGTTTCATATTTGAAAATTTTGCAGAGAGAATATATGTATTGTATCTTTTTTTGAGGAGGTGAGCAAATATTTGGGTAAAAAAAATCCCGAACGAGTCGGGATGATTCCTCAAAGCCGATGTTTATCGAATCTGAGGAATCGACCGCCGGTGATGCAAGACTTGCGCGGGATGCGCAGGTCGAGTCAGCGGCGGGGTGAAGGCGTGGCGCCTTCGGTGGACTACGCCCCGACGATGGGGCGGTAGGGCTCGCGGATCGCGCGGCCGTTGACGCCGGTGAGGGCCTGCTCGGTCTTGGGGTTGACCGCGGTGACCATGATCTCGTCTCCCACTCTAACCGCCTTGAGCTCGAACCGTTCCCCGGTCATGTTGGCTGCTGCAATCACCGCTGCCTCTGCAGCCTTCTTGGGATTCGGGTGCTTCACAATGTATACCCCCATAAACATCCGTTGGTTGCCACGATCCTACCCACCCTCACTGGCGAGTAGGACCTTTTGGTTTACAACATATGTCATAAAACAAAAAATCCTACCCGCATGGATAAGATAACCTTCGTTTTTCCAATGTATATTGGAAACGTATCTTTCCCTATTCGGGCTGGAGTTACCACCTTGTTTTGACTTTTGACAAGCGCAAAGTAGGTTGGTTGGAGGTCATCGGGCCAGGTCCCTCGCTCCTTTCTCGATAATAAATTGACAAAATTTAGAGTATCAAAAGTTGCATGTGCTGTCAATATATTTATGCACATGTATTTAAAAAATTGGGGTCAGAATATTGACAAATTGGCCAAATTTTGATAGCCTCATTTGAGGTATATGTTTTTTCAGAAGGAAAAAGAGCATTTATATTCTTTTTTTCCTCCTGAAAAACATCAACCTACAACATTTTGTCATACCAGGGGCACTCAATTTTTGAGTGATGACAAAAGACGGAGAAAATCCATGATCGTTCACGTCGCTGGTGCGAATCGGGTTCCTCGTACGGAGAATTTTCTCAAGGGTCTTGGCGTCCGCATGGACTTTTTTGCGGACTGGGGGTACCCCGGTATGTACCGGGTCTGTTGCCAGGAGGATATCCTGCGGCTCGTGTCGCAGGTTGGTCCCAATGATCCGAATCGGTTGGTCCTGGACTTTCACATCCACGGTCTCAATCAATGGTCTCGGCTTCCAGTGGTGAGTGAGGACCATCGAAAAGTCTTCCTCAACACCTGGCTGCGACCCTATCTGCCCTTGTGGCAGATTGCAGAGAATATCTTGAAGCTGCAGCCCCCCCGCATCTTGGAGGGGATGCCCAGCATCAAGGTGGTCGCCCGTGAGAAGCCCGAGGAAAATTGGTCGGACGAAAACGTGAAGAATCGACAGAAACAGAAAAAGGGAAAATCCCTGGTCTGCTGTCCTTCACGCTACGAGTATTCTCTGGTTCTTTCGGACGATTTTCTGGTGAAAGTGCTGCTTCTCATCCCTGTCCGAGGGTTCCGGCAGGATTTCCACCGGATCATCGAGCTCTTTGAGCAGGGGGTTCTGGACGAGAACCTGACCATCCACGCCCTGCGTGAGCTCATCCTGTGTGTGCCGCAGGACTGGGATGGTCCACTGATCAAAGACACCTTCTCTCAACTGAAGTGGCCTCCACTCCCAACTGAAGTGGCCTCCACCCCAAGCGGCCAAGTCCCGGCGACGTCCGTTCCGCCGGACACGGGTCACCCCTGAGGAGGGGGGTGAGCCCTGAAAATCGACGAG
This sequence comes from uncultured Gammaproteobacteria bacterium, assembly GCA_964566225.1. GTDB lineage: Bacteria > Patescibacteriota > Patescibacteriia > Magasanikbacterales > UBA922 > CAYTKU01. The sequence continues at coordinate 82,118 of CAZMHV010000004.1, forward strand.
GGGAATCGGTCTTCCAAGACTGGTTCCCTTCGTCGACCACTGTGATTTTTGTTGAAATGAAATTTCACTTTAATAAAAATAAAAAAAATCCTGCTGTTGGGCAGGATTTTTTTTGTTTAATATCGGTAGTGATCTGGTTTGTATGGTCCGTTTTCGTTTACATTGAGGTACGCAGCTTGCGCAGGGGTCAACTTGGTGAGTTTCACCCCAAGTTTTGCGAGGTGCAAACGTGCCACTTCTTCATCAAGTTCTTTGGCCAGGCGATACACACCAACTTTGTACACATCTTTATTTTTCCACAAATCAATTTGGGCAAGTGTTTGATTACTAAATGAATTACTCATCACAAAACTTGGGTGGCCCGTGGCACAGCCAAGGTTCATGAGACGTCCTTCAGCCAAGAGGAACATTTCTTTGCCACTTGGAAAAATATATTTATCTACTTGAGGTTTAATGTTTACTTTTTGTACACCTTCGGCAGTGTCGAGGCGTTCTACTTGAATTTCGTTATCAAAGTGACCAATGTTACTTACAATCGCTTGATCTTTCATGCCACTCATGTGTTCAAACGTAATCACATCTTTGTTGCCAGTGGTAGTCACATAAATATCTGCGCGACCGAGTGTATCTTCAATAGTGGTGACTTCGTATCCTTCCATGGCAGCTTGGAGTGCGCAAATTGGGTCGATTTCTGTGACGATCACGCGGCAGCCTTGGCCTTTGAGTGCTTGTGCGCAGCCTTTGCCCACGTCTCCGTATCCACACACGACAGCAACTTTTCCACCAATCATCACATCCATGGCACGGTTGAGTCCGTCCACAATTGAGTGACGGCAACCATAGATGTTATCAAATTTACTTTTGGTAACAGAGTCGTTTACGTTGATGGCAGGGAAGAGCAATTTGCCTTCGTTCATCATTTGGTACAAGCGGTGCACACCTGTAGTTGTTTCTTCACTCACACCACGAACATTTTTGGCAACAGCAGTCCAACGAGTTGGATTTTCACTGTAGGTACGTGCAAGGAGTTTCATGAGTTCTTGGTAGTCTTTGCCTTCTTTGGAATAATCTGCAGTAAGCAAACTTGGATTTTCTTCTACTTCTTTTCCTTTGTGAATAAGCAGTGTAGAATCTCCACCATCGTCTACAATGAGGTCTGGGCCTGTGCCATTGCCAAAGTCCAAGGCTTTTTCAGTACACCACCAGTATTCTTCAAGCGTTTCACCTTTCCATGCAAATACAGGAATTCCCGCAGCAGCAATAGCCGCCGCAGCATGGTCTTGGGTAGAAAAAATATTACAACTTACCCAGCGAACAGTGGCGCCAAGAGCGGCGAGGGTTTCAATGAGCACGGCTGTCTGAATGGTCATGTGGAGACTGCCCATGATTTTGACGCCCTGGAGAGGTTTTTCGGCAGCATATTTATTGCGAATCGACATGAGTCCTGGCATTTCGTCTTCGGCAATTTCAATTTCTTTGCGGCCCCAATCTGCGAGGGTAATATCTTTTACTTTGAAGTCTTGACTCATAAGAGAATGAAAAAATATGAAAATTACGTTGTGAGTAAATCAGCAGAAAGGCTGATAGTGGTTCATAGTATACTGTGATTTTTTCATTTGGACAAGAGGTAAAAAAAATTTTTTATCGAAAAATATAGGCCTGTACAAAGCAAAATTTATGTGAAACAGTGCATAAGTACCTTGACGAAGATGCAAGAAGGTACTATACTGAGTGATTGTTGTCAAAATCACATGAGTGGGAAAAAGGCTTTGTAAAAGTTTTTTTCCCGGGCATGTGTCCAGCGAGGGGCTGGCAATACTGCGCGGGCGGGAGCAATGACATGAGTCATAAGGTTCGCGTGGAGCTGTTTCCGGGGTTGACCCTTACCGGTCATCCCCATTGGCTGATGATCCTCCTTTTCGGGGGAGGTCACCAGTTCGTCGGCTCGGCCGAGGCGAACATCGCCGAGGCTCCCCGCCAGATGGTGGAGGTCGTCCACGGGCTGCAGCGCCCGTCGGTGGCCTGCACCACCCTGTCGTTCACCACGACCGCTCGTGGCGGCATCAAGCGCCGCCTCCGTTCGAGTCGCTGCTGAACGACCACCTCGCCGAGTGAGGTGACTACCGAGCAATCGGTCTGTCACATCTGCACTCTGCGATCGGTGAGGGCGTCGTGCTATGGGTTACCCCCAAGCACGGCGCCCTCACCAAAAAGTAAAATATTTCAAAACAGTCCTAGCTTTTTGCAGGACTGTTTTTTTGTATTTGGGAGGAGTATGTAGTATTCACTAAATTTTTTTATATTGACGGATGAGAGTGAAGAGAGTAAATTTATAAGTATTCTGAAATATAAAATATGGAAAAATTTAGTACACAATTCAATGAAGCCTCAATGCAGTATTTCCGTAATCGTGATGGTAAACCAACTGAGGTTACTTTTGAGGGTGAACATTTTTTGGGCGAAGGGGGTTTTGGTAAAGTCTTTACCGTAGATGCTCGTGTTGGAAATCATAAAAAACGTTTTGTTGTGAAAAGATTTTTTGATACAGATGAAAAACCTGCAGAATACTATGCAAAAAAAGCTGTTAAAAATTATACGGTTGCACAAGATGCTGGTTTGAAAGTGTTCCCCACATATCGTTTGGGTGAAGATAATAGTATTTTGATGACATCAGGGCATTCGTATGACTGGATTTGTGTTGGTACCAATGAAAAGACTTCGAGTATTGAAAATTTTGGTAAGAATAAAATAAAAGAAGTAGAAAATTTTGAAGATTTTGTGAAATCAGTTTTTGAGCATACTCGTAAAGCTGCCGAAGCAGGGATCAGTATTTATGAAGATGGGTATTTCTTTTTTGTAAATACACAAAATAATGAAATAGATTTTATTGTAGGTGATCTTGATAATGTAACAAAAAAAGAAAGCATATCATTTGATACACTCTATCGGTATAATATCCGTCAAGCAGCAGAGGCTTTGTTTGCTTTTTTTCATTCAAATGTGGAGCTAACAAATCAACACTATCTTGAAAAGGTCCAACATTATTATTTTGAATTGAATGAATCTTTGAAAAAAAGAGCTGCTTAAAATTTTGACCAGGCGCTCAAAATTGATGAAGAATTTTATTCCACTTTGGTAAGTAACCATTCTTTTCCTTGTTCGCCACCATACTTGAGTACGTTTTGTTTCCAAGTTTGGTATGGGGTGTACTCAGAGGTTGTGTTCAGTGACTGAAGAGTGTGTGGTGCACCATATGCTGCCAACAAAGCTGCGCTTACTGTTTTTGGTGAGGTAAAAAGTGGGTGCCCTGTGTCACGAATGATTTCAAATAAAGGATACGAAGAAGAAAAATTTTGGAGAATCTGTAGGTAAACATCTATGGGTGCATCAAGACCTGCTTCATATGGTCGACTAAAGGACTCATTTCCTGCATGTACTTCGTGGAGCGCTTCGCCAAATGCGTCAAATTTATCAAAATATTTTACTACAACGGCTTCAACATCATTCACATCAAGATTTTGATATCGTTGTAATAATTGGGTGTAATTATAATTTCCAATCATTTTGGGGAACATGGCGGATACTTGGTCAATGGCGCGTTGTTCTTTGGCATGAAGATCTTTCATTTGCTCGGCTGAGTATTTGAGTTTTTCTGCGAGCATAATATCACCAAGTGCAATTTCTAAATCATCATGAATAAGAGCCATGAGTTGTGCTACTTCGGTATTAAATTTTGGATACGCCATTTTTACAAAAGGGCCTACTTCTTCAATCATCCACGCCAAACGATGTGAATGCTGCCACAAATTGGAGCGATACATCATGACTGGAAATCGGTGGTATCGAATAATTTTTTGTAGGGCTTCTTTGCGTCCTTTGAAGTTTATGTCAATCATATCTTGATAGAGTAAACTATCGGGCATATTTTTGCAAATAAAAAATCCCTCCACCAAAAGTGAAAGGGATTTTCTTAAAAACATCTATTTTAGTTCCAATTTTTTTCCATAGGCTTTTTCGTAGCGTTCCGCAAATTCATCTCGTGTAAACTTGTGATTTTGTGTGCCATACTGCTCAACCGTATAGGTTGCTGCGACACTTCCTACGCGTCCACAGGTTTCCATGTCGAGACCCTGTACATACGCTGTAAAAAATCCTGCGCGGTATGAGTCTCCGGCGCCAGTCGGGTCTTGTACGGCAAATGCAGGGCAAGGAGGAATTTCAAACAACTCATCTTTACTTCGAATAAAAGAACCTTTTTCACCAAGTGTGACAATTACAAATTCTACATGGTTCAAAATTTCTTCAGTACTCCAACCAGTTTTTTGCTCAGTGAGTTTCATTTCATAGTCATTGGCAATGTAGAACTTTGCTTTCCCAATCATGGTGCGGAGTTCTTCGTCAGTAAAAGCAGTCAGTTGGTGACTTGGGTCAAATACAAATGGAATATTTTTTTCTGCACATTCATTGGCATGTGCAATCATGGCTTCTTTTTTGGTGGGTGTAATGAGGGCCAAAGAAATTTCTTCACTCACGTCATTTACATTGAGCTCGGTTGCTTCGTCTCCAGCTCCACTATAGTACGCAATCACCTGATTGTGATCTTTGTCTGTGGTAATATGTGCCGAAGAAGTGAGTTTGCTTTTGGAAACCGGGAGGTATTTGGTGGATACTCCATGAGATTCAAGAAATTTTTTGTATTCTTCTCCATCACTTCCAATCGGGGCAAAAATAAGTGGGTTGCCACCAAGCATTTGCATGGTGTACGCAATGTTGCCGGCGCATCCACCATAGTTTTTGCGCATTTGATCTACCACAAAACAGACATTCAAAATATGAATTTGGTCGGGCAGAATGTGATTTTTGAAACTATCTGGAAAGTCCATGATGTAGTCGTAGGCCATGGAGCCCGAGATGAGGATGTTTGAAGGCATAGTATGACTCGTATTCCGTCGTGGTGTAACTTTTATTTTTTCATTTTTTGAAACGGGGTCTGCGACCGCCGCCCTCTGCGGAGGGTGGTGATCAAAAAACGAAAAAATAAAAGTTACACCACTCAGGAAGTTAAAAAATTTGTAAGTTTACTTGGTAGTTGAAGATGTTGTCTCGGGTCTACTGTTGATTACTGCTTCAACAATAGCAGCGCTAAATCCTTCGTAACTGCCAGGAGTTTTCAAGTATTTACCATTGAGAAAAAAACTTGGTGTTGCATTGACATTGTTTTGATTTCCACTTGCCACATCCTCTTTTATTTTGGCAGATACAGCATCACTGGTGAGGTCTGTTTTAAATTTATTTTCATCTAAACCAAGTGAGTGGGCATAGTCAATAAATTTACTTTCTGGGTTATCAAGATTACTCCATTCGTCTTGGGTATTGAAGAGCATATCATGGTATTCCCAAAATCTTCCTTGAAGATTGGCAGCTTCAGCAGCCTTTGATGCAGCTTCAGCATTTTTGTGTAAACTGGTCAGAGGATAATTGCGATAGACGAAACGGAGTTCTTTGCCATATTCAGCAGAGAGTTTGCGCAGGGTTGGTTCTAAATTTTTGCAGGCAGGACACTGAAAGTCACTGTATTCTACCAATGTAACGGGCGCATCCATTGGACCTTTGACATGGTCGCTTGAAACAACGGGAGTTGTGAGTTCTGCTACGGTTTCACTTACTCCTTTGGTTCCCATTTTGGCAAGTCCAAATAGAAGTGCAAAAGTTCCAAGGACAATAAGTCCAATGGTGATGATCGGTTGTGTCTTTGTGTTCTTCATATATATATTAATAATTATATTCTTTCTAATACCACTAACCCCTCGGTATGCGGTGTTCGTGGAAAAAAATTATACAGTTTCATAAAAATAATTTTGTATCCTTGACTGAGGAGTCTCAAGTCTCTCGCCTGTGTTGCAATGTCACAAGAAAGGTACAAAATACGTTTTGGTTTTTTATGGAGCAGGGTGCCCACAACTTTGTCATGCAAGCCAGCTCGTGGTGGATCCACAATTACCATCTGATCTTTTTCAATGAACTGGAGCATTTTTTCGGCGGGGGAACAGATGGCTTCGGCATTGGCAAGATTATTGCTCGTAATATTTTGGGTAGCGTAGTCAACGGCTTCTTGGTTGCTTTCTACGAGTTTGGTAGCAATACGACTTTGGGAGAGTGGTAAACTAATAGCTCCAACACCAGAGTAAAAGTCTACCAAAGGGATATGTGGATCAAGAAATGCCGCAATATCTTTGAGCGCTTTGGTAAAAACTGGAATGTTGATTTGAAAAAAACTTAGGAGTCCAAATTTGAGTTTGGTGCCCAAAATTGTGGCAGTCAAAGAGTCTTGTCCAACACTGTGCAGCAGTGCTGTCGGCACTGAAGCAGGGGATTTGTGTGTGGAATAATACAAGTGAAAACCTAGGAATCTTTCGGAAAGTTTTGGGTATGAGGTAAGTTCAAGTCTGTCTTTGATAAACAGTGCTGCTATAGCCTGCCCTTCACCATTGCTACGCAAAATTAAACTTTTGAGACTGCGCAGGGGGATTTCTTCTTGCTGCACCCATGACAAAATATCTGAAGCAACTTCATTGATAATAGGTTCTGCTAATATTTCTCCAGTTACAGGAGTGAGTACTTTTTTGCCTCGTTCAAAAAAGGCAAGCGATACCAAAGGTGAGTTTGGGTCTGGTTTACAAAAACTAAACTCAATTTTATTTCGGTATCCAAGTTGGTGGTCACCTGCTTCGATGGTGAGTTCTTGTGGAGAGACAATCATGTCTCCAATTTTACTATATTGTTCGGCTGCAATATTTTTTTTCCATTCATTTTCATAGGCAAAATCCATGATCTGCCAAGGACTTGAAGACAAAAAGTGAGCTTCTTCTGCCTTTTGACGGTGCTTGGATGGTTTCAAAATATTGACCGCTACTGCTTCTGCGTAGTCCTTTTTATTGCTTATATATTCACACTCGACTTCCTCTTCAGGAAGGGCGTTCCATACAAAAATAGCCTTGCCATTGATATGCCCAAGACCCTGGCCTCCTCCAACGAGTTTTTCAATAAAGATTTTTTCCATACATGAGAAAATTTGAGTATGTTCTCTTTTGATACACCGACGCACCTGCGTTGTTTCTGCCAAGAGAGAGTGGGGCTATACTATCAAGGAAAAGTAAAAAAAGCAACCCCCAGCAAGAGGGTGCCAGGGGTGAGTTAGTCCAGAAAGAAAAGCGGAACTTTGAGATTTTTTATCTCTTCGAGTCTATAATCCAGGACTCGTTTGCCTACAAAGATTGTGGTGAGGGTGTTTTCTTTTTTGCTAATAATGTCAATGTTATCTTGCAGGAGTCCTTTGCGGCCAATATAATCAAATTCGAGAGGGGATTCTCCTTTGAGTACTCGGTGTTTGTTCATTTGTTCAAAGGCTGTTTTGGCTTGTTCTTTTACATCTTCTGCGAGTTCTGGGGTATATTTGTCTTCCAAACAGTGAAGGAGCACAATTCTGGGTATATTGTGGTGTGATGCCCACTCAACTACGGTGCTGAGACGATCTAAAAATGAAAAACCACGAGAAGCCAATATTACAAACGGGAGTTTTCCTGAGCCAAGTTCAAGTTGTTCTTCGTCTGCAAGTGGAGTGGCTACCTTGAGGTACTTGGCAACGAGTGGAGTAAGTGGTGGTTGTATAATAAGGGTACACAAAATAACCCACATTCCCAAGGGAACCAAAGCCTCACTGCCTGGGATTCCAAGACTGACCAAGGTGACAAGCAGTACTGCTGGTATAGCACCTGTTTCACGAACAAAAGAAATAAACAACAGGTCAGTGAATGGCATTTTTTGGTTTTTGAACAATAAAAATGGAGTCAGAGAAATAAAAACACTTATTGGACGAATAAGAAACATGAAAGTAAACGCACATACAATCCCAAGGGGTGCATAGTGGATCATGGATTCAATATTTACAATTGCTCCAAGAAGTATAAAAATGATTGGCTTCATAAACCCTTCAATCATGTGATTGAAGAATTGTTCGGTTTCTTGTAAGTGTTTGGATACCAAAAACAGAAGTCCTGCGACAAATGCTGCCAGGTATCCACTTCCGTGAAAGGCTGCTGCCAAGGCAAAAATACTCAGCGGAACAAAAAGAAAAAATGCTGCGTCTACTTCAGCTTCGTCTTTGCGTTGTTTGGTAAATCGAGTTAAAAATGTGAGTAAAAAAGACCCGAGCACACCAAAGACAACACCAAAAGCAATTTCTTCAAGGAGTAAGAGTCCACTCTGCTTATTGAAAAGTTGGCTATATGCAGAGACAACCGAAGGAAATGTTGCGTGTGCAGTAAGGGTAAGAAATACAAGAGTCAACAGTGTTCCTGTGACGTCTGTTACTGCACTTTCGGAGATAATGATATCTTTGGTTTCACGTTTGTGAAACCGAAGACGTTTGAGCACTGGTATAATAGCAGCAGGGTCCGTTGATGCCAAAATTGCCCCAAGCAAGATACTCACGGTAAGCGGAAGTGAAATGTGAAAAGCAAAAGCAAATTGATTGGTGATTATTGAAAATAAAAATGCAGTAATAACTAAACCAATAAATGAAAGGGATAAAATTTTTGGGAGGAGTTTTTTGAAGCTTTGGAACGGTGTTTCAAGCCCACCACTAAATAATATGAGTGTTGCCCCAATACCAACAATAATGCCGAGAGTTTCTTTGTTTTGTGTCAGTGGTTCGAGCAGTGGTGCTGCCGCAAGACCAAAAAAAATCGCACCAACAAAAGAGGGAAATACGGTTTTATTTGAAAGATGGTGAACCGTAAAACTCAAAATAAATAAAGCAGAGATACTAAAAAATGTTAGCAGGGTGGTATCTTGCTGTGTGGTAAAAATATGTAAAATATTTTTGGAAAAGTGTGAGAAAATGAGTGTTATACCAATCCCTAGAACAAAGAGGATATATGGGGATATGCGTTCTTTGAGGTTCATATATTTCATAAAGTAGAATCAAGAATTTCTTATTGTAGGCGCTTTTGTAAAAAAAACAAGATCAAAGAAATTTGCCTCTAAGAATGTTTGGGAGAGGATAAAAATTTCATACATTCTGCTCCCAAGAAGATTGTTTGTGAAGAGTAGTACACCCAAAGGAGCATTGCAATAAGAGAACTGGCTGCTCCGTACAGAGAGTCAATTTGTATAAAGTTAAAATATATTTGAAGTAAATATTTACCAATTTCAAATAAAAGAGTAGTACATAAACTTCCGAAAAAAGCTTGTTTCCACGGGGTATGTGTTTGGGGTAAAAACTTAAATGTAAGTGTTATTCCAATGAAAAATGTAAATAAACTAAAACCAAAACTGAGAAATGAAAAAAGTTCGTAAGGAATATGAATGTTATTTATTTGGTAAGCTGCAATAGACGAAAAAATACTTTGTAGAAGTGTACTCGCAATAAAAAATACACAGAGCAGCCCTACCATAGACATAAGACCGATTTGGTTGAAAAGAAATTTAAAAAAATTTTGTTTTTTTATGTGTACACCAAGTATAGTATTGAGAGAATCTTGGAGTTGCCAAAAAACTCCACTGCCAAGAAGAAAAAGAAACAAGAGATTAAAGATGGTATGGAAGTTAAGTGTTGGTGTGTAGAGTGTTTTTTGGAGAGCAAAGTTGATAACAGACTCAACTCGTTCACCAAAAAGAAAAGTCGTAGCGTCAAGAAGATTTTTTTGTAGAGTAATAGGATCAAAAACAAAATGAGCAAGAGTGGTACATGCCAAGAAGAGTGGGGGAAGTGCAATAATGGTATAAAAAGAAAGCGCTGCACCTTCTTTGAGACATCCATGCGTGTACCAAGAAAAAAGAAGTCTTTTTAGAAGTGACTTGGGTTGAAGTGCAGGCATATCAATCTCGAAGTTTGTTTTACTGAGACCACTGAGAAATAATATATTTGATATCACTTGCGTCGACAACAAGCACTCCAATTTTTTCAATATTTTTTTCTAAGTTTTCTCGTTGTGTGATGAGCGTAGCCGCAGGGTGAGGAAGTTGGCGGATAATTTTTTTGTCGATAGTTTGAATTTTTTTCCAAAGTGCTGCGAGTTCTGGGTGAGCTGCTGCTGCCGCATGGTGGAGTAAGAGGGGAATAGATTCGTGAACGTGAGAAACTCGAATCAGTGATGCGGCTTCGTCAAGTGCATCGAGGGCTTTGTCTGGTTGAGTTCTGTTTTTGATAAATTTGTTGGAGTAGTAAATTGCTGCTTCGAGTGCTGCATCGGTAAATTCTACTTTGTGGTACTCTCGGTATTTGTCCTTGAGTCCTTGGAGAATTTCGAGGGTATCAACATCGTTTGGTTCTTCAACTTCGACAAGCTGAAAACGGCGTTCCAGTGCTGGATCTGTCTGGATGTATTTTTTGTATTCTGCGAGCGTTGTCGCTCCAATCATTTGTAAATCTCCTCGTGCCAATGCAGGTTTGAGGATATCAGAGAAGTTGAGTGAACCCTCGGATCCTTGTGATTGTATGACTGAGTGAACTTCGTCAACAAAAAGAATAATAGAACGCTGTGACGCTGTAATATCGTCAACCAATTGTTTGGCACGTTCTTCAAATTCTCCTCGGTATTTGGTACCCGAAAGAAGGTTGGCGACGTCAAGAGAAAGGACACGTTTATTTTTGAGTGTTTCAGGGACAAGGTTATTGATAATTCTTTGAGCGAGTCCTTCTACAATCGCTGTTTTGCCGACTCCTGGGGCACCTACTACCAAAGCATTGTTTTTGTTTCTTCGAGAGAGGACTTGTGCGAGACGCAAAACTTCGTCATGTCGGCCTATAATTGGGTCAATCTTTCCCGCACGAGCCATTTCTGTAAAGTCAATGGTAAATGCGTTGAGCGTTGGTGTAGAGTTTGTATTGGGTTTAAATGAGTGCGGTTCTGAACCTGTGGGAGATTTTTTGTCTTTTGTATGCATGGAAAAAAATAAGAGTACTCCAACAAGAGAAAGTACTGAGACTTGTCCAGGAAAGGTTTGCAAAAATTCGAGCATACAAAAGATTATTTTGTCTCTAGTATACATCATTTTTAATATTTTGAAAATTTTTAGAGGAATATTTTTTTACATTGACATTTTTTGGTTTTTGTGGTAGGGTATATTCATACATTTCCTACATGTAGGATTAAAAAATACTATGATAAAAAAGAATGTAACTGAAGAATTTTATGGCACAACCACCCTTGGTGAAAAGGGCCAGGTGGTAATTCCAGCCGAAGCCAGAGAGGCCATGAAGCTCAAAAAGGGTGAAAAACTTTTGGTGTTTGGATTTGGCTGTGAAATGATTGCCTTTGCCAAGGTATCGGACTTAAAGAAATTTGCAACTCACTTATCAAAACAATTGGAAAGTTTGCAAACTATTATTCAAAAAAATAGCAGATAACTAAAAATATTTTGTATGACATCAAAAAGAAAGAAAATTATTGGAGTCGTGGGTGGGATAGCAGTGCTTCTCATTGTTATTGGTATGGTGAAGGGCAAAGATGCTGCTGTGTCAGAACTCACCACTGCCAAAGTAGAAAGAAAAAATTTGCAGCAATCTGTGAGTGAAACAGGAACGGTAGAAGCAAACGTAAAAATTGAATATGGATGGGAAAAGAGTGGGCGAGTGATTAAAATTGAAAAGAAAGTTGGGGATCAAGTAAAAGCTGGTGATAAAATTGCTTCTATTGATGGATCTACTGAACGCACAAATTTGGCACAGAGTGTTGCCTTACTCCGGTCTGCTGAAGCTTCTTTGAATGTAAAATTTGCTGGACCAACCAATGAAAATTTACGTTCTGCACAGGCCAATGTGGACAAGGCGCGCGCAGGTGTAACTGATGCCCAGGCGAATATTATTAAGGTATCCCTCAGTAGTGCCAGTGCCCTTGAAACGGCTCAGCGTGCCCTTGAAACCGCAACGGTAAATTTGGGGCTCAGTCAAGGTGGTGAACAAAGTCGTGTCGTCAATGATGCCTATGATAATTTGGTAAATAGTTTGAAATCTGCCGTAACAAAATTGAACGATGGACTCATACAGGCAGATAATATTTTAGGCATTGATAATCGTTTTGCAAATGATGATTTTGAAGAATTACTTGGTAAGCAAGATGGTTCGGCTCTTGATATTGCTAAATCAAGTTACGTATCAGCACGAAGTGCTGTGAAGCAGAGTGAACTCAGTGTTGCCTCTTTGAATAGTATGACTGATCACTCTGTGATTGATGCTGCTGCACGAACAGTGATATCAACATTTGGATCTGCTCAAAAAAATTTAACAGATGTAAAAAATGTACTCAATGCAACCTTGTCTGGAAATAATTTAAGTCAGGCTGAGTTATCTGTATTGAAAACAAATATACTCACGGCACAAGTATCGGTAAATGCAAGTGCTACTGATGTGACTCACTCGGTTCAGGGTGTTACGACTGCACGCAGTAGTTTGAACTCATATCAAATTGCCTACGAAAAAGCCAAGCAAGATTTGGAAAATACCAAAAAACAAAATGAAGTTCAAAAGTCTTTGGCTGAAGCCAATGTAATTTCTGCCGAAGCACTTTTGACACAAGCGCAAGCTGCGTTTGACACTTTGGTAAATAAACCTCGTGATATTGATGTTGCGGCACTTCGTGCTGAAGTGAGTCGCAATCAAGCTGCGGTACAGAGTGCACAAAATGAATTGTCCAAAACTGAACTCAAAGCTTTGACTGATGGGGTGATTTCAAAATTGGATACGGAGGTCGGTGAGAATGCTGTCCCAGGAACACCTATGGTGACGATTCTTTCTCCGGGGATGTCTATCAAAGTAGATATTTCTGAAACAGAAATTTCAAAGATAAAAATAAATGACGTGGCGGCAATTACTCTCGATGCCTTTGGAGAAGATACAAAATTTTCAGGAAAAGTGATTTCTATTGAGCCAGCTGAAACAAGAGTCTCCGGTGTGGTCTACTACAAAACAACCGTCGTATTTGACATGGACAATGACTCTGTAAAAAATGTAAAACCAGGTATGACCGCAAATGTAAGTATTTATACTGATCGTCGTGATGGTGTGTTGGTAGTCCCTGGTAGAAGTGTGCTCGAAAAAGAAGGCAAAAGAATTGTTCGTGTAGTTACCAATGCCAAAAAAGGACAATTTGAAGAAAAAGAAGTTCAAGTTGGTATGAAAGGTGACAACGGTGAAGTGGAAATTTTAGCAGGAATTGATGATGGTGCCGAAGTAGTTACTTTTATAAAAACAAAGTAATGTATGTCTCTGATTAACATGAAAAATTTAAAAAAGGATTATACCACCGGTGACGTGGTAACTCCTGTATTGCATGGGCTCTCTTTTCAAATAGAACGGGGAGAGTTTGTTGCTATCATGGGTCCATCTGGATCTGGAAAGTCAACACTCATGCATATTTTAAGTTTTCTCGACTCTCCAACTTCTGGTGAATATATTTTTGACGGCGAACCTGTTTCGAGTTTAACCGATGAAGAACTTGCCAAAATGCGTAACGAAAGAATTGGATTTGTGTTTCAAGCCTTTCATTTGTTGCCTCGAACGTCTGTAGAAGAAAATGTTGGGTTGCCACTGCTCTATAGTAAAAAGAAAATGGATAAAAAAGCTGTGGTCAATAAAGCCATTAGCGAAGTTGGTCTTGAACATCGTCGAGATCATTTGTCCAATCAACTTTCGGGTGGAGAAAAACAGCGTGTGGCCATTGCTCGCGCAATTGTGAATAACCCCGATATTATTTTTGCCGACGAACCAACCGGAAATTTGGACTCAAAATCTGGAAATCAAATTCTCAAAATTTTGCAAGACTTAAATGCACAGGGGCATACCATTATTATGGTTACCCACGAACAAGATACGGCTAACCACGCCAAACGTATTTTGCGTGTGCGTGATGGATATCTCGAAAAAGACGAAAAAGTCGCCACTCGAAGATTTGCCGGAGATGGTGAACTGAAAAAATAACATGACAGTCCCTGATCTTCTGAAACTTTCCATGCATAACTTGAAGACCAACAAACGTCGGTCTATTTTGACTATGCTGGGACTCATTATTGGTATTCTTTCGGTGATTTTGGTGATGTCTGTGGGTGCTGGTGCGCAGAGTCTTATTACCAACCAATTTCAAAAACAGGGGACAGATAAAATTGGTGTGCTCGCAGGGGCAAGTGATCCCAAAGGTCCTCCGGCATCAGCCATGGGAGTCATTATTACCACACTTACCGAAGAAGATGCTTTGGCATTGCTCAATAAAAAAAATGTAACCCATTCTGTATCTGTGAATGCCTATATTTCGGGCAACGATGTCTTGCAGTGGAAAGATGTGGATAGAAATGTAACCTTTACAGGGACCATGGCAAGTTATGCGGCATTTGAAAAGACAGAACTTGCTGGTGGCAGATTTTTTACCGAAGGAGAAGAAGGTAATGGCGAACATGTTCTTGTGCTCGGGTCTGATATTGCTGAGACCGTGTTTGGAAATACTGATCCAGTAGGTGAGACTGTGAAACTCAAACGAGAGTCATTTAAGGTAATTGGAGTTTTGAAGCACAAAGGTTCAACTGGATTTGAAAATCCAGATAATGCTGTACTTATCCCACTCAAAACTGCCCAGAGAGATTTACTGGGGGTGAATCACATAACCTATTTACGTGTACAACTCGACAGTCCTGAGGCAGTAGATCAGTCAATGGAAGAAGTGCGTCAAACTTTACTTGAACGTCATGGTGACGAAGATTTTTCGGTTCGCAGTGTGGCTGACTTACTCGAAACCTTAACGACGGTTACCAATGTGATGAAATTTTTTTTGGTAGCGATTGCTGGAATTTCTTTGTTTGTTGGGGGAGTTGGTATTATGAATATTATGCTTATTGCCGTAAAAGAAAAAACCCGTGAAATTGGACTGCGAAAAGCAGTCGGAGCTACCAAACAAGACATTTCGCTTCAGTTTTTGGCAGAGAGTATTTTTATTTCACTTCTTGCTGGTATCATTGGTATTATACTTGGAGTTATTTTGTCATATGGTATTGCCAAGGGAGTGCAGTTTGCTGGGTATGATTATAGTTTTATTATTTCTGCGGGTTCTATAGTTGCTGCATGTTTGGTGGCTGGGTTTACTGGCTTGGTATTTGGTACGCTTCCTGCGCGTCGGGCAGGAGTTTTGGATCCTATTGAAGCACTTCGTTATGAATAGAATTTTGGTAAGCATGAGTTTGGCTTTTAAAACCCTCAAACACAACCTGTCGAGGAGTATTTTGACTATTGTAGGAATTACGGTTGGTATTGCTATGGTTGTCATAGTACTTTCTGCTGGTGCGGGACTCAAGGGGATTATTTTGGGTCAGATATCGAGTTTTGGTGATAATTGGATTAATGTAGAAGTAAAAATTCCTGACACGGGCAGAAATTCTCAACAAAATAGTAGTGGACAAGCTCAAGGAGTGATTATCAAATCACTGGTTGAGTCTGATATGCAAGCGATCACCAAAGTTTCAAATATTAAAAATGCTTATGCTGGTATTACCAGTCAGGCTGTAATTTCTTACTCTGACCAAACATTTCACCCAATTATTTTTGGGGTGAGTCCAAGTTATCCTTTTATCAATAAGTCAAAAGTCGATACGGGCAGATTTTTTTCTGATGAAGATAATAAGTCTGTTTCACAAGTTGTGGTACTTGGAAATGAAATTTCACACAATCTTTTTGGTGACAACGATCCTGTTGGAAAATTTGTTCGTGTTGATAAAGAAAGTTATGAGGTCATTGGTGTTATGGAGAAACTGGGAAGTACTGGGTTTATGAATATGGATGGAATGATTTATATTCCTTTGAAGACCGTACAGAAAAAAATTATGGCTGTAGACCATGTAAGTTTTATTGTTGCTGAAGCCGTAGATAAAACAAAGTCACTTGATACTTCAGAAGAAATCCGCAGTGTTCTTCGTGACAGACACAAAATTACAAATCCAGACAAAGATGATTTTGCTGTCACGACACAAGATGAGGCTGTGGAGGTGGTGGGTACAATTGTAGCAGGTATAAGTGGACTACTTATTGCACTTTCTTGTATTTCACTCCTTGTTGGAGGAGTAGGAATTATGAATGTTATGTATGTATCTGTGGCAGAGAGAACTTTTGAAATTGGGCTTCGTAAATCTGCAGGAGCAACAACTTCTGATATTTTGTGGCAATTTTTGGTCGAAGCAATTGTGTTGACTTTGTTTGGTGGAGTACTTGGTGTGGGCATTGGTGTTATTATTTCATTTTTGATTTCGGTAATTGCCAATGCGTTAAACTTTTCGTGGGAATTTGAAATTTCATTATTTTCAATATTTTTGAGTACAGGGTTTTCAACATTTGTGGGAATACTTTTTGGATTGTATCCTGCCAAAAAAGCAGCATCACTTGATCCAATGGTTGCAATTCGACAAGAGTAAAATGACGAAAAAATTTTTTTGTGATATACTATTCCTAATATTAAAATATATTAGGAATTTTTATTATTTATTTTTCATGCTATGCCAAAAAGCGCAGCTTCTAAACCACGCTCGCGTGCAAAATCGTCAACTCGACGTGTTTCATCTGCGCGGGCATCTTCTTCGAGAACTCTTACTAGAGTAAAAACAAATGTTATTACTGATACAAAAATTCTCATGGCAACCATAGCGCTTTTGTTGTCTACGGGACTTTCACTTATTGCTGTACCGGCAGCCCCTGGTCAGATGCAGTTGGCCGCTGCAGCAAAATGTGGGGTGAACAAAGTTACCTATGGACGAGTTTGTGCTGCCAAAATGTATACGGGTGCACGGGTAGTCTGTCATGATGGAAGTTTTGCTGATGTTGGCGCGGGGCAGTGTTTGTCTGTCGCTGCTATTGCACAGCTGGGAAATGTTGTTTGTCAAAACAAATGCTCTGATGCTGTGGTGGTAGCTCCACAACCAAGACTTACGGTGCGTACCAATGTAGATACACCACTTGGAACCAATTTAGTTTTGGGAAGTGTAGATACCATGGTTGCTAAATTTGACTTGATCGCCTCTAATGTTGAAGATATTAATTTGCGAGATTTTGCGGTGAGTTTTCATTTGCCAGAACATTTGGCAACCGGAACTCTTCGTAATATCAGACTGTTTGATGGAGACGTTCAAGTAAGTGAAAATATTGCACATTTAGGTGGAGCTCCTACTACTTCAACTTTTCATACGGCAGTATTTCACAATATAAATTTACGCTTATTGAGATCTCAAGTAAAAACATTGATTGTAAAAGCAGACATGAGTACGTACGAAAATAATGGATTTTTGAGTGGAGTCCGTTTTCAACCAGCTATTTTAAATACTGACTATGATCAAATGGCACCTGGAGTGCAACTTGCTGTCAATGCAGAAGGCTTGGTAAGTGGGAGCGTACTCCAATCACGAGATATTGTGTTTATTGCAAATGCAGGTACGGTTGCTTCAGGAAGCAAAAGTGAACAATCTTTGTTAAGTACATTGTTACCACGTACTTCAGGATATGTTGGAGCCAATCAATTTGTAGTATATAGAACAAAGCTTGTAGTTATGTGGGCAGCAGATACACCAACTGGGTTTTCTGCACCAGCATCGGGACAAGTGATTGGAAAATTTATTGTGAATAATTTTGCAAATAATGGTAACTATAATGCTACCGTACGGGCAACGAATGTAAACTTATCAAGCAATCGTATTGTTGCTGCACAGCCAAGGACTCTCAATATTTATCGTGATTCACTTCAAAGTGTTATTTTGGCAACCACACAGTTTCAAGGAGTTGTCTCGGGAAATAGTGGGTTTGAAGATCGTTCATTTGGTGATGTTGAAATTTCAAGCGGTGCCAATAAAACTTTTTTTGTAACATTTGATACTATAGATGCCTTAGCAAATCAAGCTCTTTTGGTCAATGTTCCTTGGTCTGTAAATGAAGTAAAATATTTTGGTCTATTGTGGAGTGATGGTGTTGTTCACGACATTGTTGCCTCAGACAATGGTCTCCCTCTGGCTCCGAAGACATTGGTTTACTAAATAGTTTTAAAAAGAGTCCCTTGACCAGGGGCTCTTTTTTTGTGCTATACTAGTATGCATATGAATACGCAACAACAAAAAAAGCGAGCACACATTGTGCTCAAAGAGCTCAAAAAATTATTTCCAATAGCGGAAACGATTTTGCGTTCCTCAAACGATGTGGAGCTTTTGATTGCGGTTATGTTATCGGCCCAAACCACTGATGTGCAGGTGAACAAAGTAACAGCAAAGGTATTTGCCAAATATAAGACGCTTGAGGACTATGTAAATGCCAATGCAGGGGAGTTTGAACAAGATATTTCTTCGGTGAATTTTTATAGGGCCAAAGCCAAAAATATTTTGGCTATGACAAAGATGCTCCACCAAAAACATGGTGGGCAGGTGCCTTCTACTCTGGAAGAATTGATTGAACTGCCCGGCGTTGGGCGCAAGACAGCAAACGTTGTGTTAGGATTTATTTATGGGGTAGTGGAGGGGATTGCTGTAGATACACACGTGACTCGTTTAGCGCACAAGTGGGGTCTCACAAATTCGACTGACCCAAAAAAAATTGAGCAGGATCTTATGCAGATACTGCCCAAAAAAGAATGGCATGATTTTACCCTTCGGGTGATTGATTATGGTCGCAAGTATTCACCAGCGCGGAAGGTGGGGGATGATGGTGATCCGATTTCGGTGAAGCTAAAAAAAGTGGAGTAATGGTGTGTGTTAACGGAGTTCTTCAAAATATTTTTTGGCAAGAGCCACGTTTACGGGTCGGTATCGAATCGTTTCAAGCAGGTGTGGATTTACTCCTGCTCTTTTTATTTGTTGTTTAATTTGATCTTTTGAAAAGGATTGTAATTCACTGTCAGTATTAGCAGGAAGAATAATATCTGTTTTGGCGAGCGAATCTGCCAAAAAGAGAAGTCCTACTTCTCGGGCCATCCCAGTACCTTGGTATTTTTGTGCAAGTGTTTGTACTTCTTGTGTACACAAATCTGTTTTTAAAAATGGAAAACCATATCCACCATCAAATTGTTTTGACAGGTTGCGTACAATTCCAAGTTCGTAGTGAAGTTCGGCACACTGTGCAATGTATTCAATTTGGTGTGGAGTGAGACCGAGTTTTTCTTGGAGCCATTTTTGAAAAAGTTCTCCTCGGATAATGGCACCTGAGCTGGCTTCGTGACGATTGAAGCTGTGAAATGTACCATCGGGTTGGTGCCAAGTTCTGCGAACAGCAAATTTTCCAAAGTCGTGAAGGGGAATAGATATTTGCATTAAATCATGTTTGGATCTGCCATCAATGGTTTCGTTTTGAAGATCAGTAAGAATATGTTCTTGGTGCCAGGTAAGCAGGTAGTTTGGTACTTTGGTACGAAAAAATTCTTCAAATTTTTTTGAATGCGTGAGAATACCCCATTGATGATATTGGGGTGCATGTTCCTGTGGATCATCAATATTTGTATAAAAAGATTCAATTTCTGGCGTGTGTTCTCCATTTCCCAAATAGTACAAAATAATACCTTTGGCAAATTCAGGAAAGTGAATCCACAAAAGTTGTAAAATATCGGCTGTTTCAAATTCTTGCCCACTTTTTTTTATTTCAATGTGTGGATCAAATTCATTTGTACCTTGGAGGGGTGGTGTTTCAGTTGAATTGTTATTTGAATAAATTTCAAAAAGTTCAGGACTGATTGTATGTTCCATAAAAAATATTCAAAAGCGAATATGTATATGATACAGGGAAGTAGGGGAGGGAGGCAAGTTCTACATCACTACAAAAAATATTTTAAGAGAAAAGTCTCCAGAGAGAGTTGAAAACTTTTGTGAAAAAATAATTTTGTAGTGGTGTGGAACGCGGAGGAGGGGAGGTCCTCCGCTATCCTCCTAGTTGGGTTATCGTCGACCATTCGGCGACGGGACGATTCGTCCCTTGGCCAGGTCGGTGAGATCAGGCTGATTTGAGGCGGTCACCTCGAACCAACCACGCTTCTTTGCTTGACGAGCTGTGTTCGGCGAGATGCCGAACATTTTCATCAGCATGGAAGTGGATTGCCCTTGCTCGGCAGTGGAAAGTCGGACGAATCCGACGTTTCCCCTGCGTTGAAAAATGCCGGGGCGATGGTACTCCAGGTGGAAGTACCCTCGCTCCTGGGCTCGCCAGAGTGTGACTCGAGATGCCTTGAGCCCACACTCGTGGGCTTTCTGGCAGAGCTCCTTCAGGGGCAAGGCCTTTGCCTCGTCCGAGAGGAAGACCTTCATTTCCTTGATCTCGAAAAAGGCATTTGGCTCCATCTGGGAGTTTCCTTTTGTAATGTGGGCGGAATTACCCTTCACAGATTTCAAGTGATTGAAATATCTCAAGGGTAATTTCAAATAATGATATCTTCTCAACTTTTTCCTCCTTTTGACAAAGAAAAAAGTAATCGAATGGGCGAAGCGGATGTGCGGTCCGTTCTTCGCCCTGGCGTGTGCTTACACATAGTCAGTGTCGGGGTCACTTACCGACAAGACTTTGGTCTCAGCGTCCAGCTGTTGAGCAATGGTGCCCCAGCGGGGTCGCATTGCTCTTCCTCTGAAAAAGATCATGCCCACACGTACTGTGAGCCGATCTCTACATCTTTCGCATTTCACCACGAAGTCGTGGTTTATTGCGAAAGGTGGGACTTCCCACTTTGAGAACCCACAGCTGCAGTGGGTCTCGGTATGAGCCTGTTCCCACCAGAGGCTCATATTCTTGATTTGTTTCTGGAGTCGACGTCGTTGTCGACGTCTATACTGCCAAGAACAAAATAAGTCTAATTGGAGTGCGTATCGGAGGATGTCTGATGAGATCCTCCAAATCCACTCCGGTGGTCTGGCTTTTTGGGTTGTGACTTTCACCAAAAAGCGTTTTTTTGTAGGCGCCCCCCCTGGCCTAGTCCAGGGTCCTTCCGGGGGGGAAAGGAACCCTGACGTGCCGATGTTGAAGAAAGTTTCTTCTTCGACAACGGCTACCCCCGACCCGTCTGGAGAGGTCTCCGATGTTGGGTGGTAGTAAGCCAACCCATCTGTAAGCCCCCACCTCCAGGGCCTATCAAGGGTACCGTTTCGGCACCCCTTGTGCCCAAGGTCTGGGGAGTGTCCACACCCCCCCGCACAATATCGGGGGGTTGTGATGACCTCTCTTTTTTGTGTGGTAGCCAGTTTGGAGGAAGTAGAGGTCTCCAGGTTGACCTCCTCTTCTTCTTGTTGTTGGAGCTTAAGTATCATCCTTCTTTCCACTTTCCCTCTCCAGGGGAAAGGCCAAATACCTCCTCCCACTCAGGACGGAGGTTTGCGGGGGACTCCGCTGATGAGGCCTGTGAAATGAGGAACAACATCGCCTCCTTCCGAGGCGACTTCTCGGGTTCCGCGGCGATAAGCTGGCTTCCGATCACCTTGAGGGGGACGTACCCCCTTCGGTGGTAGTAGACAGCCACTTCCTTCACCACGCGAACGAAGTGGGGGGAAGAGATCCCTGCAGGAATCTCAATAATCGCCGCAATGAGAGTCTCGATCATGGACTTTCTCCTCGCGCTGCCCCTGGCGCTGTTAGGGTTGATGGGATGGGGCATTATTGTTGCCATTACTCTGGTAAAAATAATGTTCCATCTCATCTTGTTTTCTTCCCGGATTTGCTTATCGCATTCACTGCCCTTGTATAAAGACAGCAGAGCGACAAGCAATTTTCAATACGCACGTCTTGGTAAACCTGCGCTTGCCAAAGAAAATAATATTTTTATTCACTTTGGCAATATTCAATTGTAAGGATCTTCACTCTCTACACCACATTCATTAGGCTGCTGTAACATCCTTCATCCAATTTTTCACTTTGCTTTTGTGAAACCAAAGTTACTTTTGCATTTGGGACTTTCTTGTTGTAGTAGCGACTTGTTAAATTTGATCTGCATCAAATGTTGAAAGTTGTTGCTACATAATCTTGACAGGAATCTTTTTTTCTGTTAAAGTGTAAGTAACATGATAGTGTTCGTAGATAACTACGGATAACCTACCTTCGCAGGATAGTTCCGACTCAGTCGGGACTATTTTTTTATTTATCCACAGAAAATGCCCTCACGGGACGTCCAACTTTAACTTTTCTTCAGGTACTTTGTGTTATGCTCACTTTCGGTGGACTCAAGGGCCCGTAGTTTAATGGTAGAACACTATCATGCGAAGGTAGGGGCACGGGTTCGATTCCCGTCGGGTCCACCACCCAAAGCAATCTTGTAAACACAAGGTTGTTTTTGTTTAGAAAGAATTTCTCCCCTTCACAAACTTCAACGAATTGAAATTTCTGCAGGGTTGGCGAGTGAGTGCTTCTCTCTCGCCGACCGGTGCGTTTGGCTTCTCGCCGTGGAGGATACTGCTTCCTCTTGGCTCACCACTTTGTTCTTTTGGAACATGCAGGTGACTCATACCTTGATTTTCAGCATAGGATTTTGTGCTGAGTGAAACCCGTGAGTGGCAGCTTGTCCCGAGACCTTGTCGGTCTCTGAGTGGGATGTTACCAGGTTTCTGTGTGGTTTAGCCGCGGTCGATCTCAGCCTCGGGCAGGATGTGCCCGGCGGCTCGAAGCTCGGCCTGACGGCCGCCGTTGGTGAACCAATGGGGTGCGTCCTTGGTTACGCTATCCTGGCGGTACGGGATGGTTCCGTCCACCAGGGCGTGCGTGGCCCAGTACTCCCGGCTCTGGTTGCCGCGCTCGTTCGGGTCGCCCGGGAAGGGCTCCCCAATATGGCCGACGTAGGCCTTGTGCAGGGAGTAGCTGTCTCCCCTGCGTCGAAGAACGATGCTGAGATACTGGCACGTTTCGGCCTTACGGCCGCGGACGAACCGACCCCAGTTGTGCCCACCGAGATGGGCGTAAAACACTTCATCGTGGTCTCGAGTCTTCACGCACGCGGTTCGGCCGAAGCCACGCCGTCCAGAGTCGAACTCGCGCAGGACGTAGTCGGCGCCCATCCCTGGGGCCACTTCGTCGATTTCGATGACATTGACACAATCGACCATGAAGTCGTATTGCTTCAGTGTCATCGAGTCTTGGATTCGGGGAGCGATGTAGACCTGTTGGCCAGTGGCAGTCTGAACTACCTTCGGCCTGCGGGTCATCGACATCAGCCACTCTTCGGGGGTAGACCCCTGAAGCCATGGCCGGTCGAAGAACTTCTTCTTTGCCACCTCTGGGTTGGGAAACTGCTCAGTCGCCTCGATCAGGAGGAGGAACTCTCCCCAGCTGATTGTGTGTGTGTCGGAGTGATCCTGGCCACGGGCCAAGATCTGGATCTTTTGGGATCCCTTCACTCCTTGGAAGAATTCGCCCCAGTGTCGAATCTCCCGGTTGAGGGGCCGCTCACCCGGGATGACCACGCGTTGAAACATTTGGTTCTTTTGATTGAACCGATAGTTTTCTCCGAAGTTGGTGAAGTCTACGACCACGTCATGGGTTCTACAGAAGAAGTACACTTTCATCTGGAGATTCTTGAACATCTTTTTTTCTCGACATGCCGGGGAACTGCCGGTGCAGTCGAAGCGTGCGTCTCAATTGCATTGCTTCGATCTCTTTTGCAAAAAAATTTGTAACAGAGATCGAAGGGGAAGGTGCATTTCCCTTCGAGTGCTTTGGCTCCTCATAGGAGCAGGTTAGAGGCGCGTGGTCACCTTCTCGACGCGGTACCAGACGTACCGATCGAAACGGAAACCTTGGCCTCCACCCCCGCGAAACTCGATTTTCGCGTGGTCATTCTCCTTGACTGCCTCGCTCCGCAGGAGAGGGAGTTCCTTGGCGGAGAGGCGCTCGAAGCCTGCCTCGGGCACTATGGCCACGAGAGCTTCGAAGCCTCCATTCTGGAACTCCTGCTCCGTCTGCTCGGCGTTCGGAATGTCGCGGTGCGTGACCACCACATCCGAGCCGAATAGTCGAGCAAGCTCGGCAGTCTGCCGAGTGGTCGGGGCGAACCGGGAGAGCCACATGATGCGTTTGTGGCCTCCCGAAACCGGCGATACCTCATCGAATTTCTTGCGGATCTCGAGGATCCGGTCGAAACCGAGAAAGGTGCTCCGTTCGTGCGACATCATTGGCCAGAGGGGAAAAACCCCCTTTCGGCAAAGTCCGTCGAGGATGCTGGTGGGTGCCACCAGCACGATCTCATCGAACTTGCCGGATTGTATCCGAGCCATGATGTCGTTCACCCCATCCGGGCTGAACGGCCGATCGTCAATCGTGACGTCGACCTCTCCCATAATCCTTTGAAGCTCCTGCATCTTCCCTTCATCGGGGTGATGGCGTGAGAGCCAGAGGATTTTCTTCATAGCAGGGACCCTTTCGTAAATGTTTTCTCACCACACTAACCAAAATTTTTTTTGATCAAAGCGGTGAGGGGCTAACTTTTACATCGTTGCGCAACGACGTTTGCTAGCCCACCCGAGTGCATTCCATTTTGTCTTTTCCCTGAAAAAAAGACTTTAGCTACTCACCTCATTTTACTGAGGCTTTCAGGCTCTTGAAATTTCCTGCAAGGAAGTGCAGGGGGTGATTTTTCCGTTTGGAACCCATTCAAGAGTGCAGAACTCGGCGCGTTGCCGAAAATTTGAACTTTCTTTGGTCTGCTGAAGAAAGTCGAGGTCGGATGGAGGTTTACCATCTTTTTCCCACCGAGGTAGGTAACTCTTTACGAGAAGGACACGACCATGCCCTTCAGGTAGGGTTTGCTTTGTTTGATAAAGCTTGCCGGGATTTTCACCCGCATCAGTGTTGGTCTTACACAGTTTCTGAAGATAACAGTAGCCCTGTCCAACAACGTGTATAATTTCCCCCAATTCGCGAGAGGGTAAGCCATACAAACTTAAGTAGACTGTCACGCCTACCAGATGCCGAACCTTGTCACCCGGTTCGGTAGGATGGGATTTATTTTCTGTCGGTTCCCTTCCCGACTTTTAGCTTGGTGGATTCATTTTATTAGCCTCCTTGTAAGTGTTTGGGACCACCATTCTTTTTCCAAAAATTTTTTAGAAAAAAGATGCTGGGGGGGAAGTATTGTGCTTTCTTCCCCGTGTCAGTGTCCGAGTGCTTATCGGACGGGTCGCTCAGTCTCACGCGAGAAAGAGCAGAAAATTCCGTTTTATTTTTACAAGGTCTCGGGATGACCTTGTTCCTGGTTGAGTTTAGAATCTGTCGATACCGACACCGCCCGTCGAACGGGCGAACTCGACCAATGATTTGTTCGCCACCTCCATGGCGAAGCCGTGGACCCGGGTGCCCGGGATTTCTGACTTCTTGAGAGAGGAAACGGACTTGTCATCGTCGGTCAGGAGAACGATCTCCGGCCGGTAAAGAGCTTCACCAGCCTTGATTTTTTCGTCCATGAATTTGTGGGCCGCGCGGACCGAGGCAGGAATGTCCGTGCCACCGCCCGTGAAGTTGCTCGCCGCGAATTTCTTGATAAGTTCGCGAGCTTCCGCAGGAGTAGCCGCGTGCATGACCTTCCCTAAGGAAGTGTCGAACACGCTAATCCACACTTCCGCGTCTCCGGTCAGGACTGCCTTGAGGCGGTTCATCACCACCCCGCTGGCCTTCCAATGCCTCTTGCCCTTCATCGACCCGGAGCCGTCGAGAAGGATGAAGATCGCCTGCCTTTTCTCCACCGTAGTGACTCGCTCCCGGACCTGGAGCTGACCACTCACCGCTTGGTAGAGAAACAAAGTGTGGTTTTGCTGCCGCGTCGCCCAGTCAGTGTGGCTCACACGGTTCAGCTCGCCCATGTGCTTGATCGGTCGACGGCGAGTTTCCTCGCCTGCCAGATTCACTTCCTGCTTCTTCTGCTTGCGCGTCTGAAACGGGGTGAACTGATCCATCTGGCGGGAGATATCGAGCATCACCCGACGGTCGCATCCCGCCACGAGGTCCTCGGCCACCTGCAGCTTATTGAGCTGTTGGTGACCTGAACTCTGGCCATCAGTCTCAATCTCATGATTCGCCCCGTCGGGGTCCATCATGTCGAGCTCTTCCTTGGAGAGACTTTCGACCATGTCCATGATCTCGTGAAGGGATTCGGCGACCCCCTCTGTTCGTTCTGATTCTGCGAAGATAGGGAGCGGCTCACCCCCACCTTCGCTAGCCGCGCCCTGCCCGCCCTTTTGCTGGCTCAGGAGCTTCAATAGCCCCATTGCCTGTTCGAGTGGGCTTGCGCCGGGGAACTTTGACAAGTCCACCGTCTGCAAGAAGTCGCAGACGTTCTGATGGTACCTCATCGAGTTCTCGGCGTGGGCGGTCACGGCCTCTGCACGATTGGTTGTACAGGTTTCATCCCCAAAAAGGCCTCGCACCTTGGTGGGGATCTGCCAGTTGCCATACGAGTCGGGAGCCGGCAGCTGCTCCTCAATTCGTCGCGTCACTTCGTCTCGGTAGCTCGACGGAGGGTTGACGCGTCCCCCCGCCGCCAGATTTGTGAGATCGGCCACAAGGTCTGGGGCGAACCCCTTGAGGCCAATCCTCCCCGCCATCTCCTTCATCTCCTCCTTTGACGGAGGAATGTAGGCAGCGGGCGGAGAAGTGCGGAACGTAAACTGGCTCATCTTGGTCTCCTCCCGCTTGCGCGGATTTTCTAGTTGAGTTTCTCGAAGCGTTTGCTTCGACCTTTATTTCAAACTTTTTTGTTTGATATACAGGTCGAAGGGTGAGCGTTGTGCATACTCACCTTCCAGTGCTTGCTCCTCGTAGGAACTTGGTTGATTTTACCAACCGTCAATGCCCATAGAGCCGGGATCAGCTTTCCAGGATTCAAGCCTTACCTGGAATGGCTTTCTTTTCTACAGGCGGGTGTGCTTGAGGCTGAGCTTCTGAGCCTCGGCCGACTTCTGGGAAGCAGCCTCCCGGAGCTGCTTGCGCTTTTCCGTGAGACCATCCGTGACCTTGAGATTGGCCACCTTGTCCTGGAAGGAGAGGAGCCGCAAAGCCGCCTGGTTGCACTTGACCGGACTCTGCGTCCGATCAGCCGCCTCGAGGTCAGAGAGCAAGCTGTTCAGCTCGCCCTCAGCCTCAACCAGCAACACCTCGGCCGTCGCCCGCTCGCTCGCCTTGTCGAGCTCGGTTTTCAGGTTCTCGGCCAAAGCCTCGAACCCATCGACGAACTTGAGGTCAAGGAGATCGACCTTCTCGACCTTGGCCGAACCGCGCAGCGCTGCAGAGGTCTTGACGACTCCAAGCGCGTGCACGGCCGACCGCGGCGAGATGGGCCGCCCCTGCTCGGCGAGCTTGCCGAGCATCTCGGCGAGCACCGAGCTCATCCCGTTGAGGTCGGCTCCCGGCAAGCGGGGCGCGACCTTCACGAACAGCTCGCTGTAATCGGCCGCCTTATAGGACGGCCATTTCACATTGAGTTGAATCGGGAATCGCTCGATCAGGGCGTGCGCAGCGGGGCCGAGCTCGCTGATTTCCGCTGGGTCTTTGTTGGTGAGGGCGATGATGACCTTCGTCTTCATCGCGAACACCTGTGACCCCTTTCGGAGCTTGCGGGCGGTCAGCGTGTCCTTGAGCGCGAGGAGAACCGACGCCGGAGCGTCAAAGAGCTCCTCGAACACCGCGTAGGGTCGCGCGAGGAAGCTCAGCTCCGGGAAGTACCGGAGCACCTTCTCGGTCTCGAGCGCCCGGAAGTCGAGGCCGCCCCAGAGGGTAGCCTCGTCCATTCCCTCCCCGAAGCTCTGAACGTGGACCTCGTTATCGAGGTCCGTGACGATCTCGGCCAGAGCGGTCTCTATCATCTCGGACTTCCCGTGCCCCCCGGGTCCCCAGAGGAGCACGTTTTTGCCCGACGTGATTGCCAGAGCAAGGACCCGGGCCAGGTCCTCACACTTGATGAAATCCCGCTCGAGGCGAGACTTCAACTTGTCGAAGAGATTAGTAACCACGCAAACCTCCGTAGCGCGATTGTTGCGCCTTGGATTGGGCTTGCCCTGGGGAGGGCAAAGCACGTTTGTGTTTCTCCTCCCGCAGAGCAAAGCCCTGGTTTGGGTCCCCATTTCTATTTTTTTTCAAAAATAGTCAGGGAACCCAAACAGTTGCGTAATGACCTAATATTAAACGCACGTCTTGGTAAACCTGCGCTTGCCAAAGAAAATAATATTTTTATTCACTTTGGCAATATTCAATTGTAAGGATCTTCACTCTCTACACCACATTCATTAGGCTGCTGTAACATTTTTTACTCAATTTTTCTTTGGAGTCTTGTGAGGCTCAAAATACTTGTGAGTTCAAAACTTTCTTGTTGTAGTAGCGACTGCCTTTCCCTCTATACAATCTTGCGACTGTTTAAAGAGAAGGCGCACTCGGTACTACTCTCGTTCTGAGGCGAGTGTAGACTGACCGCGAGGGAGTTGCTGCTCGACTTTCGTCAAGGGCATCTATCAACCTCCGCCGGTTCTCTTAGTCCGGTCGGATGACCGGATCAAGAGCAATATCTTACCCGGTCATTCGACCGGGCAAGGGTTCAGAATTGAAAATTTCTTTCACCGATAGGAGTCTCTCTCCTTCACATTGGTCAAAGAAATTAGTTCATTGTAATGGTTTGGGGACTCAACCTTTTTGCACCCTGTCTCGCTCAACTCTCTCTCTTGAGGGCAAAGCAGGTATTGTTTAAAAAGGGAATCGTGCAAACCGTTTAGTCCTAGACCCTTCCCAAAGGCAAGCATCGCTTTGGTACTTTTGATCAAGGTCTAAACGTTTTGCGCGAAAGTGTAAAAAACGCTCTTTCTGGTGAGAGAGCGTTTGAGTTTGGTAACTCTATCTGGGGCTCTCTCTTTCCTTTGATAGTTCAAGTGTTTGAGTTGTGGTTACCTGTTCTTGGTCTTTCAGCGTAACGAGCTAGTATAACATAAAATCACAAATATGTCAATACTGAACCATGCATATACAAAATATATATATTAAATTTATCTAAATTTAGCTAAATATATAAAAACTCAATATGTAAAATAACCACTTGACATATTAATTCAAATATGGTATAATACATGTACAATAAGCCAAAAAATATGATTGACCAAAACTTAAAAAACCTGCTGGTTGAGGCAGGATTAGAATCAAGTTCTACAGAAATTTACCTTATTTTAGCCCAAAAAGGTGAATTAACCGTGTCTGAACTTATCAAAGACACATCGCTTTCTCGCACCACTGTTCACAGTGCACTC
Source organism: uncultured Gammaproteobacteria bacterium (assembly GCA_964566225.1). Taxonomy (GTDB): domain Bacteria; phylum Patescibacteriota; class Patescibacteriia; order Magasanikbacterales; family UBA922; genus CAYTKU01. The sequence continues at coordinate 111,362 of CAZMHV010000004.1, forward strand.
ATGGATTTACTAGTCAAAGAGCTGGTTTTATACCGCAAAGAGGGGAGAAATGCCTACTATAAACCAGCACACCCCAGTGGATTAATGCGCCTTTTGGAAGAAAAAAAGCGTCAACAAAGCCAATTTGAAGCGAGTTTCCAAGAGGGCCTTGGTTCCTTGGCCGGTATGTTTAACCTGGCCAACAACCGTCCTGGGGTGCGATTTTATGAGGGGAAAGAGGGGGTTATTGAAGCGTATGAAGAAATTTTGACGCTCGGTGCGCCTATTGAAAGTATTGAAGACAAGGGAGAAATGGCTGAATTTATTCCTGAGTATTTTCCCAAGTTTATTCAAAAAAGAATTCAAAAGAAAATATTCAACAAGGTGGTGGTTCCTTCGAGTAATACCATCAATGTAAACAGCCCAGAAGAATTTCGTGAAACGAGAAGTATTGATGTTGCACAGTTTCCTTTTTCTATGGATATAAAAATATGTGGAAACACTGTTCTTTTGGTAACTTTAAAACAAAAACAGGCCATTGCCATTCGCATAGATGACCCGCTTATTGCAGAAAATTTCAAAATTTTATTTCAGTTTTTGTGGAACTCTGCCGCAATATCTCATGCTCCTGCTTCTGTCTCTTGAAGGTGAACGAGTGTTGTTTCTAAACGATTGAGGGTGTAGGCATTTGTATCAAGTTTTGCAATTTCACGGTGCTGCCCAATATATTCTTGAAAGGGAACCATACGAAATCCTTGGTCTTGCTGTAGAATGTGTTGGATTTCTGTTTGAACATCGGTTTCTTTTCCCATCACAAAGGCGAGGGGCACATTGTCTTTGGCATAATCTTCATGTTCAAAACCAGGACCAAGAATAATATAAGTATAAAATTTTTCTTTTTGTTTGACTTCAAGATCTTTTACGATTTTGGCCATTTCGGCTAGTCGATAATACCAGCCATCATTATCGCGAATACTGTCATCAAAATATATACCACCTTTTTTGAGAATACGCATCATTTCAAGCACAAAACCAACATATTCTTCATCTCGTTTATACACGGTTGATCGTGCTCCAAAAGCAATATCAACAGAATTTGATTGTATTGATTGTACGGAATCAAAATCTCCAAGAAGCATTCCCTCGGGGTGTGCAGGGACTGCTTCATAACCAGAATGATGACGTAAAAACATTTTGGGTTCAGCACAAAATATTTTTTTTATTTCCATGAGTGCTGGATCTGTAAGAGAAATTTTGTTGGTATATTGAACCGTTCCATGACTATCTCGTGTACTTATGGTGGATGGTACGGTATGGGTGACCAAAAATTCTTGTGCAATTTCTGCAAGAATCAATTTCAGTTCTTCTGGATTTTGGGTGAGTCGTTTAATTCGATCTTCTGCATAGGTAAAAGTATCTTGTGATGTTTGTCCGTTTGAAATAAGAAGTGTTTTGGCAAGTGCATCACAAAAAATTGATTGTACTGCGGGTGTACATACAAATTCAGCGGGCAGTCTTTTTTTGAGAGTCTCCCAATCAATACTGTTTTCTATAAAACGAGAAATTGGATAATAGAGTGTATCAGCAAGACCAATATCTATATAATGTTCCATCACAGGTGACTCTGCTCGTTCTGCTTTACTTTGTCCACTTCCTGGTCCAAGTTCCAAAAGTATTTGTTTGGTGTCAGTTGCTCGGTTTTGTAAGAGTGAAAGAATATCAAATCCAAAACGGCGTATATACTCTTCATTGCTTCTATCAACTCGCCAGTGAATTTCTGGTATGGGTTTGAGTTGTCCACGTTCTTGTAGTACACGTAAGTAAATTTCTTTTTTGTGTGGACTCATGTTTGCCAGTTGCAAAGAATATTCTTGTAAATCAATTGTGCCCCTTTCTTGTTGGCGAAGAATCTCTGCAACAAAAGCATATTCACCTGCCAAAAATTTGTGTTCGAGGGTTTCTCGCTGAATATCTTCGACTTGTTTTTGTATAACAGCACTTTCATCGTTCCCTCGATCGAGTGCATCTTTGGTACGAAACAAAAATTCTTTTGCGCGCACTGTAAAAGCCGCTGCAAAAGAGTGATCTGTCAAGTGAAGCTCCTTCCCATGCAGTTGACGCATTTGTTCACCTTGGTAAGCACCAGAGAGTAAAAGTTCATGATACGCATTCAGTAATTTTTTGGCATTTTCCTCGGAAAGAGTTTCAATCACATCAACCACTTCTTCAACTCCGCTTGGCTCAAATTCCATAATGACACAGAGTTTCAAAAAAGGTTCTTGAAAGGTACGGATATTTTTTTGGATAACTGAAAAACGGTCTGTGTTTTTTATTTTTTTCAAAAATGTATAGAGCCAAAATTGTTCATGAAGGGTAAGAAAATTTGGGACAATTCCGCATTCTTGTAAAATTTTATGTTGAAAAAATTTTTGATGATATTCGGTTAAAAAGGTTTCTTTGGTAATTTCAAATTCAGTGGTACGGTCAGATTTTTTCATTACCAAATCTTCGGCTGTTATTTCCATTATTTCTGATTCAAATTCGTGTTCACTCGAAAATCTGCCACAGTAAATGTAGCCTACCAGGGCACCTTGTTCATCGAGGAGGCCTAGCTTTCCATCTGGAGTAAGACGAACTGCTTTTACGGCATCTGTTTGTCCCTGCAAAACATATTTTTGTCCAAGATATTCAAGTTTTTGTTTATCAATCGGGATCACTCTGTCTTCGAGAAGGTAGAGAATTCGTGCATAGGACATTTCAAGTCCTGGGTGAGTATTGGTGCGTATTCTCTCGAGTAACTCTTGGGCAGATTCGGTAGCACCAATTTTTTTGAGTACATTGGTGACTTGAGCTGTAACAAATTCTGGAACAACATGTTCAAATGCTTCGAGTAACAGTGGAATATCTTTGGACTGTAATTCTACATTTTGTGCAATATCCCACATTTTGGAAAGGTCGTATTGTGCTGCAACCGAAGTAAATGAAAAACGACTATTTTTTTCTGCTTCTCCCCATTCAGATTCTGTTTCGGGGTCACGTTCTATGAAAGTTTTTTCTGTTGTTGTTTGGTTTTCCAAATCAGAGCCATATTCTTCTTGCACCTCTGTGTCTATACACCCATACGTTTTTTTGAGTAAAAAAAGATAGCATTCACGTTTTTGTGATTCAGAAATGGATGCAATGTTTTTTGAAAAAGATTCAATGAGTGATCTCAGAAGAACATTTTCATCATTGTATCCTTCGTCACTTCCGTCATAATTAAATTCGTCTTCAAAGTTTGGGTCTTTTCGTGCTTTTTGTATGATACTTGGATACTCTTGAAGGTACTGTTCGATTTTTTGGATTGCCTCAGTATCCCAAATCAAATGTTTCACAAACGTTTGTGCCGGGTGAACAATTTTGGGAACTTCACTTTTTGGTTGCACTTCGTTAAATTCTTTCATAAAAAAGACAAAAGTATACTGTCTAGTATATGAGAAAAATGGTGCACTGTCAAAGTAAAATAAAAAGATTCATTGTGATAATGAATCTTTTTAAAATATTTTTTTTCCTATACAAACCTCGTCAAATCCAGTTCATCAAGATGCGTAATTTGTTCTACAAAATCTGGAACGTGACTCACGAGGATAATTGCTCCTTCATAGTTTTCAATCGCGCGAGCAATCACAGGAAGGTGGCGAAAGTTAATGTGGTTGGTAGGTTCATCGAGAATCAAGAGGCCTGGTTTTTGGAGCATGAACTGTGCGTAGCAGAGGAGTCCTTTTTGACCTTCAGAAAGTGAACCAACTGGATTGCGCAGTGTTTGCGAATCCAAAAGCATTTGTGCACCAGTGCGATAAATTACTTCGTTGTCAGGCACACTCATCATGCGTTTTAAAGCTTCGAACGCGGTTTCGTTTTCATCAAAGCCAGAAAAATCTTGGCGGTAGTAGCCTACGGCAATGCCCGGAGTAATTTGTACACCAGGTTCTTCACTGAGCGCGAGGGCGTGGAGCAGTGTACTTTTACCAATTCCGTTTGGTCCTTTGATAATAAGGCGGTGTCCTTTGCGAAGTGTAATATTGACGTCTTGTTCTACTGGCACATGGTTTTTGAGCAAATGAATTTTGGTCATGCTCACTACCACGTCCGAAGTCAGCTGCGCTGGAATATCAAAATCACGAATAGTTTTATCATCTTGTTTCACATCTACCATGTTTTCTTCATCCTCGGCAACTTCTTCTTTGAGTTTACTCGCGAGTTTACGCATCTTTCCACCCTTGTGTGCAAAAAAGTTTACCTTGTCTTTACGGTCTTGAATATTTTTGAGGAGCTGTGCATTTTTGCGCTCTTCACGTTCTACTTGCGCAGCAATTTCTTCTACTACGTCTGTATAGTTTCCTACATATTGATTTACTTTTTTGGTGTACACATCAAGGTGCAACACGCCATCAGTAAATGAATTCAAAAATGCAGCATCGTGAGAAATTACGAGCACAGTTTTGTCGTACATGATGAGGAACATGGTGAGCTGATCGATTCCTTCTTGATCAAGATTGTTGGTTGGTTCGTCGAGGAGGAGTATGTCGGGATTTTGAATGAGTCCGTATGCCAGGAGCAGACGTGCTTGTTGTCCACCCGAGAGTTGACGGATTTTTTTATCAAGAGGAATTTCGTAGTTGATGCGTTGCAGTGTGTCGTAAATACGTTTGTCGAGGTTACCTGGAACATCTTCGCCAAATGCACTCGCAAAAAATTCGCGTACCGTGTGATCAAAGTGTGCTTTTGGCATTACTTGCGGTGCAAGCGCAACAGTAGCATTGTTGGTGAAAGAAATGCGGCCTTTTTGGGGGGTGAGTGCACCAGTGAGAAGTTTGAAAATAGTACTTTTTCCTGCACCATTTTGTCCCATGATGGTGATTTTGGCATTTTCGCGAACAGAAAAAGAAGCTTCATCAAGTTGAAGTTTGTCGTCACTGTAGCCGAATGTGACAGAGTCAAAGCGGAGAATACCGATGTTTTGGTTGGCCATAGAAGTGTTTTAAGCAGGCTCTAAAATAACGTATTTTTAAGGTTTTGTCAACTTTGTTACCATATAAAAACAAAAAACCCAGTTTGGGGTTTTTTGTATATGTTTATCTATATTTTGTCTGTCCACCAAACCGATTTGGACGGCGGTCATTTTTGCGGCGGTGCACTGGTTGTCCTGCTGGGGCAGCATTTGGTGGCGCGGTATTGATGCGTCCACTTGGGCGTCTTTCTGCAGATTGACCTTCAGCACGAGCTTGTCCAAATCCACCTTGACGGTGCTGCGGTCTGCCACCACTTGGAGAACTTCTACGAAATGGATTGTTGGCACTGTGTTGTGCTGGATTTCGGCCACCCTGTGCAGGCGGAGTATGTGCCACTATGCGTGGTGGAGGAAGTTCTGGCAGAGCAGAAACTTGAATAGTTTTGCGAATCAATTTTTCAATATTTTTTACATCACTTTTTTGGTCTGGAGTAGCAAATGAAATCGCTTTTCCTGTGGTGCCAGCACGACCAGTTCGACCAATACGATGAACATAATCTTCAGTTTGATCTGGTAAGTCGTAGTTAATCACGAGTTCAATATTCTTCACATCAATTCCACGAGCCGCAATATCTGTGGCTACGAGTACACGATACTTTCCAGATTTAAATCCGTCGAGCGCTTTGATACGTTGCGCCAAAGATTTGTTGGAATGAATTTCTGCTGATTGATGCCCCATGCCCATGAGTGCTTTGCAAATTTTTTTGGCACCATGTTTGGTACGAGAAAACACGAGCACCGTTCCATGATACTGCGTGAGAATTTTTTCAAGCAGCTGTGTTTTACTTTCTTTGCGCACAAAGAAAAATTCTTGTTCTACTTTTTCGGCCGAAGTTCCTTGTGGTGCGACTTCAATACGAATTGGCGCATTCATGTGTTGGCTCGCAATTTTCATAATTTCTGCAGGCATGGTGGCAGAAAAGAGAAGTGTTTGTCTTTCTTTGGGAAGTACGCGAAAAATTTTATTGAGCTGTGGCAAAAAGCCCATGTCAAACATGCGGTCAGCTTCGTCGAGTACCAATACTTTTACGGCACTCAGGTTCACGGTTTTTTGATCGAGGTGATCTACCAGACGTCCTGGAGTTGCAATAATCACATGTGGATTGGCTTGCAGCGCACGAACTTGTTTGCTCACATTTTCACCACCAATAAGAACAACGGTACGAAGTCCAAGTGGCTTACCGATTTTTTCGAGCGTTTCGTTTACCTGTAATGCAAGTTCACGTGTTGGCAAAATAACCAGACCACGGCCCTTGTGAATGCCCAGGCGTTGAATCATGGGGATACCAAAAGCCAAGGTTTTGCCAGTTCCAGTCTGTGCAATACCCACAATATCTACGCCAGTAATGGCAGCAGGGATAGATTGGTGTTGAATGGGCGTTGGTTTGTCGAACTTATTGCGTTCGAGAATGGTGAGGATACTTTGGGCAATGCCAAGTTCCTTGAAGGTCGCGGACAAAGCCGCTGACGGTGTTGGTGTCATAATAAAAAAATGTGACCCGCTTTCCTGCTAGGCCACATTGAAGACACTGAAGAGGTACGAGTCTATTGTGCTTGCGATTAAGGCACAATAAATAATAATATGCTAAGTATAGCACAAAAACAGTATTTTGTCAAGTTTGACACCTTATTTGGCTTGTTTATTGAAGTTATAGAGGGTGCCCAAAATAAACAGGGCAGCAACCATATGCATGAGTATAAGGCCAATTTTGGCAGAGTTTTCGATGGGTAAATCAAGGGGTGCTCCAAAAGAAAAAATGAGTAATCCAAGAGAAATTACAAAAAAACTGCGGACGCTTCGTGGAGAAAGTTTGCGGGCAAAGGCAAAAGAAATTCCTGCTACCAAGGCTGGGGCAATGCTCGCCAATAATACTCGTCCGAGTGTGAGAGGTGCCAGTGAATCAGGCGATGTCGTAGTAGGGACTGAGATTTTGATACCAAGAAGAAGCAAAAAGTAAAATAAGAGGAGATTGGCAAGGCCTGCCATGAGTGCAGCGAGGAGGGTCGTATAAAACAAATCAACTTTGGGAAGTTTATGGAACATAGTTTTTTCACTTATATGTATAAACGGGTGATTCAAGTTTTTTCTATTATACAGTATCTTTTACTCAATTGACAAAATAGAGAATTATTTTGAATAAAAAAAATCCTCTTGGAGAGGGTGAGTTTGTAGAGTAGGCGACGGGTTGAGAGGGTGCCCGAGAACGCCGAAGCGTCACATCAGAGCACCCTCTTGCCATCTTGGGAGTCAGTCGAGCTGAGCCGACCACGTCCCAAAGTATGGACTTTGTGGGTCATCGACGACCGGATCGTCTTGCGGCGGTCCTTCGTCGATGCTGTGGGTACAGGTTCCCGGCGGGAGTACGCCCCATGCCAGGGCGTCATTTACCACCAGGGTTACCTCACACTCTGCACCCTCGTTGGCGGGGTACCACATGCCGAGGAAAATCTCTTGGCTCTGTGGATCCACGTACTCCCCCAAAGCGCCCACACTGTGGTGCTTTTGGGTCTGACACTGAACCCAGAGGTGCAGTGAGGAAACATCGCCCTCGAGGGGGGTGTTTCCTCTCTGCCAGTGGAACACCACTCGCGAGAGTTGCACCTCGGGGATCGGTGAGGCTGCCGCGTCAGGGAGGGGTACGTCCTCGGTCGCATCCGGAGCTGCGTCCGGGGGGGTGGGGAAGTAGGCATCCGGGATACCCACGTCCGCGACCTGTTCGGCCATGTCCGGCTGGGCCGCCGCGTCAACCACGGGGTGAACGTCTGCGGGGGTGGCGTCGATGACCGCGTCCACCTCCGCATCCTCGACCAGTCGGACCATGTCCGGGTCGGCGTCTGCCGTGGTGAAGGCCGGGCCTCCCGCGGACTCGGCGATCTTGCCCGACAACACGGTCGGGTCGCAGCCGAGGAGGATGCCGACGACGAAGAAAACACCAAAAATCTTGATTCCCATTGGGGATCTCCTGGGGGGGTGCGGGGTTATATATACCGCATGTAGGGGCAAAATTGCCCAGTGTAGAGGGGGATTTCCTCTTTCAAAAGTAAGAAATATCTTTCTTTTGAAACAAAAAATACCCAAAATAATGAACAGGAGAGAATATACCAAATAGGACGTTTTGTCAAGGGGGTTATTACACAAATAAAAAAAGAGTCCTGTTGCAAGGACTTTTTGTTTTTATGAGTTGGATATTTGGGGAGTCTACTTTAGTGTTGAACAGATCTTCGTTTAAGTGAAAAGTATACCCCAATCATCATGATGCAGATTCCAACTGCTTGATACAATGAAATTGTTTGTTTGTAAAAAAATAAAAGAGTGAGCAGTGTAAAGAGTGGAAATGTACTTGAAAGTGAAATTGCTTTGGAAATATCGAGTCGTCGCAGTCCTTCGTACCAGAGTATTTTGCTCATGGTTAAAAGTACGATGCCATTGCCAGAAATATTTGGATTTATGGTGACGAGTTTTGAATATAGTGAACTTATGAAGGCTATGTGGCAAACATTGTGGGATGTGTCGAAACCGTTGTAAAATGAAAAAACACTCAAGTTATGAGTGTTTTTTTATTTTGCCTGTATCCCCATCAATAAAAATGTGATCACCAGTTTGTATCTCATCATTCGGACTAAAGTTCACTACCACTGGAATTCCATGTTCACGCGCCACAATGGCAATATGTGAAAGCACGCCTCCTTGTGCAGAAACAATTCCTTTTATTTTGTGAAAGTACTGTGTAAGACCTGGTGAGAGAATTTCACTGTAGAGAATAATATTTTGATCAGCAGTATACTGTAGTATACTTTTTTCATCCGCGAGAATTCCAGATGCTTTTCCAGAGGAAACACCCGCAAGTTTGCGAGGAGCTGATTGTATTTTTCCACCTGTGAATTTTTCTGTTGGATCAAAGTAAAGTTTTTTTCGGGGGAGTACCATGGCTTCGGTTACCTTGCCTTTCAATATTTCTTCAAGAGTACAAAAATAAATATTTTTTGGATTAGAAAATTCATTCGTATTAGCAATTTTGAGAAGAATTGTTCTGAGTCCATTTATTTTTTTGACAATAAGTACACGACTATATTCACGCAGACGATTATATATAATTGCTTGGGAGAAAATTGGTTGAAAATATTTTTGTTTCCAGTCTGGAAGTTTTTCCCACCATTGCTTAACAGTCTCATCAATTTCATGAGGAGTAAAATTGAGATGCATAAACTTCGTTTCATCCGAAATTTCAATAGAGTTTCCTTGGAAATTTTGAAAAGAGAAATCAATAGCAAAATGTGTCATTGACGGGACAAACAAGCTAGCGTTTTTGAGAATCTCAGGAGTTTGTATACTTTCTTTTTTGAGTGTAAATTCTAATTTTTTGAAAGTAACTCCACAGAGCAAATTAGTTTCAAAAATTACTTGGTACTCTTGTAAAAAGTTTTCCAAAAAGTCTGAAAGGGTACTGGCAGATTCATTTTTTTGTAATTCTTTTTTGAGTCTTACAAAAATTTGTTCAAAGTTTTTAACAGGAAGAGTTTGAAGTGCAAAAATATTTTTGAGAGTGGTAAAAAGTCCGCTCACACTACTCAATTTTGGAACAGAGCTAAGAGAAGAAGGATATCTATATGAAGGCAAAAGCGAGTGGAGTTCTTTTTGTTTTTCCACCACCAGTTCATTTCCAATTACTTTCAAAAAATGTGTATCATGATACTTTACGCCATACTTTTTATACACATTTTGTACTGGTCCGCCCTCACTATATATCTGTTCGAGCAAACCAAATGTTACCGGAGTTGGCTGTGGCGCCATTTCACTTATATCAGTTTTGGCAAAAAATTCATTACTCACATTAGTTTCCATAGTCCCAAGGAGTATTGTATCTTCCGAGAAAAGTGTAGCCACGTTTTTCCAGTTCCACTCCGGTGAGTTTCGCATCAAAGCAATTTACATAGCCATCACATATTGTAATTACAGTACTTCCCTTTGGCACCTGCGCAAAGGTAGATTCGAGTTTTGAAGTTGGGGTATAAAAGATGGGAATATTGAAAGAGTTTTTTATATGTGATTTTGCAAAGCGTTCTGGTTCTCGCGAGTCAACCAAAACCACTCCTTGTTTGACGTTGGCTTTGACTTCTGGTGTGGTCAAAACTTTTTGAAATTTGAGATCAGTATATTTTTGAGTAAATTTAATATTGCCTTGCCACGTGCCACCAAAGTCATACCAGCCACTGGCACCGTGTTCTAGGTACACACTCACAATATTTTTGGTTCGTAAAAATTCAGCTACTTCTTTGCCTCGAATACCTGACCAACAAAATATATATGCGATTTTATCTTTTGCGAGTTCTTGCCATCTTCCATCTTTGAGATCAGCATAACGAATATGAAGAGACCCAGGGAAATGGCCATTTTCAAATTCAATATCTTCACGAGCATCGACAATAACGAAGTTTTTTTCTTGTTGGTTCAAAACGTTTTTGAAGGCTTCATTGGTAATACTGAGATTCAACGATTTATTTTTTTCAAAAAACTGAGTGTCAAGAGGAGTAGATGGAGTATTTTCAATGGGAAGAGTGGATGTTACAGATACTTCTTGGAGTATAGTTGGTATTGGTTCTGAAACAGGTTTTTCAGCTTGTATTTTTTGTTCGAGCTCAGCATAGGCTTTACTTTCCATTAACCATTTTTGATATTCAGTCTTTTGTTTGAGCTCTGCAAAAAAATAAGAAATAGCAAAGGCAAGAGTAATAATTAAAAGCCCAATAGAAAAAAGAAACGCTCGTCGATGTTTCAACACAGCAATCTTAGTTTGTAAAAATTCATAACACAAACCAAAAGTTGCCGAGAAAAAAAGCATCACAGCCGAAAAAAATTGCATTACTTGTGCTCCAATATTAAAAATAAAATCAGGAGGGATAACCGCCTGAGTTGGGGATGGTATAATAATTAGAAATAAAAGTATGAGCCACGATAACTTTTTCATACGTCAGGTCCTTCTTTTTTTATATATCACACAAAAAACTTTTTCACAATAAACACTGTAATGCCACCCACCAGTGAAGTCACTACCATTCCCCACAGCAAATCTACTACGGTCACAATCACTGGCCACTTTGCAACAGTGGCTTGGTTGGTCAGGTCATAGGCTCCATAGGCAACCAGTCCAAGTAGGGCTCCCCGAAGCAGGGCTTCAGGTACAGATTTGTGTTCAAGCGCAGGCTGCACGACAAAAAATAAAATACCAATTGCGTAGAGTGGATAAAAAAGAAGAATAGGCCAGTACGTAACATTTTCGGCAAACAAATATCCCAAATATTTTTTATAAAAAGATTTGGCAATGGTGGTGAGCCATATGGCATCACACAGGGCAAGCGTAAAAAGTGTGACGAGATAGTGCTTGAACATAGAAAATTAAAATAGTGGCTTCCAAGGATATTTTTTTTCAAAACTTTTTTTGTCGTTGAATGGAACAAATTTTTTTTCTTTTTGGTATTTGCTGCCTTTGAATCCAGGCTTGTTTTCGTGCATAATTCCACACCAATACTGTTCGGTGCGGCCTGCGATTTCTTTGATGTACAGGAGAACTCCATTGCCATAACCACAATACATGCAGCCAAGCTTTTCAAATGGATTTAAGTATTGAAGTCTGTTGCGATCAAGTACATTGATATAATCACTTCTTTTTACTTTTTTAATATTATAGAGCGGAAAACAAATTTGTTGGTATATTTCACACACAATATCGAGCAACAAAAAAAAGGGGAGTGGTGCCCAAATAAATGGCGTAGAAATAAAATGAAGAAAAAATCTTTTATCTCGATGTTTTCTGTATTCCATAGTGTATGTATCGTACAAATGTGTTACTATAATACACTATTTTGCTTCGTTTGATAATGGTTCAAGCTCACTATTCCAATCTTTTTGCAAAAATGATTCACCAACAAATTGACAAAGCAATTGTGCCGTTTGTGCGGCATTGCCAAGGCAGGTAGAAGCTCCTGGTGAAGGAGTAATGTTGAACACAATATTTTCACCCACAATTTCTGCTTCACCCATTTCCATTTTCATGGTTTGCGTGTTGACGACTTGTGGGCGAATGCCGCCGTATTTGCGAGCAGGGCGAATGTGAGCGTATTTGAGGCTCGGAATAATTTTTTTCGCATCTTGTAAAAAGAAGTATCTCCCGAGCAGGGGAATATCAAATAACAAATTTTTAAGCACGTACAAAAAGAGTGTTGGGTCAGAAATAATTTTAAATAAACTGGCTACGCCACGCACACTCCAAGCCGATGTTTTGAGAAACGGAAGAAATGTTTTGTTGTTGTGTCGTTCGAGGAGCGGGAGAACTTTGGCCGTGGGACCAAAACGAATGAGAGATGAGTCACGAATTTCTGGGTCTCCATGAATAGCCGCAAACGGGAGTTTGGGTTCTTGCATAGTATACACTTTGCCACGGAGTAAATTTTTTCTGGTCGAAAAATAAAAACTTCCAGCCACAGGCAAAATCCCCAAGTGCTTGCCATACCCAAGTTCTTTGGCAAACCATAAACTGTGCGGGCCTGTCATTACGGCCACGGCTTTGGCTTCAATATTTCCTCGAGAAGTTTGTACGGTAAATCCTGTTTCAGTTTTTTGAATATGAGAAACTGTGGTGCGGGTGAACGATTGAAAGTGTTCATCGGTTTTGGTTTTTTGAACAAACGATTGTGAAAGGCGGTGAAAGTCAACCGTATACCCAGTAGTAGCAATGGCACGCACGGGCTGTGTGCGTCCTACAATCAGATTTGGTTCCAACTCTGCAATTTCGTCGCGACTGAGCAGTTTCATTTCAGGGAACAATTGTTTAAATGTTTCAAAACGTTTTTCAAGCTCGGCAATTTCGTGGTCGCCTACGGCCAAGAGCATTTTGGGTCCTTTTTTGTATATGGGACTTCGTTTTATTTTTTCTAGGTAGGCAATAAGATACGAAGTGTTTTTTTTCACTTCCGTTGCTTTTTTGAGACTGTAGTTGGATTCAATATCTCCTACATGCAAGGTTTGGCTATTGTTGGTGGAGTGAGAATTCACCAGGCCAAAGTCTTTTTCTTTTTCAATCAAAACAACATTTTGCACCGAAGTAAAATGTTTGAGTACATAAAAAAGCGAAGTTCCTGCGACCCCGCCTCCAATGATAACGATGTCAGTCTTTGTGGGGAGGCTCATATTTTTTGTTTTTCATGTTGTAAATATCGTTTTCCGTAGTGTGCCATGGCAGTGAGTATTTCTTGTAATTTTTCGCCTTTTTTTGATAAAAAATACAGTGAGTCTTTGTGTTCAACCAACCCTATTTTTTGGAGCCGTTTGAGTTTTGTGGTCAGGGTTCGTGTGCTAATTTCTTCAAGAGAACGTTCCAATTCGCAAAACCGTTTTTTGTTATCCAACAAATCTCGAACAATAAGAATAGTCCATCGGTCAGAGAGGAGTTGCGCTACCCGTTCAATTGGGCAAGAAATTTTGTCGAGGGATTTCTTTTTCATATTGTCTTTATTTGAGTATATATGAAATGCTTTCATTTGTAAAGTACTTTACAAAGTAAAGTGAATGTGGTACAATAGGTATTATTCATTTTATTTTGATCTATGCAAAATCTTCTTGATGCCATGAAGTGGCGTTATGCAACAAAACAATTTACCAATCAAAAATTGACCAACGAACAACTTTCTTTTTTGGAAGAAATGGTTCGAATGGCTCCAAATTCTTTTGGTCTTCAGCCTTGGAAACTTGTCGTGGTTCAAAACCCAGAAATTCGTGAAAAATTAAAGGCAGTAGGGTATGGTCAGGCTCAAATTACTGACAGTAGTGCCTTGTTTGTCTTTGCGGTTGAAAAAACAATTGATGCAAATTTTGTACAAAAATTTGTAGACAATATTATTGCTACTCGTGGTGTTACCGAAGAAATGATCGCTGGGTACAAAGACATGATGAATGGATCGGTTGCTTCAAAGAGTGAATCTCAAAAACACGAGTGGGCAGCTCGCCAAGCATACATTGCTCTTGGAACCCTCCTCACTGCTGCAGCAGTTGAATCAATTGATGTGTGTCCAATGGAAGGATTTGATCCTGCGGCGTTTGATGAAATCCTTGGTCTTTCTGAAAAAGGACTTTCAACCGTGGTGATTGCTGCGGTTGGTTTCCGTGCACCAGAAGATGCATTTCAAACCTATGCCAAAGTTCGTCGTCCTCAAGACGAAATGATTTTGAATGTCTAAATCAAATACAGAAACAAGAGTGGCTCACCGCCACTCTTTTTTTCTTGAAGGAAAGACGAAAAAACTCTATACTATGGGTATTATGAATCTTTCACGCGTGAGACAATTGAATCAAGGATCATTTGAAAAGGGGACGGTTGTGTACTGGATGGACCGAGATCTGCGACTTCGCGATAATTGGGCACTTTTATTTGCCGATGCTTTGGCACGGAAACACCACCAACCCCTCGTCGTGGTATATAATTTTGTGCCCAATTTTTTGGGTGGGGCAGAAAGACATGTGCGTTTTAAAATGGAGGCACTCGCTTTGTTGCAGTCTGACGCACTTGAAAAAAACATTTCTTTCTTTGTACTGGTTGATGAATCTGGCACAGAAACTCCTAAACATATTGTAGACTTTTGTGAACAAGCAGATGCTGGTGCCCTTGTTACAGATTTTTCTCCTCTCAAAATTCAGCGAAAGTGGAAAGAGCAAATTACCAAAAAAATTAATATTCCATTTTTTGAAGTGGATGCGCACAATATTGTGCCAGCCTGGCAAGCTTCACCCAAACAAGAATTTGGTGCCTATACACTGCGGCCCAAACTGCACAAAAAACTTCCTGAATTTTTGGAAGCATTTCCTGTGCTCCAAAAACAAAAAATTTCTTTTCATAAAAAAATAAAACAACAGAGTTTAACTCCATACAAAAAAATAGCAACACAAGCGGATGATATTTTTTTGAAAGGGGGAGAAGAGGCTGCTCACACACAGCTGCGAATATTTTTGAAAGAAAAACTGTCACTCTATGCACGCGATCGCAATGATCCTCTTGCTCTTGCGCAATCCAATCTTTCTGCGTACTTGCACTATGGCATGATAAGTGCACAGGCTGTGGTACTTGAGACTTTGCGTGTTTCCAAATTTTCTCTATCACAGGTAACAACACCCAAAAAAAATAATGCCGCGAGTGAAATCAAAACTCCGGGACTGAAAGAAAGTGTCGCTGCGTTTTTGGAAGAGTTAATTATTCGCCGAGAACTGGCAGATAATTTTTGTTTGTACAATACAAATTACGATAGTGTAGAAGGATTTCCTGCTTGGGCCGAGAAAACACTCAATGCCCATCGCAAAGATAAACGTGAATATGTGTATACCAAAAAACAATTTGAACAGGCTCTCACGCACGATGAACTGTGGAATGCAGCACAAAGAGAAATGGTGCGTACCGGTAAAATGCACGGGTATATGCGTATGTACTGGGCCAAGAAAATTTTGGAGTGGACATCAAGTCCAGAAGAAGCCATGAAAATTGCCGTTTTTCTCAATGATACCTATGAGCTTGATGGACGTGATCCAAATGGCTATGCAGGGATTGCTTGGAGCATTGGAGGGGTGCATGATCGAGCCTGGTTTGAACGACCTGTGTACGGACAAATTCGTTACATGGCACGCAGTGGATGTGAAAAAAAGTTTGATGTCAAAAAATATATTGAAAAATTTTCATAAAAAAAGTACAGAGAAAATCTGTACTTTTTTGTGCCACCACCACAGGCAAAATTGTCTGCGCTGGTGGCACCCTCCTTGTGCCTCCCTTGGTCAGTCCGGAATGCGGGACCGACCACCCTTCTGTTTCGCGCGTGGGTCTTTGCGCGGATTGGGGTTGCGAACCCCCTTCTTCCCACGGGAAAGGAGCTCTGGGTCGAAGAAGTCCTCGACCCCGGCGGTTGTTTGTTGTGCGTGATCGGGCAGCTGTCCGACCTCACGAATACTTGACATGTTCTTCCCCACTGAAGTGAACCTCCAGTCTACATTACCCTTGAAAATATGTCAATCCAGTGATATTCTAGTGACACTATGAAAGAGTTTCGAACACAATTTGAGCTGGCATTGCAGCAGTGGTTTGCCCAAAAAAGACACTCGTTACCTGCTGCGGTACAACAGGATACTGTCTTTGGGGAACTGTTTACTGCGGTTGAAGCCCTTTCACTTTCTGGAGGCAAAAGAATTCGTCCATCACTCATGTGGCTTTTGTCAGGTTTTTCACTTCCACTTTCTGAGCAGCAACTTCGTCCGTTTCTTGCCATGGAGTTGTTTCATGTGTTTGGCCTTATTCACGATGATATTATTGATAACGGTGAATCTCGTCGTGGTGTACCAACCACCCATGTTGTGGCAGAAAAAATTTTTGATACACACCATAAACTTGGACTTCGCAAAAAATATGGAGAATCCATGGCACTACTTATGGGAGATTTATTGTTTGCATGGGTTCATGAATTGCTGGATACTGCAGGTCTTGCCCCAGATATTTTACAGAGGGTAAAGCACATGTTTACCCGTATGAGTGAAGATGTAATGATTGGTCAACTTATTGATGTTGATATCATGAGCAGTGAAAGTACCTCGAGTGATCGTATTTTTGAAAAAATGAAATTGAAAACCGCAAGTTATACTTTTGTGTGGCCCATGCAGCTCGGACTCGCGCTTGGCAATGCAGAGGGTCTTTTGTTTGAAGAGTCCGCTGCTTGTGGCGAAGCATTGGGCATTGCGTTTCAAATTCAAGATGATATTTTGGATGCTCTTGGAGATGAAGCTTCACTCGGCAAAACACCGATGCGAGATATTACCGAAGGGCAGCATACCTTGCTCACTCAGTATGTTTTTGAACAGGGAACACCACAACACAAACAATCACTCATGCAACTTTTTCGTACCGAATTATCTGGTGAACAGAGAGTTCAATTGCGTGAACTTTTTGAAAAGAGTGGGGCATTGCAGTTTGCACAGCAACAAGCTGATAATTATTTTGAAAAGGCAAAAAGTGGTATTACAACCTCGCACTTTCATGAAAATATAAAAAGAGAACTCATTCTCTTGGTTCAACAAATTCAAAAGAGAAAAAAATAATATGCTTCTTGCAGAAGATATTGAATACTGTCGACAGCTTCACCAAAAACATGGCAAAAGTTATTATTTTGCCACACGTTTTTTTTCGCAAAAAATTCGAAATGCCACGTTTGTTTTGTATGCATTTTTTCGTATTCCCGATGAAATAGTAGATAATCCTGAAACAACCGGCGATATGAAAACAGCGCAAATGAAACTTGAGAATTGGAGGGACGAATGGAAACAAGCCTACGAAAAACAAAATTCCACACATCCGGTGCTCCGTGCTACTGCTGAAATTTTTCATACCTATCAAATACCCTTTGCATACAGTGAATCATTTTTGAACGCTATGATTCAAGATGTAACGGTCGCACGCTACTCCACATATGAGTCCCTCGAGCAATACATGTATGGATCTGCAGCCGTGGTAGGTCTTATGATGTCATATGTTATTGGATTTTCCACTCCTCACGCACTTGCCTATGCCACAAAACTTGGTTATGCCATGCAGCTGACGAATTTTTTGCGAGATATTGATGAAGACTTTGTACAGCGTGCACGAATATATCTGCCCGAGGAAGACATGAAACGTTTTGGTGTCACAGAAACTCATATCAAAGAAAAAATATGTGATGAAAAGTTTGTGGCACTTATGAAATTTGAAATTGAACGTGCCCGAAGCTTGTATCGTGAAGCGGAAGTCGGTATTCAAATGCTCCACAAAGAAGGGAGGTTTGCTGTTCGTGCTGCATCACGACTGTATGGAGCTCTTTTACATAAAATTGAACAAAAAAATTATAATATTTTTACTGGACGAGCACGCACGAGTACGGCTGAAAAACTGTGGCTTGTTTGCAAAATCCCTTTTACGAGTCTATGAAACAAAAACATGCCATCATTATTGGAGCGGGGTTTGGCGGACTCGCGACTGCTTGCATTTTGGGCAAGGCAGGATATCGAGTAACCGTAATTGAAAAGAACGAACGTCTTGGTGGCAGAGCCAATTTGCTTCAAGAAAAAGGATATACTTTTGACATGGGACCATCATGGTATTTGATGCCCGATGTTTTTGAAAAATTTTTTCATTTACTTGATGAAAAAGTAGAAGATTACTTGGAACTCGTACCCCTTTCTCCTTCGTACCGAATTTTTTTTAAGGATACCAACAAAAAAGTAGATATTTTTCGTGGTACTGAAAAAAACAAAGAAACATTTGAATCTTTGGAACCAGGAAGTTATGAAAATTTTTTGGATTATTTAAAACGCAGTGAATACCAATACAATGTAGCACTCGGTGAATTTGTCTACAAAAATTATTCAAGTATTTTTGACTTTTTGAATTTAAAAATGGCAATAGAAGGTGCCAAACTTTCTGTTTTTCAAAAAATGAATTCGTATGTAAAAAAGTTTTTCAAAACTCCGGAGATGCAAAAAATTATGCAGTATACCCTGGTTTTTTTGGGAAGTTCGCCTTACAACACTCCAGCTCTGTACAATATTATGACCCATGTGGATTTTAACTTGGGAGTGTATTATCCGCAAGGAGGCATTTACAAAATTGTTGAGGCTTTTGAAAAAATTTCCCAAAAATATAATGTTACCTATCGGTTGAATACACCCGTAAAAAAAATTATCACACACAATCACGTGGCTACAGGAGTACAAGTTGAAAGTGGTGAGGTGATACCGGCTGATTTGGTAATTTCAAATGCAGATATTCATTTTACGGAAACACAACTTTTGAGTAAAGAAGAGCAGAGTTACAGCTCTGCTTACTGGGAGTCAAGAACTTTGGCTCCTTCAGCACTGCTCATGTATTTGGGAGTGGATGGTGCTGTGCCGGAACTGGTGCACCACAGTCTCATGTTTGCCCAAAATTGGGAACAAGGGTTCAAAGAAATTTTTGATGCGCCAACCTGGCCACAGGATCCGTCTATTTATTTGTGTAATGCCAGTAAAACCGATGCTTCGGTGGCGCCCGCTGGCAAAGAAAATATTTTTATTTTGGTTCCACTGGCAGCAGGACTTGAGTATACTCCCGAGCAGCTCGAAGCCTATGAACAAAAGATTTTGCATGAAGTGGAAGTGCACTGCAATATTCCAAATTTTGTAAAAAGAATCGAATACCGAAAAAGTTTTTGTGTCAAAGATTTTGAGCGTGTGTACAACAGTCACAAAGGTACGGCGCTTGGTTTGGCTCATACCATGAATCAAACTGCGGTATTTCGTCCAGACACCGTGAGTAAAAAAGTTTCTAACTTATATTATGTAGGAGGCAATACCAATCCAGGTATTGGGATGCCAATGTGTCTTATCAGTGCCGAGCTCGTGTATAAGCGTCTTATTGGCAACACCAGTGGACGTCCATTAGAAAAAATAAATGAAGAAAAAGAGTAACATGCCGACGACTGTATTGATAAGAGGAAAGAATGTATACAGCCGAAATAGTTTTTGAGCTGTGTCAGCTCGCCAAGAGGCAAAGATCATGTACGCATAGGGAACAAACAGAAAAAAGGCAAAAATTCCCGAGTGCAAAAAGAAAAATATCGATGAAAGTAGGTATAATAAAAAGCAATATACGAGTGTTTTGTTTTTGTGAAGGAAGGTGGCGGTGGTTGCAATTCCAGCTGCCCTATCTGCAGCAATATCGGGGACAGCCGAGTATGCGTGCATGGCAATACACCAACACCACGCTGCCAAAAAAAGTGTCAGTGAAGAATTTTCTCCTCCTGCGAGAGCGTATCCAAAAAATCCAGGCAAGATATACAAAACATTAAACCATGAATCTACAAAGGGGATTGCTTTGGCACGAACAGGCGGAGCAGAATAAAAAAAAGAAAAAAAGAAAAAACACGCAAGAAAAAAAGAGCGGAGTGAGAACAAGTTTTGGCTCACCATATACACCACGAGAAATGGAAGTATAAAAAAGAAAATCGTAAAAGCCAAAGATTTTTTTTCATGTTTTTGGGGAGCTGTTTCATATCCATTCTTTTTTTCATTGAGAGCATCAGTATCCGTATCAAAAATATCATTGACTCCGTAAATAAAAAGATTGGCTGGAAAAAGAAAAAAAATACCAAAAAGAAAAAGAATCAAAAATGATATTTCATTTTCCCAAAATCGGGCTGCGGTAATACCAAGAAGGTACGGGCCAAATACATACATCCAAAATCGTGGACGTGACAGATTGAAAATTTTTTTAAACATATGGAGTTTGTTGAAATGTATTTTTCACAGGGAGCTGCTTGGTCTCTGGTGGCCATGGGCGTGGTTTGTTTGTGGGGACTTCAAAAAACTATAGGCTACCTCAGGGCACTGATGTTGCTGACCGTACTTGGACTGTGTGCCCTTGTGTTTGAATATACGAGTATTCATACCGGATTTCCGTATGGATACTTTTTATATTCAAACAAACTTGGTTTTAAACTTTTGGAAACGGTTCCGTGGACTGTTTTTTTGGGGTGGACTCCACTCGTAATTGGGTCTGTTGCACTTTCGCAGCGGGTGTGTGATTCACGGTGGTTGCGCATACTTGTGGCAACGTTTTTTTTGGTTCTTATTGATTTTGTTTTTGATCCTGTGGCCGTTGCACTGGGTTTTTGGTCATGGAATCATCCGGGAGCATATTTTGGTGTACCGTTGGTAAACTTTTTTGGATGGATATTTTCGGGACTTTTGGGTTCATGGTTCACGGTTCACACCGTACGACAAACCGTTCTTTCACGTGTTGCGATTATACCATGTCTCTTGCTACTGTGCACGAGTATTATTTGTGCTCTGGTTTTTCATTTTTGGATTCCATTTTTTTTGGGGAGTATACTGTTATTTCTTTTTGTATTTTTACAAACATCTTTTTCAAAAAAAATTACCGCTGGGCGGTAATTTTAGGTAAGCAGCTTTTGAATCAAAGGTTCCATTTTTTCTGGTGAGGTTGCCGGGGCAAAACGTTTTTGAACTATGCCCGTTTTGTCTACTACAAATTTTGTAAAATTCCATTTGATATCTTTTTTGAAAAAACCGCTTTTTTTGTTTTTCAAAAAAACAAAAAGGGGATGGGCATTGGGACCATTTACTTCAATTTTTGAAAAAAGCGGAAAAGTCACTCCATAGTTGAGTGAGCAAAATTGTTGAATTTCTTTTTCACTTCCAGATTCTTGTGCAGCAAACTGGTTGCAGGGGAATCCTAAAATTACTAACCCCTGTTCTTTGTATTTTTGATACAGGGCTTCGAGCCCAGTAAATTGTGGCGTAAATCCACAGTGACTCGCAGTATTGACCACGACGACGACTTTGCCACGAAAGTTCTCCATGCGCACCTCAGTGCCATGGATATCTGTGGCTACAAACGAATAAAAATCTTGGTTCATAAAAATAATATATGTGCGGAGAGAGGGAGATTCGAACTCCCGAGAGTCTTGCGACTCAACCGGTTTTCGAGACCAGCGCAATAAGCCAACTATGCGATCTCTCCATTTAAAAATTTTGTAAATTTTTGGTTGTGTTTCGGGTTAGAACTTTTTATTATACGAAAATATACTTTTATATCTTCTAATCTTCTGAGTTTAATACTCTTTCCATAAAGTTTTGGCTTAAGTTTCAAATCAGTGAATACTTCCCAGACAAAGTCTAATAGAGGAGTTGATACATTTGTAAAGTCTAAACATAAGTGTTTGTATAGTTTACCCTTATAAATATGTTTGTCAATATAGACACAACCATCGGTGTCGATGAGTCCCTTTACACATTCGAACGAAAATTCTTTATTTTTTTTAATCCACAAAGGCACATCGATTTGATTTTTTACTTTGCTTCCACACTTAAGGCCCTTTTGGATAAGAAACTCTATTACACTTTTGCTGGAGGTTACGATGTTGATAACACTTTTTTTAGAGTATTGTTTTGTAGATGCAGAAAAAGTTTTCTCTATAAGCTCAAGAACATACTTTGCATAGGGTTTGTCCGTTATTCTATCAAGAGTAATAGTTAATTGATAAGCTGTCATCCCTCCATCCCCTAAAATGATACCGAATAATTCCGCTAGGGAAGCGTTTTCTCGAGGGATCATTATGTTTTTCCTTTGCTTGAAAGCAGTGTTACGAATTTTATGTGTGAGAATAGATCTTTTGCCCCCCAGAGATCTTCCCTCAGAAGTTCCTGAGTTACCATGTTTTGCTTGTACAACTTTTCCTCCGATTTTTCCTCCTAGTGATGTGTACCAAAATTTATTTTTGATTTGAATATTTTTTGGTAGAGGAATCTTTGAAATTTTACTTAATTTTAATGCAATATCATAAGGCATTGAACATTTTTCATGATACCAATCGTTGATAGTATGTTGATGTTTTTTACATATTTTTCCCAATTCTAAAAATGATAACTGAGTTTTCATTTTTACCTTTTGAAGAAAAATTTGTTGTTGTCCTCTTTGAAAAAATATTCGTTCTGACATATATTTGAAGTATATATCTCGAAGAATTATATGTCAACCACTCAGACATCTCTCCATATAAATTTGTGAATGGCCCAATTGTACCTGAATGCTCTAAACTACGCAACTGTATTTTGGTTAAATATTTCGAGCAGAGGATTGACAAAAATGAAAAAAAGGTATAGGGTTGGATGAAGAAAAGGAGGAAAATCATGGACGACGGTTCTAAAACGGTCTCGGTGCGGCTTCCTCGTGAGTTGGTTGAGGCGCTTGATGCGCTTACCAAGCGCTGGAAAGAGAAAAATCAATCTGATGCTCTTCGGAGACTGATTGAAGACGCAGTTTCTGAGGGGAATGCATCTTCTCAGAAACACCTGACCTCTCGGGTCGTCCTCGCTGTCGAGGGACTCGAAAACATCGAGGTAATGGTTCTTGTCCGTCCTGAGTGGGACCGTGCTTCACTCCGGGCTTTTGTTCAAGGAGGATACTTTTTCCTCCAGATCACGGGCACGATGACGGTCTCGATTCACAAAGATCGTCTTCCTCCGGTTCCGTTGGAAGCGGAGGCTACTGTCGACGGGATCACTTTCTATCCACATCACCAGTGGAAGGAGTAAGATCTCTGTACGCAAAAAAGCCGTACCCTTTGGGTGCGGCTTGTTCATATTCAAATTTTGTTACAAGTAGAAATTATTGAACCGAGACAGTAAAAGCCGTGGTAAATATTTTTTGCGCGTGTTTGAATTCAAGATTCAAAAT
This sequence comes from uncultured Gammaproteobacteria bacterium, assembly GCA_964566225.1. Taxonomy (GTDB): domain Bacteria; phylum Patescibacteriota; class Patescibacteriia; order Magasanikbacterales; family UBA922; genus CAYTKU01. Next base: position 134,681 of record CAZMHV010000004.1, read on the forward strand.
GTAGATTCCAGGTGTTGGAAAGTTTACAAAAAATGAAATGTCATTGTAGATTTTGGTGAGTTTTATTTCTTCTGGCTGCGCTTCTGTCATTAAGTCTGATTCACTTTTTTGAAAGGTGAGCTTGCCCCATCCATTTCCATATCGATCAACGTGTTCAATAGGTGCGTTGTTTTTTCCATCAATATGAAAGGTGAGTTTTGTTTGTTTTCCACTGCGAAGAACGTCACTGCCTTCAATATTTTTAAGATGAACCACAAATTTGTCAACATTTTTTGGTGATGAAGAAATTGGAAGAGGTATTTGTGCAGGAGATTCTGGAGGTTTTCTTTCTGGTTGTATTTGAATTTGTTCTTCCTGAGCATTTTTTTGTTGTGTTGAAACTTCATCATTTTGAATTTGCGGTGAAATATTTTTTTGACATCCTGCCCCAAGGAGGAGTGGAAGTACGAAGAAAAAAATTTTTTTCATAGAGGTGAGATTCAAAAGTTTTACACAAGAGATTTATGTATGAATGATTTGGAGTTTTTGTACTCTCGTGAGTTTTTTTATTTCAATTTCTCGCTTGAGAGCCTGAGATTTCGTTTGGCATATTTCTGAATACTGTAGTGTCACCGGTCTGCGAGATTTGGTATATTTTGCTCCAGTTTGAGAAGTGTTGTGTGCTTGAATTCTTTTTGGGAGGTCATTGGTTATGCCCGTATACAACGTTTGGTCGCTGCATTTGAGAATATAAACAAAATATGGCATATCTGATGGAAATTTGAATTTCAAAGATCACTGCCTTTGAATTTATTTTGGAGACAACCACAATAAGTTATACACTATCAAAAAAAACAGTACTTGGCAATGTTGTTTAAGAGGAGTTATTTATTAAAAAAAATTGATGTGGTATTATATCCTTGAAATTTTTATACATTTTTATGTCTGATATCTTACAAGAAAAAAGAGAGTTGTCTGGGGAGAGACTTCAGAGGGCCGTCACAAAATTTCTCGAAGATCTTAAAGAACAATTTATTGAAAAACAAGTCAGTCGAGAATTATTACAAACTGAACGTGGATATGATCAAGAGCATATTGATTCATTAAGAACATCAAGAACTGAAGAGTTTGTTGAATCACTCAAAAATTTGGAAATGAACTTACTTTCACAGCAACCTTTGTGGGCAGATTATGTGGGTAATCAAATTTTTGACAATGTGATTGATTATGACGTCCCTGGACTTGCGTTTCGAATAAAATTTACTCTTTCATTTTGTGAAGAAGGAGTATTTGTTGCACGTATTGATGAAATAGTAGACTCAACACATGTAACTGAGGAAGATATTATTCATAATTTTGACCCCGATACTACCTTTGAAGATGTTGACCCAATGAGTGAATATGGAAAAAAGTTACAAGCAATTTCAGGCATTCGAAGTGGAGAAATTTTTCCAATGAATGAATTTTTTGAACCATATACAGCTCATTATGATGAAGAGGAATATGATGGTGGAAGAGGTTCCATATATGCAGATAATGAGCGTTCTGTGGAACATTAAAAAAGGTATACAAAAAGAATCCCGACTCAATCGGGATTCTTTTTTCTCTTTTTGGTTGCAACACAAAAGTGATTGCACGCATGTTGACGCTGGCGTGCTCAGCGGTGGATTTAGTGGCCGGGGTAGCCGGCACAGGCACACACGCCATTGTTTCGTGGGTGTGTACAGCGCGGGCAGTGAGGTTGTTGTGTTTCGGGTTTTGGATGACAATTTTTCCAGCCTTCAATGAAGTGTTGGAAGCGAAACCCGTAGCAGTGTCCCCAGTCTCCGTACTTTTTTTCCCATTCTTCAATGGCTTTATCTTTGGCTTTTTGCCATTCTGCAAGCGTTGTATACACGCTTTCCTCCTTGTCGTTTGCGAGGCATCTTGCCCCATTCACTCTCCCTCAGTATTGAGAGAAAGTGAAACAGGGCAAAATAATTTTTATTCCAAGTTCGCAAAAGCTTCAAGCGCAACTTGTATCATCGATGAAACCGTTTTATTGGTTACCTCCGCACTTACTTCTGTTTGTACTGGAAGCTGATTGCCTTGTACTCGGTCTTTTAAACTTTCTGGTTCACTATTAACAGCCAAAATTGCTCCTGCTTTTACTCCCCGTAAATTTGCAATTACAAACAGGGCTGAGCATTCCATTTCAGAAGAAAGAATGGGTGTGTCACAATTTTTCCATTTTTCTTCTTGTAAATAATTTCCCCATTTGGTCATGGAGTTTTGACTTCCATAAAAGGCATCATGCGTACGATTGATTCCCACAAAATATTTTTGTTCTATTTTTTGAGCGGCTTTCTCTAAGGCTCTGACTAAAGAATAATCGGCCACTGCGGGAAATCCATTTGGAATATATTCTATGGTCGTACCTTCATCGCGAATAGTTGCTGTAGGAATAATGACACTACCCTCGGGGATATCACTACGCCAAGCGCCACCACAGGTGCCAACACGAATGAGATATTGAGCACCTGCAGCGATAAGTTCTTCGGTGGCAATAGCAGTTGATGGACAGCCAATTCCAGTAGAACAAACAGTAATTTGATTGCCTTTATATTCGCCAGTGCCAACAGTGAATTCTCGATTGGAAGAAAGAATTTGAAAATTATTCAAAAATTTTCCAATGAGAGATACTCGTCCAGGGTCACCGGGGAGAAGTACATAGGGAGAAATTTGTTCTTTTGTTATTTTGAGATGTGGTTGCATAGAGATTATTAAAATTAAATAAAAAATCGCCTTTGTGGGCGAAATATGACTTCAAGCAAAAACTCATGCAAGTTTTACTTGAAGTCTTTGAAGTGATGTGAACAAATTGTTTGCAAAAGTTGTTTCATAATTTGTATCAATGTATTAATACAATAATACAAAAGAAAAGAGTTGTCAATATTCTTACTGTGGATAAATAAAAAACAGCGATCTGGCTGTTTTCAAAAAAATTATTTTTTCATTTTGTGTAAAGCTTCTGCATACCCACCTTCGCCATTGTGAAGCCAGTGGGAAATACGAGTCACCGTAGTAGTACTCAAACCTGTTTTTTTTGCAATTTCACGGTAGGGGATTCCATTTTCAATAAGGGTCACGGCCTCCCATCGTTTGGACATTTCATCGAGTTCTTCGAGCGTGCACAAATCACGCAAAAAATTGATCATGTCAGCTTCTTTCTTGACTGAGATCAGCACACTCGCGAGATTTTTTAGTTGTTTGGTTTTCCAGGGTTTCATACAAAAATGTTCTATTTTTTATTTCTTTTTTTCCAAAAAAGAAACCCTATTCCAATTACAAAACCAACAATAATGATTTTATCAATCCAAGAAGTATACATTGCAAACGTTTTAGAATTTGCTCCCACAAAATATCCGAGTCCAAGTATGAGTATATTCCAGAGTGTAGAGCCAACTGCCGTATACAAACAAAATTTCCACACATTCATTTTGGCCGCACCTGCAGGGATAGAACTAAATTGACGAACCACGGGAATAAAACGAGAAATTAAAATAACACGTTCACCATATTTTGCAAAAAATGCATGGGTTTTTTCTAAATCTTCTTGTTTGATGCGAAAATATTTTCCAAATTTTTTTACAAAAGGCGCAGCTCCATAGTATCCAAGTGCATACGACGTAAGTGAACCAAGCACTGCACCAATACTACTGAGCACTACAATATTCCAAAAAGAAAAACGCCCTGCTTCAATGAGTGCCCCAACAAAAGGCATAAATGTTTCGTTGGGGAGAGGGAGGACCGTACTGTCGAGCAGTGTGAGTACAAATACTGCGGTGTATCCTCCAAGTGAAATAAAGTAAGTTATATATTGAAATAAATATTCTGTGAGTGTCATAACCATCGGTGTAAGAATATATGTATGTATGCGTCACACTATTATAGTCCAATTTTCGGTTTTCTCAAACATCAGGGGGAGGGGAGTATGTCGTATTCACTCGGTTGCACGGCCTGGCTCTTTGCTCAGCTCTACACGGCCGAGCGTCACCACCAGGTGATGTGGCCGTTCTATGCCTCGTATATGCTTCGCTATGGACGCCTTCCGGGCTTCCCGAAGTATATTCGGTACGATCCCGCACAGGTCGTACGTGTGGTCTGTGAGTCTGTGGGCGAAAGCAAAACCCTGTACGCTGAGATTCTCGCGAGTGTCTTCTGTGACCTCGCCGAGTTTCATGATGTGGGGCATCAGCACTTTTCGCTCAAAGATGCCGAGCCACTCAGCCGTGACACGTACCTGCGTGGGCTCGTGGATGTCTTGCACTACCTGCAAGAGTACAGCCCTCAGTTGCGTGAGAGAATCCACGAGACGTGTGCGCGTCTCCAGTGGCAGGAGCTGAGTCTCTCCACCGTGCGGGTCGTCATGACCCACGCTGTGGCCGAGCGCTCTGCATCCTGAAGGGGAGGGCCGTGCAGCAATGCGCGGCCGTTCGATTTTTATCAAGATTTCAACTTTGCGTTTTTTTCTTCTTCCAGTATAATAGGAATAATTCGAATTATTCTTAGTCTAGTATTCGTCGATTGTATGGAAAATCAAAAAAAATGGTTTTCGGCACTCGTTTCAAATATCTTACCAATTATCGGAGTTCTTTTTTTCAATTGGTCAGTTTTTTCGTTGTTGCTTTCGTACTGGCTTGAAAATATTGTCATTGGATTGTATCAAGTGCTCAAAATGAAACGAGCAACTTCCAATTATCCAGTGAACCAACAAAATAAAATGATCCCTGGGCCACTCCGTCCTGTCAAACCTGCGGAACGAGTTTTTGCTATTATCTTTTTTTGTGTGCACTATGGAATGTTTTGTGGTGGGCATTTGACGTTCTTATATTTTTTTGGAGCTATGGTGGGGGACCCTATTCACTTTACTTCGTATATTCTCCTTAGTAGTATTCCATTTTTTATTACACACGGCAAAAATTATTTTGATAGTTACGTTGCAAACAAAGAATACGAAACCACGCCTCTTGCAAAATTATTTTTTTCACCGTATCGCAGAATTGTAACATTGCATCTTATTATCACTTTTGGGGCAGTACCAATTTTATTGGCCGCAAGTTTTTCTTCCAAATTGACTATTGTTTTAATTATTTTAAAAATTTTACTTGATACAAAAATTACACAAAAGGCAGAGGTACTCACCGCTCGTGTAGATGCTGCAACTCAAGATAAATAAAATTGTATGAATGAAACTATTGTGTTTGGTGGCGGGTGCTTTTGGTGTGTCGAAGCCGTGTTTAAACGTCTTCGTGGTGTTGTTTCGGTCGTCCCTGGCTATGCTGGCGGGATCAAAACTCATCCAACATACTTTGCCGTATCTTCGGGGATAAGTGATCATGCAGAAGTCATCAAGGTAGAATTTGACTCAGCGCACATACAGCTTGAGGACTTACTGGCTGTGTTTTTTTCTTCGCATGACCCAACCTCACTCAATAAACAGGGCAATGATGTAGGAGAGCAGTACCGATCAGCAGTGTACTATACCACTGAACAACAAAAAGATTCAGTGACAACGTACATTCAAAAACTCGAAGACGAAAAAACTTTTTCAAATAAAATTGTAACTGAACTTCGTCCACTCGATACTTTTTATGAAGCCGAGGAGTACCACAAAAATTATTACGATCAAAACCGTGATCAGCCCTATTGTCAATTTGTGATTGATCCAAAAATTGCCAAACTGCGCAAACAATTTTCTCATTTACTCAAAGATTCTTAAAACTCTATGGTGATTCAAACCTGGCAATTATTTTTGATATTTCTTTTGTTCGTTGCAATCATTTGGATTACTTTGCATTTTGCTTTGCAATCAAAAAACAAAAAAATAAATCAATTAGCAAGTGACTTACATTTTGAACTTGTAGATATTGAAAATGTCCCACCAGAATACGGAAATCTTTCAACGCATCTTCGGTATTTTTGGAGTTATGAATTTTTGACCGTAAAAAAAATAAATGGAATCCAAATCTATTTCACCCAATATCTTGAAAAAAGATCTTCACAAACACCCTATCTGTACGCACTCGTCAGTTTGTTTCAAGTTCCACTCACATTTTCAACCAATGAAGAACGAGTAAGTTTACAAAAACAAATTGATACGGTATTTCCCGGAGCCGTACTCACAGAAAATGGAATTTTTTATTACCACCCCATCCCTTGGAACCTCAAAAAACCAACACTTGAAGTTTTGGTACACAACATGGTTCAAGCGGTTGAGTTTATTCAAAAATAAATATGTCACAAAATACATTTGTCGTACGCGTCACTGACCATGCACACTACATGGAACCAGAAGGCCAATACACTGGTGGTGAATTTGCAACCTTTGAAGAAGCCGCACAAAAGTGTCAGCTTATTATAGATACCTCTTTGAGTGAGTTGTATGCACCTGGAATGACCGCCGAAGAACTCAAAAAACAATTTTTTGTGTATGGAGAAGAAGCCACCTGTGATGGATTTGATGCTTTGGAATATCTTCAAGAAAGGTGTACAATACTTTGTAAGACGCTTTAATTTTTTATACAGAGATATCTTTATGAAAAAAAGTTATTTGATTGGGGCATTTTCTCTTTTGGCACTTGGCTTGCCACAGAGTTCTCATGCTGCGGTGTGTCCAGTAGGGGTTGAAATGGCCTACAAAACAGCCAAAAGTTCAGCCGTTTATTATGTGGATGCTGATTGTAAAAAACGTCCATTCAAAAATGCGTTTATCTTTGAAACCTATTTTAGTTCAACTAAAGACATAAAAGTTATTCCCGAAGAAACCCTCATGCTTGTTCCTCCCCATGAACTTGGGTTTATGCCACTTGGACCAAAGTATGACCCAAAATATGGTGCGGTGGTAAAGACGGTGAATGACAATAAAGTATACTTTTTGCTGGGTGGAAAAAAGTATTGGATCACTTCAGAATCAGTATTTTTGACTCTCGGGTATAAATGGAATTGGGTAGAGGATATTGATCAGCGTTTGCTTGATAAGTACGTCGTAGGTGGAGAAATAAATGATGTAAGTCGTCACCTCGATGGTACGATTATCAAATATGCTGGTTCTGCTGATGTTTTTGTACTTGAAAATGGAAAGAAAAAACATATTCCAAACGAAGCAGAATTTAATCGTTTGGGATATAGATGGGACAGAATTGTGGAAGTGCCAGCAAACGAAGTCTATGCCAATGTGGAAGACGCGGTTCAACCAGTACCACCGGTTGACGAAGAAAGAAGAATTATTATTCGTGGAAAATAAAATTTTATGAGTGAAGGACCAAACGTAATTATTGATCCTGGGTATCTTTCTCCTGAACAGGTAGAACTTCATCAACAAAAGTGGAGAGAAGAACAAGTTCCAAATCTAGCAGAGACAGATGTTTTTGACGACAAAAAAAGTGAGCTCTCCGAAGAATACGGACTGCCTGTTTGTGTATTTGCTACCAATGATGAACTCACCGCACTTTCTCTGCTTCCAAAAGAGTATTATGCTTTGGCAAGAAAAAAATTTACAGGAGATGCAGCGTACCGAGGGGAAATAATAATTTTTTCTGCAGAAAATCCTGACAAAATATTTTTCTTTGATTTATCAGAGGGTGATTTCGGTACTTTTTCGAATCTTGACGAAGATGATGATTAATTCCATTACTATGCCAATTCACAATCTTTCCGCTACCGAATTCAAACAGTGGCGTGAACAAAAAAAAGAATACATCTACCTTGATGTACGCAATAAAAACGAATGGGATGAAGGACATTTTGAAGAATCCATGAACTTGCCGTTGCACTTGGTTCCACTTTTTGTAGAAGAACGGTTGCCAAATAAAGACGCGGTGATTGTTATTGGTTGTGCCATGGGTGGACGTTCTGCCGTAGGGGCACAAAAGCTCCAAAACATGGGCTACCAAAATATATATAATTTGCTTGGTGGATACCAAGGCTATCAAGAATCTGTATAAAAAAATTTAGGGCAAGAGCAAAAGAAGTATACTCCAAAATACAATCGCTAAATCATTTTTAATATAAGGCGAATCCACCAGGCCCATAATCAAAATAACCACGAGTGAACTCAAGAAATATTTTGTTTCTTGAGTTTTTGTTTTGAGAGCATTTTTGAGGGTTGCCAAAAGAACGAGCACAAATCCCACAAGCCCAAGAATTCCAGTGTTCACCCATAGGGTCAAAAGAAGATTGTGTGGGTGATGAAATACTTCAATTTTATGATTGTGTCTATAGGGCACAATCACGTCTCCATACGAAGCCATGCCACTTCCAACCAACGGATGATCTTTGAGTAGGGCAATAGTTTCATTCCAAATATCTCGTCGTAAACTACCCGAGTAATCCTGCGCCAAAAATTCTTGCTTGATAGAGTGGAGTTGTGGTGCGGTGAAGACCATAAGAACACTCAGGAGACCCATCACGATCGCAGGCCAACGGAGTTTTGGGTGATACAAAATCAAAATACCAATACCTCCCGCAGCACCGAGCATGGGTCCAGATCCTTTGGCAAACAGGAGTGCCAAACAAATTGTAATGAGTGAAAAAACACCGAATACCAAATTGATTCTGCTCATGTGTTCAGTCTTTTTATTCCAATTCTGTGCAATCCAATAAATGGTAAGTGGAATGAGCGGGGCCAAAAATAATCCTACAGCATTGGGAAATCCATACCACGCCGTAACCCGATACGTAGCTCTGTTTTCCCAAAAAGAATAGGGCACCATGAATCCTGTAAAGTGTTGATACACTGCCAAAATACTCGTCACGAATCCACAAATAAGCAGTGGCAAAACAAGAGAGTGCATGATCACTTCTTTTTTCTTTTCGCGTGTGAGTGATTGCACAAAACTCCTGAGTACAAAAAATAACAAGAGTGGTTCCACATAAAAAGCTCGCCATTCACCCAGGGCTTTTTTGATTTCCACAGCCATGAATACATTTATGGTTGCCCCTATCAAAAAAATAAAAATTCCCACAGAGAGCAAAATATTTTTTTGCCATGAATTTTTGAGTGAATCCCAAAATACTTTTGGATTTTTCAAAACTCCTACTGCACACACACTGAGCAGCATAACTTCAAGCAGGGTGGAGGGAATTGGACCAATTTGAAAACGTATTAAATATGTTGGGAGCAACAAAAACAATACAAAAACACCCCACTCAAATTTGCGCCAGGTAAGAGACAAAAATGCAATTGTAAAAAGTACAAGAGCAAAAATCATAAAAGAGAAATTTTATTTTGGAGTGCTGCAAAGATCGTTTGTGCAGAATTAAACTCATGGCCTCTACAGAGTTCAAAAACTTTTCCAGTTTCAGCATCTCTAAATTCCACTGAGTAGGTTGGCATTGAATTTTTTGTTTGAGTTACCAGTTGTCTTAATTCTTGTATGTTGGCATAGCTCCAAAAAAATTGTTTTCCACGAATTGATTTCATCACGCCTTCGGTGGTGAGCACAATCATATTACTTTGCAAAAAGAAAAGTGTATAAATGTGACGGAGCAACACCAAAAGTGCTCCCAATCCTACTATGCCCATTCCATACATAACAACCTTGGTATCTGACACCAAAGGACGAGCCGAAGCGGTCCACAAAATGATGGCCGGCCCCAAAAAAATACCAGTAAAGAAAATTTTATAGAGCAGCACCAGTAACGAACGAACTTTATTGTACCGAAATATCACCCACTGTGGGTCAATCTGATCATTTTTGACCATTTCCACGATTTGCTCTGGGGACATACAAATGAGATAAAAACTATACTCAACTTCAGTATAACAAACCACCAAAACAAAAACCAGAGCCTTCTCCTTTGCATTCCATTTCTGAAATACACAGCTGAACGCTCTGGTCTCGTGGACTCGGAACACGGTTCCGTTCACCTCTCGGTGAAGATGTAGGCTAGTTCATACACGGCATCAGCCAGTGAGTGCCGTTCTCCCGTGGGGTACGTTGGCTTATTGACGCTGCAGAAAAATTCCGCCCGTCCTGCTTGCTGTTGATCGAGCATGATCTCGAGCAACTTGAGGAGGAAGTCCTCGTAAGCTTCCCAGCAGTCGGCTTCACCGGTGAAAGTGATGAGCAGGTCGATGCGAATCTGGATGCCACCTCCGCGCCAATCAGTCAGTTTCACGTTCCCCCGTTTGTTGTGCCCCAGCAACAACGTATGACGCTGTTTGTGGGTAAAAGCGGGACGTTCAGCCAAGCGAAATCCTGCAGTTCTCGCAGCAGGTGCGATGAGGCTATCGTAAACCTCTGTGAGACTGGGCAGGACAGTGCCAGTCATTTTGAATTCGAGGTGACCAATAGGGAAAACGGTCATTGTTTGCGCTCCCGTGGGTGGTTGTGGCCACATCTAATCACAAATAATCTTCATCGTCAAGGTAAATTTTTTGCTTTCAGTTCAATTTTTGTGCTACTATAATCCCACTATGTCAGACCTCTTCAAACCAACCCACCTCAAAGAACTGTGTGAACAGTATGGCCTTGCTCCCAGCAAACAATATGGCCAAAACTATCTCATTTCCGAAAAACCCATTCGTGAAATGGTAGCCGCAGGGGAGTTAACTCCAAATGATACCGTGGTCGAAATCGGCCCAGGTTTTGGTGTACTTACCGAGGCAGTGGCACCGCATGTTCAAAAACTCATTTCATTTGAAATTGAAAAAAAACTCCAAGGCTATTGGGAACAAAAACAAAAAGAGCTGCCCAGTCTTGAAATTGTCTGGGGAAATTTTGTGTATCAATTTGAAGAAGTCCAAAAAACATTTCCCCCAAAATACAAAGTGCTCGCAAATATTCCATACCAAATCACGTCGCAAATTATTCGCATGCTCCTCGAAGCAGACAATAAACCCGAGCGCATGATTGTCATGGTACAGCGCGAAGTGTGCGATCGCATTTGTGCCAAACCAGGTGACTTGAGTCTGCTTGCCATTTCTGTACAGTACTATGGCGAACCAAAAATGGTTTGCAAAGTAACCAAGGGGAATTTTTTCCCAGCACCCAAAGTAGATTCATCGGTGCTCATGGTCAAAAATATTCGTACACCCAAAGAAACTTTTTCCGATGAACAATTTTTTGATGTGGTTCGTGCAGGCTTTGCACATCCTCGCAAACAACTCTGGAGCAACCTCGCCGAAAAATATCCACACAAAAAAGATGAAATAAAAAATATTTTGCAAGAGGTTACAGGAAACGAAAAAATTCGTGCTGAACAGCTTTCTGTACAGCAGTGGAAGCAAGTGGTGAAACAAATGCAATAACTTATGTTTGAAACAGTAGAGTCTTTCTTCCTAATGGCCGAGGAAAAATTAAAACTCTTTGGAACCTTTGCGACTCGCTATTTAGTGGGTCTATGTGTGCCCGATCATATTGGTTACAAATGTAATTCTGCTCAGGAGTTTGAGTCACTTCGACAACTGCTTGAACCCAAGAGTTTTTTTGTCTATCAGTCGTATATTTCAGCAAGACGCATTGCTGTTTTTAAACTTCAAGTTCCTCTGTATACGACTCTTGGTGAAATACATTTTTTGGAACTCTCTGATCAAAAATCCGATGGGTCACAGGTAAGTGGTTTTGATCATATTGAAGTTTCTCCCGCAAATCAATCTTTTGAAACGGTCGTTGACAAATTATTTTCACAAAACATACAACTCCAAAAGAGCGAGCGTCCTCACCACACTACGTGGGACTTGGCACTCAGTGAAAATTTTAAACTTCGAATCGAACCTGAACCCCTTATTCAAAAAATAAAACAACAAGAAATGAATTGATACTATGAAAAATTTTTTACGAGAATTTATACCGTGTTTTTATCCTCCAGCCATTGTTTTTTTATTTTTCAACTGGTTTCTGGGCGGATACTTTCGTCTCTACATTATTTGGCCACCCTATGATATTCCTGTTCATTTTTTGGGGGGAGTGAGCATGGGCATTACCGGGTACATGCTCTTGAAACTCAGTGAAAAAAATAATTGGATTCATATACCAAACAAACTTTTATTTTTGCTGCTTATTGTTTGTTATGTAAGTCTCACGGCCACGGTGTGGGAATTCTATGAGTTTCTTACTGATCACTACTTGGGAACATTTAATCAGCCAAGTATTGCAGATACCATGGGCGATATGTTTTTGGGGCTTTTGGGGGGACTAATTTCTGGGTCTTTGATGATTTTGAAAAAAAATAAAAAATAGTACGTTCGCGATCTTGGAAAGTTTTTTTCTTCTATAAAAAATACTTGCTTTTTTGAGCAAGTATTTTTTTTGAGTTATATATTTTATGGTAAAACTTTTACGGTAAATCCATGTTCAATCAAAAATGTTTGAACCTTATTAATTTCATTAAAGTGATTTGAGTACACCACTTCTTTTTGTTTTCCATTATGCATCAAAAGAAGTGAATAGCTCGTGGATTTGTTTCCATGAAGAGTACTGAGGTAAAAATAATCATCTTTTGAAAGAGTAAAAGTTTCTGTCACTGTATTTTTTTCTTTTATCGTCACTTGTTGGGTAGGGAGTTCAATGGTCACCAAATTTTTGCGCTGTTCAAGAGGCACATGTATGCGTGGCTCAACAAATTTTTTTTGCATGAATATAAAAGAACCAATCAGGAGTACAAAAACCAAAAGGTACGGTGCATACATTTGAATTTTGCCCGAAAAAATATTGTATTTTTCCAAAACAGATTGAAAAAAATTTCCGAGCAGTACCAGCACAAAAAATCCAACCACCCAAAAGAGTATTCCAAATAACGAGGGATCCTCTCCATTGGCAAAAGAGAGTGTCTGCCCATCAAATGCCACTATATCGTGGTCAAAGGTTTCCAAAATAACTTCATTCATAAAAAGTAATTCAATTATAGAAGTAGTATAGCATTGTCTTGGTAAGATTTCTAATAGAAACAAAAAACACCCGCCCAAGAGGCAAGTGTTTTTAAGGAAGTAATACCAATCCTTAAAGTGAAAATTTTTTTCAGCTTAAGGATGATTTGGTACTACTTTTTTTATTTATTTTTCATTTTTTCTTTCACCATCCTTTCGTTACAGATACTCGCAAATCAAGATAAATTCAGTTGAGACGAAGCTACTACCGAAGCATGTTCAGGACAATCCGTCCGATTGCATCCTTCTGTCCCCGATCCAGCTGCGGCAGCCCGAACCACTCACTCATCAGCTCACGCAGGAGCCGCTCTTTGGCCGGCCGATCCAGGATATCGAACCTATGGATCATTCGGTTGGCGCTGTCCCACTCGACCAGGCCGGGGTAGGCCTTGCCGAGGTTCACCTGCATGTGCCACAGGTGAGTGCCAGCCTCCTTGTGCCAGTAGCGGCCCAAGAGGAGGGTGCCGTGTCCCTTGTCCTCCTTTTTGTAGCCCACCCAGTTGTCGGGGTTGGACGAGAGGAGACTGGACACCACGAACTGGAACTGCGCGAGAGTCAGGTTGGCCAACATTGGCTTACCTTCTTTCTGTCTATCTTCCAAGACCCATTCTCGGAAGCCGAAAGGTTGTCTTTCCTCCCGGTTTCTTTTGCCTTTATTAAAGACAAGAAAAACCGGAAGAAAATAAGAAAAATGAAAAGTTGTAAAGAACGGCGTATATTAGCGTATTTTTATGGTTCTGTCAAGTGTTGATTTTCCCCTGTGTTTCCACTACAATACCTTCACTATGAAATACTCTCTCTGTGCCTACAAACCCCCTCCGCATCAATGAACACACTTCGTGATTCACAAATGTATTCATTGTTATTTGTAATTATTTCATTATGTCCGGACACAGTAAATGGCACAACATTCAAGGCAAAAAAGGCAAGGCCGATAGTGCACGCAGCAGTCAATTCACCAAAGTTTCTCGTCTTATCACCGTAGCAGCCAAACAAGGTGGGGGAGATCCTACTATGAACTTTGCACTTCGTTTGGCAATTCAAAAAGCCAAAGAAGTAAACATGCCCAAAGATAATATTGACCGCGCTATCAAAAAAGGAACTGGTGAAGGTGGCGAAGGTGTACAATACGAAGAAATTTTATTTGAAGGATTTGCACCAGGAAATGTGGCGATTATTATTGAAGCACTCACTGACAATCGCAATCGCACCAACGCTGACATCCGTGCACTCGTTTCCAAAAATGGTGGCAACATTGGAGCCGGTGGAAGTGTGCAGTGGCAATTTCAACATTTTGGAGTGGTACGTATTTCTGTGGATGAAATGAAAAAGATTTCTGCACGCGATGATTTTGATTTGTCTCTCATTGAAGCTGGTGCCGAAGACATTTCCGAAAGTGAATTTGGTCTTGAAATTTTTTCTCCCATTCAAAATTTTCAAAAAGTGATGGAACAAGTTCAATCATTTGGAATCACTCCCGCTGAATCTGGGCTCGAGTGGGTTGCCAAAGAGACTGTCGCCGTAGACGAATCACACAGTGCATCACTGCAACATTTGCTCGACTTGCTCGATGAATTTGATGATGTACGAAATGTGTATACCAATGCTGCTTAATAAATTTTTTTGTATATCAAACGCCTGTGCCTGAAAAAATAAAAACAGAACGCATTCTCGGCATTGACCCTGGCTTTGGCCGGGTTGGTCTTGGCGTTATTGAAAAACAAAATGGCGTGTGGGTTCACATTGGACATGGACTGCTTGAAACTTCACCGAAGAAAAGTTTTATTGAACGTCTGTGGGATGTTCACACGGAAGTAGAAAAAATTGTGAAAAAATATAAACCGACTCGTGCAGCAGTAGAAGAACTTTTTTTTGCCAAAAATACAACTACTGCCATTCAAGTAGCGCAGGCCAGGGGAGTGATTTTGCTTACTCTCATTCAAGCAGGTGTTCCGGTTGATGAATTTACTCCACTTGAGGTCAAGCAAGCACTGACTGGTTATGGCCGCGCCGAAAAAAGTCAGATTCAAAAAATGGTACTCATGACCCTGCACATGAAAGAAAAAAAATTACAAGATGATGCAGCCGATGCTTTGGCCCTGGCACTCACGTCTGCTGCTTCGCTTGCTTTTACCTTAAAAACCAAACGAAGAGGTTGACAAAAAATTAAAAAATGGTTAGAGTAAAGCACTTTTCACAAGGTGCTTTCTTTTTGGAGATAAAAATTTTCTTTCAAAAGAAGGCACTCTGTCTTCGGCGTTTTTACCTCGTTCTTGCGGAAAGGAAACATTCAGGTATGATCCTTTTGAAGGGTATCGGTTATTACATGGTGGCACGTGTGGGTCTTGCCAAGGACCACCTCTTGGCCGCGGCTGCGGGTGCCCGTGCCTCCGAGGTCGGGCGGACCATCGAGTGCTTCGTGGTTCTGCCGATCGTCTTGGCTCAGGATGGCATTGTCCTGGCCAAGGAGAAGCTCGAGGGTCTGGTTCCCCCGAACCCCTTCGACCTCCCTCCCGGGGAGTACGAGTACTGGGGGAGTAACAACCCTCCAGCAGAGAGCCCGGATCACCCGATTCCGGGAGAGGCCGAGACTGCCCGCATTTGTGGGCAGGTTCTCTGAACGTCAAGGAGAATGATCTGGGTGGTTGGGGCTTTCCTCCCACCCAGATCGCGTGTTCTTCTAGGGCAAATTGAACTTGACAAAATACCCATTTTCGTGTATACTTTACCTCACTATTCACTCCAAAATCATTTTTGGGTTCGAACCTGAGACTTTTGGCTTAATTTAGCCAAATTACATGCTTTCTCATGGCTCGATAAATACATGGCATGTATGTTAAACGCAGAAAAAAAGAAAAAGATCATCAAAAAGTATCAAATCCACAAGGATGATACTGGTTCAACCGAAGTACAGCTCGCAATTTTGTCAGCTGAAATCGATGAACTCATTGAACACTTGAAACTCCACGCCAAAGATCACTCCTCACGCCGTGGACTCCTCCGCAAAGTAGGAGAACGCCGAAAATTCCTTCGCTTTTTGAAAAAAGAAAACCAAGCTTCATACGAAGATATTGTGAAAAAGCTCAAGCTCAAACAAGCAAAAGCTCTCATGAAACCAGGTGAAGTTGAAGTTGACGAAGTAGATAATTTTGAAGAAAATGAACTCGCTGAAGAAGCCAAATAATCAACATCCTTTAAAACACCCCGACCAACGAGTTGGGGTGTTTATTGATGTGCAAAATTTGTACTACAGTGCCAAACATTTGCATGGCAAAAAAGTAAACTTTGGAAACATCGTTGCACATGCGGTAGCTGGTCGCAAACTCATTCGTGCCATTGCCTATGTGGTGCGCACCGAATCTCAAGATGAACAACCATTCTTTGAAGCTTTGTATAATCTCGGTATTGAAACCCGCGAAAAAGATTTGCAAATTTTCAACAGTGGCACCAAAAAAGCAGACTGGGATGTGGGTTTGACTGTAGACGCCATCCGACTCGCACCAAGTCTTGACGCCGTTGTGATTGTTTCAGGCGACGGAGACTATCTTCCACTTGTCGATTATTTGCAAAAAAGCAGTGGTAAACAAGTAGAAGTAGCAGCCTTTGGCGAAACCACTTCGAGTAGACTCATTGAAGCCTGTGACGATTTTGTAAACCTCAGTGAAATGCCCGAAAAATTCTTGATCGGCGAACGACGCGCCCCAGTAAAAAATACTCCAGCATCAAAACCAAAACAAGATTTGAGTTTTGAATAACATCTCAAAATTAAAAACGTTCAGAGGTGTAATACTTTTTCTTTTTTCGTTTTTTGATATAGGTACCCATATTTGCTTCGCTCGCTCGGAAGAAAAAATTTATTTTTTCTTCTCTCGCTCGACTCGCAAATCACCACCCTCCGCGAGGGCGGCGGTCGCAGACCCCGTTTCAAAAAATGAAAAAAGAAAAAGTATTACGCCGACGATATTTAAAAGCAAAAAAATTATTTAATCACGCTCCTCTCAAGACATCGAGGTCCTAAACGGGATCTTTCGCCTTGAGAAGAGCCTAGCATTTATACGTGTATGCTCAATACAAAAAAATGGTCCATGGACTGGGCCGGACGCACACTCACCGTAGAAACAGGACGTTTGGCACTCCAGACCAATGCCTCATGTACGGTTCAATACGGTGAAACCGTAATCATGGCAACGGTTGTGAAAAGTAGCAACGTTCGCCCAGGACTTGATTACTTTCCACTCATGGTAGATTTCGAAGAGAAACTCTACGCAGCAGGAAAAATCAAAGGCTCACGCTTTATCAAACGTGAAGGCCGTCCAAGTGATGAAGCGATTCTCGCAGGACGCTTGATTGACCGTTCTATTCGTCCACTTTTTGACGATAGTATTCGTGAAGATGTACAAGTCATCATCACTGCTCTTGCTATTGATGGAGAAAACGATGCTGCCATCACTGGTCTCGTTGCTGCTTCAATGGTACTTTCACTTTCATCACTCCCATGGAATGGACCAATCGCTGCTACACGCGTTGGTATGGATGAAAATGGAAACTTTATTTTGAATGTTACTTCAAAACAACTTCAAGAAAATCGTACCCTCGACCTCGTGGTTGCTGGAACCAAAGACAAACTCGTTATGGTAGAAGCCGGAGCCTCTGAAGTCTCTGAAGAAAAAATGCTCGAAGCCATGAAATGGGGAAGTGAACAAATGCAACCAGTGGTTGAATTTATTAAACAAATTCAAGCTGAAGCCGGAGCTGCAAAAGAAATGCCAAAAGTTGAAGTTGCTGAAGGCCTCACGGTTGCACAAGAAATTCAAAAAATTATTGAAGAAAGTGCTGATACTCTTATTTTCAACACACCAAAAATTAGTAAGAGTGATCGTGTTGCCATGATTAATGAACTCAAAGAAAAAGTAAAAGCACACTTTGAAGGACGCGAAGATATTGATGAAAAAGTTTTGGCACAAGCGCTTTCACAACTCAAATATACTATTGGTGACACTATTTCAAAACGTATCCTTGAAAAAGGACAACGTCTTGATGGTCGCTCACTCACTGATATTCGTGAACTCCAAGTTCAAGTTGACCTCCTCCCACGTGTACACGGCTCTGCCATGTTTATGCGCGGAGACACACAAGTGCTTTCTATTGTGACTCTTGGTGCGCCTGGCGACATGCAAACTCTCGACACCATGGAAGAAGAAGGCAAGAAACGCTACATGCACCACTACAATGATGCACCATACAGTTACGGAGAAGCAGGACCACTTCGTGGACCAGGCCGACGTGCCATTGGTCACGGAGCGCTTGCTGAACGTGCCCTTGAACCAGTACTTCCTGCAGAAGCAGATTTTCCATACGCGATTCGTGTGGTGAGTGAAGTCATGGGTTCAAACGGTTCAAGTTCAATGGCTTCCACTTGTGGATCAAGTTTGTCTCTCATGGCAGCCGGAGTTCCACTCAAAAAACCAGTTGCTGGTATTGCTATGGGACTTGCGTCTGACGACAAAGGCAACTACAAAGTCCTCACTGATTTGCAAGATGTAGAAGACGGACATGGTGGAATGGACTTCAAAATTGCTGGAACTGCTGATGGTATTACTGCCATTCAAATGGATACCAAAACACAAGGTCTTACTTGGGAAATTGTAGAAAAAACTATTTTCCAAGCTTTTGAAGCTCGCAAAACCATTTTGAAAACCATGGGTGCTGTGATTAGTGAAGCTCGCGCAGAACTTTCTCCTCATGCACCTCGCATTGAAACCATTCAAATCAACCCAGAAAAAATTGGTGACCTCATTGGTCCTGGTGGAAAAACTATCAAAAAGATTGTTGAAGAAACTGGCGTTGACATTGACATCGAACAAGATGGTCGTGTGCTCATTACTTCAGTAGATGCTGAAGCCATGAAGATTGCGATTGCTCGCGTGAACGAAATCACCAAAGAAATTACTGCTGGTGAAGTGTACGAAGGAAAAGTCGTTCGTCTTGAAGACTTCGGCGCATTCGTACAACTCACACCAAACAAAGATGGTTTGGTACATGTTTCAGAAATCAGTTATGATCGTGTGAACCGCCCAGCTGACGTATTGAAACTCGGCGACATGGCCAAAGTGGTTGTCAAAGAAATTGACAATCTCGGCCGTGTAAATCTTTCTATGAAAGCATTGTTGCCAAAACCAGAAGGATACGTTGAACCAGAACCACGTCGCCCAATGGGTGGCCCAGGTGGACGTCCAGGATTTGGTGGTGGCCGAGGCCCAGGTGGCCCACGCCGACCATTCGGTGGAAACCGCGGCGGACAAAACTAGTTTTCAAAAACCTCTGTTTCGGCAGAGGTTTTTTGTTCTTGTATTTTTTTGCTTCTTCCACTACACTATAAGAGATTATAGTAACCTTACCCCTTTGTATGTCTGTAGAAACAGGGACCCAAAGTCCTGAATCAATCGC
This sequence comes from uncultured Gammaproteobacteria bacterium, assembly GCA_964566225.1. Classification (GTDB taxonomy): domain Bacteria; phylum Patescibacteriota; class Patescibacteriia; order Magasanikbacterales; family UBA922; genus CAYTKU01. Next base: position 154,017 of record CAZMHV010000004.1, read on the forward strand.
TGAAATCCGTGCAAAAATTGACCGTGTCGATGCTCGCCTCCAAGCAGCTATTCTCGAAAGATTTTTCCTCGCACAAAGAATTGGTGCTCTCAAAGAATCTCAACAGCTTCCCGTCGTCGATGGATCCAGAGAAAAAGAAGTCAAAAATCAGTGGCGACTCTGGGCACAAGAACACGGATTAAATTTTCAAAACATTGAACCAATTATTGATGCGCTCATTGCAGCCTCAACTTCTCTTCAAAAAAAATAATATACTTACCGTATAAGTGTTCCGTTATGCACAAACCAATCCTCATCTCAGGCATTCAGCCCACAGGCAACTTTCACATTGGCAACTACCTCGGTGCTGTCCAAAATTGGGTGCGCCTCCAAAATTCTGGCAAGTACAACATGTTTATTTTTATTCCTGACTTGCATTCACTCACAGGGAATCTTTCACCCGAAGACCGAAAAAAACTCATGCTCAACGCTGCGGCAGAACTCATGGCCTGTGGCATTGATCCCAACAAAACAACATTGTTTATTCAGTCACATGTGCCGGCACATACTGAACTTGCTTGGATTTTCAACTGCGTCACTCCAATTGCAGAGCTCTACCGCATGACCCAGTTCAAAGATAAATCTGAACGTCAAGAAAAAAATATTAACACAGGACTTTTGACCTATCCAATTTTGCAAGCAGCAGATATTCTTTTGTACAAAGCAGATGTGGTTCCGGTTGGACAAGATCAGGTGCAACACATTGAACTCACCCGTGACATTGCACGCTTTTTCAATAAGCGTTTCGGAGAATACTTCCCTGAAACCAAACATCTACTCTCAGAAGTTCCCAAAGTCATGAGTTTACTTGAACCAGAACGAAAAATGAGTAAAAGTCTTGGTACAGGACATGTGATTGAACTGTGTGATGAACCCGAAGTAATTGAAAAGAAACTCAAAAAAGCAGTCACTGCTACAGAAGGGGGAAAGACTTCTCCTGGGGTGCAGAGTCTTCTCGTATTACTCAAAAATTTTGGCACCGAAGAACAATACGTCCAATATGTTGAGGCCGAAAAGCAGGGGACTATTCGGTATGGAGATCTCAAGCGTGATCTTGCCATCGCTATTGCCAATCACTTTGAAAACTTCCGCATTCTCCGTGCTTCACTGCTCAAAAACCCCAAAAAAATACAAGCCCTGCTTGATGAAGGTGCTCAAAAAGCGAGTAAGGTCGCAGATAAAACTATGAAAGAAGTGAGACAGCTCATTGGAATTCGTTAAAAATTTTCCTCCGAACATTCGGAGGATTTTTTTCTTTTTCAATTCTTTGGTATAATACCATCAACTCCATATTTTTTATTTGTCGTTCTCTATGAAATACATTATTGCGCTCATGGCGATTGCGGTTGGTGTACTTATGGTTATCAAAACCGAATCGATTATTCAAAGTATTGGCACCAGTGATTGGGCTGAGTCCAAATTTGGCACGGCTGGTGGTACTCGTATGATGTATAAACTTATCGGGATTCTTATTATTTTTATTGCCCTTGCTGGTATGACTGGCCAACTTGGACCATTTCTCATGGGCACTATTGGTAAACTCTTTGCCCCCAGATAAACATGTCTTCACATCTTCTTGATCCACAACTTTTATTTGAAAAATCTCAGCTGCAGGCAGGCATGCACGTAGCTGATTTTGGGTGTGGTCGCACTGGTCATATTGTATTTCCTGCGGCAGTAGTTGTAGGTGAAAAGGGAATTGTCTATGCGATAGATATTCTCAAAGATATGCTTGAAAACATCCGCAAGCGTGCACAGTCAAGTTCACTTATCAATGTACATACGGTTTGGTCTGATGTAGAACGTGTAGGTAAAACAGCAATTCCAGCCAAATCACTCGATATCGCGTATTTGATCAACACACTTTCCCGGAGTGAAAATGCTTTCAAAGCACTTGACGAAGCCAATCGTCTGCTTCGAGACAAAGGCAGAATCGTTGTAGTTGACTGGTTCAAAAAAATACCGTCACTCGGGCCAGCAGAAGAACTGTTTGTAAATTTTCCACAAGTAAAAGCTTGGGGTTTACAAAATGGCTATGTGGTACAAGAAGAATTTCAAGCTGGAGCGTATCACTGGGGCATGATTCTTTTTCGCCAACAGTAACCTGTATGTCGATAACTTCCAAACAAGTAACTGGTGCCTGGGGAGAACAACAAGCGATTCACTTTTTGGAAAAAAATTCTTATCACATTCTTGCTCAAAATTTTCGTACTCGTCAGGGTGAGATAGATATTATTGCCTGGCATGAAAAGCCACATTTTGGTAATACACTTGTATTTATTGAAGTAAAAACACGAAAAAATGATGACGGGAGTGCTGAACGAGCTGTGAGTAAAACAAAAATGAAAAGTATATTTTTTGCAGCACGAGCATTTTGTGTACAGAAAAAAATAAATATTGAAAATACTCCTATTCAGTTTGAACAGATCAGTGTGTATAGATCTGAAGAGGGAAAAGTAAATATAAAACAATATATTATTCCCGTCGAGTAGCAATATTTTTTGTAAAAAAGAAAAAAAGAGTGTATACTACTCTCAGACAAAGTAAAACAAAAAAGAGTCCCTCTTCTTTGTCATAATTTATATATGAAAAAAACACCTCGTCGATCAAACTCACGTGCACCTAAAAAAGTACAAACCAAAACACGTACTATTACCAATACTCAGTTACTTCTGGCTTCATTTGCTGCATTGCTCGCCAATGGTTTAGCATTGGCTGCCGTTCCAGTTAAAATGCCAAAGCCAGCTGTTCAAAAACTCAGTTGTACTCCGACTATCACCAGTTCAGAGCGTTCTTGTCGGTTACGAGGTGGAGCCGAAGGTTTTCGAAAATTTGTTTTTACTTGTCCCAATGGAAGGTCGTTTCGTGTAAATACATCTTGTCGTACCGCTGAATCTACGAGAGCCCTTGCTACGAAAACTTGTTCACAAAAAAGATATTGTGTGGCTGCAAACTCTACCACTTCGGCAGTCGAGAGTACGGCACCTCGTTCAGAGACTCAGCCATCAAGCAGGGCCTATAATCCTGAAGTTGCACAAGATTTTTCTGACCTTGCATTTGTGGGTCGTCCCGAAGCAAATTTTATCTTGGACATAAAATCAAAAGAAAAGCCAACCCTTACTATTCACTATACAAATCGTGGTCCAGCCGCACTACCAGGAACAGAGTCAGTTCAAGGTGGAACTCGTGTGGTCGTGAGTCTGTTAAACGAAAAGCAAGAGCCTCTTTTATTTGAACCCGAAAGTTTTCTTCCTCCAGCAGGCTCTGGTCAATCGGTTGACCTTGTGCTACAGCTCTCAGAGTCAGCGGCAGAATTGTTTGCTACAGAAAATGTCAAATTTATAAAAGCAGAATTAAAGGTGGGCGAAAGAGTGGTTGGTGGTACCGGAGCTTTTGATCCAGACATCACCAATAATAGCCAAATAGTAGATATCTCAGTTTTGGACGCAAATACCAAGTAAGGTAAAAAAACTTGACAAAACTTGTGAGTTATGATATACTGGTTCTATTGACAAAGTAGCTTCATATCCTGAAGCTGCTTTTTTTATTCAATAAAAAATCTGCTCTTTTTGCAGAATATATACATTTTTTTATGTCAGAAATTAGTAAAGCCATCCAGATTATCTGTGATGAAAAAAAGTTGGACTATGCGACCGTACTTGAAGCCGTAGAAACCGCTTTGGGTGCTGCATATCGCAAAGACTATGGGAATCGTCAACAAAATATCAAAGTAAAATTTGATCCAGAAACTGGTGACATGCAAATGTGGGATGTGAAAACCGTTGTTGAAGATATTCCAGAAGAAGAGCTTGAAAAAGCCCAAGAAGAAATGACTCGTCGTCGTGAAGAAGCTCAAAAAGAAAATCGTGAGCTTACCGAAGAAGAAACTGCAGATTTGCCACACTTCAACCCCAAAACAGATCTCATGCTTACTCCTGCCAAAGAGTTTAACAAAAAAGCCAAGGTAGGGGATATACTGGAAATTCCACTTGAAATTCCTGGAGATTTTGGTCGTATGGCGGCACAGACTGCGAAGCAAGTAATTATTCAAAAACTTCGTGAGGCAGAACGCACGACGGTGTTCAATGACTTCAAAGATCAAGAAGGACAAATTGTACAAGGAATTGTACAACGACGTGATCGCACAGGTATGGTAATTGTAGATCTTGGCAAAATTACCGGTATTGTGCCAGCAAACGAACAAATTATGCGTGAACAGTATCGTCCTGGACTCCGTTTACGCTTTTATGTACTTTCTGTAAGTTTGGGAGTTCGTGGTCCTGAAATTATTTTGTCACGTTCAAACAAAAAAATGGTAGAGACCATTTTCACTCAAGAAATTCCAGAAATTGCCTCAGGTGTAGTTGAAATTAAAGGCATTGCCCGTGATGCAGGAAATCGTTCCAAAGTGGCCGTGAAGACTGACGACGAAAGTATTGACCCAATTGGTTCTTGTATTGGTCAGCGTGGCAGTCGTATTACCACTATTATTGATGAACTCGGTGGAGAAAAAATCGACGTTATCCAATATAACGAAAAGGCAAGTGAATTTATTAAACATGCTCTTTCACCTGCCAAAATTGCTCAGGTAGAACTCAATGAAGAAGAAAAAACTGCCACCGCCAAAGTAGCGGCAGATCAATTTTCTTTGGCCATTGGCCGAAGTGGACAAAATGTTCGCTTGGCCGCAGAGCTCACTGGTTGGAAAATTACGGTAGTAGAAGAAGAAAATACAGAAAATGTTGTAAGTAGTGACGGTGAAGTTATCGATGGAACCGTAGCGCTTACGGAATCTGACTCAGGAGACTCTGAAACGGTTGTCGAAGAGTCACCGGCAAGTGAAGAATAAAATAATAAAAACACCGGCCATTTGGTCGGTGTTTTTTTATACACTTTTTCCACTGAATCACGATAGTGTTCATGTTAAAAATATGATATACTATACAAGTATATATCTCAAAAATACTTTAAACGTTTCTTTTTTTGCAATACATGTCGTCTCCCAAAGACATAAAAAGAAAATGTAGTCTGTGCCGAATACCTGGACATAACAAAGCAGAGTGTCCACATCAGAGTTCTGAGACTTCAAAAGTTTCTTCAAAATCCGGATCACATCCGGTATTTCTTCGTGTTATTAAAAATGCTCCTCCCTCTGCCCATGTTGTAAATTTGCGAAATGAACAAGATTCACATACGACTTTTCCTGTATATCGTGAACAAAAAAATGGTCAAAAAGTTGAGCGAGTACAAGTAGATCTCTCTGCAATGGTGCGTGCTGCCAATAAAAATTCACAAAAAAAATTACAAACACCTGCACCTTCTTTTTTGAAGCCAACGATTACGGTTACAAAAATTCACTCTGCGCCACGAGTAAAACCACCTTCTTTTTTGCCTGATATCCCCGAAACTGCACAGGATTTTTTTCAAAATTCAGTCAGTGAAGAATCTGTAGAAAAACAAAAAAATAATACTACTAATCAATACTCTCCTAAATTTACAATATTTGCATCTTTTGACTTCAATACTCTGATAGTTCGTGCCGTGGCAGTACTTCTGCTGTTGGTGTTACCTTTTCCTGCTTTTGCCTATTACCAAGAAGTAAAACATACGACTAATAAGGTTGTTGATCAGACCACAACCGCATTTTTGTCACTTCAAGCCTCTACCGTTGCTGCACTTCAGGCCAATATCCCACAGGCGGAACTTGACTTAAACAATGCTCTTTCTGCTTTTTCAAATGCAGAAGCGGTTCTCGACAAGGAACACAAAGTCATTCAGTATGTAGCAGGGCTTTTACCTGTACTCGGGAGTGAAGTGCAGAGCCGTCAGTATATTTTGCAGGCTGGTCATCACTTGGCTTTGGGCAACACATATCTCGTACAGGGTATAAAAGTGTCACGTGAAGGAAACAAAAATTTGATCCAAAAAATAAATGATGTTTCTGTTCATTTACGGAGCGCTATCCCACAGTATGAAGAAGCCCAACTTTTACTCAGTCGAGTAAAAGTTTCTGCCGTTCCTGTTGAGTACCAACAGTCATTTCAAGAATTCAAATTACTGTTTAGTACCTTTATCGATGACATGCGTGATTTGAATACACTTTCTCAAAGTATCCAAACTATTTTTGGTGGGAGTGACTTTCGTCGTTATCTTGTTGTATTTCAAAATAATCATGAACTTCGCCCTACGGGTGGATTTGTAGGAAGTATGGCAATAATTGATGTCCAAAAAGGTAAAATTTTAAATATTGATGTACCAGCCGGTGGATCCTATGACCTCAAAGGTCAACTGAGCAGTTATGTGAAACCACCAGCACCACTTTTGCTGACCAATGGTCGTTTTGAATTTCAAGATGCCAATTGGTGGCCAGATTTTGCGGCATCAGCACAAAAAATGTCAGAATTTTATCAATTGTCTCGAGGTACTACCGTAGATGGAGTTATCTCTATCAATGCCAGTGTACTTGAAAAAGTTCTCGGAGTATTGGGTCCTCTTGAAAACGAAAAACATAAAGTAGAACTCGATGAAACAAATGTACTTGGTGTATTGCAACAAAAAGTAGAAAATGACTTTGACAAACAGCAAAATACTCCCAAAGCAATTATTGGGGATATTTTGGGTGATTTGGTTACTCAGACGAAAGAACTTGATGCTGCCAAAGCACTTCAGTTACTCTCGGTTATGCATGGTTCTTTGGAAGAAAAATCTATTCAGGTATATATGAAAGATGCTGAGGTAGAAAAAGATCTGCGTGAATTTGGTTGGACTGGTGAGATCTTACCGGTACCGGTTTCTCAAGATTATCTTATGGTAGTCCAAAGTAATATTTTGAGTCAAAAATCTGATGCTAAAATTGAGCAAACGATTGAACATCAAGCCACGGTAGCCGAAGATGGTACGGTAACCGATACGGTAATCATTCGTCGTAAACATAATGGAAAAACAGGTGAAGAATTTTATGGTGTGCCAAATATTAGTTATGTTCGTGCCTATGTTCCAGAAGGAGCGGAGCTTTTGGATGCCGGTGGTTTTAACTATCCTCCAGAAGATGCATTTCATGTTTCCAAAAAATGGTATACTGATGATAAGGATGTTCAAAATTTAGAAAAAGAATTGGGAACTCACTCGAAAACAGGAACCCGTATATTTTCAGGATTTCAAAAAACTATTTTTGGCAACTGGATGATTACTTTGCCTGGCGAAACAACAGAGAGTTATTTTGTATATAAGCTTCCTTTTTCTGTAGTTCAAAAAGAAGAATTACAACCCCAAAAAGATTGGAAAGAAACACTTCTCGGTGTTCATAAAAAACAAACTTCGAGTTATCACTTAGTTGTGCAAGCTCAGTCTGGTATAAAAACTGACTTTACTACCTCTATCATTTATAGCCCTGGGTGGAAACCATCGTGGGTTTCATCTGCCGATACCATGACTCGGGCAACCAATGGTGCTGAGTTAAAGACTATATTGCGCAAGCAGGAAAATATTGGTGTTGTGATGGAAAAAATAGAATCTCCCGAAAAATAATATTTGAGGTATGTCACATACTCACAAATCACATAAAAATCAAAGTCCTCACGATGATGATCATGTTTTTGTAAAAAAACATTTAACTGAGTCAAAGAGTATCATTCAAGAAAGAAAAGAAGTTGAAGATGTAGATAAGGATGAAGATGAGGGGGTATCAAAGGATTCTTTGGCAATAAAGTCTGCTCATAACCTTACGAGGTCTGCTCGTTCTCGTGATGAAATTTCTGAAAATTTAGCAGTGATTTACCAAAATCAAGATGGATCCTTACCAAACATGAAAAATTTTCAAAGGCGAAAAAGAAGTCAGGTGCTTCGTGTATTTTTTTCTTTGTTGGTATTTGGCGTTTGTTCTGTGGCTCTTGCTTTTGGTATCTTGTATTTTTGGCAAACGAAAAGTACCGCTACAAATGAGGTCGTACTGGTTGTGAGTTCGGTGCAGCAACAAGTAAAAATAGGGGATTCTGTTACGTTTCAAGTACGCTATCGTAATCCACAGGCAGTCAGTATTGCTCAGGCAAGTCTTCGAGTAACCTATCCTCAAGGATTTGTTTTTGAAAAAAGTACTTTACCTCCAACAAATAATACCAAAGATGAATGGCGTTTGGGGAGTCTGAGTGCCCTTCAAGAGGGAATGATTGAAATCACTGGTAAAGTATTTGGTTCACTCGGCGAACAACAGTCACTTCGTGCTTTTCTCAATTATTTGCCAGCTAACTTTAGTTCTGAATTTCAAAAAGTTGCTACCTATACTGTTAGTCTTCAGTCATCACCAGTATCCCTCGTGGTCAAAGGTCCTTCCGAAACGAGTTATGGTGCTACGATTCCTTTTGAAATTACTGTCTTGAAAGATAAAAATTTTAGAGTAGGAGGATTGTCTTTGGTCGTACAACCACCTGTTGGCTTCAATAAAAAAAATAGTGATCCACTCAGTGACCAAGTAAGCGATTTTCTTTGGACGTTGAGCCCTGATGCTACGACTACCTCTATTAAAATGCAGGGAACTTTTTTGTCTTCAGATGTTCTAACCACCTCTACCTCTGCAATGGTAGTAAAAGTGTTAGGGTATAAGACCGTCCAAAAAACAGGTGACCCTGTCGTACTGTCTGAATTTGTCTATACTCCAACACTGTTTCATACGGCACTGGAGGTGAAGGTGAGTATTAATGGAGCAGTAACTGAGGCCAATGTCATACCAGGAGAAAATTTAAATGCGAGTTTTGTTTTAAAAAATACTGGTCAAACGGCTCTCAAAAACATTCAACTCGCTGCAGTGTTTACTGCCCCTGCCTACAAAAAGCAAAGTATTCTCAACTGGAAAGAAATTCAAGATCCTGAGGATGGTGTAATTACGGCACAACCGATTGGAGACGAAAAACGAGAAGGAAAAATTACGTGGACAGCGAGTCAAATACCGGACTTAGCGAGTCTCGCCCCTGGTAAAGAAATTCGTGTTGACATCTTATTACCAATAAAAAAGAATTCAGATGAAGCTGATAAATATAGGGTGTGGAATATCGAAGTAGGGAGTGAAGCTCACTATGAAGTGGAAGGAGAAAAAAAAGTTATCAATGGAAATCCGGTTTCACTTATGATTAATTCTGACTTGGGACTTGAAGTCAGAAATGAAATTTCCGGCGCACAAAATGATGTTCATACCATTACATGGCTTCTCAATAATACCTATCATCCACTCAAAGATATTGAGTTACTTGCAGATGTATTTGGTGACACAGAATTTGATCAAAGCAAGGCAATTATTCCCGCAGGGACACTTCGTTATGATGTGACCAAAAAACAAATACGTTGGTTTATCCCAAGTTTGCCTCTTGATACTGATAGTGCGGCACTTCAATTTATTCTCAAAGTAAATAAAGAAAATCCAACACAAACGCAACTTACCTCCAAAGTACGAGTTAAGGCTATCGATACTATAACTCAAGAAGAAATTATTTTAGTTGGAGATGAAGCATTACTTCATTCGCCTCAAGAGTTTAAATTAGAGCAATAAATATTTTGGTAAACAATACTTGTATGCTCAGCCTCGATACTCTATGACAAAAAAACGATCTGCCAAAAAATCATCGGTTGAAAAAGTTTCAATGAATCTTACAAAACTCATTGGTACTCCATATTCAGTTATTGGACACAGCGTATTTTTTGTACTTATTTTTGGGCTTCGTTTTTTTGGTGTTGGTGTCCAAGATATTTTACTCATACTTACCACTGTTGTTTCTCTCGAAGCTATTTACTTATCCATTTTTATTCAAATGACCATTAATTATAATACAGAAAGTTTGAAGGAAGTGGAAAAAGATGTGGACGAAATTGCCAAAGATGTGGATGAAATTCAAAGTGACGTGGACGAGATCCAAACAGATGTAGACGAAATTCAAGAAGACGTAGAGGGGCTTGAAGAAGATATTGATAAAATTCAGGCAGAAGAAGAAAAAGAAGATTTGACTATTACTGGTGAAGTAATGCAGACCAAAGAGTTAATTGGTAAAATGGAAAATCAGTTGCAACGTATTATGGACGAATTACAAGTTCTCAAAGGAAAATCATAATCGTTGTACAAATTTGTCCACAGGGAGTAATAAATTTCTATTGATTCAAATGACAAAAACCAAAAAATGTGATATACTCTATATAGATAAAATTTTTCTTTTTCCCAACCCTATGGTGAAACTGTAAAAATCTATCATTGGCCCAAACAAAAAGACCCTCACTGTGGGGGTCTTTTTGTCATGTGTGCTCTCAGAGGGAATCGAACCCCCATATACAGCTTC
>CAZMHV010000005.1:0-60308 GCA_964566225.1 uncultured Gammaproteobacteria bacterium
TTCTTGAGCCGCAAACATACCGAGTTAATACAATATCTTTGACCACTTTGCGTAGGTCCATCGTTAAACACGTGTCCCAAATGTGATCCACAATTTTTGCAGACCACTTCAGTGCGGCGCATACCATGGTCATTGTCTTCACGGAGCTCTACGTTTTCGCGGTTGACTGGATTATCAAAAGAAGGCCAGCCTGTGCCAGAGTCAAATTTGGCATCACTTGAAAAAAGTTCATTGCCACAGGCAGCACAGGTAAACATGCCTTGATCATGATTGTTTACGTATTCTCCGGTAAAGGGACGTTCTGTACCTTTGGCACGAAGGACTTGGTATTGTTCAGGGGTGAGTTCCTTTTGCCAGTCTTCGTCAGACTTTTCAATTAGTTGATTCATAAAAAATAATGTTAAGTATGTATATAGTATATGTTTATTTGAGAGAATGGTAAATACAAAAAAACAGCCACAAAATAGGTATGGCTGTTTTAAAGTAGATCTACCACTATACTAAAAAATTTGAGGGCAGTGGTCGATCCGCAGGCAGTGAAGATCTCCTTTCAATATCTTGTGTGCCTACGGGAAAATGGTCACGGCCAGCTCGGGGTGAGTTGGTGCGTGAACGCTTGTTGGGCGCCTGGTCAGCGCGTGCCGGCCTCGCCGTGGCGCGAGCGGGGGCGCAGGATCGGCTGGTGGTCGGGATTGCGGGCGCGCATGCCCGTGATCATCTCGACCTCGGTGGCCGGCGGCACGTGTTCGTCCCGCGTGACATCGCCGGACGAGATGATGCCGAGGGAGTCGGCCCCGGGGACGACCTCCGTGGTGATTCGGGGCTCCTGCTCGTCCGTCTTACGCTCGTTCCTCGTTTCGTTGGGGTCCATGGGTTGCTTTTTTTCCCTTTTCTCTGATGTCAGTTGGACCTGCCCATTCGTACCACTGTGGTCGAAGGGCTCAGTATTTTTTTCACTTGTTGACAAAAGCACTGAGCCCTACAACGGAGTAGTACAACAAAGTGTACACTATATCATAAAAAGAGCCTTTGTCAAGCTCTTTTTATGATATTTTTCAGTCGTCCACTGTACTTGAAAGATTCAATGACAATGGGTGACCGGCGTGCGTTCGGTCTCCTTTTCCTTTCTGGCTGCTTGGAGCAGCCGTGTGAATGCACGCGGGTGAAGTCTCTGGGCAGCGGGGTTTGGGCCACTCACTGCTGGGGACGGGTTGGGGATTGGTTACTGACAGGCGGGGTTCGCGGCGGGGCGGTGGATCAGTCGGCGTGGGGCGGGTTCGGGTCCTCGGTGGGGTTGGCGTCGGTGCCGTCCACCGGGGCGTCGGCCTTGTCGTCGTTGTCCGCGGTGCCGGCGGTGGTGGCGAGCTTGGCGATCTCGTCGATGGCGGCGTCCGGGTCGAGCCCGGTCGCCGCGACGGTGATGCCGTCGTCGGTGCTGATGACGCTGCCGGCCGTGAGCGCCGCCGTGTCGGGCGTGAGGCCGTCGAGCGCGGCGCCGACGGTGTTCTCGCCGGGGAGGGCGTCGGTGTTGGCGAGGAAGAACGTCACTTCGGGGAGCGTCGCCGCGTTTTCGAGGAAGACGCGGTAGTCCTCCTCGCTGATCTCCGGCAGGTAGGACTCCCAGGTCGCGGGGCGGGTCACGGACGTCGAGATGCCCGTGATGCCCGTGCCGAAGGCGCGGAAGTTCCCCTGGTCGTCGTCGTCGAACTGGAGGTCCGGGCCCCGCAGACCGGTGAAGTCGATCACGGCCCGGACGTAGGAACCGTTCTGGAGTCGGGCGTACAGGTACGCCTGGTCCGTGGGGGCGCCGTTGATGGTGCCGAAGCCGCCGGTCAAGGTCCAGCGCTTGAACGGGGCACCCTTGGTCTCGGGCGGCACGTGCAGGAGGGCCACGACGGTGGCGTCGGGCACCGGGCCGTTGGCGGCGATGCCGTACCGGTCGCCGACCACCCGGAACGCCAGCTTGAGGCGGGTGGTTTCGGTGAGGGTCGAGTCGCCGTCGGCCTTGTTGGGGTCGAGGATGAAGTGCGCGCGGACCTTGCTCGTCGGGTCCGTGATCAGGATCACGTCCCGGGTGTCGCCCGGGTTGAGTCCGATCAGGTTGACGAGGTTGAGCCCGCGGGTGGGGCTCACGGCGAGGGCCACGTTCTGGGGGTTGGGGTTGCTCATGACTAGGTTTTTCACTCCATTTTCGCATTTCCGCCGCATTCAGCTGGCGGAGATTGTCTCAACATCCCGCAGGATGGCACTCGACCGCCTAATTGGTCGAAGGGCTCGCTATTTTCCTTTAGATAAGAAAAATACTGAGCCCTTCAACCATGTAAATAACCAATATCCAAGTTATAAAGAACAAATTGCTCTCGTAAGTGGAGAACAAACAGCGAAGTATATCAAAAAAATTGAATTTGTCAAGAGCATTTATCCACCCAAGGGTTTTGATTATTTTTTTTGTAATTAAAAAATTCTCTTGGTACAGGCAAAAATTTTATACACAGGCTGGTTTATGCACTGTCAAAAGCACAAAGTATCTTGACGAATAAGTCTTTTGGGTATATACTACGAACTTCGGAAAATTTTTTAGGAGGTTTTTGGTAGCATTGTTTTATGGATAACTCATCCACAACACCACACCCTACACCCGAATCACAATTGACGACTGTTTTTGAGGCTCTCAAAGAATCTGTCCTCATCAAAAAGCCGGTGCTCCGGGATATTTTGGAAAAGCATGGCAACAAAAGTCTGGTAGAATATGCCAACGACTATTTTGATGTGAATATCGGGCCAGGCCTGCGCGAGCGCCAAGAAGAATTTTTTCAAACCTTTCACCCACAAGTAAGTAACTTGCTTGGTTCAGATATTGCTGACAGTGCTGTCCAGCAATTGAAAAAATATTATTTTGTTTCTACTGCGGATCACCATGGACCTCTCTGTGATCCGTTTTTTTTAAGTTCAAATTTGGTGACCGCTATTAGTGGACTGGAACGCAATGATCCTGATTTTCAAAATGTGATTGTACTTTCGTGTGCCAATGTTTCACTCAACAACAGTTCTTTTCCTCGTGGACTCTTGTTTAGTTCTTACCACGATGAAAAAGTACAAACACACCGCTTGTCATTTTTGCCGAGTAACTCACATTCTTCTGCCGTGTATAATTTTCGTGCATATTTTTCTCAAGAAATTGATAAAGTGCGTACTACCTTGAAAGAAAAATTGAAGGCGGGACATGTGAAAACTCATCATGCAGAAAAAATTCATGACTTACTTTCTAAAATTTATCATCATGAAAATGTTTTGCAATCACAAAATTATTCTGAGCAAGTCACCAAAACAAATTTTCATTTGTGGAGAGGGTATATCGGTGAAGATCACCAAAATCCACCAAATTTAATTTACTTAGAACAAGAAACTTTGGTAGTACAACTTTTGCTCGATCATCACTTGGATCAGTCAACTATTTTGAACAGAATATTTTTTGAACCAACACTCGAACCCCTTATTTTGAAATATTTCAACAATATTTCTGGAGCTTTTTCACTCGAAGACAAGTGGGGAACGTATTTGTTTTGGGGAATTTCCAAAGATAAAAATTATCGTATACCGCTGTGGAAACAAGGTGAATTTTTGGTATCAGCTGATGGTGAATACAAAATTCCTTTGACACCAGAGTCAATTCGTCAGGCACTTGAAAAGAAAGAAATTTTACCAAGTATGCTGACCATTTTCTTTGTGCTCAGTTTATACTATGGACTCAAATGTCTTGGTGGATTTAGTCAGGTCAATTATTTGACCTTTATGAAAGACGCGTATATTGAAATGATGAAAGAACTTGGCGAAGACAAAGAAGTAGCCTTGGTAGAGCCGGTACAGACCAAAGAATTTGGTGAAGATTTGACCGTGGCCTTTTTGGCAGATCCCAAAGGAGAAGTGACGATGGCGTCTGGACTTGATTTGATTTTGTACCATAACAAGGAAACCTTTGAATGCATGAAAAGTGAAGCCAAAATAATTACTCTCAATGAAGCTATTGGTCCAATGATGCCAAGTTTTTATAGAGTGGTGTATCCAGGACCAGAAAGAAAAGAAGAACTCATGGCTATTACTTCGCAAGATATCGTAAAGCTTACCGGCCTTGATAAAAAAATTAAACCCTGTGTAACCATTGAATAAATAAAAAAATCACCTGTAAAAAGGTGATTTTTTAAAAGTTGAATGCAGCCTCGGGGGTGTCCATGTCGTGTGGAGATTGGTGGATCCCCCGAGGTTTGGTGGTACGCGTCTCCTTTTTTATACGAAGGGTCACCACCTGACCCGTTGGTTATTGCGAACCGAGGTGGTTCGCGTGGAAGCGCTGGCCGGACGGCTAGCGCTGCTGCGGGTTGCCCGTGTTTGGGAGCTGGTTGCGCCAGTTCTGGCGCTCCTTGGCCTTCTCACCGGTGCGGTGCTTGTGCCCGAGACCCCGGGCGCGACCGTGGTCGTCGCCCACCTTCTTGAAATTCTGACCCTTGGCCATTGTCGAGTGCTCCGGCTGCGTAGTTTTTGGTGCAGCTGGTGTAAAAGTTTACACGAACAGGTAAAATTTGTCAATACATAGCATTGTTTTTCTCTCTTTTTGGGAGTATACTAAGAAAAGAATAAATATATTTTATGAAAACGAAACAAACTTCTTGGGGTAATGTAGCCAGTTGGTATCACGAAATGCTCGAAAGCGGTGAAGGAACCTTTCAAAAAGACGTTATCTTGCCCAACCTTTTGCGGCTCATGGATATACAAAAAGGACAAAAAATTCTTGACCTCGCCTGTGGGACAGGTTTTTTTTCTCGTGAATTTTTGGCTGTTGGTGCCTCGGTTATTGGGGTTGATGTTGGGGCTGAACTTTTGGAAATTGCGAAAAAAAATTCAGACAAAAAAATTCAGTATATTGAATCTTCGGCCGATGATTTGCATTTTGTCCTCAAGGAATCCGTTGATCACATTGTGATTGTGCTGGCACTCCAAAATATTGAAAATGTGGCAGGTGTCCTCAAAGAATGTCGTCGAGTGTTGAAGCCAAGTGGAAAATTATTTGTGGTACTCAATCATCCCACATTTCGTGTTCCCAAATCATCTGACTGGGGATGGGATGAAGAAAACATGATTCAATACCGACGTGTTGATGCATACTTATCTGAGAAACAAGTAAAAATTGAAATGCATCCCGGTGAAAATAAAAATATTAAAACGATTTCGTTTCATAGACCTCTGCAATATTATTTTAAAATGATGAATAAAAATAATTTGTGTGTGACGCGTATGGAAGAGTGGATCAGCAATCGTGTGGGACCCAAAGGGAGAAAGTTTGCAGCGAGTGAAAAAGCACGCAAAGAAATTCCACTATTTATGGTTTTGGAAATGACACCTGCACCTAAAAAATAAATTTATTTTTGTGTTGTAACAAACACACTCTACTTACTTCATTTTTTCGTATGGATCAAATGACCAATTTGCCTCCAACACCTTCACCGGTACAAGAGGTCGCACCCAAGGGACATATTTTTATAAAAGTACTTCTTGTTGTTTTGGTACTGGGTGGTCTTGGTGGTGGTGGAGCCTTTGCCTATTTTAAATACTTTGCAGAAGTTCCAGAAATGCAAATTTATAAAGCGTTTACCAATACAGAAGAAATAAAAACCTATTCATTTGATTTAAATATCAGTGCCAAAGGAAAGATTTTGAGTCGTGCGGAGAGATCTCTCAATGAAAGTTTGGCCGGCCTTGGTGGAACTGTGACTGTCGGTGGCGCCGAAGGCGAACAAAAAGCCGATACGCAAGTATTTGTTGGAATAAAAGGGGATATTGATAAAACAACTGCGAAACAAGTAAAAAGTCAACTTACTTTTACTGTCGGTGGCAAACAAGAGGACAAAGAAGTGGGGCCCTTGGTTTTGAATTATTTCAATGATAGTAACGTGGTAGCATTTCGTGTGCCTAAAATTCCTCCAATGAAGGATATGGATTTTAGTGATTTGGATAATCAATGGGTTTCCTATGACTATTCTAAGTTCAAAGGAAAACTTGATGCCTTGGTAGAAGAACAAAAAGAAAAGGCCAATAAAAACTTTAGTGACGAAGATGAAAAAAGAATTTTGGCATTGGCCAAAAAAATAGCCATGGAAAAACCTCCGATTACTGTGACACAAAAACTTAAAAAAGAAATGATTGGTGGTGTTGAAACTCAGCCGTATGCTTTTATTGTGAGTAAGGAAAATGTTATCTACTTGGTAGAAACATTGGCTAAAGATGAAAAAGCAGGAATACAAGAAAAAGATATTACGGAATTAAAAGAAATGCTTGCCGAAGTAAAAAAACTTGATGGAACTGTATGGGTTGGTGGAAAAGGAACATCGCTCTTGCCATATAAATTGAGTCTGGCTGGAATATTTGAAGATGCCAAAACAAAAGAAGATGTGAATGTTACCTTTACGATTGCGTTTACGAATGTGAATAAGCCGGTAGTTATTGAGTCACCCAAAAATGCTATGAGTTTTGAAGATGCTTTCAATATAGTGATGACGAAGATGGCGGAAGTGTCGATGAAGAATTTGGAGCAAGATGAGTTAGGGGGAACGGGCGCAGATTCAATGGGTGTAAAATTAGAAGCTCATAATTATGTTTTTGTAACAAATGTGAGAGAAAATAACATAGACATGAATCTTTCGACTCTTGATTCTGATGGAAAAGTTGTAGGTCACATGACAACAGTACCCAACGATGGATTTGTTTCTGACAAAGACAGTGATGGGCTTGATTATACTGTGGAAAGACTCTTTGGGACAGACTCAAACAAGCCAGATTCAGATGGTGATGGTTTAAATGATGGTGATGAGGTGAATAAATATAAAACACATCCGGCATATAAAGATACTGACGAAGATGGATATGATGATGGAATGGAAATAAAAACAGGACATGATCCACTCAAAAAATAAATTGCAACAAAAAAAGGCGCTCCACACGGGGCGTCTTTTGTAATGGTTGTTGTGAAGGGCACCGGGATCCTCGCACGCTGCGCCGCTGGCCGATTGGCCGCTCTCGCATTGTGCGAAGGATTCCCGATGCCGTGGGGGTCATTCGAGGAGTCCGAGGAGCAGCGCGGCTGCCCCCATGACTTCGTTCGAGTTGAACCCTTTGATCGTGCAGACGTTCTGGCTGGAAGAGTTCTGCACGTCGCTGCCGCAGACGGTCCCGATTTGGGCGCCGCGACCGAGCATGCCAGCCTCGAAGACCTTTCGGCCGTCGACGTAGCCGACGATGGTCCGGCGATTCGGTCCGTAGACTTTGTTGCCGTCCACGTAACCGCGGATGTCTCCGCCGCCTCCCGGTCCGTAGACCGTGTTTCCATCGACATACCCGACAGTACTTCCAGTTCTAACTGGATTCATTCTGGGTCACTCCTCGTAGGGAAAGTGGTGGAATAGCTCAGGAAACAGTATATAATACAACAGATTGTGGTCTTTGTCAACCAAAAAACAAAGTAATTTATCTAAATTTAGCAAAAATTTGAATTTTAAAAACAAAAAATTAGCTGAGTAAAGCCAATTTTTAAAAACACACAAAATATGCCACAAACCAAGGCATTCACTTGTATCAAAAGGGGTTGTTGAACCACTCAAAACAAGATACAATACATCAGTTATCTCCATTTATAAACACTATGGCATTTGAAAAAAAATTAGAAAAAATCAAAAAAGATGGTGAAGAACTCAAAAGTGAAATTCAAGAAAAAGTAGTCAGTTATGTGGGTGCTGGGTTTGGGGTGATTGCTTCTTTGGCGTGGAACGAAGCTATCAAGGCTATGATTGAATATTTATTTCCACTCAAGCAAGACACAATTTTTGCCAAATTTTTGTATGCGGGAATTATGACATTGGTGTTAGTGGTGGTAACTATTTATTTGGTGAAGGTTTTTAAAAAAGGGAATAAATAATTGAATATGAAAGCATCAGACTTACTCGTGAAAGCACTTGAAAACGAAGGGGTAGAATATATTTTTGGGATTCCTGGTGAAGAGAACTTGGATTTTTTGGAGTCTCTGCGTACTTCCAAAATTAAATTGATTGTCACTCGTCACGAACAAGCAGCAGGATTTATGGCTGCGACCGTTGGTCGGCTCACGGGCAAGCCTGGTGTGTGTTTATCAACGCTGGGGCCTGGTGCGACAAATTTTGTGACGGCGGCAGCGTATGCAAACCTCGGTGGTATGCCCATGGTCATGATTACTGGGCAAAAGCCAATCAAAAGTAGTAAGCAAGGACACTTTCAAATTATCGACATTATTAAACTCATGGAGCCGGTGACCAAATATACCAAGTCAATTGTGAATGCAAATTTGATTCCGTCTCAAGTGCGCGAAGCATTTCGTATTGCCACCGAAGAACGTCCGGGTGCAGTGCATTTGGAATTGCCCGAAGACATCGCTGCCGAAGATGCCGAACTGGTCGATGTATTTCCTGTACAAAAAAACCGTCGTCCAATTGCCGAAGAAAAAGCAATTGATGCAGCGGTGAAAATGATTGTGCAGGCCAAGTCACCCCTGCTGCTCATTGGTGCGGCAGCGAATAGAAAAATGACTGCCAAAATGCTTCGTGAATTTGTTGACGCCACCGGCATTCCATTTTTTAATACACAAATGGGCAAGGGTGTGATTGATGAACGTCATCCATTGTATTTGGGTTGTGCGGCACTTTCGTCAAATGATTTTTTGCACTGTGCGATTGATCGAGCTGATTTGATTATCAATGTTGGACACGATGTGATTGAAAAACCACCATTTATTATGAAACATGGTGATGCGCGCAAAGTGATTCATGTAAATTTTTATGGTGCCAAAGTGGACAATGTATACTTTCCAGAACTTGAAGTAGTGGGGGACATTGGCAATGCGGTGTGGCAGCTCACAGAAAAATTAAAAAATGAAAATTTGAAAAATGAAAATGAATATTTTGAAAAAATAAAAAATACAGTGGAAGAACATATTATCAAAAATATTCATGATGCACGATTTCCAATGCTGCCTGAACGCGTGGTGGCTGATGTGCGAAAAAATTTGCCAGACAATGGAATTTTGACACTCGATAACGGCATGTACAAATTGTGGTTTGCACGAAATTATAAAGCGTATGAACCAAATACATTTTTGCTTGATAATGCACTGGCCACCATGGGCGCAGGGTTCCCAAGTGCCATGGCTGCGAAACTTTTGTATAGAGAAAAAAAGGTAGTGACCGTGTGTGGTGATGGTGGATTTATGATGAATTCGCAGGAACTGGAAACGGCGATTCGCATGCAGCTTGATTTGGTGATTGTGATTTTGAATGATTCTGGTTATGGTATGATCAAGTGGAAACAAGAAGGACAAGATATGGAAAACTTTGGACTTGATTTTGGAAATCCAGATTTTGTGAAGTATGCCGAGGCGTATGGTGCGAGTGGGTATCGAGTTTCGAGTGCTGATGAATTTTCTATTTTGCTTGAGGAATGTTTAAATAAAAAAGGTGTGCACCTCATTGAAGTTCCGGTAGACTATAGTGAGAATCATCAGAAGTTAAGTTTGGAACTCAAGGAAAAAAGTTGTGAAATATAAATTTTATTTGTATGAAATCTATTAATCCCGCAACCGAAGAAATCATCGCCGAATATAGCGAACTCACCGAAGAAGAACTCGATGCCAAAATTGATGTGGCACACCGCGCGTTTGAAGCCTGGAAACTCACCAGCTTTGATTTTCGTCGCGAACGCATGCTCGAACTCGCGCGATTGTTTCGAAGCAATAAAAATGAATTGGCACAAATTGCTACCCTTGAAATGGGCAAGCCTATCACACAGTCTCTTGCTGAAGTAGAAAAGTGTGCGTGGGTCTGTGAATACTACGCCGATAATGCAAAAACAATTTTGGCGCCAGAAGTGGTTGCAAGTAATGCGAGTGAAAGTTATGTTCGCTTTGATCCGATTGGTGTGGTGCTGGCTGTGATGCCATGGAATTTTCCGTATTGGCAGGCCATGCGTTTTATTGCGCCGGCTGCTATGGCTGGAAACGTTGGAGTGTTGAAACACGCATCAAACGTGCAAGGCTGTGGCATGGCCATGGAAAAATTATTTTTGAAAGCAGATTTTCCAGAAGGAATTTTTCAAAATCTTGCCATTGGTGCGAGTAAAGTTGAGCATGTGATTGCAGATCCACGAGTGGTCGCGGTTACACTTACGGGAAGTGAATCTGCTGGGCGCAAAGTTGCGGCGCAAGCAGGAGAGCATTTAAAAAAAGTGGTGCTTGAACTTGGTGGCAGTGATCCTTCGATAATTTTGAAAGATGCAGATTTGGATTTGGTGATGCAAGTCACGCCCATGGCACGACTCCAGAATGCAGGACAAAGTTGTGTGGCCGCAAAACGATTTATTGTACACGAGGACATTGCCGAAGAATTTATAACACGATTTAAAAATGAATTTGAAAAACTTGTGGTAGGGGATCCAATGAGTGAAGCAACGCAGATGGGCCCACTAGTAAATGCAACTGGGGTGCAAGAAATTGAAAGACAAGTTGCAGAGTCTGTGGCGCTCGGGGCCGAGGTCGTGACGGGTGGAAAAAAAGTTGGTGACAAAGGATTTTATTTTGCGCCAACTATTTTGCGAAATGTAAAAAAGGGAATGCCCGCGTACAGTGAAGAATTTTTTGGACCAGTGGCTTCGGTGATTGTGGTTCAAGACGAAGCCGAAGCACTGCATATTGCCAATGATGTTTCATTTGGCCTCGGCAGTTCCATTTATACTCGTGATACTGATCATGCCAAAGAACTAGCAAGTAAAATTGATGCGGGGCAAGTGTTTATCAATGGTATGGTTCTTTCAGATCCACGACTTCCATTTGGTGGCACCAAAAATTCTGGATGTGGCCGCGAGCTCTCGCACTATGGCATCAAAGAATTTGTAAATATTAAAACCGTGTGGGTGAAATAGGAATACAAAGGAAAAACAAAAAACCCGCCTTCTCCCTCCTTTTCTCAAGAAAAAATTTTTCTCGAAAAAGGGATTGCGAAGGCGGGTTTTGTTGTGGCGGGAGGTTGTCTCACTCGTCGTTGAAGAGTGGGGCAAACCAGGGGAAGAGGGGCGCGAACCAGGACGAGGGTGTGTGCTGGTGACGGGCCCTGTGGAGAGATGCAACGACGAAACCAGTGTTCTTCGAGACCTCCCAGTGGGAAGGATCGCGGTCGTCCTGTTCAAGCCGGATGAAGTTTCCTGCCTCTCGGAGGCCGAGTTCTTTTTGGGCTTGTTGCAGGCTTTTGACCCAGTTGGGGAACGGGTCGTCGATCCCTTGCCGGAAGGATTCTCCGTAGATGAACCGTTTGGCTTCTGGGGAGATTCCGAACTGAAGCATCGCCGGTGCCAGGATCTGGTGTCTGACACGGTTGTTGAAGGAGTCCCTGAGAATGTCCAGGTCGAGGCGGCCGTCGAGAAGTCGAGGTTGACTCTCCGGACGGTATTTTTCCGACTGATTCACCCGGAGTGCCGCCAGGTTTTCGGGCTCGTTGACTTCTTCGTCTTTGAGCACTTCGTGGAGCCACGCGCTCATCTGCGCGTTGCTCCAAAGCAACTTCGGGCGGTGCAGGGCTTGAGCCGTCTTGAGGAACTCTTTCAAGTACCTGACGATTTCCGGCAAATGTTGATTTTCCTCGACGAAGGCCAGGATCTTGGCCATGTTGAGGGTCGCCATGACATCGGCGACCGTATACGCCATGGTCGCGCTGTTCGCCGTATCGCTGATCTTCATCGGGTTTCTCCTCGTGCGTGGGTCCGAATTTGGACCTCAATAACTATAGCCAGTCTAAGCGTATTTGTCAACACTCTGTGGTATGGTATACTTTTTGTATTCTTGTAAGAGATACTATGTTGCCTCCACTTTCTGAAACAGCAAAAAATTTTCGGTTTGGTGTGTATGAACACTACAAAGGGGGACAGTATCGTGCCCGAGAAATTGCGGTTCACCACGATACGCTCGAAGAATGGGTGGTGTATCAAGGACTTTACGGAGATAATCGACATTTTATTCGGCCGCTTGAAATGTTTTTGGAGAGTGTGGAAGTTGATGGCGTAGTGATGCCTCGTTTTCGATATCTCGGTGAATAATTGGTATGGACTATACATTTTTTGAAACAGAAATTTTAAAGTGGTACAAAAAAAATGGACGCATGAGTTTGCCATGGAGAAAAAAGGGGATTGGTGCGTATGAAGTGTGGGTGAGTGAGATTATGCTTCAGCAAACACAGGTGTCCCGCGTAATTGAATATTACAATAAATTTTTGCAGAAGTTTCCAACGGTTTTTGATTTGGCAGCGGCAACTTGGGAAGAATTTTATCCGTATTATGCCGGGCTTGGGTATTATAATCGAGGACGAAATATGCTGCGTGCGGCACAAGTGGTCGTTGAAAAATATAAAGGAAAATTTCCGGCTGTAAAAAAAGAATTGCTCGAACTTCCGGGAATTGGCGAATACACAGCCAGTGCAATTTTGAGTTTTGGATATAACAAAAATGAGTTGGCAGTCGACACGAATATAAAAAAAATATTTGGGCGAGTCTTAGAGGGAAGTAAATTTTCAGTTGTAGATTTTGAAGAGGTTAAAAAAAATTTACCTTCAGCAAAAAAACATTTGAATGCCGCTCTCATGGATTTTTCAAGTAGAGTGTGTATCAAAGTTCCGCGCTGTGGCGAGTGTCCGTTGCAAAAAATATGTGAATATTTTCAAACAGATGCACAAAAAGAAACTCCTATTTCAAAAACAAAAAATAATTTTCCAAACAGAGAAGCCGGTGTGCAACTGTGGCTGCACAAAAATCACAAAGAATATTATTCAACAAACAAAAAAGTTTTTAAACCATTTTTTCTTAGTAAGAAATACAATACAAGAGAAACAATAAAAGCATATTTTCAAAAAAAATATGGACTGACACTGGCGGTACGTCCACCACACAAAAAAGTTTTTGTTGATGGTGTCCCATTCTTATTTGTGAATGCACAAATACTCCTCGGCAAACACTCATTTGCCGTCTTTAACTCAAAGGACGTACATAAAAAAATATGATTTGGAATTATCTACTTACCCTTGTTGTTATTTTGTTGATTGTTCTTGTTGCCAAATCTTGGATTACTATTATTTCATTTGCTCCCTGGGTTCCAGCTTTCGAAAAAGATTTGGTACGAGTTTTTGAAGTAGCGCAGTTACAACCCGGTGAAGTTTTTTACGACTTAGGATGTGGAGACGGTCGCACGGTGGTCTATGCGGCGAATCATTTCAATGTGCAGGCCGTTGGTGTCGAACTAATTTTTCCACTCTGGGTTGTTTGTCAAATACGAAAAATATTTTCCAAAAGTAAAAAAATAACATTCAAAAATAAAAATTTGTTTCATGAAGATTTATCTCAGGCTGATGTGGTGTATGTGTTTGGCATCCCTGGAACATTGGCCCACAGAGTTAAAGAAAAATTTCAAAATGAGTTGAAATCTGGTGCGCGTGTCGTTTCATATATATTTAAAATTGAAGGCTTGACTCCTGAGCTCGTGAGTAAGCCGAGTGACAAAGACAATTCTATTTATTTGTATCGGTTTTAGTATGAATATTACCAAATTTGGACATTCGTGTTTGTTTCTTGAGGGGAAAGATACTCGTATTTTGGTGGATCCGGGTATATGGTCAGAAGGATTTAAAGACTTGGAAAATCTGGATGCAATTTTTATTACACATGAACATCAAGACCACTGCGATGTTGCTGCTTTGCAAACAGTGGTGCAAAAAAACCCTGGTGTGAAAGTATATACCAATGACCATGTGGGGAAAAAACTGCAAGAAGCAGGGATCGGATTTGACCTTTTTGAAGGTGGTCGCAAAGAAATGGTTGGGCAAATGCAAGTGGAAGCTTTTGGACGCGATCATGCCGTGATCTATCAAAGTTCACCTTGTCATAATGTAGGATATTTATTTGGTGGACGACTTTTTCACCCAGGTGATTCATTTACGGTGCCGCCAGTGCCAGTAGAAATGCTTGCGCTTCCAGTGTGTGCACCATGGATGAAAATGTCTGAGTGCATTGACTATGCTAAAGCTGTGAAACCCAAAATGGTTTTCCCCATTCACGATGGAATGCTCAAACACCTTGGGCCGTATCATCGATTTCCCATGAGTATGATTACTCCTGAGGGGATTGAATTTAAAGTTTTGGAAGTGGGGCAATGTCAAGAGTTTTAAAACGTTTAAAAAGAGAGCTCTTTATCTCTCTTTTTTATTTGTGAAAGCCACTTGTTCTGGCTAGTCTCACATGGTATTATGAAGAGAGGATTTCTATGCCCAAGCGTTTTTATATTGGTATTATTTTACTTTGTCTTACACTTTGTGCGGGGCTATTGTTGTTTTATAAAAATCAAGTTTCTGTGGTGGCAGAGGATCACCAAACAGGGGTCGTTTTAGAACCTTTGAAGCTCCGTACTCAATCAAAACAGGATGCTCGAGAGGTATCAAACACGAGCGAAGAGTTAGGAAACATGCCTCCAGTGTCTCCAACTTCGTCCCTTACCCTGCTTGCTGTGGGCGATATTATGCTCGATCGATCAGTCATGCTCAAGACGCAGGCTGCTGGCGATTATAATCATCCATTCTTATTGATTGATCCACTTTTCAAAGAATACAATTTGCACTTGGCCAACCTTGAGGGACCCATTACAACCAATACATCAGTCTCCAACGGCACAGGTGGTGCTCGCTTCACGTTTACCTTTTCACCAAAATTTGTTGACCCACTCAAACAGCGTTTTGAATTTTTGAGTTTGGCTAACAATCACGAACAAAACTTTGGCCAAAAAGGCATTGATCAAACACGAAAGTTTTTGGGCGATGCAGGGGTTCATTATTTTGGTGATCCAAATAATGTCGCAGCATTTATTTCTGTGACTACTACATATAATAACATTTCAATGGCATTTGTGGGTTACCATCAACTGGTGGAAACTGGTTTTGAAAATGTAATTGCGGAAGTTAAAAAATTAGATTCTCAAGTTGACGTGGTCATTGCAATGCCACACTGGGGTGTAGAATACCAAACAGAAAAGCCTTATCCTACTCAGGTAAGTGATGCACATGCACTCATTGATGCCGGTGTAGACATTATTATTGGTGCACATCCACATGTGGTGCAACCAATCGAAGTATACAAAGATAAAGTTATTTTTTATTCACTCGGCAATTTTATTTTTGATCAATATTTTTCAGAAGAGACACAGACAGGATTGGCAGTTGGTTTACAAATTGAAAAAAGCGATACAATAAAAATAAAATACACACTTATTCCACTTGATATTAATAATGTAAGTCAGCCATCAGTAGCCAAATCTCCCAAAAAAGAAAAGTTGCTTGAACACCTCCGTAGATTTTCAAAAGGGGTTACGATCGTAGATGGAAAATTTGATTTGGATGTAACAGCACCACAAGGTTTTCACTATCAACTGCAAGATGCTTCATATAATACACTCAAATCTTTGAAAAACAGTTATCTTGTGGTTGACCCAGATGATTCAAAACTGCAAACTTCAGAAATACAATCTTTGCAAAAAAATGGAAATAAAGTTTTGGCATATTTGAGTATTGGTGAGGCAGAAAATTATCGTGATTACTGGCAAAAAAATTGGCGGGTTGGCTCACCAACATTTTTGGATGAAAAAAATCCAGATTGGGAAGGAAACTTTAAAGTGAAGTATTGGGACAAACAATGGAAACAAATAATTTTTGACCGAGTGAAAAAAATTCAAGAGGCTGGATATGATGGAGTGTATTTGGATATTATTGATGCCTATGAATATTATCAAGAAAAAGGAAAAAAAGATGCTGATCAAGAAATGACCCTTTTGGTCCACGAAATTTCCTTGCAAGCAAAACAAAATAATATTCATTTTTTGATTGTGCCTCAAAATGCTCCGGAGTTGTATGTATCTTATAAAAATGTGATTGATGGATTGGGGGCAGAAGATGTATTTTATAATGATGATGAATCTCAAAATGTAGCAGAGACAACACATAAACTTACGTATTTACGCCAAGCAATTTTTGATAAAAAATTTGTTTTGTCTATTGACTATACTGCAGACAAAAAAAGTATTTGTGACTATTATAAAAAATGTGAGGAACAAAATTTTTTGTGCATGGTATCAAATCGTGATTTAAATTTGAATAAGGGAGTTACTTGTAAAAAATAATATATGGCAGCAGAAGAAATATTGGACATTATCAATGAACATGATGAAGTGATTGGTCGGGGAACGAGGGCCGAGATACATGCTCAAGGGTTGCTTCATAGAATTGTTGATATTTGGTTTTATAATAAAAATGGTCAGGTTTTGTTTCAGAAAAGAAGTTTTAAAAAAGATAATTCACCAGGTCTTTTGGGATTTTCTGTAGGAGGACATGTAGAAGCAGGCTCAAATCTGATTGATACGGTGATTCGGGAGATAAAAGAAGAATCAGGACTTGATGTAACTGCAGCAGATATAATTTTTCTAGCAAAGGTACATTGCCTTAGCACAAAAGAAAATCAATTAAAAAATATTTTTGCATATCATTTTACTGGAAAACCAGAAGATTTAACTTTTGACCCAAATGAAGTAGAGTATTTTGAGTGGTGGAATATTGAAGACATTTTGAATCTTTCACCAGAACAAAAAACAAAATTTGCAGCAAATATGTTTGAGGAGGGTGTTTTAGATACTTTAAAAAAAGTTTTGGAACTCAGTAAGCAGGTATAAATAGAAGATTAGTCTTTTAAAAGAGTGATCGATTTCAAGAAAAATTTTTACTTCAAAAGTTAAAATAGTTTAGTATTGACAAAAGCTTGATTTTTTGTTAAGGTCAACCGTTCAACAGTCTCATATAAAAAAATTTTTTTTACATGAGATTCGTTTTATCTTAGCCATGGTGGTCTAAAATGAAGCGAATAACACCCTCAACCAGGAGAAATCCAGATGGCTCGTTCTTTCATGATTGCGTTCATGTGCTTTGTCCCCTCGATGTTTTGCTTCTTCGGATGTGAGACTCGGGTCACGACCAAGAATTTTCCCGACATGGCACGGACGATCGTCGAATTCGATGCGTCGTCGCAGACCGACATCGGAAACGACACCGGGAATCATGTTTCGGGCCAGGTTTTCTTGCCGGCAGATGTGTCGGTGACGATCTCTGATGTGAAGGACTTCGGAGTCTCGGACATGATGTTTTCTGGTAGACGCGATGGTTTGCCAGATTCGACTCAAGTCGCTGACGTGTCTCCACTCCCACCCGAAGTGGACGCTTTCGTGAGCGAGGCTGATCTCGCTTACGAGCAAGACGCGACTGTCGATGCAATCATCGACGCTACGCAGGAGGTTCTCGCCGACGTGGGAGTGGTCACTGACCAGTTTGTGAATCCCCCTCCGGCACAGCCAACCTGCGAGGTTGTCGAAGTCGAACAGGGCGGCCGTTGTTTCAATGGCTGTGATGACGACCTCGATGGTCTGCTTGATACGGACGATCCTTCGTGTGCGGGTAGCTGTGACAAGCTCGACCCGTTTTGTGAAGGAGATCTCGTGTGCAACGACCTCACGGAAATGTGTGAGGAACCGATTCCGCTCGAGGCGCTCTATCCTGATTCGGGAGCGTGTGACCTCATGGAAGAGGTTCACCCCTGTCACAACCTCTGTGTTGGCGTTGTCAACATCGGGGAAACGTGTTTTTGGTCGGGTGGAGCCGTTGTTGCTGTCAAAGATGTCGATGCTGACCGCGTTCAAGATGAACCGGTTGTCCTCGACTTGCCAGTTGACAACTGCACGGCCTGGCCCAACGCCAATCAGGTTGACACTGACGGAAATGGTGTCGGAGACTGGTGTGAACTTTCTGCTGAAGAACAGCAGGACACGGATCACGACCTCGTTCCTGATGGCGTTGACAACTGCCCTGGGTTCTACAACCCGTGGCAGTCTGACCAAGACCTCAATGGCATCGCTGACGAATGCGAGCTCATGCCGGAAGAGGGGTGTGAGGACGGTCTTCTCGAGACAGAAGATCGATGGAACCCGAACCTGGTTTGGTGTGAGCACCGAGCCTTGGACAGTCTCTGGCATTTTTGGATTCACGTCTGTGGATTCGATCGAACCGGTGCGTGTGGGGCGTGTGATCCACCTCCACAAGAGTTTGAAACTTCGGTCGTCTACGAAGGATGGATGTGTACGGTCTATCCTGATCAAGACGGGGATGGCATCCCTGAGTCAGGAGAGGGCATTTTCGCCCAGTACCTCGACGAACCGTTCGTCGATCAACAGTAACGTTCGCTTTTGGAGGAGCGAACGTACTTGGCGTTCGAACAACGAACGCCACATGAAAAAGATCTTCTCTCTTGAGGAGATTTTTTTATGGAAAGATTTTACTAGACAGAAAGTTGGGGAAAGGTGTATAATTTATAACAATTAATATTATAGAAAGATTGTATGAAAAAGATATTTATAGTTGTGTTGCTTTTCGGTTTTGTTTTTCCATCACTTGTGTTGGCCGCGCCACTCACTGGTGCAAACTCAAATGTAGGAGTGTATTATAATAGTGAGTCAGCATTAGACGATACAAATGATGCCAATGATGCCGATGAGGCAGGGGATGTAAGTTGGGTAAATGCGGGTGGAAACTATTCATATATTGGTTATACAAATTCAAAGTTTAATAAAGTTTATCTTGATATAGAAACTGAATCAGCGCTGGCGGCAGGAATGGATTATGATTTGAACATTGAATATTACAATGGAAATTCTTGGGTCTTACTCACTACTATTGCAGGAAATCAAAATCCATTTCGTTCAGCAGGAGTGAAAAATTTTAGCTTTACTCCACCAGCTGACTGGGCGGAGACAACTCCAGAGATGAGTGAGAGTATTCCAAGTGCTTATTTTATTCGTATTGGCGATGGTTCTCAGGGTGCATCTTTAAATCAGATTTCTATTTTTCGAGTTGATGTTGGAGGTGAGTCAGTTCCTGAATTTAATACATATCTGTACATACTCTGTTTGGCTCTTGGTGGATGGTTTCTTACTTTGCAAGTAAAAAAATATCAACTCCACTCATAAAGATATATAAAGACCGCCCTCCACAAAAGGGTGGTTTTGTTATAGAATAGATGAACTATGGATCAACCCTCTCTTTTTGCTAGCCCAAATATTCTTTCAGTCACCGAATTTCTCGGGGGGCTTAATTTGTTGCTCTCAGAAATGGGAATAGTAAAAGTTAAGGGTGAAATTTGTAATATTAGTTTACGCAGTAGTTATGGATTTTTTTCCATCAAAGAGTCTACTCCAGGCGCCAAGTCCGATGCCATGGTCGGATGCTTTCTTGGATGGAAACACATGAGTCGTGTGCAGCACCTCTTGCAAAATGGAATGGAAGTGGTGATTTCGGGTACGGCAAATATTTATGTGCCCAATGGGAGTTTTCGTATTGATGTTGCTAATATTGAACCTGTTGGTGAAGGAGCCCTCCAAAAAGCGTTTGAAGCGTTGAAGTTGAAGTTGTCTGAAAAAGGATATTTTGATGTTACTCGTAAACGCGCAATTCCAGAGTTTGTGAAACACGTTGGGATGATTACATCCATGAGTGGTGCCGCGGTGATTGATTTTCAAAAAAATTTGGAGCCGCAGGGATTGCAGATTGAATACCTGGATGTGCGTGTAGAGGGAGACTCGGCCGAAGATTCCATTGTGCGAGCGATTAAAAAATTTAATGAAATGCGACCACAGATTGACGCGCTCGTGCTTATTCGTGGTGGAGGAAGTTACGAAAGTTTGAAAGCCTTCAATAGTGAAGCAGTCGCTGATGCTATTTATTTTTCGCGCATTCCTGTGATTACGGGTATTGGTCATGAACGCGATGATACGATTGCAGATTTTGTGGCTGATGTGCGTTGCTCTACGCCAACAGCCGTGGCAGCGTTTTTGCAAACCAAACGCGAAGGTTTATTTTCTGTGCTGAGTAATTTAGAAAATGAATTGGTGTATTCATTTGACGGAATCTTTGATGAACAAAAGTTAATTCTCGCTCACGAAACACAAAAGTTGATACGAAATTTTGAAATGGTGTTACAGCGTGATGAAACAGTGGTGCAGAATTTGGAATATGGTTTACAAAGTGGGTTTCAATATATTTTTAATAATTTTCATTCGCTTGAGGAACGATTTTTTCGAGCTGGTTATGAATTTGAGTCGAACTTGCATTTGTCACTCCAAAAAGTAGAAAGTTTTGCAACTCAATTGCAGGTGCTCAACCCCGAGGCAATTTTGGAGCGGGGATATAGTATTGCATATAATGAAAAGGGGAAAGTGGTGAAGAGTGTGAAAGGTGTCGCTGCTGGGGATATTTTGAATTTGCGAGTATCAGATGGAACCATAAAAACAAAAGCAGCCTAATGTTTAAGCTGCTTTGGAGTCCATCCGAGTCTTCCTGCCTCGGGTGCTCCCTCCTTTCGTTTGATTGTGTTGCTTGTCCAGTCTGTGGTTCGTGCCCTAGTTGTCCAGCATGAGTTGCGTGACCACCGGGGCGAACTGACCGAGGAGCCACCCCGTGAGGCCGCCGTCCTTCCGCATCAGCGTCAGCTCGATGAGGGAGTGGATGAGACTCCTCATCATCGGATCTTCGGGGACGGGGAAGGGGCGAACCACGATGCCCGCGATGTGTCCGTCGTCGAACTCGGTCATGGCATCGTGCTTGTCCTCTCTCCTCGAGAAGTTGAACGAGCCGTCGTCCATCTTCACGATCCACCTCGGCAACGCCTCCATGAATTCTGTCATCGCATTCCTCCACGGCACAAGTTTGGTGTGCCTCTCTTGTTTGCCCTCAAGCAAGCCAAAGAGACATATCAAATGATAAGCGAATTTAGCACAGTTTATTCTTTTTGTCAAGGTTGCAGAAAGAGTATATTTCAGGTACAGTAAAATAATAAACTCACTTTTCTATGCCAAAACAAAGCAAAATCACCCTTCAGCAAGCCCTCAAAGACCTCGAAAAAATCGTCGAATCCCTGAACAGCAAAGACCTCGACGTTGAAGAAGGCATGGAGCAATTCAAAAAAGGAGTCGAACTCATTCAGTTTTGTCGTGGCCAGCTCAAGGCAGCGGAGAATCAGTTTAAAGAGTTGAAAGCAAAGCTCGAAGATGATGATCAAGAGTAATTCTAGAATATTTATTGTGTAACCCACCCCCGTATGTCAGTCCTCCACCGTCTCAAAAGCTTGTCGATAAAAAACATTTTTGACACCATTGTAGCCATGGTCAGACGGTTTCCTTTGGTGGTTCTCACAACCATACTCGGAACCAGCATGGGAGTATATGCCATTGAACTTGGGTCAGTGCTGAATGACAATATTCAAATCGCCCAAAAAGTTTTGCTCATGTCACTCTTAGGGGCACCAATTTTTTTGGCTCTTACTTTGTGGCGTGAAAGGTTTACACCAAAAGAATTTATTGCTTGGATTTTGCAATTTGGTGGCATTGTTTTTCTCACCCGGTATTATTTTTTGTTACCCAAAGGACCTGAAGACTTTTCTACACCACAAATAATCACTCTCATTTTACTCAATGTAATTTCTTGGCTACTTGTTTTGGCTGTTCCGTTTTTCAAAAAAGAAAATAATACTGCGCATTGGAGATATATTGAAACATTAGTCATCTGGTTTTTTGTAACCGGAATTTTTTCCGCGACACTTTTTGCAGGACTCGCGCTTTCTTTGTGGGCAGTTGACTATTTGTTTAGTGTAAACTGGGACGAAGAAACCTATGTGCAACTGTGGAGTGTAATCGTAGGAATTTTTGCCACTTGGTTCTTTCTCTGTCGTTTTCCCAAACAGCCACAAGAACTTGATAAAAATTTTTCTTTTCCAGCTATACTGCGTATCTTTGTTCAGTTTATTTTAGTTCCGCTTCTGTCTATTTTTTATGTTATTTTGTACGCTTATACTGGCAAGATTTTGGTAACACAAAATTGGCCACTTGGTGGCGTTGCTGTGTGGATCCTTGCCTTTTCCATCACTGGAGTTATTACGTACCTCATCGGGCAGCCAATGATTCAGCACCATGAATACCCTTGGCTCAAAAAGTTTTTTGCTTTCTTTTTTGGCTTGATTCTTCCTCTCACCATCGTCCTCTTCATGTCTATTGGGATTCGTATTCAGGAGTATGGGGTGACAGAACCACGTTACCTGGTAGTAGTTTTTGGACTGTGGCTTATTGCGGTTGCTCTCTATTATCTTTTGAGCAAAAATAAAGAAATTAAATTTGCATTGCTACTTACGGCTTCAGTTTTTTTGGGCTCTCTCGTTGGACCATGGAGTATGTTTAATGTGTCAGTACAAAGTCAGTACAATCGTTTGCAAACACTTCTTATTGAAAATAAAATTTTGGTAGATGGGAAAATTGAAAAAGTGGATAAAGATACCAAAATTGATGGAAAGGTTTTACAAAGTATTCGTTCACAAATTGTATTTTTGGCTGATCATGATGCCGTAGATAAAATCCAAAAATGGTTTATGGATGATTTAAAGCAAGATCCTAAAGATTTTGAAAGTGATGAACACCGCGTAAGAGGCTATGTGATTGCAAACAATGCCATGAAAGAAATGGGACTTGATAAACGTCCTACTTCATACAATGATGGTTATTTTTCATATTCAAATCATATCAATAAAGTGATTGCTACAGAAACCTATGAGTATTTTTTGCAAGAAATTCGTTTCCCCTATGACACGAATATGAATAACTCGGGTGAAAAATATTTTGACCTTGGAAGTCGAAAGTTGCAAATGACTTTTGCTGAGGGAGTCCTCAAAGTTTATGAAAATAATATTTTGCTTGGAGAAAAAAATCTGAATGAGTATGCAATTGCATTGAAACAAAAATATGGACAAGAAGTAAAAACAGATGTTCTTGCAAATGAAATGGTTGTTGAAATTCAAAATGAAAAAATTCAAATGAAAATGTATCTCTCGTATCTTTCTGGAGATGAAAAAGAAGCGGTAAGAGTGACATACTTCAATGCTATCGGGTTTGTTTCTTTGAAGTAGATATCGAAGAGAGACTCTCTTCACTTGATGGGAAATTTATGGGATACTATGGGTACCTTTTTGTAATTATTTGTATATGAACACCAAACTTGCTGAACTCACCAAGTTGATTCGCTATTACATTCTCACTTCTACTACTGCCGCAGGCTCGGGTCACCCATCGTCATCACTCTCGGGCGTTGAATTCATGACCACCCTCATGTTTGGTGGAATTTTCAAAGCAGATTTGAATGACGTAAATAATCCAAACAACGATCGCCTTATTTTTTCCAAAGGCCATGCTTCACCGTTGTTTTATGCATTGTATGCAGCGGCAGGAAAAGTAACTGAAAAAGAACTTTTGACGCTCCGTCAGTTTACGAGTCGTCTTGAAGGGCATCCAACTTTGGAGTTTCCCTATACTGAAGTAGCAACGGGTTCACTTGGCCAGGGTCTCTCTGTAGGCGTTGGAATGGCCATAAATGCGAAGTATTTAGATAAATTGTCATACAAGACCTATGTTCTGCTCGGAGACAGTGAAATGGCCGAGGGAAGCGTGTGGGAGGCCATGGAGATTGGGGCGCACTACAAGCTAGACAATTTGGTAGGAATTTTGGATTTGAATCGTTTGGGACAACGTGGCGAAACTCTGTATGGGCACCATACTGAGCAGTTCAAAAAGAAAGCCGAAGCGTTTGGATGGGAAGCGATTGTGGTGAAAGATGGAAATTCTCTCGAGCAGTGTGCTGATGCTTTTGCAAAAGCATCGAAAGTGAAAGAGAAACCAGTCATGATTATTGGGAAGACACTCAAGGGTAAGGGCGTGTCATTTATTGAAAACAAAGATGGCTGGCATGGAAAACCTCTTTCTAAAGAAGAATGTGAAAAAGCACTTCTTGAATTTGGTGCTGTTAATAAAAAACTAGTTGGAAAGGTAAAAGCACCAAAGAGTGGGAAAAAGATAAATGTAAAATTAGGGGAAGTTGCTTTAACAGACTATCCAAAAGATAAAAATGTTTCTACCCGCAAAGCCTATGGCAATGCCTTGGTAAATAGTTACATCAAACACTCAAACATGGTCGTCCTCGACGCCGAGACCAGCAACTCCACTTTTGCCGAAACTTTCAAAAAAGTTCATCCCGAAAAATTCTTTGAAATGTTTATTGCCGAACAAAATATGGCGAGTGTTGCACTTGGTCTTTCACGCCGTGGCAAAATTCCTTTTGTTTCTACCTTTGCAGCATTTTTCACTCGTGCCTGCGATCAAATTCGCATGGGGCAATACAGTAATTCCAATGTAAAATTTGTTGGTTCACATGCGGGAGTTTCTATTGGTGAAGATGGCGCTTCGCAAATGGCGCTTGAAGATATTTCCATGTTTCGCGCTGTTCGTGACAGTGTGGTTTTCTATCCATCAGATGCTGTCTCCACCGAACGACTCGTTGAAGCAGCCGCTGCGCATCACGGCATGGTTTACATTCGTACTACCCGCATGGATACCCCGATTCTCTATTCATCCAAAGAAAAATTTGTGATGGGTGGAAGTAAAACACTTCGCAGTAGTAGTAACGATGTTGTCACGGTTATTGGTTGTGGCGTGACATTGCACGAATCGCTCAAAGCGTACGATGAATTGCAAAAGCAAGGCGTGAACATTCGTGTTGTCGACCTGTACAGCGTCAAACCACTCGATGCTAAGATGCTTGAAAAGGCAGTGAAAGAAACCAAAGCGATTATTACTGTGGAAGATCATCACCATGAAGGTGGAATTGGTGAAGCCGTGATGTATGCGTTGAATAATGTGGTGAAAAAACAAATTCCAGTCCATGTACTTGCTGTTGGGAAGCAGCCACGGAGTGGAAAGCCACAAGAGCTTCTCGATTTTGAAGAAATTTCAGCAAAGGCGATTGTCAAAAAGGTGAAAGAGGTAATCAAATAAAATATTGAAACAAAAAATACGGTGACGAACCGTATTTTTTGTAAAAATCACATTGACAAAACGCCTTTTTTGTGCTATAATACACTTATAAAAATACAAAAATAAACACAAAATATGAAAATTTATTCTTCGTTTCTCGGTAGTATCCGAAATTTTCTTTTTGTCTGTGTTCGCTGTTGAAATTTTGTCCCAGTCATCTTTGTGATGACTTTTTTTATTGCGTTTTATGAAAAAAATACTTTTTTTCATGGCCACTTTTTTACTTGTACTGGTACCTACCATGTCACAAGCGGTTTCTTCTCATTCAAATATTGAAAGTATTAAAAAGTATACAGTAAAAGTACAAATGGATACTAAAGGTAACTTGCGGGTTGAAGAAGATATTCTCTACAATTTTGGTGATCAGTTTAAACATGGTATTTTTCGAGATATTCCACTTCAAGAATCAAATGTGGTGAGTAAAATTTCACTTTCAGATATTCAAGTACTCGACGAAAATGGTTTACCATATAAGTATAATTCTTCCATACAAAACAATATTTATTCTCTAAAAATTGGCGACCCAAAGAACATGGTGAGTGGTCAAAAAATGTATAAGATTTTTTATGAGGTTTCGGGGGCACAAATACGAGGTGAAAAAGATGTTTTGAGTTGGAATTTTATTGGAGATCAGTGGCAGGTTCCCATTGAACAGGCCAGTGTTACATTTTTGTATCCAAAGAACTTTTTGAATAGTCTGCGGGTGGTCACTTGTCACTTTGGACCACGGGGCAGTGAGACAGTATGCAAACAAACACTCAAACAAGACGGAACGGTTCAGTATACATTTTCTCAACTTCCTGCATACAACGGAGCAACCGTCACTGCTGAATTTTCCAAAGATACTTTTGCAAAACCAACACTTTGGGACACGGTGAGTAAACTGTATCCACTTTTGCTTCCGATTTTTCTTTTTTTTGGCCTCCTCTTTTACTGGAATCGTCATGGCAAAGACCCAAAGGGAAAAGGCACTATCCTTACCCAGTTTGATGCACCAGATGGCTTGAGTCCTATTGAAGTAGGAGCGATTGTGGACGAAAAAATTGAGGGTAAAGATGTATCAGCACAAATTATTTATTTGGCCCAAAAAGGACATTTGAAGGTCGTTGAAGAACAAACGAGTATTTTGGGCCGAAAAGAGTTTTCACTCCAAAGAATTCAATCAGAAAATGAAATCTTTGAAAACGAATTTGATAAAATGCTGGTACATGAGTTATTTTTGTTTGAAAAACCAGGGGTTGATGGTGTGGCACGGGTGAAACTGAGTGACCTCAGTCGTAAGTTTGCTACTCAATTTAAAAAAATTCAAGAAGCCGTATATAACAGTCTTATCACCAAGGGGTACTTTCCAAATAATCCCATGAAAGCACGTCGGAAGTATTATATTGCGGGTGTTGCTTTTCTCTACTTTAGTGTTAAATATATTTCGGGCGGGGTTTTGATGGAACATCTGATCGGTTTTTTCACAGCTTTCACTTGTTCTGTTTTGTTTTTTATTTTTGCACCACTTATGTCTGTGAAAACCCAAAAAGGGGTAGATGCTTACGAACATATTTCGGGGTTAAAAACATATCTCTCTGTGGCCGAAAAAGATAGAATCAACTTTCATAATGCTCCAGAAAAAAGTCCACAAACATTTGAATTTTTTTTGCCACTGGCTATGACTTTGGGTGTAGAAGTGGCCTGGGCACAGTATTTTGAAGGAATGTACATAGAGCCTTCTAGTTGGTATGTTTCTTCGGGCGCTGTTCATAACTTTAATTCGCTGTATTTGGCTCGATCACTCTCTACTTTTTCTCGAACTACAGGTTCGTCCTTGGCTTCTACTTCACGCTCTTCAGGTGGACGTGGAGGATTTAGTGGTGGTGGACGTGGCGGCGGAGGTGGAGGAAGTTGGTAATCTATTTAATTTTTATACATGAAAACAAGACTTGAAAAACTCAAAGAAAAATTTGCCGTAAAAAAGACTTCGTATGGTCGTGGACTTTTTGCAAAAAAAGAAATTAAAAAAGGAGACTTTGTCATTGAATATATTGGTAAAAAAGTGACGATTGAAGAAGGTGAACGACGTGGAGGAAAGTATCTTATGACACTTGATGACAAGTATACTATTGACGGAAAGGGCCATGATAATTTAGCTCGTTATATTAATCACTCGTGTAAGCCAAACTGTATTGTGTATACTGACAAAGGACACATTAAAATTTATGCGCGCAAAAACATTCATGTTGGTCAAGAGTTGAATTATAACTATGGCAAAGAATATTGGAATTTTTATATCAAACCACATGGATGTAAGTGTGAATCCTGTTTGAAAAAAATGTAACTATGCCAACACTGCGAACCAGATTTAAAAAAGAGATCATTGCAGAATTTCTTCCGCCCAAAAGACCTTCACAAAAGGTGATTATTTTGTGCGTGGGCATGCCAGGGAGTCCATCCAAAAAAGAACTCTTAGAATTTTTTTCTCAAAAAGGATATTGGGTTTTTGCTCCACGGTATCGTGGCAGTTGGGAAAGTTCTGGAGATTTTTTGGCTCGTTCTCCACACGAAGATGTTTTGGATATTATTGATGAACTCCCAAATGGGGTGACGAGTCTGTGGGATGGAAAAAAATTTGAGTTACATCCCAAAAAGATTTTTATTTTGGGTGGAAGTTTTGGTGGCCCTGCGGCACTCCTTTGCTCCAAAGATAATCGTGTGAGTAAAGTGGTCACTGTTTCATCGGTAGTAGACTGGAAGGATTCAAGTCGTGAAGAACCACTTGATTGGCTCTATGGTGCTATAAAAAATGCCTTTGGTGAAGCCTATCGAATTCAGAAAAAAAATTGGAATAAACTCAAAACAGGGAAGTTTTATAATCCTGCTGCTCATGTCAAAGAATTTGATCCCAAAAAAATTCTTGTGATTCATGCCAAAGACGATGAAGTCGTAAATTTTAAGTCAGTACATAATTTTGTTAAAAAAGTAACATGTGAATCAATTATTTTGAAAAAGGGTGGACATTTTTCTTTAAGTAAAATTACTGAGCCACGGCTATATAAAAAAGTACAAATTTTTTTAAAAACAAAAGTATAAAAAAATCCTGGCTTATGAGACCAGGATTTTTTTATGGAGTTGTTTATTCTTCTATCGTTTTTCCCTCAATTCTTTGGAAGGTATTGATGTTCATAATGTGGTAGTCATCTATGAGTGTACCTGTTTTTTCAAGTACTCCTGTTACTTTCATTTCAGAGATTCCAAAGAAATTTTTAAGAGTATCTCCTGGATTTTGAAAAAGTTTTTCTTCTCGCATCATCTTAGCTTCGTTTGCTCCAACGATCATTTCATTGTCAGTCACTGGGAATGTACCTTCTTTGAGTGTAAGTCCTACATATTTATCGGTTCCCAAAAAAAGTTTTGGACCATTACTCGCAAAATTCATTTTGGTTGGATTTGAAGTGAGAAATGTTGCGATTTCACTTTGGATTTGCTCGAAAGCTTGAGGAGGACGTGCTTCACCCATATCTTGTGCTGAACTAATTCTCCCAAACTGCACAAAGAGGAGTGTAAAGGCGACGGCCATGACGATTGGCGCAATAATGGAAAGATAATTTTTCTTTCCTGGTTGAAACCGTCGGAGTAAAAGTGAGTTTGATACAACCGAAACAGAACTGAGCGCCATAGCAAGCCCAGCGAGTTCTGGTCGGAGTACGAGTCCAAGCCCGGCAAAAATTCGTGCTGCAATTGGAATACCAATAACGTTATAGAAGAGTGCAAAGAATAAGTTTTGTTTAATTTTGCTCATGGTTTCGCGGCTGAGATCAATAGCAGTCAAAACATCTCGCAAATCACTTTTCATAATCACAATGCCACCGGTTTCCATAGCCACATCTGTTCCACTTCCCATGGCAATACCAAGGTCAGCTTGAGCGAGCGCCGGAGCATCGTTGATTCCATCTCCAACCATCGCTACTCGCAGGCCTGCATCCTGCAACTTTTTTACTTCATTTGCTTTTTCTTCGGGCAATACTTCGGCAAGAATATTTTTTATTCCGACCATTTTTCCAATGGCTTCGGCTGTGCGACGATTGTCACCCGTAATCATATAAATTTGTAGGCCTCTTTTTTCAAGTGCTTTGATGGCTTCAATTGAAGTTTCTTTCAAAGTATCTGCCACAGCAATGAGACCAATAACCTCTTTTTTTGAGGCTAAGATCATTACGGTTTTTCCGGCTTCTTCGAGTTTACGGATCTTTCGTTCACTGCTTTCTACATCAAGTTCAGCAACATCAGCAATGAGTTTTCTGTTTCCGAGATAATATGTTTCTCCACGCACTTCACCTTGTACACCGTGTCCTGGTATGGCTTTGAAATTTTCTACAGATACAAATTCTTCATTTTCTTCCTGCGCATATCGTACAATGGCTTCGGCCAAAGGATGCTCAGACTTTTTTTCTAAGCTGGCACCAATTGACAGAAGCGTATTTTCGTCAGCGTTGCCAATGGCAATAAGTTCGGTTACCTCGGGTTTTCCTTTGGTGAGCGTGCCGGTTTTGTCAAAAATAATTGCTTGAACTTTGTTGGCGGCTTCAAGAGGTTCTCCACCTTTAATGAGCACGCCATATTCAGCACCTTTGCCTGTGCCTACCATGATTGCGGTTGGAGTCGCAAGTCCAAGTGCACAAGGGCACGCAATAACAATCACGGCTGTGAAGGCCATAAGACTAAATGCCAAACTGGCATCAAGTACGAAGAACCACACAATAAACGTGATGGCCGCAATAATAAGGACTGCTGGAACAAACCAAGATGAAATTCTGTCAGCAAAATTTTGAATAGGTGCGCGAGAATTTTGGGCTTCTTCAATAAGACGAATAATTTGTGCGAGTGCCGTTTCACTTCCAATTTTTGAGGTTTTAAACTCAAAGGATCCATTTTTATTGACCGTAGCACCAGCGACCACATCACCAGGATTTTTTTCAACAGGAATACTTTCACCGGTCAGCATTGATTCATCAACTGACGAATTTCCACTGGTGACTACCCCATCAACTGGAATTTTTTCTCCAGGGCGTACGACTACAATATCACCAACTACCACATCTTCAATAGCAATATCTGTTTCTCTGCCATTTCGAATCACGCGGGCTGTTTTTGGTTGAAGCCCCATAAGTTTTTTGATGGCATCACTCGTTCTTCCTTTTGCTTTTGATTCGAGCCATTTTCCAAGAATGACAAAGGTAATAAGAAAGGCTGCTGTTTCAAAGTACAGTTCTGGAATTTTTCCGCCAAGACCAATGACACTTTTATTGC
Organism: uncultured Gammaproteobacteria bacterium; assembly: GCA_964566225.1. GTDB lineage: Bacteria > Patescibacteriota > Patescibacteriia > Magasanikbacterales > UBA922 > CAYTKU01. The sequence continues at coordinate 30,389 of CAZMHV010000005.1, forward strand.
GGACGACATAGTCGAGGAATCTCCACAGACTGTAAAAAAAGGCAGTACTGGTTCCAATCGCAATGAGACTATCCATGTTGAACATTTTCATGCGCAATGAACTCCACATGCCTTTGTAAAATCCAGCTCCAATAATGAATTGTATTGGGGTAGTAAGGACGAGTGAAATTATTCCAACATAGGGGAGGGTAAAAGCTTTTCCAGGAATCGCAAAAAAGTCGAGAAGCATGAAGTACAGCATTGGAATACTCAGAGTCAAACTCCACAAAAATTTTGTGAAAAATCCTTTGATTTCTTTTTCTCGACGTTGCCGTTCTGCTTCAGTATTTTTTGGGTCATACACATCTGCGGTATACCCAGCTTTTTTGACAGCAGCAATAATATTTTCTGTCTTCACGAGCGTTGTATCATAGGTAACACTTGCTTTTTGCGCTGCAAAGTTCACATGGGCAGATTTGATGCCAGAGACTTTTTTAATACTTCGTTCAATAATATTAGCACATGAGGAACAGTGCATGCCATTAATCACGAAGTCAGTACGATCTTCTCCTTTGGCAATAGAAGCAGGGGATGGTGCTGAAATTTTCATGTTGTGTGTCGAATGATCAAATGGTAAGGCAGCACTTTCTCCGGAGAGAGACTGAAATAGCTGAGAAAATTTTGGTGAACGTAAAACGTGGTCGATGAAGCCATCGACATTTTCTTTGCCTTCGGGAATTTCAAATTCACCAGTTCTTTTTTGTGTTACTTTGCCTTGAAATGATGGGGTGTTTCCTTCCTGTGTAAATTTTCCTTCGGCTTCAACTGTGGAAGCGAGTTTCATTTTAAATGGGGCATCTTGTGCCACCGTTTTCTTTTCAACCGTGATATCTGTTGATACTGGGCCTTCTTCACGTCCTTCTCTTTTTTCGATAACTGCATGATATCCGGCCTTTTGAACTGCCTGTACAATCTGTTCATCTGTTACCTCCTTTTCCACTTCAATTTCACCAACACCAGTCTTTGAATCAATTTTAATGACGTGTACCCCAGGAACATCCTTAAGCTCCATGCCAATAATTTTTTCGCATGAGCTGCAGGTCATCCCGTGAATAGTGAGAAAAACTTTTTGTAACATATTATTTATTTTTAATACTAAATGCCTGAACTAATTCTTTGGCAAAATCTTCTCTTTCTTTTGTATTTTTTGAGTTTAATTTCTCAGAGCCACAACAGAGCAGGTGACTTTCGAGTACATACGTATTTACTTGTTTCAGGAGGCCAATGGCCGCATTAACTTGCTGAGCAACGTCAATGCAGTAGCGGTCATCTTCAATCATCTTTTGAATCAGATTGAGTTGTCCTTGAGCTTTTTTAAGGTTCATTTTTATTTTAGAGATGTGTGGTTCGGTCATAGAGAAAGATTAAGAATTCTATATACCTAGACCATAGGTATAGGTATATAATATCACCACAGAAAACCCCTGTCAAGAGGAGTCTGTGGAAGAGTGTTTTGGGGTCTCGATCCCAAGAGCGATTACTCCACGCTGTATTCTCCAAGTAAAAGAATTTCTTCTTTTACTTTTTGTATATTTGCATCTTCGGTATGTGTCAGGGTAAGTACCCCAGTTTCAAAGTTGACATCAGCAGTTTCAATACCAGAAACATCTTTTGAAATACTTTCAATCAATTTTTTGCACGAAGCACAATGCATGCCAGTAATGTGAAGTGTTGTTTGCATATTTTTTGTTTAAAAGATTAAGATTTTGCAGGCACCACGGTAAAGTTTCCTCGGTACATGCCCATAGAACAACTAAATGCAACTTGGCCAGGTGTGGTTGGTGCAGTAAATTCAATGACATTTACACCAGGTTTGAGAATTTTTTGCACATTAAGTTTGCGAGACACCAAAACATTGGCACAGCCACTCGCGTTTGTGCCATCCACTTCCCAGCGAATGCGTCGGCCAGCTTCAATAGTAATATTTTCTGGAATATATCCTTGATAAGCATCTACTTTCATTTTTACTACCTGCACATTGCCTGATGGGATAGGAGTTTCACTTACTGAAGCAGGAACTTTTGAAGGGCCAGAAAAAGAAATTGGATATCCGGCAATAGCAAGGGCATTTTGAATATTCCATAAACCGAGCACCACTACCAAAGCTCCAGCAAACTGAAAGAATGCTTTTCCAAATTTTCCCTTCAGGGCACTTGATGCATAGCCAAGTGCTAAAAGTGCTGGTGCTGTCCCAAGTGCAAAGGCAAGAAGAATGGTAGCACCAGTCATAAAGTCTCCTGTAGTGAGGGCATAAAGTTGCAGGGCCTGAGTAAATCCACAAGGCAAAAAGAATGTTGCGCCACCAAGTACAAATGGCATCCCCCAGTGTTCTTTGGCTTCGGCATCCAAAATTTTGTGTGACAGTCCTTTTGGTGTACGAGGGAGAAATCGTTTCATCCACTGTGGGGCAATATGCAACATTTCAAGCCCCATAATAAGCATATACACGGCCGCCACAATTGTGAGCAGTGCAGTCACTGTTGGAGAAGGCGAAAGAATTCCACCAATCACTCCGAGGAGTCCTCCAAGAATTGTGTAAGAAGTTATTCTGCCAAGGACAAATAAAAAGACCGGTCGCATGCGGGCAAGTGGTGCTTGTGAAGCATACTTTTCATTAAACCGCGCTGTTGTTGAAAGCAAAAGTCCTCCGACCACCGCCAAACAAGAAGAAACTGCAACAACGAGTCCCACTACAAAAATAGCACCAAAACTGGCAGACTCACTCACGTTAAAATTAGTGTTAAAAAGTCCAAGGCCGGTAAGAACTTTGCCAATCACGAGCACCAAGCCAAAGAGCCCAACCAGTTTCCAAAAACTTGGTCGTTCTTTTTCTTCGCTGAGAGTGATGTGAGATGAATTTGTGTTTTTACTCTGCTGAACAGAGTATTTTTCATCACCGAGCGATTGTTGGAGTGTTGCAACACTTGGGGCTTGTCCTTCAAAGTGAATATTTCCTTTTCCTGTTGAAGCATTGACTTCCACATGCTTTACTCCTGGAAGTTTTTTCCATTGTCGTTCAATAGTAATTTCACAGCTGCGGCAACTCATGCCATCGATGCACACTTCCATTTTTGATATTTGTTTTTCAGATATTTCTGTTGGCTCTGAAGAGTTGGTATTTTGTTTTGAGTTATTATTATCCATAGAAAAAAAGAATTAAAAAAACCTAACACAAAATATTTTGATTACAATCAAAATATCTACGGTTAGGCGTGAAGTCTCGGATGGAGGATCCCCGCAGAAAAAAGGGAAGAGAATATATTGAAAAGAGGCGTGTCTGGATTGTCTCTGCTATAAAAAAGAAATCGTTGAGGAGATGTGAGAGGAAAAGATGCAAAAATTTGTTTGAAAATGAATATTGCAACCGCAGCAAAAATAAGGAGAGAAAAGATCTGTGTAAAAGAGGGAATCACTGACAAAAAAGAATTTTGCCACAGCTCAATGTGTTCAAAGAGATCCATGGAACATTCATTAAATCCAAAGTTATTTTGACAAGGTGATGAATGGGTTTGTATGCTATGATCATGATCATGGTGCATCATCATTTCAATATTGCCAATGCAAAAAAATATACCAAATGAGCTGAGCGCAACAACAAAAAATAACAATGCTGTGGAAAGTCCAGAAAAGATTTTTTTATACATTTTTGATGATGTCGTCATAACGCGAGGCTATTTTTTTTCTTTTATCAAATACATGGTAATACCAAGCAGTACAAAAGAGGTTAAAGACATAACCGGTATGGTAATATAGCCATAGTAGGCAAAGAGTTTTTCCGAACACGATACTAGCGCTCCCACAGAACAAGGAGTATAAAGGCTAATACCATTTTGCAATAAAATATGGTAAATAGCAAGAAAGACTCCTATGAGAGAGAGCAAAATACTATAATCTGCAATTTTTCTGTCTTTTTTTGTATAGGCCATGCCGAGGATGAATACCTGTGAAAATAAGAAAATTCGTTGATACCAACACATACTGCATGGTGGCAGGTGAAGAATTTCAGAATAAAAAAGACTTAATGCTGTAGAAACGATGGCAATAAGAAATCCAAGCAGAAGTCCATTTGTTATGATAAGCGTTTTTATTTTTTCAAAAAAAAGAAATTTCTTTTTGGAAAAGAAAGAATATGAATAAGTGACAATAAAAAGTATGATACCGATATGGGATATCAAGGTTAGTATTGAAAGTATTGTATTAAGTAATTCAAGTGACATAATATTTATTTTTTTGATTGACGATCTTTCATTATTCCGACTTTGTCGAAATTCCTCAAAATGATAATGGTAGTTATAAAAACTTAATATTTTACATCAACCCCTCTCGCCTCGGAGATGTTCTTGAATCCGTCACGTTCGAGAAGTTTGACGAGTCCTGAATTAATTTCACCAATAACTTGAGGGCCTTCAAAAATCATGCCGGTGATCAGCTGTAACAGATTGGCACCAGAGCGAATTTTTTGGTAGGCATTTTCGGCCGAAAAAACACCACCGACTCCAATAATTGTCATTTTGCCTTCAGTCATTTTGTAAACCTTTTGGATTTGGTCGTTGGCAAGGCCTTCGACAATTTTGCCACTCATGCCACCTTTGTCAGTTGGCAGAGGTTCCATTATCCTGTCATTTTCTTTCTTTTTTGTCAAGTTTGAGCAAATAATGCCGTCGACTTTGTGCACCATTGCGGTTTCAACCAAATCGTGTAGGACTTCGTCCGAAAGATCAGGGGAAAATTTGATGTACATGGGTTTTTTGTTGCGGACTTGGTTTAAAGCACCGAGAAGCCCGTCAAGGCGTGTTTTGTCTGTAAAAGGTTGGCCACCAAATGTGTTTGGGCAACTGATGTTGATAGTGTCATAGTTTCCGACGCCCGAAAGGGTTTTGTACGCTTTGACATAGTCATCAATTCCTGCCTGTGTTTCACAGGTTTGGGCATTGTTTGTCTTGGCAATACTTATACCAATGGGCACGGAAAAATCTTTCACTTTGAGACGTTCTGCAATCGCCTCACAGCCGTCATTTTTAAGCCCATAGTACACAATGAGACCTTGGGATTTGGGTAATCTCCACAGGCGTGGGCGTGGATTGCCTGGGCAGGGTTCACCAGTGATAGAACCCAGTTCCAAAAAACCAAAACCGACAGAGGGGAGAATATCGGTAAGAAGGGCATTTTTGTCAAAACCAGCACTGAGGCCAACAGGGTTTTTGAAGGTAATCCCGTTGATGGTTTGTGTGAGGCGTGGGTCTTCAAATGAAAAAATTTGTTTGGTGATGTTTCTTGCAAGAGGATATTTGCCAAGGAATTGACCAACTTTCATCATGTGGTCGTGTGCGTCTTCTGGATCCATTTTGAAAAATATTTTTTTGAGAATATTTTTGTAAACAAATTTGATTGGCTTAGCAAGAACAGGTTTTTGCATAATTGGAAGCTTAATTTTTGGTTGTGTGTGATAACAATATTTATCTCACTTCAACATATTTGATACTTGTTTGAAACATTTTTATTATATCACTCATTTCACTTTCAGAAAAAGGATGAAATGTCGCAAATAGTGGGTTGAGTGTAATGTGTGGACGAAAATTTTGTAAAAAAAGTTTTTTGCTACCCTGAAGCAGTTCGGCCATGGACGAGAGGATTTCAGGTGTATGAATTTCTTTGATAAGCGTGCTGCGAAATTCGTAGTCTGGAGTTGTTTTTTTTATAAGCGCAATGCTTTGTGCCAAATTGGTTTCATTGGCACGGTCCCCAACGAGTTTTTTGTATTCTCTGAGTGAAGTTTTTATGTCCATGGCTACATAGTCAACCATTTTTTGGTCAAGAATTTTTTCAAGCATGTCTGGATTATTTCCATTGGTATCCAGTTTGACCAAAAATCCTTTGTCTTTTATTTTTTGTAAAAAAAGAGGGAGATCTCCCATCATGGTAGGTTCTCCCCCTGTGACTACAACACCATCAATTTTTTCTTTTCGTGACTCAAGAAAGGTAAAAAATGTTTCTTCATCAATAAAACTTTCTTTGATTTGTGCGATCATCTCGGGTAAAACAAATTCTGGATTGTGGCAGTATCCACACCGAAAGTTACATCCAGGAGTAAAAACGATACAGGCTGTATGGTTTGGATAGTCAAGCAGAGTGAGTTTTTGGACAGCGCTAATAATCATGTGTTTTATTGTTTTTCGTTGAGAAACGTATAGAGTTCAGCTGGATCACTGGTTCGGCACAAGGCATTTTCCATGGATTCATCTTCAAAAATTAAAATAGTAGGAACAGAACTGATAGAATACTCCAAGGTGAGGGATTTAAAATTTTCGTCTCGTTCATCAATAATTTTTCCTGAAAATTTTATAAACTTACTTACAAATTCCTTAAAAGCTGGGCAGCGTGGGCAGGTTGTGGTAGTAAAAAGGAGGTAGTTCATATTGAGGTAAGTGCATACTGTGTTTTAAACGCTGCATTGGCAGCCACGCATTCCACAAAGTGTTTTCGGCTAAAATGTTCAGATTTTTTGCCTGTATTAAAGTGAGAAACAGGGCGGTGGTAGCCCATAACTCGGGTCCAAATTTCACAGCGTGTACGATTTTGTTCCATTGGAGTGGTCATAAAAAAGAAATAAAAATAACTTCTTGTATATGTTTAAACACAACAGATACAAAAAGGTGTCAGTGGTTAATTTGCATGAGTTGTAAGCCATTTTTTAGAAATTGACTTTTGTAATAGAGTTTGTTTCAAAACACTCTTTGTTCAAGAGTGTTTTTGGTACGACGTCATTTTTTGGGACTTGTACTTGCGAATTTTTTTCTATACTCATCATCAAATTGTTCACCCACATATCCAATTTCTGCATCACACTTTGGGCAAAAATCAAATTCTCCTGAAAGGTATCCGTGTTTTGGACAAATAGAAAATGTTGGCGTGATGGTAATGTAGGGGAGTCGGAAGTTCGACAAAATTCCTCGCACCAGGGAACGGCACGCTTCACCACTTGAAATGCGTTCATTCATATAACAGTGCAGTACGGTTCCACCCGTATATTTGGTCTGCAGTTTATCTTGAAGTTCGAGTGCTTCAAACACATCATCAGTATATCCCACAGGAAGTTGGGAAGAGTTAGTATAGTAGGGAGCATCTTTGGTTCCTGCTTGTAAAATACCAGGGAAACGTCTTTGATCTTCTTTGGCAAATCGGTAGGTGGTGCCCTCGGCAGGTGTCGCTTCCAGGTTATACAGATTTCCCGTTTCTTCTTGATATTGTTGAAGTTTTGCACGCATGTAGTCAAGTACATCAGTAGCAAATTGTTGGCCCCACATGTCTACAATGTTGTGTTCGTCATTTGTAAAATTGCGAATGGCTTCATTGATTCCATTGACACCAATGGTAGAAAAGTGATTGTTGAGCTGTCCAAGGTATCGTTTGGTGTAGGGAAACAGTCCTCGGTCAATCCATTTTTGAATCTCTTTGCGTTTCATTTCAAGTGACATCTTGGCCAAATCCATGAGGTGTCCAATGCGTTGCAAAAATTTTTCTTTGTCACCTTTGTATAAGTATCCAATGCGTGCAGCGTTGACCGTTACCACACCAATGGATCCAGTCATTTCTGCTGAACCAAATAGCCCTCCTCCACGTTTGCGAAGTTCTTTGAGGTCCAGTTGCAAACGGCAGCACATAGAGCGCACGTCCCCAGGGTTCATGTCTGAGTTAATAAAATTTTGAAAGTACGGTGTGCCATATTTGGCAGTCATTTCAAAGAGGGGCAAATTTTTGGCATCGTGCCAATCAAAATCTTTTCCAATATTGTAGGTTGGAATAGGGAAGGTGAAGGTGCGTCCTTTGGAATCACCCTTGGTCATCACGGCAATAAATGCTTGGTTAATAATATTCATTTCTTTTTGGAGTTCACCAAATTTGTATTGAAATGGAATGCCGCCAAGCATGAGACGCTTTTCTTTCAAATCTTCTGGGCAGTCCCAATCAAGGGTAATGTTGGTAAATGGTGTTTGTGTGCCCCAGCGTGAAGGAATATTCATGTTGAACACAAATGACTGCATGTTTTGGTACACATAGTGATATACAGAGTCATCTATATATTTTTGTCTTGCATCGGGCGAAGGGAATTGAATGCCAGCCTTTTCAATTTCAGCACACAGTTCCATTTCGTATTTTTTTACAAATGGTGAAAGGTAGGTGTCGAAACTTGAAAATGCTTGTGCACCAGCCCATTCATTTTGCAAGGTGCCAAGAAAGTTCACCATTTGGGCTACTGCAGAACTCAGGTGTTTGGGGGCATCAGATTCAATTTTTTCTGGGACACCATTGAAACCTTCTTCGAGCAGCGCGCGCAAACTCCAGCCTGCGCAGTAACCAGAAAACATATCGAGGTCATGAATATGCACATCTGCATTGCGGTGCACGTCTCCAATTTCTCGTGGATAGATGTGTGAGAGCCAGTAATTGGCAACGACTTTTCCAGCAGTATTCAAAATCATACCACCGAGTGAGTACCCTTGATTTGCATTGGCATTTACACGCCAGTCCAGTTTATCCAAATATTCACCGATAGTTTTTTCTACCTCAACCACCACATTTTTTTCTTCACGAGCTTCTTCACGTTTTGCGCGATAGAGAATATATGCCTTGGCAACTTTGGCATATCCATATTCAATCAGCACTTCTTCTACCATGTCTTGGATTTTTTCTACTGTTGGAATACTATCCCCAAAAGTTTGTTCGAGTTTGAGATAAACTTCACGTGCTACAGTAAACGCAGCTATTTTATCAGTTGTTTCCGTAACAATCATGGCTTTCAAAATAGCGTCTTCAATTTTACCAAGGTCAAAGTCAACAATGGCTCCGCTACGTTTTTGAATTTTGTAGATGGGCATAAAAAAATGAATAATTATTTGTGTTCTTGTGTAAACACTTGAAAACAAAAAAGGTGTCACGGGGACATCTTCTTTGTTTCAATTTATTTTATAATTGTTGGTTTTTGTTGTCCTTTTTCCATTTGTTCAGCCAATTTTTCAATATAATCACGCAAAATTTTTTCGTATTTTTTGGGGTTTGAAATATCATTGAGTTTTACCTCTTCCTGATATCCTGAAGTTGCCAAAAGTAAGTGGATATCGCCGTAGTTAAAAAGTTTTCCAAATATATTTTGTTTGAGGTGAACTCGTCTGAGGTGGGTCAGTTCATACGAATTTTCATCGGTTCGCAAAAATCCACTCCGACGTACCAGATGATGTTCTTTGAGGTAGTACACTCGAGTCGCCCAGCGGATGACAATATAAAGGATAAGACTTATTTGTATGAGAAATTTGACCGAGTGGATAATAGATAAAATAGCAAAAATATAAGGCTGAAAGGTTATTTGAAGGTTTGTAAAAAAAAGTATAAAAAGTCCTGCCCCATAGAGGGAATCAAGCAAAAAACTTGCCAAAAAGACACGAATTACCAAGAGAAAAAGACTTTCGTGTATATGGTGAAGACTGGAGGGAAGAAGTACTGGCATACAAAAGGGGTTACTTCTTTATACTCTATAGAACACTCGAGTCTCACAAAGGTGTCACACATCCAAAAATTGTCGTAACTTTTTACGGATTCTTGAAATTTGAAGTTTAATGGCATTTTCACTTTTGTTTTTTTTGTCAGCAATTTCTTTCATGGCATAGCCTTGTTCATAGACCAGTGAAAGAATTTCTTTTTCTTCTTTTGACAAGGTTTCAATGCCTTCTTTGAGAGAGTAAATTTCAAGCGAATTCACAGGTACTTTGGTAGCTATGTCTTGCATGTGTTCGGTCGAAAGTGGCAGTACCTTGCGATAGTGATTGACCAAAATATTGTGCGCAATACGAAATAAGTAGGTTTGGTACGAAGCATTGGTTGGCACAAAAGTTCCTACATGTGAAAGTGCTTTGATAAAAGTTTCTTGTGTAAAATCTTCAGCAAGGTTGACCTCTTTGAGATGTGCCAAAAAGTACGAAAAAATTTTTTTGTTATACTTTGCATACAGAGCTTCAAACTCTTTGGTATTGTGTTGTGCATTCAAAATAAGGTTTTTATCATTTTCGCGTTCAATAAAAAGTTGTTTGGTGGGTTCTACAAAGTGTGTAGAAAAAATATCACTGAGTGATGCTTCGGTTTCTGAAAAATCCACATACTGACGTGTGAGCCAAAAAAATATTTTTTCCAAGGACAAAAAACCACGTGTTTCTTGGAGGAGCAAAATCATTTCCAAATCAATTTCAAATTCTTTTTTTTCAGTTTCATTTTGAAGCAGGGGAGAGAGCGCAATAAAATGTGAAAGCAGTTTATTTTTAAAAATTGGAACAATATACGTGTCTGCACAAAAAGTTTCTCCTTGTTTATTTTGATTGTGAGCATCACTCAAAAAAAATGTTTTTTCTTTTTGTATGGTATACCACATTTTTTTGTAAAACGAACCTGGCATGTGTCCACCCCACAAATCTCCAGGGCGCTTGCCTACAGACTCAGCCAAGGAAAACCCTGTTTTTTCTTCCGTGCCTTTGTTGGCATACAATATAACCGAAGAAGTACCAGTAATAAAAAATTGGCTTTGTAGGGCGTCAAATTTGTTTTTGAGTGCGTCTTCTTCGGGCATATTCAAAGGGGTATTGGTGAGTATAGCAGTGTTTGGTTGAGGTTTCAAGGCGCATGTTTAAACCATCTCCTTCCCCCGAAATTGCAAAGCCTCAGCCACATGGACGGTACCAATATCATCTTTTCCATCCAAATCAGCAATCGTCCTCGCCAATTTCAAAATTCGATGAAAACTGCGTGCTGACAAATTTAAACGATTGGTAGCTTGCTTCATCACTTCCAAAGATTGTTCAGACAATTTACAAAACATTTTTATTTCTTTGGGCCTCATTTCACTATTGCTCAAACAAGTCGTGTTTTGAAGTCGCCACTGCTGTCGTTCGTATGCTGCTTGTACTCGTGCACGAATTATTTGCGAAGTTTCACCAACACCCGCATCAGTAAGTTTTTCAAAGGGCACACGAGGCACTTCTACCTGCAAGTCAATTCGATCAAGTATGGGACCACTTATTTTTTTCTGATAATGAAAAATTGCAGCCGGGGAACAAATGCAAGATTTTTCTACGTCAGTGGCATATCCACAGGGGCAAGGGTTTTGACTGGCCACCAAAGTAAACCGTGCAGGAAAAGTAACCGTGCCCTGTGCACGAGAGATAGTGACAATCCCATCTTCAAGTGGCTGACGTAAACTTTCAAGAACAGTACGTGGAAACTCAGCAAATTCATCGAGAAACAAAACTCCTCGGTGGGCCAGTGAAATTTCGCCAGGCCGTGGGAATTTTCCCCCTCCAATAAGAGAAACACCACTTGAAGTATGGTGGGGAGCACGAAAAGGTCTTTCTGTAATCAGTGGTTTGTTTCCACGCAGCATTCCGGCCACAGAATAAATTTTGGTTACTTCAATAGCTTCACTCAAAGAAAATTTTGGTAAAATCGAAGGCAGTGTACGTGCAAGTAAAGTTTTTCCTGAACCTGGTGGACCAGAGAGTAAAATATTATGCGCGCCACTCGCTGCAATTTCCAATGCACGTTTTACAAATTCTTGTCCTTTGATATAGGCCATATCCATTTCACATGGGTGCTCTTCAAACCATTGCTCAAGCGAAGTCGTTTGAATTGGCTGCAAAGATTTTTTGTGTGTGATGTGCGCAATCATGTCTCCAAATGTTTCCACTGCATACACTTGAATTCCTTGTATAACACTGGCTTCGGCTGCATTCACGGCAGGCACAAAGACACGTGTAAAGTGGTGTGCTTTGGCATACAATACGAGTGGTAAAATCCCATTGCTGTGACGCAAACTGCCGTCGAGTGCGAGTTCACCCACAATTAAAGCATCAGACAAATCAATGGCCAGTCGCTCTGACGACAAAAACATTCCTACTGCCATGGGCAAATCATAGGCCGAGCCTTCTTTGCGTACATCTGCAGGCGCCAAATTAATCACTACACGACTATTGGATGGAAATGTGAGGTTGGTGTTTTTCCAGGCAGTACGAATTCGTTCTTTGGCTTCTTGAATTGCGGCATCAGGGAGTCCCACAATTTGATATCCTGGCCAACTGCCAGCAATATCCACTTCTGCGGTGATGGGGATACAATCAAGTCCAATGACTGCTGCTGAATTTATTTTGGTAAACATAGGTGCACAAAATTCTTTTGAAATAAATGATATATTTTTATGTTAGCACACCACACCTAAAGTTTTCATAAAGTTTTGTTGTCCACAGAGGTAATGTACAAAAAGAAGAAAACAAAAACATCCTTGTTAAAAGGATGTTTTTGGTAGATCCGCCATACAGCAAAGGGGGATCTAAATTTTCTACGGATAACGTAGAGTTATACGTGACATTATATCACATATGTCTACGACGGGGCAAATTTGCGCCCTGTGAGCGGCGAACCGGATTCGAACCGGCGACCTTCTCCTTGGCAAGGAGACGTTCTAGCCAACTGAACTACCGCCGCTCAGAGAGCGCAAATGCATGTGTTGCGAGACCCGGACTTGAACCGGGAACCTTCGGGTTATGGGCCCGACGAGCTGCCATTGCTCTATCTCGCTGTGTTGTAAAGGGTACAAGACCCATGAGCGGGTAGCGGGAGTCGAACCCGCGTCATCAGTTTGGAAAACTGAGATAATAGCCGTTATACAATACCCGCAAAATAAGGAATTACGTAGCAAAGTGTACTTTGATACTTTTTCCAAATGAGTAGATATACCAAAGGTATACCTGCTTATCTTATTTCGGATAGACTAGAGTATACCCCACCTTTATTTTTTTGTCAACCTCAATTTGAGTTATTTTTCAACCCAAAAAACAAAATCCTGAGGTATGGCCTCAGGATTCAAAAATGTGCTTAAAATAGGTTATTTTATGGCTTATAACAGTTTCCATCAGCACCTCTTTGCCAGCCAAATTGACATGGGCTATTTACCTTGTGTCGTTGGTCAGGGTTAGAAAAGTCTACATTGGTGTTTTTAATTTCTACATAGTTTCCTTGGTGTGCGGCATCCCCAGTAGCAAGTTTGGCAGCAAGGAGCGTAATACTATAAGCACTTAAAATAACTGCAATGCCAATAACTCCACGAACCAAGGTTTTTTTGCCTTCAGCAACTTTGTCTTCCTCACCACGTGCGGTCATAATAAGAAATCCCGCATACACCGTGTAGACCAAAAAAATAATAGCAAGGAATGAAAGAAATACTTTGATTCCACTTGCAATAATAAGACGAGGGTCACGAGCTGCGGCATATCCGGCTCCACTTTCACCAGCTGTGGCTTGAAGTTGTGTGCCTACATCAATTGCAGACGCAGCTACCGGAAGAAACGTGAGACAACTAAGCAATATGCCAAAATATACTTTTTTCAGAGAATGCATACACCGTACAAACAAAAATTAAAAAGCATTTTCAAGATCAGACCAATTCATAGGTGGATTTTTTGGTTTGTCTACTTCACCACTCACTGACTGTGATACCGATTTACCAATAAAGGCTGTAATACTGTATGCTGCCAAAACAATAATAAGTCCTATTACCGCTGCCCGAATTGTTTTTTGAGCTTTTTCTACTTTGGATTCATCACCAGCTGCTGTCAAAATATTGTATCCAGCATACACGGTAAGCACCAAAAATATGCTTCCGAGGAGTGTGAGAATGTCTTTAATTATGCCTGCAATAGCAATTCGTGGGTCAACTGCTTTGCCGTACTCTGCTGTCTTTGCTCCAGCTTCGTATTGACCTTTAATTTGGTCAGAAAGTGAACCTGCTGCGAGTGCTGGGACTCCAACAAAAGAACAGGTGAAAACAAGAGAAGCAATTGCCAGAGAAATTTTTTGAGAAAGTTTCATAGAGTTGTTTAGTGACATTGACCAGCTGGGACTACTTCAAATCGGTGGCCATAATCAACGTTAGCATTACATCGGTTATCATTAAATTGACTACAGTAGTAGTTAAATCGTTGATCACAGCCTTCTTCTGTATCAACCTCTTCTTTGGTTTCAACACCATGATTTGTAAAAATACAACAATTTACATTATCTGTGCCTCCGGTGCATTGGCCCGCTGGTACAATTTGAATACTACAATACTGTCCTTGGTGTACGCACTGTGCATTGGCCATACACTCTTGTTCATTTTGGGTAACATTTTTAACACAATTTTGTCCACTATCGTCACAAATAGAACAGCAGTATTCATTTCCACCTAAGTTATTGGTATTTGTTTCGCCAGCAACTGTTTTTTCCACAATTTTTGGTACCACAAACGCAGTAATACTGTAGGCTCCTACCAAAATTACCATACCAATCACAGAGGATCGAATAATTCCTTGGGCTTTTTCAATTTGGCTTTCTTCTCCCTGTGCCGTCATCCACAAATACCCGGCATATACCATGAGCACCAAAAAGATGACTCCCACAAAAGATAAAAGTGTCTTAATAACAGTACCTACCAGTTCTGCGAGTCCTGTGCCATTGGCATCAGTCGCGTATCCTGCAGTTTCAACCGCTGCCGTATCAAGGCCTTTTTTACCCAGGTCAAGCTTGGCAAGAGCTGGTGAAAGCGGGAGAAATAAAAGAGTACAAGCAAAAAGTGACAAAAGGTATTTTTTCATAGCACAGTATATTAGCCACCAAATTTAGTAATAACAAAGTTGGTAATAAAGTACGCAGCCAATACTACCCCCATACCAATCATAGTAGAAGAAATAATATTTTTGGCTTTTTCAATTTGGCTTTCTTCTCCACGCGCTGTCATCCACAGGTATCCAGCGTAGACCATAAGGACCAAAAAAATAAGTCCTACCAGGGTAAGTGCTGCCTGAATGCCGGTTCCAACCACAGTATTAATATCACCATTTCCTTCAGTTCCAGCTTTAGTCGCTGCTTTTTGGAGAGGACTATTGGCTCCCACCGCATTTTTGAGTCCTTGTGCCATGGCTACCGGAGCAAACAAAAATGAGTTCAAAACCAGAAATAAGTAAGAGGTCTTTTTGGTCATACAAGAAAAAGTAAATACTCAAAAGTTTGAAAATTATCTGAAGCCGTCTGCACGTCTTTGGTTACATTCTACCACGCCCATGCCTTCTGTCCAAATATAGTCATCGGCAGCGCAGTTTGCTGCTCCTAAAGCTTCTTTACAGCTTGCTTTACATGCGTTTTCTGTCATCATAAAAGCAGTCCAGGTTCCTGCTTCATTTACTTTAAATTCACAGCAACCTTCAGGTGTACCTGCAGGTTCATTGGATCCCCCCGTGTCACCAGCTCCTCCACTGGCCTGTGGTTGAATCAATCTTTGTCCTACAAAGTTAGTAATGGCATATGAGCCCACTACCACAATAAGACCAATAATCGCAGCAATAATAGTTTCTTTGGCCTTTTCAATTTCTGTTTCATTGCCACGTGCTGTCATCCAGGTAAATCCACCGTAGACCATGAGTACCAAAAAGGCAATACCAGTAATACGCAGAGCTCCTTGGATAAGTGTGCCTACTTGTGTGCCGAGGTCATCGGTGCTCACTCCTGTTTTGGGGGCAACCTCACGTGTGAGAATGTCTTCAGCATTTCCAATATTTTTTTTGGCCAAAATCGGACCAGCAAACAGTACTCCGGTCAAAAGAAATCCCATGAAAAATGAGAGCAATCTTTTGTGTGACAAAGAAAATTTCATATAAAAAATGAGACAAGATCAACAAAAAGATTATTGTCCTGGGACAGCAAATGGAAGATTTGGATCATTGTTGATTCTTGGTGGACAAGGTGAGACTCCCAAATTTGGAGTTCCGAGATCAGCTCCATCTTGTCCTCGTTGAACTTCACCTGGTGCAAATTGTTCTGGACCAGTGCCCTCACAAGGTGCCACATTACCACCTCCACCCACATCAGCTTTCGTCTCAACTCCGGCATTGGCAGATCGGAATACAAATATAGTGAGTGAGTACGAAGCCAAGACAATGATAATACCAATAATTGCCGTAGTAATAGTATCTTTGGCTTTGTCTACTTGTCCACTATCACCATGCGCTGTCATCCACAAAAATCCTCCGTACACCATGAGGATAAAAAAGATTAGACCAATGAGTGTGAGTGCGGTAGAAATCACATTGGCAATCACGGTAGAAACTTCGGTTTGTTTCAAATCTGTTTTGGCCGCAGTCTCATCGAGTCCATAGTATGGATCAAGTGCTTGTGTAGGCGTACTCAAACAAAACATCAGTGTAAGGGTGGTACAAAAGAAGAAAATTTTTTTTATAATTCCGTGCATAGTTTTTTGGGAGTGCAGACAATGTTATTGTTGAGCTTGCTGCGCACAAGCAGGTGCTTGGTTATTGGTCAAAGAACACAGGTTTGCAATACATGCTGCCGGGTCATTGAATGAAAGTATACCTTGTGGACAAGCCTGAGCACTTTCTCCACACACATATCCTGGATCTTGCAAACTTGAGTCAAGACAGTAAGTTTTTGAGGCACCACCATTTGCTGTAGGTGTAGCTCCAGCTCCACTACTGGCACTAAAGACAAAGTTGGTAATTGCATACGAAGCTAACACAACAATGATACCAATAATGGCTGCCACAATAGTATCTTTGGCTTTGTCTACTTGTCCACTATCACCATGTGCTGTCATCCAGAGGAAGCCTCCATACACCATGAGGATAAAAAAGATAACGGCAATCATGGAGAGGGCGGTACCAATCACATTACCAATAAGGGTAGGGATATCACTGGGGTAGCGCTGTGCAATACCAGAAGCATTGGCTGTGGCGGAGAGACCATAGTCATCAGCATGAGCGAGGGCAGGAACCAAAAAAACTCCCATGAGTGAGAGTACCACAAAAACTTTTTTGAAAATGGACATAAGAGAACGATTCAATGAAGAATGGAAGGTGATGGAGCTGCGGGGCTTCATCACTGGACACTATTCACTGATACTATGGGTAAATGTTGATCACGTTTCCGGTAGCGGCACGATTGGTATTTTCAAGTACATAGGTTGTAATACTCCAGGCACTCAAGATAATCAACAAGCCAAGGACACAGGCTTTGATGGTTTTTTGTGCGCTTTCGATTTTGTCTTCAGATCCTCCTGATGTCATCCACATGTATCCAGCATACACAATAAGACTCACACAAATAATACCGAGCAGGCCAAGTACTACGTTAATAATCTGTACGGCAGTAGTACGAACGTCGTTTGAACCAAGGCCACTGGCAGCGCCAAGGCTTTGTCCTTGCACACTCAGTCCAATATCTTGTGCGTGCACTGGTGCAAAAAAAATGCCAAGTCCAATGAGTGTCAAAATAAAAAAGGGAAGAACCTTTTTCATAGAAAATTTTTTAAAGTAATTGATAAGAGATAAAATGACCAAGTTCAAATGACCAATGTGAGACGGGTTTACTCATTTGTCATTTTGGTTTTGTCACTTTGAAAAGAACAAAAGGGTAGGATACTCACGTGGGGCATCCTACCCCTATTGGATGTTCTTTTATTGGTTAGCTGCGTCTGCACCAGCATCGGCTGGGTTCCAGTCAGCATTTTGACCCGCTACATTGGTCGCACTTGCCAAGTTTTGAAGTACAAATTTGGCAATTGCCCATGCACTGAGGATAATAGCCATACCAACGACGCCTGCAAAGATAAGTTTGCGAGCTTCGGCGATTTTATCTTCACTGCCACCTGCAGTCATCCATTTGAAGCCACCGGCCAAAACGATAACTACGGCAATAATACCAAGTAAACTGAGTGATACGTTGATAAGACGTACAACGGTTGTTTGTAAACTGTTGTTGCCTAATGCAATACCACTTCCAGCGATTGCTGGATCTCCTTCGATTTCTTTTGTTCCAAAAACGTCATTTCCAACAATGTTGTTTTGCGCACTTGCAAAGTTTGGTGCGAGCACCAAGCCGAGCATAAGAGCAGAGGTTAACCCTACTGCAATTTTGTTTTTTGTAATTTGAAAATTCACATGTCTCACCCCCTTTCAGGTTAAGATTAAAAGTTTATTGTCTATTGAACTGTAAACAGGTTACTAACTCTTGTGCACATTCTTCTACCAAGGGACTATCTTCAGCGAGTCCATTTTGACACAGTGCATGAAATTGTCGACATACCTGATCTCTGTTTTGTGCGTTGACACAGTCACTCATCGGTGCACCAGGAACATCACCATTATTTGCTGGGAGAACAAATACCACATAGGTACAATCTTCTCGAGCATCACAGGCATTGCGTGTAAGCTCACTACATGAGTCTGATTCAGGTTGAACTTGTGGTGTACCTGGAGTAATTTGTCCTGCTGGAGCATTGCCTCCACTGTCTGAAGAAAGTGTCTTTCCAGTAATTCCTTCAATAACTGTGGTTAGTATACCATATGCTCCAAAAATGATAAAGAGTCCCATCACTGCATACAACATAGTCTTGGTTCCTTGCTGTACTTTGTCAGAGTTTCCAGCCGAAGTGAGCCACAAATATCCACCAAATACAAATACTGCCAAGGTAATTGATCCCAAAAATCCAAGGGTAATTTGAACAGCGTTTCCAAAGATCACTCGAGTATCTACCAGTCCTCTCGGATTTTTTTCACTTCCACCAATAGGATTAATAAGTTCTACGGGTGCATCTGCTTGTTTGCCAAGGCCTTGAGCCTGTACTGGAGAACCTGGCAACATGAGAGCACAGAGAAAAAAAATGATAAAAAAATATTTTCGCATACAAAAAGTAATTCAATACGGTGAAAGTTGTTTCACAGCGCGAATGGGTTATTGTTTTTGATTGGTAAGGTCTGTATCTAAATTGCCAACGGCTCTGTACAGGTCACTGACTTGGAGTGCATCAAGTATAAAGTCTATGATGAGGTACGCACCAAAGGCAATAATAATACCCACAATAGCTGCCACCAGTACATCGCGTCCTTTTTTGACTTTTTCTGCACTGCCCATAGAGAGTACCATAGTAAAGCCTCCATATACAAACATGACAAAGGCAAAGGTACCTATAATGGCAAACATGGATTTACCTAAGTTGATAAACAAGATCAGCAAGTCGTTAATATTGCGACATCCTTCAAAACTAAAAGCACAATCAGGGAGTGGACCATTATAGCCCTTGGGTTTTTGGTAGTGTGGGTCATTGGCATGGAGTTCTGCCAGGGTAGGAGCCCGGGGAGTAGAACTGGCAGTGACTGTTGAATTGAGAATACAAACATTGAGAGCATCAATACACCTTGCTGGAAGACTTGGGTTTGCTTTCATTTTTTCCAGCAAAGATGCTGGGGTATCTGCAGAAGGGTTATAACTCTCTGGAATACACTTTGACATTTCTCTTTTGAAGTTGATAAGACAAGCTTCTTTGGCTGCTTTTTCACTTTCATTGGCTTGTTGAACCCCCAAAATGTAAACAAACTTGTTACTATTTTCATTGGACATGTGAATCTGGTAGCGAAGTGGTTGTCTGTTGTTGTACTTGGCATCTTCATAGGGTTGAAAATTTGCAGGTCTATTACAACCAGCACCACCACCACAGGTGTTTTTGAGACAGACTTTGTCAAATCCAAGTTGCATTTGAGCTACGGTAAATTGTCCTTGATCTTTTGGATACCAGTTTCCAACACGATATGGCGCATCCATATGAGAGTCAGCTGGGTCACAATAAATACCTTCTTTGACTGCTGTATATCCAGACCAGTTACGTGGTATGATTTGTATAACTCGGCCTCCTCCTATGTCAATATTTTGACTCAATTCGTTAAACCCAATAGTATATTGACCTTCTGGTATAGAAATACAAGCAGGTTGTCCTCCTACTGCAGAGGCACTGTTATCACTCACCAACACTTTAATAAATTTTTTTCCAATTTCTGGAATCTTCCCATCACAAATATTTTCTCCTTCAGCATATACCTGAAGAGGGGACAGAAAAAAAACTGACAAAAAAAGCAATCCAGAAATAAGAGAAAACGTTTTGTTTTCAAACTTCATACGAACAAGAAAAAACTAAAATGGTTTGGGTGAGCGAGTTATTTGTATTACATGGTAAGTTGCACGGTTCGGGCCGCACGCATAATAATATTGAGATCGCGTTCGTCAGCAGCTTCACCTACTTCACCTTCTTTGTAGGGCACAATATACGCATCCATCATATCTTGCAGACCTGCCTTGGCAGTCTCCCATTCACGGCCGTGATACCAGTTTTTGGCAGTAAGGGACTGGTTGGCAAAGGTTGCCAGGATTGGATCTTGTTTTTGAATTCCAACATGTTCACGCAGTGGTGAAGGAACTTTGGCAGTGACATTGTATTGTTTGATATTGTTTGGGAGGGTAATAAACCGGATAAAGTCCCAGGCATAGTTTTTGTTTTTGGACTTTTTGACCACAGATTCAATCCAGTAGTTGGCAATGTTGACAGGTTTGTTTGGGTTGAGTTGTGGGAGTGGAATAGAAACCAGTGTCATTTGTGGATTGCGAGTTTTGATACGAGCATAGTCGTAGGCATAACCAAAGTAAAATACAGACTTGTTGCGCACAAATGACTCAAAAGCTGTGCCTAAATTTTTGTTCCAAGAGTAGACGTCTTTGTCTTCTCGTGCAAAGTTGCTATAAAAGTTGAGTGCCTTACTAGTTGGATGGTTGCGGAGCGTGTTTTTATCAAGTCCTTGTGAAAACACAACACTTCCTCCACGAGTCATGTCAAATCCATTTTGCATGACCAGATATGCCAAAATATCTGCACCATTATCAATGCTTTTGCCAGCTCCAAGGGCAATGCCAGATTGGATAATTTTGTTATCAGCATCATATTTGGTTGCTTCTTTGATGGCTTTTACCAGTTCATCCCAGGTTGTTGGAGCTGTGGCAATACCGGCTTGGTCAAGTAAGGTTTTGTTGTAGTATATTGCCAACGTATCATACGAGAGTGGGAGTCCAAATACTTGAGTACCTTGAATAACGTCCTCAGCAACACCACTTACATAATTGTCACGAATAGATTGCAGGGTAGGGAGTTGTTTGTCTTCTGTAATAATAACGGTTTCTTTGGCATACTGTCCTTGTACTTCAGAGTGAGCCACGGTTACTTTGGGAGGCATGGGGGACAAACGACTGTCGTATTTTTTGAGAGTACGAATATGCGTAGAAATAATATCGGGTCCTACGTCGTCTGCGAGGGCGTTGGTAAAAAGTTTGTCATACTCTTCGTATCGAATTTGACGTATATTGATACTTACTTGTGGAAACATTTTTTGGTATTCAAAAGCAAGGCGTCTGAGTTCACTGACGTCTCCATATACGGTCCAATAGTTCAGTTTGACTGGACGAATCGCTGCTTGTTCTGCTGCGGTTGGGGCTTTGCAACCAAAACCCGTAGAAACAAAAAGACTGGCCAAAACCACCAGGGAGAGAGATTTTTTGAAAAGTGGTGACATACTGTTTAAGCAAAAGCGTCGAAGATGAATTTGACAAGGGAATAACTACTGAGTATGACAATAACACCAAGCGATGCCCAGAGCATCATTTCGCGTGCTTTTCCCTCTCGGTCACTGTTTCCTGCAGCAGTCATCCACATGAGCCCCGCAAATACCATAATAGCAAAGGCCAGTGAGCCCATTATTTTCATAACTGTTGAAATTACGTTTCCAATCGCTTGTTTGAGTGTAAGACCTTGAAATTGGTTGAGCTCTGCGGCTGCTCCAGAGGGAATTTCATATCCTACTTCGTTATTTGTCTGTACTGATCCTTTATCTACAACATTTTCCATACATTGGCTATAAAAAGCCTGCGCATCAATTTCACATTTGGATCGTTTGGTGGCTTTTTCATTTTCTGGAAGATTTGTGTCTACAGATTCTTTACAGGCCTGCTGTCTCTGCGCTTTTTGAAGGTCACAGTATTCTTTGGTTCTTTCTTCACTCACCGGTTCTTGAAAGTGGTTTGTTGGTGCCACACTTTGGTTTTCTTCTGGATTTGATGACTCAGGAAGACTCATGATATCTGGATCAAGGGCTGCTTGTCCAAAAACAAAAGATGGTCTCGCCAAAAAAAGAAGAGAAAGAACAAGAAAAAATGAAAAAGATTTTTGGCGCATAGTTATGAAAAATACTCAGTGAGTTCTGCACGCATACTTGGGTCTTTCATGGCAAAGTGCAGCGCGGCCTTGAGAAGTGCCAGTTTGTCTCCGGTATCAAAGTAAATTCCTTCGTATTCGTAGGCGTAAAATGGTTTCTTTTTGCATAGGCCATTGGCAGCGTCAGCCACCCAAATTTCTCCGTCTTTACCTTCGCGTTGTTTTTCAAGGTATGCCCAAATATCTTTGGTAAAAATATAGCGCATACCACCAACAATAAGACCATGTGGCGATACTTGATGAAGGGGAGGTTTTTCACGAAATTCACTCACGCGGTAAGTTTGATTTTTCAAAAAATTTCCATACACATTGCCGTATTTTTTGGACATGACTTCTTTGTCTGTAATTTTTTGGACACCAATAACCGATGATTTGTACTTGGTAAATACTTTCATGAGTTGTTTGATAACTGGTGTTTTTGCGTCGATAATACTATCACCATCAGAGAAGGCAAAAGGTTCATCTCCAATAAACTCTCGTGCACAGAGGAGGGCATGTCCGTTGCCAAGGGGCGCGGCCTGACGTGTATAAAAAAATCTGACTTTTTGTGAGAGTTCAATGAGCGGTGCCAAGCGGTCAAGCTTGCCTTTTTCGTCAAGGAAGTTTTCCAGGTCTCTATCTCGATCAAAGTGATCTTCAATAGGACGTTTTTGAGAACTGGTGACAAAAATAATTTCGGTAATACCACTTTGTACCATTTCTTCTACAATGTATTGAACCACAGGTTTATCGAGTACCGGGAGCATTTCTTTGGGCATGGCTTTGGTAGCAGGGAGGAAGCGTGTCCCCATGCCAGCAACGACAATAACTCCTTTTTTTACTTTGGTATTTTTGGAAGAAAACATAGATGAACAATAATGACAATAGTATATCATATTTTTTCAAAAAGTAACAAAGTTGAAAAATAAAAACTCCCCCAAGAGGAGGAGTTTTGTTGGAAATGATTTTTGAAGTGCAGGAATTTATCTTGGAATATATGCCATGAGTCCAGCAACACGAGCTTGTTTGATAGCCATAGCTGCTTTGCGTTGGTGTTTGGCACAGAGTCCACTGCGGCGACGAGCTGCAATTTTTAAGAAAGATGAAATAAAGCGTTTTAACACTTGAACATCTTTATAGTCAACATTTTCAATGTTGTTGGTGCAGTAGTAGCATGGTTTTTTCTTTCTCATTTCCATAGTATGATTTATTTAATTTAAAAAGGTATATCTTCAACTTTAATTTCCTCTTCTTCTGGTTCAACCGGAGCTGACGCAGAGCGAGGTGGTTCGTAGCTTGGTGCGTTTTCACTGCCAGCTGGTGCACCACTGCCGCGTGGGCCACCGAGCATAATCATATTTTCAGCAATAATTTCGGTTCTATATCGTTTTATGCCATCTTGACCAGTCCAGTCACGTGTTTCAAGGCGCCCTTCAATATAAATTCGTTGGCCTTTGGTTAGGTATTGGCCAGCAATATCAGCGAGCTTGCCCCACAGTACACAACTGTGAAATTCGGCTCGTTCTTGCTTGGTGCCATCTTGGCCTGTCCACATGCGGTTGGTGACTACTTTGAGGTTGGTCACGGACTGTCCAGAAGGAGTGGTACGAACTTCTGGGTCTTGTGTAAGTCGTCCAATAAGTGTTACGCGATTGAGATCCATATGAGTATAAATTAAGAGTGAACTTTAGGGTACCCACAGGTACTCTACCACATTACACCTAAAGTTTTCTTAAAGTCCAGCGATCTTGTCATCGAGGATAGCCTCAAGTTGTTTATCAAATTCTTCTATATTAACTTCTTTTTGGGCTTCTTTCTTTTTGGTTTTTGGCTCAGATTCTTCGGTTTTTTCACTAGAAACTGTTAACAACTCTTCAGTTTGAGCTGTTTGGATGTCTTTTTTCATGGGTGCTTCTTCTTTTTCTTCTGGGTTTGCGTGGTTGCCATTTTCACGGTCTTCGTCGTTGCCATTCATGAGAGAAAACAAAGATCCTTTGCTTGACTCACGTTTTGCTGGGTCAAATGTGCGTACAACTGTGCGCAAAATTTGGCCAAATAAACGCAATTTTTCTTCAATTTTAGTAATTATTTCAGTACTGGCTTCAAAAGTGAAGACATGAAAATAACCATAGCGAATATGTTTGATTGGGTAAGCCAAGCGACTTTTGCCACCAGCTTCAACGGTAACAGGACTAATTTTTTCTGATTCAATCATTGATTTAATGGTATCAACAACTGGTTGAACTTCATTTTCTGCTAAAGTTCCAGGCAAAATGGTCAAAATTTCGTAGTGACGCATAAGGGTAAACAATGAAATGCGAGAAAAGCTTGAAAGGCTTGAACAGCTCATAAAAACGAGCATTTCAAGCTTTTCTGGCCTTTCTAGCGATAAATGAATAAAAGACTGCCATACTATAACAAGCAAAGGGGATTTTGTCAAGGGGGAATCTGTGGTATAATTTGCCTATCATAATAGAGATAAATACGAGATCATTGAGAAAGTAAAATGATACTAAAAAAGTATATATTTCTTAAAAATTTTTGAATTTTAGGTTTTTTGGCATAGCTTGTTTATGAAAATTTTAATTTTGTTTGTTTCTTTTGTCTTGCTCTTGCCAGTTCCTCTTGAGGCTGCCATGACTGGAGGGAATTTTGAAATTTATGCAGATACTTTTTCGGTTGTTCAAGATAATTTAAGTACTACGGGTGGAGATTTTACACTTACCAATAGTGGTGGGGAAGCCTCTGGAGTCCTGGGTAGGACGGCAACCGGTACTATTTACAATCCACTCATTGGAGGGATTTTGAACGGGGGTCAAATAGTTTTGTCTGATGGTGCAACGGTTACTACCTTTACATTTCGAAATAGAGCTGGAGCGGCAACCGGTAATATTGAAAGTGGAACGGTTACTATTGATACTGGTGGGGGAGGTGGCGGTGTGGTTGGAACCATGACCGATCGTATTGCGCAGGCTATCAATCATGCAAATGCGCGGTTAGAAATTGATGCGGTGAGTGATGGAGTAAATACCGTCACCTTGGTGAATACTCGTACTAGTGGAACTGATGGGAATGTAACGATAACGGAAACAGTTGGTGATGCAAGTTTTGTTGTCACCGGAATGTCTGGTGGGGGAAATATAAGTAGTGGTGTGGTACTTTCTGGTGGATTTCAAGCCATGGAACGTGCTTCTTTGAGCATGTCTTTGAGCACAAATACTCTCGGTCTTGGAACTTTGTCGCTCAGCAGTGTAAGCTCTGCGAGTTTAGATATAAATGTTACCACTGACTCTGTGACTGGTTATGCTGTGACTCTGACTGAAGA
Source organism: uncultured Gammaproteobacteria bacterium (assembly GCA_964566225.1). Lineage (GTDB taxonomy): Bacteria > Patescibacteriota > Patescibacteriia > Magasanikbacterales > UBA922 > CAYTKU01. The sequence goes on from CAZMHV010000005.1 coordinate 55,903, forward strand.
TGGGAACCTTCGTAAAGGTGCAGGAGGAGTCAACGATGAAATTGAAGATGTAAGTGACGGATCTGTGACTGCAGGTTCTGAAGAATATGGTTTGTTGACTACCGGGGTTGCTGGGTTGCTAGCGGTAGATACTGCAATATCTGGGAATCTTTCTGTTGTATCGTACAATACAAGCATTACAAATCAGATTACAACGTTTACCTTTCATGCTGCTATAGGCAATTCCAGTCGAGCGGGAAGTTATTCACATACGGTGACACTAAGTGCCACTGCCAATCCATAATATTTTCATGAAATTTTCTTTGTATTTCAAAATTTTATTTTGTACAGCACTTGTTTTTTGCTTTCCGTTTGATGCAAAGGCACTGAGTCTTTTACCAACACGCCAAACACTTGTGATTGATCCCCACACCACGCAGGTTGCTACTATTACTCTTACGAATGATGAAAAAGAACCACTCAGGATAAAGGGAGAAGTAAATGCATTTCGTATTGATGAAAAAACTCATCGGGCAGTATTTGATGTTCATGACGAAGCAGAACAGTGGATTACTATTGAACCTCATTTTGTAGATATTTTACCAGGAGAAACCAAAGATATTTCTTTTCGCATTACAGTGCCACAAGCCGTGCCTGCACAAGTTCACTACCTTGGTTTATTTGCATCAGTGGCTGCTGCCAAAGGTCAAGTTGGAGTTGGTTCTCGTGTAGGATCTTTGCTTTTTTTGTATACAGGAGGCAATCTTCAAGAAGAGTCACATGTTGTGGATTTTTCTGCGGGGAGTGACTGGTATTCATCATCAAATGCACAACTTTTTTTACAGATTCAAAATTCTGGAAATGTGCATGTATTACCCCAGGGTGGAGTTGTAGTAAAAAATTGGCGGGGAAAGACGTTAGGGACTTTTGTTCTCAACGAAGAAAGTAAATTTTTATTTCCAAATACTGTTTTAAAAAAAACATGGAGTGTTGCTCTTTCTGCACAGGATATTGGAAAACTCACTGCCAGGCTGCAATATGTGTATGGGGTAAATAAACACGTGGAAGTAAAAGAGATCTATTTTTGGTATGTACCTTGGTGGAGTATTGGAATGGTTTTGGGTGTTTTTCTTTTTGGTACTACACTTATAACAATTGGGTTTGTTCACTTCTTCAAAAGAAAAAAATAATATGTCTGTGTACGAGTCACAAAAAAGAAAAGTATACTTTATATTAACAATGAGTCTTTTTGGATTGTTTTTTTCAAAATCAGTATGGGCAACATCTTCTGTGACGATCAATGCTACGGTTCCTGCTATTTGTGGAAATACCGTGAGAGAAGGTGCTGAAGGATGTGACGACGGAAATCTTGTAAATGGTGATGGCTGTAGTAATGTCTGTGCCGTAGAAGAAGCCCAAAATCAAAATAATAATAACAATAACGGTGGTGCTGCTCCGGCTCCTGCGCCTGTGGTACCGGTAGTACCTGTGGTTCCACCACCTGTTCCGGAACCTATTCCCGTGGTACCTATTGTCCCAAATCCAGATCCTGCTCCAGAACCTGAACCCGTACCAAACCGAGATCCTGTTCAACCGGTTGCTCAACCCAACGATAATCCTGTTGCTGGTGGAGACAATGCTGGCGGCAATGACGCCAATGCAGACGGTGCAGCTGGTGTAAATAATGGGGAGGCTCAAGGTGGTGCCAACGGTGCTCCTGACATCGGTGTGATGAATGGAGGCAATAATGGGGCAAACAATGCTGGAGCCGTTCTTCCTCCAATTTTTGCAGAAGCGAGTTCATTCGTTTCATCGGGTGAGCATATCAAACGGAGTGCACTTCAATTTTTTATTGGCAATGGGTCATTTTTGGCTGAAACGGCAAATGGAATGGTGACAACTGTGAGCGGTGATACGGTATTGTTATCACTCCAAGAATATAATTTGGCATCACGACCAATAAAATCTATAACCGTAACTCTCTTTGGAGAAACAAAGACATTGGTTTGGAGTGATCAAAATCAAAGGTATGAAGTAAATTTAAAAATTGTTCAAACGGGAAAGTTTGACGGGATTATTGGAATTCTCTATACCGATGGTGCTGCTGATAGTCAGACCTTTGGAGTTCTGGCTCTTGCTCCAGGGGTGATTCGAGACTCACAAACCAAAGCAGGAATTGCTGAAGCGGTGGTTACTTTGGTTGATGTGAGGAGTGGAGTAAGTTGGAATGCATTGAAATTTCATCAAATAAATCCTGTCCAAACGGGAAGGTCAGGAGTATACAGTTTTGTTGTTCCTCGCGGTCAATATGTCTTGCGCGTTGAAAAAGATGGTTACCGAAAAAAAGAAATTTCTTCATTTGAAGTCTCTGACTATTTTGTACGAAAAGAAATATTTTTGATTAAAGAAGCTCCAACTTTCAAAGATGCTTTTCAAGCAAATGCTTCTTTGGGCACCAATATAAAAAATGTTGCGCTCGTGGTAGGTGAAAAAACCAAAGAGTATGCACAAGTGGCCGAACAAGCAGTCAAAACGAGTATTGAAGTTATCAACAAAGTTGCTGACGATCCCAAAGTAGAACAAGTGACCAAGCAAGTGGTTGCTCCAACGGTAACAACTGTAGCGGTAGCAACCGTTGTGCCATCACTGTGGAGTTTGTTGTTGCCACTTTTGCGGTTTGTTTTTTTACAACCAGTACTTTTGCTTGGCAAGAAAAAAAGAAAAGAGTGGGGGATGGTGTACAATAGTTTAAACAAGTTACCAATTGACTTGGCGGTTGTACGTCTTATTGACAAAAAAACCAAACGAGTGAAGCAGTCGCGGGTGACCGATTTACAGGGCAGATTTTTATTTATGTCAGAACCTGGTGAGTATACAATTGAAGTTACAAAACCTGGATTTGTTTTTCCGTCACATGTCTTGGCTGGGGTGAGGAGTGATGGAAAGATGGTAGATATCTATCATGGAGAAACGATTGGTGTGAGTAAGGTGGGTTCTGTGGTAACTCCCAATGTTCCTATTGACCCTGGAGGAGAACAAAAAACTCCACAAAGAATTCTCAAAGAAAAAAGGATGCTTTTTGTGCAACATGGAGTTTCTCTTCTCGGTGTTGTTTTGACAGCACTTTCTGTCTATGTTTCTCCAACATGGTACATGTGGGTGTTTTTGGGACTGCAATTGGGAATGTACTTTTTGTTTCGACTTTTTGTGAAACCCAAAAAACCAAAGGGATGGGGAATTGTGTATGATGCGGTCAATAAAAAACCAATTGGCAGTGTGGTTATTCGTTTATTTACCAAAGAATATAATAAACTTGTTTCAACTCAAACTAGTGATAGTGCTGGTCGGTATGCATTTTTGGTGGGTCCAAGTGAGTATTATATTACTGTAGAAAAATCAGGATATGAAAGTTTTCAAAGTGAGAGTATTAAGATTGAATCTGAACAGGCTAAAGCGAGTGTTCTCAAGCAAGATGTGTCAATAAAAAAGAAGTGATAAATTTTTTGTTGTGTGATATAATTGATACACATGGGGTGAGTCTCTATTTTTTTCGTAAGAAAAAAAATGAAAGAACGAATTTTTACATGGTTCAATAAACATCGTACACAGTATTTTGACTTGTGTATTTTTGCATTTTTTCTTTTTGTATTTTTGTTTGGGATAATTTCTTCATCAAGAGTTACTCTTGCTGTTGAACAAGGCCCCAAATATGCTCCGAATGTTATTACGTATCAGGGAAAGCTTATGGAGAGTAGTGTTGCCGTTACTACTACAAAATCATTTGGATTTTTGATTTACGATGCTGTTTCAAGTGGGAATCTTTTGTATACTGCTTCAGGAACTTTGGGGTCGACTTCAACCGTAAGTATTACACCGACCCAGGGTATTTTTTCTGTTGATTTGGGTGGGGCAGGCACCAATGAACTTACTTCTTCTACTTTTTCAGGCAATACAGACTTGTATTTAGAAGTGTGGGTAGGGAATACTAAACTTAGTCCAAGGAGACGTCTTACTTCTGCTCCTTTTGCTTTAAATAGTCAATTTTTATTGGGTATTTCTCCAACAACAACTTCTTCGGGGCTTTATATACCACATTCAGATACGCATGGAAATTTTGTTTTTACGGGGGATCCTCAATCTTCGGGAGTCGGAGGTGGAGTACTTTATATAAATCCCGGGAGTGCTGATGATGAAGACATGCTTTTGGGTGTTGCCGTGAATGGAACTGATAAGTTTCATGTTGATGAAGATGGTGATGTTTGGATCAATGGAACGGCTACGGTATCAAGTTCTTTGCAAGTAAACGATGGTTTATCGGTAAGTGGTCTTACGACTATGAATACGACAACCATTAACGCTGATCTCACCGTAAAATATGGAACAAATATTGCCTTGTATGTAGATAGAATAAATAGTCGTGTTGGAGT
>CAZMHV010000006.1:0-52011 GCA_964566225.1 uncultured Gammaproteobacteria bacterium
GGGTCTTTTTGTCATGTGTGCTCTCAGAGGGAATCGAACCCCCATATACAGCTTCGAAGGCTGTTGTCCTATCCGTTGAACGATGAGAGCTCATTGTACTGTGGTGGATCGGGTGGGGATCGAACCCACGACCATTGGCTTAAGAGGCCACTGCTCTACCGACTGAGCTACCGATCCGTATTCCCTCACAAAGAGGGATGTATTTTATCCTATAGGGTCGTTCTCACTTCTTGTCAAAATTTCTACCTTGTGTCCTTTCCACTGCTTTTTTTCGAGTGCATGCTCTGCTGCATCTACCTGAGCTTCTTGTTTACTATTCCCTGCACCTTCGGCAATCTTTTCGTGATCAAGATATACTCCTACAATAAAATGTTTATCATGGTCTGGTCCTTCTTCTCGAAGTACTCGGTAAGTAGGGGTTAGGCCAATGATTTCTTGGGCAGATTCTTGAAAACGAGATTTTGGATCAATCCACAGATTATTTTCAAGTACTGTTGGGAGTTTGGTAATAATCCATCTTGTGACAAACTGTTTTGCCATGTCCCATCCTTGGTCATAGTAAATGGCACCAATTATGGCTTCCACAGCATTGGCCAAAATATAATCTCTGGCTTTTGTGTTGGCATCTTTGGATTCACCATGACTCAAAAAAAGGTATTCCTCAATACCGAGATCTTTCCCAACTTCAGCACACATTTTGGCATTGACCAATGCTGCACGCCAGTTAGTAAGTTCTCCTTCCGGGTTCAAATAATTTTGAAAGAGAAATTCTGTAACAATAAGTTCGAGTACGGCATCTCCCAAAAACTCAAGACGTTCATTGTGCGCGAGTGCAAAGTCACGATGTTCGTTTAAATAAGAACGGTGGACAAGTGCCTGTACTAAGTGGTTTGGGTTTTTGAATGAGATTCCAATTTTTTGTTCGAGAGCATCAAAATGTTTTTCTTTGTAGGCTTCTACAATTGACATAGAACATATGCATGCCATCTCTCAGAAGATGATAGTACTCAGCTTGTGAGAAAAGACATTGATTAAAATAAATAAAAGGTTTCAAATTGAATGTATCAGTGTCTTGAATTTTGAAATAAGTGTTCAACTTTTTAATTTGTTGAATCAGTGTTTTCAGGTTGATTTTTTTGTTCGTCAACTTTTACGTCTTCTTTGGGCATTTCATTGTACATAGCTCCCAAGATTCCATTGACAAATTTTCCAGAAGAAGGCCCACCAAAATTTTTGGCGAGTTCAATGGCTTCGTTGATGGCAACTCGGTTAGGTATGTTTTCAACAATTGCTAATTCGTATACACCAATACGCAAAATATTTCTATCTACGAGTGACATTTGTTCCATTGGCCAGTGTGGGGCATGAGAGAGAATAATCTGATCAATTTTCTCAATATTTTCAATTACCCCAGTTACCGTTTCTTTGATATATTCTAAATTTGATTCTAAACCTCCACCAAATTCCTCAACATTTTGTTCTATAATAGCAGGAAGGGCTGCCGTAGGTTTGCCACGAAAGTCCCATTGGTATAAAACCTGCATGATAATAGAACGAGCAAGATGTCGGTGTGACATAGAATCAAAGTTAAAAGTCTAAAGTTAAAAGTCAAAAGTCGAGTCATTGTAGTTTCAAGTTGGCTAAAAATTTTTATTCAACTGAAAAGAGAAGACTTTTGACTTTTAACTCAGTAAGGCTTATTTACTTATTCGTTTCACTCGTTTGATACGACGTTCAACACGCTTTTCAGTGTTTACTGCTTTGCGTCCTTTGTAAGAACCACAGGCTTTGCAAGCACGGTGAGGAAGAGTTTGTGCACCGCATTCTTTACATTTTGCAGTTGCAATTGGTTTGAGAGCGGCATGTGAGTTACGATCTCTTTTTGAACGAGGCGTACGTTTTTTGGATGGCAGACCCATACATGGAATAATTAATTCGTCCAAGAGGACGACTCCTTCGCCTATTGGCGAACTGAAAAAAACAAGGAAAACAAAAGGTTGTATCGCTTGATACTCCAAAGTATAACCGAAAAGGAGAAAAAAATCAAGGGGATAGCCAAAAATTGCCAAAAAACACCTTTTTGCTGTATGATATCACTATATGGAACTAAAAATCGCTGAAAATAAAGAAGAATGGGACTCCTGGTTTCTTACTCGTGGGAGTTTTGAGTTTTTGCAAAGTTGGGGTTGGGGAGAGTTTCAGCAGACTACAGGCAAAACCGTCTTTCGGTTTCAAGGGGTAGAAAATGGTCAGGTGGTGTGTCAGGTTCAAGGTTTTACCCATCCGATCAAAACTTCTTTTGCTTATTTTTATGCTCCACGTGCTACCCTTACACGAAAATTTTTGGAACACATCAAGAACTTTTTTCAAAAGCAAAATATTTTATTTGTACGTTTAGAACCTCTCGGTGAGAGTTCGTTACCTTTTTCGTATTCTGTCAAAACTCGACAACCCCAAAATACTTTGGTGTTAAATATTTCTCTTACTCCTGCTCAGCTTCTCGAAAAAATGCACTCCAAAACTCGATACAATATTCGGCTTGCCGAAAAAAAGGGAGTGGAGATACGAGAAGAAAAAAATATTGATATTTTTTGGAAGCTCAATGAACAGACGACGAGTCGTGACGGATTTAAAAGTCATGAAAAAGAATACTATGCCAAAATGCTTGGGTATGATTTTGTACACCAACTCACGGCATATTATGAAGAACAGCCCATAGCCTCTGTGTTGCTTATTGTTTTTGGAAAACGGTGTGTGTATCTGCACGGAGCCTCCAGTGACGAATATCGAAATATTATGGCACCATATCTTTTGCAGTGGTGTGCTATTCGGTTGGCACAAGAAATGAAATGTACGGAGTATGATTTTTGGGGCATTGCACCTATTGTCTATACTGAGGTAGATGCCAATGCGCTTTCGTTTCACGGTTACAAGTGGCTCGGCAATCATCGCTTTGCGGGTGTAACACGGTTTAAAGTTGGATTTGGTGGTGATGTACAAAATTATCCAGAGGCACGAGAAATTCCTTTGCAACGTCTCCAGTATCAGTTGTATCGTCTGGTAAAAAAAATTATAAAATAAGATTATTTGTATGCATCTATCCTGGAGCCACAAATTATTTTTGAAAATCAATGCTCAAATTGGAACCTATCCGAGACTTGACCGTATTATGTATTTTTGTGGGTTTTGGCTTATTGGTGTTATGGCTTTGTCATTGTTGATTCTTTTTGTCGTTCTTTTTTTTGAAAGTACTGGTTGGGCACTGAGTGTCATAAAAATTTTTTGTGCGGTGGGAGTGTTGTCATACAGTATGAGTTATTTTATTGCATTTTTATGGCCACACAAACGTCCTCTAAAAGAGTTGCCTCTGGTAAAAAATTTGTTTCACCCACTGGGAAATTGGAAGTCATTTCCCTCTGATCACACTATTGCGGTGACGGTGTTTGCTTTGGTAGCATTTTTTGCCACGGGCTCCTGGATTTTAGGAATATATTTTGGCACGGGTGCTTTGTTGGTAGCTCTGGGGCGTGTATATGGGGGAGTTCACTATCCACGAGATATTGTGGGTGGAGCGCTCATTGCCGTACTTTCATTTGTAACCGTGTTATTTATTCTCTACACTCAGTGATTTTATCCACAGAAAATGTTGACGAAAGTACAAAAGTACAGTATTCTGTAGAGTCGGAGCTCATAGCGAATTTGAGGAACCAGTTCCAAAAGTGAAATGAACTATTTTTTTGAAGATATTTCGTTTTACTCCTTTGGAGTTATTTCATCGCTATGAGTCTTACCTACACAGCTGTAAATACCTTGGTGGTCATTGTTACCATTATTTTGCAGTATGGTGGTCTCTTGCGTTTGAACTAAACTTTGCAAACTTCCAAGAAACCGCCACACGACTGGCGGTTTTTTTGTGATGGTTTCCCACTTTCAGGAAAAATTTTTTTGAAAGTGGGTGCTCGTCACCGGTCGCTAAAATATATTTCCCCTCAAAATTGAGGGAAGGAGAAGCACATGCTGTTCATCGTGTTGAGCGGAAATTTTCGGGAGATCATCCAAAGTTCTCCCCTTGGGGTGGTGGTGGTTCTTGCTGCGTATGCGGCTCCTGTCGTCGGCTACTTTGCCGGCTGAAGGGCGCAAGCACAGACCTCTGCTCAGGGGCGGCACCTCGATTTATCGAGAGTGTCGCCCCTACCCCGTACATTCAATTCATTTTTTTTGCAAATACAATTGTGAGACAGTCTTCGTCTCACTGAGTGTCTGGAAATTAAACCACGAAAGCAATGGGGCGGAGTAAACATCGTGCCTATCGACGGAATTGAAGTTCCCCGTCCAAAGTCTTTGGGGCTTCAGGTCGGGGATAGTGTGCAGTGTGCACACTGTCTGAATTCGTTTGCGTTGAGACAGCGTACGCGCGTCAACCCAACGGAAGGGTGGCAGCGTTACGACTGCCCAATGTGCGAAAAGACGTCGCAGATTGGTTCCAACCCTGGTTCGGAGCCGGTCAAAGTTCCCGACACCCTCTAAGGAGGGGAAGACCAGCCTGCGCGCGCAACGTTTGTCCGCGCAGGCTGCCGCAAAAACATATATAAAAAAACACTCTGTTTATTTACAGAGTGTTTTTAATTTTCACTTCCTATCAGTTTGGTTCGTATATCATCAATTACCAATTTTTCTGTTTCAGTGAGTGTGTGACCACTTACTTTGCACGATGACTCTTTTCGGTCTCCCTTGGCTGCAAAATTTTCAAGCAGTGTCTTGGCATTGTAACCATTGCTACAACGCAGTATCACATGGATATCACTGCCAGTAATACTTTCATGGGTAATGAGTACCATTTTGGCTTCTGGTGAGTTCATGATGAGTTCGTCCACAATATCGTAGAGTTCTGTTTCTGTTGCGCCGGTGCGGGTAAAGTCTTCTCGTGTGAGACTCACAAATACTAAACCAAGTGATGCTGAATATTGTAAGTGAGCCAGTGCTTGTCCCCACAGTTTGAGTGTAGAAAGTGTTTTGGTGCGGTACAGGTGCTGGATAATAAATTCTCGGTCAGCCCCAATACCTACCAATTTACTTGCCAAAGTAAGTGCTTGTGGTTTGACATTTTTTGTTTTGAAACTTTGGGTGGCGGCAATCATACCCGTGAGCAGTGCGGTTGCAATTTCTTTTTCAATGAGTGCGTCGTTGTATTGCTCAAGCATGTTGGCAATAATTTCACAGGTAGAACTTGCTGTGACATCAATAACATTGTAAGTACCATAGTGTTCATTGGCAGGTGAGGCATCAATGTTCATAATTGGTACTTTGTAAAATAGATCTGTATTGTTGGTATACATTTCACCAAGCGAATCAAGATCTGGTGTGTCCATGGTTATAATAAGATCATAACGAAAGTTTGTCTGTGCCGTACGAATATGATCGTGAGTAAAAAAGCCATGTTTGGGTGTAAGAAAAATTTGTAACAGATTATCTTTTACATCATAACTCAGTTCTTGGAGTCCCATATTACTCACATCCACATTGATAATAAATTTTTGCAGGTGTGGCATGCGGTCTTTAATACTATCTGCTTGGTGCAAAAAAGAAAGTTTGTGAGAAAGAGTAAAATTGTCACTGACAATATCTACGTGTTTATTCAGTTGTTTCAAAAACAAAGCACAGGCAACAGCCCCACTCACAGCATCTGCGGAAGGGTCTTTTTTGAGAGCAATCAAAATATGCTTGCTCTTTTCTAAAACATGATTGAGTTGTTCATTTTCACTCAGTGCCATACCTATACTATTTGGGGTCTTCTGAAGTTTCTTGGTGTTTCACTTGTAATAAGAAAAACAAAAAATACAGCAGAATGACTGTCCTATCCTTATTTTGGCTACAAATGGCCAATTTATAAGGGATAGAGGATAGTATCAGACAAAGTCAATCCTGTCAATATGTATATGGTGATAGTTTTTTTGCTAAAATAAGCAAAAAAACAATTATCTTAGAGCTCTTCCACAGCCTTCTATATTGTTTTTATTGTATTTTTAGTATATTATAGGTATATATACTATGAAAACAGCAACTCTTACACAAACCAAAACCAAGACTATTACCACCACCAAAATGATGACCGCTACTTTGGCCTTGGCTTTGGCCAATGCAGCGGCTCTGGCAATGATTCCCGTAGGGCAGGCGCCATTGTCTACGGCCTTTCCTTCTTGTCCTGTAATGAGTGTTCAGGTCAAAGATCCTTGTGCTGCGGGAGGCTATGATTCTGTTGTGGTTGCCTGTAAAGACACTGACGAAAAGGTCATGATTGAGCAAAAAAAATTGAGTGGCGCGTGTTTAGATCAAGATGAATGGTTGACTGAAGCTGGTCAATATTGTCAACAACAATGTACTGTACCGTACTATGATGTACAAGAACAAGAGTAATGTGTATGGCACTGTCCGTTTTTCTGTCCTTTTTTGAGAACGGAATTTTGTGTTGTGCACAGCCGTCCTCAAAAAGGACGTTTTTTTATTGATTTTACTTGATTTTTCTGTTTATTTTGAGTAAACTGATGAAGTATTCATGAAATCTTTGTATGAAAGAACTTGAAAAGGCCTACGAACCAAAAAAATACGAAAATGAAATGTATGCTCGGTGGGAAGCAAGTGGTTTTTTTAATCCAGATGTTTGTATAGAAAAGGGTGTGACTGCGTCAGATGCGGCTTCTTTTAGCATTGTTTTGCCTCCACCAAATGTGACAGGAACTTTGCACATGGGCCATGCTGCTATGCTTGCGATTGAAGACGTGATGATTCGGTATGCCCGCATGAAGGGATTGAAGACACTGTGGGTGCCAGGAACAGATCATGCTGCCGTAGCAACAGAGTCAAAAGTAGAAGGACTTCTTATTAAAGACGAAGGTTTTACCAAACCCAAAGAACAACTTGGCCGCGAAGGATTTCTTGAACGTGTCAAACAATTTGCACAGGAAAGTCATGACACGATTGTGAACCAGAGTAAAAAAATGGGTGCGTCACTTGATTGGAGCCGCGAAGCCTACACGCTTGATGAAGAGCGAAACTTGGCCGTGCGCACGGTATTTAAAAAAATGTACGACGATGGACTTATTTATCGTGGGTATCGTGTTATCAATTGGTCAGTGAAAGGTCAATCAACGTGTAGTGATGATGAACTCGTGTATGTAGAACGTCCTGCTAAACTGTATACATTTAAATATGCAAAAGATTTTCCAATTAGTATTGCCACCACTCGTCCTGAAACCAAAGTGGGGGATACGGCTGTAGCTGTGAATCCGGAAGGACGATGGAAAGAATATATTGGTCAAGAATTTACTGTAGAAAATGTTGGACAAAGTGGACATACTTTGAAAATTAAAATTTTTGGGGACGCGGGCGTGGATGATAATTTTGGAACTGGCGCACTTGGTGTCACACCAGCACATAGTCCTACTGACTTTGACATGTACCTGCGTGAAAAAACAGCAGGCAATGATATTGGACTTATTCAAGTGATTGGTGAAGATGGTTGTATGACGAGCGCTGCTGGTGCTGCGTATGTTGGTTTGAGCGTAGAGCAAGCGCGAGAAAAATTTGTGCAGTATTTGCGTGACAATAATTTGCTTGAAAAAGAAGAAGACATAATGCAAAATGCAGGCACCAGTGATCGATTTAAAGATGTGGTAGAGCCTCTTCCCAAAACACAATGGTTTATTGATGTCAATAAAAAATTTACGCTTCCGGTTTCACATATTGAAGGTATTGAAAATGGTGCACAGGTTTCTTTGAAACAATTGATGCAGCAGGTGGTAAAAAATAAACAAATTGAAATTCTTCCTGACAGATTTGAAAAAACATATTTTTACTGGATCGATAATTTACGTGACTGGTGTATTTCGCGCCAGATTTGGTTTGGGCATCAGATTCCAGTCTGGTACAAAGGCGAAGAAATTTTTGTGGGAGTCGAAGCTCCAAGTGGAGAAGGTTGGACACAAGATCCTGACACACTCGACACCTGGTTTAGTTCGGGTCTCTGGACATTTTCCACACTTGGTTGGCCAAACGAAACTGTGGATTTCAAAACATTTCATCCAACGAGTGTTCTTGAAACAGGATATGATATTTTGTTTTTTTGGGTTGCGCGCATGATTCTCATGACGACCTATACGCTCGGGAATGTGCCGTTCAAACAAGTGTATTTGCATGGTCTGGTGCGCGACGAACAAGGACGCAAAATGAGTAAGTCTCTTGGCAACATCATTGACCCACTCGACATGATTGAAAAGTATGGAACTGATGCAACACGTTTGTCGCTGCTCATGGGTTCAACTCCTGGAAACGACATGAAACTTTCTGAAGAAAAAATTGCCGGATTTCGAAATTTCACTAACAAGCTATGGAATATTTCACGGTTTATGCTCCTGAATATTCCTAATCCAAAAAAGGATATTGAAAAGCCTTTTGCAGTTTCACTTTCTGACAAATGGATTTTGGGACAACTTGAAGCGGTACAATACAAAGTATCGACTGCTTTAAACGGCCATAGTTTTTCTTTTGCTGGAGAAACACTCAGAGATTTTACGTGGAATGAACTCGCTGATTGGTATTTGGAAATTGCCAAGATCGAAGGGAACAAAGAAAATATTTTAAATTATATTTTGAATACACTGCTTAAAATGTGGCATCCATTTATGCCATTTGTGACTGAAACGATTTGGAGAGAAGTGTATGGCGACGCGTCAATGCTGATGGTAGAAAAGTGGCCAGGTTCAAAAGATCATATTGATCACGATGAAGTTGATTTCAATGATATTCAGCGTTTGATTGTGGCACTTCGAAATAAACGAGCTGAATATAAAATTGAACCTGCCAAAAAAATTGAAGCCATGGTTGTGACGAGTGAAAAACAATCTTTGATACAAGAAAATGTTGCACTCTTTTTGCGTCTTGCAAATTTGGAGACACTTACCGTGAATGAAGAACAAAAAGATGGATGGATTTCTTTTGTAGACTCTGGTGTTGAAGTGTATTTGAATGTTTCGGGTGCCGTCGACAAAGAAAAAGAAATCACACGCTTGCAAAAAGAAATTGAAAAAGTTGCTCCTTATGTGACTTCGCTTACAGCAAAACTCTCGGGTGAATTTGCCAAGAGTGCTCCACCAGCGATTGTTGAAAAAGAACGAGCCAAGCTTGCAGAAGCAGAAGAAAAGCTCAAAAATTTGGAGCAAGAACTCATAAAATGGCAATAAAATTTATTTTTACATTTTTTATTCCTTCATTTCTTTTTTATGAAGAAAACTTGGCTCCTCGTTTTGGTTCTGCCCCTCATATTGGCAGGATGTGGTAAAAAAAATACCACGGCTCCATCTTCAAATTCTGATCAAACTTCTCCTGCTCCAATTATTTCTGACTCTCTCAATATGGAAAACAAACCTACCATTGAATATTTGAAAGATGAAAAATTTATTCTTTCACCAAATGAACAAGAAGCAATTTTTTATGTAAAAACAGGTTTGACTGGTGGGGCTGGTTCTACTGCAGTGATTGATGCGACCACCGGAGCTTTGAAACAAGTTGACGGAAAAGCGTTGTATATTCCTTCGGAAATTTCCAAACTGGTTGATCAGGGACTGAGTCAATATAAATGTATGCAAGGATCTCCTTATATTCGTATTGCTGCCAAAATTCAGCTCAAGGAAGAAACATACGAAAATGAGTCTATTCCTGGTGGAAGTAAACAGTCATATTATGAAGTTCAAATTTTGGAACTTCAATCACTTGATATCAAAGCTACTCCTTGCTAATACAAATTTTTATGTCATCAATAGCCCCTGGTGAAATTTCTCCTGAAATAGTTTTTTCACCTGATACTGAACAAGAAGTTTCTCCTCCAGAACATGAAATACTCAGAGATTTGGTGAATCAAACACACATACTTTTTTCTGAATGTGAAGATTTTTTTGCTTCAATAGAGGGTGAAAATAAGTATGGGGCTCTGAAAAAAATTTTGAAGGTTTTGAACGAAACTTCTTTGTTGACAGTGGATTTTTATACAAATGTTTTAAAGAAACATCCGGTCATGAAGGAATATGTAACTCATGATCTAAGTAATATTACAGGCATTCTTTTTGCAGAGATGCAGGGAGTTTTAGGAAAGAATGTTCAGAAGCATGACCAAATCGAAATTTTAGAGTATGCAAAAAATTTTATATTCTATTATTTACGATCAGTTGAAGATATATTTTTACGATGTATCGACGAACCACGTCATTTGCCTGCTCCACAACTTTTTGAATATTCATATATTAAACAATCAGCAGATTTTGACTATAGTGTAGCGGAGCGCAGAGACACACAAAAAAGGGGTCCTAAGTTTGTGGTTGAAGATTTGGCAGAACAGGCTCTCAGTGATCGTGCGCCATTTGGATATGGTGGGGTGGTAGACAACTTTGTGCTCAATGTTTTGCGAAATGCTTTCCGACCGTCAATTGGAGCAAAAGAAGTGCGTTTACGTATGGCTGTTGACGAAAATACCAATGAGTTGGTATATACAATTCAGGATAATGGTTCTGGTATACCAGAACAAGTTGGTGGCGTGGAATTTTTTAAAAAAGGTGAAAGTGGTCAGATTGGACTTTTTCAAAAAGGAAAGAGTGGTTCCAAAAGTACAGGTCTTGGCCTGAGTGATGCGGATAAACGATTCCCATTGCTCGGTATGAAACTTGCGGTTGTTACCAAAAGGGCTGATGGTTCTACTGCGGAGTGGTCTTCTGTCAACGACGAAGCATCTTCACATTTTGATCTGGGCGAACACGGCACTGTATTTGAAGTTCGTGTGCCCCTCAAAACAAAATCATTATTAGAACAACAATCTACTCCTGGCCTTGTGGCAGCTTAATTATTTTTTATGCATGATAATCACGAAACAAAACTGAGTACACTCCTTGAACGTGGTGTAGAGAAAATTTTTCCTTCACGTGAATTTTTGGAAAAAAAGTTAAAGAGTGGTGAAAAACTTTCACTCTATGTTGGATATGATCCAACGGCACCGACACTTCACATTGGTCATGCCATCACCCTCATGAAGCTTCGTGATTTTCAAGAGCTTGGACACAAAGTTATTTTTTTGGTAGGGAATTTTACTGCGCTCATTGGTGACCCCACAGACAAAAGTGCGGCACGTGTGCAGCAAACACCTGAGCAAGTAATGGAAAACTGCAAACTGTACCAAAAACAAGCGTCTACCATTTTAAAATTTGATGGTGAAAATGCTGCAGAACTTCGTTTTAACAACGATTGGCTCGGAAAATTATCTTTTAAAGATGTGATTGAACTGGCAAGTCATTTTACGGTGCAACAGATGCTTGAACGAGATATGTTTGAAAAACGAATGAAAGAAGAAAAACCAATTTTCCTCCACGAGTTTTTGTACCCACTCATGCAAGGGTATGATAGTGTTGCCATGGATGTTGACGGAGAAGTGGGTGGCAACGACCAAACTTTCAACATGCTTGCCGGACGCGACCTTATGAAAGATTTGAAGGGCAAAGAAAAATTTGTGCTTGCTACCAAGTTGCTTGTGGATTCAAACGGCAAAAAAATGGGCAAGAGTGAAGGCAATATGATTGCGCTTTCTGATTCACCAGAAGATATGTTTGGCAAGGTGATGCGTTGGAGCGATGAAATGATTGTACCTGGATTTGAAATTTGTACACGTGTGCCAATGCATGAAGTACAAGCAATTGCCGAAGAAATGAAATTGGGTGCGAACCCACGAGATTTCAAATTTAATTTGGCATACCACATTACAGAAATGTTTTTGGGTGATGAAGCAGCTCGTCGTGGTCGTGATAATTTTGCTTCGGTCATTCAAGGAAGTGAAAAACCAGCAGAGATCCCAGAACTCAAACCTTCTGCGTATGACATTGCTACGGTTCTCGTAGAAGCAGAATTCTGCACGAGTCGTGGGGATGCACGTCGTCAAATTGAAGGCAAGGGTGTGAAGGTAAATGATGCGGTGGTAGAAGCCGTAGATGCCGAAGTCAAAGCAGGCGATGTGGTCCAAAAGGGCAAACGATTTTTTGTAAAAATTGTGTAAATGTATATGTCTGAAAGAGAACCAATTTTGGAAACAATTTCTTCTGAAGAAAATTTGATTCGTAGAATGATTGACGAATTGCAGGGCGAAAAATTGGATCATGAAACGAGAAAAAAATATATTGGAGAACTCCAAAAAATTTTGGCTCGTTCCAAAAGAATGATTCCATATTTACGACAAAAAGGATATGAAAAAGTTGATGAAGAAATTCGTGTCGCCCAAATGATTGAAGACTTTTTGAAAGAAAAAAACTTATTATGAAAAATATTATTGTACAGAATCTTACCGAAGAACTCAAAAATATTTTGGGAGAAAATATTGAATTTTCTACCCCACCAAAACCAGAAATGGGGGATCTTGCATTTGGCTGTTTTGCTGCTGCCAAAGAATTGAAAAAAAATCCTGCAGAGCTGGCACAAGAGCTCGCTGCCCAAATTGAGCCAAAGGGAATTATTGAAAAGGTGCAAGCCTTTGGTCCATACGTAAATTTCTTTTTGAATGCAGGCGAAGTTGCCAAGCTTATTTTGCAAGACATTGAACACCAAGGATCAAAGTATGGTACACATCAAATTGGAACAGGCAAAAAATACCTCATTGAATTTGCCTGCCCAAATCCACTCAAAGCCATGCACCTCGGTCACCTCAAAAATTTGATTACTGGCGAAAGTGTGGTTCGTGTTTTTGAAAATGCTGGTTACGAAGTGGTGCGCGTCAACTATCAAGGAGACGTGGGTATGCATGTGGCCAAAGCATTGTGGGGTTTGATTGATTGGAAGGACCAATTTGAAGCTATCAAGAATAAATCACTCAGTGAACGAGTAGAATTCCTCGGCAAAGCCTATGCCCATGGCGCTACTCACTATGAAGAAAGTGATGCTGGCAAAGAAGAAGTGGTGAAGTATAACGATATTGTGTACGAAAACAGTGACGAACAGGTCATGAGTATCTATCGTGAAGCACGTCAGTGGAGTCTTGATTATTTTGATGTTATTTATAAACGTTTGAGTAGTCGATTTGATCGATTGTATTTTGAATCAGAAATGTTTAAACGTGGAGTAGAAATTGTGCAGCAAGGTTTACAAAAAAATATTTTTGAAGTGGGTGAAGCTGGAGCTATTATTTTTCCGGGCAGCAAACATGGTTTGCATGATCGCGTGTTTATCAATAGCAAAGGTTTTCCAACCTACGAAGCCAAAGATGTGGCATTGGCAGAGCAGCATTTCAAAGACCATCATCCAGATATGGTGATTCACGTAGTAGGCAAAGAACAAACCGAATACTTTAAAGTACTCATCAAAGCACTGGAATTTGTACTGCCCGAAACCATTGGCAAAGAATTTCATTTGGTGGGCGGATTTTTGCAACTCAAGGGTGATCAAAAAATGAGTTCACGCAAGGGAAACATTATTACGGGTGAAGAACTCATGGATGAAGTACAAACACGTGTTGAAAAAATCATGGACGAAACCTTGCAGGGCAAAGAAGTGGACCGTGCCGTGGTGGTAGAGCGCTGTATGGCTGCCGCACTCAAGTATGGCATGCTCAAAGGTAATGTTTCTCAAGATGTGGCATTTGATATGCAAGAATCCTTGAGTGTTACTGGTGAAAGTGGACCGTACTTGCTCTACATTGTTGCCCGCATCAAGAGTATTTTGCGAAAAGCAGGTGAACTGCGATCAGGAAATATGCCAAATACCATTGCTTCCGAAGAAAAACAATTGTTGCTACAACTTTCAAATTTTGGAGATGCAACCCGAGAGGCTGTTGAAACCTATGATCCATCCAAAGTAGCTCGCTACGCCTTTGAACTTGCCCAGAGTTTTAATACTTTCTATAACAGTTGTCCTGTGCTGCAAGCCGAAGAAGAGGTAAAACAGTTTCGTTTGCAACTCATAGAGGCAACGCTTTTGGTGATGGAGCGAGCACTGTCTCTGCTCGGTATTGAAACTGTAGAAGAGATGTAAAAAATTATCTTGAGAGTTTATGTGTTGCCGCATGTGGTTTTCCCATGCGGCATTTCGCTTTTCAATAAATTTTATGTTATACTACCATTACTTTTAATTTCTTTTATTTTTATATATGCCTGTCAAGTCAAAACATATGCATGAAGACCATGATGCATGCGCTTGTTCTACCTCAGGGGGTATGAACTTTTCGAGTTATGGAGCCAAAATTATGTTTACGCTCCTTTCTATTTTAATTATTTATGCTGTTGTGTTTTTGGGAACACTCATTCGCAACAACATGGAAAAATTTTATACGATTGGAAAGGCCGATAGAGTTGAACGGACTATTTCTGTTGAAGCACAAGGAAAAGTAACCGTACGTCCAGATGTGGCTGTAACCAGTATGGGTATGGTCTCAGAAGCAACCACGGTTGCTGATGCACAAAAAAAGAATACAGATGTAATGAATAAGCTTATTGAAAAGCTTAAAGGTATGGGTATTGAACCAAAAGATATCCAAACAACCAGTTACAATGTATATCCACAGTATGTGTATAAAGAAGGGGACCAATCACTCAAAGGTTACCAAGTAAGTCAAACCGTGACTGTAAAAATTAGAAATTTAGATAATGCAAACAAAGTTTTGGCTTTGGCTGGAGAAGTTGGAGCCAATAATGTAAGTGGCCTTAGTTTTACTGTGGATGACAGAGATAAATTTAGAACCGAAGCCAGAGATATTGCTCTTCAAAAAGTTCATGAAAAAGCAGCGGCACTCTCAAAACAATTGGGTGTTCGTGTTGGAAGTATTGTAAATTTTTCTGAATACGAAGGGACTGGCATAAGTGGAGGAGATTATGGTGCTGCCAATAAAGCATATGATGGTATGGGTGGTGCTGCCCCTTCTCTCGAAGCTGGAAATACTGAAATTATTATGAATGTAAGTGTTGTGTACGAACTTCGTTCTTAAAAATTTCTAAAAAAAGAGATGGCTTGTCGCCGTCTCTTTTTGTCTGTATACTAGTCGTAGATATTTATTTGTAAAGTGTCTTGGTATGAGTAAGATTCAATCCATTTTTGCGCGTGAAATTCTGGATTCTCGTGGAAACCCTACGGTGGAAGCTACGGTTACACTTACTGATGGTTCTGTTGGTGTGGGTGCTGTCCCAAGTGGTGCCTCCACTGGCTCACATGAAGCGCTCGAACTTCGTGATGGTGGAAAGCGTTATGGGGGTGCAGGTGTACTGAAAGCTGTAAAAAATGTAAATACAAAAATTGCCAAGGCGTTGGTTGGAATGAGTGCCATGAATCAGCGTGCTATTGATCAAGCCATGCTCACACTTGATGGAACAAAAAATAAAAGTAAACTGGGTGCCAATGCAATTTTATCCGTATCTTTGGCTACCGCTCGTGCTGCCGCTGCTTCAAGTGGTATGCCTCTGTATCACTATGTGCGTCATGCTTTTGGTTTGCAGTATAAAGATTGGCGACTTCCTGTCCCTACCATGAATATTTTGAATGGTGGACGACACGCTGATACAGGACTCACTATCCAAGAGTTTATGATTGTCCCTCAGCACAAAAAATTATCTGAGCGTGTACGTATTGGAGCTGAGGTGTTTCATGCTTTGAAAGCCCTTCTCAAGAAAAAAGGGTTGAATACGGGGGTAGGGGACGAAGGTGGATTTGCTCCTGTACTCAAAAATAATGAAGAAGCCCTCAAACTTATTATGCAGGCTATTTCTGCTGCTGGCTACAAAGCTGGCAAAGATGTGAAACTCGCAATGGATATGGCCCTCTCTGAATTTTACAAAAATGGAAAATACTATTTGAATGGAGAGAAAAGTGCTGCTGTGCTGCCAAAGCAAGTAATTGCTACTGTAAAGTCGTGGATGAAAAAATATCCTTTTGTATCTATTGAAGATCCTTTGGCTGAAGATGATTGGATCAGTTGGCAGACCCTTACCAAACAAGTTGCTGGTGCAATTCGATTGGTAGGAGATGATTTATTTGTAACCAATGCCACTCGTTTACAAAAGGGTATTGAGATGAATGTAGCGAGTGCTATACTTATTAAGGTAAATCAAATTGGATCACTTTCTGAAACCATTGATGCTATCACTTTGGCACAAAAAAATGGCTATGCTGTTTCGGTATCACATCGATCTGGTGAAACTGCTGATACATTTATTGCTGATTTGTCTGTGGCTGTACATGCTGAGTTTATAAAAACGGGTTCACTGTCACGCAGTGAGCGAGTAGAAAAGTACAATCGTCTCATGCAAATTGAAAGTGAATTATAGCTCAAATAATATGGCTGAAAGAGAAATGTCTATTAAACTTTCTGATAGATTACTGACAGAAGATTATCAAAAATTTTTGAGATTACAAAATTCTATTGTTGAATCTTGGAAAGCAGGTATGGCCATCAACAGTCGGTTATTTGATACAAAAGGGCGTCCACTCGTAAACATGGCAGAAGCATTGGCTCTACAAGAGTTTATGGTACAAAACAATATAGCCTTCTCTGAATGTTCTGAAGACTTTCGATCTGCTGTAGAATATTTTGGTCTTGGATTTGAATTTGGTGGTACGAGTAGTGGAGCTTCTGCTGGTGATAAAACCTTGATTGTTCACAGAGGACCAAATGGTGAAATAATTGAGACTGACCCAGAGCAACCCTCAGTTACTGTTGAACCAAATTTGTTAGAAAGAGTGAAAAATTATTTTAAAAAATAATCACAGTATTTCTGTATGTCATCAGATAACAAGCACTATCATTTTATTTTTACTATACTTTTGTCGACAGCTTTTTTGCTTGTGTGTTTTCTTTTTGTTACCCTTCGAACACAGGGAGATACTTTAAATTCCTCGGCTGATGTTATTAACTCTGTCCCAACTTTGGATACGGTATTTATCACTACTTCAAGTATTGCTACAACACAAGATGATATTACACTCACCGAAAATACCGTGACCAATGTATTTATTAAGGGTACGTATACTGATAATAATGGATGTGATGATGTGGCTACCAGTTCTGCGGTAGGAATTTATGCAAATTTGTATCGAAGTGGAATTTCTCGTGCTACAAATTGTAGCGCTGACAATAGCAACTGTTACCAATCACTTTCATGTGAAATATTTAATTGTACTGCTGGTGGATCTGATACAACAGGTTCTTTTCTTTGTACTTCTTCAGTGTATTACTATGCTGATCCTACAGATTCTGGGACTTATTCAGCGCAGACCTGGCTTTCTACGGTAACTACCACTGATAAAAACAGTGGGAGCATAGCGTCTACAACAGGTGGTGTTGAGATGAATAGTTTGGTCGCTCTCGGAATTGGTGAACATGGTTTGGGGGGAAGTATTGGCTATGGCCAACTTGCTTTGGGGGCTACTTCTGGTAATGATTCGGTGATGATTCTGCGTAATACAGGGAATGTTCCAATTAACCCTCAAGTGAGTGGTACTGACCTTACCTGTGCCAAAAGGATCATTGATGTTTCAAAACAAAAATATGCAACAACAACTGGGGTCTCTTATGGTCAAAAAACAAGTTTGAGTACCAGTCCTGCACCATTAAATATTTGTATGAGTGTTGCAAATCAGTCTGCAAGTAGTACCACTTCTACGTTTTGGATGATTCAACTGCCAACCTTTGGTGTTGCAGGAAATTGTGATGGTGTGACTGTTGTGAATGCAGACTCTTGTTAATGTGTAGTATACAAAAGCAAAAGACCTGTTCAATAAACAGGTCTTTTGCTTTTTGCCGAACTCTCACTCGCGTGGCCGTCCCGACGAATCGGGCGCGAATGAGTGTTCGGCGCTCAGCTGACCGTGGGGTCAGCTGTCTCCTTGATTTTCCGTATCTTTCCCCGGTCCGTGGGGAAGAATGGCGAAAGCTCGTCCACTCTGTACGACCGATCTGTCAGGAACCGTGGATCCACTGTCCACGAGAGTGACTTGTTCGGCACGTGGTTGGGGCACTCGATCCATAGCCGGAGGCGTGATCCCCTTGAGGCCCATCTGTGTCTGCATGCTCTGGATGAAGTCCGAAGCCGTTGACCTCATATGCTCAGGCACGAGACCTGTGAGGAACTCACGTTCCACCTGAGGCATGTTTCCGGAATCTCCGGGCACAGCCATCTGGGCGAGTTGTGAGAGCACCGCCCCCCAGAGGGGGGGTCTGCGCAGAATGCCGTCCACCTGCAAGAGCGCACGACCCGCCTTCATGAGATAACCCCGACGACGGGTATTGCCGTTCCCTCCGGTGTACAGTTGTGACCACTTCATGATGGTGTCCACTGGTCCGACGAAGATGTCAGGCAGTCCTTCGAGGTCCACGACAGCGACCCATACGAGGTTTTTCGGGGATTCTTCCTTCGCCGCTCGCAGCTCTCCGAAGCTCTTGCGTTCAGCGACGATTCGTGCCTCCTGTTCACCTTCTGGTGAGATCAGGTGTTTCTGGTTCCAGAGGTAGTGGAGCCATCCACCGAGAATGATACCGACAACTCCTGCCAGGATTGGCAGAATGTATTCTCCCATGCGAAATCTCCCTGCGCCTCTAGCGCGGTTGTTGTATGAGAACAGTAGCATATTTAAGCCAAAAGTCAAGTCCTTCATTGCTTTTAGTGATTAAAATCGCTATACTACAGTCATTATGAAACACCTCAAAAAAGAGAAAACACAACCTCTTTCTCCATTTTTGTTTATTATTCTTGATGGTTTTGGCCTGGCCAAACCTGAAGTCCCAGGCAATGCCATCACCCCCAAAACCGCCCCTTTTATTTTTGGTGCACTCAAAAAATATCCCAGTACCAAACTCACGGCTCATGGTGAAGCGGTTGGCTTGTTCAAAAATCAAGAAGGCAATTCCGAAGCCGGACATTTTAATATTGGTGCAGGCCGTGTGGTTGAACAAGATATCGTTTCAATCAGTAAAGAAATTGACGACGGCAGATTTTTTAAGAACACGGCTTTTATTCAAGCACTCAAGCATGCAAAAAAATTCAAGAGCAATGTGCATATCATGGGACTTCTTACTGACGGTGAAAGTGCTCACGCGCATCCAGAACATTTGTATGCACTCCTTGAATTTTTTCAAAAACAAAAATACAAAAAAGTTTTTTTGCATTTGTTTACCGATGGTCGTGACTCTCCACCACATGCAGCGCTCGAGTATATTCGTGAAGTTGAAAAGCATTTGCAAGACGAAAAAATTGCGACCATCATGGGAAGGTTTTATGCTATGGATCGAGGCAAAACATGGAGTCGCACTGAGAAGGCATACAATGCGATGGTTCTTGGGCAGGCAGAATGTTTGGACGAAACTCCGGAAGCTGTGATTGCACAGGCGTATAATCGTGGCGAAACTGACGAATACATTGCCCCAACATGTATTCATGAAAAAGGCAAACCACTCGCTGAAATAAAAGACAATGATGTTGTCATCTTTTTTAATGCTCGGAGTGATCGTGCACGGCAAATTACCAAGGCCTTTGTCCAAAAAGATTTCGAGACTGAAAATCCTGGAAGTTTTAAACGTAAGCGTGTATTAAAAAATTTGTGCTTTGTGGCCATGACAGACTTTGGTCCAGACTTGCCTGGAATTCTCACGGCTTTTCCCAGTCCTGATGTGCAAAAAAGTTTGGCCAAAGTGATTGGTGAAAAGTATAAACAGCTGTATATTTCTGAAACCGAGAAGTATGCGCATGTAACCTATTTTGTTAATGGTGGTTTTGCTGCTCCAGTCAATGGTGAAAAAAGAGAGTTAGTACATTCAACCAAAGAATACTCGTACGCAGATCATCCTCAAATGCAAGCCAAAAAAATTACTGCCAAAATTCAAAAGTATTTGGCTACTGGAAAATATAATTTTATTTGTGTGAATTTTCCAAATGCAGACATGGTTGGGCACACGGGCAATGTGGGAGCGGCCAAAAAAGCCGTCGCGACCCTTGATCAATGTGTCAAAAATCTGGTACTATCTGTGCAAAAGCAAAAGGGAATAGTGGTCATTACTGCTGACCATGGCAATGCCGAAAAAATGATCGACCCCAAGACACAGGAGCATTTGACAGAGCACACTACCAACCCAGTTCCTTTTGTGGTTATTTCCAAAGAGTTCAAAAATATTCGTCTCAAGAAAAAAGGAAAGCTCGCTGATGTGGCCCCAACTATTTTGAAAATAATGGGAATACAAAAGCCAAAGGAGATGACAGGAAAGACTTTATTTTAATTTTTATGCCAAAACCAGTTGTACTCGCTATTCTTGATGGTTATGGTGTTGCCCCTGACAACGATGGCAATGCTATTACGCGCGCCAATACACCAAATATTAAAAAGTTCATGAGTGAATATCCAGTCATGACATTGTTTGCTTCAGGCACAGAGGTAGGACTCAGTTTTGGTGAAATGGGAAACAGTGAAGTAGGTCACTTGAACATTGGTGCTGGCCGTGTGTATTACCAAACATTTCCACGTATTAATCGTGATATTGAAAGTGGCACGTATTTTGAAAATCCAGCTTTTCTCAAAGCTACCGAGCAAGTGAAAAAAAATAAATCAAGTTTGCACCTCGTTGGCCTTGTGAGTCCAGGCAATGTGCATGCTTCACAAGATCACTTGTACGCACTGCTTGAAATGGCAGCACGTCAAAAAGTAAAGAACGTATATATTCATGCTATTCTCGATGGACGCGATGCTATTTTTAATAGTGGTATAGATTTTATTCGAGCACTCGAAGCCAAAATTCAAGAACACGGAGTTGGTCAAATTGCTACGCTTTCGGGGCGATACTATGCTATGGATCGTGACAATCGTTGGGACCGTGTGGAAAAAGCTTTTCGGGCAATGACTGAAGGTAAGGCAGACTGTTATGCATCAAATGCTCTTGAGGCTATTGAAGCTTCGTATGCCAAAAAGGTATATGATGAAGAATTTATCCCAACTGTAATTGGTGCCGAAGGCAAACCTACGGCTACAGTGCAAAATGGTGATGCTGTGATATTTTTTAATTTTCGTCCAGATCGTGCGCGTGAACTTACACAAGCTTTTGTACTTCCAAGTTTTCCTAAATTTGAACGAACATACCTCAATCAGCTTTTGTTTGTTACCATGGCTGAGTACGAAAAAGAATTACCAGTCACGGTTGCGTATCCACCTGTGGTGGTGACCAATTGTTTGGCAGAAGTTATTAGCAAAGCTGGCAAAACACAGTTTCATATTGCAGAAACAGAAAAATACGCACATATCACTTTCTTTTTAAATGGCACCATTGAAGATGCCTTTGCAAATGAAGAACGTATGATTGTCCCTTCTCCAAAGGTTTCTTCGTATGACCAAGCACCGGAGATGTCTGCACTCGATATTACCAAAGAAACCGTCAAGGCTATTATGAGTGAAAAATACGATGCAATTTTTTTGAACTTTGCGAATCCTGATATGGTTGGGCATACTGGGAATTTTGAAGCCACCCTCAAAGCAGTAGAGGTTGTAGATAAATGTCTTGGAACTTTGGCCGAAAATATTTTTGCCAAAGGTGGTGTGCTTTTGATTACGGCTGATCATGGTAATGCCGAAGAAGTAAAGAATTTACAAACGGGTGCTATAGATAAAGAACACAGTACCAACAGTGTCCCGTTTTTTATTATCGGTGAGCAGTTCAAAGGTCAGGCAGGACCATCGGGAGATCCTATTGGGGGAGATCTGAGTATCTTGCCTCCAGTCGGTATGCTTGCAGATGTTGCCCCTACCGTACTCTCACTTATGGGTATTGAAATTCCGCCAGACATGACTGGACGAGCTTTGATTTAATTTTTTATGAATGCAATTATTTTGTGTGGGGGTCTCTCCACTCGACTTGGTGATATTACCAAATCAATTCCCAAAGTTTTGTTGCAGGTGGGGGACAGAACCGTGCTTGATTGGCAGTTAGAAAAAATAAAACGAGCAGGTATTGATACTGTGGTTATGGCGGCAGGGCATTTGTCTGATGTTTTGAAACAAGAAGTTGGTTCTGAGAGAAATGGTGTCAAAATTATCTATGCGGTAGAAAAAGAAAAATTAGGCACTGGCGGAGCAGTAAAATTTGCTTTGGGGTATGTGCCTCATCGAGATGAACCGACGGTTATTTTGAACGGAGATATCCTTACAACCGTGAGTTTGAGTACCATGGTTGAGAGTCTAAAATTAGAAAGTGATGGAATTATTTTGGGTGCAAGAGTTGAAGACGCCTCTACCTATGAAATTTTAAAATATGATAGCATGGGACGTTTAGAAGAATTTGTCAAAAGAGATGGTATTTCAAAACCTGGGTATATCAATGGTGGATTTTATGTATTTACCCCAGAAGCAAAAAAATACTTTCCTGAGGTAAATGCATTTAGTATGGAGTATGATGTGTTTCCTCACATGAAAAATTTGTATGTGTACGAGTCAGACAATCCATGGATAGATATTGGAGTTCCTGCTCGGCTAGAGTGGGCGAGAGGGCATGCAGAAATTTTTGAGTAATACAAAAAGAGACTTTGAGAGAGGTCTCTTTTTTATAACATTTCCACAATCCAGTTTCCCTGATCAAAAAACAAAATTCCAATTTTCTTTTGTTCGTTGTGTTTCATAAAATCTTCAGAAAATTGTATGGTGTAGCTGTTGCCAACTTTGCCACCAGTAGACAAAATATTTTTTACAGAAGTATTTTGGAGTGAACTGGTATAGTCAGGACAAGAAAAATTTATTTGGCCCGTAATACGTTGTTGCAAATTTTTTTCTGTATACAAAAATTCACTTTTACTAATACGTTTTTTCTCAAACTGAGCTGCTTGGTCAAACAGTATTTTACTCGGAGTTACAATCATGTCGAGTTCAACTCTAGTACTGTGCACAAAAGCAGTAGAGAACATATTACGAAAGAGAGGAACCCCATGCATACTATCTGGGACTCCTATGAGGACTGCACCGTCAAAATCATGCTTTTTTTGAGCAAGTGCCAGTTCTTCAAGCGTCTGGTGTGCAAGCACGGCTCCTTGGTGCCAATACATATTTTTTTGAATAAGCTGTGAGAGTAATGCGCCACCAGTAAGAGCCCCTATGGCTACCAACAGTCCGAGGACTGCTTTTTTGTGAGAAAAAAAATGTATGGTGTGTGCTATCCATAGTCCCAAAAGTCCACTCAAAAACACAGAAGGAAAATACGTCCACCGTTCACCTTCACTACTCAAGTACACAGTACTGTTTTCTATAACAAACGAACTCACTGGCAGAGCATTGGCTATCAATGCTCCAAATATCAAAAGAGAAGCAGAATTTTTTTTGAAAACAAAAAATAGTAAAGAAATAAAAAGTAGTGCTATACCAACAATGAGACCCAAAAAATGACTGAGAAGAAAATCTCCCACCAACACACGAACGGATGTAGGCAAAAAATTGCTCAGGAGTAAATGGATGAATGAAGTAATCACTTGTTTTGGCGTAAAGGATAGTGCTCCACCATAATACGTTGTTACCAAATGGATGGCCTGTGACCGAAGCAAAAAGAATACCCCGACGATGAAAAACGGCACTATGGCCCACAAAAAATTTTTCCATTGTTTGGTATTTTGTTCTTTGCTTATAAACCAGACAATTCCTACGTGAATAAGAGGAAGCGTAATGCTTGATTCTTTGGAGAGGAGTGCTAGGGCAAAAGCTCCAAAAGAAAAAACAAAAAAGATAATGCGTTTTTGAGGTATGGGGTGTTTAACTGCTTTGGTAAACAAGAGAAGCGAAATTAAAGAAAAAGTTGTTCCCAACAGATCACCGGCAGCGGCTATCCAAATAACTGGTTCACTATGACTCGGGAGTAAGGTAAAAAGCAGGGCTCCCACCAAAGCGCTCAGGCGTCCCCATGATTTTTTAGAAAATAATTCTCTCAAAAAGAAAAAGAGAAGAAGTGTGACCAGTACATGCAGGCCAATCATAACACTGTGGTAGGGAAGTGGGTTAAACCCAAAAAGAGCAAAAAGGCTGGACCAAAATACATTGATCATGGGTCGGTACGAACCGCCTTCGTGTGAACCCGTATAATTGGAAGTAAAATAGTGTGAGAGTGGAAACTCCTGACTTGATACAATTCTCAAAAAGTCCCAGTCATCAGAAAGAAAGGTATCATGAAGGTTGCCCAAAAATGGGAAAACGGCAAAGGTGGCGAGTACTACAAAGGGGAGTATGGTAAAAAGTATTTTTTTCATAGGGAGCTTTATATAGAGGGAAGTATACTCATATTTTTCTCCATTGACAAGAAATTTTTGAGCAAAAAGAAATCTTTTTGCTCTTGTGAAGACCTACTATCTATACTATACTAGGGGATACTGTTTTTTTGTTTATGAGATTTCGTTTTTCTGGGCAACAGGTTATTGAAATAGGGGGATATATTCTTATTGGGATACTAGGAACAGTCATTGATATGGGCATATTTTTTGCTCTAAAAAATTTCATTCCTCTGGTCGTGGCTCAGTGGATGGGAGCCTTGGCCGGAACCTTGCATAACCAGCTTTGGCATCACTATAAATTGTTTACTCATAAAAAATCATTTTGGCAAACCCTCAGTCCTGTGTTGCTCCTTATGGTGGTGACTATTGTGGCTTCTGGGCCATTATTGGTACTGCTCCATACATTTATTGAATCTCTTTTTGTGTGTAAAATTTTGCTTATTGGAGTTATGGGAGGTATCAATTTTATTCTACGAAAATTTTGGATTTTTCGTTAATCTTTATTGTTGTTTTTCTTTATGAATAAAAAAATTATTCAATACATTCTCGGTTTTATTTTTTTGCTCCTCATTTTGAGTACAACTTTTGTGTATCATGAATATATGATTGCAACGGGCCAACAAACTGAGAGTATTTCTTTTGAAATACAAGAAGGGGAATCCGCTTCGAATTTGGCAACTCATCTTCGTGAAAAGGGAATTATCAAGAGTCCATTTTTTTTCAAATTGTATCTCAAACAAAAAGGCCTTGATAAAAAAATTCAGTCAGGTATTTTTCAAATGGAACCACCCTTTACCATTCCTCGCGTCGCAGCAGCTTTGGCTACTCCAGAAAATAATGAAAGAAGTATCACCATTATTCCGGGGTGGGACCTTCGTGACATGGCCGAATATTTTGTGAATGAAAAAATTATTACCAGTGACGAAGATATGTTTGTGCTCACTAGTAAACCAGGACAATTTGCAACGGTGAGTTCAACTTTTATTGCTGAGTTTCCACTTTTACATGATAAACCCCAAAATATTAGTTTTGAAGGATATTTTGCTCCTGAAACCTATCGTATTTATAAAAATGAAAAAATTGAAGATGTCTTATCTCGTTTGTTGAGTCAAAGACAAAAGCAATTTACTACTCAAATGCTTCAAGATATTCAATCACAAGGAAAGACGGTTCATGAAATTCTTACCTTGGCGAGTGTGGTTGAAAAAGAAGTCAAGACTCCCCAAGACCGCAAAATGGTCGCTGATTTATTTTGGCGCCGTGTGGATGCAGGTATGGGACTGCAGGCAGATTCCACAGTGCATTACCTGTCGGGCCGTGAAGGCGATGTATTTACCAAAGCCAAAGAACGTCAAATTGATTCGCTCTACAATACCTATAAATATCGTGGCTTGCCACCAGGACCGATTAGCAACCCAAGCCTGAGTTCTATTCTGGCCGCGATTTATCCCGAGAAAAATGATTACTGGT
The DNA here is from genome assembly GCA_964566225.1 of uncultured Gammaproteobacteria bacterium. Lineage (GTDB taxonomy): Bacteria > Patescibacteriota > Patescibacteriia > Magasanikbacterales > UBA922 > CAYTKU01. The sequence continues at coordinate 25,755 of CAZMHV010000006.1, forward strand.
ACTTTCTCACCACCACTGATGGGGAAGTGAAGTATGCTAAAACTTTGGACCAACATAATGCAAATGTTGCACAATACTTAAGATAATTTTATGGCAGTTTGGCTCAACACCTTTGGAAAAAAAGAATTTTTGTCTGTATCTGACAAAAGAGTTCAATGTGAAAATATTGTAAAAAATTTACGATTGGATTTTGAATTTTTAGAGGGTACCTTTGAAGAAAAAAAAGGGGAACCAGTCCCTCACTTTGAGTATGACGCCACTCAGTGGATACTTCATACCGAGGCCAATGATACGGTGTGGTTTGAGTATCCACTTTATTTGTATAACTCACTCAAAATTACTTTGGTACATGACGTCATCCAATTTATTGGTCCTTTTGATCATTTCCAAAATTATTCTCTCCTTGCCTCAGATAAAAATTTGCGTGAAGGGTATACCAAAATGGTTCGAACTATTTTTAAATCATTTGATGTATCGCAAGCAGTGTACTGTTCGGAGTGGTTTTTTACCAATGAAGAAAATAACTATTTTTATAAAGATCTAGAAGAGCAAATAGCTCAATATCCTCAAAATCGTGTCGACAGTTTAGAAAATATACAAGGCCAAGAGTATTACCTCGAATTATTTAAGTAAAACAATGCTATTTGTTATACTGACACTATTCTCGACTATAGAGTAAATTTTAAGTCACTCTAATCGTTTTTACACTTGGCCATTCTTCCTGGTTCAAGACCCATGGACGGGCCTTTCTTGTGTTTCACGTTGGGTTCTTCACTCATGACATTTGTATAGGCTATGGATTTCAGAGGTCTAGCCACAGCAGAATTGGTGTACCATACGAACTCTGGACTTTTTGCTGGGGAACCGATACAATCACTTACAAGTTATATGACTTTTATTTTTCGTAGATAGCGTATGCATACTTCTGAATTTGACTATTTTTTACCCGAAGCACTTATTGCCCAAAAGTCCGTGGAACCCCGTGACCATTCCCGTCTTTTGATTGTGGACAAAACAAAAAAGGTATACCAACAAAAACAGTTTTTTGATATTATCGACTTTTTGCGTCCAGGAGATTTGTTGGTGTGGAATAATTCTAAAGTGTTTAAGGCTAGGTTGCTCGGTCGTTTGCTTTCACAAAATAATCAGGGCCTGTGGGAACACCAACGAGATGTGGAAATTTTTTTGGTGCGACAAATGGAAAATTTTGGTGTGTGGAAGGTGCTTGGTAAACCTGGTCGTCATATTGAAAATGGTATGCGGGTAGAATTTGCACCAGATTTTGTGTGTGATGTGATGCTCAAAGAAAAAGATGGCACAATTTTAGTCTCTTTTGGGCTCAGCGAAGACGAAGTGCGTGCCAAGGCCAATCAGTATGGACGAATTCCCATTCCACCTTATGTGAAAGATGAACCCCATGAGCTTGAAATGTATCAAACAGTGTATTCTAAACACGAAGGATCCGTGGCTGCCCCTACGGCTGGTTTTCACTTTACGCCAGAGCTGATTGAAAAAATAAAAGCCAAAGGTGTGGATTTTGCTGAAGTGACTTTGCATGTGGGTCTCGGAACATTTCTTCCTGTCAAAACAGAAAATATTGAAGAACACACCATGCACAGTGAAGTGGTAGAACTCACCGAAGACAATGCGGACAAAATTAATCGTGCCAAACGTGAAGGTCGGCGAGTGATTGCCGTTGGCACTACCACCGTACGCACACTCGAAGGCCTCGCTCAATTTAGTGGCAAAGAATTGTATGAGTTTCGTGGTGAAATAAATATTTTTATTACCCCTGGATTTGAATTCAAAATTATTGATGCACTCATTACCAATTTTCATTTGCCCAAGTCAACACTGCTCATGTTGGTGAGTGCTTTTGCCGGGGATAGGGAATTTATGTTACAATGTTACCAGCATGCCGTGGCTGATCAATTTAGATTTTTTAGTTTTGGTGATGCTATGTTTATTTGTTAAGTGTGTATATGAGTCAATCAGGTTCACGTCGTGGATCATGGATGGAATGGAGTAGTGCTTTTGGTCCTGAAGGAAAACTGCAACGAAGAGAGGAACCACTCCCTGATCCTGATGTTGAAACCGAGCGAAAAGAAGTTCCTGTTGAATTCAAGCATCCAACTACTGTCGAAACCATTGAAACTGAGGCGAGTTTTGGTGGACAAGTAAGAAAACGCACGAAAGTCGATGGTTCACATCCTCGTTTGGTGAAGAGAGACGCACCAAAAAGAGATTATGATTCTGAACAAAGAGATCTGGTATTGGAAATAACAGATCTTTATAAACGTCTTCAAAAAACTACAAATCATCCAGCTTTAAGACCTGTTCGTTTGTCATCAATTGATAGATGGTATATCTCTGGTGACACGGCACGTTCTCAAAGAGAAATAGACCAACCTTTTGATTTGCTCGCAAAACAGAGGAATATTTTGGAAAAAAGTTTTGAAACTTTGCTCACAGATATTCAGGCTTTACCTGGACAATGGGCGGTAGGGAATGCTATTTCTTCAGAAGAAATAGCAGAGGTAATTCGAAAAATACGAAATAGAAAAGAACAGTTACTTGAAAAAGTAGCACGTTTTGAAAATGACGCGGCTCCTCGTGTGTTTGATTATGAAGAATCTCAAAAAAAATCTAACAATCAAGAAGAAAGAGAAAAGTTGGAGATTCAAGAAAAAGAAAGCCTTTACTTTTTGGGGAAAGTTTTTACGTTAGAGAAGCGTTCATCTCATATAAATTGGGAAGCAGAAAGTCTCTCTGAAAGAGTTTTCACCGAGAGAGGTATCGCATTGCGTGACGACCCTTTTGCCCAAATGGTGAGAGATGTTTATGGTTTGGCCGAAAAACTAAAGGGGCAGGTAGATGGTATGGTAAAAGTCGTAAGAGCCGTATGCCGTAACTTAGGAGAGAACACTCAGAGGGCAGAGGAGTCTTTGAGAGCATTTGAAAGTAACGATTTTGAAGGTGATATTAAAAAAAGAATAGAAGGATACAAAACAGCGTTAGGGGCTGCTAAAGCACATCCAGGTGAGTATGGCTATGCTTTTGCACAAAAGCAAAAGGATATAGAAAACATACAATGGTGGATTGATAGTTTAAATCATCAACTTTCCAAAACTCGTGCTTCTGAAGAAGAAGTCTCGGAGTGGATTATTCTCATAGAGCAGCTTACTCGAGTGGTAGAAACACTCGAAAAAAATAAGATTGACTTTAATACACATTTTTCATATAGAGGAAATTTTTCTAAAGAAAGGTCCACAGTCTCTGTGGATTATGATTGGTTGCGCATTGTTCACGAGCATTGGGATGCAAATCATCGAGATACGTTAAAAAAGTATATTCAGTACTTAAAGTATATAGGTCGTGCTCCTGATCAACGGAATTCATTGCAAACAGTTATTGCTCAACTTGAACAATTGTTGCCAGTAGTGCCACAGCTCGAACGTTTGGGGCCTCTGGTGGCTCAGATTGAATTGGTCGTGGAGCAGCTCAAACCAAAGGTGGAAGAAGAACTGGTAAAATATGCTGAGGAACAAAAAAGTCGAGTGGGACAAAGATCACGTGATTTATTTGAAGGCATGACCCCAAAAGAGTGGAAAGCAGAACAAGAACGGAGAAAAGAAAGGTATACTGTGCTTCGTACTGCACAGGAACCAAAAAATGAGTCGCAAAGCGAAGATGAGTTAGAACCTGGCCAACCGGCTTTTGGTGCTGGAGATCGTGAAGGTATGCGTAAGGCCGTCATGAGTGATAATTTCAAACATGGAAAGAAAATCCTTGCAAGTCGTCATGGAGGTTCTGAGCGAAAGCAAAGATCTGAACCTCTTCGGCATTTCAATAAGAAGAAACAACCAGTAAGTAAAAAAATGAGGAGAACTGTGGATGACGTGATCGTTGAAGAATCACCTAAATAGACCAATTTATATATCACAAAAGTTACTTATTTTTATTTCATATATTGTATGGGAAGGTTTTCTGAGACACGAGAGTTTTTTTCTCTACAAGAACAGATAGAAAAAATATCTCGAGATCTTTCCAGTTCAGGCCGTATTGGGCGTGAAGTGTCGGAGCATGCAGCTGATGCTATGTCTGAACAACATAATAATCGACTTGCTCGAGAAATGAGACAACGTCCACCTCTCAGAAAAACAGGGCTTAACCACAGTTCTGAAGTTGCGTCACTGCTTCGCTATGAAATACCACCGGAGGGTTTTGACGACGCTGAGTTGGAAGAAAAAAAACCAGTAGAACCTTTAGTTACCAAAGAAAAAAGAGGGAAAGGCACTGCCAAAGGTGCTATTCGAGTACAGGGTTTACCTTTTGTGCCAAAGCATGAGAACTTTAGTTCTTTTGGTACTGAGGATGGCGTTATTGCCCAGATTAATGAAGCTCGAGGACGAGCATTGACTGAAGCTGAACTTGGATTTGTCGAAACAGTGCAACCTGACGCAGATGATAGGTATGCACACATGGCTGTAGAAAATTTGGTGCCAGATGACTTGACAGAAGAGGAAACAAGTTATGGGGATTTTTTACACGAACATAAACGCCGGCCTACTTTAAATATTGAAGATGTCAATGTTTCTTATGGAAGAGGAATTGGCATGCGAAAATCAGCAAGATTAGAATCATCAAGCTGGGGGACACTCAATCGTGACGATCACCGCGCAAGAAAATCAGGAGTAAAAAAACGAAATGAAAAAATACTTCAGCGAATTGAACAAAGTAGAAGGATTCGACGTGAATTGAATGATCCGCAGAGTGATTTATCGCAAGACATGAGAAAAAAAGAAAAAGAGAAATTTGAAGATGGTCAAAGACTGGAACAGAATAGAGCAAGGGCTGCAGATATTTTAACAGCAGATAATAGAAATCGAAATCCTGAGCGAAAAGATTGGAAACGTATACAGCAGGAACAACGTGATGCTCCTATTTCTTTTGAGGATAATTTCACTCTAAAATTAGAATCCGGTGAGTTCACCTCTCTTGAACCCGGCGAAATTTTTCGTGAATTTAAAAATCAAGAAGAAAAAAATTCTCTTACCATTCGGCTTCACCGTTTACAAGAAAAACGATTTTTAGAGATTCGCAATAGAGAAAATAAAACAGTTGAAGAAATTATATATGAATGCTTTGGTACCTTGAGGGAATTTTTTGCCACTTATGAAAAAGATATAAAAGATTTGCAATTAGCCGAAGGTTTTGTTTCTCCAGGCCAATACCTTCAAAAATATCTTCAGAGAATGCTTTTGGATTACCCAAAAAATTACGCAAGTGGAGATAACTATGCCGCGAGTTCAAGAATGGATTTACTTGGTAAACTCAGGGATAGTATGGCTAAAGCTTTTGAGTGGTCTTTACGTTTACCCATAGAAAATTCATTTGAATCAGGAAAGAAAAAAACACGAAAACGTGAAATGGTTGGAGTGATAACAGATTTCACTTACAAGATGTACAAACTCATAGATCAACTCCCTGTACTTGAATCTTTCAACCAAGAAGTTGCTTAATACAAAAATCCGAGGATACAAACCTCGGATTTTTTATACATATTTTTTATACCCACTCTTTTTTCAACTCCAAAAATCTATCTTCTCGTATGGCCTCACGAATTTCCTTCATGAGGTTCAAAAAGAAATGCAAGTTGTGGAGCGTACCAAGTCGGTAGGCAAGCAGTTCATCACATTTAAATAAATGATGCAGGTACGCGCGTGTATGATGGGTACATGTATAACAAGTACACGTTGGGTCAACTGGGCGTTCATCTTCACGACAATCAGCCTTGGTCACATCAATACGATACTTTGGTTTTTCTTTGATATACAAATTTCCATTGCGTGCCATGCGAGTTGGTGCCACACAATCAAACATATCTATACCACGTTCCACCACTTCAAATAAATCTGTGGGTGAAAACCCAAGTCCCATAGCATAGTGTGGTTTGTTTTCTGGCACGAGTGGAATCACCCAGTCGAGAATTTCTTTGGTTGCTTCCATGTTGTAGCCAATCGATTCTCCACCAATAGCCACACCATCAAAATTCATGGCAGAAATTGCTTCAGCACTTTGTTTGCGGAGGTGTTCATGTTTGCCTCCTTGTACAATTCCAAACAAAAATTGTTTGTATCCGTGCATCGAATCATTTTTGGCATGTTCATCAATACACCGTTTTGCCCAGCGGTGGGTTCGTTCCATTGCTGCAATCGCATATTTTTCTTCTGCATCGTCTGGTGTGCATTCGTCAAAGGCCATAATAATATCCGCACCAATTTTGTGTTGAATGTTAATGGCTTCTTCGGGAGTAAAGCGATGTGTTGACCCATCAATGTAACTGCGAAAGGTAACACCTTCTTCATCAATTTCAACCAGTTTCGCTTGATTATTTTTTACTTCATCAGTTTCTTCTGCATCTTTTTTTTCTTTTTGGAGTCCCAAACTAAAGACCTGAAATCCACCACTATCAGTAAGAATCGGTCTGTCCCAATTCATAAACTTATGGAGTCCACCAAACTGCGCAATCAAATCTTCGCCAGGTCGTAAATGCAAGTGATAGGTATTGCCCAAAATGATTTGTGCTTCAAGAACCTTTAAGTCATCTTGGTCCAAGCTCTTGACCGTGCCCTGTGTGCCTACAGGCATAAAAATAGGCGTTTCAACATCGCCATGGTCAGTGTGCATAATGCCCGTGCGAGCTCGGGTATTTTTTTCTTTGTGGGTGATTTCAAAAAACATAGTAAGAGAATAAAGGCAATTTTAGCTTATTTTGAAACAAAAATCAAGTGTGGTGACTTGTAAGAGAGGGATTTTTTGGTTACACTAGGAATATATGAAAAAGTATTTACTTTTTAACTTTGGTTGTATTTTGGGGATCTCACTTATTTGGGGCGCAAACTTTTGGTTATGGAAAGATACTTTTTTTACTCAGACTGACATTTCTCAAAATTTACCTGATGCCCTGAGTTTTGGAGAATTCAAAAAATCTCTCACGTTTCCTGTGACGAGTACTATTCTAATGCCAGTCGAAGAAACACCTTCTTCAACCAATGTGTTGAGTATCCCTCAAATAACTACGACTCCAATCGTGGTACAAAAAGAAATTCCCAAACAAATAAATCTAGCAGTTCCATTTACCTCTCAGGCTCCAGAAAAAAATTGGGAGCAGCCATGGCAAGACGCCTGTGAAGAGGCTGCGGTTCTTATGCTCGATGCGTATTATAAACAATATAAACTGAGTGTTTTGTTTTCCAAAGATGAAATATTAAAAATGGTGAACTGGGAAGAAGATGTGAATAGTTGGGGCAGAAGCATTGAAATTGAAAAAATTCAGTTATTGATAGAAAATTATTCTAAACGGTCTTCACATCTTATTGAAAATCCAACCGTGGAACAAATCAAACAATACGTGGCTGCAGGCACACCCGTGTACGTGGTGGCAGACGGAAAGATGTTGCCAAATTCACACTTTCAAAATGGTGGGCCTCTGTACCACGCTCTCATTATCCGTGGGTACACCGAAGATAGTTTTATCACCAATGATCCAGGCACACAGTTTGGTGAAAATTATATATATAAATATAATGACCTTATGAATGCTATTCGTGATTGGAATGGTGGGGCAGTTAAAACTGGTCGCCGGGTAGTGTTGGTCTCCGAATAGTCAGTATCCATCAAAAGAATTTTTTGAAAAATATACATCTTTTAAGTGCCTCTTTTCCAAGAGGTGTTTTTTTGTTATAGTATAACCTCTGAATAATTTTTATGATCGACTACAAAAAAGAACTCAACGAAGAACAACTGCGCGTGGTGCTGCATGGTGATGGCCCATGTCTCGTCCTTGCTGGAGCAGGGAGTGGCAAAACTCGTACCATCACGTATCGTGTCGCTTACCTCATTGAAAAGGGAGTGGACCCCAGCAATATTTTGCTGGTCACTTTCACCAACAAGGCTTCCAAAGAAATGATTCACCGCGTGCAAACATTGCTGCACGATGTGGGTACACAAACACGAGCTGCGTTGCCCTGGGCTGGAACCTTTCACCACATTGCATATCGCATGCTGATTTTTTATGCGCCACTCCTCGGCTACAAACAAAATTTTTCTATTCTCGATAGTGAGGATTCCAAAGATCTTTTGAAACTTTGCATCAAACAAGAAGGAATTGATCGGGATGCCAAACGTTTCCCTTCACCAAATGTGATTCAAGGCATTATTAGTTTTGCACGCAATGCCAACAAAAGTATTTCCTCTATCATTGAAGAAAAACATGCTAAGTGGGAAGAATACACGGATACCATTGTGCGCATTGCAGGGGATTATGACAAACGCAAAAAACAAGCCAATGTGATGGACTTTGATGATTTGCTTGTGAATTTGTATCTCCTGTTATTTAAAAGTGAAAATGTTCGCCAAAAATTTGCTACACAGTTTCAATATGTACTGGTAGATGAATACCAAGACACCAACAAAATTCAAGCAGCCATTGTGAACCTCATGGCCAGTGTACACCGAAATATTATTGTAGTGGGGGACGACGCACAGAGTATCTATTCATTTCGTGCGGCAGAAATTCAAAACATTTTGGATTTTGAAAAAGAATATGCAGATGCGCAGGTGTTTCGACTGGTGACGAATTATCGTTCGACGCCAGATATTTTGAATCTTGCCAATGACGTGATTCGACAAAATAAAAATCAGTATCAAAAAGAATTACAAAGTGTAAAGTCTCCACTGAGTAAACCAGAAGTGCATGCCTTTACGGATCAAACTGAAGAAGCAGATTTTGTGGTGCAAAAACTTTTGGAGCATCATCGTGAAGGTGTGCCTTTTTCACATATGGCTGTTTTGTTTCGCGCGGCATTTCATTCACAAGCACTCGAAATTGAACTCACCAAACGAAATATTTCTTATGATTATCGTGGGGGCATTCGTTTTTTTGAGAGAGCGCACATTAAAGATGTTTTGGCTTTTCTTCGAGTTTTTGCCAACAGAGAAGATGTGATTGCCTGGAGCCGTGTGCTCAATATGCAAACAGGAATTGGTCCTGCAGCTGCACAAAAAATTATTGATGTGGTGCGCAGTTCACAAATTGATGATTTTACCGCACTTGAGTCAATGCTTCCTGCACGAGCAAAAATTGGTTTCAGAGATTTTTATTCTATTTATCAAAATTTGCAACACTCTGACAGAACTCCGAGTGGTTTAATTTTGGCAGTCAAAAATTCCAAGTACAAAGAGTATTTAGAAACAGAACACACAGATTACCGTGAACGTTTGCAAGATATTGAACAACTCGCGCTGTTTGCCCAAAAGCAAACAGATCTGTCTAAATTTTTAGCAGAAGCAAGTTTGCAAGAAAGTTATGCAACCGCGCAAGTGCGTGGTGCAGACGAGGAAGAAGATAAACTTATTTTGTCCACCATTCATCAAGCCAAAGGGCTCGAGTGGGAAGCTGTGTTTATTCTCAATGTTTCTTCGGGAAACTTTCCATCAGATCGCGCACTCAATGAAGATAAAGGCATTGAAGAAGAACGCCGTTTGTTTTATGTAGCAATTACTCGTGCCAAAAAATATTTGTATTTATCATATCCGCTCTTGTCTATTTCCATGAGTACGCTCGGTGGACCAAGTATGTTCCTCGAAGAAATGGATAAAGATTTGATTGAAGAACATGGCGTGAGTGGGGGATCGTTTTTTGCGAGTAGTGGAACGAGCTTTACAGATCCAAGTGATGATGAAGACGATGTGACATATGTAGCAGACGAATACAGTGATGCGCCATTTGCAAGTAAGCCCAAAAAGAAACCACCAATGAGTTTTTTGAAAAGTATTGACGAGTTGTAAAAAGTTTTTTAAAGAAAAAACACTGATTGAATTCAGTGTTTTTTCTTTGAGCAGAGCAGATGAAGATTCGTATGATCTGTACAATCGAGCAAGTGGGGAGGCTCGTGAGGGAGCTTCTACACTTGCTCGATATCTGAGGGTTCCGGCTCCGGCGGAGTCGGATTAAGTGGCGGTGGCGGGTGGCCACACTCGAGACAGTTGGGAGCAGGATGACGTCTCCGTCTTCCACCATGGTTGGTGTTGTCAGACGGAAAGTTTGCCGTGTGGCAGTGCGGACACTGCCACGGCGCGTGAACCTGACCTGTGGTCCTTGCTCCCATAAGGACCGTCGGTTGAGCGCCTGTATGCACCTCAGACACATTGCCCTCCTGCGGTGATGTGCTTATCTATTAAATTCTTTTTTTGTGTTTTTGTCAAAAATTTCTGTTGATGAAAAAACAAAATAAAAAAACAACCTCAATTCACTTGAGATTGTTTTTATTTTTTCTCCCCTGGGTTCCACAACAGTAAAATGTTTACGGCTGTGGAGCTGATCCAGGGGAGGAGCAGCGGAAGTGGCCAGCGACGCGCTGGCATGTCGTCAGTCTCAGTAGCGCCCCAGGTTCGTGGGGCGTGGTTGCGTGGGCGCCGCCGGCTTCACGCCCGGGCAGCCAGGTCGAGTGCACTTGTCTTGTGACTCGCCGAGGACACTGGAACAGTTTTCGACCATGCACCACCACAATCCACCTGGCTGCTTGTTCCACCTACCAGGGACAGGCTGCTGGGTCGTCTTGATGGCCTTCTGAGAAGGCTTCTTGTCGAGGGGTTCCGTGGTCTTGGTACGTCGACGACGTTCACGCTCTTTCTTTTTGGCTTGCGCCTTACGGCGGTCCATTTTTCCGTATCGAGCCATGGGCTTTCTCCAGGGTGGTTGACTCCCAAGTCGAGAGTTGGCTCCATTTAACTGTGAAAATGAAATTTTGTCAACCAAGTTACCCACACCTTGACAAATTCCTATTTTTTGCATATACTAGCCTCAACAAACAGTATTTTTAAGCTCAAATAATATGAATTTTGAAGGCGTACACGAAAAGACAATCTTGATTGTCAAACCAGATGGAGTACAACGCGGACTTATTGGAGAAGTAATCAAACGTCTTGAAACCAAAGGTTTGAAAATTGTTGGTTGCAAACTCAACTATCTTTCCGAAGCAAAATTGCGCGAGCACTATGCACACCATGTAGAAAAACCTTTCTACCCAGGTCTTGAAAAATTCATGCGCTCTTCACCTGTGGCAATTATCTGTGCCGAAGGCCGTAAAGCCGTTGACGCGGTTCGTCTCATTGCTGGCGTAACTGATGCTTCTGCTGCAGACGCTGGAACTATCCGTGGAGATTTGGCTATGGGATTTGCTAACGTGGTTCACTGTTCAGACTCTGTAGAAACTGCCAAAGCTGAAGTAGCACGTTTTTTTGAAGAAAGTGAAATCTTTGACTACGAAAAAACTGAATACCTCCATGTGTACATGGATGATGAACGAAACAAATAAAGAAAAGCCCGGTCGCCTAATGCGACCGGGCTTTTTAGTTCTGTGGATAAGTCTGTTGACCGGTTTTCAAAATGGGTGTACGATTAATTCTATACACAAATTATGTCACAAACATTCCGCACAATTTGTCTCCCACTTGTCACCATTCTTACCAAGGACTGGTTTGCCTTTAATTACGTGAAGCCAGTCACAATTGGGGTGAACTACTCAGATGGAGAGAAGTGCGGTTGCGGCGGATGCGAAAGCGGATGCGGCAACGAATGCGGCGGATGCAACTAAGACACATGAGTAAATCACCCCAGTCAAAACGATTGGGGTGTTTTTTTTGAGGAGGGAATTTGTTCTTTATAACGCAACGTGTGAAATGTATTTCTGCAAAGGGAAAAGCAAACAAAATATATTTGTTTTTTCCTTTCGCAGAAATGCGAATAGGGTGACTTTAACCAAGATTCTGAGCTAGGGACTATGAGTTTTTTCCCACCAGTGATTGTTGTTCGAAAGGAGCCCTTGTCTTCACCTGTGGTGGAGCAAGATCATGTTCCCGAAGCCCCCAAAGTCAACGCATCTAGGAAGTATGCTCGACGAAATGATCAGTATTTAGGTCTGATCGATGCCTATCGTTCGCTGTCGCAGGAATTGCGTACTCGCGAACGCGACCAGCGACTCCGAGAGATTGCCGCTCATGCGTGCAATCTCGCCCGCAAGTTGGGCCTCTCCGGCGCCGACCACGCTCAGAAGTTTCCTCCTGTTGTGTGAAGGCGGTTACGAGGCGGCTTCGTTCACACGTTGCTCCCTCTGCCTGAGTTCTTTTTTCAGAAGAGAAGTCAGGCGGAGGAATCAAAAATCGTTCTTTCAAAATTTTGGCAACGTTGGAAATATATCGGGCGGGAATCTTTATCGAGAGAAATTTTCTCTTGATAAAGGTTCTCACCCGGTGGTCGGGTTGGGAATCGCACAGACATGGCTGGCGTAAGCTGGCCTGGCCCAATGGGGTATGTCGAATGGACTCTTCTGTCGTGAGTGATGTGGTGGGCTCGAATGTCGTTGGTGGTGTGGTCAAGAGCCGCATCGGTCTGTCGCCGAATCAGCGGCCTTTCCGTCAACCGGCAGAGGACTTTACGTCCTCGGTCTCGCCCAGTGCCGCTGACGCGATGTGGAACTTCCACGCTCGCGTCCAGCGCGGTGAGAAGCCGACCCAGGTCTGAGGGTCGGGCGCAGCGCTGATGCGCTGCCTCACGGTGGGACGTCCTGTCCCAGACTCGTGGGCACCTCGTGTGCCCGCTTCTCTGGTGAGCAACTCGTTCCAACGTTGCCTCACCTCCAGAAATTTTTTTTTGAGAAGTCTCTGGAGGTGAATCTTTATTTGACACAGAAAAATTTTTTGTGTAAAATATTTCAATATGATTTCAAGAGTTCAAACATTTTTTTACTTTTACTTTAGCCGCTCAGCGCCGGTTCATGTTTGCATACGACTCAAGTAAAAGCAAAAAAACATGAAACCCCGGCGCTGCCGGGTTTTTTGTTTGTCCATTTTGTGAAGGACTGTCGGGTGACTTTCCTTCTTGAGTGGAGAAGCTTTCATAACGTCAACCTCGCGGAGTAATCTCATGTCCCTCATCATCGTCACCGACGTCAATCCCCGTACCGATAATCAGTGTGTTGACCCCTTCGAGTTGCACCCAGAGACTGTGGCAGCGTCCCACGCTGCTGAGAATGAGAATTCGGCCTCTGATGCCGACTCCGAACGCCCCGAAGATCCCGCCACCAAGGACTGAGTCCGTTCTGGAACTCGTCCGTTCGCGCCAAGCCTCGTAGATCCTACAGATCTGCATCGACCCCCGCCGCACACCCACCTCAAACCTGCCCCGCCGATTTGGTGTGACAAGAGAAGAAATTCTTTTGCCGCCCGAAGGAGGAAGGGCAGGTTTTTGGTTTGTATGATTGACAAAAACATATTTATCCATTATCTTTCATTGACTATGCGAGAGAAATTTTTACAAGCCGTAGCTCAACTCGAATACGAAGATCGAGTGTTTCAGGCTGCTCTCTCATCCAAAGTGATGATGGCAACCTCACTCGAAACTTGGGCCGTGGCACCAGAAGTTGCCAAAAAATTGTACGAACTTGTTTTACAACACAAACCACAAATTATTGTTGAAATTGGAACCTCACTTGGATACTCTACCATTTGGATGGCCGAAGCCGCACGTGAATATGGTGGAAAAATAATTACTGTAGAACACGAACAAACCAAAATACCAAAAACACAGCAGCTGTTTGATTGGCTCGAGTTACAAGATACTGTTACATTGCTTCACAGCGATGCCAAAGAGTTTTTACAAAATTATACATCTCCAATAGATTTTCTTTTTCTCGATGCCATGAAACGAGATTATATTGAATACATAAAACGCTCAGAAAAAAATTTACACACTGATTCCGTTGTTGTTGCAGACGATGTGGTTACCTGGAAAAGAAAAGTGGAGGATTTTTTGGAGCACATGAATGATACGACAACATATACCACCGAAATTTTGGAACTCGGTCATGGTCTCCTCATTGCTCAAAAAATTTTGTAAAAATAAAAAGTGCTTACCATGTTATATGATAAGCACTTTTCGGCGGTTGGACTCTTCCAGCGTCCAACCAGTGTGCCGAGAAGATCAGTCTTCACACGATGTAGAGGATGGGGGACTTGGTCCCCACCCCATGCAGCACCACGCGTTTTGGGATGAAGTTTCCTCCTCCCACGGCGCGATGATACACACCGCGCCAAACGCCAGGCTTTCGACCCTGCTGCAATTCGGTGATTCTGATCGGAACACGACCAATCCCCTGAATGATCAGGATCTGGACTGATCCTTGGGGTTGGGGCTCACTTCGAATATCGATCACCTTGTGGTGCATACGACTCCTTGGACACACCCTTATTTTATTTTATACAAAACAAAAAAAGGCTATGTTCAAGTTTTTTACAAAATAAAATAATACTGTACATCTGTCTTTTTGTCAAGAAAATGATTACACAAAAATATTGAGAAAAACAAAATATTGACACTCATTTTCACTTCTGGTAGAGTATATGTGACCTCGTTCGGCAGGAATTCATTTTCTACAATACTATCTATAGGGACGCCAATATCGCTTTGCCCCGTGGGGTAGAGTTGCGGTGACCCACCTATTTATTAGGGAAATGGATAGTCTGCCGACCAAGGAGGTCAAAAGACAGCTCTCAAGGCTTGTCTTTTTTTATCTTTTTGCTATAATCTGGAGACTTTTATGAAAATATCTTCGTATACAAATATTCCACCTTCGGCCACTCTGGCCATGAATGCGCTTGTGCAAGCCAAAAAGCAAAATGGCGAGCAGATTTTTAATTTAACTGTCGGCGAGCCAATGATTGATACACCAGAAGTGATCAAGCAAGCGGCCATTGCAGCAATGCAGAGTGGAAAGACACTGTATCCACCCGTGCTAGGAATTCCTGAACTTCGGACTGCATTTTCTGATTGGATGAATACAAATTTTCACAGTGCGTATTCCAAAGAAAATGTTTTGGTTTCTGCTGGTGGAAAGCATGCTCTGCTCATGTCACTGCAAGCCGTATTAGAAAAAGGGGACGAAGTTTTGGTAGTGGCTCCATACTGGGTGTCATATCCACCTATGGTCACCCTTGCTGGGGGAGTACCTAAGATAATTCAAACTCGTGCAGAACAAAATTGGAAAGTAACTCTTGATCAATTAGACCAATCGATTACGACACACACAAAAGTATTGCTCCTCAACAATGGCGGTAACCCTACAGGTATTTTGTATTCAAAAGAAGAAATGGGGGACATACTTCGTGTCTGTGCCGAAAAAAATATTCTTGTTATTTCAGATGAGGTATATAGTGGTCTTACGTACGACAACAACGAATTTATTTCTGTTGCATCATTTTCACAATACCAAGAGAACACAATCATTATTCAAAGTGCTTCGAAACACTTTGCCATGACTGGCTGGCGAGTTGGTTTTGTTGTAGGACCACAAAATTTGATTGAGGCAATCGAAACATTGCAAAGTCAAAGTACTACCAGTAGCTCATCTATCTCACAGTGGGCAGCCCTCGCAGCCTTTCAAAATGCAGACACGCTTTTGCCACAAATTAATTCTGAAATGCAAAAACGCAGAGACGCCTTTGAAGAAAATTTTCAAAAATACTTTGGTGTAAAAATCGGCACATCACAGTGTGGTCTGTATGCCTTTATTCCACTTACGGCCTTTGGAGTACAACACACTGACTCTATGCAGTTTTGTATGCAGGTGCTGCAAGAGTGTAATGTGGCCTTTGTACCCGGTGCACCTTTTGGTGCCGAAGGCTATGTGCGGGCGTCGTTTGGGGGCAGGGTGGAAGAGGTGGATCAGGGTTTGAAAGTGCTTTCTGAGTACTTGAAAAAATAAAAGAATAAGAGTACTCTAAAGACCTACTTCAGAGTAGGCACATCGGGGTGTAGCTCAGTTGGCTAGAGGTCGCCTTAGGCGACCATGGGGTGCTTAAAATAAATACTTATGTTTTATGTGTATGTTTTAAGGAGTCTCAAAAATAGTTATCGTTATATTGGGCAAACAAATAATTTAGAAAAAAGATTGCTAGAACATAACCAAGGGATGACGAGATCAATTCGCTTTCAGTTACCTTTTGTTTTAGAGTATTCGGAAATATATCAGACACGTATTGAAGCAATGAAAAGAGAAAAATTTTTAAAATCTGGTAAGGGGAGAGAATGGCTCAATAAAAATGTTAAACCGGGGTATAGCTCAGTTGGCTAGAGCGCATGCATGGGGTGCATGAGGTCGAGGGTTCAAGTCCCTCTACTCCGACAAGTTGGCTAGAGGTCGCCTTAGGCGACCATGGGGTGCATGAGGTCGAGGGTTCAAGTCCCTCTACTCCGACAAGTTGGCTAGAGGTCGCCTGAGGCGACCATGGGGTGCATAAGGTCGCACGTTCAAGTCGTGTCATCCCGACCAATAAAACAGGTTTTTGACCTGTTTTTTGTATTGACATTTTCTGCTTTGGCAGGTAGTATCGTGGGTACTCAAACTCTGCTGGAGGAGCAGGATGTCAGATAAAACGCGTAAAGTCGTAGGGCAGGTACAGGAGGTTCAGGGCAGCTATGTTCTGGCTTCTGTGAGATTCTCTGTACCCAAGCCGTTGTGGTTTCCCGTGTGGATTCCACTCCACTTTTTCCCAGGGGGAATCACGCATTCCCATATGATTGAGGCAGTCATCTCCCTGGGGGGGAAGTGTCTCTCGGTCACGGTCCTCGGCAAGTTGCTCGCCGAGGGGTATGTGCGTGAGGTTTTGGACAACGGTGAGGTGGTCATCGATGTCCTCAATGTTGGTTCGACGGCGAAGGAACGATATCGTGTGCCTTCGAGGGTCTTTGCACCTGGGTCAGTGATCTGGCCTGGTGCTCCCATTCAGCTTCACGCGCTGAGTGACGAGGGTGGGTATACCGTCTCGGTGTACGTCCCAGAGGACGACGGTCCACTCACCCTCAACCACCTCTGAGTCAAAGGGGAGGTTTCAAAACGCCAGCACCAGGGAGGAGCTGGCGTTCGCATTTTCACTCGTTCTACTTGAAAAAATATTCGTTTTGTGATACGATGCATTTTCAATTCACCCAAATATATCTGTATGTACCACGTCCTTCTTTACTACAAAATCACCAAAATCCCCAATGTGGAAGCCGAAGTGGCCCTCCACAAGGAAATTTGTAAGGCCCTCCAGCTTGGAGGCCGTATTTTGATGTCACCAGACGGGATCAATGGAACTGTCGGCGGCAGCAAAGAATCAGTGGACCTGTACCGCGCATACATGAATGGTCACCGCATTTTTAAAGATATTGATTTCAAAGAATCCACGAGTGAGGTAAAACCTTTCCCAAAAATGCAAATTCGCGCGCGCGAGGAAATTATTACTACCGAAGCTATCCAAAAAATTGACTGGAGTCTGCGTGCCAAACATGTGGACCGTGATGAATTTCACAAATGGTTACAGCGAGGCGAAGACATGGTGCTGCTCGACATGCGCAATGATTATGAGTGGGAGATTGGCCGTTTTACTGGTTCAGTTCGTCCACCCATGAAATACTTTCGTGATCTCAAAGATCATCTTTCTTGGTATGTGGATGAATTTAAAAATAAAAAAATTGTTACTTTTTGTACTGGTGGAATTCGCTGTGAACCAGCCACTGCTATGCTCGTGGCTGCAGGCATTGATCACAAAAACATTTATCAGCTCGAAGGTGGCATTGTAAAGTATGCCGAAAAATATGGCAACGAAGGATTTTACGAAGGCAAATGCTTTGTGTTTGATGAACGTATTGCCGTGCCAGTAAATTTGTCTCCAGATGCTCCGGTGATTGGAAATTGTTTGCACTGCAACGTAAATACTGATCACTATCGAAACTGTGCCAACAAGTGGTGCAACAAACTTTTTATTGCGTGTGAAAATTGTAATGAAAAATTTACCAATACGTGTAGTACTGTGTGTCACGAAACAATTCAAAATGAAAATAATATTCGACCGGCAAGTGCGGTGTCGGTGAAGGTGGTACATCGAAATAAATAACAAAAGATAAAGTTTTACAACTTTAAAAAAACAAAAAGACGCTTACGAGAAGCGTCTTTTAAATTTTGTTGAAAAAATCTTACGCAGCCATGGTTGGAGCCATTTTGGTTACTGTACGAATACAGCGAGCGCAGGCACGAAAATCTCCAAATTTTTGGAGGTTCACACCTTGGCGGCGGAGTGTTTTTACATTGGAGTGGCTTCGGTTGGCAGCTTTTTTGGCACCTCGAGCGCACAAGTCGCAGATTCTTGGCATATAAATAGAAGACAGAAGTATTGATTTATTGTGGCGATAGTATAGAATATATTTATAACTTTGTCAAGTATCTTACCTCCTATGGAATTCATGTCTCAAATCTTTTTTTTCTTGGTCTTGGTCCCTTCCGCAATTTTGCATGAGTATATGCATGGCTTTGTGGCTGATAAACTGGGGGATCCCACAGCTCGCTATGCTGGTCGTCTCACCCTTGACCCTCGGGTACACATTGATCCGATTGGTTCTATTGTCCTTCCTCTTGGTCTGTTTATCATGAGTGGTGGAAATTTTATGTTTGCCTATGCCAAGCCAGTACCCTATAACCCCTATAATCTCAAAAATCAAAAGTGGGGGCCGGTTGCTGTCGCTCTTGCTGGGCCTGCTTCTAACTTTTTGTTGGCTGCAATTTTTGGGGTATTAATGCAATTTTTACCTCAACTGAGCTTATTTTTTTCAATTATTGTCATTGCCAACATTACTCTTGGGGTATTTAACCTGGTACCAATTCCACCGCTGGATGGTTCCAAGGTACTGCTGGCTATTATTCCAGATTCCATGCAAAATGTACGTATTTTGCTTGAAAAATATGGTTTTGTACTCCTCATTGTTTTTATGCTCTTTTTTTACCGATTTTTGAGTCCAGTCATTGCGGCTTTGTTTCAGCTTTTTACTGGTGGAGTTGGGTTTTAAAGAAAGTGTATTTTACCCAAAATAATAAAATCACTGGCAGAACCAGTGATTTTATATTAAAGATCGCTCGCGCTTTGTAAATAAAAATTTTTTATTCACAAAGCGATGGGCGAGCGATCTGGTGAGAACCGCTGCTTCGCTTGGGCGTGTGCCCTGGTAGCAGGATTCTGTCTTGCCCGTTATTGGGCCGTGGGGACCTTCTCCACGCGGACGAGCAGGCTGCGGTCGAGCGTCCGTTGGATGAAGAATTCACTGTCGAAGCCTTCACCGATTTCGATGGTGTAGGTGGTGAACCCATGCCACTTGCCCGACTCAGCCACGGCCTCGAGGTTCATGACCCCCTGGATCTTGATCGTGCCCGCGTCATGCATCCCCAGGAGGGGGTAGATACGACCGGGCAGGTCGCCTTTGAAGGTGTTTTCAGTGAAGACCAGCTTGAGCCGGTCACCGGCTTGTGCGGCCCGGATGAGGCTGCTCATGACCTTCGTGTCCATGGGCAGAGTGGAGGGGGTTCGCATTTCGTGTTGGTCCTTCTGTCCTTGACGAACTGTTTCTGTTTTTCCACGGTTACCCTCATGGCAGGGGTTCTACGAACGAGAAACAATACATCAAATTTTTCTTTTTGTCAACCCCCCTCTGCCCACTTTTGTTTGTATAAAAAGAAAAACCGTCTTTTCAAGGCAGTTTTAAAAATTATTACTAGCATCTCTTGACAAATGGTCTTTGCTCAGGTATACTCACCCCATAAATTCTAAACGGAGTATCTTTGCCGTATCTAGCAAAGAGAAGCTTGCACGCCTCGGCGTCGCCACCGTTTGAAAGATTCTGTGGTTAACCCCAACTGTCGAATCATTCAAATAGTGCTCTGTTGAGCATTTTTTTATTTAAAAAAATATTTTTTATTAATCTTGTTTGCAGCTATGCCTACAATGAACCAATTGATGCGAAAAGGAAGAGTTCAAGCTGTGGTGAAGTCAAAATCACCTGCGCTTCAGTTCTCCTACGACAGTTTGCACCGCAAAAGAACAGACTTTGCGAAGGGCTGTCCATTTAAACGTGGAGTATGTACCAAAGTGTATACCACCACTCCAAAAAAACCTAACTCAGCTTTGCGTAAAGTTGCCAAAGTTCGTTTGAGTAATGGAACCGAAGTTATTGCGTATATTCCAGGTGAAGGACACAACCTTCAGGAACACTCCATCGTACTTATTCGTGGTGGCCGCGTAAAGGATTTGCCAGGTGTGCGCTACCATATCGTTCGTGGTGTTTACGATACACAAGGAATTGAATCCCGTCGTCGAGGGCGTTCAGTGTATGGTACCAAGAGACCAAAAGCCGCTAAGAAATAATTGGCGTCTTGATTTTAGTAATTTGAATTTACACATATGCCTAGAGGAAAAAGCGTACCAAAACGAAATCTCCTTCCAGATCCAAAATACCACAGTATTCTCGTTGCCAAGTTTGTAAACTTTGTAATGGAACGTGGAAAGAAAACTATTGCTCAAAAAGTAGTATATGGAGCTTTGGAAAAACTTGCTGAAAAGAAAAATGAAGATGGTTTAAAATTGTTTGAACGTGTTATTGACAGCGTTCGTCCACTCGTGGAAGTTCGTTCTAAACGTGTGGGTGGTGCCAACTACCAAGTTCCAACTCCAGTATCTGGAAACCGCCAAAATGCATTGGCTTTTCGTTGGATTATTGCGGCAGCTCGCGCTCGTCGTGGAAAAGACATGATGGAAAGATTGTCTCTTGAATTCATGGATGTACTTGAAGGTGTCGGTGGTGCTATGAAGAAAAAAGAAGATGTGCACAGAATGGCTGAAGCAAACAAAGCCTTTGCACACTTTGCTCGTCGTTAATCTTTAAATCGTTCTTAAGGTCAAAAGATTTTTAACTTTTGACTTTTAACTTTTGACTTCATATATGCCTCGCGAATATTCACTCGAAAAAACTCGTAATATTGGTATCATGGCTCACATTGATGCCGGCAAAACAACTACGACTGAACGTATTCTCTTTTATACTGGACGTAAGCACAAAATTGGAGAAGTGCACGAAGGAGAAGCTACCATGGACTGGATGGAACAAGAAAAAGAACGTGGTATTACCATTACTTCTGCTGCGACGACTTGTTTTTGGAAAAATAACCGTATCAATATTATTGATACTCCAGGTCACGTTGACTTTACGGTAGAAGTAGAACGTTCTCTTCGTGTACTTGATGGTGCGGTAGCTGCTTTTGATGGTTCACAAGGTGTAGAACCACAATCTGAAACCGTGTGGCGTCAAGCAGACAAATACCGAGTACCACGTATTTGTTTTATCAACAAAATGGACAAGCTTGGAGCTGATTTTTACATGAGTTTTAACTCAATTGTAGAACGTTTATCCAAAAATGCTTGTGCCATTCAACTTCCGATTGGAGAAGAATCAACTTTTTCTGGTCTTATTGATTTGGTTGAAGAAAAGGCCTTCAAATTTGAAGGGGACCATGGTATGAACATTGTGGAAATCCCAATTCCAGCTGACATGACTGAAAAAGTAAAAGAATTCCGTGCTCGATTGGTAGAAAAAGCTGCTGAAGCAAGTGATGAATTCATGAATACCTATCTCGAAACAGGAACTCTTTCTGTTGAACAAATTAAAGCTGGTATTCGCATGCTTGTTTTGAACGATAACATGTATCCTGTTACTTGTGGATCTGCGCTTGGAAATATCGGTGTTCAATTTGTTTTGGACGCTGTGATTGCGTATTTGCCTTCACCACTCGATAAGCCAACACTCATGGCTACTGATGCGGATGATGAAGAAAAGAAAATTGAAATTAAACCAGCTGATGATCAACCTTTTACAGGTCTTGCATTTAAACTTGCAACCGATCCATTTGTTGGAAAATTGATTTTCTTCCGTGTGTATTCTGGTGTTATCAAAGCAGGAAGTTATATTGTTAATACAACTACTGGTGAAAAAGAACGTGTTGGACGTTTGGTTCGTATGCATGCCAACTCTCGTGAAGAAGTACAAGAAGTATACTCAGGAGAAATTGCGGCTATTATTGGTCTCAAAAATGCTCGTACCGGAGATACTCTGTGTGATGAAAATCGTGAAGTAATTTTGGAAAAAATTACCTTCCCAGAGCCAGTTATCCACGTTGCTATTGAACCAAAAACTAAGGCTGACTCAGAAAAAATGGGTATGGCCATGCAAAAACTTGCAGAAGAAGATCCAACTTTCAAAGTACATACTGATGAAGAAACCCTCCAAACCATTATTTCTGGTATGGGAGAATTGCACCTTGAAATTATTGTGGATCGTATGAAACGTGAATTTGGTGTAGAAGCCAATGTAGGTGCACCTCAGGTTGCTTACAAAGAAACTATTCGCCAAAGTGCAGAAGCTGAAGGAAAATATATCAAACAATCTGGTGGTAAGGGTCAATATGGCCACTGCTGGCTTCGTTTGGAACCTCAAGAAGAAGGGAAAGGATATGAATTTGTTGACGAAATTAAAGGTGGTGTGATTCCTCGTGAATATATCACCCCAATCAACAAGGGTATCCAAGAATCTATGAGTCGTGGTGTTGTGGCTGGCTACCAAATGGTAGATGTGAAAGTCACTGTATTTGATGGAAGTTACCACGAAGTAGACTCAAGTGAATTGGCATTTAAGATGGCTGGAAGTATGGCATTTCAAGATGGTGCCAAAAAAGCACATCCAGTTATTCTCGAACCAATTATGAAAGTTGAAGTGACCACCCCAGAACAATACATGGGTGACGTAATTGGTGACCTTTCAAGTAAACGTGGACAAATTCAAGAAATGACTGATCGTGGACAATCCAAAGTTATCCGCGCTATGGTACCTCTTGCAAGTATGTTCGGTTACGTAAACAACTTGCGTTCTATGTCTCAAGGACGTGCGAGTTATGCCATGGAATTTGACCACTATGCTGAATGTCCAAAAAATGTGGAACAGCAAATTGTGGAAGGACGCAAAAAATAATTTTGGTCTCACAAGTTTCAAAACAAAATACAGCCGCGAAATCGGCTGTATTTTTTTTGTAAAAAATGGTAGAATAAAAATTCTCACAGAACCTTTTATGAAATTCAATATTCTCACAATTTTTCCAGATGTGATTCATGGATATTCCAAAGAAACTATTCTTGCGCGTGCACAAAAAAATAAAATTATTTCTATAAATCCTGTGTATTTGCGTGACTTTACCGAAGACAAACACAAGACTGTTGATGACAGTCCCTATGGTGGGGGAGCTGGCATGGTGATGAAACCAGAACCTATATACAAAGCGCTTCGTAGCATTGAAGCTATTCCATTTCGCAAATCCGATGGTATTTCTAAATTAAAAAAAGTTTTTAATGGTGATATCAAAAAAAAGAAACTGACTATTTTGCTTTCACCCCGTGGCAAACAGTTTGATCAACGCATGGCTGAAAAGTGGAGTAAGTACAGTGAGCTTACTTTTATTTGTGGCAGGTATGAAGGCATTGATCAGCGTGTGCACGACAACATGATTGACGAAGAAATTTCTGTAGGTCCCTACGTACTTGCGGGTGGGGAACTGGGCGCACTCATTATTGTTGAGGCAGTATCACGACTTATTCCTGGAGTCCTTGGTAATCCAGAGTCTTTGACCGAAGAAACTTTTGGGAAAAAAGACGGTGCGGTTACAAAGCGTGTTGGTAAAAAAACCATTAATACCTTTTTGGATCAAGAGCTTGAAGGAAAAGAATATCCGCAGTACACCAAACCTGTTGACTTCAAAGGTTGGAAAGTACCAAGTATTTTACTTTCGGGAGATCACAAAAAAATTTCAGAATGGCGAAAAAAACAAAGTGAATAGTATTGTATGGAATTTTTTAAGAATAGGGGTTTGAGAGAAAGCGAAAAAGACTCCCAACAAGAAAAATTTCGTCTTGAAAGACGAAGTGTATTAAAAGGGATGCTTGGTCTTGGTGCTGTGCTTGCAGTAGAGACCTTTGCTTCGGATGTTCATGCGAAAAGTGATAGATCTGAAAAAAAATTAGAAGACGAAGAAAAAAGTCCCCTGGAAACACAGTGGAATTTTGTTGTCGAAGAGGGGATCCGAGAATTTATTGTACATAAAGAGTATCAAGATTCGATGGGTGTTGAAAAAATGTTAGAAATTGAAAAAGCAATTCGGAGTTTTGATATTGGTAAGTATATTGCTCAACTCAGTGAATTGACGGGTTTAGAAAAAAAATTAATTACAGGAAAAATAGGAACGTTAAAAATTCTTCCGGCTGAGCCAAAATCTGGCATGGCACAAGTTGTGTATGATACGAGAGAGATGACATTATTTGTAGGAAACTGGATGAGTTATAAGGAAAAAATTCATGTACCTACCGTACATGCAGTACTACGTCATGAGCTTGCCCATGTGATAAGTTTTGATGAAGAAATTGATGTTGAAGAAAGAGTACCTTTTCAAAACTCAAAAAAACAAGATCGATTCTCAGGTTATCGTGCAACTTTGAGCAGTGCTTTGTATGAAGGAATAAGTGAATACATAAGTTTTGTCACTGAACCCGTATCTGGTGAAAAAGCACGTGAAAGAGGGTATCGAGGAGGAGGCCTTTTATCTGCATATCTGTTAGGTGAACTTATTGGAAAAGAAAATCTTATTCGAGCGTACTTAAAAAGAGATAATGGTTTACTGGGTAAATATATTTATGAATCTGTTGGTGAAAGTGCTTGGAGTGAATTGAATAAACCTGTTTTTACAGGTAACCTTGAAGTGGTTGAAGAATTAGGTTTTATTTATAATACTTTTCGTCAGAAAGAAAAGTATTCGATACCTATAGAATCTTTTTTACAAAAAGCAAATAAAGATGGTGTTCCTGAACATGTTATGCATCATGTTTTACCAGAAGGAACTAGTTTAACAACACATGTATTTGTTCAGTCAGATGCTGATGATGCGTTATCCTATGGTTTAAATGTGGTAGGGCAGACATCATTCAAAAATAGATTTGGAGAAAGATTTGTGGTAAAGAAAAATGGCAAAGAATTTCAACCAAAAGAAACATTAAGTTTTGTGTTTCTCCCAACAGTAGTCACTCCTGAAAAGAGAGAAACATACTTTGCTACCTTTGCAAAAGAGTTAAAAAATTCGAGAGCTCCAGAAGATCAAAACTCTCTGCTTCCTGTGTGTTTGGTTATGGGAATTGATAAAAAGCTTGAAAAGATGTTAGAATATCTTGCAACCTTTGAACAAGGAAGTCCAAACTTTGTTATGATGTGGAAAGATATAAATCAGTATATGAGAGTTTATGTCCAAGAATGTCTTAACGAAATATTTGAGAAGTCTGGTATAAATAACGAAAGAAAATAATTTATTGTGTAATTGTATATATGGCAGATATTCAATATCCTGGATTGGAATTGGTTGAAAATTTTTTGAACAAATTCCAAGTAGAATATATCGATATGGCACTTGAATGTGCAGGTGATCAGCCTTCAAAAAAGGGAAAAAAAAATGTCCAAATCGAAGACGAACTTGATATTTTACCCCCTCAAAAATAGGGGGTTTTACTTATCCACAGAGGCGGTCAAATATGTGCTCTTGACAATATCTTTTCTCTCGTATACAATATCGCAGCAATCAACTGATTCCCCTTCAAAACCTACCTTTTCTTAAGCCGCGGCGAACGCGGGACTGAGGAAGAAAAAAGAGCAACTTAATTCTGGGTTTCTCTTTTTTCTTTCTTGAGACTTTCTCGAGAAGGCGCTCGTTACAATTTAACAACCATAATGGTGAAGTTCACAATAAAAATGTGACAATAACAAGAACTTGTTAAAACAAGACGTCTATTCAAATCAACAAATTTTTTAATCCTTCGGGTAGCACCGAGGGAGTCAAATTTCTCGACGGACAGAATTTTGGGCAGTGAAGTCTCTGACTTCACTCAAAGAAATTCATCAAAATGTTCGTTTTTTTGAGAGTTTGATCCTGGCTCAGGATGAACGTTGGCGGCGTGTTTAAGGCATGCAAGTCGAGCGACGTGCTCTCTAACACCTTACTGATGAAAAATCGTCAAGAAGGTGTTAGAGAGTTACGAGCGGCAAACGGGTGAGTAACACATTGGTAACCTACCTCCAAGACGGGCATAGCTCGCCGAAAGGCGAATTAATTCCCGATAGTCATGAGGGGACACAAGTCATTCTCATGTAAATCTTTTTGGCTTGGAGAGGGGCCTATGGTCTATCAGCTAGTTGGTAAGGTAAAAGCTTACCAAGGCTATGACGGATACCGGGCGTGAGAGCGTGACCCGG
>CAZMHV010000007.1:0-37644 GCA_964566225.1 uncultured Gammaproteobacteria bacterium
TTTTTTTCATGCTATTTTCTATTAAAAAACACAATGTCACTTAACTCTTTATATAAAAACCCACCCAAAAAACATCAAAAACAACACAAATTTCACCAAATGCAGGTGCAATCGGTAGTTAACCGATTGCACAAAAAATATTTATTGTCGTATTGGCATCACCAAATACAAATAGTCATCCTTCCCTTTGGGTCGGAACAAACACGAAGCATCCGCACTGTTCATCAAAAACTCTACTTCATCTGTTTCCATTTGGTTCACACCATCAACCACATAACGGAAATTCAAAACGGTTTTATTATCTTCACCCTCCACTACTCCGTCCACATATGACTCAAACTCTCCTGTCTGACTACTCATAGAGTATACTTTCATACGACCTTCTTTTGACTGAATTTCACATTGGATAGCGTTGATGCCAGTAGAAGAAAAAATACTTGCTGTTTTAATACTTTTTACCAACAAAAATGTTGGGAGTATTGCTTTGGTTTTAAACTGGCTGGGGATAATCTGTTTATAGTCGGGATAACTTCCATCAATAAGTCGTGACATGATTTCAAATTGATCATATCTCACAGTCATATTACTTGATCCGACCAGAATTCGTACTTGGTGTTCACCATCGCCTTTGCCCTTTGATATACCAAGTAAACGAATAAACTCAGCAACGACTCTTCCTGGTACAATGCAGCGAAGTTCTTCTTTTCCTTGAATAAGCGGTAAGCTCTTTTCTGCCAAACGATACGAGTCGGTGGCAGCCAAGACCAGTGAATTGTTTTCTTGAAAACCAAAATGAAAACAAACCCCAGATAATTCTGGTCGTACCTCTGCTTTTGAGGTAGCAAACAAAACTTTACCCAGTGAATCTTGAAAAGCGTTGGCATTCACCACATAGGCCTGTGTTTCTTCTACTTCTGGGATAACAGGGAACTCATCTGCGGGGGATCCTTTTATTTTTGTACTTGCCCCACCACATTGAATGGTAAGTTCATTTCCAACAAGCTCAATATTTACTTGTTCATCCGAAAGTAAATGAATCAATTCACTTATAGTCTTTCCAGGAACAGCAAATGTTCCGGTAGTATCCACCTTTGCTCGTAAATGCACTTTTACGGCCGTTTCAAGATTGGTAGAAATTATCTCCACACCAGATTCTTCTGCCTTTATTAATATGTGAGATAAAATAGGGAGATTATTTTGTTTGGTCGTAATACCCGATACCAAATCAAGAACATATGATAAATTTTCACGCGTACAAGTAAATTTCATAATTTTTTCTTAAAGAATACGTGACAGGTCTTTTTACTTATCCACTTTTGGGCTCAATAATATTTTATATATAAATTTATTTATTTTGTTGTTATATATAATAAGGGCTGTGGATACACTGGATAACTTGTTTTTTTTGCTGAGTAGAAGTGTTTTTTGTAGGTCTCTGCTGTGTATGAAAGTCGAATCAACTGTTTTCTCTTTTCTCATAACCTGTGCAGGACTTTTTTTGAGAAATTTTTTTTCACTTTTTTTTCATTTGTTATCCTCATGTTCACTTTTGTTGTCCTCAGGCTCTCCCAAGACTTATTCGACCAAACTGTGTATAAAGTTATCCACAAAATCTGTGCATAAACTTCGTATCATTTGTGTATAACTTTTTATTTTTTTTCTGCGCTTTGGTCTATTTCGCAAAAAATTCGTTTTTTACATACTTTCAGCGTACAATTGTTGTTTAATCAGTTCAATATCTTGTTTGAGCTTTGCATCAGTCTCCAATTCTTTCTTAATTTTACTATCAGCATGTATCGCCGTTGTGTGATCACGTCCTCCAAGCTCTTGTCCTATGTTTGGGTAGGACATATTCAGCTCACACCGCAAAAGGTACATAATAATTTGTCTGGGGAAAGATAATTTTTTTTCACGACTTTTTCCTTCAAGATCATGTTCTTGTATATCAAAATATTTGGCTACAATATGAATAATTTCTCTCGGAGTAACTGACTTTTTGGCATTTTGTGTCTCAAGTGTTGCCAAAATTGCTTTGACACTTTCTTTGCTTGCAGGAGTATTTTTGAGTTGGTGAAAGACCATTATTTTGTTGAGGGCTCCTTCAAGTTCACGGATGTTACTCTGGACACTGGTAGCAATGAGTTGGAGTAAGTCTTGTGCCAAAAAGAAATTTTTTTCCTGGCATTTTACTTGCAAAATAGCAACACGGGTTTCTAAATCTGGTGGTGCAATATCTGCAATCATCCCCCACTCAAATCGGCTACGCAGACGGTCTTCCAAAGATGGAATTGCTTTCGGTGGTCTATCACTGGTAAGCACGACTTGCTTTCCTTGTTGGTGAAGTTCGTTAAATGTGTGAAAGAATTCTTCTTGGGTTTGCTCTTTTCCACCAATAAACTGAATATCGTCAATAAGGAGTAAATCTACATTTCGATAACGATCTTTAAATTCTTTGGCTCGTCCTTCTTTTACTGCGGTTACAAATTCGTTCGTAAATTTTTCACTACTTACATATAAGATTCTTGTGCTTGGATTTTTTTCAAGCATGGCATGACCAATGGCTTGAATAAGGTGGGTCTTTCCAAGTCCTACATTTCCATATATATAGAGTGGATTATAGGCTTCTCCAGGACGTGCGGCCACAGCTTGTGAAGCGGCGTGCGCTAATTCGTTATTTTTGCCAACAATAAATGTGTCAAAGGTATATTTGGGTTGCAAACCAAATTGTGAACCAGCGGACCGGCGAGTTTCTTCTTGTGGAAGTGAAAAACTTTGAGAAGGTGGTGAAAATGTGTTTCCTGTAGGGGTATTTCCTTGGTTTACACATTCTTGTTCTTTAATATTTTTGACGTTTTCTACTCGGTAATCAATTTTTTTGACAGGTTTACCGGTAATTCGTTCGATTGATTTGATTAAGTCTGTGTGGTATTTTTTACCGAGCCAACTCTGGGTAAAGGTATTTGGTACACAAATAGTGATGTGTCCACTGTTATACTCAGCAATACCTGTATTTTTAAACCAAGTTGAAAAGTTGGCTTTGGTAACTTTAAGTTCAAATTCGGCTAGGACTGCTTGCCAGATTTCATGATTGGTCATATAAGAGAGCGAATTTAGTACCTCATCAGAGAAAATTTAATTTTCAAAGTGAACACGTAATCTCGACTTTGTCGGGAGTGGTGATTTATCCACAGAGTACAGTAACTATTGTGGAAAAAGAGTGAAAAACTATGTGGAAAAATAAAGAAAAAAAAGCAAAGAGGACTTTTCTTTTCCCACTGCCATTTTCTTAAAAATTGGCTAATTTAAGATAAAATTGTTAGGTATTCAGTATTGTAACATAAAATTGTCCACAGGGGAATGGGTGGGTTTTATAAAAGGGTGTGGATACTGTGGATAACTTGTGCACAGTGTGGATAAGTGGCTCAAATGAAAGAAATTTCTTATCCACATATTTGACAAAAAGATATTGCTCCTGTATACTTACGGTCTGTAATATTGTAAAACTTCTATGGCAACAAAACGAACCTACCAGCCAAAAAAACGTAAACGCTCCAAATCTCATGGATTTCGTTCACGTATGGCTACCAAGAATGGCCGCACTGTACTTGCTCGTCGTCGCGCCAAGGGCCGCAAAAAGCTCACCGTAAGTGACGAAAAGAAAGGCAAACGTCTTCGCAAAACTCGTTAAACCAAAGTCCCCTCGAAATTTGAGGGGACTTTTAGTATACTAGTATATATTATGCTTCCCCAAGAGTTTCGTCTCAAAAGAAAACGTGACTTTGAAATTATCCTTGAACAAGGCAAGTTTGTGGGCGGAGCTTTGGCGACCTTGAAGTATTGGAAAGTGAATCCGGATCAATATCCAAAACGTGGATATGATACCAACGATTTGAAAATAGGTTTTGTTGTGGGTTTAAAAGTAAGTAAAAAAGCTGTGGTGCGCAATCGTCTTAAACGTCAAATGCGTGAGAGTATTCGACTCCTTGTCAAAGAAAATAAAATTCCAACAGGATACATGTTTATTTTTTTTGCCAAAAAAGAAATGATTGATGTGTTATCTGTAGACATAACAAAGGACTTGCACGGACTGCTGCGTCGTGCTCGACTTTTATCTGGAGAATAAAAATTATATGAAAGTCACCCTTTGTGGCAGTCTCTCTTTTCGTGAAAAAATTCTTGCAGTCAAAACAACACTCAAAGATCAAGGCCATGAAGTTTTGTTACCACACTCAATCGAAGTGGGTTTCAACAAAGAATCTTGGCAAGATTTAAAAAACGATGGTGAAGAAAAATTTTATAGTTTAAAAAGTAATCGAATCAAAAAACATTTTGACAAAATTGAAATTTCAGATGCTGTTATTATAATAAATGAAGAAAAAAGTGGAGTACAAGGGTATATAGGTGGAAACACACTCATGGAAATGGCAATTGCTTTTTATTTACACAAGAAAATATATATTTTAAACGCCGTACCAGAAAGTCCGTACCGCGAAGAAATTTTGGGAATGCAACCAACTATCCTGAATGGGAGTCTGAGTTTACTATGAAAATGAATATAAAAAAATTTACTACCTTTCCTTTTCTTCTTCTCATTCGTCTGTACCAAAAAACAATTTCACCAGACCACGGTTTATTTAAAAAATTTTATCCATATGGATACTGCAAATTTTATCCAACCTGCAGTGAGTATGGATACCAGTCAATAAAAAAATACGGTATTATAAAAGGTGGATGGAAAACACTGTATCGAATTATACGTTGTAATCCATGGAACAAAGGTGGTGAAGATCTTCCATAAAAAAGACAACCGTGCAAGGGTTGTCTTTTTCTTTTGTATTCGTTTATGAAATTTCCACAATTTTATTTCGTCCTGTCTCCCCTTTTATAATTTGCACACAGGATTTTGCTACGTGAAACTCTTCACTCAAAAATTTGATCAACGCTTCATTGGCTGCACCATCAACAGGTGGAGCCGTGAGCTTCACTTTGTATGTTCCATCCTCAAGCAAAATCATTTGGTTTTTGGATGAACGAGGAATAACCTTCACTGTTATTTTTTGCATAGATATAAAGAGAGATGAACACTTGTCCATCTCTCAAAAATTTATTTTTTTCCACCAGATACTTTTTCCTTGAGCCACGCAACCACTTTTTTATTTTGCAAAATAGTTGCAATAGAGTGGCGCACTTCTTTGCGGTTCAAATTTTCTATAGCAGCGGTGTCATCTTTGTAAGACTGTTTGATAAGCGCTACTTCCATATCAATTTCGTCTTCACTAATTTTGATATCATTTTCTTTGGCAACCTGACGAGAAATCAAAGCTGCTTTGGCACGCTTTTCTGCTTGCAGAGTAAACTCTTGAAACAGTTCATCTTCTTTCTTTTTGATGTCGTTTAAGTATTGTTCAATAGTCATGCCCATGCGTTCAATGTCACGCTTGAGTTCATAAAACATTTTTTCTTTTTCACTGTTGATGAGCACCTCAGGAATTTCACTGAATTTTGTTTTGCCAATAACATCTTCAAAAATAGCTACTTCAAAATCTTTATCAGCTTTTTCATTTGCTTCACGGAGCAAGTTTTCTTCAATCAAATCACGAAGTTTTTGAACACTTTCTTGTCCAAGTTTTTGTGCAAATTCTTCGGTCAGTTCCGCTGGAATTCTTTCGTACACATCTTTTACCGTCACCTTAAAGTCAACTTTTTTTCCAGCAAGCATTTTTTGATAATGTGTTCCTGGAAATTCAAGAGAAAATTCGCGCTTCTCTCCTTTGGTTGCTCCTTGCAATTTTTCATTAAATCCTGGGATATAATGTTCTTCACCGAGGTATACTCGGTAATCTTTGGCCTGTCCACCATCAATAGGTACATTGTCTACCAACATATCCATATCAATCATGACCATATCTTTTCCTACGGCTTCACCTTCTTTTACTTTTTCTTCACCGTGCATGTTTTGGATAGCTTCAAGTGTGTCAGCAACCGTTTTTTCTTCTACTGGTTTTACGGTGCGTTCTGCTTGAATTTTGGCAAAGTCAGGGAGTTCTACGGTTGGAAGCAAAGAAACCGTTGCCTTGTAGACGATGTCGTTTCCTGGGGCCATTTTTTCTACATCAATTTTTGGCATACCGAGGGTGTCGAGTTTTTCTGCTTGCACTGCTTCAAAAAAGGTTGCTTCAATAATTGGTTCGAGTGCTTCAGACAAAATTCCCATTTCACCCACTTCTTTTTTCAAAATGTCATAAGGTACATGACCTTTGCGGAAGCCTTTAATAGCTACGCGGTTCGCCAAACGGTCTGCTGCCGCTTTCACAAACGATTCGTATTCGTTTGGGGTTACGGTAACAATGAGTTCGACTTGAGATTTTTCGAGTTTTTGTATCGTATGAGACATATCAGTATATTATGAGAAATGGGGCTATTTTATAAAATTTGAGTCAAAAAGTCAAGGTTTGGCAAAACAAAGCAGAGAGTAAATTCAGTTCGTGTATTCAACAAAAGGTTTTATAAAATAGACTCAACAAAGCCAAAAAATAGCACTTTGCATTGACAAACGTCTCAAAATTGAGGATAATACCAGTCTCTCTATGAAGTATCTTGGTTACAAGGTATTATTATCCCTCCTCAAAGTATTGGTATACCTCAAGCGAGGGATTTTTTGGTTTGGGAGTCAGATTTTTCGTGTTGGAAAGTATGTACAAAACATCTTTGATGGCACTATTGGTTTTCGATTGTATAAAATTCACTTCTTTTTGCGCAAACGATTTGATCGTTCAAAAAACTCTTGGACTGGCAGAATTTTAGATTTTTTGGGAAGCAGAAGTACCTTGCAGGTGGTACTTCTTTTTGTATTTATCCTTATTATGTACCCACAAAGTAGTTTGTATACCCAAGATACTTTGGGGGTACCTGGTAGAAAAACACCACTCTTTCAACTCCTTGGACCAGGTGATCAAGAAATTGAAGAAACAGAAGAAGTAACCGTAGAAACTATTTTACAACCAGAGACATCTTGGCGTTCAGGAACTATTGCCTACGATAACACGACTATCTCAACACAGAATCCAGAAGTTACCGGAATTAGTGGTGTCGGTCCTGGTGGAACAGCTCTTATTCGTCCAAATATTTTACCTGGTGCCAATTTACCAACATCATCTGGTGAAACCACGTCAGAGGCATCAAAACGAAGTGGTATTGCCGAATATATCGTGCAAAATGGTGACGTTATTGGTGGCATTGCGAGTAAATTTGGTGTGAGTGTAAATACTATTTTGTGGGCAAATGACCTTACCTTTCGTTCTCGTATCCACCCGGGTGACAAGTTAAAAATTCCACCTGGAACCGGTGTACTTCATGTGGTTAAAAAAGGTGATAACCTAGGAAAAATTTCCAAACTGTACGATGTAAAAGGAGAAACTATTGTGGTAGCCAACAACTTACGAAAAGACGGTGCTGGTTTGCAAGTGGGTACAACTCTTTTTATCCCTGAGGGAGAAAGAGTTCAGTCAGCTCCTCGTTCTGTGCCAGTGTTAACACAGGAAACTCGTCGTTCTTCGGGTATTGAAAGAGTTGCTGCTCCTCCTCCATCTGTAGAGGCACCTGCTGGTTCAGGATATGTGTGGCCAACATTGAGTCACCATATAAATCAGTACTATGGTATCCGCCATACGGGTGTTGATATTGCTGGTAAAATTGGAAATCCAAACTATGCTGTGCGTGATGGAAAAGTTATAAAATCTCAGTGTGGATGGAATGGTGGATATGGTTGTTATATTATTCTTGATCATGGTGGTGGGGTAACCACACTCTACGGTCACAACACAGAACTTTTGGTATCTGTGGGTGAAACCGTGAGCCAAGGACAAACCATTGGGCTTTTGGGATCTACGGGACGTTCTACTGGTCCTCACCTTCACTTTGAAGTTCGTGTAAATGGAAAACGAGCCAATCCACTCCAATACGCTCGCTAAAACAAAAAACCACTGATTATTAGACCAGTGGTTTTTTGTTTTTTTCTCCCAAGAGAAGGAGCAGCGAGCCAAGAACAATCATAATATCCGCAATATTGAGAATAGAGGTAAAAATACGAATATAGTCAATCGTAAAATGAAAAAATATTCTGTCAACAAAGTTTGACAGAGCTCCCCAGACAATAAGTGAAAGAGCGTATTTGGCTAGAGGGTGTTGTTTTTTGGAGACAAATATAATGAGTGTGGGTAAAAAAAGAATCGTTCCTACAAGAGTGAGCCAGGGTGGAAGTGGAATTCCAAAAGCAATTCCAAAGTTTTCAAAGTATTCGAGGCCAAGAAAATTTTGAGTGAGATACCAAGAGAAGTTTGGGTGGTGAAAAAAGTAATATTTAATACTTTGATCGAGTATAAAAAAAACTCCACCAAGAGAAAAGCTCAAAATATGGAGTTTTTTATTCATACACATGGAGTTGTCCTGCTAGGCTTCGTCAGTGAGCGTTTTTTTGCAAGATACACAGGCACTTGAAGTTGGACGTGCCAAGAGTCGTTTTTCAGCAATAGGCTCATCGCAGTATTTACAAATACCATAGGTTCCTTTGGACAAGCGTTCTAATGCCTTGTTCACATCAACCAGAGTTTTTTCAAGTGAAATTTCAAGAGGTTTGTTGGTAGTGTAGTCGGCTACTTCTCGAGCATTGTCATCTTCTTCACTTCCGTATTTGGGAAATGAAGCATCAAGATCACCTTTGGTGGAAGTGTCTTTGGAAGCAAGGGTTGAAAGTTCAGAATTCAAGCGGATACGGAGCTCTTCAAGCGATTTCTTTATATTTTCCAAGAATTCGTCACTGAAAACTTGGGACGGTTTCTTTGACATATCGGTCAGTTAACAACTAAAGTCTATTACGAGGTAAAATAATCTCGGCACCTGCGAGAAAAGGATTATAATAACAGTATAGTATAAAAGGTTTTTTTTGACAAGTTTGAGAGAAAATACCCTCGTTGAGGGACTTTTTTTGTAAGAAAAGTTGAAACAATAAAAAAACCACCTATCCCCATATGAGTTGTTTCAAAGGAAGGTGGTCTTAGACCACAGGGGATGCTGACTACCTTTTGACTTGGCTCAAAAAATTGAGCACACTCAAAAGGTAGGCCAACAATCCGGTCTGCGGAAGGTTCGCCTTTTACCACTCAGGGTGGTGGAAGTTCGAACAAAGTAGGGTAAACCATACTTTGCATAATTGAACCCCACCGGTGCGAGAAGTAGAAGGTCGGTGTGTGTCCCTATGTTCTCTCTTGTTAGTACATCCTGTTTGTATTGTTGTATATATATGTTGACTCGATGTACTTGTTTGACTTGTGTATGGAATACGACTCCAGCCGACTGAGCGAATCAATCAAGGCGAATCAGTGTCCATCTTTGTTGTTATGAGAGGGATACAAATCGTGTTGTTGTGAGTACGCTGTTTTTTGTTTGCGTACTGTTTGAAAGAGCTTACCCATACATCATACCATTTTTTTGCTCTTTTGTCAATGTTCAGTAAATGTGTTCAGTTTTTGTATACACTAGTATATACAAAAATGATAAAAACGTCATTTATTCACACTTTTTTACCACTTATCCACATATTTTTATACTTATCCACATGTATAACGTATTTGTATACACTAGTGTATACAAATAGTAACATATTTTGTATTTTATAGGTGGATAAGTTGTGAAATACCCAAAAATATCTCATATTGTCGTTCATATCTGTATTATTTTTAGAGTAACTCTTGAAGTGATACTCCAAAAGTAAGAACAGGAGGCTATTTGTTAAATGTATACACTATTGTATACAAAAAGCCACCTATAAAAAGGTGGCTTTTTTAATGTTGGATAGAATTACTTTTTTCCTTCATAGCAACATTCTTTTTTTACAAGACGATATTCCCCTGCTCCAATTCCTGCAAGAGCCAGACAAGCTCCAAGGAGTACGAGTGGAAACTCTACTTTACCCCAAGGACCGTGAATATGTGCTGTCAAAAGAGCTACTGCCATGGTGATTGCCAAAAATTTAGCAGCTTCTTTGGCATAAATACCAAGAAGTACCATGAGACCTCCTACTAACTCTACGGTTGCTACCAAGTATGCTGAAAACACAGGCAGTGGGATTCCCAAAGTTTGAAAAAATCCCGCTGTCATGTCAATGGAGTGCCATTTCCCCCATCCATGGTAGATAAAAACCGCACCAACGGCCAGGCGAAGTGCCAACAGGCCATAGTTGCCCATTTTGTCTGGACAACATTTCTTTTTGAAGATGTTGAGCATAGCTCAAAAATAAAAAATAAATAACAGGACTATAGTATCACAGTTTGGCGAACCTGGCGAATATGGTACAATTGGGCATATGATTCTTTTTCTCTACGGTGACGATACCTATAGGAGTCGCCAACAAATGAATAAAATGATTGCCAAATTTCAATCTGACAGGGATCCGAGTCGGCTCAATGTTGTGGTACCTGAAGTTGGCAAGGCTTCTGTCTCTGAAATTCTCCAAGAAATTCACTCTGCGCCATTTTTAGCCGAAAAAAGAATGGTTGTGCTCAAAGGTGTTCTCGAATCGAAAGATAAGGAGTTACAGAAAGTACTTCTTGAAAAAATACAAGAAAATACGCTTCCTGCTTCTACGATTCTTTTACTTTTTGAAAATGGTGCTGACTTTAAGTCAACCAATCTTGTCAAAGAGCTTTTTGCTTTGCTTCAAAAAGAAAAATATGCACAGTGTTTTGATGTTCCCTCAGGCATGAAGTTGCAACAGTATATTGAAGAGCAAATACAAGAAAAAGGCACTTCAATAGAACGTTCTGCTGTGCAGTACTTGGCCAATAACTCAAAAAATGACATGTGGTTTATTCACTCTACCCTTGACCAGTTGGTAGCTTTGGCAGCAGAGAGAACCATACTATTGGCTGACGTAAAAGAGTTTGTGGTAGAGCGTTTTGACGATAATATCTTTAACCTGGTAGATGCTATTGTGGCTGGTCAGGGTGGAAGGGTATTTGCTTTGCTTGAAGAACAGTACAAAAAAGGTGAAGACGCAATATTTATTCTATCTATGCTTATCCGTCAGTTTCGTATCTTGCTTGAACTCCGTGATCTTTTGGAACGAAATATTTCTGGTATTGAAGGGCTTGCAAAAGACATGGGACTTCACCCATTTGTTGTAAAAAAGTCTCTGCCCTTTGCAAAAAAATATACTTTGGGTGAGCTCCAAAGTATATATGCCTCACTTTTGGATTTGGATATAAAAACAAAAACCGGCGGAGGTGAAGGGCCGGTTTTGCTGGATGTTTTTGTAGCTCGACTCTGCGCTGTTTAGGTTAAACAGAGTTTTTTTGAGCAAGTTCTTGCAATTCTTGTTCTGAAGATATACGTCGTACAGCTCTCACGAGCGTATCGAGACGCTCAGTTTTGTGTGAGTTGTCTGTATTTGTTTCTTTTAAAATTTGTAATGTTTTTTCGATGAGAAAGTTTATTGCTTCCTCTTGCCAAGAGTTTGCTGGTGTAAATTTTTGATCTCTGAGTAATTTGATAGTTTCCTGAGGTTTAATGGTTGCTCGTTCTATGGCAGCAATTATAGAAATAATATTTTCAAGGATCCAGGCCTCTACCATATTTGGTTTGGTTTCAGGTGTTGATGGCGGGGTATCAAAAGTAAATTCATGATCGGTTCTTGGAGGTTCTTCTGCAAAGTACATATCAAAAAAATAAAAAATAATCCCGAATATTTCGGGATTATTATAATATACTTTTTTATTTCTTGCCAACTTTCGTTACTCTTTTTACAAGGCGTGAAAGTTTGCGACTGGCATTTCCTTTTTTGATAACACCACGTTTCGCTGCTTTATCAATAGCTTTTTGAGCCAATCTGAGCTGTTCTTTGACATCTGCGGCACCAACTTCAAGGGCTTTGTTTACTGTTTTAACTGCTTTTTTGTAAGTAGTTTTTACTACGGAATTGCGAGCAGCCCGCTTGGTTGCTTGGCGTAAAGCCTTTTTTGCATTTCTTTTATTAGGCATAATTTCTTTTAAATAATAGAAGGACGTGAGAGATTGACTGGAAGTATAGCGGAAAAGGAGAATTCTGTCAATGTCCCCTTGACTTTTTTGATAAATGGGAGTAGTATCTCTTGTCCGGCTCACTGGAGAGTCGGCATGCAAGGAGAGCAGTCACATTGCAGAAGGTCAAGATTCTGTTCCTCAGCGACGATTCGCGGTTCCTCCTGTTTCCGGCTTTGGCCCGGGTTTCGTCCCTCCACGAGATTCACTTCGATTTTCTGCTTGAGGTGGAGGACTTGGGAAACCAAGACGTGTATCAGGCACCCGATCTCCTCTGCAAGGAGATCACTCGCCGCACCCAGGGCAACATGGTCGACCTCGTCATCATCATGAACAACATGGGGGCCGGGCTGAAGAAGGCCCAGGCTGTTGATCCCAAGATGAGGAAGAAGACCATCGTGATCTGGGGCATGGAGGTTCGGGGCGCTTGGGAGTACGAGGAGCTCGGCATCCCCCACCTCGGCTCGCAACGTGAGCTCGCATCCCTCATCGTCGCCGCGCTCGGCCTCACCGCCTGAGCGCGGCGATGGAGGCAACGTCAGCCCCGCACGGTTTCTTCCGTGCGGGGCGCTTCATTTTAGAAGAGATTTTACTCAACGTCGTCGTATTTTGGTTTTTCAATCACAAGTGGCTCTACACTTTTTTCACTTTTAGTAATGCGCACTACATCTTTATCAATTTTTCCCAGTTCTTTATATGCTGTATTGTACGCATTGACTGTGGTAGAAATATTATTCCCCAATTTTTTCATATAATCTTCATAGGCAACAATATGACGGCCCAGGGTCTCTACATGTTCGCGGATAGTCACTGCACTCTCTTCAATTTGAAAGGCGCGCAAACCCTGCAGTACGGTAAGCAAATACGCAGCAAAGGTGGTTGGTGATACAATAATGACGTGTTTTTCTTTGAACGCATAGTCAATGAGGTTGCGCGTGTTTACCTTGATAGCTCCCACTTCGTTGATAAGCAAATCATAGTAGATTCCTTCGGCGGGAATGAACATGAAGGCAAAATCAAGTGTGCCATGATTGGGTTTGATATATTTGCTTGTTTCGTCAATACGACGTTTTAAGTCATTTTTAAACTCTTTTTCTAGCTCAGCTCTCCGTTCAGGATTTTCTTCACGGGTTACGCGGTTGTAGTTATCCAGAGAAAATTTTGAATCCACAGGAATAAGCCCATCTTTGCAAAAAATAGCAGCATCAACAATATCTCCATCTGGAAATTCATACTGTAGTTTGAATGATGTTGGCGGTAAAATATTTTCAAGTACGAGTTGAAGGCCGGCTTCACCAAGGCTGCCACGATTTTTTTGGTGGGTTAATACTTTTTCTAAGTTACTGAGCTGTTCTGAAAAACTGACAACTTGTTGATTTGTTCTGTCGAGACTGGTAAGTTTTTCTGTAATTTGAGCAATAAGTTGATGACTTTGCCCACTTGTTTCTTGGATAAACTTGGTGTTAATACTAAACTGTGATTGCATGGCCTGACGTGTTTCGCCCATTTTGCTATCAAGAGAACGATTAAGTTCTTGCATTTGTTGTTGAAGAAGTAAAAACATTTGGTCATTGCCTTTGTCCTGTGACAGTCCGTGGAGTTTTTTGTTGAGAACAAAGAGAAATCCTATTGCAATCGAGAGTCCGACTGATAGAAAAATAATGAAAAATATTTGCATAGTGGAAAAATTAAACAGAGAACGGATGTTCTCTATTATAGCAGGTTCAGTGTTTATTGCCAACGAAAGAGTTGTTGACTCCTTGAATATTGGTTTAAAAGAAGGTACAATCAGGAGCGTCCAAAAGCCCTCGTAGTTCAATGGATAGAACAGATCCGTCCTAAGGATAAAATATACGTTCGATTCGTGTCGAGGGCACATGTTTTTCTGATATGCATACTTTTTCTTGATATCAGAACATTTTTATTTTGTATACAATAGTGTATACAAAATAAAAATTTATTTCAATTTGTATAGACTATAATATACAAATTTTTTGTGTACACTAGTGTATACAAACTTAAAAAATGCAATATTTTCAATAAAAAAACCGCATTTTCTTCTTAAAATTAGAGTTTTTCATGTTTGTATACACCAGCGTATACAAACATGAAAAACATATAAAAATTAGTAATTTTGACATAAAAAAGTGTAAAAAGTAAGGTTTTTTTGTAAAAAAGTTCATTTGTATACACTATTGTATACAAAAATAATTCGTTGATTTGTATACAATAGTGTATACAAAATAAGCAAAAAAACTCTGTTTGTATACACTAGTATATACAAATAAATATGACGTTTTTTATATATTTTTATTATGGTATATACCATGATTTTTAGACTCCCTCTAAAAATTGGCTCGTGAGGGTAGGGAGTCTTATTTATGTAAATCAGACGTGTATAAAGGTTTACGGTCGTTGTTTAAAAGGTAAATTTATACTTGTCTGTATCTGTAGAGGAGAAGTTTTTATTTGGTAAAGAGTAATCTTTGTATTTGAAGTACTTCGCTAGGGGGTATTCGGATCAGTTTCTTTGTAACGAGAGGAGTTGTTTTGATATAAACAGTATATTTTGGTTCGTATCAACTTTTTATTGAAGAAGTCCCCTATTTGGTCTAGGACTTAAGTATTTGGTTAGTTTAAAAAAATGTATACCTTTTATATCAAGAGACTAAATTTACTGTTTTTAGGTCGTTCCGTATGAAACGACCTAGGGTAGTGTTCGAAAGAGTTAATAACATGTGGATATCTAACAAATTTTGTGGATAACTCTTTGTTTTGTATGAAACCGCGGTTCAATATATTTTGTATAGAGAGTATCTACTGGGGTGTATTTTAGAAAAATGGCCTTCACGAGTACGGACGGGATTTGAACAGAGTTGTGCAAACCTTGAAAATTTGATTTTGTGGGTAAACAAAATTTAAAACGTGAATTTTTGAATAAAAAGTAAAAAGTCGTAAAAATGTGTGAATTTGTGTTGGAAAGATAGAGCCTTTAAACAAAACCAATCTTTGAATTTTTGTATTGATTTTTATACAAAAAAAGTATCGTTAAAAATTTAAAATAATAAAAAATTTTTATAAATGAATTTTAAAAAAGTATTTAAAATATCTAGTTATTTGTCTAAATATAAAAAAATATTTACGTCGTACAATAACTTGTTTATTATTGAATGAGAAATAAATTAAGTGAAAAGAGCTCTTTTACGTGTTGAAATAGAGTTAAAACTTTCAATACCGTGTGTGTGATTATGTCTTGAAATCACATACAAAATGAAGGTGTATCACTTTTTTCCATAAACATCCCACAGAATTTGAAAAAAAAGTTGGAAGGTATCAAGGAGTGGTGGGATAGTAATAAGTACTGCCAAAGAGCTGAGGGATGGATTGAGTATCAAAATTTTATCGCCAAAAATATCTATGAAACTGGCAGCTGAGTATTTGTCTGGAAGGTATTTGGTACTTTTTAAAAGTGTTGGGTTAATAGGGTTGAGGGGGGCACTCTTCATGGTGAGGAGTGAAAAATTTCGAATATTGGCACGGGCTCGATCTTTTTGGTACTGTGCAAAAAAATCTTTGTCCACACGTTCCCATTGATTGAGATCTCCAAAAGTTGCGTAGTCCTTATTTTTGTATTCTACCAAAATGTGGGTGTAAAAATCTTTGAGTTCGGTAAGTGTATCAATAAATTGGAAGCCGAAAACTTGTTGATTTTTTTTCTCAAGTGATTCCAAAAAGGGGATGATATTTTCAAAAACTTCTAACTTTTTTTGAAAGATTCCAGCCACTTGGTAGGGCTTTTCAGCGGTATAAAATGTTTTCTTTTTTTCCAAAATTTTGGTGAGGATTCCACGTTTGCAAAGGGAGTGTAAAATAGCATAAATGGTGGTTCTTTTGGTGCCGACCACAGCGGCAATTTTGTTGGCCTGAAGCGCACCTTTTTCTAAAAGTGTGACATAAATTTGGGATTCAACTTCATTGAGTCCCAGGTTTTTGAGGGCTTCGAGGTGCTCCATATGTATACTTGTCTAATTTAAAAGACACTATAATTTATATAACAGTATTTTACTATAAATTTAATAAAAAGTAAAATATACATGTCTAAAAATATAGACAAATATAAAAAATATATAGAAAAAAAACTTGAATTTTTGAAAGTATTTGAGCGTTTTTTAAAAAAATCTGATAAAACATTTTTAAAAAATATACAAAGAAAATTTTTGCAAAAATGATCTTACAAAACGCAAAAAAATAAAAACAGACACCTATTTTTGAGGGTCTGTTTTTTCTCTTTTAACCACCAATTTTATGGTAGGCAAAAGAGGTTGCGGAGCGAAGAAAACTTCGGCTCCGCGAGAATCCGTTTGGGCAGTGAGCCCGTACATCATCCACCTCTGCCTCGTGTGAGGCTCAGCTCGGCTGGAGGCTTCGGGACGGCTCGGGCGGGGGGTCGTCGGTGAGG
The DNA here is from genome assembly GCA_964566225.1 of uncultured Gammaproteobacteria bacterium. Lineage (GTDB taxonomy): Bacteria > Patescibacteriota > Patescibacteriia > Magasanikbacterales > UBA922 > CAYTKU01. The sequence continues at coordinate 16,532 of CAZMHV010000007.1, forward strand.
ATCTCGGTGAGGTCCTCGTCGGCGGTGTACACGTCCTGGCTGTGGAAGATCCAGTACGCCAGTTCGCTGCCGAGCCACATGCCCAGGCTGTGAAGCAGGGTGTACCCGGGGCTGTGGGTCTTCACGCCCACATACAGGGGAAGAACCACGTATGCGATGACGATGGGGTAAGCCATCGCTCGCATGACCCGCCGCGCAAACATGCTGTCCTCGTAGATCCGAAGATCTTCCGGGGACAGGTTCTCATCGGTGGGCGACGGCGGCGTTCGGCTCCAGTAGAGCCAGCAACTTGCGCAGCCAAAGGCCGCGCCGCAGAGCATCATCATGAGGCCAATGAGCCAATCAAGTGCGTCCATGTTTTTTGCCTCCTCAGGCAGGGGATGTTGGGTTGTAAACGGACGTTTGCTTGAAGTCCGTTCACAACAGGGTGAAGTGACCTCAAACGCAAACAGAGAAGAGTATCACAAAAGTGTTCTTTTGTCAAGGCTCTGTCTTGTATATTTGGAGTGTATTTGCTAGTATCAAAGTATCTTATTTTTAATACATATATATGGGTGGACTTTTTACACTCGTGTTCTTTGTTGGCGTGGTGCTCCTGGTGAGTATTCGTCAGGTGAACCAATACCAACGTGGAGTTAAATTTCAACTTGGAAAATATACCAAAATGGTAGAACCAGGTTGGAGAGTGGTGTTGCCAGTATTTCAAAGTATGGTGAAGGTAGATATTCGTACCAAGGCAGTGGATGTGCCATACCAAGAGGCCATCACCCGTGATAATGTTTCTGCCAAAGTAAATGCGGTTATTTACTACCGCGTGGTAGATTCAGCCAAAGCAGTGCTCGAAGTAGAAAACTTTTGGTTTGCTGTGTCCCAGCTCGCGCAAACCACTATGCGAAATGTGGTTGGACAAATGGAACTCGATGAACTTTTGGCTAATCGTGAGGGGGCGGCACAAAAAATTGAACAGATTGTGAGTACCTCTGCAGAAGCCTGGGGACTTCGTATTGAAGGCGTAGAGCTCAAAGATATTGTGCTTCCAGATGATATGCAGCGTGTGATTGCTCGTCAGGCCGAAGCAGAACGTGAAAAGCGTGCGGTTATTATTAACTCAACGGGTGAGTTGGCTGCGGCTCAAAATTTGGCAGAGGCTGCTGCTATTTTGTCGCAGGCTCCTGGGGCACTTCACTTGCGTACCCTGACCACCATCAATGACCTGAGTTCAGACCAATCAAATACTGTTATTTTTGCAGTACCACTTGAAATTTTGCGTGCATTTGAAGGCAAAAAGTAATATCTTTACATAGAAAAAGACACCTCTTTTTGGGGTGTTTTTTTGTTATTGACAAAAATCAATTTTTAACATATACTAAACCACGTTTCAAAGCCCCTAGGGGGGTGACCATGGTGTAATGGTAACACAGGAGTTTGTGGAGCTCTTATTACGGGTTCAATTCCCGTTGGTCACCCCTTTCGGGGTTTTTTGTTTTATTTGTTCGAAGTTTCTATCATCTGGTTTTTAATGATAGGGAATTGAACAGGGGATGGTAAGGGGCAGCGCCCCTTACATGGTGGGGGTGACAGTGCCGTGAGCAGAGCGAACGGACACGCCTGAGGGGCGGAAGCCCCTATGGGGAGTGCGTAGCACGACGTGAATATTCCCGTTGGTCACCCCTTTCGGGGTTTTTTGTTTTATTTGAAAAATATTGGCATCCTCGGCAAAATCGGCGTATAATAGAAAAAGATTTATTTTATGCTATGTCCAAAAAAATTCTTTTGTTCGCTGTGGTCCTTTGTTGTATTGCTGCCGGTGGATTTTGGTATTATACGAAATATAAAGTTGGGAACAAACAGATGAAAGGTTCTTTTTTGGGCAACCAACTTGTTGAGGAGGACACAACGAGTACGACTGCACAGTCGGTGCCAGAAGGTGATACGGCGACTTCTTCGCAAAGGATGGACTCTTCGGATGAGGTAAACAATTTAATTCGTGTGAACAGTGTGACTTCAAGTCAACAGATCAGTACACCATTGGTGATTGAAGGAGAAGCTGTTGCCAGTTGGTATGACGATGAAAAATTTTCCGTGCAAATAGTAAATGAACAAGGAAAAGTTTTGGGAAGTTCAATAGCTCAGGCAAAACAACTTGATGTCCTTGGTGAATTTATCCCTTTTATTGTTACTGTGGATTTTGATCCAGAATTTTATTTTACTGGATATGTGATACTACAAAACGCCAAGGAAAAAAGTGTTTCACTTAAAATTCCTGTAGAGTTTGTCCAAAAAGCAATTGAAAGAACAACCGGTGGTTGTAAAATAACAGGTTGTAGTGGTCAAGTTTGTTCCAATCAAGAGGCTATCACTGATTGTAGTTATAAAGAAGAATATATCTGTTATCAAAAAGCACGTTGTGAACGTCAACCCGATGGAGATTGCGGATGGACGCAGACCAAGGAATTAGGCCTTTGTTTAGATCAATTTCAGGAAGAACAAAACACCCCCTGAGTTCTCCTTCTTTTCTCTTCAAAAATTTAAAAAGAAAAGACGGCACACAGGGGGTGAAGTGGGGGTTGCTCAGTGGAGCAACAGGATTATGCATTTGGCGACAAATGCACAGCCACAGAGCGAAATGATTGCTGGGAGGAAACCCAGCACAATTTCTTTGAGTTCGGACATGGGCATCTCCAGCAGTTGTGAGTCTCTCTATTATTGAAAAAAAAGTTTGTTTTGTCAAATCTCGTTATGTAAGAATTTCACTGTTTCACCGTCATTTATTTTGTATTTATAAATATAAACTATGCAAAAATATCGTTTTTTGGGAAGTGTACTTGCTTGTGCAAGTTTGTTGGTGCCTGCTTTTGCTGTGGCACAGTCTCCACTTGATGGTATAAATATTGGTCCGAGTTTGGAAATGCCCAAAATCATGAGTTGTGAGGTAGAAGGAAGTATTAAACAACTCAATACCACGAGTAATGAAATTACGTATAAAGTAAAATATTGGAGTAATTATAGTAAGGTAAATACGACCTATACCTTATATGGAAAAGTTTCAGAAAATGGTGCAACACGAACTTTGCTCACCTTGAAAGGCAGTGCTCCTCTCACCGGCGGTGGAGTAAATTATTTTGCTATGAACGGAAAACAAGAAAATACTTTTCGTTTTGCAATAAAAAACAACCCAGGCGTGACAGTCTCTATGATGCTTGATGGGATAAACTGTACTTCAAAATATTTTAAAACAGTAGATGCGATTATAAATGTTCAAAATCAACCAGCACTTGGTGCAAATATACAAGTCAAAGATGTTTCTGTGCAGAGTGATCCAATCGTTGTGCAACAACCAAGTTCAAATAATGCGGGTGGAGGGAGTCCTTCTCAAAATCAAGGTTCAGCTGGAGGAACCGTTGTTTCAAGCAATTCTGCAGGGATTGAAGCAACGAACAACAATAGAGCAGTTTCAAAACCGAGTACTGAATCAGGAAACACTGCTTCTGTGAATGGTGAAGAGAATTCTGTTCAAGGAGAAGTTGTTATTGAAGAAATCCCACAAAACGGAATGGTTAAAGAGTTTGATGATTCGGAGTTAAAAAGAGAGACTATCATTGAAGAAGTGTGGAGTGTGAAAGATTATATTACTGTTGGACTTCTTGGAGGAATTTTGATAGCGATGGTAAGTTATATTGTTCTCAAGTATCGTGGTATGGTGTAAAAAGTAAAAAATCGACTCCTCTGGGGGTCGGTTTTTTTTCTGTGCATCTTGAAATATATACTCTTTTGTGATAGTATCCGCACACTATGGATCATATTATTCATATTCAAAACAATAAACACTATCTTGATCTTCGCTGGGAAATTTTAAAACTCGTGCGAGAATTTTTTTGGTCTCAAAATTTTGTAGAAGTAGAAACACCTTTGCTTTTGCGTGTACCTGGGCAAGAACCCTACTTGTCACCCATGAAATTGCAATTGCACAATGAAAAAGGGGAAATCTGGGAAGGATTTTTGCATACTTCGCCTGAATATACACTTAAAAAAATGCTTGCGAGTGGGTATGAAAAAATATTTTCGCTCTGTAAAGTGTTTCGTGATTATGAAAGTTTTGGTGGGACACACAATCCAGAATTTACCATGATTGAGTGGTATCGTGCGCACGAAAATTTTTATGCGATTATGGACGATGTGGAAAATGTATTTGGTTTTGTATTTACTGGATTACAAAAAAGTGGAAAAATTTCAGAGTCTTTTGAAAAAATAGTATTTGAGCGAGTGCACATGCGAGATTTGTGGAAAGAATATGTCGGAGTGAACCTTGATGAATACCTGGACGTGAAAAAAATGTTTGCTTTGTGCACGGAGCGAGGATTTGCTCCGGCAGAAGGTGAACCCTTTGAAGATTTGTTTTATAGAATATTTTTGAATGAAATTGAACCGAAGCTTGCTACCCGTGGTGGCGTGATAGTACATCATTATCCAGTCTCCATGGCTGCCCTGTCCCGTGTTTCGGATGTTGACCCACTCTATGCGGAACGGTTTGAAGTATATATTGGTGGACTTGAGATTGCCAATGCGTTTGGTGAGCTGACTGACAGCGTAGAACAAAAAAAACGACTGGAAGAAGAACAATCACTCCGTAAACAACTTGGCAAAGACGTATATGATATTGACCAGGAGTTTGTGGAGGCCGTGGAGCATATGCCACCATCCTCGGGGATTGCCCTTGGCATTGATCGCTTGGTACAGCACTTTACCGCTTGCCAAAACATCGATTCTGTGATAGCATTACCGGCGAGTAAATTATTTTAGCTATTTTTATGGCAGATACATCAGAAATTCGAAAAGGAGCCATTATTCGTCACAACAATGATTTGTATGTGGTGAATTTTTGCCAATTTGTAAATCCAGGAAAGGGTGCGGCGTTTACCAAAACTAAACTTCGCAGTATTTCAACTGGAAAGGGAACTGAACTTACCTTTAAAAGTGGTGAAAACGTAGATATTGTGCAGGTGCAACACCAAAACATGCAGTACCTCTACAACAACGGAACTTTTTATTCTTTTATGAATAAAGATAGTTATGAAACCGTGGAAGTAAATGCTGACGTGATTGGGGATGATGCCAAATACCTTAAAGAAGGTTTGGAAGTGGTCATGGTTATGCACGAAGGCAACCCTGTGGCGATGAACTTGCCAATTAAGATTCAATATACTGTGAAAGATGCACCTGCCGCTGTGCGCGGAGATTCATCTGGTGGAAACGTCACCAAAGAAATGGTTATGGAAAATGGTTTGGTTGTATACGGACCGATTTTTATCAAAGAAGGTGAAGAAATTTTGGTGAATAGTGAAACTGGTGAGTATGGTGGACGCGTGGTAGAAAAATAAAATGTTGATTCTAAAAAAGAGACCATATAAAGTGGTTTCTTTTTATTTATATTCAAAAAAGACTCATTTTTAGCACAATTTTAGATTGACAAAATGCAAAAAATATGGTATAATAGCAGTATAAAATTACTTCTTTTGGTATGCATCGACCAACCGTTGAAGCTCGTTCTATTGCATTGCGTTTTGGTACTGTATCTGATATCAAGAAACCAGAAGAATACGTAGGTCTAAAAGTAGATTTTTAACTTTTTTATGTCAGATCTAAGGCACGAGGGACAGCAGCATTATTCTGAGGAACAACTTAAAATTGCTGAACAACGAGTTCGTAGGTTTATGTTGAATGAAGATCTTGCTCTTGGAGGTGCAAATGAAGTTGCACCTAGTTTGACGGACCTCTTGGCTCTTCGAGAGAAGAGTTCTTTCTACGCAGAGAATAGAGCAGTGATAGATTTTGCTATTGATGAAAAAATATCTGAAGAGAGACTTCGGGAAAGTGATTTGGACCCGGACTTTGAAGGATTTTACGAAAAACAAACACTGGCACAGGCCATAGACTCACTTATGACTGTGGTAGGCTATGCTGACGACAATGTAGATTTACGTTCTCTTGATATAGAGGGGGCGTATGGAAAGATGAATTTGCTCTTGAGGAGAAACGGGGACGTGCTCAGTCCAGAAGAAAAACAAGGATTTTTGAGATTTCAAGAAAAAGTAAAAACTATAATACAAAAAAAACAAGCAGAACGAAGAGCTCTTTTGGAGAAGGACCGGATAAGTTCAAAGAATGCTGGTTTTAAAGAAGGATTCCGTAAAGCTTCAGAGGAAGCTCTCTTTGCACAAGCTAAAGTTGATGCGGAAATATCACAAATGCCTGATGCCGTAAAAGGAGCTGTGTATATGGGACGGCTTATGAATGAGTATTTTGCAAAGGATGGGAAAATGCAATTTGGTCCGCCAAATAATTTTTTTATGAAAGAAATTAATTTTTTCAAAGTAAATAAAGACGTGTTTGAAGGATTTCCCGATGCAGCAAGAAGTGTTATTGAAAAAATTATTGCCATGTATGACAAGGCGTATGAGGGGAAGTAGAAGGGTAACGATTTTTTATGGAAATAATTTTAAAAAGTTTGGCTTCGGCCGTAGTAACTGCGATTATTTTGCTTATTGCCAAATACTCAAGTCCTAAATTGGCTGGAGCGATTGGTGGTATACCTATTGTTTTTGCTATTTCCTATATATTGATTACTTTAGATAATAAAAGCTCTGCCCGTGATTTTCTTATGGGGGGGGTCTATGGAGCTTTGGCGGCTATTTTTTTTAGTTTTATACTCATTTGGTTTAATCACCAGTTTCAGAACTATCATTGGATTAACTTTGCTGTGGCGTATTTACTTTGTTTTTGTCTTGCATTTGGAATGGCACATTTCACATCAAGATAAATTGGAGTTAAGAAAGAAAAAAACAATAGCTACTTGCAATAAAAGAATAATAAAAAATACAGTCTGAAAACTGTGTTTTTTTGTTTTGTGACGGAAAAGTTTCATGGCAGCAAGTGCTCCAATAGATCCTCCAACCAAAGAGAGGAACCAGAGTACTTTTTCGGGTGTGCGACGAAAGTCACCAGATGCCTTATATTTATCAAAGGCGAAGAAAAAAAATGTGACAAGGTTGATCACAATAAAATACACGAACAAAATTTGTTCGTGTAGAGAAAGGGTAAAAAAAATTTTGAGCATAAAAATGAGTTGTTTGCCACGGTGTTATTTTTTTACTCCCTCTACTCGCAGGTGGCGTTGTTTGTCTCTGTCTGAAAGATCTACCAGGTCTGCACGAACTTTGTTTGGGTGTGCGACATTGCGAAAAACTATATTTGGGTTATCAGAAGCTGTTTTGACCATAACGTTTCCATAGTCAAAAAGTGTTGGGAAAAATCCTTTGATATCTGCTGTCACGTCTTGAATGCTGGCAAGGTCAAGTTCAGAGATAGTTCTTGAAAAAAGAGTACGTTGGTCAACATCAATGACGCGGTCATCGGTGACTACCCACACATCAAGGTAATAAATAATAAATTGTGTATAAAAAAATATGAGAATTGCCAAATAGTAAGCACTTGCAGCGAGCAAACCGATAATAAATAAGTGAGAGACGACTCCATTTTCAGACACAAAAAGTTGGTTGAAGAAAGTATAAATTCCTACTGGAATTGCTCCAAGAAGAAAAAAAATAAGAATGGTTGGTAAAAATGTGAGGGGGTGCCGATGCATTATGTACTGAATGTGTTCGTTAGATTTTTGTTTGATGAATTTATCAAGGTGCATACAGAACAGAGCCAATTAGAAAGAGAAAAGTTCAGAAGAAGGCGCTACAAAAGAAAATGGGGTTGCCCAATTTACGTTCATTTGAGAGAGTCCGAACCAGGTGAAGAGTATAATCATGAGTAAGAGCACTCCAATAATTACTGTGGCAGTGAGACTAATTATGGAAAGTTCTCCAGAGGCAATAATATGGTATAGGTCAAAGAAAAAGAAGATAATTGTTCCAAGCACAAAGAATATATAAACGAGGAGAAAGAGATAGAGTGGGATTTCTGGCATATTAAATAAGAGAATCTTGAGCTGTATATTTTTTACCAAGATGTTGGTATGCAAGTTTGGTAGCTTTTCGACCACGTGGAGTGCGTTCGAGCATCCCAATTTGGAGGAGATATGGTTCTGAAATAGTTTCAATAGCGTCCATATCTTCACCTGTGGCTGCGGCAAGAGTACTGAGACCTACTGGTCCACCATTAAATTTGCTGATAAGAGTGTCAAGAATTTTTCTATCGACTTCATCAAGTCCAAATTCGTCAACTTTGAGAAGTTTTAACGCTGCTGTTGCTATATTTTGATCTATTATACCATTATGTTTGACTTCTGCATAATCACGTACACGTTTCAATAAGCGGTTGGCTACGCGAGGAGTTCTACGAGCGCGTTCGGCAATAAGTTTGGCAGCAGGCGCATCAATTTGAATGTTGAGGATGGTTGCATTTCGTGTGGCAATTGACTCAATATCTGAGTGTTCGTAAAAATTTAAGTGGTAAATATGTCCAAAACGATCTCGAAGTGGACTAGAGAGCATGTTCATGCGAGTGGTAGCTCCAATGAGGGTAAATCTTTCTACAGGCATGCGTAAGGTTCTTGCGGCCGGGCCTTTGCCTACAATAATATCAATGGCAAAGTCTTCCATGGCTGTATAAAGAACTTCTTCAATGGTTTTGTTTAGGCGGTGAATTTCATCAATAAAAAGAACATCTCCAGGCGCAAGGTTGGAAAGGATGGCCGCAAGGTCTCCGACGCGTTCGAGTGCTGGCCCTGCTGTTATTTTAATGTTGGCACCCATTTCTTTGGAGATAATATTTGCGAGCGTTGTCTTGCCAAGACCTGGGTTACCGTAAAGAAGCACATGTTCGAGTGATTCGTTGCGATTTTGAGCAGCCTGAAGAGAAATAGAAAGTGGATTTTTGATATCTTCTTGTCCAATAAAGTCTTGGAGTGACTGGGGACGAAGTGTCATATCAAACGTCACTTCTTCGGGGGCAGCTTCTGGTTCAAGAAGCGGATCTCGTAGTGAAGGTTCTTCTTCGTTGAACTCTTCGGTATTGTCAAAAAAAGGATTCTTCATAGAAAAGTGTATAGTAGCATGAAGCAGCAGTCAGCTCAAGCTTTTTTAGTTACCCACAGGTTCTGTGGATAAATAAAAAAGATTTTCTTTGTACGTTTTTTTTTGAGCTTTGCTGAGAGAAAAAAAACTATTTTTGACGAAAGTAGTCGAGTTTTTTGAAGTGTGGTATAATAGTTTTTGCCTCTCCAGGAAACACTACATTTTGTGGCTTAAAGATATTTATACCACTATATGTAGTAATTGGCTCCTCTCTGCGAACAAGACTTTGTTACGAGAGATTGGCCATCTTCTCTTTATTAAAAAAGAGGGAAATTGTTTGACTCACTTTACGACAGTGTTGTAACTGAGTTCGGTACTTTCTACAAAATTTGGAGATGCTTTTTTTTCTCTCAATTAATATTATTTTTATGTCAGCTGTGTTAGAAATCAAAAAAAGAAGCGGCGAAGTGGTAGAGTTTGATGCTGGGAAAATTCATGTTGCTATTACCAAAGCTTTTTTGGAAGTACATGGAAAAGTTGATGAGTTAGTTGTTCGCCCTATTTCAGATCATGTGATTTCTCATATTCGAGAAAAATTTGTGGGAAGGATTCCAAGTGTGGAAGACGTACAAAATACCGTTGAACAAGTCTTGATGGAACAAGGATTTTTTCCTGTGGCCAAAGCATATATCATTTACCGCTACGAACATGCAAAGGTACGTGAAGAAAAAAAACAAGAAATGCAGAAGCGTATTGAAGAAGAAGGACTCTATGTAACTAAACGTTCAGGCAAACGCGAAGCCTTTTCACCTGAAAAATTACGCCGTAGTTTGGCCTATGCTATCAAGGGGCTCGAAAAAGATATCAATGTAGATGCAGTCATGGCTCAATGTCGTGTAGAATTGTATGAAGATATTAAAACAAGTGATATCACCAAAGCTCTTACCATGGTGCTTCGCAGTTTTATTGAACAGGATCCAGCGTACTCTAAAGTTGCTGCACGCATTTTGCTGCAAGAAAATTACAAAAATACCATTGGGTATGATGTGATTGATTTTGATAATTTGGAAAACCAATATCGTGTGGCATTTATTCGCAACATGAGACGAGGAGTAGAAATTGATCGCCTTGATCCAAAAATGCTTTCATTTGATTTGGAACGTTTGGCAAAAGCACTCGTGATTGAACGCGATGACATGTTTAACTTTCTGGGACTGCAAACTTTGTATGATCGCTACTTTTTGAGTGATCACGAAACCAAACAAGTACTGGAAACTCCACAAATGTTTTGGATGCGTATTGCCATGGGACTTGCGCTCAACGAAAAAGAAAATCGCTACGAACACACCATCAATTTTTACCGCGTGATGAGTGAAATGCTCTACACTCCATCAACTCCTACCTTGTTTCACGCTGGTACACACAAACCACAGCTGAGTAGTTGTTATCTCAACACGGTTTCAGATTCTCTCGACAATATTTTCAAAACATATAGTGATAATGCGCAGCTTTCAAAATGGTCAGGTGGAATTGGAACTGACTGGACCAACATTCGTGGCACTGGTGCCTATATTCAGGGAACTGGTGTAGAAAGTCAGGGTGTGATTCCGTTTTTGAAAATTGCCAACGATGTGACGGTTGCGATCAACCGCAGTGGACGCCGACGTGGCGCTGCTTGTGTGTACCTTGAAGTATGGCACTATGATATTGAATCATTTTTGGAACTTCGCAAAAACACTGGTGACGAACGTCGTCGTACTCACGACATGGACATTGCCAACTGGATTCCAGATTTGTTCATGAAACGTGTGCGTGAAAATGGTGATTGGACACTTTTTTCTCCAGAAGAAACTCCAGATTTGCACCATATCTATGGAAAGCGTTTTGAAGCTCGTTATGCTTTGTACGAAAAAATGGCAGACGAAGGGAAAATTACTCTCTTCAAACGCATGAAGGCGCAAGATTTGTGGAAAAAAATGATTACCATGTTGTTTGAAACAGGTCATCCATGGATTACCTGGAAAGATCCAAGTAATGTTCGTTCACCACAAGATCATGTGGGTGTGATTCACAATTCAAACTTGTGTACAGAAATTACATTGAACACCAGTGAAAATGAAACTGCAGTATGTAACTTGGGTTCACTTAATTTTGCAAAATTTGTGAACAATGGTCAGTATGATGTGAAGCTCGTGGAAGACACGGTTCGTGTTGCCATGCGCATGCTCGACAATACTATTGATATTAACTACTACCCAACCGAAGATGCACGTCGATCAAACTTCAAACATCGACCAGTCGGAATTGGTGTGCGTGGATTCCAAGATGCGTTATACCTTCTCGGTATTAAGTTTGATTCACAAGAATGTATAGAATTTTCTGACTATAGTATGGAAGTGGTTGCTTACTATGCAATTCTTGCTTCCAGTGAACTTGCCAAAGAACGTGGTGCATACGAAACCTACCGTGGGTCAAAATGGGACAGAAATATTTTGCCACAAGATACTTTGGATTTGCTTGAACAAGAACGTGGTGTGAAAATTAATATTCCTCGTGGTGGTAAAATGGATTGGACTCCCGTACGTGCACATATTGCTGAATATGGTATGCGCAATTCGAATTGTATGGCCATTGCTCCAACGGCATCGACTGCCAACATTGTAGGCTGCGTGCCAACCATTGAACCAATCTACAAAAATATTTATGTAAAATCAAACCAAGCAGGGGACTTTATTGTCATCAACCCATATCTTGTTGACGAACTCAAATCATTGCACTTGTGGGATTTTGAAATGCTTGGAAAAATTAAATATAATGACGGAAGTATTGCTGCCATTGCAGAAATTCCAGAAGCGACTCGTGCTAAATATAAAGAAGTATTTGAAATTGACCCTCGTTGGCTGATTGAATCTGCAGCATACCGTGGCAAATGGATTGATCAGAGTCAATCACTCAATATTTATTTCCGCGGAACGTCTGGTCGTGAACTCAGTGAAATTTACATGTATGCGTGGGAACTTGGTCTCAAAACAACATACTACCTGCGTACACTCGCTGTGTCACAAGTAGAAAAATCTACGGTGAATACCAATGAATTTGGTTCTACCCACAATCGTAAAGAATTCAGTACCATGAAAGAGGAAGTAAAAGTGGAAGCAGCACCAGTGGCCATGAATATTCCTACACCAGAACCGGTTCGTGCGGCTATTCCAACACCAGAAAAAGTTGCTACCATGACACTGGCCGAAAAAGCAGCCGCCGCTGCAGCAGCCGGAGTAAAAATTTGTCGACTCGATGATCCAAGTTGTGAGTCATGTCAAAGTTAAATTAATGAAATCCCGAAAGATTCGGGATAAGTGTACGCTAACGCTCCCTTATGCCCATTACCAAAACTCATGAAAAAATAGATATCAATAAACGTCGTATTATCAATGGTGCAGACGCTGACGTGATTCAGCTCTACCCAATGAAACACAAATTTGCATGGGAAGCCTACAATGTAGGCAATGCCAATCACTGGCTCCCAACCGAAATTTCCATGCAAAAAGATATTGAACAGTGGAAGTCTCCAACCTTTTTGACCGATGATGAACGCGTTGCACTCAAAACTGTGCTTGGATTTTTTACCACTGCAGATTCGATTGCTGCCAACAATATTGTGATTGCTGCGTATCGTCATATTACTTCACCAGAATGTCGTATGTATTTGCTTCGTCAAGGATACGAAGAAGCAATCCATACTCATGCTTATCAATATATTGTGGAAAGTTTGGGTCTCGACGAAGGCGAAATTTTCAACATGTACCGTGAAGTAGAAGCAATCTACAACAAAGCATCATTTGTGTTGACGTTTAACGAAGGAATTTTTAACCCTGAGTTTAAAACTGGAACTTTTGAAAATGATCAAAAGTTTTTGGAAAACATTGTCGTGTTTTCACTCATCATGGAAGGAATTTTCTTTTACAGTTCATTTGCCGTGATGTTTGGTTTTCAACGCCAAAACAAAATGCAAGGTTGTGCAGAGCAAATTCAATATATTATGCGTGATGAATCACAGCATTTGAATTTTGGAATCAACCTCATTAATACGATTAAAGAAGAACAACCAGAATTGTGGACACCAGAATTCCAACAAAAAATGATTGGTCTCGTGAAAGAAGCTGTGGAAATGGAAAGTACTTTTGCGCGAACAGTATTTCCAAAGGGAATCTTTGGCATGAATGCAGAAGGATTTCATCAATATATTCAATACATTGCTGATCGTCGACTTGGACGCGTGGGACTGCCCCTCCAATACAATGTGGCAAATCCATTCCCATGGATGAGTGAAGCCATTGACCTCTCAAAAGAAAAGAACTTTTTTGAAACACGTGTGACCGAATACCAGGTTGGTGGAACTTTGGACTGGTAATTCCCTATAAGTCTACTTGTCGTGGATACAAAAACCAGCTCTGTAGAAGCTGGTTTTTGCATTTTGGAAAAAAATTTAAGGTGTTGCAAAGAAGTAACTTTTTTGGTAGTGTGTGATGATACATAACACGGAGGTAAACATTTCATGGGAAGTCTCAAGACTGTTATTATCGTCCGGTACGGTGAAATCGACGTCCATACTGGACGTATTTCTCCTGCCGGTGTTAGTCAACTCCAGAACGTTGCTAAGGGGGTGCGTTCGCTCTGTGCGGAGATCAAGGAGGTGTATTACCTCTTCTCTGTGCAGGGTCGTATGGATATGTTTCTCACGGCTCGAATTCTGGCTGCGGATCTTTTAGCGAATTCAAGTGCCAACATGCAACTTGATCCGTCGACAGTCGAGCCTGAATGGCAGGCAGGAGCCGTAGCGTGGCTCCTCGAAGCTCTTTCTTCCTCTGCTGGCGTAGCCATCGTTGTGGTCAACTCTGGTATGAGTGGTGAGCTTGCTCATCATTTCACCAAGGGCTGGCCAAGTGATTGCGTGGCTATTCTCGACCCAGGTCGGGCCTATGTGCTTAACCTGGTGGACAAGACTCACTACAGTCTATAAGTCGTAGTGGTGTTATCGTGTTCACGAAAACACCACTCTTCCAACGCTCCAAAATGTGAAAACCGACTGATTGGTCGGCTTCACGGTTTGGAGTGGAGATGAAGAGTGGTGTTTTTTTGTTAGACAATTTCAACGAGTTCTATATCAAAGACTAAATCTTTTCCAGCAAGTGCGTGATTTCCATCAATGGTAACATCAGCGTCATTGATTTCTGTCACTGTTACAATAGCCTGTCTTCCTTCTGGTTGTGGAATCGCAAATTGTTGCCCAAGAGCAAGTTCCATATCAGCAGGGAAGTGTTCTCGTGGAATTTTGGCAACCATTTCTTGTTGGTGTAATCCGTATGCTTTTTCCGCTGGGATAATCGCAGTAATTTTGGCTCCAACCTCGAGTCCATTCACAGCATCGTCAAATCCAGGGATCACCATGCCAGAACCCAAAATAAATTCAAGGGGTTCTCGGCCAGCAGATGAATCAAACTGTGTGCCGTCAGTCAGTTTTCCAGTGTAGTGAATGCGTACTTTGTCTCCGTCTTGTGCTTGTGGCATAGAATTTTTTTAGCGAACCGGCAAAGGGTTCATGATTATTTTCCTTTATTTCTTTTTTGGTTTTGGAACCATTCCAGTGCTGTGTCGAAATTATTTTCTGTAAATGCTGGCCAATGGGTGGGTGTAAAGTAGAGTTCTGCGTATGTGGTCTGCCAAGGAAGGTAGTTGGAAAGACGTTGGTCGCCTCCGGTACGAATAACAAGGTCAACATCGGGCATGGTTGGTTCATCAAGATGTAAGCCGACTACTTCTTCGGTAATATTTTCAACTGGAATTTTTTCTTCAATAATTTTTTTCACTGCTCGGGTAATTTCGTCTCGGCCACCATAGTTTACTGCCAGGGTCATCACCATTTTGTCGTGAGATTTGGTTTTTTCTTGGAGATCCAGCAAGCGTTCTTGGGTTTTTTGTGGCAGGGCTGCAATGTTTCCAATAAGGTTAATTTTAGATCCATTTGCAACGAATTCTCCAATATACTCAGTCAACTGTTCAAATAAAGAAAAAATATGTTTGAGTTCCTCCTCGGATCGATTGTGAAGATTCTCTGTAGAAAGGGCATATACCGTAAGGTATTGGATGCCTCTTTTTTGCACAGCTTTGGCTATTTTTTTGAGATTTTTGGCACCCTCGGTATGACCAACAATCTTGGGCAATCCTCGCTCGGTTGCCCAACGTCGGTTGCCATCGAGAATAATGGCAATGTGTTTGAGGGGGTATTCTTGTGACATAGAGGGGTAAATATTGGAACCGGTACTTTATCGTATTCTCTTGATTTTTTCAAGGGGGAGTGATATATTGTGGGGAGTTAAAAAATAATGCTGCGGTGGTGAAATGGTATACACGAAGGACTTAAAATCCTTTGGGAGCAATCCCATGCGGGTTCGAGCCCCGCCCGCAGCACAATAAGATAACAATTTAGCTTGTACTAAAAACCCAGTCGTCAATATGATGACTGGGTTTTTTTGTTTCTCTTCGCCCCCTTTCGAGGGGGTCAGAGAGCTAAAAAAATTAGCTCAAACTCAGCGTACCATACTGCCACGAATATCCAGTTTCAAAAACTTGATTCCCCGAGCAGGGTACGCAAAAGGATTTAACCAAAACAGTATGAACAACACAACCGAGGAAACAAAGGTCGAACAAAAATGCCATTATTGCGGTGAAACTGATGAGGATTTACTTCATCCACTCGATAACGGCACAAACAACTGTGATTCCTGTATAGGAACACTGTAAAAACAAATATGAAATACCAAATTGGATACATGGAAAACAAAAACAAAAAAGCTCTCGAACTCGAGGCTTCAATCAAAAACTTTTTTTACATTGCGGGGCTTATTGGCTCACTCATCATGAGTGGCTATGGCCCAGTAATAAAATAAATATGCCAAGAAAAATAAAAGATATTTCAGGTTTAAAAGTTGGGAACCTGACAGTCGTGAATTTAGTAGGGAAAGCAAAAAACAACGAATCGATTTGGTTATGTAGATGTATTTGTGGGAAAGAAATAAATGTAACCAAAAGCAACTTATCAAGAGAACATTCCACAAGCTGTGGTTGTACGAGAAGGAAAACTCACGGGATGAAAGGAACTCGTTTTTACACAATATGGCAAGGGATAAAAAATAGATGTCTTAATACGAATTATCGAGATTATCCAAATTACGGTGGAAGAGGGATAAAACTCGATGAAAAGTGGAAGAAATTTGAAGAGTTTAAAAGTGATATGTACGAGCAATATTTAGAGCATTCTAAAATATTCGGTGTAAAACAAACGACGATTGATCGAATAGATAACAATGGAAATTATACAAAATCAAATTGTAGGTGGTCGAACTACAAGGTTCAAACAAACAATAGAAGAAACAATTTATTAAAAAAATAACTACATCCTTTCGGACATAGCTACACTTAGATCTCGCAAATCAATTGTAACATGCGCTGCATTGGCTGTCAAGAAAGAAGCACTATGAAACTCATAAATACAGCGGACCCAGCCGCTAAACCATCAATCGTAATGATGGTGTACGGAGAAGGTGGAGTCGGTAAAACAACTTTTACCTCAACAGCACCAACACCAATCCTTGCAGATTGTGAAGGCGGATCAAAATACTTTGGTCTTCGCGGAATAAAAATGGATGTGGCAATGATTGAAAAGTGGAGCGACATGAAAGAATTTCTGGATTGTGCCAAAAGTGACAAATTTGAAACAGTGATTATCGACCCGATTGGAGAACTCATGGAAAAACTCAAAATGTTCATGATCGCACAAAATGATTCAAAGCTGGTTCAAAAGAGTGGAGACCCAACTATGGCAGGGTGGGGATGGCTCAAACAAACCATGCGCAACTATCTCAAAGTTTTGAGAGACTCAGGAAAGCATGTGATTTTAGTGGCTCACCTTGATGAAAAAATGGATGAAGACAGAATGGTGAAACGTCCAATGATTGCAACAAAATTATCCGATGAATTGGTCAACATGGTAGACGTCGTTGCTTACATGACCATGGTAACACGAGACGGAGAAACAAAGCGCGTATTGATTGTCGATCCTGAAAATGACAAATACACGGCGAAAGACAGAACCGGACAACTTGGCAAATACATCGAACCAGATTTTTCCAAAATCGTACAAGCCTGCCAAGGTACAAAAGTCTATTCATGGAGCAATCCAAAAGCGAAAGAAGTAAAAGAAAAAAAAGAGGTCGAAGCTGAGATGACAAAAACTGAAGAAGCTCCTCAAGAAAATTCAAAGGAAGAGGCACAAGAATTGGCTGACGCAATTGGTGGTGAAGTGGTGAATGAAGAAACCAAACTCAAAAACCCACACTTGCAAGCTGCAAAGGATAAATTAAATAAAGCTAAAGCCCAATAATTATGCCAAACACTTTGATTCAAAAACTTTATGGTGGAAATGTCGAGATAGTTTTTTATCCTGACTCACACCGTTATCGTCTTTCAGGGGAAAAAAGTTATCTCATTTCAGTGACAGCAGCAACAGGGATGATCGACAAATCGAGAGTATTGATGCAATGGGCAATTGGCCTTGCAGGCGGACATCTCAAACAGTATTTAGAAAATTCACCAGTCAACAAATATTCTGCTGAGGAATTGTTACCAGTTATCGAAGAGGCTTGCAAACTTTACGAAGTGAAAAGAGATGAAGCGGCCAGTATCGGAAGCCAGGTGCACGACTGGGCTGAAAAATTCGCTCAGGCGAAGATTTCAAAGACAGAGTTGCCCGAGATACCAGAAACAGATGACGAACGCATTATAAACGGGATTCATGGCTTTCTGGACTGGCATGAAAAGAATGATGTGGAATTTATTGCTTGTGAAAATATTGTTTTTTCAAAGGAGCATAAATTTGTTGGGAAATTCGATGTAGTGGCAAAAGTAAATGGTCGAAAGGTGATTATCGACTACAAAACAGCCAAGGGCGTGTATAGCGATATGCACTACCAAGTGGCAGCCTACCGCCTCGCATATGAAGAAGAACACGGAAAGATTGATGGCGCGACCATTCTTCATTTTAACAAAGAGACCGGTGACTTCAATGTGTACGAGTTCACAGACGAAGATCACGAAAAAAATTATCCTGTATTTCTCGCTTGTTTGAAAATCAAAGAACGAGAAAAAGAATTATCTAAATACTAAAATTTATGTCAAGAAAAATTGGAGCCCTGTGGCTTAGGGAAACACAAGACGGAAAAAAATATATGTCGGGAGTTTTGAACGACATCGGTGGTGACATAAGTATTGCAATCTTCAAAAATGATCGAAAGGAAAATCAACCTGACTATTCGATTGTTCTGAGTGAAAAGAAAAAAGAAAGAAGCTCAGAGGATAATACGTACTCTCAAGAGTCCTCACATGAAGAAAGCACGATCAAAGTTGAAGATATTCCGTTTTAAAAATAACCCTCCCGGGTTGAGCATTTCACAGCTTGTCGGCGGTGGTGCAGCCCGGGAGTTTAATCCACCTATATGTCAAAAAACAGGTATATCAATACCAAGTTTTGGGACGATACTTTCATCGTCAACCTTGACCCGATTGAAAAGCTTCTATACCTCTATTTTCTCACCAACCCACTCACAAACGTATCAGGAATTTACGAGTTACCACTCAAACGAATTGCCTTTGATACCGGGGTTGATCGTGACACGGTTATGAGACTCATCGAACGTTTCACCAGAGAAGAAAAAATCTATTACATTGACGGTTGGATCATCGTAAAAAACTTCGTAAAAAATCAAAGTATCAACCCAAACATGAAGATTGGGATCGAAAGAGAGTTAAAAAGTCTTCCAGAAAAAATTTTGCTATTCATAGGGAAGAGTGAAAGCCTTGTAAAGGCTTTAGAACCCTTTGGGATACTTAACTTAACTATACTTAACTCTACTTTACTTAATAGTGATGTGTTGAGTGGTGACGCTGACGCTGACGCTCCCCCATGCCCCGATGATGTTGAAGAAAAAGTTCATGAAATGACGCCATCAGAGGAAACAAGATTATTTTTTTCAAACTCTGAGATTCAAGAAAAGGTTGTGACGTATTTGGTTGAAATGAAATTTGAAGAAGAATTTGCACGTTCAGAAATCAAAAATTTCATAGGGTACTGGAGAGAAAAAAATCCTTCAGGGAAAAAAGAGCGTTGGGAAATGGAAAGAACATTTGAGGTCAAAAGGAGACTCTCAACATGGATGAGCAAAGCAATTTCGTTTAATGGCAAAGGTCGACAGAAAAAACAGGGTTTTTCAATCGGTTCAGTCTCAAACTAAATTCTATGCCAGATACTTATCACGTCGTTTACGACGCAAATACCAAAATCGAAATGAATCGTGCTGAGGTGCAAAAATTCCTCAAAGAAATTCAAACAAACGATGTTGTCGAGTTCAAAGGAAATTTTCTCACCAAGTTTTTCCGGGTTATAGCCCGCGCACCTCTCACTGAGGGACGATTGCATGACGGCACGCCAGTAATAAAACACTTTGATCGGTGGGTGGATAAATTCAACATCGACGTTCGTCTGGACGTGGATTATTATCCCGAGCTTGCCAAGGACGAGATTATGAGTGAGGACGAATATCAGGAAAAAATAAAAAAAATTGAGCCACCAAAAAAATATGAGAAAACAAAGGAATTGGCGTAGAAGGTACGAATATAAATGCGCCGAATGTTCGAGAACGAGATTTACCCTCAAGTACCGACGTCGAGTAGGCCAAAAATGCACTTTATGCGAAAAACAAAAGATAAACGAAAACCAGCTCAGCTTGTTATCAGAGACGAATATCCTCGAGCAATCTGTGAGAACTGTGGCCATCTGAATCAATTGGACTTTGATCCACGGCACTATGGCACTTTGCTCATTCACTACATTTGCAAAGGGTGCAAGGAATACGGTCACTGGACGCATTATTACACGATGAAAGAAATGGTTGACCTATTTGGTGAAGTAAAATACCTCCGTTTATTCATCACTCAGAAGTTTGGTTCAAAACACTGTCACAAAAAAGCTACTTCTATCAGCCTATAAAAATATGCAAAACATCCAAGAAATTTATAACCGTCTCGAAGAACATAAGGGGAAGGCAAAAAAAATAAAACTCATGCTCAAAGAAGCATACGATCAGGATGAAGGATATTGCGCAGCCAACGAAGCCGTCAAAAAGGCCAACATCAAACGTAAGGAAATAAAAACCAAAATCAATGAGCTTTTCCCGAAAGAAGTACAGGAACTCGAAGATTTGAACATTGATATTGCAAGCGATAAAGAACTTTTGAACGACATGATCCTAACAGCAGTTATGAGAGGTGACAAGGTAGAGGTCACAGATAAATTTGAGCAGCAATGCTTTCCGATCTTCCAAGTAAAATTTTCTAAAGTCGATTGATATGTCAAAAATGATTCCCATTCATTACGCGACAATTCAAAATGGCATGATGCACTGGAAAGACAGGGAGAGGCTTTCAATGTGGCTTTCATCTTTGCGCGGAGATGTGGAAGTGATCATACGGTGTAAGTTCAGTCGTCGAAGTACCAAACAAAATAATTATTATTGGGCATATCTCGGGATTATCGAAAAGGAAACAGGGGACATTGCCGACGATTTGCATGAGTTCTTCAAAAGGAAATTTTTACCTCCACGGCACATTACCATTTTGAAGCAAGAGATCAGACTCCCGGGGAGTACAACAAAGCTCAGCAAATTCGATTTTATGGAGTACATCACAAAAATAGAGGCATTGTCGGGGATACCCGCGCCTAATCCAGAAGATTATTATTTGATATGAAACTTCAATATCAAGTCGTCAGTCTTGAACTGGCAGAAATAATGAAGAAATTAGGATTTAAACAGGATAGTTTGTTTTATTGGATTATAGATAGATTAACAGGCAATAAAATTTTAGTTCAGGCTGGACAAGTAGCTGGTGAAGACCACAGAAAGTATTCGGCTTACACTGTCGCAGAACTTGGAGAGATGTTGCCTAATAACGGTAGAAGTACAGTCTCTTTTTACAGAGAGA
>CAZMHV010000008.1:0-4372 GCA_964566225.1 uncultured Gammaproteobacteria bacterium
ACCTATGCAAAAATACCTCACCATTCTCAAAACCGAATGGCAACGACAACTCACCTACCGGCTCAATTTTATTGGATTCCGGGTGGGAAATTTATTTGAAATTTTGTCACAGCTTGTGATTTGGTTTGCGCTGTTTCGTTCGTTTCCAGTGATTCAGGGATACACGCTCAATGAAATGATTACCTATGTGATTATCGGTTGGCTGTTTAGTTTTTTTGCAACCAACTTTGGTTTTGAAATGATTATTTCCAAACAAATTGTGACCGGGGAAATTTCTAACTTTTTGCTCAAACCGATTTCTTATATTCGATACATTATTGTGCTGTCAATTGGCCGCATTAGTATTGCGTTGCTTTCATCAGTACTTTTGCAACTTGGATTTATTGTTTTATTTTGGAAGTATTTACTGGCACCAGTTTCACTTTCGGTTTTTGTACTTATTATCCCCATGATCGTGCTTTCGTACTTTATCAATCTTTTTTGTGCTATTCTCATGGGACTCTGTTCATTTTGGACCACAGAGAGTGACGGCATTCACTATGCGTTTCGTTTTGCCATGAGATTTTTTACGGGTGCTTTTTTCCCCATAAGTTTATTCCCTGTTTCGCTGTTACAAATCTTTTTGGTGTTTCCATTTGTGTATTCATTTTACGTACCCATGCAACTGTACCTTGGTAAAATGACACTGCCCCAAGGTTTGACTGGACTGCTGATACAATGTTTGTGGATGATAATACTCTATATTTGCGTCAAGATGATGTGGAAAATTGGAGTGAAAAAAAAATATGAAGGAATTGGAATTTAATTTTTGGGAGAAATAAAAAAACACCCCAAAGGGTGAATTGCTAAAAGATTTCGATGCGGCCGGGGTCCTCCATGGTCCCCGACCGGTGTTACGAAACGCCCTTGGTCGGGCCTCCGTACGACTGACCACGCGGGTCATCGTGCTCGCGCACGTTGTTCCAGACGATCTGATCGTTGGTGGGCTTGATGAACACCACCCCGAGTGAGAGTCCTGCAAAATCTCTCAACTTCACCTCAAGCTGGTAGAGATCATCCCCCGGAGCCCCATCAAACTTGAGGACGTTCCACTTGAGCTGAGCGACTTGCCCGACCACAGGACTCTCGCCACCGAGGTAAGGCAACAACCGACGCAGAACAAGCTGATCGTCTTCGGTGGGAAACAAATCCTTGATGGGGGTCAACAAAAGACCCCATTCAACGAACTTTCGCCCACATGCAGGAACTTCAACCAACACCAACCCCTTGGGGACATACCACGCCGTAACCAGAAAAAAACCGTTACGAACGACAGTGAGCCCAGTGACGATGCGACCAAACATGGCATCTCTCCCTATGAAGTGTGGACAGAGAGTACTCCATTTTACACAAAAAGTCAAGCCGTAGACCTCCAAATTTACACACCTCACAAAACCTGTTAAAATAGCTACACACATTATAATTTTCACTATGTCCCTCATTGAAGTCAAAGGCCTGAGTAAAACCTACGAGTACTACAAAAAGCAAGCCGGTCTTGTAAATTCCCTCAAGAGCCTTTTTCACCGTGAAAAATTATTTACAGATGCAGTCAAAGACATCAACATTACCATTGAAGAAGGTGAAATTATTGGATTTTTGGGACCAAATGGTGCTGGCAAAACAACCACCCTCAAAATGCTCTCGGGAATTTTGTATCCAAGTGGCGGCGAAGCCAAAGTACTCGGATACACACCCTGGATGCGCCAAAAAGAATTTCAAATGCAGTTTGCCCTGGTGATGGGACAAAAAAATCAACTGTGGTGGGATTTGCCAGCCATGGAAAGTTTCATTTTGAACAAAGAAATTTACGAAATTAGTGATGAACAGTTTAAAAAAACACTGGATGAACTTTCTGAGCTCCTCGATATCAAAGATATTCTTGATGTACCCGTACGCAAGCTCTCTCTTGGCCAACGCATGAAGGCCGAACTCGTGGCAGCACTCATTCATTCACCAAAAGTTTTATTTTTGGACGAGCCTACCATTGGGCTTGATGTGGTATCACAAAACAATATTCGAAACTTTTTGAAAGAATACAACCGCACCAAAAAAACCACGATTATTTTGACCTCACACTACATGGAAGATGTAGAAGCACTCTGCGAACGTGTGGTCATTATTAACTACGGAACCATTATTTACGACGGTGCGCTCAAACAACTCACCGACGAGTATGCCAACAAAAAAATTCTTGAAGTAACTTTTACTGAAAAAGTAAAACCGTCTGCCTTTGAAACCATGGGACTGCTCAAAGAAACTTCACCAGAACGTATTGTTTTGGAAATTGACAAGAGCGAAGTGAAAACAGTTGCAAGCAAAATTTTGAATGATTACCCAGTTGATGATATACTTATTAATGAGATCGGTGTTGAAGAAGTCATTCGCAACATCTTTACTCATGCCAAAAAATAACCCCTGCATATGCCTGTCGCCAAAATGGATTTCAAAAAACTCCAATCTCTTTTTTTCTTGTCACTCATCTTTCTTTTTGGAGTGACGAGCTTATATATATTTCGTCCATTTCTTTATCCAATTTTTTGGGCCGCAATTTTGTCTATCACCTTTTACCCAACCTATCTTGCTATTGAAAAACATATCCGATACAAATCTTTGAGTGCTGGACTCTGTGTACTGCTTATTTTATGTATTGTACTGCTTCCACTCCTCCTTATTGCTGCACTTTTAGTAACTCAATCTACACATTTATACTCACAAGTTACGCAAAGTGATCTTATTGGTGGAGTTGCAAATGTAAAAACTAAACTCAGCACACTCCCTATCATTGGAACTTACTTTATGGAACTTCAATCTTCTGGGCCTGAGTTTGCTCGAAAAGTCGCCCAAGTAAGTAGTTCATTTTTGTTACAAAACTTTAAAGCACTCACACAATATTCCCTACAATTTTTTGCAATGTTTTTTCTCATGCTCTATACCCTCTTTTACTTTTTTAAAGACGGCAAGCGCATGCTCCAAAGACTCATGCACCTATCCCCACTTGGCGATACATACGAAGAAATGCTTTACACCAAGTTTACTTCTACAGCTCGAGCAACACTCAAAGGCACAATAATCATTGGTATTGTCCAAGGAACTCTTGGAGGAATTTTATTTGCAGCGACAGGAGTTGATGGTGCACTGGTCTGGGGTGTTTTGATGGCAATTTTTTCAATTCTTCCTGGAGTTGGGGCAAGTCTTGTTTGGCTTCCTACCGCTCTTATTTTGCTTGCCATGGGTAATGTCTGGCAAGGAGTAACCGTCCTTGTCGTTGGTATGTTCGTTATTAGTCTTATTGATAATATTTTGCGTCCACCTCTTGTTGGTCGTGATACACAGATGCATCCACTTCTTATTTTATTTTCAACACTTGGTGGTATTGCTGCGTTTGGTATTTCTGGTTTCGTTATTGGACCGATTGTTATTTCACTCTTTTTGGCAGTTATGAGCATATACGATCACTATTACAAAAAAGAACTCGCTCACAACTAAAACTTCTGTTTATAAAAAAATATCCTTGCAAAAGGATATTTTTGTTTGTGCTGCGGGCGGGGCTCGAACCTGTACGAGTGCCCTTCAGCTTTTTGGATAAATTTAGTTGTCACCAGTCATCTTTAATACTTATATGTTATCAAGTTTATCCATTCTTGTCAAGCGCTTCCTGTGGATAACTTGATAACAGCTTTTTATACCTTCGGTATACGTTTGGTCCTTCTTCCTTTATAATTTTTCCCAAATCTCTGAAGGTCAACGGCTCATTTTTAATTTTGTATTTAATGACGATTTTATCTCTCACGGCATCCGAAGGAGGACCCGTTTTTTTCTTTGCTTTATTCATATACCCCCATGATACTCGCAACCTGATAACAAGTCAAGTGGATAACTCCAACACATCAAACGTCATCTCTTCCACTGAAGAACCATAAGTAATATTCTTGTGGTGAAACTCCCGCAACAGTTCCTCATCAAGGCCAATATAATAGGTTGTGGTCGTACTTGTGCGTTTGTGCCTGAGAAAACTCTGTGTGCCAAATAGGTCACGGCTATTTCTCCACGCTTGAGTCCCGGCGGTCTTTCTGAGTACATGGGCTGAAAATTCAATCCCAATTTTCTGTGAAAGTTCGTGGAGCTTAAATCTCACCTGGGTATCAATCAATCGCTCAGTGCTCAAATTCTCCAAATGTCGCACAAACAAAGCAGGATGATCATCTGTCCTCATGGCAAGGTATCTTTGTAAAATTATCAAGGACCAGTCATGGAAAAATACGACCCCCAACTTCCTTCCCTTTCCCTTGAAGTATACACAGTCCCCTTTTATCGAGTCACGGTTCAAACCCAA
>CAZMHV010000008.1:4472-9672 GCA_964566225.1 uncultured Gammaproteobacteria bacterium
AAAAAAAGCTACTTAGTACATATCCACTTGGGCTTGCATGCCTTCCGCGAACAGACTAAGTAGCTTTTTGCACAGAATGTTCAATTCTATACATTTTGAGTATACCAAAAATGAGGGTATTGTGCTACTCTGTTTCACTGATATGCAAGCTCCCCTTTCGGGGACGACCATTTTCGTGATGTCACGAAAATGATCAAAAGTGAATTGTGTTTCCTAGCTAGGAACAGTAGGAGTAGCACAACTCCCTCATTTCTGTCAAGAGTACAAGCATGGGAGACTCTCGAACATGAGGAGAACGTTTGTTCTACTTCTAGTATATTCTTTGCTGAGATAAGAGTCAAATCTTACATGGTAAATTCTGTATATGGTGGTTTAAAATTGAACACAATACGACAGGTTGTGTTTGACCATGTTGATAACTCAAATTCAGTATAGCACATACCACCTAAAATTTTCTTAAAGTTTTCCTAAAGTTTTTATGAAGTCGTTCCCTCGGTTGTGTCGCTTTTTTGGGACTCTATCCTGAAAAGATGAAGTTTTTATAAAGTTTCATGGACAGTGGTTTTTGGCAGTGTGGATAACTTTGTTTGTGAATCTTTTTTCAAGGTGAAATACTACATGTAGTGTCTCAGAATCCAAGTTATCCACTACCTGTTGATAAATTGTGGATGAGTTCTATTGTTTGAAGTAAAAGAAAATGTTACACTTATTTCAACAATTCAAAAAACGCCTTTTGAAAGGGGCGTCTACAGAATGGAGTTCGTCAACTCCGTAATCAACAGTGGGGTGTGAAATACCTTTCATGCCCTGTAAATAGGGTAGCCAGAAATGGCAACCATTTTGCACACCTCACTGTTGGAAACGGAGTTTTTTCTTTCTCAACCTATTCATCAATACCATGGTTTGGTGGGTGGGTCGGAAAGAAATTTCCGAGGGTCCAGTTTCGCCCAAGCTCTCTATAAAGTCGAACCTGACGCAATTAGGTGAGAGGAAGAAACAGAAGTTAGATTTTGCCCATATGGCTAAATCCCGACTCGCAGGCAGAGACGCAATCAACGGTCAATTCATCACAGTTGAAGAAGCTCGTCACAGACGAAGCACCGCAACTGTAGAACGAATTGATAATCCACGTTGATGTGGTCAAGCCAACAATTCAACCACTCCCTTGTCGAAAACCAAAATTTTCGATAAACACAAAAGCCACCTTTTGGGTGACCTGAGTGTTCGCAGTGCTAGCTACACTGTGAGGGTTTCGCTGGACAACTCCCACCCGAAAGGGTGGGTTTTGTTTTTAGGTTTGCACTTTACATTTTTTATCCACACCTGTCAAGTCTGAAAACGAAAAAACCGCTCAACAAGCCCTTTTCTCATATAGAGAAATATCTATTTTTTTGGCTTATTAAAGGATATTTTTTCAATGCTCTAATATTATACCTAATTTATAAGATTTTGTAAAACATAGACTTATCCACCGGACTTTTAGAAATTTCTCTATATTAAGGGTATACTATAATTGACAAGTAATATATACTGTGCTAGGTTTAAACAAAATATGTATATTGAAAAATGGCAATTGATATTGATTGCTGGAGTATTCCTATATACCACTTATCGAATCGAAAAGTCTCTAGAAAAATTAGAGGATCGAATTTATGATTTGGAACATCCAGATCATGATGATGAATTTTAGCCTTATGGCATTCTTGAAAAATATTTTTCTGTTTTTTGGAACTTACCTCTTAACTGCATCGGTACTTGCAAAGCTTCTCCATTACGGCACTGATGGTAACGACTTTCCAATTGGTATTATTAGTGGTTTAATCGTAAGTTTTTTTGTTACTCCTGTTGTCATTCATGTTTGGAATAAATTAACCAAAAAATAATTATGAAAAAAATATTTGCCCTGTTTGGTCTGATACTATTACTTGGTGCCGGTTGCAAAAACAGTGAAAAAACTGAATCAATGCAAAGACAAATCGACTATTTGACAAGACGTGTAAGTGATTTAGAAGTACAAGTTGAATCACAAAATGACGAACTTTCAAACAAAAATAGTGAGGTCGAAGAAACGGCTGACGAGGCACTAAAGATGATTAAAAATTTATGTGGTGAGTTGGATCGGTGCTAATTACTCTCAAATAACAAACTCACTCCTTTTGCTCCCTGTGTAGAAAGAATGTTGATCCATCGAGGTATTTCCTCGGTGGATTTTTGTAATAACTTATTTGCAACATTATTTTTTCTCACAGCACTCATAGTGTTGAACCATGTAGAATCAGCAATTCTTCTGATACTAACAAGACTCAGGGCAACTTTTGCAGCAGTCTTCAAATCGCCTGCCGCAGCAGAAGCACCGGCAGCAACAACATCCTTCAGTGGGATCCAACTTTGTGCCTTTTTTCTATCAAGAGTCGTTTCAATGGCATCTGCCAAAGTTTTATTTACATGATAAAGTTTATTTATGTTTGCATACTCTGGATTTTTTGTTGCCAAAATTCCACGAATTGCATCCGTGACCTCTTTTGTTTGAGAGAGACTATCACTTTCTTCTACAGTTTTAAAAGCTTTTTTGGAACCATAAATTGCTTCATCATACATTGCTTTCAGTTCTCGTAAATCTTGCTGGTAAATTTGAGGAGTTTTTGTTTTTAAGTCGCTGTATGCTTGCATTGACACAATGTCTGTTTTCAAATCCATGAGCTGTTTGTACTTCCCTCTATTTACGGTGGGGACTCTTCCATTTAATTTTAAATTATTTGCTAACTCGTCAATTTTACTAGTGACCTCTGGTGAAGATACAACTCCTTGCAACTCACCAAGTTTTGAATAATCAGCCTCAGAAAGAGCCAAATTTTTTTCTGCTTTATCCAGCAGCCTGTTCATTGTCCCCCATCTTTTTTCTTCAAGAAGTTTTGGGATCACTGTTTCAGTTTTTTCTCTCACAGTTTTTTGAGTAATTTCTAAGCCTTTCACATATTGATCAACGGCTTTTTGTTTAAGTTGCTCTGCTTTCTGTGGAGCTAAAAACTTCTTTTTTGCACTAAAACCACCAGCAACAAAACCAAACAACCCACCAGTGACAGCACCTGTGGCAGTGTCTTTGATAACTTCTCCAGCATTTTTATCACTTTCCAAAGCTATACCAGCAGAGCCAACACCACCAGCAGCCGCACCAACTTTTGCACCCATGACAGCTCCTTTTTTAATAGCCTGTTTTAAACCCTGTTTTGCGAGATCTTTCAAAGCTCCAGCTTCCCCACCCGTTGCAACGGTTGAGCCAATATCTAAGCCTGTACCCACCGTTTTCTTCACTTGCTCACCGAAAGATTCATTGCCTGTAATTACCGGTGCAGTTTCGCCAACAAACGGAAGTATACGTTTTTTTTCCAAAGACTGATTGGCCCCCTGAACGTCACCCGCCAAGAGTTTTCCTGTACCTTCTGCAAGATTGTATGCTTGAACCCCAGCCTTTGCAAAAGGCTGCGCCACTGCTTCACCGACTTTACGGAATATATTTTTATTTTGTGGTGTTTGAGGGGTATCGGTAAAATCATCATACGAACCAGGGTATTTCTGTTTCACCTTTTGACCAACTTCAACATCACTAAGGTCATCATAAACACCCGGATATTTTTGTTTCACTTTTTGTCCGAGATCAATTATTGTTGGCATATTTCAATATTTATTATGTTTATCTTATTCCCAAAGGATCAACGCCGCCAGATGAAGCATTAGAACTTTGTGTTCCAAAACTATCAAATTCACCTAAAATAGTGTCTTCTGGTTTTACATTATGACCACTTGCCTCTTTAATTTTTGATTTTATATATGGATCATTTTTTAAAGCTTTCACTTGAGAATTATATAATTTTTTAACAGCTGCCGACATCTGTGCTCTAAGTTCTGGTGAAAGCTGCTCTCCCTTTTCTAATTTTTTAAGTTTTGTTTTTAAGGTATTCATCAATGACTGTGACTCTTGAATCAGTTTCACATCTTGATCACGGGTAACGGCACCCTCATCGATAACCTTTTGGAATTGGTTGATTGCAGCAATATCTCCCACACCACTACCAAGTGATAAAGAAGCAGATACATTATCGGCATAATTACGCATTGACGTAGTTTTTGAATATACAGCACTTTTAGAAACACTGTCATTCACTGTGGTAATAAATTTTTCTTGATTGCCTGAATATCCTTGTTTCAAAAGACCCTTTGCTTCTGCGTCATTGAGTTCCTGTTGGTAACGTTTTCTTTCACCAGCAGTTCCACCAGTAAGAATAGATGAAGCAGGTTCATTTCCTAAAATCACCTGACGGACTACAAAAGAATATTTTGATAAATCAGCCGTTTGAGCTTGTGGGGTTGGTTCTACTTTTGTAGATTCAAATTGTTTTTTAAGATCATCTCTTTTCGCTTGATTAAATGACTGACCAGCTTTATTTTCTTCTTGTGCTAAAAATTCTTCAAAGGTTTGCTTTGGTGCTGTTGGTTGGGTAGTTCCCGTAGAACCTGAACCACTAAAATCAGGATATGAACCACCTCCTGAGCTACTACCTTTTAACTTTCTATTTGCGTCCTGATTTTGATATTCAGTGAAGCTCACAGGTTGTCTGCCTGCAACCTTTTCTTGATCTGCATAAAATTGATATTCCCCGATTATTCCACTCTCATATCCATCTTTTGGAGCATTTCCAGCCTTTTTGAAAATGATATTTCCGCTGGCATCCCTTTCTGGATTTTTTTTATCGTAATAATAAATTCCGTCATCAAAGGTTTGAAACTCAATAGAAGGAGTAACTGGTACACCTAAATCCTTTGCGTTGTAAACTGTTTTTACTGGTTTTCCTGTCATGGGGTCAACACCAATTCCCACAATTGAATCTCCCATACTCATCCAATCATATTTGATAGGATCGGGTTTATTTGCTTCCAATTGCATACCGAGTTCAAATTCCGAGTACCCTGTACTATCAAGGAGCTGTTTGAGTTTGTCGGCACCTTGGCTTTTGAGTTGATCCAAAGTAACACCGGCTTTCCCGGCAGATTTGATTGCGTCGCGCGCAGTGGTTTGAGCTTTGCCAAGATATTCAACGTAGGCATTTGCCTTTCCAAGAGCTTCAAGTTTTTCACTCTTTACCTTGTCGGCGGTGAGTTGATCAATCTTGTCAAAAACACCTTGTACTTCCAAATCACGCTG
>CAZMHV010000008.1:9772-28357 GCA_964566225.1 uncultured Gammaproteobacteria bacterium
TTCATCAACTGGAGAAACGTATTTATTTTGATCTTGGGTAAACTGATCAAAAGATTTTGGAGCTCCATAGTTATCAGCAACATTTGGAGATACAGGGTATCGAATCACAGGGTTTTGAGTCGCACCTTGATCGGGTTGAACTGTTGGATCTGTTGGGGGTGGTGTTGCTGTCGCTTTTGTAGGATCATTTGGATCTTGATAAAGTTTGACCCCACCTGTAGTTTTTCCAAAATCTGTTTGTGACATATAAAAATGATAAAGATATTTTTTAATTTTTTATCTCTCCTCCCTAAAAGGAAGAGAGGAAAAAATCAATTATCGATAAACCGCCCATTGGTAGTAACGAGATGTACCATTTGCACCATTTGTTACCCAATTTAATGTAAATGTTGTAGTATCTACTGCGTCAAGTGTTGCTCTTGCATAAACAGAACCACCACTATCATATAAACATACAATACTTGCATTCTGACCAGAAGCTGAAGTACCTGCTCCAGCAGTACTTACATGACCAAGATAAGTACACGTCTCATCTGACGCACTTGTCGCATTACCATTGGATATGGAAATATCTGAACCAGAGCCAGTCCCAGAAGCATTCGCGTAGATAGTAATCAGTGACGGTGTAAAACCTAAACTATGTGTGACTACTTGATTTCCCGTCGTATTTGCCGCTTGACTTCCTTGCCCTGCCTTAATAAGGGTTTTTGCAAAGTTAGTACCCGTTGCCCCAATATCACCATTTACTTGAAGATTATTGGTGACAGTAGTCGTAACATTTCCTGTTGAAGTGGCTGAAATATAATCCGTAGAAATACGTGGAAGCGTTGAGGAAGTTGAGGTGCCAAATACTGTCAAAGGTTGGGTTGATTGAAATGTACTTGAAGCTCTCACAGACGAGTTAAAACTATGTGCGCCATACCAATCATAAGTATCATAACGTTCAACAGCAATTCCACTTGAGTCAAAATAAATACCTGAATTTGTACCGTCTTTCAGGTAAAGAGCACCGTTACTGTCGTAGTCAAAACCTCTTGTAGACGAAGCATTCACATAAATTGCTGAATTTGTAATACCGATTGCGCGTGTAGTTGAAGCAGAGAGACCAGAACCGCCAGAAGTTATATCATAACTATTCACACCGTCGTTATAAACGAGAAATTTGTTGCTTGCTTCGTCGTAACACCACTTTGGAGAGCTTGCGTCACCATTATCAACGACGAAACATTTTGAGGTTGAACTCACTGAGTTTCCATCACCAATCTTGAGTGTTGAACTTCCAGTACTTTCTTGACCACGAACTACACGGGTGATAAGAGCAAGTTGAGGGAAGTTACTGATCTTTACACTGGCACCACGTCTGTGTTCAAATTTAAGAGCTGAGACGCCAGTTTTTCCATCTTGTACATCAATCCCTCGAGTAGTAATAGTACATGCGGTTGCCGTACAGTTTGCAGTCATAAACTCTTCAGTCGACGTACCCTCATCAAGCACAAAGCCATAGTATCCGCCCAAACTTCTCGACTGTTTGTCTGTACCACGAACAAGAGTAAAAGAAGTCGCCGAGCTCGTAATTTTTGACGCAAGGGAGTCCTCATAAAGAGCAATCACATCTGGAATACTTATACCAAAAAGCTGTTCTCCAAGGTTTAATTCTTCACCAACAAAAATCAAGTTTGGATTATATATTTTTCTATTAAGCTGCAAAAGTTCCGGAACCATGAGGTTATGGCTTTTTGCAATACTTGTTAAAGTGTCCCCTCTTTGTACGGTGTAAGCACTCACAGGCAACGCAACAAAAGTGATTGCCAGTAAAAGTGCCACAGCGAATTTTTCAACGAAATTTTTTATCATAAAGATAATTTAAGAATTACGATATTTTCTTGGTGTTTTTTGTCTATTTGCGCGTATGTCTCGATACTCAGCCTCAGAGATTGAGACGTATCCAATCCCAGTCGCAACATACTTTACTTGAACGTTTTCAAATTTATCGAGGCGTAAACTAATTTCTGTTTCATAATTATAAGCAACTGCATCCCCAGATCCTCCACCAACTTCATAACGCCCAATTGTTACTGCACCAACAGCAATGCTTTGCCCACGATCAACATAACTTCCATTTCCACTGACTGTGCCAACATTTACAAAACCACTATTATCAATATTCAAATAAACATCGAAAGACTGGTTTGGGACAATCTCACCTTGCAGTTTAAATTTTTTCATCTTTTTAAGACGGTCTAGGCCAAGCCCTGTAATATTTCCAATCCAATAATTTTCAATTAGTGAGTCATCATCATCAAAACCACTGAAAAGTACATAAACATTATCTGATACAGAGTCACCAGCAATAAGAGAACCATTGTATGTAGCAAGACACGAAACGTAATAATCACGGATGTCGATACTCTTCCAAATTTTGCTATAAATGAAAAGCCGATTATTTGCGCTCGAGTCTTTATGTCTTCCGGCAAAAACAATATAGTCACCCCATTCAAACATCACACCTTTGTCAAAGCGATAATTTTCCAGATTGATATTCAGTGTTACATCTTTTGGGATGACCTCTGAAGAAGAGATTGAGAGAGTCAGAAGTTTAAAGCGAGGACTGGTTTGATCCGTATCGTCAATGTAATAAATACCGTCTCCGGTTGACTCTCCTGCACGCAAGAACGGAATCCCTACTTTGTCACGGAAAATAAGATTGGTCGCGCTGGTATCAGTTGCCGTCAAAGTCAGGTTCCAACTTTTCAACTTGTGAAGACAAAATTCACTATCACCATAGGAGAAAACATTTTGCGTTGCTCCACCACCATCATCTTGTCTGAAAATGAATCCTTGAGCTGCTTGTCTTGGAGTTGCCTTTGAAAAATCCGCAATCCCTGTATTTGTTGAATTTTCCCATTGATAATCTACTGTACCGACACCTGGATTCGATACGGTGTAAGCACCTGTCATATAATTGATTGTTCCAGTTCCGCCAAGTGAACCAGTGAGCACGCCGTTATAGTCATCTGTGTACACTTCCCCAGTAGCAGTAATGGTGAGAGTCACACCGAAACAGGTTCGTTTTGCTCCTCCTGCTTTGAATGCAAGTGTACCAGTGAGTGAAGTGGTCGCTTCGGCCGTTACTGTGGTGTATGCTTGTGCGTCAATATATGAACCATAAATACCAGTTTGATCTTCTTTTCGACCCCATAGGAACATTCTATTTTGTTTGATTTTAATCCAACCTTTAAAATTTTTGCTGGAGTCATACATGTCGGCATAACTCCCCGGGTTGGCTGTCATGATTTTAATGAGTGTGCCATTTGGACTATTTAACCAAGTTTGTGCACCAGCAAGAGAGTCGAAGTTTGAAAAAGTGACATCTTCGTCCTCTGCCGCAGCTGGGATAATATTTGTTCCGACTTCAATCCAGTCCTCAGTGGTCGTGTCGTAATATGAAATTTTTCTCCCTCGTTTGATGAATAGAACTTCGGTACCGTCTGCTTTTTTCCCCGGGTGAATCGCAGAAACTCTTCCAGTTCCGGGAACTTCACTCCCTAGGAGCTTCATACCTCTCGAAAGTTCGATTTTTGATCCTTTCGTGATCCAATTTAAAGAATCTGAAGCAGCCCCATCCGGAATACTTTGAGCTTCGATGTTGTTTATGACCCCATATTTGAATGTTTTGACTGGAAAATTTCGCATATTTTTTACATGTCACCTAATTGAATACTTACATCGTCAGTTGTTGAAGCGGCATTTTCAACTGCACGTTTTTTAAGGTTGGCGTCCCAGTTGACCATGAGAGAATGAATCATTTTATATTGTTTTTCCCATTTGTCATCCCATGATAAGCCCTTTTCTCCTTGATCAATTGCGTAATATAGTTCCGCCATCTTAAACGGAATCAATTTGTGAAATTTTGCTGGCCACACAGGTGAAGTACCAGAAGTAAGATCATCAGTTTGGTAAATATAATAAAAGTTGAGCGTCCCAGACGTCGGACTACCCAAAAGTTGATATTTACCGGTCGCCATTTTCAAAACCCAACGCAAACTTGTATTTGAAAATAAATGCTGCTGTTCAAATGGAACTTGATATTGTGGCTGGTTTCCAATGTACAAAATAATTGGAGAAAGAAAATCCGTGGGCAATGTCTTTTCAGAAGTACTCGCAGTCTGTGAACTGTCAAGCTTTTTGAGCATTTCCCACTCTCTCTCTGCTTCGATTTCATCCTTGGCTTGATTCATGATTTGATAGGTCAAATCTTCATCCAAAGTATCATCTACTAATTCCTCAAACATTGTTTTTAACTCAGTACCGGTCATAAATTTATGGTTAAGTATTATTCCTGCCGACAACTACCTCTCTCTGGAAAATTATCGGCAGAGTAATACCTCGGTTTCCCAAGGCGTAGCCTCAAACTTCGTCAAATAGTTTTGCAACCTACCCCCTCGAGACGCATCTTTTGGGGAAAAGTAGCACAAACCTGTACGGGAGCAGGAGCTACAATCTATGAGTTCCAATTTTTAAATTTCGATTTGCTTTGATTCGGCCAATCACGACTTGCACAAAGGCGTAGATTGCATACAGACCCACTCCAACGTTCACCACAACGTCGCTAATGCTCATGGCCTCCTCATGTGAAATTTGGACACCTAAAAGCCCCAGAACGACGATAATGAGCTGAATTGCTCCACGAATTGTTTGACTGTTGAGTATTTGTTTGTCTTCCATAAAATTGATTAAGAGTAAATAAGTTCACCGTCAGGAATTTTTTCCAAAATTGACTTTGGTACTGCACGAGGTTTTCCGTAACCTTCATGGTTGATGTAGGCTTGCATGTTCACATAGCCTCTTTTTGTACCATTTTCGATTAAATACACCGGAGCTTCGCCATCAACTTTTACAGCTTCACCTGTATAATCTCTGAGAAATTTTCCTGTATCTTCTTCAATATCGAGGTTCAAGTATCCCCCATATTTGCTGAGTTCTCGTTGAAAATCTTCGACACGCATATAAAAAGTTCCATTTTCTCCCCAGGCTGGTCCAAAACTTTGTTGCAATATCACGACATTTTCATCGTAATATTTTTGATTGTAGCCTTTCACAATGAGGCCATGGCCGCCAACGTACAAACCTTGCTTATAGGGCAAAATCCATGGAGCTCTGAACCCTCTTTCCATGTTATATTTTGTGTACCAATCAAGGGCAAATTGAACGATTCTGCCATCATCGAGCGCCTTGTATACTTCGTTCATGTTTGTGATTTTCCAGTAAGATTTTGACCGGTGCTTGCTCGCTTCTTCTTTTGTGAGCATTCCGTATCCTTTGCAATACTCTGACCAAGGAAGGTTTACATCCGGCATTTGGAGAGCTTCTTGCGCACCGAAGTCCAAAATACACTGCTGCGAAAGTTTCAATGAACTGAAGCCGTTACCTTGAATATAACCTTGAGAATAGGCATATCTCACCACTGACATCACACTGAGCTCGACACCTTCGTCAGGTTCTTTTTGTGCAACGACCGACTCAAACGTACAGGTATTTCTTTGAAATTGATTTTTTATGCTCACAGTCTCAAGGAGAATGTCAGTGTGCTTTGGTTCGTACTTTCCCCAACCAAAAATACCAACCAACAAATCGCGACTATCATATTCATCTGGCCTCAAAATACCGAGACCACGACTATTGTTCAAAAGTTGAATTTTTGTCGATTGAATTATTGGCATATTTTAGTTTAGAGGTTGTTTAAGTTTTACAGTGCCTTCAATTGTTCCGCCCCAATCAATCTCTCCATCTTCAGTTTTCAAAATTTGTTTGTTGTAAGCCAAAGACATTGAAGTCAAGGCATCTGGTGAAGTAGCTGGTATAAAGAACCCAACTGCTCGACTATCTTCGTCTTTCACTATACGCACAAATTGATTGTTCATATTTTTAAAACTAAAATTTATAATATCTGCTGATCCAAAGAAAAAGTCCCAAGCAAGTTCTTTGATGACGTTGTCATAAGTATCAAAAATGAAGAATGACTTTTTATATACCCCTTTAAAAACGACAAAGGCATGGTTTGACTCCCCCTCTATACGTTGGTAAACACCGTTCACGGGGTCTGCCCAAGCTCTGCCGGTGACTCGAATAGGTGAAAATTGTAGAGCCTGCCAAAGTTGTTCTGGGGTAGGTGGCCCGCCAGATACTAGTTTTCTTCTAAATTCAACTTCTTTCAGTGACTCCAATCCTTTTTGTTTCACTTCTGGTGGTATGGTTTTGTAATATTCTTCTACGGTTTTACTGTTAAATGGATAATCTTTTTCATCTACCCAACCAAATTGTGGAAGTGCTTCAAATGAGCGACGAAGCGTATTCCCCCATCTTGGAACTGTTCCTGAACACTTCCCAGTAAAACGTTCTGACTTATTGATTTCAATGCCATACACTCTTTTCCCAAAAATTTCGAGAAGATTATAGAGAGAAAAAACCGTACAGTTCCACGTCTCATGTGGTCTACCTTGATATTCCTTTACCGGCAAGAACTCAGTCCAGTCTCTGTTTGGTTGTAAAATTTCTTCGAGTCCATTGGAACCTAAAAGCTCCTCATCTCCAAGAGGTTGTTCATTGACAAGACCATAATTTTTAAATTCTGCTGGCATATTTATTCTTCAGGTTTTTTTAAATATGTTTCGAGTTTTTGTGTTACCCATGGAGGAACTGGAATCCCCAGATAGTGTGCATTTTCGATGATGCTGATCATTTCTGTTATGGCGAGGAAAATCACGATAAAATGTTCAAGCCATACAAGGAAAGGCGCGTATCGTGTGAGTTGGTGTGATGCGAGAATCAAGAGGAAATACAAAAGTAATTTATGTCCAGTTCTCAAAAATCTTCTTGAGGAAATATTTTTATCCTTGAGCCCTTTGAAAACTCCGGTGATCGTATCTATCACAACCAATATGAAAAGAATCTCATAAGCAAGATACTCTTTCCCAATTGCCGATAAAGCAAAAGTTATCACTGTACCGGATATAAGTTTTATTTTTGCAGCTGCACCTAGACTTTCAAAAAAACTCATACTCAAAAATTATTGTTCAACAACTTCATCTTCAACTTTTGGTTCTGGTCGTCCAGAGATAGCGATAAGCTCATCTCTTTTTGCCCGAAGTGCTTCAACTTCGGCACGTTTTTCATAAAGCATTGCACTTTTTCGAGCATCATAGTCATCAATCCAAGCCTGCTTTTCTGCAATTTCAGCTTCAAGAGCTGAAACATCAATTACTTCTTCAGTTTGTTTTACGACTTTGACTTTATTTTCATCGATCCATTCTGTTTTGTTTGGCATAGTATTAAGTTAATAAATTATTTTTTTGTTTCAATAGACTCAGCCTCTACTTCTTTCTCAGGCCTATCCGGAATTGTCACCAATTCATCTCGAAGAGCTTTCAATTCATTCAATTTTTTTTGTTGATCTCCAATTTTTAAGTTAAAGGATTCTGTGTACTCTTGAATCCATTTTTCAACAATCAAAATTTCATTTTCTAAAATATCGACATCAACCACTTCCTCAACCTCTTTCGTTCTTTTGATTTGTTTTGAATTAAGCCATTGTTTCATATAAAAGTATTAAAAATTACATCCCATCATTGGATTTTCTGGAGGTACATACAAAGTCGCATAATGGACAGCGTTTGCCGTAGCGGGTGTATTTGCGGGAACCATTTGAGATGAAATAAAATCAAGTCCAACAAACTTATCTACAGAAGATAAATCTGTCCCTGTTGTATTTGTACCCGTGATAGCAATAGAGTTGTTTGCAGCCCCAGCATTTTTACGAATCGTAAACGTACGACTTTTTGTAGGAGCTCCCGACCCAGGAGCAGAACTTACAAGTGCACGAAAATTTTTTACATAAAAGATTGTATTTACAGGACAAATAAGTTTTGAGCTGTCTTCTGAAGCTGTAATCCCTGCCACACCAGGCCAAAGTGGACGATACCAAGTTGTTAAAGTCTGAGATAAGGTTGTTGGGGAAGCAGAAAATATGGTCTCCCCGTCATTAACAGGTTCAATTTCTAAATAAAATTTACTACTTGAAAAAGTTGAAGGAGTCCCTGAAGGTAAACACGAGACAGTAAAAAAATCCGTTGCAGAAAAATCAATCGTGAGCCCAGTTACATTCCCTTGTGTTATTCCGGCACCACTGCCAGTGCCTGTTAAAGTAATTTGTGAAGTCACCTCATCTGATCCATTTTTATATATTGAAAAAACCCAACTTTTAGCTGCACCGGGTGCAGTTGAGATATATACGTAAAATTTTGTTATCCTAAAAGAATGTGGTGCATAAACACGAACTCCATTTGAGTCCGAGGCGGAATAAGATGCTTGATGAGAAGCATTTGGATAAACAAAATTTCTTGCCGAAGTACTAGCGTTACCTGAATTTGTACTTACAATAAAGTCTGTTTTGCCTGGAGTTTCGACTAAAGCTGACCAACTAACTTTAGTCGGAGCTGTTGGAGTACCACTTGGTACTGATTTTAAACCCCAATAGTCACCAGGCGCTCCAAACGCAACTGCGGTAGAAATACTAGCTTGTGTATTAGTATCAGAAATTGTGACCGTTAACCCTGTATCAGAACCATTTTTTACTATGGTAAATGTCCATGACTTACCAGCACCGGGAGCTGTTAGTAAATCAACAGTAAAATTCGTTATTCTTACATAATTGTGAATGTAACAAGATGTTTGAAGCGAATTCGAAAATCCGGTCCACACACCAGATTGCATATCATGAAGAAAAGTGTAATTTGTGGCACTAGATGAAGGTGTCCCCGTTGTTGAACTCAGTAAGACTTTTTTCATACCTAACTAAAATTAAATGCCGCAAGACCGTAATAATTAGTGCCATCGTAATAAAATGTAAAAATATCTACTGCTGCATTCCCCGTACTAATAATTGGATCTATATTTCCAGGCCATAAAACTGCGGCAGGCCAAGTAATCGTATATGGTCCGGCACCCTGAATCACCTTCAAAACTAAATTGCATGGACCACCTGGGGCAGTAAATGTATAAGTGACATTCCCGGTCAAAGTAGATTTTTGTTTATTCGATAAAGTCCAGTCGATAGTGTCGGCGGTTGAAGAGTTTCCATTATCGGTTTCAGTGAAGTAAGCTGTATTTGCCCCAAAACTAAATTGTCCACCAGCCAAAGCAAGGAGATTTCCCGTTTGTGTCAAAGTGACATCACCATTATCCCAATTGATCACACCCCCTTCGGCCAAAAATAAGTCAGCCCATTGTTTTGTAGTTGAACCAAGTGCAAAAGCGTCAGATGTACCTAAAACAAGAGCCGCGTTAATTGCTACAGAAGCAAGGTTATCCAAAGCAGTGGTTGCTCCACTCGTTCCGGTAGCATTAAGAGTGGTTCCAGTAATACTGAGATTCGTTCCCAAAGTGAGCCAGGTAGTAGCCCCAGCACTATCATCCCAAAACAAAATACTATCAGCGTTCGGATCTGCTGGTACAGTAAATGGTGCAGAGAAAGTAACCGTTTGACCTTGAATACTGGTAAGATTTGCCAAAGTGTCAATCGCAGCTTCAATGGTTGATTCTGTGGTAGCGTCGAGTGCGTCAATATTGGATAATGTGGTCGTCCCAGCAGAGTCAGAGAGTATTGAAACAGCTCCGAATGAAAGAACTCCACTAGCGAGCAAATCAAGCCCTGTGCCTTTGAATGCTCCAATCTGAGTCAAACTTCCAGCTTTGATCACACTGATACGATACTCACCATCAAGACTCGTGCCCACATTTACATCTGTGGCCACCCAAGTATTACGAGCAAATTCAACCTGAGTACCCCCGTCGTCAGAAAGTTTCAAAGAAAGATACGCTTCATCGTTATCGGCCATGGTTGCACGATCACCTTGAAAAATAGCCACCTGAGAGCTTGCTCCGTCAGTACTATTCGTGAAGGTTGCGGTGAGTCCAGCCTTTGTCCATGTATGCGCGGCTGTCCAAGCAAATGCAGTAGCCTGATCAACAGAAAGTATAGGTGTAGCGTCAATTGAAAGACCTGTACCAATATCCATAAAGACAACGGCACCAGCGGAGTCATCCCACATCATAATTTGATCGTCATTTGGATCAACCAGTGACGACCCAGTTCCACCATCGGCAAGCGAAACATCAGTACCACTACTCACATAAACTGTGCCTGTTATATCTTGAAA
The DNA here is from genome assembly GCA_964566225.1 of uncultured Gammaproteobacteria bacterium. Classification (GTDB taxonomy): domain Bacteria; phylum Patescibacteriota; class Patescibacteriia; order Magasanikbacterales; family UBA922; genus CAYTKU01. Next base: position 19,987 of record CAZMHV010000008.1, read on the forward strand.
TGTGACGGTTTTATCCGAAGCAATTGAAGCCGGTGCAATGAGTGTTATTTTATTTGTTCCATTGTCGGTGTCTTCATGGAGAGCAAGTGAGGCTGAACCAGATGCACTAGCTGAAGTGAATACGGTTGAAAGTGTTGTAAGGTCAGCATCGAGCGGTTGTTTCCCATCGAGTTGAGTCTGAATTGCCGAAGTAACCCCGTCCGTATAATTTAATTCAGTGATGCTTGCTGTAAATCCTAAGTTGGTGAGAGCCGTTGCCGTGTTTGTAAGGTCTGAAAGGTTATTTGCAGCCAAAAGTGCTCCGACAAGATTGTGCTCGAGCACAAACCAACTGGTACCAACTGCCGCTTCAGTTCCTCCGGCATTGTCTGCGCTTGCGACATAAACATCTCCTACATCTACACTCTTTCCAGAACCTCCACCAATTTTTCCAGCAACAGAAACCACATAGGCATCCCCTTTTGAAGCTGCAGGATAGTTTGGGTTTAAACTTGCATCAGTTGAACCTTTAAAATCAAGGAGCCCTGTAACGGCCGTCGCAACGGCTGCATCGGCATAAGCAGTTGTGGCAATTTTAGTCGAATTATCGCCTGCTGCTTGAGTAGGCGCTGTGGGATTACCTGTAAGTGCGGGTGAAGCCAGTGGCGCTTTTGCATCCAACTGTGTCTGAATAGAAGAAGTGACTCCATCGGTGTAATTCAACTCTGTAATGGTAGAGGTGAATCCCAAAGTCACGAGCTGAGCCGTGGTATCAGCATCATCTAAAAGAGCCAACCCAGCGGCGGTTGGGTTTACTGCCGCATACTCATCGAGATTGGAAGACCAAGCTTGAATATTTGTACCGATTACTAAACCTAAATCTGATCTTGTTTCAGCAGCAGTACGACCCTCAATGGTGTCCGCATCAGTAAAGCGAGCAAATTCCCCGGCATTTGGTGAGTTTGCAGTATCAACCGTTCCAGCTCCACCTCCACCACCAACGCCAAATTCAAGCCCATCTTCAGTGACTTTGACTTTGATAAACAACCCTCCCTGCCCGACATAAGAGTTCGGGGTATCATTCAAAGCAAGAAAGGAAAGTAATTTGTGCTGGCTTACATCCATACCTATTCATTATCTTTTTTGATAAGTTGCTCTAATGATTTACCAAGAGTATCCACCGCCTTTTTTATGTTCATGTTTGACTCGAGATTTCCGAGAGAGCCTTTGATTGCTTCCATGTCATCAAGAAAAAATTCTCGAATAATTTTCAACATTTTTTCCATTTCGTCCTTCACTTGTTGAAAGTCTACCTTCATTTCTTCATGGAATACCTTCACTTTGTTAAAATCAGCAGCATCTTTCATTTCTTCAACTGTTTCATGCAAGGTTTCTTTGATTTCACCGATTTGAATTTTGTCCATTTTTTCATGCAATTTGTCCAAAGATTTTTTGACGATTTCAATTGCATTGCTCAGTGGACTCAAATCAGTTTCCTTTTGCTCTGGATATTCTGGAATCTCTACCTCTGGAATTGACTGGATTGCTTGAATTATTGGCGTAAAATCGACTTCCTTTGGCTTTTCAGCATTTGCGACTTCCTCTTTGATAATTTCTCGAATTTTTTTATAATTGATGTCCGATCCACCACTTTGTGCCAAATTTGGGTTTATTCTCTCAGCCACTAAATGCTCATCATATTTGTCCGCATAGGCTGTGCTTTTGGTCGTATACGCGGCATCGGTGTATACACTCGTGGTAATGAGAACGTAAAAACCTTCCCCAGAAGAGTCAGCCGGTACTTGCCATGCAGTGCTATAACGGTGGTTGTCCCCTTGGTTCACAAGGTCGACCGTATCCAAAAGAACGTCAGTGCGAGCGTTGCGGATTGTTGCGCGGACATAATAAACAGTATTATCAGTGTGATCTTCTAACCCTCGCGCAATTGTGAAATATTCTCGGGGTTTGAGTTGCATAAACTAATTTTCAATAAACATGAGTGGTTTACTCGCAGCTGAACTTGAAGCGTACACAGGGCCAATATAATTGTATTCAGGTAAAATCTCGAAGATACCACCGTTTGCATTTACTCGAATAGAGTAACTTGAAGTTGCGTATGCGTTTCCACCGAGGTTAAGTTCAATTGCAGTATCACTATTATTTGTGAAACGTGCGTATGTACGCCCTGTATTGGTCGCCGTTACCAATATTGGAGTAGTCCCAATTGACTTCACAGTACTTGAAGAAAAAGCAGTAATATAATTCAAGTCTGGTGCAGCACCACTCAATGAACCTCGAATACTGAAACGACCAACAAGTCCTCCCAATAAAAGGGATATGACACAAGCTAAAACGATGTATTTTTTATCCATAAAATAAATTTAAATGAATCTTTTCTCGTCCCCCGGTACCGAGGGACGAAGAAGATTATCTAATAATCAGGTATTGGAGACTTCCAGTGACAGTGGCAGGAGGAACGGCATTTGCTCCAGTCAAGTTTTGAAGGATAACGGTGAGGTATCCACTTGTAGAGGAGGCATTTGCGCCGAGCACATTCCAGCCCTCAAAGGTTGCAGGAGTAGTGGTTGGTGTTTGCATAAAGACAGTGTCTCCAGCAACTGCACCACTTACCGCGCAATCCATTGCCGAGGTACTAGTAGCTGTGATGGTTGGCGTACCAATCAAGTTACAAGTTCCTTTCATGAGCTTTGTAACTGAGGTGCCTCCTCCAATAGTAGAAGAAGCGACACTAAGTCCTCGTGAGCTACTGATAACCTCTGTTCCACTCACAGCAATCCCAGCATCAAAAGTTTCTTGTGCGTTGTGCACAATTCCACCAACAAATTTTTGTACTGGTGCTTTTGATCCAAGAAGTGCAAGGGCTGAGAGGCCAAAGGCCGCGACAACCAATACCCATTGAATTACTTTACTCATACGAGTTTTGGGTTAATGGTTAATCTTAGAATGTTGAGGAAGCGATTTTCACGTTCACAATTTCATTCTTTCCTTGGTTGAATGTTTTCTTACCAAACAACGCAAGAGGCATCACGTTCATACCGCGTTTTCCGGCTGAAACAGTTGAAGCCATTTCAACATCTGGTTCTTGCTGAATGACCAAATCAATTGCTCCTTTTACACCAGCAAGATTATGCTGAGTATGTTTACTCCATACATCAGTCGCATCAGAACCAGTTACAGTGAGGAATGATTGACCTTTGTGGTACACATCGATGTAGGTGGTACCGTCAACAGCAACCATTTCTTGAACGGTGCGGAGATCATCGCCAGTGAAGGCAACATGATTTGCAGTCGTACTTGTTGGGTTGTTGATGAGGTCTACCAAGTTATCGATAGTGGTAGCCGTATTCACAGTTTGCAATACGTTACCAGCAGTAGTACCAATCACAGATTGGAAGGTGAATACTACGCCTGAAATAGTGATAGTATCTTCATCAGTTGGATTATTTGCAGGTGTCCAGCGTGCGGAAGCAGTCAAGTTGTTGGTCATGTATAATTCAAGACCACCAAAGCGACCGATGTTTCCGTATTCGCCAGTTTTGTCACCAAGCAAACTTTCTTTGCCAGCAATGAAGTTCCAAAGAACATCATATACTTGTGGTGAAAAAGCAAAGAAACGTTTCTTTCTTTCCATGTCCACATTTTGAGTATCAAGTTTTCGGTTAATTTTTCCGAAAAGATTCATGATATTTGATGTGGTAACGGTAAGAGGGGTTCCGTCAGTTCCACCAAGATCACCGTCATCGATGTCGAGGTTTGCGTTGACAACTTCATAAAGAAATTCAGCGTCAATCGCAACTGCGAGGCGTTCAGCTGCTTCTTCCGCCCAAAGTTTTGCAGCGTCCCATTTATTTTGAATCTTATCTACATCATCGACATAAATAAGAATGGTTTTTTGGATGTCTACTGTGAGTTGATCTGAAGTTGCAGTGAGGTCTTGCGCGGTTGCAGCAGTTCCTTTCACATAATTTTCAACTTTCAGGTTTGATCGGTATGGACGATCAACGATTTGACCGTAGGTCAAAGTTTTTTGTTCCTCGCTTGAGGCAAGAGATTTGTAGACAGTGCTTTTGTACACTTTGCGTCCCATGATCTTGCTCCAAAACGTAGGCGACATTGGAGTTAATGTGTTGGACATAAATAAGGTTAAAGGCAACTTATGCCTCTACCTTGCTATTTTTTTCTGCGTTCGAGATGTGCGAGATAATCATCCAATTGCTTTCCAGAGAGGTTTTTAAATTGATCTTCTGTAAGGTTGTCAAAATCGACAACTTCAGCAGGTTCACTTTTGCCACCACTGGGTGCTTCGGCTGTTTTACGGCCTTGGATTGGATTATCATGCAAATATTCGATTGCGATAGCTCGGAGAGGCAATCGCTCGTACCCTTCAGTGAAAGCCAGTTGCTTAATATCGTCTTTCCTGGCCGATAAATCGGGAAACTCCTTGAGAACATCACCAAATTCTTTTTCAAAACCTGCGTCTTGTGCTTGTTGGAGTGCTTGAGATTCTTGCTGTGCCTTCATTGCTTGAAAATCTTTTAATTGACTTTCAACTTCTTTAGGCAAAGTATTTTTCTTCAAGACATTTGCAACAATCACATCGGCAAATTCTGCGAGAAATTCTGGTTCGACACCGTGCTTCTCCGCAAATTGCTTCGCGGCTTCACGAACGTCGTCGAGTTGTTCCTTTGCAGGAGGTGTTGGATCATTTGGTTTTGCAGCCACTTGTTTTTGCAATTCCTCAATAGTTTTATTGAGATTTTGGACTTCATGGCGCAAGTCATTATACTTTCCAACAGGTACGGCTTTGACGGTTCTTTCCGTCTTTTGCTCCTTTGGCTCAAGATCCTTTTCAGCATCTTTCACCTCGGGTTTCTCCTCAGGCTTTACCTCTGGTTTTTCTTCCTTTGGGGGAATAACTTTCGGTTCTTCCTTTGGTACTTCCAGCGTTTGGCCAGCAATATCATGGCCTTCCGCTTGTAATTCTTTCAAGATTTCTTGCGTATCCGCAGAAGCGTCTTGAGGCGCTTGAATGTCGTGAGACATAAAGGTTTTAAAGTCACTTAGACATCGCCCTGTTAAAAAGCCGGGCTAACGCTTGGAAAATATACATTCCTTTCGGCCGCGTATATTGGGCGGTTTTTATTTCATTATTTAACCTCTTCTCAGCGTATTTCAGAAAATACTCATATCTCTTCACAAATTCTTCTGGTGTTTCATTCTTTATAGAGGTAATTTCAAGGGCAATATTTTTTCTCCCTTTTGTAATTGTCAGTACCGTTTTCAATGTGCTTTCACTGGTTTGAACCATGATTGAGTCAAGCCGTTTCGTTCGAGTAAATTCTTTATTGATATTCGCTATTTCTTCGTGAAACGGACTTTTCATATTTATCTGTTCAAATCACTGAGCAATTTGTGACCTGCTTCCTCAGATAATCCCTTGGAAACAAGTACGCCGAAATTTGTTTTAACAATAAATTCTGCACCTTTACGATAAAGGGTAAACTTTCCCTTTACTTGTACGCTTTCTTCTTGTGAAGGTGCTTCCACTTTTTCCTCTTCTGCGGCCGGTGCCTCGGCTTCTGTAGGCTCTACCGGTTGAGTTTCCTCAGCAGGTGAGGCTTCTTCTTTTTTTGTTTCCTCTTCTGCGGAAACAGCAGTTTGTCTTGGTCTTGCCATATATTTAAGCTTTTTTTCTCAGTGCTTTGCTGATGTTAAACAGAGCACCATCTAAAAATTGATAAAAGTTATTTCCATTTTCTAGTGAACACTGAAGAATTTCGACGACTCCACCAAGAAATCTATCAATCTGTGAGTTGAAAGTAGAACTCTTCAAAACTTTCTTCACAATTTCATGATGAAACCCATCTGCTGACTTTATAACTCCAGTAATTTGTTTATCCCTATATGAAACAAATATTGAGTCGTCCTTTGGGTCAGCCACAATCACCAAATACTTTCGGTGCATATGTGCAAAATCTTGGATCGTAAGCATTTTCCTTTTCAGTCTCCAAATTTTTATATAATTGATTGGGTTAAATTTTGGATTCATACTTTAGTTTTCAGAAATTATTTGCTCAACTTGTTTCTCGACCATCTCAACATCGAATATTGAGAGAAATTCATTTAAAACATCTTTTTGAATGAAAATTCTTTCTCTTTCCTCGAGTGTCATGTGTCGTTTCTCTTGTAAAATTTGATTATCCGACTGTATTCGTTCTTTGAGTGCTTTGATAAAATCTTGAACGGCGAAATGGTCTCTAAGCAACTTTATGGCATCGGACTCTCTGAGCTTTTTGATCCAAATATCAAATTGCGCTTGAGCCTCCGGTTCGTACTCATGTTTTATCTCTTCAATTTTTTCTATAAGTCTGTCGCTCATACGGCTGTGGGCATCATTTGACTTCTCTGAGCTGTACCGCCAAATGTATTAGCGGCTGGCTCACTTGTTGGTTGCATTTGCTCTGATAGACTCGGACCAAGTTCTGGTGCTTGCTGTGGAAGGCCTAGACCTTGTTGAGCGCGTGCTTTCATCGCTTTTCGGTTCATATTCTCCATGACAATGTCATTATGAGCTTCAGCGTAGGCAACAAGTTTCTGGAATAGGTCAAAATCACTGTCTGTATTATCTGTTGCAAAGTCGAGAATCTTTTGTTGAAAACCAGTCGTGGCACCTCGATTGAGTTTCGGTTGTTTTTTGGCAATGATTTCTTGAATGGCTTCGGAAGCTTCTGCAAGGATTTCTCTGTTGCCTTCGTTTTCTGTATCAAGCGCAACTCGGATTTCTTCTTCACTGAATCCACCATTTCGGAGAATATTCTCGGCAATCCATTTTTTATTTACGGCTGGGGCGAGGTTTGGATCTTGTTTCAGTGAAAGGATCGCTTCAAATTGTTGTTTCTTTTTTACTTCATCAGCTTGCACTTGAGCATTTCCACCTTCAACGATAATGTTCATGTCTGGGTTCACTTCTTTTCGTTTCAGTTCATCCCATTCCACACCCTTTTCACCAATAATTTTGACCGCCATTTTTGAGTTGAGGTGTTCAAAGAGTGACCACACGAATCTTCTCCCAATCGCAGCGTGACATCGTGAATATGATTTGTTATAGAGTCCCAAACGGTCAGCAACTTGTTGCATGTTCCCGTAGTAGATACCCACCTTTTCATCATCAGCATTCCCTTGAGAAGCTGCGGTAATACCAGATTTTTGGCCAACGATGCCGTCAAGCCAATCAACGAGATTGATCGTTCCTTGAAGCTGTGGGGTTTCAAATTTGTAAATACCATTTGAAATTGCAGTAACTTTGGACATCCCTGAAGTAACTGCGACAAGGCCATCAGGTCGAAATTCAAGCTCTGCTGGATTTGGAAACATAGCCGGATCATACGCGCGCTGTCCCCAATTATTCTTTTGGCGGTTATCAAGCTCTTGATTTGCAAGTACCTTGATGATTTCACCAATGGGACGAACATCGTCCGCGGGTGCTTTACTCCAAAAGTTGAATGAGTCTCTATGTGTTGCCCATGAAGTCCACCACCAAAGACCTGATTTGAACATTTCTTTGAGAGGTACAATACGGATTGCACTCAATGTCGCTTTGTGAAACAAAACATAATAGCGTTCACCATGGAACGTAGTACCGGCTTCAATAAATTTGAGCATTCCGTCGCCGGCAAAATTGTAAAGTTTGTTATTCAACCCAAGAGCATTGAATCGATTCGCTTTGTTTTCTTGAGTTTCATTATCATTTTTGACGATAGTATTTTCTCCAATCTCATTGATGAGTTTGTAAACGGCAGTTGAGTCATAAAGTCCAGACTTCACGCCGTCAATAAGATCGTATTTACTTTTGAAAATATTATCTTCACCACAAAAACGATGATTCTCAAGGTCACCACCACCCATGGGGTCAGCGTAAAAATCGTATACGTCGGTGACAAACAAGTTGAATTTGTATTGTGGATCACTTTCTCCGTAGCATTTGAAGATTGCGCGACCATAAAAACAGGCAAGTTTTTTGTTATCCAAATCTTTACTTGCCCAATCAGCATCATCTTTTTTGCTTACTTTTTCATAAGCAGATTGAACTTTCTGACAAGTCCGATAATCTGCTTCTTCACCTTGCTCAAAGTTTAGTTTTGGTGGTTCGTCAATCTTACTCATGAGAGTATCAACAAACCCACTCATGATAGGAATAGGTACGTTAAAACGACCTTTGAAAGTCTTCTTAACCCTTCCATAGTATTGATCTTCCGTTGCTTGCCAATCTTTAACACGGCCTTGCTTGTATTGCATGCCATTCTCGTACTCTTTGGAGCACTGAGCAACGATTAAATCTTTTGTGAGCTGGTCCATAGTTTTATGATTCGTA
>CAZMHV010000009.1:0-19541 GCA_964566225.1 uncultured Gammaproteobacteria bacterium
TCCAAAATGTCTGCTTGCTTCGCACGCAGCCACTTCGGATCATGCTGAACGTTATGCGAAATGCGCAATTTAATCAGCAATATGAAAAAAATATTAATTGTAACTTTTGTGGTCTTCTTTCTTTCAGGGTGTGGTAGTGCTTATGAAAAACGCGGCGACAGACTAATATTAAAAGACTGGAAACTTACCTACTTTCCAAGAGGATTTACGGGAGGAGAGGAAGTTTATTATCCTGAATATTCAACATTAGAAAAATGCAAAGATGCTGGTTTAAATATTATACAGGAAAATAAGGAAGCAGATTTTTTCTGTGGCACTAACTGCATTTTAGTAAAAGATGGAATCGAGCCTAGACATTGTGAAAATGGAGTCGCCGCTAAGTGTTCCAAGGGAGTTTGTCAGTATATTGAAAATCCTGAAATGAGTTATGGCAGTGTAAACGTCGATTAAATTGCGCACATCGCATAACACTGCTTATCCAAAATAGTTCCTGCTTCGCGGAACTACTTCGGATCAAGCAGAAACGTTGTACGACATATTTTTCAATATTTTTTTCTAATAAGGAATTTTGTTGAAGAATTTAAAAAAGGAATGGAATTTTTATTTTTTATTTTAATGAGGGGGATATAAGGTATTATTTGCTTCGTTCCTCCGCAAAAAATGATATTTGATTTAAAAATAAACATGGAAATACTTAAGCATTTTGAAATTAATAAAGAAAATGATTTTATCATCTTCTCTCTAAAAGATGAAGAGTGGAAGATTTTTATTAATATACTTCCAAGCGAATTTAAAGACTGTTTTATTTCTAAAACTGACCTTGAAAGTCGTGTAAAAACCCTTCACTCAACAAAAGAAAAAGAATTATCTGAGATACTACCAACAGAAGGAAATATAAAATCAGGAGATTTCGGAGAAATATTGACCTTTTTTCTTTTTAAAGAGATTTATAAAGAACAACAAATTGATGGGCCTAAAAAATGGAGATGGAAACAAGATCAGAATAAGCCCGCTCCCTGCTCAGATGTAATTTTATTTTCAATCAAAAATGAGGATAAATACTCAAAGGATGACTTGATTATATCAGCTGAAAGTAAAATGAAAGCTACTAAAGACAATAGACGTCATCCAATCCAACTTTCAATTGATGGAGCAATAATAGATCATACTTCTAGAATCGCAAAATCGCTAAGTTGGTTGAGAAAAAAATACAAAGATGAAATTCTGAATGAAAATTCAGAAAAAGACAAACTTGTTCAATTAGTCAAAAATATTAATCGTTTTATTGAATCTGAAAAACCTGAGTATGGAGAATATGAGAAAAAAGTAAAGGCAATTGCTTTTGTTGAAAAAGATTTTTTGGAAGATGAAAAAGTAAAAACTATAAACGTTCCAGACGAAGCTGGTTTGGATTTAGAAATATATATCGTCTCAATAAAACATTTACAAAAAATGTACGAAACTGTTTTTTCTGAAATCCCTAAAATATGATAAGTGATAAATTAAAACTTTGGATAGCCCAGTCCGAATCTTGGCAAACTTATATTGATTTTAAATTACCCGAAGATTCAATTGCGGCATATGATTTTTTAAAAAGACCGGAGGATTTTTATATATCACTTTTTGGAAGTTTGTATGAAGTTCTTGAGAATCCTAAGATAGAAGAAGAGAAAATACTATCGGTAGCAAAAGGGATGGAGATCTATTCTTTAAAAAATAAAAGAGATAGTTTTAGTGGAGTAAGTCAATCAAATAATATTTTGTTTTCAGCCGGACTGTATTATTTAGCAAATTATTCATCATCAGCTTCTCTTTTGGCTAATATTTTTACTTTTGAAGATTACCAAGAAGATATTGAAAAATTCTTATTGTCTTTCCTAAATAGGAAAAGGCTGGATCAAAATTTATATAGAAATTTATTGAATAAATTTCTAGAAACAGGTAATCAAAATTCCATTATTGAATTACTTGATATAATTAAGGCAAAAAAAGATAAATATTATAAAAATGATCCACATTTGTTTTCTCTTTATTATCTTACAGAGAGAATTCTTTTAAAATTTAAAGAGAGCAATATTTGGACTGATTTATTGAAACAAAATATTAGCGTATCTTTTTGGAGAGAATATATTGAAAAATCAATTTCTAAAAAGTTTCCAGTTTGGGATTTTTTTCCATCTCAAAAAATAGCATTAGAACAAGGGCTTTTAAAGGAATTTAAATCAATTGCCTTGCAAACTCCAACCAGTTCTGGGAAAACAGCTATTTCCGAACTATTGATTTACAATGAATGGAAAAAAAATCCTCAATGTAGAATTTTATATTTAGCTCCTTTTAGAGCATTAGCATCAGAATTAAAACAAACTTTTGGAAAAAATTTGGCGAATCTTAGAATTTCTTCAAAAACTATTTATGGGGGTGATATTCCTACTCTAGATGAAAAAAAAGCTATTCAAAATGTAAACCTTCTTATTTCTACTCCAGAAAAGTTTATAGCAATTAAAAATATAGATCCTGATTTTTCAAGAAATTTTTCAATGATTATTTGTGATGAAGGACACTTGTTAGGAGAACAAGGAAACAGAGGACTTAACTATGAACTTTTATTATCACAGTTCAAAAAAGAAAATAACAAAAAATTTGTTTTTCTTTCTGCTATTGTTCCAAATATTGTAGATGTTAATGACTGGTTAGGGGGAAATGAAGAGACTGTAATAAGATCAGATTATAGAGCAACTGAAATTGAATATGCTTTCTTAAAGGAATCCCAGTACTCTACAAAAAATTCCCCAAGATTTGATTTAGAAATAAATCCATTGAGTGAAATTCCAAAGAAATATATTCTTTATAAATTTTTGACAGAAGATGACTTATCTTACAAAAAAATATCTCCAAAGCAAAAAAAGGAATCAGTAGCAATAGATGATGATTTAAAGTCAAAATCAGCAATTATAGCACTAAAATCTTTAAATTCAGGTAGTGTGGCATTGTTCGCACCAACAAAAGGTCCACTTGGAATAAGTGGACTAGTAGATGAATTAATTTCTCAAATTGATAAAAAACCAGATTTATTTAAACATTTAAATTTTAAAGAAAGATCAGATGATAAAAGTGATTTGAAAGAGTACTTCAAGGTAATATTTGGAGAAGATTATTTATTAACAAAAATTACTGATTATAGTATTTTGTTTCATCATGGAGACTTGCCTCAATATGTAAGAGATGTAATCGAGGACTATGTTAGAGAGGAGAAAATTAAATTAGTGATTTGCACAAACACTTTAGCGGAAGGCATAAATTTACCTATTAGAACAATAGTTATTCATACGACAAGAAGAGATAATAGAGATGATATTTCAAAAATAAATTTAAGAGATTTGAAAAATCTTTTTGGAAGAGTTGGTAGGGCCGGGAAAGAAACAAAGGGGCTGGTTATAATTCCAAATCCAAAGGATTTCTCCATCGTAGAAAAAGTAATAAAAGATCAGGAACTACAAAAAGTGGAAGGATATTTATATGAAATTCTTAAGATCATTCATAAAAACATACAAGCCAAAAAAATTACGCTAACTAATGCAATTTTAGAAGTTCAATCAGAAGAATTTAAAGAGAGGATTGATGTTATTGATAAAGCTATTATTGATCTTCTGGAAGAAAATATCAGTGTTGAAAGCATAGAAGAAAAAATTGAGAACTTGATAAAAGAAACTTTTGCTTATTATCAAGCAAATGAAGAAGAAAAGAAAACTTTAAATACAATAATTCAGCTTAGAGGAAAGAAAATAAAACAATATATTGAAAATACTAACTTTCAATTTATTAAAAAAAGTGGCTCAAATTTAAGACTCTATGAAGAATTAGAAGAAAAATTAGATCTTGAAAATGATTTTTGGATAAATCTTGAAAATGCAAGCAATGATGAATGGATGGATTCTATATTAAGAACAGTTTTTGATTTACCTTCAATAAAATATCAATTTCAAAAATTCAATGAAAAAAATTTTAAAAAAGCAATTGATAAATATTTAAAAATTGAAGATATTAAAAAAACTATAAAATTATGGATAAATGGAAAATGGTTTGAAGAAATTTCAAAAGAAGTATGTTCGGATGATATTGACATCTCATTAAGACTAATTAATCAATTTATAGGATATAATTTACAAAGTGTTATTACTTCGATAATTCATATTGCTGAATTAAAACTAAAAGAGGATGAAAAAGTAATATCTGGTACAATATTAGACTTCCCGCAGTATTTACAGTATGGATTAAAAAATAAAATTGAGTTATATTTAATGGAACTTGGATTTACAGACCGCATTGGTATAATTGCATTATCAAAAGAATTAAGTGGCCTTGAATTCTCTGACCCACAAGAATTAAGAAATTATCTTAATCTTAATAATCAACAAGCGCTCAATTCTATTAAAGATAAGTTGCCGAGGATTGTTTATGATGGAATCGAAAAATCACTTAATTTTTTGAAATATGATTTTATTAAATAAAAAGACAGGGTGTTTTTCTTTTTCCAATTCACCCCTAACCCCTCTTGGAAAAAGAAAAACGAAAAATAAAAATTCCAAATAATGAAAAAATTCTTCAACAAAATAATAAGGAAGGAAAAAATATTGAAAAATACGCTTCGGGGACGTTGCACTTGCTTTTCTTCCGTTATCACTACAGAAAATCACCCTCGCACAACACAGTATATCTGGCTCGCTCGTGCCCTCGCTCGACCCATATTTGCCTCCGCTATCGCTACGGCAAACATCAGATATACGCGAACGTTATATGACATATACTTTTTCTTTAAAAGGCTTCGCCTTTTCGGGTGTATTATAGAATAAGTTGAATTTTTAAATTGTTTATTGAGGGGGGTTGAGTGGTTGATTCAAAAAAACTACCAATAGATGGTAGTTTTTTTGAATAATGATATACAAATTGCTAGCTTTTAACTTCAAAAGTCTTCACCATCTCTTTTAAGAGATTCTCATAATTTTCATGGGCGGTAAAAGCAAGTCCAGAGAAAACAGAATGTTTCAAGTTTATGATAGCACCAATAAAATTACATCCAGGGTAGCTAGGAGAAAGTGCTGTATCTTTAGTACAATCTCTTCTTCCAACCCATAAAACTTGAGTATTCTTACCTTGCAACAATTCCACTTTTTGATTTTTTTCAAAAGCCACTTCAGAACCAAGACCGTTATTTTCTGATGTTAAAAAGAAATACTCGCCTCTTTTTGTTATAAAACCTCGATTATCAGTGAAACCGGTACCTCGAGGAGCGGAAAAATTTTTATTTACTCCACCTACCATAAAACTCATTTCACTTTTACTAAAAGATCCCTTTAACCACTGACTCATCATTTCATTTTCGAACTTTTCTAATTTGAATTCACCAAGTAATTCTGCTGGATACTGAAATTTGAAACCAAGCTCCTTATCTTCAAATATTTTCCACTGACTTTTATTTTCGATTGCGGACTGTTGTTCCTGGAGTGAAATACCTTGTTGAATTTTATTACTTAAATTCAAATTAGCAGAATTTACATCAGCTCGAAGGACGTTTACCTTTTCTTCAAGGACTTTCATTTTATTTTTGAAATTTTCACTGACAGTTTCTTGTCGTTGTATCCGTCGAGAGAGAAGATTTACATTTCCAAGTTGAGGGCCATCACCGAGTAGTTCTATAAATACAAATGATGTGAGACCAGAGGTAAGAACTGAAATAGCAATCACCATGATGACTTGGCCTATATTTTTATTCATATAGTAGTTTAAAGTGATTATAGTATAGCACTTTTTTACATTTATTATAAACTGCTTGCAGCTTCTTCCATCGCTTCACGTATCATTTTTTGGAGAGCACGGTAGTCATTGTTATCTGCTTTTTGCAGTGCCTGAATATATTTCTTCCTTCGAAATAACGTTTCTACTTTCAACTCAATCGGAGGAAATTGAAACTTTAAAAGAATAATATTCATCAAAAGTCTCGCCATTCTTCCATTAAAATCTTGAAACGGATGAATCCACAAAAAACGATGGTGAGCCCAAGCCAGAGTTTCGATAAGAATATCTAAAAATTCATTATCTTTTGTTTTTGAAACGTGTTTTAATCTTACTTTCAAATCTCTTATAAGATCCTCCATCATTTGAGGAACTAAATAGTATTTTGGTGGAATATGCTCCGAAGCCCCAACTTCAATATTTCGAAATTTTCCACTGAACTCGGGAAATATCCACTTAAAACCAACTGCATGGACTTTTTTCAAAAATTCGACTGTCAAAGGCAAAGAATTTTGATTCTGTTTTTGTAATACAAAATCCCACGCTCGTTTTATACCTTCTATTTCTAAAAGAATAAGCTTGGAGCGTGGGATAATACCAAATGAAGTTTCTTTGTAACTCGTTTCACCAATTCTCTTTCGAGCTTTCATACACTTAAGATACTCGATCTAACACTTTTTTTACCATTTTGAGGGTGGTTTCAGGATTTTCTGTTTTGGTAGTTCTATATACCATTTTTTCTGTAAAATCTTTAAGATAGGCCTGGCGTTTTTTTGAAGAGGCTTTTTTGTAGGATTGTAGTAATGTGAGAAGATTTTTGGTACTCATATAGAGCTATAATATGATAAAAATAGCTTTTTGTCAATAAAATAATGTCTAATTTCACTAAAATATAGGGTTTAAATCTTTATCTGGTTACTCTAACCTCCAATAAGGAGTCATATTTTCAGGCCATTCACCCCTTCCCTCTGGCCTGAAAATATGACAAAAAATTCAACTTATCCTATAATACACCCGACCCTAAAGGGTAAAGAAAAACTATACATCATATAACAACCCGTATCCAACATTGGTTTTCACTTCGTTCAAACGAACATCGGATCACGGATGAACGTTAAATAACATTTTTCGTCCTTGATGAATAAATCTATGTTTTACTTAGGTGAATATATTTTCTTTGCTCCGATAGCGTTAGGACTAATAACAATATTCGTAGGCATTGGTACAAAGAGCAAAAAAAAGATTATTATAGGAACACTATTAGTTGTAATCTACATTAGTTTTATATTTTTCTACATAGGTACACATCTACCAATAGTTAGATAAAACTGCGGACGAAAAACATTATTTAACACGCGGTATCCAACATGCTGACGCACGTCGGATCATGATGAACGTTAGCCGACATGCTATCATAAATTGTCACTGACATCCTCTCATACATAATCAAGAAAAAAATATGTATCTATTATATTTTTACATAGGTATAACGATCATTTCCAATGTTCTTTATCACATATTTCAAAAATCTATATCTCAAACAGCTAACCCTATAATTTCTTTAATAGTAAGTTATCTGATTGCCATTATAATTTCTCTTCTTCTTTTACCCTTCTTTCCAAGTAAGGGAACTCTTATACAACAAATAAAAGACTTAAACTGGGCAACTTATGCACTCGGTCTTGGAATTGTAGGGCTTGAATTAGGTTATCTATTAACTTATAGAGCAGGTGGAAACTTAGGTCTTACCGCTATTACAGTTACTTCTCTCGTGACAATTTTATTAATTCCCGCTGCTATATTTTTGTTCAAACAAAATATATCTATTTTAAACATAATCGGAGTTTTTTTGTGTATAGCAGGTATCATTTTGGTACAATGGAAATGATAAATAAAAATATATTATCTTTAAATCTTGGAACACGTCGGCTAACAATCAGTATCGAACACGTTCGCTTGCTCTGCTGGTGATCACATCGGATCACGGATGAACGTTAACTAACATACACTTTTTTCTTGGCTTAGGATGTGCAAAACAGCCAGCTTCCACTAACACATTTCCACAAGAGAATACAAACACTCCAGTAGAAGTATCTTCTGAAGAAAGTATAAATAGTCCGTTTGAAGCCCTCTTAAAAGAAGAGGTTATCTCACTTAGTAAATCAAATATTGACTATCCTCCAATGAGTAATATTCGTATTACTCTGATGGATAACTCTTATTATAAAGTCACTTATACAGAAGATGGACTTCATGACGATGTTTTAAAAATGAGAGAATACGAAATGAAGCTCGTACGTCAAAATGATGGAACATGGAAAGTAACTGACAAAAAATTAGTGAAAGAAGAATGTTGGCCAGGACGTAGTTGCAACGAGGTAAAATAACTTGGTATAATTTTGCTGTGTTCGTAGCTATATTAAATTTTGTAAGATCTCCATTACCCGCTCTATGATAAATAAAAATTTTGTAATACCGCCAAAAGAAATATCTACAAAAGAAACTGAAAGACGAATGAAATTACTTCCTAAAATTTTTGAACTTTTTGAAGATAGTTGTGATGTAATTTTAGTTACTGGTTCACTTGCAACAGGAGGAAATTATAGTGTTCATCCAGATTCAGATATTGATATTTCATTTTTGGTTACAAAAGATTCCATTCCTCAGCTGAGAGACCATACTTTTTTTTCTGATAAAAATTTTAAACACTATTTAGATGGCTATACAAAAAATATTGCTCACCAATTTAGTACAGATGGCATGTTGGAAGGGGTAAAAATTGAATGTCATTTTTGGGATCGAGATGTATATCTCAATGCAATAAGCGAACGGGCTGAGCACGTTATGAGGTTTAGAAGTTCAGATACATCACCATCTATAAATTATGGTTTTGGATTTGCAAAACAAGAAATAATTACTGAATTACCTACTCAAAAAGTAGGGGATTGGTTTATTAGTCCTTTTCCCTTATTTATTCGAGAGAACAATACGTTTTTTCCTTGTCGAGGACTAACAAATTTACTTGCAACACCTATTTTTTTAAAAGGAGAAGATATAATGAAACCAAGTATTGACCTTGCTTGGAAATGGATTGTAGAAGAATTAAAAAGATCTTCTGAAATTTCTTCTGATAATTTGAATTTTTCTGTTGCTAATTCAATTCCAGGGAATTGGAAGTTTTCGAAAGAGACTAAAAACTTTCTTTCTGAGATGACAGATAAATATATTTTTTTAAAATCTTCAACCTAGGTTTTAGTAATATTTAATAAAAAAATGATTCTAGATTTTAGAATCATTTTTTTCTTCCTGTTTTTTTATTTTTTAAAATAAAACCACAGGAAGTCGACGCAGAAAAAGCGTCGAGAAGCTCCTCTCGAACCAACGAGTCGCTTGAGCCTAAGCTCTGCGACCGCTGGTACACGGTGAGGAGTTGTCAGTTCGCAGCCTTGGCCTTCTGGACGCTCTCGTGGAACAGGTTCATGAGCGAGAGCGCAGCTCCTCCACCAACGGCCACGACTCCGTGGGCTTCTCCCCGGGGTTGCCAGGGCATGAAGTTGTCGTCGATGATGAGTCCGCCGGCTTCCAGGATGATGAGGGCCGCGGCCGCGACGTCCCAGTCGAAGATGCGGCAGTTGTAGAATCCGTCGAGACCGTTCGAGGCGATGTAGCAGAGGGCCAGCGTGGCGCTCCCGAAGTTGCGCAGCTTGGTACCTTGCTCCACGAGCGAGAAGGTGATCTGGTTGATGGCCTGGGTCTGCCACTTGTCTTTGGTGTTCGCGAAGGCGAACCCCACGAGCCCTTGAGATAGACTCGTGATGTTACGCACCGAGAGGGGCTTGTTGTCACAGAACGCGCCGCCGCCCCGGGTAGCGGTGAAGAGCCGCATGCTCGGGAGCTCCAGCACCACGCCCACCTGCACGTAACCTTCGTGCACGAGGGCAATGGACACGGCGAACAGCGGAATACCGTGTTCGAAGTTGCTGGTGCCATCGATGGGGTCTACGATCCAGGTGGGGATGTCGGGGTTGACCAAGTCTCCGGCTTTCACAGACTCCTCCCCGTAGAACGCGAAGCTGGGGAAGCGTTCCCGGAGTTTCGTCTCGATGAACGCCTGAGCTGAGCGGTCGATGGGCGTGACCACGTCATTCGGACAACTCTTCACCTCGACTGCAGGCCGACCATCGACCTTACGCAGCTCCTCGAGAATGTGTTTGCCCGCGAGACGGGCGGTGCGCTGAGCCACACGGTGGGCATGGTCGAGAACATCGTGTTCCATGGCTTTCCTTCTTGAAACGAGGTTTGGTTGTCACACAGAGCAAAATCACCCTATGGAAGACCCAGAAAATTTGGGAACTCCATTTGGGCGACTTTGCAGAAAGAACAATTTTTTATACTACATTTTAACATTTGTGTCAAGTGAGAACTCTTCGTATTTTGTCATGAGAGGTTCAAATAAATTAGTATATAAAAAACACAGACCCTTTAAATGAGGGTCTGTGTTTTTTTAGTTCACGGTAATGCTTATGGTTTCTCCTGGCACAACCTGTCCTGTGTCTGTGGTAATTTCGGTGCTGAGATTCCATTGTCCTGGCGATGGAAGTTCGTCCCAGGTGATGTTGATTTGACTGTTGAAAAGGTTGGAAAAATTATTTATCACTGTGAGTGGAGAGCGGATACCATTTTGTTCTTTATAAACTCGCAACTCACGAATTTTTTCAAGTTTGAATGGGTTGAGAAAAAAACTTATTGGGAAATCTTGTGTCGAGTAGGTGTTGACACCTTTGATCCAGGTTACATAGGGAGCTTCTTCTCCTGCTTCAAGTGTGAATGGAATAACTTGTTGGATTCTATTGTTGGCGTCGTCCTCAATAATGAAAGAAAGTTCATGTGGACCATTGGCTAAATCTCTTTGGTAGGTATCAAGCCAAAATGGTGGAGTGAGAACTGTGGAAACAAGTTTTTTATCAATATAGTAGGAAACTTTGGCGACACCACGAGGTGCTGAAGCAATAATATTGGTAGTAATATGACGGCTGCTCAGCACGGAACCAGGGGTTGGTGAGTTGACTACTACTGTTGGAATGAATTCAAGTGATGGTGCATCATCATACTCTGTAGGAGGCTCTTCAAATGAAATTTGCCAGTTTGGGTCCTTTTCTTTTTTACGAGAAATCCAGTTTTGAATAGCTTCTTCCCAAACAGAGTATTGTCCATCTACTGCTGGGTTTTCGGGAACTGGTCCACGAGGGTTGTCTCTATCAACATAATGAAGTATGTCATGTGGCTGTACAAAAGTTCTTTTGACAATATATTCAGGTGGAGTGGAAGAGGTTGCTATCTTGCCAGTGACACTATCAATATCAAGTGTGATTCCACCTCCAGTAGAACCACGGAGGACTGGTTTTTCTGCATCATTTTCTGGTAGAGCCGGAAATGGTTCTACGGGTTTGTCCTGCAAAAATGTTTTCATAAAAGAGTTCCAGATTTGTCCAGAAACTTTTCCTCCACCAAAACCAGCTTTGAGTGGTGAGTTGTCGGAGTTGCCAGTCCAAACACCGGTAACATAGCTAGGGGTATATCCTACGGTCCAAGCATCTTTGTACCCATTGGTAGTACCTGTTTTGGCAGCTACCGGGCGTCCAGGTAAGGTGAGTGCTCCCCCTGCTCCAAAAATATAGGCACGGGATGCATCGTCAGAGAGGACATTTGAAAGTGTGGCCGTAACTTTTGGGTCAACCACTTGCTTACCTTCGGTTGGTTTCCACTCTTGTAAAATTTCTCCTTTGGAGTCAGTAACTTTGAGTATGGTAACTGGTTCATTGTAAATTCCGTTGTTTGCAAAAACACTGTATGCATGAACATGTTCGAGCATACTTACTTCGCCACCTCCAAGTACCAAAGAGAGTCCAAAATTTCCTGTGTTGAATGTAGTATACCCAAGTCGGTTTGCAAATTCGATTCCCTTTTTTTCACCAACTAAATAAAATGTTTTGACAGCGGGGATATTGAGGGATCCCTGGAGAGCCTGTCTCATGGTAACAGGACCATACTCTTCAAGTGTATAGTTTTGGGGTTGGTACGGTTTACCACTGATAGCAAAATTGGTAAGTACATCAAATAATATGGTGTCAGGGGTATAGCCTTTTTCAAATGCTGCTGCATAAATGATAGGTTTGATAGAAGATCCTGGCTGACGACGAGCTTGAGACACAACATCAAATTGACCGTTGATTTCGTTGTTAAAAAAATCTTTGGAACCCACATATGCGAGGACCTGACTTGTTTTGGCATCAAATGAAACAATGGCCGCGTTGTTGGCTCCAGCATCGCTCATAAGTTTTTCATTTTCTTTGAGGGATTGCTCAGCTTTGGCCTGTGCGTCCCAGTCAAGTGACGTGATAACACTGAGGCCACCGGTATCCACGGTTTGTTCACCATACATTTCAGACAATTTGTCTTTCACATAAAAAACATAGTGAGGTGCTGTGATGTTGCCAATTCGACGTGAAAACGAGAGGGGTTTGGCCTGCGCTTCTTTCATTTCTGCTTCAGTAATATATTTTTCTTCAAACATGCGGCGGAGCACAAAGTTGCGACGTTCTTTGAGTGCTACCAAGTTGTTTAGGTATTTGCTTGGAGCTTTGGGAAGACCCGCAAGTGTGGCAGATTGTTCAAGATCAAGTTCTGAAACTGTTTTGCCAAAATAATTTTGAGCTGCTGACTCTACTCCATAGTTGGTAGAACCATAGGGGATTTCGTTGAAGTAAATTTGGAGAATTTCGTCTTTGGTGTATTTTTGTTCGAGTCGGAGCGATAAAATAAGTTCTTTGGGTTTGCGAGTATAGGCATTGTCATTGATAAGAATAGCATTTTTAACGAGTTGCTGTGTGAGCGTTGAGGCACCTCCACCAATTTTGTTATTTCCAATACCAACCACACCATATACTATGGAGCGTATGATACTCAGTGGTCGGATACCGTGGTGTTGATAAAAGGAAGTATCTTCGGTAGCTACGACGCCTTGTTGGAGAGCCTTGGGAATTTTGTCGAGGGTTACCAAGGTACGGCGCTGGTCTGTAAAAATTTCGTAGAGAAGGTGTTGTCCGGTGCGATCGTACAGTTTAGTACTCTGATGAATGTTGCGTTCACGTAAACGATTTGGATCGAGTAAAATAAGATCTCGAGAAACCCAAAAAGTGTAGATGATAAGTAATAATATAAGAGCGGCTCCAGCTTTGAGCGAAAAATTTATGAATCGTTTGAAAAGGTGGCGGGGTGGTTGGGGAGAATTTTTGTGAGTATGGTCTTTTTTGAGCCCAAAAAGTCTAAAAATTGATTTGGGAATTGTCACAAAGATAAACAAAAAGAGTCTTCCTATACCAAGAAGCAAAAAATCAAAGACTGACCGTCGAGGGGGTCTGTTTTTGAGATCCTTTTTGTGGTTTGGATGGCCCTGTTTGGTAGTGTTGAGGAGGTTTTCTTCGAGACCTTCTTGGTCTTGATTTTCCTCTTCTTGTGGGAGTTCACCATACCGTCTCTGGTGTCGATTGTTCATAACTTTTTTGCTAATTTTAGCTAAATTTGTGTTTATTTGTCCCCAGAACCATTGACTTATTTCCCTTTTCATGATACACTATCGCGATTGAAAAAACAAGGCAAGCTACTCTCTGGTATACCAGAGTTTTTCTTTCAAAGAGATGCCTTGAGTTCAGTCAGAAAGGTGTGTGTTGTTCGAGAGGAAAGTTTTTCTCTCGGCAGCCTAATCGTAATATGAATATGAACTTACTCAATTATCGTGTTTCGGAAAAGGTCATTACTGTTGCTGTAATAGTAAGTCTTCTTATGAATACTACTACTCCAGTGTTTGCTGACAGTGAAACAGAAGAGAATGCCACTCCGGTGGTAATTCAAACTCCTGTAGTACCTGTAGAAGAAGAGCTCCCTGCCAAAGCAGTTCGTTTTATTACGGTAACTGCTTACTCAAGTGATGTGTGGCAGAATGACTCTACCCCATTTTTGCCTGCCAATGGTATTGATTACCGTAAGGTATATGCAGAAAAGGGTGATGTCCGTTGTATTGCTTTGAACGACCTTCCACTTGGTTCATTGGTTCGCTTTAAAGACGAACGTGTTACCAGTATTTATGGTGACAAACCAGTAGAAGTTTGTGATAGAAAGCATGAAAAATATAACGGAAGATGGAGTGCCGATATGTATACTCAGGTAGGTATTGATGGAAAAATCGATTCCAAAGAGTCTCTTGATGCCGCACGTAAAATTGCCAAGCAATTTGGTGTGAAGCGTCAGGTAAAGATGGAAATTCTTACCTATGGAAAGCCAAAAGTAAAGGCTGCTCCAAAGGTGACTGTAGTGAATCAGTCTACCAATACTGTAACGATGAAATAATGGAATTATTACAGAGACCTCCCGGAAACGGGGGGTCTTTACTTTTTTGTGAGTGATGTGTAGTCTTGTGTACAAGTTTTTGAGGGATTTTTTATTTCTTGGGGACACTTGAAATACGTGTTGAATAGTGGTATACTGCTCTTGCTTTTTACGGTACCATAGCCAAGTGGTAAGGCAGGGGTCTGCAAAACCCCTATGCGTCGGTTCGAATCCGACTGGTACCTCACTTAAAAAAAACCGTTCGTGTCCTCCTGCGCTGACTCTCAAAAAAGAGGATCAAAGCAGGTTGCACGAACGGTTTTTTGTTTGGCAACCCTCTTCACTTGAAACGGAGTTTTCGCGGAAGTCCGGGCCGCGGGTACGTCGGCGTTTTTTGGGGAGGGGACGCCGAAGTACTGAATCGCCGAAACACATCTGGTGATTCGGCTTTGCGTGAACACGCAAAAAAGATGATGGTTCCGACCAGGTCATCTTTGAGTGACGCTGGCAGAACAGCGTGGATGCCTTCGGGGAGGCCACCTCGTGGCATATCGCCGTAGTAGATGTACCAGATTTCCTCGGACATTTGCCCCAGTGTATCAGCGATCACACTGAAACATTCGAGATCTTCTTGGCCGAAGATGACGAAAATGCGATCTTGGATTGCCCGAGGGGAGGTTCTGACTTTTCGCAACGCTTCGTCAGTGTTTTGGATACGGCACAGCCCCGAAATTCGCAGAGTTCCACGCTCGACGAGCGGGAAAACTTTGGCAACGAACGCAAACGCGGAAGGAAAAATGAGAAACATGTTTTGCTCCGATGGTGGTTTTTTCTATTATCCGGTGTTTTGGTTGGTTTTGTCAAGAAATTTGTGCTTTGTTTCTTTGGAAAGAAGTGCTACAATTGTTCTACTATGAACACTCCTAAAAAAAGATTCGTCATTATTGACGGTAATGCTATTATTCACCGAGCCTACCATGCCATTCCGCCGCTCACGGGCAAGGATGGCAAGCTCACCAATGCGGTGTATGGATTCACGTCCATGCTGCTTAAGGTGCTGGCCGATTTGAAACCAGATTATATTGCGGTTGCGTTTGACGTGGCCGGAGGAACTTTTCGTGATGAGGTGTATGACCAATACAAGGCCACGCGCGTGAAGGCAGATCAGGATTTGTATGACCAGATTCCTTTGGTGCACGAACTGGTGCGTGGGTTTGGGATTCAGGTTTTGACCAAAGAGGGGTTTGAGGCCGATGATGTGATTGGGACTTTGGTGAAGCGCGAAGAAATTAAGCGAGGTGATGCAATGGAATGTGTGGTGGTGTCGGGAGATAAAGATTTGCTTCAGCTTGTGGACGATCACATTCATGTATATTTATTGAAAAAGGGTCTCAGTGAAATGGAAATGTATACTCCGGCGAAAGTCGTGGAGCGTTTTGGGTTTGCGCCAATTCGTATGATTGATTACAAAGCCATTGCCGGAGATAGTTCGGATAATATTCCAGGTGTGCGAGGTATCGGTGAAAAGGGGGCCAAGGATTTGCTCGAGAAAATTGGTGGGGTGAAAGAAATTTATGAGGCGTTGCAAAAAGATCGTGACGGAGTGGTGAAGCAGATTCGTGAAAGTGTGGTCAAAAAACTCGAAGAAGATGAAAAGGGTGCTCGCATGAGTTATGAGCTGGCGACGATTCGACTGGATGTGCCAGATGTTGAAGTGCCGATTGAGGATTGTAAATATGTGGGCGTGGACAGAGAAAAAGTGTTGCCGCTGTTTCAACAGTTTGGGTTTGTGAGTTTGCTGAAGAGACTTCCTGGGGGTGATGCTGCTGC
Organism: uncultured Gammaproteobacteria bacterium; assembly: GCA_964566225.1. Taxonomy (GTDB): domain Bacteria; phylum Patescibacteriota; class Patescibacteriia; order Magasanikbacterales; family UBA922; genus CAYTKU01. The sequence goes on from CAZMHV010000009.1 coordinate 16,006, forward strand.
GAGTGATTCGTCAACAGAAAAATCTTCCGCGGGTGCGGCGAGTAAGGCAAAAAAAACAAAAGCACTCGAAGTTATTTCTGTTACACCAAAAAACTTTGAAATATTCTTCAATAATCTTGAAAAAGAAAAAGTATTTGGCTGCAAAGAAATTTTGCAGGGACAAAATATTTTTGAAGGCAAAATGACCGGGTTTGTTTTTGCTACGCAGAAGCACATATACTTTTTGGATGTTGCTGTGCTTGGTGAAAAAGAATTGAAAGACGTATACACTTTGTTTACCGATAAAAAGAAAATTTTGGTGGGGCATGATGTGAAGCAACTGGTGAAAGTGTTGCAGCACAGAGACGTGAAACTCGAAAACACTTTGTTTGATCTCATGATTGCATCGTATGTTTTGAATTCGAGCACGCGTGCGCATGACCTCACGAGTATTGTGCTGCGAGAACTCGGCGAAGAGTTGGTGGTGCAGACCAAAGAAACATTGTTTGGCATTGACCCGAGTGCGTTTGCCACTGAGATTGGATATTTTCTCCCATTGTTTGAAATATATAAGGAAGCACTTGAGAAAGACGCGAATCGAGGACTGTTTGACAAAGTAGAAATGGAACTGATTCCAGTGCTCGCACACATGGAAGTGGCGGGTGTGGCCGTGGATAAAAAAATGCTGGAGGACTTGTCAAAAGACGTGGCCGAGGCGCTTGATGTGGTGATTCGAAAAATTTGGGAGTATGCTGGGCATGAATTTAATGTGGCTTCTTCGGTGCAGCTGCGTGATGTTTTGTTTGAAGAAATGGGATTGCAAGTGGAAGGAATTAAAAAAGGCAAAACAGGATTTTCGACCGCTGCATCCGAACTCGACAAACTGCGAGGTGTGCATCCGATTATTGAATGCATTGAAGAACACCGCGAACTCGCCAAGTTGCAAAACACCTACATTGATGTGCTCCCAACACTTATTAATCCAGTGACACATCGCATTCACAGTAGTTTTAATCAAGCCGTGGCTGCGACTGGGCGCCTGTCGGGGTCTGATCCAAATTTGCAAAATATTCCAATTCGCACCGAGCTCGGCAAAAAAATTCGTGATGCTTTTTGGTCCGAAGAAGGCAATGTTTTGATTGCTGCCGACTACTCGCAAATTGAACTGCGTATTGTGGCATCCATGGCCGAGGACAAAAAGATGATTGAGATTTTTAAAAAGGGTGACGACATTCACACGGCGACTGCTGCTGCAATTAACAATGTGCCTTTGAACGAGGTCACCAAAGACATGCGCCGCGCAGCCAAAGAAGTAAACTTTGGAGTTTTGTATGGCATGGGGTCATTTGGTTTGGCGTCTCGCACGGGCATTTCTGTGGCCGAAGCCAAAGAATTTATTGAAAAATATTTTGAACAGTTTGCGGGCGTAAAAAAATACATGGACGAAACGCTGCGCGTGGCGCGTGAGACCGGCTATGTGGAAACACTCTTTGGCCGCAAGCGATATATTCCAGATTTGAACGCATCAAATTTTCAACTTCGCAGCGCTGCTGAGCGCATGGCCGTGAATATGCCAATTCAGGGGACTGCGGCGGATCTCATGAAAATGGCGATGATTGCAGTGTATGAAAATATCAAAGACACAAAGGACGTGAAAATTATCATGCAGGTGCACGATGAATTGGTGCTGGAGGTGAAAAAAGGTTTGGAAGATGAGATTTCGGAGATGTTGGTGGAGACGATGGTTGGCGTGGTGCAGCTCAAAGTGCCGGTTGAGGTGAGTGTTGGGGTTGGGAGACGGTGGGGGGAGATAAAGTAGAAGAATATGACTAAGACTTATAAAGATTTGTTTAATCTAAATATAAAATACATTGAGTTTTTATTAGAAAAATCATTACTGTCACATCAATATATTAAAAATATTACAAACTCTGGAAGTGTTGTTGAAAATGAAATACGAGAAATATTTCGAAATATTTTACCAAAAAGATTTCATGTAACTCATGGATATATTGTTTCTGCTGAAAGTAGTGAAATAGAACCAGTAGTCTCTCCTCAGGTTGATATGATTATTGTTGATACTTTAGTTCCGCATTCAATATTTGTAGTTGATAAGCAAAATGGAATGGAAATATGTTTGAAAGATTCTGTACTAGGAATTTTTGAAATAAAAAGAACTCTTAACAAGGAAAGCTTAATAGGTAGAGAAAAGTGTGAAGGAGCGTTTGAGCATTTGAGTAAAATATTGAGTAGTGTAAATTTCACTAAAAGCGATCAACAAAGGTATCTCCCAGGTGGATTGCAGATGGGTAAAGGGATCAATGGAGGTTATACTACAAATCCTATTGTTGGAATTATTGGTTTGGAACATTCAAAGAATTTGATTCCAAAACCAGAACAAATTAATATAGAAGATTCTGATAGTAAAATATTAAGTAAATTGTTTGAACTATCAGATTTTAAACCGGAGATAGATTTAATTGCCAGTTTAGATGGTTTGTTATATGGTCTTATTAACAAAACCTCTACTGGTTTGGCTAATTATGATTTATTAATTGAAAATGTTAGAAAACTTGATAAAGAATATGAGTATGGCTATTTAGTAAAAACAAAAGGATGGAGCCAAGCATCTATCTTAAGTAGAATTTTTGGTTATGTACTGATGTACTTACAAAATAGTACAGGAAAAAAAGCAGATTTAAATAATTATTATTTTAATAAGAGTCTTAAATAAACATGTCCCCCGAAATCCTCAGTGCCTTCATCCTCGGTCTCATCGGCGGCCTCATTCCAGGCCCAGTTCTCACCGCCATATTCACCGAGATTCTCCAGTCTGGCTTTGCAAAAAGTTTTCGGATTATTTTGTGGGCGCTTTTGACGGAGGCGACGGTTGCTTTGGTGAGTCTTGTGGTGCTTTCGGCACTTGGTTTGTCGCAGGCAGTATTTTATGGACTTTCGTTTGTGGGGGCCGGAATACTCATTTGGATTTCCACTTCAATTTGGAAAATTAAAAAAATTGATACTGGCGAAAAAGTACATTTTAGTCGCGGGAAAATTTCGGCAATGATACTTGCCAATGGTGTGCTGTGGACGTATTGGGTTACGGTTTGTATCCCAAAGGCAATAGCGCTCGGTGAACGAGTACACTTTGGGGAATTTCTTTTTTTGGTGTTAGTTGAAATTGGTTGGCTTCTTTCAACCGTATTCGTGGCCTTTTTGTTTTCTCGATTTCGCACAGTGCTTTCGAATCCAAAAGTGGTGCCAGTGATGTTTAAGATTTTTGCGTTGACGTTTGTGTATTTTGCGGTGGATATGGTGTGGAAGAGTGTGAAGTTTTTTTGGATTAAATAAAGTTTATATAAATATGAACAACACCAAAGTATTCAAAATGCCCTTCAGCAAAGTATACCCACTCTACATCCAAAAAGCAGAGAGAAAAAACCGCACCAAGGCAGAGGTAGATGAAATTATTTGCTGGCTCACTGGATATACGCAGAAAGGTCTTGAAAAACAAATTAAAAATAATGTGGACTTTGAAACTTTTTTTGCCGAAGCTC
>CAZMHV010000010.1:0-18648 GCA_964566225.1 uncultured Gammaproteobacteria bacterium
GGAAATGTATCTTGATTCATAAAATGCCCGTTGCCCGTAAAGGCGTGCACTTCTGGGGTGAGCGCCTCCGCAATGTGTTCAAATTCTGTGACTGGAATAAATTGATCATTGTCACTGTAAAACAAAGCAATATGTTCTTGATTCTTTTTCATCGCATCCCAATTCCAAGGAGTATCAAAATACCCACTTTGTTTTTCGAGATCGTCGTTAAGGTCGGTATATGATGGAGCCACAAGAATTGATCCCTTGATTCTGTGTGTTTCGGGATAGCGCATGGCAGCGACAGCACCCGAAGACCAACCCACAAGTACATCGTTCTCCCCTGCTTTGATGTGGTTTTGCAAAAACGGCAACCAGTATTTGGCGCGAGCAATAATAGAGTCAGGAAACAGTTGAAAATCTGTTTCGTAACCAGCTTTTTGAAGTTCTGCTTGCAACCAAGGCGTCCACGCAAATTGCCAACTGCGCGTTTGGTTGCCATGGATGAAAACAATGCGGGGTTTCATAGAAATTATTTTGCCTGTGACTGCAATTTATTATATGAAACATAAGACATGACCAAAATTGCCATGGCAACAACAGGCATAATCAACATACTACTCATACCATCTACAGCAGAGAGACTCACAAATGCAGCAATAAAGTCAAAACCATATCCTGCATAAGCCCATTCTTTTACACGTTTTGGAACCATAGGAAGAATGAGAGCAAAACCACCAAGAGTCTTGAACACAGCAAGCATAGTTCCAAAGTACGCAGGATAACCGAGGTGTCGAATTCCTTCTTTGGCCATTTCAGATTGTGAAGTAAACGCAGGCATGAGACCTTCGAGTACAAAGATGAGTGAAGTTGCAACCCAAAACATGATTTTGTATTTTTTCATATTGTTTTTTTATGAATTAAAATTAAAAATATACTATTTCTTTTTCCAACGAGGAGCAAACTGAATGGTCCATGCAAAAAACTTTGCTTTCCATTTGTTCATACCACTCTTAATCATATTTTCATAGCAAATTTTTTGGAATTCTTTTACATCATTGCCTTTGTAGCAGAGTTCGCCATTTTGAAAACACAGATTGCAGTATTTTTCTGCACCATCTTGTCCATGGGCTGCGTCAAGGGGCATGAAACATGATTCGCATGATTTTGGTTTCATATGATTTGAATTAAAAATACTTTTATTTTGCTTTTTTCGATTTTGTATCCAGTATCCATTTTTGTGTAGAATTCATGGGCTTGTCCTTGCGGTGAATACACCCCATCCAGCAACACGGGCGGCGCTGTCCTTCTTTGAGATGCACAGGAACTCGTTCGAGATGCTCTTGGCGTGTTTCTGCTTTTTTGACCGAGATAACCCAGCAAATCCACTCATTGCGTGCAAGTGGGGTAAGACTATTCCAGATTGAGAGCACTTGATCATCAGAAAGAAGTACCTTTCGGAGATCTAAGGGCAGACTATGAAAAACACCAGTAGCGATTTGTTTTTTGATCATAAAACGTTATATACCAATGAACAAATTCTTATTTCTTCGGTGCAACAATCTTTTTCAACACACCCTTTCTCTTGACGATATTTTTATAATCATATTGTATATCCTTTGCCTTTTTCAACCAGCGTTTGAGATCTTTTTTGTTAATTTGTGATACATCGGTATATCGAATTTCAGCAGCTTTGAAACTTCCTTCTTTTTGCAAATCTGATTCATCAAATGACTGACCACTCCAAAAAAGCAAACGAACGCAATTTTTTAGTTTGTCGTAACCAACCACTGGGTTACCGTCTAAAAACCACACCGGATGACCATGCCAAATTTTATTTTCTGCCGTTGACAGGTGAAGTGTTATCTCTTCAGAGAGTACCTCACAAATTTCTTTCTCTCCTTTCACTAAAGCTTTATTGTAGGATTGAATATCAGTTTGTATTGTCGGAAGCGTTTTTTTCATAAATAACTATCAATTATTTTTCGCAAATTTCCTTTAATTTTAGGAGTGCACTTGGCCACATTCCTTCAAACATTTCTTTCATTGCTTTTGATTCTGCGCTTGCCTCCATTTCCATATCTACTGCGAGGAGCGTTTCTGTTCCTTTTTCCGTAAAAGAATAATTTTCAAAAGCTGGTAACCACTTCTTTATTTCCTCGCTTGTGGTATCTTCTACTCCATCTTTTATTTGTCCTAGATGTTTTATGGAAACAAATTTCTGTGGGATATTTTCTGCTATTTCAGAAATCATACCATCACCACTCCCTCCCAAAAACTTAATTGTACTTCCTTTTTCCCAAGAACCTTCGTAGCAAGAAGTTGGATCAAAAACACTCGTCCACTCTCGATAGGTTTCTTGTGTCAACATTGTATCCCACACTTTTTGTACAGGAACGTTTATGACTATTTCAAAATGCATTGTTTCTTTCATATATTTTATATTGTTTTAATAATTTTTCCCGAGAGTTTTGAACACCGAAGAAAACAACTTATTTTTTCTTTCGACTCACCGCAAGCTTGATAATTTTTTCAAGCTGTTTGGTATTTACATCAGAAAGTTTTTTAATATAAATACATCCGCCACCTTCTTTGTATTTTCCTAAATTCAAGAGAAAATCATTGTCGTGTTTTTTTTCTTTTAATCCCCCGAGGGTCATGGTAAACACTTTCAAACCGTAGAGGGCAATGTATCCTTTGCGGGGAGAAAAACCTATTTGCATCCATTCGCCTTCTTTGCCATTGGCATAGGTATAGGTCATGCGACCAAAACCAACAATCGCCGCACCCCACATTTCTGGTTTTGACTTTGTTGCTTTTTCCATCATTTTTGAAATAACAAAACAATCCTCACGCTTTTGCTGGTCTTCTATTGAGTTTAGAAATTTTTCAACACTTGCTTTGTTTACTTTGGTTTTTAATTCAGGCATACGGAACACTTATACTTGAGGATCAAATTCTACTACCCATTCAATACCATATTTATCACGAAACATGGCAAAGTATGTACCCCAAGGACTCTGGTCCAAAGGCATTTCTACACTGCCCCCCGCTGAAAGTCCAGTAAATACTCGTTCGGCTTCTTCTTTACTCTCGACTCGAACAGAGATTTTTGATCTATTTTCATTTTCACTCACGCGCCCCATGCTTGTTGGGATATCATTTCCCATTAACATGTTTGGGCCAATAGGCAAGGCAATAAAAAATATTTTATTGGCATCACTTTCTGGGATAGGAAATTCAGGACTTGAAAGTTCTTGCAAACGAGTCACTTTGGCAAACTCGCCACCAAATACTGATTTGTAAAAAGTAAATGCTTCTTCGGCATTTCCGTTAAAGTTAATCCAGGGATTGATGTTTGGCATATTTTTAAAATTATAAATGTACAACCTGCTTGAGAGCAGCCTCAAGTTTTGAGGGTTCATCAGTTCCAATACGATAAATTTTCCCATTTTTCATGGTGAGCTCAACCGCATCGAATCCTGAAACACTAAAAATCCACATTTGTGGACAAAACCATCGCTTTATACCCCATCCATAATACCAATGATTTCTCACTTTCTTCACTTCCGCAATTTCATTTAACACAAACTTTTTGCGAAAAATACCAAAGCCAAAACGGATTTTTACAAACGATTCGTCAATGGAAACACTGAGCGTTGAAAACGATGCGAGGATACACAAAATAAACACCATGGTTGCCGTCATGACAAAATTTGCTCCAGAATCATACGACGGTGCCTCGGCTCTGGCTGTCACTTGAAGCCAACCAAAAAGAATGAGCACGGCTAATGTGATTGCAATCATCAAATAGCCGATTTGGGTGTGTTTGTAAGGAGTCATATGATTGTTATAAAAATAACTTCCTCATGTGCGGAGAGGGGGAGATTCGAACTCCCGGTACCTTTCGGTACACAGCTTTAGCAAAGCTGCACGATAGACCGCTCTGACACCTCTCCATGAAAAAGGGAGTTGTACATGATGCACACTCCCCTTTTTGTTTCTTATTTCATCAAATGCAACACAGCTGCACCAACCATATAACAAGCCAGTGAACCACCAGCCATAATCGCAATTTTCTTTACAATCCATTTTGGCTCTGTGCCACCAAAAAGAACGCTACTGACTTGTGTTGGCAATACAAAACCAAGCCAAAAAAATCCAGCCATGCCAAAGGCATGCCATTCAGAAGGAAGGGCTGCCAAAAAGAGGGCCAACACAAATGAGGTAACCAGTGTCACCAAAAATTGCATCCCAAGAAGTGGTCCCATTTTTTTCATCATTTTTTGTTGTTCTTCTTTGGACTGTTTATCAAAACCATGAATTTTGCCCCAGAGTTTTCCAAAAACTGGAGTGTACCAAATGGCACCGACGATGAATTGAGCGACCGTTGCGAGAAAGATCGCGAGGTAATTGAGTTGCATATTTTTTATTAAAATTAAGTGCGGAGAGAGAGGGATTCGAACCCTCGATACCCTTTCGGGTATGCCGCCTTTCCAAGGCGGTGCACTCGACCACTATGCGATCTCTCCATTATTTTTTCCTTGACCGGCGCCATTGCACCAGCCCCAGAAGAGCCAGTACTATAGCAAAATACTGCGCTGGAGTCAATCCGAGGAACCTGGCATCGGCACCCACAATATCTTTGGCTCGGTAGAAGTCCAAAATGAAGCGAAGGAGGCCGTAATACAAAAATAACAGGCCCACATACCAACCGTGTGCGCGTTCTTTTTTGCGACTCACAAAAAACAAAATAGCAAGCGGAATCATGCCCACAATTTCAAGCAATGCCATTTCAAGACGTGGCCCATCAGGCGTTTGCATGGCCCAGGGACAGGTAGAATGACGACCCAAGTGATCGTGAATCATCAGGCAACCCACACGTCCAAGCATCCAACCAAACACCGCCGAGTAACTCATGACATCGGCAATGAGCAAAATTTGTCCGAGGAGTTTTTGTTTTTTGATGGCTCGCCAAAAATAAAAAGCAGCACCAAAAAGTCCACCAAACGATGACATGCCACCATTCCAGAGTTTAAAAATCTCAAGTGGATGCGCAGCATAGTATGATTGTTCGTAAAACACCACATGAAATGCACGAGCACCCAGAATTCCCCACACAATCATCCAAAATGCGAGGTTAAACATGACATCAGCATTGAGTCCAAATTTTTTGCTGCGCTTGTTGATAATCCACATGGAAAGCAACATGCCCAAGGCAACAAAAAGACCCCACACCTGAAGTGTAAGGGGTCCGAGCAAAATTGTTTTCCATTCAAAAAAAGGAATCATACTTATTTCTTTTTTGAACCACTCGCTGCTTTGCTTGGTGGTCTCCAGTTTTCAATTACTTTCATGATATTATCCACATTGTCAACAATTTGATAAATTTCATCGTCATCATCGGTAATTGTGTGAACATCGTGAACCATGACTTCTTTGATAAACTCATGCATGCTTTGCCAAAACTCTCTATCAAATAAAATTACTGGACGACGTGGCATTTTGCCGGTTTGCATGAGAGTAAGAACTTCAAAAAGTTGATGCAATGTGCCAAATCCACCAGGAAAAAACACAAAGGCTTTGGAAGGTGCGGTAACAATAAGTTTGCGTGTAAAAGGAAAGTGAAACGTCATGGATTCGGTCAGATACTCATTGAGTAATGTATCTTCACCCATTTTAAGACCAAGTCCTACAGAAGAACCCTGCATATCATAGGCTCCTTTGTTTACGGCTTCGGCCACACCGCCTCCCCCACCCGTCACCGTGGTAAATCCATAAGAAGCGAGCATTTCACCGAGTTTGTATGCCTTTTTGTAATATGGATTTTTTGAATCAATATGACGGGTACCGAGCACGGTCACATCATTTTTTAAATTGGTCAAAAATTCAAAACCTTCCACGAGTTCAGACATGATACGAAAAATTCTCCAATCAATGTTTCCAACACACTGAAATGTATTGGGTGACAGATCACAAGAAATTTTAACATCTTTGACTTCTTTGATTATTTCATAGGCTTCTTTGGCAGAATCCACCACATGCCAAGAATTCACTATTTTTTTGTCAATGGAACCAACCTGACAGCAACTTTTTTTCAAAAAGTTCAACAGCGGTGTCCAAAACTTTTTACCAACCAAAACAATTGGAACCTTTTGAATCATGCCTTGCTGCATGAGATCAACTACTTCAAAAATTTCATCCATGGTTCCAAATCCACCAGGAAAAATTACAAAGGCGTTCGCAGGTGACGTGAGCATTACCTTGCGAGTAAAGAAATAGTTGAATGAAGTAAAACGAGTCACATATGGGTTGAGGACTTGTTCAAATGGAAGTTGAATGTTGAGACCAATAGACTTGCCCCCTACTTCGTAGCACCCTCGGTTGGCAGCTTCCATAATACCAGGACCACCACCCGTGAGCACCGTACATTTATTTTTTCCCAGGAGTCCCCCAAGTTCACGAGCAATTTTATAATACTGATCATCTTCGGGAAAACGAGCTGAACCTAAAATAGTAATTTCTTTTTCAAGTCCTGCCAAAAATTGATACCCTTCCACAAATTCAGACATGATGCGAAAAATGCGCCAGGATTCACGATAGTTAATTTCATTATCTGGGTAATTATAAACCTTGGCAGCTTGTTGGTGCATTTTTTTGATATCTGATTTTCGCATAGAGAAAGTGATTGGAGGAATAGAAATATCTATATTTTTATTCCTGAGCGAGTGAACATTTATGAATTTGTTTGCTCTGCCCAATATCCTACATTCAATACTCGTTCTTCCATGAGTCGTGGCCCGAGAATTTGGAGACCGACAGGGAGTCCAGCTTTGGTCATACCTGCTGAGATAGAGAGACCTGGAATTCCCGCCACAGCCGAAGCCGAAACAAAAATATCTGCCAAATACATAGCAAGTGGGTCACTTGACTTGGCACCAATGTCAAACGCTGGAAAAGGTGAGGTGGGAGTAAGAATTACATCCACATCGTTAAATACATTTTCAAAATCTTTCACAATAAGCGTACGAACTTTTTGCGCTTTGCGATAGTATGCGTCGTAGTACCCTGCAGAGAGTGCATAGGTTCCGATCATAATACGACGTTTTACTTCTTCGGGAAATCCTTGCGCACGAGTGTTGGCATATACATCGTACAAATCTTTTCCATCGGCTCGCACACCATAGCGAATACCGTCCATGCGACCAAGGTTGGAACTGTCTTCACTTGGTACCACAATATAATACACAGGAATTCCGTATTTGGTATATGGAAGTGATACTTCTTTGAGTTCTACACCAAACTGTTTCAGGGCTTCGATTTTTTGCAAAACAATTTCTTTGGTTTCAGCTTCCATGCCTTCCAAATCAAAATATTCTTTTGGTAAACCAATTTTCATGCCCTTGAGTTCTTTTTTGAGTCCTGCGGTATAGCGAGGAACGGGTTGTGGAACAGTGGTAGCATCTTTGGCATCTTGACCAGCCATTACTTCCATGAGAAGCGCAATGTCTTCCACAGATTTGGCCATGGGTCCAACCGTATCAAGTGAACTGGCCATTGGCATAATGCCATAGCGAGAGTTTCTGCCATAACTTGGACGCAAGCCTGCAATGCCACAGAGCGCAGCTGGCTGACGAATTGATCCGCCCGTATCTTCGGCAATAGAAAAAAGACATTGGTTATCGGCAACCGAAGCAGCACTTCCACCCGATGAACCACCAGAAACTTTGGTTTCATCATGTGGATTGTGTACTGGTCCATACATGGAGTTTTCATTACTGGCTCCATGTCCAAACGCATCACAGTTCGTTTTGCCAACCAAAACTGCCCCCTGCTCACGAATATTTTTGATCACGGTTGCATCAAATGGTGGAATGTAGTTATCGAGAATTTTTGCCGAGGCAGTAGAGCGAACATCTTTGGTATTAATAGCGTCTTTGACAGAAAATGGAATACCGGTGAGAGGATTTGCTTTGCCAGACGCAATTACTTCGTCGGCATTGCGAGCTTCTTCGAGTGCAAGTTCATCAGTTACGGTAATAAACGCATTTATTTGCGGATTGCGCTGTTTGATTCTATCCAAACAAGCCTGTGTGAGTTCAACAGAAGAAAATTCTTTTTGGGTGAGGCCTGCATGTGCCTCGGAAATTGTGAGTTCATTCAAATTCATACATGTATTTACCCTCGTAAACGAATACTCGAAATAAGCAAAAAGAGTGAAAGATTATAGATCAGAAAAATAAAAATACCCCAAAACATAAACTTTTTTGCTTTTACGTTGGGAACTTTATACTTATAACAAAATAAACCAAAACCAAAAAGTATAATACCAATATCTGGAGTGTAAGAAACAAATTGGAACAATAAAACCTTTATAATGAGCAAATTCATAATTTATTATAATTACTCAAACACCGCCTTCACCTTCAATAAATCTCCAGACTTTTCGGGAAAACACGCAATCAATTTTTTGCGAGTTTCTTCGTCAATGGAAATAGCAACATCATCTCGTACCACATCCATGAGCCCAGTCACCTGACAGGTTTCCTCCACGCCAGTGGTATCAACTTCACCAAGCATTTCAATATAATCCAAAATCACCGAGAGTTGCTCGGCATAGCGTTCTTTTTCTTGGTCTGTGAGGGCGAGGCGAGCCAAAGTGGCAATTTTGGCAACCTGGTCAGTGGTAAGTTTCATAGTAAAATATGAGGCTATTGTACACTACTTCTGCCCCAGTTGGCAAGAAGGAAACCTGCCCCCGAGTGATACCCAACGACTCCACAAAAAAGCGTATTTTTACAACATTTTTTCAAATTCATCTTCAGAAATAACAGATACCCCCAGGCTTCGAGCCTTGTCGAGTTTGCTTCCAGCACTCTCACCCGCAACAACATAGGTGGTTTTTTTGCTCACTGACCCACTGGCCTCACCACCAAACTGACGAACCAAATCTTCGGCCTCGTCACGAGACATGGTTTGTAAACTCCCGGTAAATACAAATGTCTGACCAACAAATTTTTGTGGTTTTTTACTTGACTCAAAAGGTTTTACTATTACTCCATTTGCCAAGAGTTCTTCAATGAGTTCAATATTTTCGGCTTGTGAAAAATATTCTTGCACTGACTGAGCAACACGCGGACCAACATCAGGGACTTCTTGCAACTCTTGCTCTGTTGCCTCTTCAAATTTTTTAAATGTTTTGAAAACACTGGCAAAACGGAGTGCCGTCTCTTCACCAACATGTGGAATGCCAAGTGCAAAAATAAAACGTGCCAAGGTGACTTCTCGGGCAGCAGCAATAGCATCTACTAAATTTTGTGCAGATTTTTCGGCAAAACCTTCGAGTCCTTCTACATCACCCTTTTTCAAGTTAAAAATATCTGCGGCATTTTTGATAAGTCCTTCATCAACCAATTGCTCTACAATTTTTTCACCAAGTCCATCAATATCAAAAGCATGTTTGCTCACAAAATGACGAAGTCGTTCTTGTTCCTGCGCATAACAACGAGGGTTGGAACAAAATAATCCAGCACTTTTGCCTTGTTTTTTATCAAGCACCTCACGTCGCTCCACGGCACTGTGACAAATAGGGCAAACCCGTGGTTCACGCACACCCGTTTCTTCACCCGTGCGCATTTTTTCAAGTACACGAATAATTTTGGGAATAATGTCTCCGGCTTTTTCTACTACCACCATATCACCAACTTTGACACCGAGTCGTTTGATTTCATCAAAATTATGAAGCGTAGCATGTGTGACCGTGGTACCAGCGAGTTTTACAGGTTCAAGCAGTGAAACAGGAGTCAGTGCTCCGGTACGACCAACCTGCACATAAATATCTTTGACTCTCGTGGTCCCCTGCTCGGCTGGAAACTTGAACGCAATAGCCCAACGCGGTGCCTTGCCAGTAAAACCCAAAATATTTTGATATTTTTTTTCATTCACTTTAATCACAACGCCATCAATCCAAAACTCTTGGGTTTTTTTGGCTTCTTTCCAGTGATGATAAAATTGCATAATACCACTCAAATCTTTGACCACCTTCCAATTTGAGTCAGTACGAAAACCAAGCTCTTTCAAAAATTGTAATTCTTCGGCTTGGGTGGCAGGAGCATTGTCACTGGAAATATCATATGAAGTCAAAACAAGTTTTCTCTCGGAAACAACTTGTGGATCGAGCTGTCGAATAGTACCCGCAGCAGCATTGCGTGGATTGGCAAAGAGTGGTAATTCTTGCTTTTTGCGTTCTTCATTTATACTCGCAAGCATTGAGGCCTTCATCCAAACTTCTCCTTCGGTAATAATATTTATTTTTTGTGAGAGTTCGAGCGGCACAGAGAGAATAGTTTTGATATTTTGTGTCACATTCTCCCCTACTTTACCATCTCCTCGTGTTGCGGCAGTAATCAAGCGACCGTTTTCATATGTGAGCACCATATGCAATCCATCAATTTTCAGTTCACACACATATGATACATCCTTGGGTCTTTCACCAAGTTCTTTTTCCAAAATTTTCAAAATTCTCTCTTGCCAATCAGCAATATCTTGTTCGCTAAACGCATCATTAAAAGACCACTGTGGCACAGAGTGGATAACCTTTTCAAATTTATCGGCAGGTTTGCCGGCAACTCGCTGTGTAGGAGAATCTGGTGTAATGAGTTCTGGGTGATCGGCTTCAATTTTGCGCAACTCGTCCATGAGACCGTCGTACATAGCATCTGTCACTTCTGGATCATTTTGTACGTGATACCGATACCGAAGGTCATTGATTTGGTCGCGGAGTCTTTGTAGTTTGTTCTTCAGTTCTTGTGACATACTTTATATTTAGGTGAGTTTTTCGGCACTGTTTTTTAACATTGAGAAAAACAAAAACAATTTACGTATCTTCATCGTCTTCAGAAAAAAATTCTCCTTTTTTATACATTTCAACAACGTCTTTTAAATATGGTATAAAATTATCTGGTAAGTTATTTATATCAAACCAAGCAAGTTCTACGCATTTTTCTGGTTCCATGTTTTGAATTTCACCCTGCCACTTTTCTGCCACAAAGAAAAAATTAACATATTCTCGAAATGTTCGATAAAAGGCATGAACGCAATGAAGATCTTGTGGAAGTAAAACAATGCCTGCTTCTTCGGCAGCTTCACGAATAATACAATCTTTCACTCTTTCACCTGCTTCTACGTGTCCTGCTACCAAACCATATTCACCATCTCTGTGGCCAGTATTTTGACGCAAGAGCAATAAAATTTTGTTATCTTTTTTTAATAAAAGATGTGCTGCCACTTTGATAAGGTGTCTTTGTTTCTCCATAGATTATCGAGCTAAAAATGAAAGCATTTTCTCCCCCCACATCATAGCAAAAAATGTGGCAACTGACAAAAATGTTCCCAACGGGATTTTACTCTTTTTATTTACTTTTTTCAAAACAAGAAATGGCAAAAAAAACAAGGTTCCGCCTACATATGCCAAAAGTAGAGTCAAAAAGACCAGTGGCCACCCCACAATACTTCCGAGCAGAACCCCCATACCAATATCTCCACTTCCGACCCACTTTCCTTTGGACACAAAAAATTGCACCGCAAAAAATAAAGCACCAACCAAGGCACCGAGTACCCCAGAAAATGACGAATGCAGAAAAAAAGAAAGGACAACAAAAATTACAGCAGGAAACACAGTGAATCGCAAAGGAATTTCTCCATACAATAGGTCAAAAAGAAAAACTGCCTCCAAAAAAAATACAGCCAATAAATGGTAGGATATACACCATACCAATAGACCCTCTCCCTGAGAGAAATTGAATGCGACGACAAACACAAATAAAATACCGGTTACGAGTTCAACCCATGGATACTGAAGAGAAATTTTTTTTTCACACTGACGACATTTCCCTCGTAAATACAAAAAATTTAACACGGGAATAAGATCATACCACTTCAACACATAGGTACAATGATCACATACGGAACGTCCATATACAATACTCTTTCCATTTTTAAGTCGATATACCCAGGCACTCAAAAAACTGCCCATCAACAGACCAAACAAAAAAATAAAAATATATATATAATCAACGGACATACCTAAAAAGAAAAAGTCGAGTCTCTGCTCTTGAAAAAAATTTCAAAAACGTTGTACTCGACTTTTGATACTGATTTTAAACAATTGGACAGACTATTCTACTTGACGAATCACACTTGGTACTGCCACAATTTTACCTTGCAAAGATTCAATTTGTCCCTCAAGCTGTGCACTAATACTATAGCTCAGCCCATCGGTAGAGGTATAGACATATTGAAAATCTCCTGGATCTTGGGGAATGTTTTTCATAATTGGATCTGGACAATCACCACCAACGAACCCACTGTTACTCAAACAGGCAGCATCCGCACTCCCCAAAATTTTGCCTGGAGGAGCAACCACTGGATACTGGTTATGTGTAACAAAATACAATTCCAAATGTGCTTGGAGATCACGCATATTGGACAAGCGCTCAATATCACGCATTTGTTCACGCTTTTGTCCAAGTGCCACAACCGTTACCAAAGTCAATAAACCAATAACAGAAATAACTACTAAAAGTTCAATGAGTGTAAAACCTTTTTTATAGTTCATATTCAAAAAATTATCATCCTAAAATTTTTCGGACTTTTTCTACAACTTCAGAAGGTTTAAAGTGGGCTTTAATAATATAATCTCTCGCACCCAATTCCAGACCCTTTTCAACATCGTCTTTTTGTCCCAAATTTGTAAGTAAAATAACCGGGATACCCTTTATGACCTTGTCTTTTTTGTATTCTTCAAGAAAAGTAAACCCATCCATAACAGGCATAAGGATATCAAGCAAAATCAAATCAGGCTTCTTTTTGCGAGCTTCGTTGAGACCAACCTGGCCGTTGTCTGCGGTACTTACTTTGAAACCTTCAAACTCAAATTTTGTTTTATAAATATTTGAGAGAAAGGCGTCGTCTTCTACAATAAGAATGTGGTGATTTTCAGTTGGCATACAAACAAAGAGAATTCATAAAAATTATAACATGAAAGAAAAAAAATCTCAAACCAGCCAGACTACGGGGAGACAATATTGCGCATTGACAGTCCAATACAACTTGCCATACGTGGACCAATTTCATCAAGTACTGGACGGAGGCTTTGTTGGTACACTACCCGTGCCCAAGGATCACCCACAAATACTTTGAGTGGAAATTTTTTGCTCAGTACCTCAGCAAAGATTGGAAATACTGAAGTACCTCCGGTCAAAATAATTTTTTCAGGACGTTTTTGTTCATTGCCAGTTTGATGCAAAAACATGTCAAAACTGTACTGAATTTCTTTGATAATTGGGTCAATAGCAGCGTTGAACAAATTTAATGGAATTTTTTCTACGGGAATACGTGAAATATCACGCTTGATTTGCATAATATTGTTGGCATCAATCCCCAGTACTGGTTCGAGGAGTGCATCGAGTGTCAGCCCCCCAAAGTTAATGGTTCTATGGGTGATAGGAAGTCCCTGATCAATAATGAAAAAGTTGGTATGTTCACCTCCAATATCAATGATCATGGCTGTGGTAGTATCTTTGCCTACCAGTGAACGTTCAAGAGCAAAGGCTTCTGTTTCAAGTTCTTGCAGTTGTAAACCAGCGTAGGTAAAAATATCACTATAAAAAGTTACGAGTTTTCGTGGGGCAGCGGTCACAAGTACACGAATAAATTTCATTTTTCCTGTACCAACCGCATCTGGAATTTTTTGATGGACGACCTGCATTTCTTCAATAGGCAGTGGAAGCATTTTTTGTACTTTGGCTTTGACGTGATGTTCGAGCTCTTTTTCGTCTACGGCAGGAAGAGTAATAACCGCATGAAAAATAGAAGAAACAGGCAAACTTGCCGTTGCCCTATTGGTACTCACCTTGGACTTTTTCATCATAGCCTTGAGCAACTCACCGTACTGTGCCACGCGAGCGTCTTTGGGTGGAGCGAGTTTCTTTTCTTTTTCTCGTTTTTCTTTTTCACCAATTTGAGGCGCGGTTACCTGTGTTTCACTTACCACCACTGGCTTGGTATAGTCAATGTGGACATCAAGATTTTCATTGAGAATCCCATACGTCCATAATTGTGGACGGCCTTTGGCATTTTTGAGTTCAACGAGTTTAATACCGTGTGAACCAATATCAATACCAAGATACGAATCTTCTTTGTGAAATAAACTCATAAAAATATTTAATGCTTACAAATAGTATAGCACAAAATACTCTGAAGAAGAAATAGCGCAAACAAAAAAGGGAAATTATTCCCTTTTTGTTTTTAATAATCACGAAGTTTGGAGATGACGTCAAATGTTTTGATTTTTTCAAGTGCTTTGGCTTCAATTTGGCGAATACGTTCACGAGTAACATCAAATTCTTTTCCCACTTCTTCAAGTGTATGAGTCACACCATCGGAGAGACCAAAACGAAGTTCAAGAATCTTTTGTTCACGTGGAGAAAGTGAGGCAATGGCTTCTTGGATATAGCCTTTGAGCAACTCTACCCCTGCCACATGCGATGGTGATGCGTTTTTGACGTCTTCAATAAAGTCAGAGAGAGGTGACTCATCATCGCCATCGTCCCCCACTGAAGTTTCGAGTGAAATAGTATCCTGAGAAATTTTGATAATTTGTTTGACTTTATCAATATCTTCACCCATTTCAGCGGCAAGTTCTTCGGGAGTTGGATCGCGGCCAAGATCTTGGAGCAATCGACGTTGAACTTGTTTGAATCGGTTGATGGTTTCTACCATGTGCACAGGAATACGAATGGTACGAGATTGATCCGCAAGGGCGCGAGTGATGGCCTGACGAATCCACCAAGTTGCATAGGTAGAAAATTTATATCCTTTGCGGTAATCAAATTTCTTCACAGCACGAAACAAACCAATATTCCCCTCTTGAATAAGATCAAGTAAGGTAAGCTGTTTGCCCACAAATTTTTTGGCAATAGAAACGACGAGACGCAGGTTGGCCTCGATCATTTTACGTTCTGCTGGTTTGTCACCACGTTCTTTGCGTTTGGCCAGTTCAATTTCTTCATCTCCCGAAAGAAGCGGGATCTTACCAATTTCACGCAAATACATTTGAATAGAATCTTGAGAAATATTGCCGAGGTCAAAAAATCCTTCGTCCACGTCAGGTTGTTCACCTTGGATTCCCGAAAGAAAGGTTTGAGACTCGCGTCTCACCCCAAGAAGACCACCTTTACTCTCCAAAATAGTAACACCATTTTTATCAAGTGCATCTAAAAATGCTTCGTATTCGGCAATATGCAATTCAATTCGTGGAAAAATTCCAAACACTTCAACTTCGGTCAAAAAACCACGACCTCGTCCTTTGTCAATCACACGCCACATGTCACCTTCAAGAGGTGGTAAAATAAATTCGTCTTTGGTATCCAAAGGTTGACGAGTATCTTCGGGCTTGCGAGCAAAAAAACTTTTGGGTTTATTTTTGGCTACCGCTTTTTTCTTTTGACTGCCAAAAGATTTTGATAAGGCAGAAGTGACTGACTTAACAATTTTCATTGGCTTAGAGGTTTTGGCGAGAGACGCTTTGGGCTTCGCTGAAGGTTTGGAGAAACGCTTCTTTTGAGCAGCTTTGGTTACTGCTTTTTTCTTGACTGCAACAACAGTCTTGCGTTGAATTGTAGGGCGTTTTTTCTTCAAAGGCATAACGTGCCTAAATTTATTGGAATTATTCTTTTAAATTTCTTGAAATTTTTTAAGTAGAATATTTAACATTTCTTTATCACCATGTTTTTCTGCTTCTTGAATTTGTCTTTCAATGTGTTTTCGCTTTTCTTTTCTTACTTCACCTCTGATCTCTGCTACCAAAGAGGCAATTTCAGCCCCAGTGGTGGATTCCTGATAATCAAAAAATTCCTGCTCGGCCTTGAGGAGTAGGACTTCAAGAAAATTGGCTAGGTTGTCTGGTGAATTTTGTCGTATCTGAGAGGTAACGAGTACACCATGGGTAGTATACATCTTTTTAAGAAATTCGTAAATAGGCCAAAAAGACGAGGTTTGGAGGGTGGTTTCGTCAAGAGAAAAAATTTCTGAGGTGGCAAATGTAGGAAAACGGATGAGAAGCATACTCAAACGCTCCAATGTTTTATCAAAACGTGTTTTGGCGACGATCTCTGTCAAGGGCTGAGCCACGGCAGCAGATTGAGGAGTACGAGACAACGCTGCTTGTTTTTTTTGCATGCTTTTTTTGGTCAGATCCATTTGTTCTTTGAGCACATCAATGCCCACACTGAGGCGACTCGAAAGTTCGTGCAACCAAAAATCACGTTCAATAGGGTATGGAATTTTGAGAATTTCGGTGACAAGGCTTTCAGCAATTTTTTGACGTGATTGGGGTTCTTGCAAATTTTTGTCCTTAAATGCCGCAGCAAAATACCAATTCATAATTTCCGTAGCATTGTTTACTGCATCAAACCATACTTGTTTATTTTTTTTAATTGCTTCATCAGGATCTTTGCCTGCGCCTTCGGGAAGTGTAATCACTTTCACATGCATGCCGGCAGCAAGCGCGAGGTCAATTCCCCTTTTGGCAGCGGCTTGGCCAGCAGCATCAGCGTCGAAGGCAATATACATGTTGTCACTGTAGCGTTTCAAAAGTGCAATTTGTTCTTCGGTAAAGGCAGTACCACTCGTGGCAATCACATATCGCATGCCAGCTTGGTGACAGGCAATCACATCCATTTGGCCTTCCACCACGACAATACGACCAGCAGACTTGATTTCTTGTTTGGCTTTGTTGAGTCCAAACACAACACGAGACTTATCGTAAATAGGACTCTGGGGCGTGTTTACATATTTTCCACCTGACGTCTCGGTTTCTACCAGCACGCGGCCAGTGAATCCAACCACATCTCCATATATATCCCAAATTGGAAACATGATGCGGCCACGAAAACGGTCATAGAATCCCCTTCCGCTGCGTGCATCGGCACCATCTCTTTTTATAGTTAGGCCCGAAGCAACAAGATCGTCAATTGCAAAACCTTTTTTGAGGAGGTACTGTGTGAGTAAATCCCATTGGT
Organism: uncultured Gammaproteobacteria bacterium; assembly: GCA_964566225.1. GTDB lineage: Bacteria > Patescibacteriota > Patescibacteriia > Magasanikbacterales > UBA922 > CAYTKU01. The sequence continues at coordinate 17,061 of CAZMHV010000010.1, forward strand.
CAGAAACAAAACCGATTTTCCACTCCTCCACGGTTTCTTGTGTGAGGCCACGCTGCTGAACATATTCTCGAGCCTTTTGTGAGGCTGCGATTTTGAGAAGAAAATTATGAAAAAATCGGGCCGCTTCTTTGTTGATTTCTTTCAAACGATTTTTTTGACTTTTATCAATGTCTGTTTTGTATTCTTCGAGTGGCACGCCAGCACGATTGGCCAAGAATCGCAGTGCCTCAATAAATTCCATGTTTTCAATTTCTTGCAAAAATGAAAACACATCGCCACCTTTGTTGCAACCAAAACAATGCCAACTTTGACGTTCGCGCGTGACCATAAATGATGGCGACTTTTCACGATGAAACGGACAGAGGCCTTTGTGGTTCACACCTGCAGGTTTGAGCGCCACGTATTCATTGATGAAGTCGACAATGTCAATTTTGTCTTTGATAAGCTGTGTATCGGCGGCCATATATCTTGAAAAATCGGTTTTTGACCGATTTTTTTTACTTTTATTCTAGTGATACTCTAAACTAATTTTGCGATTTAGTAAAGGGGCCAATTAGATGTCGAGCGGACTCATAATGGAAGCCGTTTGTATAGCTACATGGGTATAGCGCTGAGTGGTTTCAATTTTGGTGTGGCCGAGAAGTTCTTGGATGTAGCGAATGTCGGTGCCATGCTCGAGCAAATGAGTGGCAAATGAGTGACGCATGGTGTGGGGTGAAATGTGTTTGGACAGTTGTGCTTTGGTACAGGCTCTTTGAACAACTTTTTGTACGGTAGTAACAGTAAGATGATTTCCATTGTAATTAGTAAATAAAAAGTCTTCTGGCTTTTTTACCTTTTTTTGCTTTTGTAAGATTTCAATCAGTGCTTGTGGAAGTACGGTATACCGATCTTTATTTCCTTTCGCTAAAACTACATGGACACGTTGTCGATCAAAATCTAAGTCACACATTTTGATGCGCACCAACTCCCCTACTCGCAGGCCTGCACCATAGAGCAGTTGAATCATGGTTTTGTGTTTTGGATTTGTGGTTACTTCAATAAGTTTATGCACTTCTTCTTTGGAAAGAACCGTAGGCAAAGTTTTTTCTTGTTTTGAACGAGGAATAAAAGCAAAAAATTTGCGACGGAGGATTTTTTCAAAATAGAGTTTGAGGGCGCTGTAAGCAGTATTGATGGTTGAAGTAGAAAAATTCTTTTCTTGAAGAAACAATAAATAGTCACGAATGTGCTGTTCATTTATATAATTGGCACTCACATTTGCATGTTTGAGGCAATCTTGTATATAATGGGTATAACTTTGAATGGTGCGCGGGCTAAAATTTTTGAGCAGCATTTCTTGAGTGAAGAGACTCAATAGATTTTTTGCTTGAGGCATACGGGTGTGGATAAATTTTACGGGATAACTATATCCTAGCAGACAGCACCTAAAGTTTTCATAAAGTTTGATGTCCCACAAAACTCGGTACGGTACCGAGTAACCCATAAAACACCAAAATTATACTCAGTGGAGATAATTTTGGTGGGGGGTTGTATATAAAGAGTTAAGTGACATTGTGTTTTTTAATAGAAAATAGCATGAAAAAAA
>CAZMHV010000011.1:0-10536 GCA_964566225.1 uncultured Gammaproteobacteria bacterium
AAGAAACCAAAAAAATCATTGGCTTCATAGCAATCAGCTATGCCATAAACATTTTTGCCCTCATTGTTTTGATGATGAAAATGTTTTTTCCTTTTACCAAAAGTGTTTCATTTACTCTCTACGCAATTTCGTGGGGACTTTTTGTTTTTGCACTCAAAAATTTGATTACCAAAGGATACCAAAAGAAAAAACACCTGGTGATAAAATACGCACCAACCTTTGCTATTTTTTTTGGACTCATGTTTACGCTTTGGATCATGCTCAGTTTATTCCCTGTACAAAATTTTAATTTGGCTCAATCGGACAAAACAGTGCTTGCAAAAAAAATGAATCATGAGCAAATATACGCCGAACAGTATAATAAAAAACTGAAAGAAACCGAATCACTGTTACTCCATGAAATAACTACTCTAGACTTTGCATCTTTGAACCCTGCCAAAAAACAATACCTTCGAGAACTGTGGAGAGATTATTTGAACTACACAACCGCTCTCGAATCAATCGTAGACCAATACAAATATTTTTACCAAATTAATGTAGTGACAGACAAAAAGCTCAACGAACAAGCCTTTGTGCTTGCCTATGCATCGTTTGTATCCCCCTACGCTTCTACACTCAACTTAATTCAAACGATTGAAACGAAACCTCTCACCAAAACATTTTTCAACGAAGCATCTCTCAACTACGAAATTCCAGAAAATAGTTATTTGAAAATTCAAAAAAAACTTTTGCAACCACAAAATAGTATTCAAGCAACCGCAGGCTATGCATACCTCCAAAATATTGATACCCCTGAACTCGCGGTTCTCAAAAAACATGCGGTGGAAGATTATAAAAATATTGTAAAACACATGGGGGCTGAGCCAAACATATCGATTTCAAGTGCCACGGACTACTTTGAACGAAATGCCTTTACCAGTTGGTTCCCTGTTCAAAAAAGTATTGCCGAAAAAATTGGCGACACCAAAATTCCCCTGCGAGATATTGCTCTGGTAGACAACAATAAAATTGAAGAAATGCAAAAACATTTGATGCCAGGAGATGTGTTGCTCGAACGAAGAAACTGGTATTTGAGTAATGCAGGACTCCCTGGATTTTGGAAACATACCGCACTGTATGTAGGAAATTTGTCAGATCTTGATGAGCACTTTCCCCCATCCAAACTCACAGAAAATCTTTTGATGAGCGAGTATATTGCCAAAAAATATCCAGCACTGTACGCTGAACTCAAAGATAATCAAAAAAGAACTCTTGAGGCAGAAAGTGAAGGCGTTGTTTCCTTCACCTTGCAAAAAAGTCTTTCGGCAGACTATGTGGCAGTAATGAGACCCAAAGTATCTCTTGAAGAAAAACAAAAAGCACTTCTATTTGCCTTTGCCCAATTTGGCAAACCCTATGACTTTGATTTTGACTTTTTGACTGACAATAGTATTGTGTGTTCAGAGCTGTATTACAAAGCCTACCCCATGATGAATTACTCCCTGCGAATGATTTCTGGTCGATATGTGCTCAGTTCCAATCATATTGTTCAAGATTTTGATCAAAATTATGAGCGTCAAAAAAATCTTTTTGACTTTGTGTATTTTGTGGATGCCCATGAAAAAACTCGAGAATCATTTTTTAGTGATGAAGCCGCATTTCGAAACAGTTGGAAACGTACGGAAACTGATGTGGTGAAAACATTGGTAGAAAAATAATTTTTAATATACATTTATATGTGGCAAGATTTTATTTCGGGACAAAATCCCCTTGTTGCGGTATTTGACACAATTCCAGATATTACAGAAATTGAGATGAACCAAATTTCTCTTCAACGAAGTGGAGAAATGATCGAAATTATTTTTGATATTGAAGCGTTTCCACAAAATCCACCGAGTAAATGGAAAGATTTAAATACCCTACAGATACATTTGTTTTTGACAGGAGTACAAAACTTCAAATTAGAAAATTGGAAAATTCCAACACAAGGAAAATTGACTGCAGAAAAAAATGATGATAACTCACTCATTAATGTAGCATTTACATCAGCAGGATGTACGTTTAGAGCACAGGTTCAAGCACTCATGATACAAAAAATAAATGCCTACTTAAATTCATCAAAATAATAAAAAAACAGTCAGGATCCTGACTGTTTTTATTTTGAAAAAATTTTATTCTAGTCCCCACTCTTTTTTGAGCGCAGCCACACCCTCTTCAAGAGCGATCGTTGGTTCCCATCCGAGAAGTTCTTTGGCTTTAGTATTGTCAGCACGAGTGTACTTCATTTCACCTGGAAGTTCTGGAACATTTGTGGTTGGTCCACCAATCATTGCAGCAAGCTGATTGACTGAAAATGGATTGTTGTTGCCAACATTGATGGTCTCCCCTTTTCCAACTGTTTCTTTGGTCATGGCCAAAATATTGGCCCGAGCCACATCACGCACATGGGTATAATCTCGATACATTTCTCCGTCTCCTCGAATCGTGAGAGGCTCTCCATTTTTTCTTTGCTGCAAAAATCTTCCAATCACAAGAGCGTACGCACCATTTGGATCACAGAATGATCCATACACATTGAAGTAAATCAAACTCACGGTTTGCAAACCATAGAGCTGAAAAAATTGACGACAGTAGTGTTCACCAATGTATTTATGAAGTGCATATGGTGCCAGTGGTTTTTTGACCACACCATCTTCTTTGAGTGGAAACACTTCTTGATCACCGTACGCAGAAGAAGAGGAAGAAAATACAACACGCTTCACTCCACTGTCTCGCGCCGCCACGAGAACATTGAGGGTTCCGTTTACATTCACATCGTGCGTTTCGATTGGGTGTTCAACAGAATACACCACACGAGGAAGTGCGGCCATGTGAAACACTCCATCAATTCCTTTCATGGCACGCATGAGTGCGTCCATGTCTCGAATATCACCTTCAATATATTCGGCTCCCGCACACGCAGCCATGCGGTCCTCAAATTTCCCTCCAACATAATTATCAAAAACACGAACCATGTGTCCTGCTTTCAAAAGCTCGATAATGAGATTGGTTCCAATGAACCCTGCTCCACCAGTGACGAGGTAATGCATAAAAAATAGTTAATATTACAAACTCCAATATTTGAAACCAAGGGCTTCAATGTCTTCTTTTTTATAAATGTGTTTGACGTCCACGAGAAGCCCACCTGGATTCATATGACGCTGCAATTCATCTGTAGAAAAATTCTTAAATTGATCATGGGCCACTGCGACAACAAGGACATCTGCTTTGGGAACATTTTCTTCTCTGACGAGTGAAATTCCATATTCTTCTTGTACAAAATCTGATGGTGCACAAGGATCACAGACAACAACATTCACACCAAAATCAAGAAGTTCTTTATACAAAAGTGCAACCTTCGAATTTCGAACATCACTCACATTTTCTTTAAAAGTAATTCCAAGCATTACAAATTGAAGTGTTGAAGTTTCTTTTCCACTTCGTACAACTTCCTTGATGATTTGGTGTGCAATAAATTTATGCATTGCATCATTAAGTCGTCTTCCCGCAAGAATAACTTCTGGATTATGACCTACGGCTTGTGCTTTATAGGTTAAATAATATGGATCAACTCCAATACAATGTCCACCCACCAATCCTGGCTGATATTTTATAAAATTCCACTTCGTACCCGCAGCTTCAACAACATCATACACACTCACACCCATTTTGTTAAAAAGAATTGCAAGTTCATTGATAAGAGCAACATTCAGATCTCTTTGTGTGTTTTCAATAACTTTTGCTGCTTCGGCAACTTTAATTGAAGTCGCACAAAATACATTTGTGATAGAACCATACACTCCCGAAACAATTTCGAGCGTTGCATTGTCGTATCCAGAAACAACTTTGGTTATTTTATCAATGGTATGGACTTTGTCACCAGGATTGACCCGCTCTGGAGAATATCCAAGTGAAAATTCTTTTCCCACTTTCCAATTTTTTTCTGATTCAAAAATTGGAAGACAAATTTCTTCGGTTACACCAGGATACACCGTTGATTCATACACAATAATAGTCCCCTCTTGCATATATTTGGCAATCATTTGAGTTGCTTTTCGAACAATCGTCAAATCAGGGATATTATACTCATCAACAGGCGTTGGCACAGCCACAATAATAAACTTTGCCTGCCCCACAGCAGCCGGATCAGCGGTATATTCAATCGTTCCAATTTTGAGCGTTGCTGGATCCACCTCGCCCATACTTTCCACTCCTGAATTTAACTCATCAATTTTCTTTTTATTGATATCAAGTCCAATAACAGAAAAATGCTTTGACAAAAGCACAGCCAAAGGAAGTCCCACATAGCCAAGTCCAACCACACACACTTTTTCTTGTTTATTTTTCAATGCTTCAAATGTTACCATAAAATAATGCTTAAATAATCTGAATTTCTGGTTTAATTTCTATTTGGAACCTATCATACACTCTTTGTTGAATCTGTTCAATAAGCGCCAAAACATCGGCGGCAGTGGCCCCACCCAAATTCACGACAAAGTTTCCATGGGTTTCACTCACCTTGGCTTGCCCCATTTGGACGCCTTTCATGCCAGACTGATCAATGAGCCAGCCCGCAGAAATTTTTCCTTTGACAAAAAATTCTTCTGGAATATTTTTCGCTTTGAGCACGTCAGTATTTTGGGGAGTTATTTCAAAATTTTTAAAAATACAACCAGTCGAGGCAAAGCCCTGTGGTTGTGTTTTGTTGCGGTATTGTAAATGTTCGAGTGCTTTTTTCATGCCCTGCGCAGCTACAGACGCATCAACTTGGGTGAGCCTCAGCCACACGCGCAGCACCATGCCGCCTTCATCTTTAAACATACTGTGTCTGTAGTGAAACTGGCATTCTTCATTGGTGAATTCTTGCACGTCACCATCTTTGTACACTTCAACTTTCAATACATTATCTTTCATTTCGCCGCCCATGGCACCTGCATTGCCTCGCACAGCGCCGCCAATGGTTCCTGGCACTCCTACGCCCCATTCAAAACCAGTGAGACCGGCCTGAATAGACTTGCGTGCAATTTCCACTGTGGTGCAACCAGCGTCAGCAATTACCACATTGTTTTCAATAACTACATTTTTATTTTTTACTTCTACCACAACTCCACGAAACCCTTCGTCGTGCACGAGCATATTACTGCCGCCCCCCAAAATAAAATAATTAACGCCTTCTGCGTCCAAAAATTTAAGCGCTTCCACGAGTTTGTCAGTTTGTTCAATACTCAAAAAATAATCTGCAGGGCCGCCGATTTTGAAAGTAGTGTGTTTGGACAAAGGAACATTGACTTTGACCTGTCCAAATGATTTGAGTTGTGTGTAGAGTTGATGCATAATCGAAACGAGCGAAGGAATGAAAATACTTGTATTTTTATTCCTGAGCGAATGAGATTATATGAATTGTATAGCAATTCATATAAAAAACGAAGAAAAACTTTGCAAAATTCAAATTTTGCCCTATACTGTAATGACTATGCAGCCATTAGACCAAATTTTGCAAAAACAACCTCTTTTTTATGTGGCTCGAGATATTGAACGAGCCCTGGCCGGAGCAAACCTGCCCGGAGTTTTTATTATCTCAAATTTGACTGAGTATAGCAAGAAAATTGCGGTTGGTCAAGAGCAAATTTTGCTTATTCAAGAGGAAAAATTACTTGATACCTGGGAGCTGATGCGCCACTCCAAGACCCAAGAATTCATTCGCACACATGCTTTGGGGGCACCGCCATCTCTACTCGTATTTAAAAATACAACTGAAATTGAACGCATTTGTGCAGAACAAAACTGGCAAATCATGAATCCCTCGGCGCGAATGTCACAAAAAATTGAAGAAAAAATTACCCAGGTAGAATGGCTTGGTGAACTCGCTTCAATGCTACCACCCCACAAAATTCAAATTGCTTCTGAAGTTTTGTTTGAAGGAACGCCTTTTATTTTGCAATTCAATCGTGCTCACACGGGTCAAGGCACCATGATGATTGAATCTGCCGAGCAACTCGCAGAAATTCAAACCAAATTCCCGAACCGACCCGTACGAGTCACCCAATTTATTGAAGGAGCCATGCTCACGAGTAACAATGCAGTAGCACCAGATACAACACTGGTAGGAAACATCAGTTACCAAATTACTGGCATTGCACCATTTACCAACAATCCATTTACAACGATTGGCAATGACTGGGAACTCCCCCACCGACTTTTGAGTGCTGAACTCAAAAAACAATATGTTGCCATGGTTGAAAAAATTGGTGACAAACTGAGAACAGATGGATGGAAAGGACTCTTTGGTGTTGATATTATTTTGGATGTTGCTGCACAAAAACTGTACTTGATTGAAATCAATGCACGCCAACCAGCGAGTACCACATTTGAAAGTGAACTGCAAAAACTTGCTCAAAAAAATGAACATGAAATAACTACGTTTGAGGCACACCTGCTCGGACTGTTTGGAATTCCTTTTGGTGAAACAAAACTGATTGCACTTACTACAGGTGCGCAGATTATTCAACGAGTGAGTGAAACAACACAAAACAAAAATCAATCCGTACTCATAGAACAATTACAATCACTTTCACTTCTCAATATTATTCCCTACGCAAGTACTGACCTTGGTTCAGATTGGATTCGTATACAATCAAAAGACGCCTTGATGCAGGCGCCTGGTGAACTGAATATACTTGGGTTATCTTTTCAAAATATTCTTTTAGCGTAATTTTCGCTGCTGCGCATAAATTTGACTTTCACACCAACCTTCATCAGGATGAATTATTCTTTTACAGAGACTCACATCCAAAGTATCAATCGCTTTGGCACGAATACAGCCTTGTAATTTTTGGAGAGAATAATTGTGTTCTGGACAGTAACTATTCAAACAATCGAGTTGACTTTGACCAGGAGCACAGAGATCAGAAATATTTCTTACCTGTGCAAAAAATTCTGTACACATGACAGCATCATCACGGCCTGACCAACCTGGAATTGGAAGCATGTGCTGACAGGCAGTTTCATTATTTTTTTGTATTGCCAATCGAGTCAAACACGAATTAACTTCCCATTCTGAAACAGAGGCAAATTTATCATACGTAAATAATTGTGGACACAAACTCCCAAGACAACTCGTATAGGATCCATACGTACAAAAATTTTGTCTCATCCAGTTAGTCGTTTGCACCACTTGTTCACAATCAGATTTTTGTGGTTCTTCCAAAAGAGTACACCAAGCGTCTTTACCTGTTTGTGCAGCTGCCCAAGAAGCGCATTCTTGTCTCATTTGTAAATTTTTAAATGTTTTACACACTTCAAAGTTTTTTATTTTACGTGCAACGGCAAATTTACATGATTCACGAGCAAGGGTATTCCTATCACCAGAAGCCTGAATAAAAATACGATCACAAATTTTTACATTTCCGGACATAACCGCTCTCTGTTCAATACTATGCTCATCTCCGGGCGCAAAACCAAAAAGAACCAGAGGAAGGAGAGTAACAATAAACAAGCCCACCAAAAATGTTTTAAATCTTTTAAGACTATTAATCTGAAAAATTCGAAATAAAAATTTTACTATCAAATAGGCACCTACCGGTACCAAAATAACAAAAGGAAATCCAAAAATTCCATAAGCAATTCCCATACATCCTTCACCATGACATCCTTGTATGAGTGCAAAAACAAAGAAAAGTGTATATAATCCTAAAATAGTAAAAAATGGTATCAACAGAAATTTTTTTCCTTTATTTTCAAAAGAGGCTTTGTAGTGAAAAATCGAAGTAATAAACAAAAGAAAAGCTGTACCGACTATATACCAACCAAAATCTTGAAAAAAGTCCATACTCATAGATTAAAATTAGTACTGTCATTTTAGCATAAAACGGTCAATACCTCTAAATTTTTGAAGAATGTACTTATCCACACTCAACTTTAAAGAAAAAGTTTTTTACAAAAATTTGCTAAATATAAAGAAAAATTTAAATTTTCAGACTTTAACTTTTCTTCATGTAGTTTGTGTTAAAATACATTTGTACCCACGTCTTCCCCTTTTGACAGTGAGCGAGGAGTACGGTACAATTGTATTTACCTAACCATATCTCTATGGAAGAGAAAATTTTGGAAAAATTGGAGTCGATCGATGTAAAATTTAATGACCAGCTGAGTGCTTTAGATACAAAAATTACTTCTCAATTTAGTACAGTCAATAAAAAACTCAACGAACATACAGAACAAATTGATTTCATTGCACTCAAAGTAGCAGAACATGATACTGACATTACATGGCTCAAAGAAAATGCAGCTACCAAAGATGATCTCCGAAAATCAGAAAATCGGATTGTATCCATACTTGATGAAATGATGGGTATGATGAAAAAACGTGACCAAGAAGTCACTCTGATTCACTATAGAACCCAAGGAAATACAGAAGAAATAAAACAAATAAAATCATTCGTCCACTTCAAATAATCCACCGAATCCCGAACCAATCGGGATTCCTTTTATAGGTATGGAATCAAAAACACTCTCCCCTCAAGCACTCCAAGTAATTAAAAATTACCTCCACCTCCCTTTCCAGAGCAGAAGTATTTCTTGCCCGTATTTTAATAATAAACGCCATGGCGTACGTGGTGCTCTGCGCGTGATGATTGGCAAAGGCACTCCCGAAGAAATTGTTGACGAGGCAATGCTTTTTGGCCTGCGAGAAAAAACTGATTTGAAAAATTTGAGTGATGAAGAGCTCAAACATTTTTTGGTAGATCACAACTTGGGCATTGATTGCTCTGGTCTTGCCTACTATATTTTGGACGCACAATGTTACAGCATCGACAAAAAGAATTTAAAAAAATATATTCATTTTGAAACTGGCAATCCTTTGCGCAAGTTGATCACTTTACTCCGTCCGGCAGAAAATACCAGTGCGCTCACATTTGCGAATGATAAAAACAGTAAAGTGGTTTCTCTATCTGATGTGAAACCAGGAGATTTTGTAGCTATTTTGTATTCTGGCCGCGAGAAAAATTTTCACCATATGGTGACGATTCACCAGGTAGACTACCGTGATGGAAAGCCAGCTGTTTTACATTATACGCATACTTTGGATTGGCGCGTGGATGGGAAGTATAACCATGGAGTGAAACAAGGACGAATTGAGATTGTTGATTTGAGTAGACCTGTACTAGAGCAAAAGTGGGTTGAAAATAATGTAAGTGGAGACGAAAATGAAACGTGGGTGAAAGCAAAAGAGGCAGAGCGGGTTGAACTAAGGCGAATTCGATGTTAAAAAGGCATACAAAATAAAAACTCCGAAAATAAAGTCGGAGTTTTTATTTTCCTCAATTTTTTCTACGAAGTACAAAAAATAATCAGAGCGGAGGCCAGGCGCGAGTCCTGACCTCCGTGTCGTCGCTTCAGCGGGGGACCTCCATCGTCCACCCCTTCACGTCCATGCCGATCTGCAGGATCACCCCGCGCGCTTCGGCGAGCTTCAGGAGAGCGGCTTTCATGGCATCAAGGCAACCAATGCCGAAGTTCCGCACTCGCATCAGCCGTCCGTCACTCGACTGCACGAACTCACCGATCGTTTTGATATTGGCATTTTGCATGCCGATCAATGCCCGAACTTTGAGTTTGATAGGCAGCCAGTCTCCCAGAATGTCAATCGGCTCACTCAACACCTGATGAAGGTGTCGAATGTCGATATCCGTGTAGAAGTGAGACTCGCTCTGACCCATGATGTTCTGAGCAGCTCGCATGAGAGCCAGAAACCGAGCTTCGTTGATCTGGTTTGTGCCCTGAATCACGAAACTCCAGCCTCCTTCTCCGTTGCGCTCGAAAGCCCCCTCAATCTGCACGCCGTTGCTGGTGGTAAAGGTCAAGGACCCTTTCTGCATCGTCACAGCTTCCTCCGAATTGTTGGTTTTTTTGAATCTGCCAAAGCTGACAGTCCTTTATATCAAAAATAATGGATTTTGTCAAGATAAAATCCACCACTCTTAACAAGCCGGAATTTTTATTTGCCAAAACCTCAAATTTCTGCTAAACTGCTCTTAACTATGCCATTTTCTCAAGAATCTCTCCTGCTGCTCCGAGAGGCTATTCTTTTTAGCCTTTTTTCGTGCTTTTTAGCCTTTTTGTGGGCACCACTCCTTACCAAACTCCTGTACAAGTACAAAATTCTGCGCAACCCGGAATACGATGCCACCCTCGCCATGGGCGCCCGCCAAAGTAAGGCTGGAGTGCCAATTATGGGAGGACTCCTCGTCATTATTACGGTTGCGGTCATCACCATTGCTTTTAACTGGGAAAGAAAATTTACCTGGGTGCCTATTGGTGTGATGCTCCTCGCTGCACTGCTTGGTGGAGTTGATGACATTCTCAACATTTACGGAGAAAAACGACGCAACCGAAAAATTAGCCAAATTCTTACACTCATTCGAGTGCACAAAGATATCTTTCACCGCATTTGGTTGGTGCTCACTCTGCCCTGGGCGATTTTTAAACGAAGTTCTATGTGGCTGGGTTCACACCCTG
>CAZMHV010000012.1:0-9697 GCA_964566225.1 uncultured Gammaproteobacteria bacterium
CAATTCTTCCACACGAGCATTCATCAGAGGTGTGAGCATCTCTCCAGTTAACTCCGGTTCTGTGGCTTCCTCTAGGGCTTCCTGCTCCATCAGAGAAGCAGCCAAAATATCGAGTTGCTCCGATGTAAGCCCTGTCAGTCTTTGTATTTCTTGCTCCTCCTGACTTAAGACTGGCAGTGTGACTGGGCGCTCTCCTTCTACGGAAATCGTGATGGATTTAATCGCGTACTTTCCATCACCCATGCTCAACGTAATTGCATGGACATCGCGATCGACCGCAAACACGCCACCAGTTCCAATTCCTTGATATGAGTTGCTTCCCCAGAGTGGAGAGTTCATGCGTCCTCCAGTGCCACCACCCAAGTGGACGATTTCCACTGATTCCACATGGACAGGCTTCTGCGAAGGATCGGTATTGAACACCACAGCAAAATCGCCACGGCCTCCACCGATATATTCTGAGCGCGCGTATCCATTTTCAAACACAGTCTGCCCATCGGAGGCAAACATCACCGGAATCTGCTTTTCACCCATGGTTGTCGTGTAGCCATTCTGTTGCGTACCACTCGCAATGGAGCCCATATCTAAGCCAACATTCTCAGTATATGTTTCCATCTGCACAGGGGCTTCTCCAGTCGTTCCAGACATCAGAATAATTGGCTCGCATACTTCCATCTGAGTAATCAGTACATCCTTCGCTCCCTTTCGCCTCCCATTCTTTCTGCCGAACAATTTCTCGTACCATGGGCGCTGTGCTTCCAGCTCTTCAAGCACTTTTGTGGTCGCCGCAAAACTGCGGTCAAACTCTGCTTGCTCCAGTCGCTCGAGCGTACTCAGTGGGCGTGTGTTCTTGTCGGGGGTCATAAAGTTGGGAGAAGGGGAATGATCAGGAATACTTCATCAGAGCCATGAGTGACGTTGAATGGGTTTGAGGTGATGCCATAATTGGATTGCTACTTCTTGTATTTCTCTAGCCAAAATAACCGTTCTTTTCTTCCAAAGAACACAGGGACACTGTGAGCCTGACCATTTGTGTGACGAAGGTATTCTTTCGCATGAATGATTACGAGAAAATTTGCAGATTCACGTGCTTTTCATCGAAAATGCTGTTGGTGTAAACTTCACGAAAATATCGGTTGATTTCCTCTTGAGCCCTACAGTAAGACTAGAAAATGAATATTGACCTTCAAAAAAATTAGGGTAGAGTGCAAGTTTGTCGTTTCACGGTGAAACCAAATTATGAACGCTACACTCCCCACAGCAATCGAAACCTATCTCCTAGAGGCAGGTTTCACGGCTACAGAGATGCTGGTCCTCCGCAATTTAGTGGAGGGGGTTCCGTTGTCCCTCCGCGAACTTGCAGTAAAAACAGGGAAGTCAACTGGCGTTCTCGACCAATCGATGAAGAAATTACTTCGCAAAGAAATTGCAGAGAAGCGAAATGTAAACGGCCATCCGAAATTTGCGATTCATAGTTTGGATGCCGTGGTGCGATGGGTAAAGAAAGACATGCAGCATCGAAAAGAAATGCTCGACAGGCGCCATCAAAATTTTGAGCAGTTTATTGCATCCTTAAAAATTGGCAGTAAGAAGCCAGATGTTGAGTATTTTCACGGCATCGATGGCATGAAGCAGTTGTACTTGAAGTTGCTTGAGTCTCGTCAGGAAATTCTGACGTTCACGCCAATTTTGTTTACCGCAGAAGAAGATCCACTCCGCGCAGAACGCGTAGAGCTATTCAGAAAGCGCCAATATCACAAGATTTTCCAACGAATCATTGCACCCGATACAGCCCTCTCTCGTCGCTTCCAATCCCGCGATCCCTTTGAGTACCGAAAGACAATTCTGCTTCCTGAATCCGAATTACCCCTTCTTTTTGAGAAGACTGTTGCCGGTGATTACATCGCGTGTATCAATCCGCAGGAGAACACCGGCTGTCTCTTTCAATATCCTGAGCTCGCGAAGAACGAGCGTGCAGTCTTTGAGTCCGTCTGGGCACGTGCAAAAATTTTTGAAGGGATGAACGCTGCTGCGATTCAGAATCCAGAAGCGGAAGCAGTACCGCTGAAGACGCGTATCTTGTCGCAATTACGTGAATTTATTGTGAGCCGAAAGAGTATCGTTGCATTCGCATTATTTGCAGTCATTGCCGGTGTGATGACATTTGGGTTGTATGCGAATAATAGGAATCTAAATTTACAGAGAATGAAGGATAAAGTACTCGCAATTGCATCTACCGGAGCATTGCAGTTCGATGCTAAGGATATCGATGCAGTATGGAAGCCTGAGGATGTGAATAAGCCGGAGTATGCAAACCTAGTTGCAACTCTCAATCGTATTCGACGAAGTAATACGGACATTCAATTTGTGTACTTAATGAGAAAAACCAATGACCCCATGAAAATGGCATTTATTGCAGATGCAGATGCAATTTATACAAACCAAAAAAAAGACTTAAATCACGATGGTGTCTTTAATGAGGCGGATGAGATTAGTTATCCAGGTCAGTTATATGATGACGATGAATACCCACAAATTAATACCGCTCTTGACACTGCTTTAGTAGGAATAGGTACTGATCAATGGGGGACATTTGTCTCAAGTCAAGCACCTATTCGTGATGAAAATGGAAACGCAGTTGCAGTCATTGGAGTCGATATGTTTGCGAGCAAGTTAGATGACCTATCTGCAAATACATTTACACCTGTTTTTGTTTTCGGTGGGTTGTTTGCATTATTTATTTTTATTAGATTTGGAGCAATTAATAGGTCGATTTTGCGTGAAGCACTAGGCTTAATTCTCAGTAACAAGAAAAAATTTTTTCTTTGGATATTTCTATTAATACTAATTATCGTAGGTTCTACCTTTTTATTTAGTAGAATTAATAAAAAGTTAGAGCTAGTAAAAATGGGTGAAAAATTAATGGCAATAGCGGTGACAGCCGCAGATGATTTTAACCCAAACGACTTGGAAAAACTGCATTGGGCAAGAGACATGAAAACTTCCGAGTACCAAAAAATTTATCATCAATTAAACGAAATTCGAGATAAAAATCCTGAAATAACTTATGCATACATTACTAGACCTACGGAAAATAAAGATCTTTTTGAATTCGTTGCTGATGCAGACTCAAATTATAATCTGCCTTTTTACAGCAAGTTGTTCAGTGATTTTTCACCAATTGGTGAGTCCGATGAAAATGTTGCGCCAGGTGTGATTTATGATGACTCACGAGGACACCTTTTGCTTAAAGCGTTGCAGAGGCCTCATTACGGTCAAACTAGCTTTGATCAGTGGGGATATGCACTCAGTGGTTTTGCTCCAATTTTCGACAGGAGTGGCCATGCCATAGCTGTATTAGGCTTAGATATAGAATAGAAAAAAAGTTTTTTTCTTGACTTGTGCTCAGCAATGCAAAGTATGCCTATCTATTTTTTGTGTGAGACAATCTTAGTGTTCCTTGTCCCAATTTGAATATATGAGCCCAAAGAAAATTTTAATTTATATCTGTCTTTCAAGCTCACTTTTTTATGCTCTAGAAACCTCTTTGGTGGATAAAAAGCTGCCAAATATTCCACCTATGGCTTTAACTTTTTGGTCAGGACTTGGAATAACAATAATTTCCGGTGTCTTACTACTACTAAATCAAAAAGGGGCAGGGGGTTTTTACATGCCAACTTCAACAGAGTGGGCACTAATTGGTTTAGTAACAATCTTTTTCTTTGGTGCAGACTATACCCATTTTTATGCATTGCACTTACGAGCTGGTGCTGTGTTGCTTTCTACTACTTATCTATTAATTCCGGTAATTGCTTCTGTAATTGAATTTCAACAGCCATCATTACAGCTCGTGCTTTCTTGGATGTTTGGATTTGCTTCTTTATTACTACTTTTCTCTAAATAGCTTTTGCAAAGTTTATAGACTTCAAATATCATTTTTTTCATGCTTGGTATACTTCCTAAGTTCTATAAGTTTAAAATCACTAATTCTTCAAGCTTTGGCAGAGGAATTATCGCAACTGATGCCATTGTAGATGGGGAAATAATTTGCAAGATCACTGGTGCAAAAATTAACTTACGTGAATTTTTTGATAAGTATGAGATTGATGGCTGCAATGTCTTTCAAATTGGATATGACGAGTATATCGATGCAATAGAGCCATATGTTTGCTTCAATCACTCATGTGATCCGAATGCGGGAATCAGGAATAATGGAGTTATTTTTGCACTAAAAAAAATAAAAAAAGGGGAAGAAATCTTCTTTGACTATTCAACAATCACTGATGATGTAATTTGGTCAATGGAGTGTAAATGTGGCTCTAAACAGTGTCGGAAGTTAATAGGGGACTTCCAGACAATTCCTCATAATAGAAAGGAGTTTTATCGTAAAAAAGGTGCAATTAGCGCCCATATTAAATCCGTCTATTATTGATTTAAACGGCAATATTTGCTATAATCAGATTTATAGAAAACCAAAATCAAAAAACACCAGGCTCCAAATTCACAGGGGGTTTGAGCGTAAAGCGTAGCTATTTGCTCCTATTTATAAGCCTTACCTTAACCCTTGCTGTTTCATTTATTATCTACAAAAACGTAGAAGATCTTTTTAACTTTAGCATCAGGAAAAGAGTTGAATCGATTGTTTCAACTGCGGCTTTGCAATTTGACCCAAAGACTTTAGATAAAATTCAAGATATTGATGATGTAGCTAGCGCTCAATATCGAGAGGTGATTTTTGCATTGCAGGAAATTAGAATGAATAATCAAGATTTAAAATTTATTTACATTCAAAGAAAAACAGAAGACCCCAATACATTAGTTTTCGTTGCCGATGCTGATTCGCTTAATCCAAATGCAAAAGTAGATCTTAATGGAGATGGAATAATTGATGATGAAGATGCTCTCAACTTTCCAGGGCAAGAGTACGATGTTTCCGATTACCCTGAATTTGTTGATATTGCATTTATCAAAGCTTATGTAGATGAGGAGCTTTCTGTTGATCAATGGGGGACTCATCTTTCTGCAACTGCTCCAATCTTTTCATCAAATGCGCGGGAGTCAGATTACTTAATTGGAATTGATGTAGATGTTTCGGATTTCGTCAGAGTGACCAAAATTGCCCTAGCCCCATTTATTTTGTTTATTATTTTCTTGTCCCTGCTTTTGGTGGGCCTTACTGTTTCTTTGGTGAAGATGTGGAGTGTGCAAGTAGAACTTCTAAAAGAGCTCGATCGTCAAAAAGATGAACTGCTTGGCATCGTTGCTCACCAGCTCGCAAAACCAATCACTGCTATCCGTTGGGACTTAGAGTCCTTCCTAGATGGCGACATGGGTGCGCTCAATGCTCAGCAGAAAGAAGAGACAACAACCATGAAGGCGCAAGCAGTGCACCTCGCTGACCTGGTCAGCATGATCTTGGACGTATCCAGAATTCAGCTCGGAAGAATTCAGCTGGAACCACAGCCGCTGGAACTCAATACTTTCTTTAAAGAAATTCTGGATGTCATCGAGCCTGGTGTGAAGGATAAGAAGATCAACTTCCTGAAGAACATGCCTGCAAACTTGCCCACTGTTCTCCTGGATAAGCGTTACACACGCATGACGGTAGAAAACCTCCTCACGAATGCTGTGAAGTACACACCAGAAGGCGGAACAGTCACACTGAATGTGGATATTAAAAACGATGTGATGAGCTTCTCTGTTACAGATACTGGTTGCGGAATCCCGAAAGGGGAGCAGTCTAAAATCTTCGGAAAGATGTACCGTGCGAGCAACGTTCGCAATACAGCAGAAGGCAATGGTTTCGGTCTCTACGTCGCTAAGGGTGCTGTGGAAGGTCAGGGCGGTAAGATCTGGTTCACGAGTACAGAAGGAAAAGGCACAACATTTGCCTTCGAATTGCCCATGAAAAAAGCTGCCTGAAAAGAGGAATCCGATAGTTGATATGTTAACTATCCAATATGACGACTGGAAAACAATGGGCGCGTTTATTTTATGCCTGAAACATGCGTGAAAGCCATTGTTAGGTATCTTGCACGTAAAGAATTAGTACGTGCAATATACTTTACATTTGGATTGAAAGAGTTTAGTATTCTCGACATGGCTTCTGCCAATGTATTCCCTTCCGGGAGCGAACCACTTCCTTCTCAAGAAAGGATTGTGCAGCTGCCTCCTGTGGAGGCTGTTTCACGAGATCAAAGAGAGGCAAAAGGACGTGTTGGTTGGTTGGCTGCAGGCGGTCTCGCTCTGGTCATGGGTGTCGTAACAGCAGGAGAGAAATTGGGCATTCTCCCTCAGGGGACACTAGGGAAAGGATTTGATTCTGCTCTGAATATTTTTGGAAGCAATACCGTACGGCAGGAGCTCAATGGACTGTACGCAGAAGGTAGAGGTGATCACTTTGAGAACGATCTCGATCTCGTCCTCCACCATCGTGTAGGTACGTTAGTAGGGGATTGGAGCGATTATTTCTCGGATTTCCCACAATGGTATTCCACGGACATTGCATCCTGGCCGGCCGCTGAAAAGGCAAATTTTGAACTTCTTGATCAGAATCAAAAGGATCAAATAACGTGGATTATTGGCGCAGTGAAGAAAGTGTCCGATCTAAAAAAAGACAGGCAGATACTTATCGACGCGGCAGCAGGTTACCTTGAGCAGAATCCGCCACGCAGTTGGACAACAGCATCGAGTGAAAACAGGAGAGGTATTGCTATGGATGCATTCAGAACTGTTGCAGACAAGCAGTTGCCAGCGCAGA
Source organism: uncultured Gammaproteobacteria bacterium (assembly GCA_964566225.1). GTDB lineage: Bacteria > Patescibacteriota > Patescibacteriia > Magasanikbacterales > UBA922 > CAYTKU01. The sequence goes on from CAZMHV010000012.1 coordinate 6,761, forward strand.
CGTGGAGATTCTCCGCCGTCCCAAAGAAGGCGACAGTGCTCACGGCTGGCGTCAACGGTGCCGATTAGGCCGAATGTATGGCTTTCACGAGCTGAAAACAGCTAATTTTATATATCTGCGCTCTTCAAAAATGGGCTGTTTTGTGCTATAATCAAGAGATTACAAAAACACACACTTTGAACTTTCTCCCACACGAATCTACGGCATTGAATATCTCCAAGCCTCGCTCGCGCCGCGTTTCGTCTCTTCATGCAGTTGCATCGAATGCGCTCGTCGTTCTTGTGGCAGTTCTTTCTGTGCAATTGGTCGGAAAAGTATTCGCAATGGGGTACACGCTAGCGACATCTACGAGCGAGTCGCATCAGACTGAGCAGGTCGTCAGCGCAGACTTCGATGGCGATGGAGACTTGGACTACATTGCGTTCAACGATGATGCATCGGATGACCATGTTCTCTATACGAATAACGGCTCGGGTACTTTCAGTGCTTCCACAATTACAAAGACTGCCGATAACTTCGTACAGGCTCTTGTGGCGGACTTCGACGGCGACGGTGACCTCGACTTTGTTACTGCAGATGATAGCGGTGACGATCTCTATCGTTACTTGAACAACGGCTCGGGTGTCTTTACGGAAACAACAATTGCAACGACATTGACTCCAGATATCACTACGATGGTCTCGCTCGATGTCGACAACGATGGTGACCTGGATTTCATGATCGCTGGCTCAGCAGCCAGTACAACACAGGCGCTGTACAAGAACAACGGTCATGCAGTGTTTACTGCGACACATTCGCCACTGCCTACGACCGATGGCTACATGGCTGCTGCGGATTTTACATCGGATGGATTTGTGGATATCGCGACTCCTCGTTCTGCGAGCACGCAGATTCGTATGTACAAAAATAGCGGCACAGGTTCGTTTACCAACATTGTGAACAGCACTATTGCTGCTGGAACTGTGAAGATCATTCCTGACGATTTGGATGCCGATGGAGACATCGACGTTGTTCTTGCCAACATGACTGACGGACTTATCTACAAATATTTGAATAGTGGAACAGGATTCTTCAGTTCAGGGACAAGTTTTGGAACTGCAGAAGACAACGTGCACGCAGCTCTGGGAGATGTCGATAACGATGGCGACCTGGATGTCATCGTCGCCGGTTTCGATGCTGCTGGAGTGAATGCTGGCAATGAGCTATGGCTCAATAACGGTTCTGCGAGCTTCTCGCAAAGCGGAACTCCCACCGAAGAAAGCAGCTGTACGAATTTCGTTGCGATTAGCGATATCGATGCAGATACTGACCTGGACTACATCGCTGGAAATTTAGGTTGTACGACTGGTGGAGCTGTCAACCGCCACTACACCAATGATCAATCGGGAACGAGCACAAACACCGCCCCGACTGCACCAGGTAGTTTGGTGGCAGCCTATTACTCGGGTCTCAATACCCTTAGCACAGTTGAGTCTACCTTTGGAGCTGGTCAGTACATCGCTATTGCAAAAGGCTCCGATAACTTGGGAGTGATTAGTTACTTGGCCAATACATCAGGCGACCTCAAGGTGTTGAAATGTGGAAATACGAACTGTAACTCCGGCAATACCATCACCACTGTGGATTCCACTGGAACTGTTGGAACTCACAGTTCCATCGTGATTGGTAACGATAACCTTCCAATCATCAGTTACTACGATGTCACCAATAGCGACTTAAAAGTTGTGCACTGTGGTAATGCAGCGTGTTCTTCGGGCAATACCATCACTACCGTGGACAGCGCTGTCGGAACGGTCAGTAACACACTCGGACAGACCGCTATCGCGATCGGTACCGACGGCTTACCTGTCATTGCGTACTACGATCAAACAGGTGCAGACCTAAAGGTTCTGAAATGTGGAACCGCCGATTGTTCCTCTGGAAACTCAAGTACAACTGTTGACTCTACAGGTGATGTGGGGCGTTACATTGACATGATTCGCGGTGGCAACGGCTATCCGCTCATTGCATATCTTGATTTCACGAATGGCGATCTCGAAGTTGCCCAATGTGGAAACGAGGCGTGTACATCCGGAAATACGCTTACAACCGTCGAGTCGTCGAACAGCGTGGGTCATGAGCCATCCATCCTCATGGGATCGGATGACCTTCCTCTCATCTCGCACTACGACAATACAAACGGTGACCTTCGAGTGGTGCACTGTGGAAATGCAGCCTGTTCGTCTGGAAATACAATCACAGCAGTAGACCCTAACTCAGCCGGTGAGTGGTCTTCTATCGGTATTGGTGACGATGATCTGCCGATCATTAGCTATTGGGATGTCGGATTGACCGACTTAAAAGTTGTGCACTGCGGAAACGTTTCTTGTTCCTCAGGAAATAACATTTATACGCTCGATAGTACCGGAAACGTGGGTTTCACTGGCGAGATCATGATTGGCTCGGATGGCTTTGCGCTCATTGCATATTACGATTCGACCAATACATTCTTAAAAGTCCTCCACTGTGGCACTGCCAAATGTGAGGCTGGTGGAGTATTGAGGGAGCCAACGTACGTCGTCAAACTCTCGTGGGGTTCTGGTTCTGACACGCAGACAGCGACTCGCTTGCTTCAATATCAGTTGAGGATTGGTACTGGTAGTAGCGCACATAATATTTATAGCGGCAAAGTGAGCTCACCAAACTACGTTTCCAGACTCATGCCGAATGGACAGAGTCGAGATTTTTACTTTGTTCCAGAAGCCGGTTGTAACAGTAACGTTACGTATTACTGGAGTGTTGCAGCAGTAGACGGTGGATATCGTTCTACATGGAGTGATCAGCAAGCTTTCACTGTTACTACCAGCTGCTCTGTCACAGAAGGCTCTAGCTCCTCTTCCTCTTCCTCCTCCACCAACGTCGGTGGTGGTCTTCCCTGGTCTGTGCTCCGCCAAGGGC
>CAZMHV010000013.1:0-9144 GCA_964566225.1 uncultured Gammaproteobacteria bacterium
CCAACACGGGAGAACACGTGTTCTCCCGACCCCACTCCTGTTCGATCCCTTACAGTATAGACATCAAACAAAATTAAAACCGCCACACGGGCGGTTGAAATTTTATGTGCTCCGCTTGGTTACTGATGTTAGAACCTATTTCCTAAATACTAGCGGATACTTTTTTATCCCAAAACTTACTGCTGAAAGCGCTATTGTTAGCTAAATGTACCAGTGATGCGTTCTAGTGCTATCAGATACTAAGCAGAAAACAGTACCAGTACGTACCATTTAGTAACCATGCGTAAAATATGGGTGTCACCTTCGTTTTCTTGAATTGGGGTGGTGGGTGTTTTCTTTTCTCGGCAACTCAATTTAGCGGGGACACCCTTTCCAGGTTGAGATATTTCACTCAAAAAAGTTACTGTCTCGGTTTTGCTGTCTTGGCTGGATGCGCTTATCCCAGCGTATCTTCTCGGCGAGAACGGCAACGTCTAACTTTTCAATAGTGGCATCAAGATACTCTGGAAGTTTATCTAGGCTCACAACGTCAATCAGGAAGTATTCGTTGACGCTGTTGCGGTCTTTATCTGTATATGTGTAATTGACTTCTAGTGTAAAGGGTTCGGTTATCGGTTCAGAAGATTTGTCGTCGCTGTCCATTTGAGTTGCATGAAGCTTCTCGAACGAATTTACTACTATGAGAGGATAAGGAACCCGTTTCAATACTCGGTCGATATAACCCTGTTTGCTTGGAGGAACAATCTTTAAGTCACCACGATTACGGTAGTAAATCGTACCGTTCAAAACCTGATTCATGGCTTTGTTTATTAGCTCGTTATCTTCACTCTTTTTTGAGTTAGAAGCCCATAACTTAGCAACGGGTGTGTCGGCGTAGTAATGATGCTTAGTAATTTCTGTATTCTCACGTGGGTCTTTCATGCCAGTATCACGCATTATCCTCTGGGTCGCTCTAGGTATGTCTTTCTTCTCGAACCAGAACACAATATCTTCTGGTATATATTTACACTCAATAAAAAGATGTACATTTAACGTACCCAGCCAGTCGTGAACAAACTCATGCACGTCAAACTTCTTTTCGGCAATAATGTCCAGTTCCCGAGGTTTGTCAGTAAAGTTGTCGCTATAATGAGGACTTACTAATACACTCCATCCAAGCTCTCGAAGTCTGTTAACGACACGTGAGTGAAAAGAGTTTCCGCTTTTTTCAATTATTTCTTCTACATTTCCCATAATTATCCCAAATCAAAAACGTCCCATCCTTTCATTGAGGAGTCGTAGGAGTATTTTTTATTTGTGTTAATTTTCCAGCCGTTCGCATCTTTCACAGCAATACCACCAGCAAAACCCTTCTTTCCCTTGAGCCATTCTTGGAGAGCTTCGGCTTTATATTTCGTGTCGTTTGATTCGGCAGTAAATCCTGCTTTTGTATCAACAATCCAAGTGTTGGCTTTGGTTTTTATTATCCAGTCAGGATAAAAGAGCTTCTCTTTATTCTCGTCTGGGTTGTAATACGAGATTGAAAAGTATTCACTACCAGCATCACCGTTCTTGTACCACCACACAACACTCTTGTTCTTAGTAGATTCAAGAAAATCAACAAAAGCTTTTTCGTTGGTAGAACCCAGAGATTCTTTCTCAATCCAAAAAGGCTCCATCGCAGATTTTTTAGTATCGAGCGTCTCATACAGGTCAGTGAAAAACAGGGCTTCGGGTGGAAGCTGTATTTTTTCAATTCGTTTTGCACGAATAGACCGCTTCTGTACCTCTTGCTCTCGAATAGGGCGGTACTCAAGGAGGGCGTCCCCAATGACAGGCGCAAGAACGCTCGCAGAGCTAATCAAGTCGCTCACAATCACCTTGTAGGCGTCTATACGAGACAGTTTCAGCTTCTCCATCATGTAGATGTTGAGAGCTGTTTTGAGCTTGCCCCAAGAGCGTTCTGGTGCAAACTTTCGGTTCTCATCAGTTTGTCCAGCTACCGTTTTGAAGCAGAGCAAGTTATACAATCGCTCAAGGTCGTGACGAGACATCTCCTCGTCGTAGCTCCCACCTTCCTCAATCAATTCTTTGGTGAAATTATCGTAGTCATCAATCTCAACGCCGACAATCAAGCCGTTCGTAACTTTTGCTTTCAAGTCCAGCTTCCTTACATCAAGCTTCTTGTTCGCCACTTCTTTGAATGTTGTCTGAAATGTGTCGCCCAAGTCGTTGTAGTCCGTTCGAGCCATGAACACAGATTCGAAGGTCAGCGGTTCAATGCCTTTCCTTCGATAACTTCCATTGATTGCTGGGCGATTCTCAGTCTTTGATTTTGAGTATTCAGCCAAGACTTCATTTCGTTTGTAGTTTGTGTACAGATACCCACGATTCAGCTCAGGGTTTGCAAAATGTGTTCCAAGTGGCATACGCAATATGCGTCCAACAGTTTGTATCGCAAACGTAGGATTTCTTATCTCTCGGAACATCACCAAAATACCTGCTCGTGGACAGTCCCAGCCAGTCGCCGCCGCCTGTTTGAACAACAGAAATGATACTGGGGAGGTGTTCTTCTCTAAATCTTCTAGATTCTCTTTTTCTTGTGATAGCCAAACAGCCCTTTCTTCATCTCTCACTCCTTTGCGTTTCAGGTATTCCAAAACAATCGTTTGCTTATTTGTATCGCTTGTTTCTGCACTCGCCTGGTCGTCATTAGGGAGTTGAATCAAAACGAGAGGATTCACTTCAACGCCGAGTTTCTTATACAGCTCTACTAATTCTAGTCGCTTGTTATACGCAAGCTCTAAAAGCATCTCGTCTTGGTCGAGTTTTTTTGATGACTTGTTTTTCAAATCTTCCTCAGTTTGGAAAATGATTTTCTCTTTGATTAGTCCAGCTTCAACAACATCACTTCGTTTTACTTCCACGTATCCCGCAGTATCAGCACGGGTAGGGATGTATTTCGGCGTTGCAGAAATACGCATAGTGATTTTCGGCTTGATAAGTCCTTCAATCACTTCAAGAGCAAGGTCAGTGTCAGCACCTATATGTTCCTCATCAATAATAACTACAATCTTGCGCCCAGCTTCGTGAGTTTCGTTTATGAAATTATCAAAGGTTAGACCTTGTTCGTTGTCACGCCTTAGCTTTCTGCTTTCCTTACTTCGTCCTTTGATTTTCTGCCAGTTTATGAAAAAGACATCATTCTTGTGGAGTTTCTCGCGCGACAAGTCATTGAGGTCAATCAAATCCAATTCACTCGCACCTCCATAGTATTCAAAAAGTTTCTTCTTGCTTTGTTCGTATGATTCCTCGCTAAAAGAGAACCAGACAAACGCAACGTCATTACCCTCAAATCGTGGGTCACTCACAATGTCACGCAAAAACTGCGCCATCATGATGGTTTTTCCTGAACCCGTTGGTGACTTGAAAACCAACGGAATGTTTTGGTTTGGCAATTTCCACAGATTCAAAAACTCATTTTTGAGCTGTGATATTGCTGTCTCTTGAAATGGTTTTAGTGCAAACATGTTTTTATAATCGGTTTATTTCTTTGTACACCTCAATAATCGGTTCAGGAATATCTTCGACCCTGATATTATCGGTAGTGTATTCTCCTTTGTACTCATTCTTGCCCCAGCTGAAAATGTACAGGACACTCGGTATATTTTTCTTTTCTAGTTTAGCGATAAGCTCTGACAGTTTGCTTTTGTCCTCTTTAAAATAGATTGCCACCTGCTTGTCCTTACCCTCGAAGATTTGCCACCATTCATTTTTCTCTACTTCTTTTAGGGTATCTTCGCGGACAGCAATCATCTCACCAGCTTGGTAGGTAATTTTGATTTTTGCGTCGTCAGTAACCTTGTGAATCTGTTCAATATCTACAAGGTCGGTTTGATAGTAGAAAAGGTTGCTTGGTATCCCCGAAACTTTTTCATCTTTCTTATTTTTGTAGCCATTGATAACCGCTTTTATTCTGGGGTAGCAAACTGATTCGGCAATCCCACCAGCGCCGTCATTGTTGTTCTCATTGTTGGTACATAGAATAAATTTGCGATTTCCACCATCTATTTTGTTCATCTCCAGAACAGCGTGTCCCGTTGTGCCAGAACCAGCAAAGAAATCCAAAACTGTTGCATGAGGACGCTGACCCACAATGGCAAAAAGGCAATCATAGACAGTGTGAAGAGATTTAGGGAAATCAAAATCACATTTCGGTAAAATTTCACGCAATAGTTTTGTGCCATATTCGCTCGCGTCATATCTCTTATCTGTCCAAACTGTTTTATATGTCCCGTAGTCCTTCGCAATCATTATTTGTATAGTGCCACCACGAGATTCCTTTATCTGAAGAATGTCTTTTATTGCTTCAACGCTTTGGCGAGCATAACGCCATTTTCTTTCCACGCCTTTTTCATCTATCGGGTAAACATGTATAGTGCCGTCTTTTTGTTTTTCGTTAGCAGATTTTGGATGAAAGCCGTCAGGAGAAACATCTCCGAAACCAACAATCTTGTTATTTGAGATAATGATTGGATAGAAACAATTTTTTGCGTCTGTTCGTTCAGATTCGTTCCCCCAATTTCTAAGATTTGAGACATATATTTCATCATCAGAAAGAGAACGGTCGCCAATAGTTTTTTGGTTCTTAGGAGCAACAAAAATAGCGTACTCGTGAGTGTATGAAAAGTTTGAACCTTGTACACCTTTGGGATTATGAACAATCGTAATGACATGCTGTTCGTGAGCTGGAAATAGCTGTTCAATCAAAACACTTAGATGCGCTTGCTCGTTGTCATCAATCGCACAAATAAGAACCCCATCATCCTTCAATAGATTTTTCGCAAGATTGAGGCGATGACGCATGAATGAGAGCCATTTACTATGTCGGTACTCGTCATCCTTATCTACATAGTCGTTGTTATACTTCCAGTTTTTTGCGCCCGTGTTGTACGGAGGGTCGATGTATATGAGGTCTATATTCTTTTTGTGGGTGTAATTGAGGATTGATAGCGAAAGATAGTTATCGCCTTCAATCATCAAATTGTTGGGGTATTTATCGTCTAAATCGAGATGTCTTTTTGCAACTTCCTTTAGGATGGGTATTTGGGTTTTAGATTGCTCTACAACGTCCTCGGTTTTATCTTCAAAAACAAGCCCAAGATTATTTTTCTTGAGTTTGCGAATCTGGGACTGCAAGTCCGCAATTTGTTTTTGCATCTCTTGTTCGGACATAATCATTTTTTCTTTTGCTTTTTGATATTCGCACGTGAATCAATAAAGCGTTGGAGGTCTTTTTTGTCGATTCTCCAGTATCGGATTTTTGTAGCACGAAGCTGTCCATCGTCTATATACCGATACAAGGAACGTTCGCTGACGCCCAATATTTCTTTAACTTCCTGCAACGTCAGAAATGCCTTTCCCATGGATATTCAAAGTTTATCAAGTTACGTCACGAATGGCAATTTATGTCATGTTTGCATCTTGCTTGTGGATAATCACTACGTTTAGTTACCATCTGTTACGTTCCTTTACTATGGACATAGTTTTACATTCTCAATATCATTAAATTATTCCCAGGGTTTAAGACCCCCTGCTTCTGTAAGAGGAAGTAGAGATTCGGGCGAAGGGAAGCCCGCTAGGTAGGAACCATTGAGAAGCTACCATTTCACCTCACTTTTTGTGGGATGCGATGGTAGCTTTTTGCTTAAACTGCATCAAACAAATAAGTCTGGGGCGATAAATCCCTGGAATGTACTAAGCCCGTTGTTGGCTTTGTAGGTCGCCTTTCCAGGGATACCTACTAAGCCAAGAGCGGGTTTTTATGTTGAGCACAAAAGCACTCCAAGAATTCAAAGAAGTATGGGAGCAAGAGTTTGGAGAAGAAATCTCTGATGATTTTGCTGTGCCTCAAGCTATAAACCTCCTAACTTTATTCGACGTGATTTATCAACCTATCGAGAAAAAGTCTATGACAAAACTATATGAGCGAAAAAACGAAACCTAGAGCCTATAACACATTACCGCGCTTTCTTGCGGAAGATTATCTTGATAAAAAGCTCACTCGCAGTGAACTCATTCTGTTGCTGTGGTTGCGTGCCACTGCAGATATATTTGGCGTTACCGTAACCAGCGCCTCGACCCTACGAGATGACATGTTCCCAGATGTCGAAGTAAATACTGTTGAGAAACTGCTGCTCTCAGTAAAGAAAAAAGGCTACATAGCATACCCAAATCATCAGGGGCGCAGAGGCTCCATCCGAATTCAATCCGATGAATGGCTCATAAGGGGCAAGGGTGTTTTAAGAATTGCGCGACCATCCAGTCATAACAAAGTCACTGGTGCAGTAGAAAGTACGGGTGACTCAGATGAAGAGGGCGCTCATAAGTTGAGCACTCAAAATCAGAAGCTCGTTGAGCAAAAGAACAAGCTTCTGCAAGGGTTTTCTATTACTCCAATAGACTCTGAAATCACAAGTCACCATAACGAGCACGATAATGAAAATAAGAAAGAGAATGATACATCTGGTGCAACTTTTAAGGGAACGTTAGTAAAAGACTTCAATCCAACGAACGGCAACGAAAGTCGGCTGAAAGCGATAGCTTTAGAAGTCGGAGAGGAATACATAAACGCACTACTAAACGAACTACGAAAACCAAGAGGATTGTGGGTAATTGAGAAAGCACTTGGCGTCTATAACCAGGATAAGGAGGATGGTAAGCGCATTTCTAGTCCGCCTGCATATTTAATGGGTGTCATAAAAAGAATACGAGCAAAGATATGAAAGCCTATATTCACAACTCGGCTAGATACCTCCTTGTCAGGTTATGTCAGGATGCTATACTTACTGTGCTACCCATAAGTTTGAATAGTGCACGAGGTCTCTGCTTTTTTAGCTCCAATTGTGGGCGAAAAGGGGCAGTCGAGACCTCCGCAATTGGTTGCCTCGTGCAATTCAATCTTGTGGGTAGCAGGCTCCTCGGCTGCCCCTTTTTGCATTGTGGTCAGTTGTTGATGCCAAACATCAACATGGAAAAGAATTTAAATAAATATCTACCAACACTTGGGTTTGCCTTTTTGATACTACTTAGTTGGAGAGCTTATACAACTGGTGTAAATGACGAGAGAGTCCTGGTCATGCTCTTTATCGCATTTTTCTTAATACTTGGCTGGAGCTTATATCGGAAACATGAATAATCCTCAGCCTAAAATTAAATATTTCCTATACGCGAGAAAGTCTAGTGAAGCAGAAGATAGGCAGGCTGCTTCAATTGAAGCTCAAGTTGACGAGCTGATGAAGATTGCGCAGGAGGGTCAATTCGAAATTGTAGATGTCTTAGAGGAGTCACAATCTGCAAAGAAACCTGGCAGACCTGTTTTCAATAACATGCTTGAGCGAATTTATGCTGGCGAAGCTAATGGCATTCTCTGTTGGAAACTAGACCGCCTTGCTAGAAATCCTGTAGATGGAGGAAATATAAGTTGGGCGCTCCAACAAGGCACAATCCAACAAATTCAAACATTTGGCAGAGTCTACTATCCAACTGACAACGTATTGATGATGCAGGTGGAGCTTGGAATGGCTAACCAATTTATCAGAGACCTTTCAGTAAACGTAAAGCGTGGGCTTAGAAACAAAGCATCACAGGGCTGGAGACCATCAGGCGCACCTATCGGCTACTTGAATACTCCTGGTAGAGAAAAAGGATTTAAGACAATCTGTAAAGACCCAGAACGTTTCGATACTGTGCGAAGACTCTGGGACATGATGCTGACTGGTAACTATACCGTCCCTCAAGTTTGGCGCTTTGCAAAAACTACAGGACTCATAACTTTCAAGAGAAAAAAGATTGGTGGAAAGAATCTATCTCGAAGTGCCGTCTATACACTTTTCACAAATCCTTTTTATTACGGATGGTTTGAATATCCAGAGAAGAGTGGAAACCTTATTAAGGGCGGACATGAGCCAATGATTACTGAACAAGAGTACGACAGAGTACAACAACTATTGGGACGAAAAGGTAATCCTAGACCACAACAGCAAAACTTTGCATTCACTGGCAGTCTGATGCGTTGTGGTGCTTGCGGGAGTAGCATAACCGCAGAAGCGAAAGTGAAGAGGCAGAAAAATGGGAACGTCCATCATTATGTCTACTATCACTGTACTCACAGGAAAGATGAAAATTGTACAGAGCGTTCTATTGAGCTTAAGCAACTGAACCAGCAAATCGATAAGACCCTTTTAGGACTGACCATATCAGAACGGTTTAAGGATTGGGCAATCAGAAATCTTCACGAAGTACGCTCAACGGAAGCTTCAAGTAATGAGGCGGTATTAAGAAATAAGAATAAAGAATTGGAAGGCGTGGTTATACAGCTTGATGCACTGTTGCTGAAATACACCTCACCAGAAAATACCGATGGTTCCTTGATTTCCAACGAGGAGTTTCAAGCACTCAAGAACCAGCTTGTAAGGCGCAAAAACAGCCTTGAGAGCGCACTGGCTGACAGAGGCAAGGAAATGGAGCAGTGGCTAGAGCTTAGCGAAAGAACCTTTAATTTTGCCTGCTACGCACGTACTTGGTTTGAGAAAGGAGATGATTCAGTAAGACGAGCGATACTTTCTTGTCTTGGTTCGAACCTCATCCTCAAAGATCAGAAAATCAATATAGAACTTCATCCATTGTTCCAATCAATAGTTTTGGATAAAGAAAAATCAGAGCAAGAATTAGTCTCTGCTCGAACCTCTGAAAGTGGCTTAGCTAAAAGACAAAAAAGCACTTTCGTGCCTTTTTGTACTACTGGGCTCCTCGGGTAGGGATCGAACCTACGACCATCGCCTTACACTAATCCTAAAATTTCTTTTAGGGGTGGACTATATCATCACCCGCGTGGGGTGTGAGGCGCTTCCGCTCTTTCGAACGTACTCCCTTGCGGGATAGTCTCTACACCTGCCTTCGCCAAGGCTCCGGCAGGCAAGCCTGCCAAAAGTCTGGAGGTTTTCCAGAAATCTGGGGATTGCCTGCAATCCGAAGCTTTAGCGTAGGATTGGCTCGGTATTGCCCTTTTCGCGTTGTCCGCGTTTATTCCGCGAAGGTCTGCGTCTATCGGGTTTCACCGAATTCACCTCATTCTTCGATCTCAATTGCTTGAGAAAGCTGCAA
>CAZMHV010000014.1:0-7307 GCA_964566225.1 uncultured Gammaproteobacteria bacterium
GCCCTCGAACAACAGGTGAACGAGGGCAGGGGTTTAGGCGCAAGGGCAGTGACCCTCCACGAGGTGTCTTTCTGAACGAATACATCCGTGCTTGGCCATACGTGCTTGAATTTTGTGAACGTGTCGGCCGTCGAGAGGCATTCGGAAGTACACTTTGCCAAAGAGTGCGGCAACAAGTCGGCCAATGCCAAAGGCGCAGTCTGAGAGTTCATCGAGCGAAGGTTCTTGCCAGAGTTCCACGGTTTCCTCTTTGAGGTGACTGAGAGCTTCTCGAAGCCTGAGTGGTTGTAGGCAGCGGCAGTATTGCATAAATTCTCGAAGTGAAAAATACTCTTTGTGTTATATCACAAAAAATGAGACTTTCCAAGAATGACCTTCACCGGTCATTTTTTGGTGTAAGAAAGTCTTGGCTCATATGTCATAAAAGTAAGAGCTTCCTTGCCAAAGCTTTGCTGGGGGTATACAGTAAATTTAAACCTTTCTTACTTTTAAGCAAACATCTATGAATATCCTTTTATGGTGATGGACGAGCGACTGACTGTGATTCATAAAAAGGGTAGCATGGTGAATCCTATGAACATCGAATTGTGTTTTATGATCCAGTGGATCTTGCACTCTCTGCACAAGGCACAAAAGATCCTACGACCATTGTGCCATATTTTGAGTGGAATCCGAGTGAGTTTGTTTCGGCCACTTGTGAGGGTGAACTCACTGGTGCGGTGTATGATGAACAAAATAAACTGCTCTATGTTTTGCACACCAACGCTGACCGAGTGGGGGGAGAACCAACACCGCTGGTGTATGTGTTTCGGGTGAATTAGGTTGTGGATATCTTGGCATTTTTACACCAAAAAAGATGATTTTCAAAAAGACGATGATAAATCGTCTTTTTGTGTAGCCAAAAAAATATTGGACACAAAACTTTAACTTTTCTTTATATGGTCTGTGCTATAGTGAAGAAATAATAATTTATTTGAATTTTATGCAAAAGAAAAGTTTTATTTTGCTCTGTTTGTTGTTGTCATTTTTATTTTTTACTGCGGTGCGAAGTGTTTCACCGAGTGATATTGTCATCACTGAAATTGGTGCGACCGAAGCAAGTGGATTTGAATGGATTGAAATATATAATCGTTCGGCAAATGATGTTGACCTTGCGGGGTATAAATTTTTTGAAGAAAACACCAATCATACATTGACGTTGAAACAAGGAAGTATGATTGTAAAGAGTCATGAATTTGCCGTGATTGCACAAGACGATGTGAAGCTCAAACAAAAGTATCCAAGTATTACGTGTACCATCTTGGACAGTTCGTGGGGAAGTTTGAATGAAAGTGGAGAAGAAATTGCGCTCAAAGATAAAAATGGAAATATGGGAGAAAAATTTGTGTATGTGGCAACGAGTAAATTTTCTTTGGAGCGAGTGGATGCAAATTCTGATGACGCTACAACAAGTAATTGGAAAGAACATGTGAGTGGAAATACGGTTGGGCAGATAAATTCTGTGGTGGTTGGAGCTGTCACTCCTGCGCCGGTGGGGGAACCACCTGTTGTTGAGCCTCCGGTTGAGGAAACGCCAGTTGATCCAATACCATCTGGAGAATCACCTGCCTCTGAATCAAAGGCAGATTCTACTTCTCAAAATCAAACCACGAGTACAGTGAGTGAAACGCCGACAGAGGATGACGTGACTACGAGTACATCCTCAGTGGAGCAAGAAAATTTTCAAAGTACTACAACCACCAATCAAAATACTTCTGATCAAACACAAGCAGAAAGTGATACCAACACTTTGTCAACAACATCAAGTGAAAAAATAAAAGTGATCATCAACGAATTCCTGCTACAACCAAATGATGGTGAAAAAGAGTGGATTGAAATATATAATGATTCAGAAGTGTCTGTCGATTTAACAGGATGGACCTTGGAAGATGGCACGGGAAAAATTTTTGCTCTCACATCAACGCTTGAGGCAAAGAATTTTTTGGTTATTGAACTCACTACGAGTAAATTAAATAATGATGGTGATGCGGTAATAATCAAAAATACATCTGGTGAAATTATAGACGAAGTGTATTATGGTGATGGAGAAATACGAAGTGAGCCCGCTCCACCCAAAAAAGGAAATACCTTGGCTCGTTCTGCAACAGGACTTGATACCAATCACGATGCAGAGGATTTTGCAGAAACAACTACGGTCACCAAAGGTTTCACCAATGTGATTACGCCTCCGGCAGTACCAGTGGTTATAAACTCGCAGAACTCGACAAATGCAAATACAAATGGAGTGAATCAAAACACAGAAAGTTCTTTTGCAAGTATTGTTCCCGCAGGGGCCGTGGTTATAAATGAAGTGTATCCCAATCCACCTGGTTCAGACACTGAAGATGAATTTATTGAATTGTACAATACCACCAGTGCGGCAATTGATTTGAATGGATACAAATTGTCTGATGCGGCTGGAACCAGTTTTACGTTGACACAAAAAATATCGGCACAAGGTTTTTTGACACTGTATAGAAAGGCAACACATATTTCTTTGAATAATACCGGAACAGAAATTGTAAAAATGGGTTCACCTTCTGGTGATATAGTTGCACAGTTTACCTATACAGATTCGAGCGAAGGACAGGGTGTGAATAGGATTGAAAATGGAGAAACCAAATGGAGCGTCACAAAAACACCAAATGCAAAAAATATCATTGAAGAAAAAATTATTGAAGATGAAGACACTGTCACCACAAGCACAGGAAAAACTGCTGCAGTCAAAAAAGAAAAAACAATTATTTCCAAAAATATTATTTTTGATCCACAAATAAAAACGTTTCTTCATATTTCTGAAATCTATCCTGCGCCCCAAAAAGGCAAAGAAGAATTTGTAGAAATATATAATAGGAGTTCTACCACACTCAATATATCTTTTTTTCAAATCGACGATGAAGACGGTGGTTCAAAACCGTATACCTTTGCATCGGGGACTCTCATGGAACCTGGGCAATTTTTGGTCATGCCCAAAAAAGTGAGTCATTTGTCACTCAATAATAGTGATGATAGTGCGCGACTCCTGACCCCAGATGGGGAAGCATTTGAGGAGGTTCAGTATGATATTGGTGAAACTGGTGAATCATACTCTGTGGCAGGAGAGAATGACTGGCAGTGGACGAGCGAACCAACTCCTGGAGCGCAAAATATTTTTCGAGTCGATGAAACGAGTGTGAGTAAAAAAGCAAAAAAGGGAGTGACTGCCACCACACTTGAAAATTTAGCTGAATTTGAAACAGGCGACCTGGTACGGGTACGTGGCAAAGTAGTAGTGCTTCCTCAAACTTTTGGAAGTCAGTACTTTTACATAGCTACGACCCGCGGTGTACAGGTGTATATGAGTAAACGAGATTTTCCGTTACTTTCACTCGGTGAAGAAGTTCAGGTGACGGGTGAACTGGGGAGTATTCAAGGTGAGCAAAGAATCAAAGTAAAGAAAAAAACAGATATTGTAAAAGTTGCTGAAGCAAAAAATGAACCCGTGGCACAAAAACTTTTGTCAGATATTGATGAGGGAGATCATGGTACCTTGGCCTTGATTCAAGGAGAAGTTACTGAAAAAAAACCAACGTATGTATTTTTGGACGATGGCACTGGTGAAATTCAAGTGAATTTCAAAAAGGGGACGGGTATTCAAACACAAAAAATTCGTTTGGGCGATAAACTGCAAATTACGGGAGTGTTGTTATCACAAAAATCTAGTTTGCAGCTCTTTCCACGCATGCCACAGGATGTTGTAATACAACAAAGTGGTACATCGACTGCACCGCTAGCAGCCGAAACCAAATCAAAGAGTGAAAAAAATATTTTGGTAGCCACCACTGGCGGTATTGGTTCACTGATTTTGGGATTTCTCGCCAAAATTCATAGCAATAAAATTTTGGATGTTAGTAGACGTGCTGGAAATGTGGCGGTCAACATAATTCGTAAGAAAAAAAATTTGGGATAGAATATATTTTCTGGTATACTACCCAGTGCCTCTATGGAAAATATTTTTCTCCAATTTAGTATTTTACTTGGAATCACCGTGAGTGTTGCGTTTGTGGTGCGAATGCTTCGTCAGCCCCTCATTGTTGCGTATATTATTGCTGGAATTATTGCTGGACCGGTATTTTTGAATGTTGTGAAAGGAAGTGAAAACATTTTACAATCATTTGCACAGTTTGGAATTGTACTTTTGCTGTTTGTGGTAGGATTGAATTTGAACTTGAAGCATTTAAAATTTTTTGGAAAAGATATTTTTGTTGGTGGCACTTTGCAATTTTTGTTCACGGCTGGATTTGGTGCGCTGATTATGAGCTTGCTTGGGTTTAGCTGGATTTCGTCTCTGTTTGTAGCTGTGTGTATTACGTTTTCGAGTACCATTGTGGTGGTAAAACTACTTTCAGATAAACGAGACTTGGAAAGTGTGTATGGACGATATGTGGTGGGGTTGTTGGTGGTGCAGGATCTTATTGCTATTGGTATTTTGATGTTTTTGAATGGTTCGCAGGCTGTGGGATTGTCGTGGCAAGCAGCGAGTATTTTGTTTGGGGCAAAAGCCGGGTTACTTGCTATTGGAGTATACTTTGCCGCACATGTTATTTTGCCAAAAATTATTGAACCGATTGCACATTCAAACGAATTGCTATTTATTTTTACCGTAGCCTGGTGCTTTGGTATTGCGAGTTTGGTTCATGCCGCTGGATTTAGCATTGAAATTGGTGCGATTATTGCTGGTGCAACACTTGGTTCTTCACGTTTTCAATCTGAACTTTCGAGTCGCATCAAACCACTTCGAGATTTTTTTATTGTGCTCTTTTTTATTGTGCTTGGGAGTGAACTTCACTTTGGTCATATTGCTAAAGCAATTGTTCCTGGAGTACTTATTTCGACCTTTGTCCTTATTATCGATCCAATTATTTTGTTTGTGATCATGCGTCGACTGGGGTATACCAGACGCAATGCTTTTTTGATTGGTATTACTGCGGCACAAGTGAGTGAGTTTGCTTTTATTTTGGCAGTGAAAGGAAAAGATTTGGGATACATTGGTGAACTCGAACTTGCTATTTTGACATTTGTGGCACTGCTCACTATTACTGTGTCATCGTATTTGATTGAATACAACGAAGTTTTGTACAAAAAACTCATGCCATTTTTTCAGAAGTTTGGAAAAGATACGGCTCAAAAAGGAAATGGAAAAATAACAGAAGAAAAAATTGATGTGTTTGTATTTGGGTATCACCGAATGGGCTGGAAAATTTGTGAAGGGTTGATTCAAGAAAAAAAGAAATTTGCTGTTGTTGATTTTAACCCTACCACGGTTACGCGTCTTCGTGAACGAGGAGTTCCTTGTTTTTTTGGGGATGCTTCGGATACAGAATTTTTGTCTGAGCTTCCTTTGGAAAAAGCCAAGCTGATTATTTCTACGATTCCTGACCCACAAGACGAAATTACCCTTATTCACCATATTCGCACCAGGAGTGCTCAGGTTCCAATTGTCGCCACCCTGTTTCACAAAGGGCATATTGAAGAACTGTATAAAGTGGGAGCGAACTTTGTAATGCTGCCGCACCTCTTGGGCGGACACTGGCTGGTGGATGTTTTGCAGGCAAAACCTTGGACAGACCGGACGTTTCAAACTTTGCGAAAAGAGCAGACAGAAGACCTGAAACAGCGTTTTGTGAATGGGGTATAAAGGGTTATTGACAAATATTTGAGAAATTGATACACTATTTGCACTTTTACGGGCCAGTAGCTCACTTGGTAGAGCACCTCGTTTGCACCGAGGGGGTAGGGGGTTCGAATCCTCTCTGGTCCACAAGCACAAAGACTCCTTTTCAGGAGTTTTTTGTTTTGAAAAAAAATAAAAATTTGGTACACTGTGGGGTATATGAAAATACGACATGTGGGAGAAGGTTTGGCTTTGGCCGCAGCACTGGCCGGTGGTGAACCACAATCAAAATCTGTTCGTTCAGAGAATTCAGCAGAGAGTTTAGTGCACCACGAATCAGAACCTGTGGGGTCGGATACTTTTAAGGACTTTATTCTTCAAACAGAAGTAAAACCAATTTTTCAAAATCCGGAATATTTTGTGTACCATGAAAATGGGGAATATTCTGCAGAAGAAATGAACGTACGAACAGAACGGGTAAATGGTGTTGGTACCATATTTCACGATGTTGGACTTGATTTTTATTTGGTACAAAAAGGCGAAACGCGAGAGGAAATTCGTGAAAAGCTAGAAGCTGTGTATCCATATTTACGTGAACAAGAGGGGAGAATGAATGGATTTAACATTGCTGCCAAAGATGTGGTGCCAGGCCTCATGCTGCCTGTGCCAGTAGAACAAAATGAACGAAAAATTTCTGATCAAGAATTTTTGAAGTTTGCGTATGAGGCTATTGAAGAAATGGAAAACGATGGAGAGTATGGTGAATTTATTCATGCATTGCGAGAACATTTTTCTGATGAAAAAATAGCTATTTCACTTTTGGCAATTGCCAAACAAGAATCTGGTGGCAAGCCCATTGGGCAGTTTGAACTTCACCGATTTGAATCCAAATATGAAACGTTTTCGTATTCGATTTTTCATGTGCTCATGATCGGGCCAGGGGAAACTGCTCGCAAAGGACTCGGCATGACTGTGGGGCAAACCTATCATCCAGAAAATGCAGTGAAATTGTTTTTTGGGTATATGGTTGAAAAGATCCTTGAGCCCCATGTGTCACGACGAGAGAAACCAGAGGTTATTGCCAGGGCCAAAAAGAAGTTTGTGGAGTTATTTGAACTTGATGAACGTTTTGTTTCTTTTTATAATGGGCGGGCGTGGAAAATGATGAATCCTGAGTACTTGGCGCAGATACAGGGATATTATGGCGAAGCATTGCATTATTTTTGGGAAAATGGCGCTGTAACGGCTTCTTTGGAACCTCACACAAAGACCCCTTGATTTTTTTTTGAAGTTCCTGTATACTAACCACACAAAAAAAGCCGTGGTAGCTCAGTGGTAGAGCAGAGGACTGATTTTCGGTCCACCGGGGAGTAATTCCCGTGTTAAAAACTGGGTGAATTCGGGGAAACCCCTTTGGGGCAATCCCGAGCCAAGCTCTGATGGGTATAAGTGTCAGAGAAGGTGTAGAGACTAAGAGGTGAGTCCCAACAATAATCCTCTAGATAGCGCCCAGCTCCTGATTGAATCAGGATGATGATATAGTCCAATCCTTACGGCAACGTAAGAAGCAATAGGAAAATCCTTGTGTCGCCAGTTCGATCCTGGCCCGCGGCAC
>CAZMHV010000015.1:0-6639 GCA_964566225.1 uncultured Gammaproteobacteria bacterium
TACAATCCGGTATCAATATGCAATATCATCCCATTACCCAAACAATCGTTGAGTTACTAAAGAAATATAATATATGGTTTGAAACACTCGAACACGAGGCAGTGACCACGAGTGAGGACGCTGCAAGAGTGCGGCCGGACTATGTCTTACATCAAGGTGCAAAAGCTATTGTTGTGAAAGGTGAGAAGAAGAATAAAGAGGTGGTGTTTCTCATGTTGGTCGTCCCTGCAGACCTTCGGCTGGATTCTAAAAAAATAAAGGGTGCTCTCGATCTGAGAAGTTTGCGATTCGCTTCAGAAGAAGAAATTTCTGATCTTACACAGGGTATACAGCGCGGGGGTGTTCCTCCATTTGGCAATATATTCTTCAAACCAATACCTGTCTACGTCGATAAAAAAATGTTTGACAATAAAAAAATAATCTTTAATGCCGGCGACCGATGTTACTCTGTTGCAATGAAATCAGAAGATTATAAGAGGCTTGTCTGTCCTCTTGTGGTAGATGTCGTCGAGTCGTAGTCTCGGAACAAGTAATGAAGTAACGAGACGGTGGCCAATCATTGACTCCGAAGAGCCAAGACGGAGCTCTGACATTTGGACGAACTGTCTTCACAGCCATTCTTCACTCAGTTCGGCAGGCTTCCAATTTCTTTTTGCGCATCTAAAATTTCGTCATCATATTGTCCTTGGTCGTTATCGGATTCGAAGATTTTAATCGCCCTACCCAAATGTTTTCTTGCCTCACTATAAATATTTAAAGACTTGTAGGCTTTTCCGATACTTAAGTGAGCGTATCCGGAAGTGTCAGTCAACCTTAGGGTCTTTTGAAATTGAAGAATCGCATCTTCGTATCTTTCCATCCTGATTAGCTGGTCACCAACGAAATTAATATACACCACGTTGTTTGGATCGAGTTCTTCAGCCTTTTTGTAGGAATTTAGACTGTCTTCTGGACTACCTATGGTGTTAGGCCACCCATAAGCATCGCCCAAGTTGGACCAAAGAAAAGGATTCTTGGGTTCTACATCTACAGCCAATTTTGCTTGTTGGATCGTTTGATCTGCAATTGGCTTTATCGCGTCAAGATTGTTTTGGGCTGTGCGCATTTGAAGATATAACTCTTGGGTTTTGTCATAATACGCTTTGGCTTCAGCAGACATATTGTCCCTGTATTGCATGAGAGATTGAGAAGGGCGCCTATTTGCATCTGATGAGCCGATTTCCTGAGTTCCCAGTCGGATACCATGGAGCATAGCGGCACCCATATAGCCTACTATTCCTACTATTGCGATTAGGGTGAGGATAATTGCTAAGAATGTTTTTGGTTGCTCGCTCGTCTTAACTACTTTTGTTCCGGCGATTTTATCGTGCCAGCCTTGCTTTTTCTTATCCCAAATTATCCACATATATCCGAACATAAAGAAAAAGGCAGAGAGAAAATACCCAATGTATCTTATAAAGGCAACGGGGTATGTGATCTTTGACCCATCCGCTTTTACGATCTTAATCGCCATGAGCTTTTTGCCTGGGGTAGCACCATCGAAGTTGACCCACATTATGAGGAAGAATGCCAGCATAACAACCAAACTAACTATTGTTGGTAGTGCACCCGCATTCGATTGTTGTAGTTGTTGGAGTTGTTCTAGGGTTTGTACTTCAAAGACAGCAAATGGCTTTGCTCCCATCATTTGCTGAACAGCTAACCCGATTGGACAGAGTATCAGAAAATCTACCCAATAAGCCAAGAAACGCCTCCCAAATCCTGCATATTGATGTTCAACAGTTTGCGCCGACAAAGCCTGTGGATCAACCATAGAGATCAGTATAATTTGGTAAGTGAATATATTATAGCATGTTTTTTCATTTTTCAGTTATACTTTGCTTGTCCGAAGGCCAAAACACCGTGCGCGAGGTGCGAGGTCAGATCAGGGCAAGACGGTCGGACACAGTGAAGTTTGAAAGTTTTTGGTATCCAGACACCATGCCAACTGACTACACTCAAGTACATGAAGCTGTTTATGACGCTCTTGTTGAGGAATATGAACACAAGGCTAGTCTTTCTGTCGCCCCCATGACAAGAATAGTTAATTATTTCATTCCCTATATATCAAATGGAAATGATGTATTAAATATTGGCTGTGGTGTGGGACAGGAAACTCAGTTACTCAGTGAGAGGGGCTTCAGGGTAACCGCAATAGATTTGTCATCTAAAATGGTGGAACATACTAGAAAAAAATGTCCGAGTGCATATGTAATTCAAGGAGAGTTTCTGAAATTCAATTTTCATAAACGATTTGATGCAATTTTTGCGTTTGCTTTCATTCATCTGTTCCCAAAAAGTGATGCGAATAAAGTATTAAAAAAAATGTATAAGTTGTTGAAAAGGAAAGGTGTTTTATTCATAAACACCAACCTTTCCACAGAGAGTCGAGAAGGTTGGGAAATTAAAAATGATTCCCTGTTTCCAAATTCCAGGCAGACACGCTATCGAAAACATTGGACAGAGGTTGAGTTGCAGAGTGCATTGCTCGATACTGGATTTGTTTTAAAAGATAAAGCAATTGCTAACGATGATCCTCGAGGCAAAAAATGGATACAATTTATCATGGAAAGGCCTGCCGAAGAGGCAGGGACAACAGACTCTGAATCTGTTTAGTTCTCCTCCTCATCGGAGGATGTGCCGAGGAGGCACAGAATCCAGGTCTCCCAGCCCAAGTTTTAGATATAATTTAACCTCGGAAACCCCGCAATTACTTCTTGAAGATATTTGATAGAATGGTTTAATGAGAAAAATTATTGTTGTCGAATTTATTACGCTGGATGGCGTAATCCAAGCTCCGGGTGGGTCTAAAGAAGATACAGCCGAAGGATTTAAATATGGTGGATGGATGGCCCCCTATTTTGATGAAGCTGGCGGGAAAGAAATGGGAAAACAAATGGAAGAAACAGCTGGATTACTCCTTGGGCGAAAAACATATGATATCTTTTCGGGATTTTGGCCGCATCACGCTACAGAAGCTGAAGGCTGGCCGCAAATAAACAAAGTTCCAAAATATGTCGTATCCACAACATTAAAAAACCCAGCCTGGGAAAACACAAAAGTTTTAAAAGATATTACTGAATTAAAAAAGCTAAAGAAATCAACGGGTCCGGATTTACAAGTGTACGGTAGTGCTAATCTTATTCAATCACTAATGGAAAATGATTTAGTAGATGAACTTTGGCTAAAAATATTTCCTCTTACACTTGGTACAGGAAAAAGGTTATTTGAAAAAGGTACGATTCCTGCCGCTTTTAAGCTATTTAAATCTAAAGTTACCCCAAGCGGGGTTTTCTTTGGTTACTATAAACGTATGGGAGAAGTCAAAACCAAAGACATAGCGTAAAAAGTTCCGACATAGTCAACCAGTGCCAGCATTGACAGCTCTTAGCGATGGGTCGTTAGCGAAGAGCTTAGAGATGACAATGCCCGCCAACAATCGAGCGCATGAAGAGTTTATCCTGCTTGCCCGCCTTTGGAGGGAGCTTGTCGAAGGACAGCGGAAATATGCTAAGGCGCATGCTAAGCTGTGGAGGGCTCTCCATAGTACAGTTGCATGAAATAATGTACTCTGCGTCTTGCTCTGCTAATGAAAATAATGGGCTATACCGCGGTTGGATGGTGTATAGTGATCTAAAGGATATGAAGCATATACTATCGCACAGGTGGACAAAACACGTTGTAACGTATATCCGAAAACCGCCCTTAACTACAGTCATCTTGTGCGGTATTGTGTTTATGGCTATATTCTTCCGCTTCTATAACACCCCCTTGCGCTATACCATAGGTTACGACTCAAGCCGTGACGCCTTTGTTGCCCTGGAGGGCGCGCGGCAACTGCAGCTTCCGCTGACAGGGCCGTTCTCTTCGTTGGGACCTTTCACTTTTGGTCCTTGGTACTACATACAACTCATTTTATTCACAGCTCTCACCCATATTCCTTATGCTCCGTGGGTGTACATGGGTGTCTCGTCGATACTGTCCGTGCTAGTAATGTATGGGGTAGGAACACTCATCCAAGATACCAGATTTGGACTCATCGTGGCATTTTTCACTGCAATATTCCCTATACATATTATTACCGGGACGTCTCTGTCTAATGCCTGGAATGTCTCGTTGTTTGCCTCTATAGCAATGTTTGCATATCTCAAGTTGGTTCAAACTAAGTCGTCATATTGGTGGGGTTTAGTGCTTGGGCTTAGTGTGGGCTTTGCGTCAAACGCACATTACTCGTCATTGGCTCTGCTTGTGCTACCCGTTCTTTCTTTTTTGCACAAACCTCGAAGATACAAGCATGGTATAGCAATGGCCCTCGGATTACTCATCACATTCTTTCCACTTATTATTTTCGATCTGAACAATCACTGGTTTACACTTCGAAATGTTCTCTTTACCGTCATCCATATGAAGGAAAGAATTTATGTTGCGAATAGTTGGACCATTTATTTGCGTGACTTCTGGCCGAGCTATCTCACAAATACTACTGGCCTACCAACCCCGATCGTTTTATGTATGGTTATTCTGTCTTTTGGGTCGATTGCATGGTCTTTTGTAAGACATAGGGTTTCCACGACAATGTTTCTGTTGCTTTGTGCATTACTCGTAGATTTTGTTCAACTTAGGTACTACGGAGGCGAAAGATCTGTGAGTTATTTGCTGTATCTCCAACCTTTTGTTCTAGTTCTGTTTACATATCCGATCAGTATGTTGTTGACATTAAGGAATGGGGTTTTTCTGGTTGTCACATCGATTGTTTTGTTGACTCTCTTCATATTACCTCGAAACGTGTCAGAGCTTGGGTCTCCTGTCTTTGAAACAGAAATACATGGGTATGTGAACAAGCTGGTGAAATCGTATCCTTATCAAAAATTCAGTGTATATGGTTGTCAGGAATCCGACGGCGGGAAAGCGCAGGCATTGGTACTACTTCTAAATATAAAAGGGAAGATTGAAAGCTCCGGATTCAAAGTTGGATTTGCAGGCACAAATTGCAAAATTCCTCTGACCCAAAAATCACACCCCAAATTGTTAGAAACTCCTATGGTTGATCTCCGTGGGCATTCAAATAAAGAACTTACAAACGCCGGGTGGGTGAACATCACACCAAAAGGTGTGTACGAAAATGCTGTACGATGGTGGATCGAGAATCCCCTCGACTAATGATGATGGAGTACAGATCACAAAAGATTTTTCTGCCCTATCGTAGTGGACATTGTAGAATCATAGCCCTCATCTGCTGTCCAGGGACCTTTTGTGTATGCCTCTACCGCAAGTTCGTCACATCGTTCGTTCTCTGGGTGACCTGCATGTCCTTCCACCCATTTGAACTTGACTGTATGCTTTTTCGTAAGGGTTAGGAGCGACTCCCAAAGATCTCTGTTGGCAACTGGCTTCTTTTGTGATGTGCGCCAATTTTTGTGAACCCATGCATCCAGCCATTTTTTATTGACTGCATGCGACACGTACTGTGAGTCTGTAACTACCACAATCTTGGAATTTTCCGGTATTGTTCGCAGTGACTCAATCACTGCGCGCAGTTCCATCCTGTTGTTTGTAGTACGAGTATATGCACGGACCATCTCTTTCATTGAGTTGTCTGGCCCAACTACGATGGCAGCCCATGCTCCCCTCCCGGGATTACCCGAGCACGCACCATCTGTGTATATTTTATAGCTTGGATACTGTATATTCTCCATAGTCTCGTACTATAACATACCCATATATGACAACGCTTACAAAAATAGGGCATGCTCAATTTCTTGCAGAACACGCGTCACTGATGAAGAGCCGCTCTGCCGCCCTCCAGGACATGGTCCACATGCGCGAGCTCGGGGATCTGAGTGAAAATGCCGGATATAGAGCAGCAAAGAGCAAGCTACGACGTATAGACAATAGGATTCGTTTCTTGGATAAATTACTCCGGACTGCTCGTATTGTTAATCCACCGAAAAACAATGTGCAATACGTCGCTATTGGTGCACATGTCAAATTTCATGACAAGAGCGGTTCTTTCCAGTACTTTGTTGTGGATAGTATCGAGTCAGATGTTTCCGCTGGAAAAATCTCCATCCGCAGTCCTTTGGGAAGAGAGCTTATCGGGAAGAGAGTTGGTGATGTGATTCGGGTACACACACCACAGGGAGTAAGGACTATTACCATTGATTCGCTCAACTACTAGTTTTCGTAAAGTTTCAGCGTGAGTTGAAACCCGAATACCTGGCCACCCGCATCGATTGACGAAGTTTTTTGTGAGAGAGGTGCTGCCTGATTGCCTGACTTCCTGATCGCCCGATTACTGATTGGAATGTTGATCTCCTTCCTGTTTTGATATACTTTGATAAATATTGCTTATGGCAAAAAATATTCCGGGCAACACCTCACCACCATTTGGTACACCTCCGGTTCCGGGTTCTTCTGTGTATGAAACTGTCGAGAGCACGGGGGATGCTGCTACAACGCCCGTTGAGGCAACTCCTTCTGTTGAGTTCCTTCCGTATGTTGATGAGGTTGAAGAACGAAAGAAGTTTTGGCAAGCGGTATTTATTACTTTGGGGTTATTTTCGGTGGTGACTGTGCTTGTGGTGGGGTTTGTGGTATCCC
>CAZMHV010000016.1:0-6406 GCA_964566225.1 uncultured Gammaproteobacteria bacterium
AGGGTTATATGAAAAAAATTTTTAAGTTTTAATGTTCCATCTGAATATTTTTCGACTAGATAAATGCTAGAAATTTGTAAAACTTGATAAACAATAAATATAAATAAAAGCGTGATGCCCGCGAGATGGATTACTGTTCTTCTAAAAGATTGAGGTTTAAAATTAGTAAGATATTTTTTCCCTAAGTCTTTTCTTCGTATAAAAAAGAAAAAGTAAGAAAATAAAAGGGCAGCAAAAAGTAAAATACTAAGTGCTGCAAAAAAGGGGTAAGACTTATCGGCGAAATAAATTATTTCCATATTTAATTATATATTTCAAAACTAAAGAGTAGGCAAAACAATTTTGTATAACGTTTTTGGGTAGGCGAAGTGGCGCCCTTACTTTCAAGATAAACTTTAAACCAGCACTTCCTAATAATAGCAGACCAAACCCAGTATTTCAAATAAGCCATTTTGCTTACCCAGTGTTATCGGATGTAAATTATTTTTTGAAATATCATCTTTCATTTTTAAATCATCGGCGAATTTTTCCATTTGGTGGGGGGCCAAGAGGGGAATTAAAGGGGTGAATTGGCCCCCCACCAATCAATCACATAGAAATTCAGAACTTTCTGTGGTATACTGAAAAAGTTCAATGATTATTTATATTTATGAAAAAAGAATATTTAATTTTTTCTTTAGTTTCAGTTGGATTGCTTTTGTTATTTACTGTTGGATTTTTTTCTTTGAAAAAACAAATTGCACAAGTTAGTTCTCAGATTGGAAAGGCTGTCCCTACCGTATCAACAAATTTAAAAATAGAGGACTCTATCGAATCAAAAATCTCTAAAGTTGAAAATGATATCCAGGCATTACGAATGTATGTATATAAACAGGCAGGTGATAAGGCTCCAAAAGAAAGAGAAATTGCTTACCGGAGTGGGTATGATGATTTTTCTGTGAAATGTAAAAATATGGATAATGTAAGTGCTGAAGATTTATTTAAAAAGACTTATTATAAAAGTTTATCTGAAATTTTAGAAAAAACTGAGGTGCTTCTTCCTCCTACAGAAGGCTTACTCGTACCTACTACAACCACGTTGGCTTTTCCATGGGTTATGAGCACTACTCCTGTTCTTGGTATTTGTGAGGATGATGATAGGATATATGTTATTGGAGTATTTAATCTTGATATGATGGATGATTTTTATATCATAGGTGAATTTGACCCTTCGAAAAATACTTTTAATGTTGTTTCTACGAAGGATGTGTTTTTCTTTCTCAAAGAAGTTGAAAAGAATGGAGACATTTTAAATTTCTTGCCTGATACAGATGTATGTGCCGGTGAAGGAGATTTTTTTGTGCGGTGTAGCGACTCAATTACTCCTTCTGCGACACCCTATCATGAACAGGTAAAGCCAGGATTTCAGTATAATATTAGCAGTAAAAAATTTACTATTTTGGATTCGAAAATTATACAGAGATAAAATTTGATTTGTCTAAGATAACTATTTTAACCCCGGATTTCCGGGGTTTTTTTATAAAAAAATTTCGCCGAGCATACGGCGAGATACAATATTTTCCCTCAATCAAAAAATCAAAATTCGCCCACTCACTTACAGACAAAAGATGTTAGTATCGTTGATTAAAAAATAATTTATTTCCGGTAACGTTCATCCGTGATCCGAAGTACCTTTGAACGAAGTGAAAAGGTATTTTGGATACGGGTTGTTATCGGATGTAATTCGTATTTTAAAATAAAATTTTTGAGGCCATTTTCATCCTTCCGTTTCTATTTTAAATTCATCTTGCCATTTTAGTAGATCTTCTAGTGTAACTTTTTTTTCTAACTCCCGTCCTGTTTCATCAGACCATATAACTGTAACAAGTAAAAGGGTATCTGCTGTTGGTAAAATTTTAGCTTTTTGCCAAGCTCCACTTGTTCTCTTTATATAAACATCAGAATTGTCCCTCATTAACTCAAGGAGTTTTCCAATACTACCATTTCTTTCAAGTATATCGAGTCTTGCTATAGTTTTACCAGGGTTATATGTTTCTGCATCCATATTGTATAAATGTTAAAAAAAAATTTTATTTTAAAATACGAATTATTTCCGATAACGTTGTTGGTGATCCGACGTGCGTCAGCATGTTGGATACCACGTGTTAAACAATGTTTCACACCCCGTGGAGTTTACATCCTATCTAGAGCCCTATCAAGTAGAAAAATAAAAGCAGCGAATAATAGCCCCAGTGCGACTCCTACATATATGAAAGATTTATTTTTCTTTGCAATACCTAATGCAAGAGATATTACCCCTGCTATGAGAACGGAGAGAATTATTATGCCCATAAAATTTGATTACAGAGGGGTGTGAAATGTTGTTTAACGTTCATCGGTGATCTGACGTTGGTTCGAGCGAAGCGAGAATCAATGTTGGATACCGGTTGTTATGTAATGTACAGTTTTTTCTTCTTTTTTGCAATTACAGCACTGTCGGGAGAGTCTAAAGACAAGTTTGATTTTGTCATTTTTTTTCGGCAGAGGGGTCAGGGGTGAATGCCGAAAAAAAATGACTCCTTATTGGAAGTTTATCTCACTAAAGCAAATTCCATTACTATACTTTTATTTATTTGACAACCATTTTTATTTATGATAGGTTATTTTCGGCTCGGACAGGTGGGAAAGGCTTATAACATGGCGTCTCTACGATGCCTGTGGCCCAAAGGGCTCCGTCTACGCATGGACAAAACATGCCAGGAGACCCTCACTCACAGCTAAGGTTACCAGGGACTCCCTGGAAACGTTTCGCTCCGGTGCAAACCAGAGCAATGGAACGTTCAAAGTCGAAAGGCTACCGAAGCTTGAGACCCGACCGGCAACGGTCTTGGTGGTACCTCTGTCCGAGCTTCCATCAATATTTTAGAAAGAGATTTTTCGAAGTCTCTTTTCTTTTTGTTTTTAAAAACATCTCGGCCGAGTATACGGACGAGATACCTCTTTTCCCCTCAATAAAAAAGAAAAATCAAATTTGTCTCCCATTGCAAAATAGATGATTAAAAAAGAAGAAAAAAGTGTATGTTACATAACGTTTCTGGGTAGGCGAAGTGGCGCCATTTTTTTCAAAACAAACCATATCCCAGCACTTCATAATAATAGCAGACCAAACCTAGTATTTCAAATAGCCATTTTGCTTACCCAGTGTTATCGGATGTAAATTATTTTTTGAACTATCTCTTTCGTTTTTTAAATCATCGGCGAATTTTTCCATTTGGTGGGGGGCCAAAAGGGGTTAGGGGTGAATTGGCCCCCCACCAATCACTCATTTGAAATATGATTTTCCACTTTTTTGTGCTATACTGAAAAAGTTCATTGATTTTTTTAAGTATGAATAAACAATATTTACCAATATATTTAGTCGCAGTTGGAATATTAATATTAGGTTTTTTGGGATTCATCTCTCTCAAAAAAGAAATTGATCATGTAAATTCCAAGGTTGAAATATCTAGGGTGGGTGCTCCAACAGATAACACAACAGAAAAATCTTTAGAACCAAGGATTTCCACAATAGAAAAAGAAATTGAGTCTTTACAAAAATATGTAGATCAAAAGGCGAGTGATGATGCTTCTCAAAAAGAAGAAACTTCTTATAGGAGTGGAGATAAAGATTTTTCAGTAAAATGTAAAAACATTGATAATGTAAGTGCTGCTGACTTATTTAAAAAGCCATATTATAAAAATTTATCTCAAGCTCTAGCAAAAACCACTGTTAAGATACCTCCACCAAAATCAAATTCAATTGTACCTGCCACGACTATATTGGACTTCCCATGGGGGACATCAAATAGTATTGTTGAAGGTGTTTGTGAAGATAATGGCATTGTTTATCTTATCGGAATATTTCAACCCGAGATGACAGATATATTTTATATGGTAGGAGAATTTGATACTTCCAAAAATACCTTGGTCTTTACCACAACTGACGATATGTTTTTCTTTTTGAAAGAAGTTCAAAAAGAGGGAGACGTTTTAAATTTTTTACCTGATACAGACGTCTGTGCAGGGGAAGGTGACTTTTTTGTAAAATGTGACTCTAATTCATCCGATAAAGTGCATAAAAGCTCAAAACCGGGATTTCAGTATAATCTTACCACTAAAAAATTTACTATCTTGGATTCAAAAATTATCAACAAATAAAAATATCCTTTTATATGATTATATGACCCCGGTAACCCCGGGGTTTTTAGATAAAAAAATGTCCAGCCGAGTATACGGCTGGACACAATATTTCCCCTCAATCAAAAAAATCACAAAATTCGCCCACTCACTTACAGACAGAAGATTTTAAGATAGTTGATTAAAAAATAATTTATTTCCGGTAACGTTCATCCGTGATCCGATGTTCGTTTGAGCAGAGCGAAAACGAATGTTGGATACGGGTTGTTATGTAATGTACAGTTTTTTCTTCTTTTTTGCAATTTCAGCACTTTTGGGAAAGTCTAAAGACAAGTTTGATTTTGTCATCTTTTTTCGGCAGAGGGGTCAGGGGTGAATGCCGAAAAAAATGACTCCTTATTGGAAGTTAATTTCATTAAATAATGTTTAAAATTAGCTAATTTTAGCAAGATATTCACAGCTATTAACTTGACAAAGTGAAATTTTTATGTTAGAGTCTTTTGTCAGCTCTAACTATAACCTGATAGAAAGCGAGAGAATACGATGCAGATTACCGAATCCTTGCAGGATCACGTCGACAGCCTCGATTGGTATTGTGCTCCCTTCGGCCTGTGGAAGATCTCACAAGATCGCCGTGCCAATCCAGAGAGTTTGATTGAAATCCTTCGGGCACAGTCGGCGAGTACTACATTCCAGGGTACCGAGATCTTCATGATCAAGGTCAGCCTGAATGAGGCGCCCCTTTACTTGACGGAAGAAGAGCTGCGCGGATTCGTGGAGGGACACTCCATGAATCAAGGAGATTGAGGAATCGTTGCCTGTTTGTATGAAACAATCAGGAACGGTTCCTCATGGGCAGACTAAAAATTTTATACTAAATCCTTTAAAAAGACATTTCTCACTGAGATGTCTTTTTTTCAAAAATAGTTTCACTCGAGCATACGAGTGAAATTCCATATTATCCCCCTCAATAAAAAACAAAAATCAAATTTGTCTCCCGTTGCAGAATAGATGATAAAAAAAGAAGAAAAAAATGTATGTTACATAACGTTTCGGCATATGTGAAGTAGCTTTGCGAAGCGTAAGCTATTTTACATATGCCGTGTTATGCGATGTAAAATTCGTCAATTAGCCCGATGCCAATTCAGAAGCGAACTGTTTTATGTCATCTTCAAGTTGAAGTTCCTCTACTGAGACAGGGACGATTTTGTGTGGCCTCTCAATTTTGAAATACTTGATTGGTTTCTTGAGAGATTTCGCCAACAGTATTTCTGCCAGTACTCCATTGGAAATATCACCAAAAACCCAGACTTCATCTACTTTTTTTATCACATTATTATTGCCGGAGCGAACCAAGTCCCTGTCGATACTATCAAGTAAAAAATAATCAAATATCATGAACGGGTTAAGGGGAACTTTCTTTTGTTCTAAAACATACTTAGAGATGTGCATTCTATAATAAAATAAATGCTTTGACATAGCAGTATACACTAATTGCATATCTCCAGTCTGGTCTAATGCTTCATGTGTGAATGTCATAAATAAATGATATTTGATTATTTTTTACTGAGGGCTAATTGGCGAATTTTATTTCGCATAACGTTCATCGGTGATCTGACGTTGGTTCGAGCGAAGCGAGAATCAATGTTGGATACCGGTTGTTAAGCGATGTTGTAATTTTTTATAGTTTACCTAGTCTGATGAGATCAATGCTAGAAAGTCCAACTTGGACCTTCATCAGCGTTTTGCCGTTGTCTTCAAGTGCATCCTTAATTCTTTCGAGTTGTTTTGCTGAGATATTTTTTGGAATCTTACCGACCTCGAAATACTCGACTTGATCTGACTCATCCGAGGTGGAGAGACTTCCTCCTATTACATTGCAAAGAAAAGAGAAAACTATTTCATCTTTATCTACTTTGCTATATATGCCAAGTAACTTTACAACCTCGACCTCTAGACCTGTCTCTTCCTTGACTTCTCGCATGACTCCACCCCATGGAGACTCACCCTCTTCGAGACCACCGCCAGGTAGATTCCAAAAATCATAATCATTTCTGTGGCACAGCAAAACGCGTCGCTCTTGATCGAAGATGATTGCGAAGACTCCTATCGTAAACTTTTTCTGTGATTCAGACATATGTAAAAAATTACAATTTCGCTTAACGTTTGCGCATGATCCGACGTACTTTTGAACGAAGTGAAAAAGTATGTTGGATATGCGGTGTTAGGCGGCGTACATTTTTTATTTTAA
>CAZMHV010000017.1:0-4303 GCA_964566225.1 uncultured Gammaproteobacteria bacterium
CTTGGAGAGATGTTGCCTAATAACGGTAGAAGTACAGTCTCTTTTTACAGAGAGAATAAAAAGTGGTTCTGCAATTATTCTGAGCATGATTGGAGTGGTGAGGACTCAGAAGATGCAGAAACGGAAGCAAACTCGCGCGCCCAAATGTTAATTTACCTCCGTGAAAACAACCTCCTATGATAAACCTCCATAGAGAAATAAAATTTAGAGCTTGGGATAAAGAAAAGAAACAAATGTGGTATTTTCCGCTATGGGGCATGCTACAAGCTATGGAAGAAGGGATTGGATTTGTGAAATATATTCAAGTAATGCAATATACAGGTCTCAAAGATAAAAACGGAAAAGAGATTTATGAAGGTGATATTTTATTAGATAAAGAAAAGGGGCAAAAAGAAAGAGCAGTAGGCTTTGTAGAATATCAGGCGTATCAATTCGTTATTAGAAAACTACCAAAAACAAAAAGAAAAACTTGGTACGAAATGTGGGGGTGTTGTGTTGGTGAAGAAGGAAAACACCTTGAAGTTATTGGAAATATCTATGAAAATCCTGAACTTTTAAAATAACCCTATGATAAACCTCCGTTGCATTCTATTTGGGCATAAGTTCGCTTACGGATATTGGTGGGATATAGATATGGATATTCCTGTTGGTAACTCTTCTAAAAAATGTATCCACTGTGGACTTACTAAAGAAGAATGTGGAATAAAACTTAAAAGTAATTGAAATATATGAAGAAAATAAAACCCTGTTTAGTAGAAGATAGGCATAACACAATGGGCTGCTCGCACTGTTTTATGTGCAATAAAAAAATAGGTCTTACGTATCAAGAAAAGAATAAACTTGAAGCGGAAAGAGTCCCAGTAGAACAAAAACAAACCTTGCTCACAGCACTACATGAGGGTAAAAGTATCGGAGAGGCAAGAGAATTGGCCAAGATAGACGACATTGGTATTGCCTGCGAAATAATTACACAGAATATAGGTCAGATTCACTTTTTAAATAGAGAAGCGGTGTAACCTCCCCCAATCACTAGGGACTTTATAGTGGGTAATGATGAAAATATGAAGAAAGTTTTATTGTTAGTGCCACTACTATTTCTCGTAGGATGTGGAAGTTCAAAATTAGAAGAGTATAGTATTTTAGATTGTAAAAATAAAGGTGGTATTGCATACGACAATGGAGTATGCGAGATAACAAAATACCAAATGCTAAATTTTCCAGAAGAAGCATTGAATTGTGTAAAAAACGGTGGGGATTACATGCTTTATTATGAGAAAGGTTGGTTGAGATTTAAACAAAAATGTACTATTCCAGAAATATCGACAAGAATAGAGATTGATTTATATACGATTACCTCAACCCATGAAATAAAAGTTGAATAACTCCCTCCACCAGAGAATATTGGTGGGTAATGATGAATAATATGGAAAAGCTTTTGACACAAAACGAAGTTGACAATCTTCCAGAAGGTACAAAAGTAATCATTACTTGGACTGGTGGGAATGGTCCACATGAGTATATGATTCATAAACGGAAAGGGAGTAACGCTTCTTTTGTTAAACCACATAACCCGAACTCAGGTTGGTGGGACGGCGAGATTGATTTTGTGGGTAAAGAGCGTTTTCATACGCACGTACAATTAAAAGGCTCCCCAAACGCCTATTAAAGTTTGGATAATGAGTGAATATATGTGTGTTTGTACACCAAGTATAAGAACGCCGTATTGTGGTAAATTTGGATGTGAAATCCCAAAGCTACAAAAAATAAATGTCTATGAAGAATACGCTTGGATTATAGTAAGAAAACGAACAGGTGAAATTGTTACTCCTGGGGGTATAGCATTTGAAGCCGAGGAAAAAGTATGCCCAAAAGAAGTATTAGTACATCCAGTTTACAGTGCAGAATATGAAAATATACGAGTCAAAATAATTAACTCTAAAGAAGAATAACAATAAACAATCATCAATTCTATCTTGGTGTGGCGGAATAGGTAGACGCGCCATTAAAACAATGTTGGTAGATTACATAAACGGCAGTCATCGAAAGATGAATGGACTACGATAAATGCTACCATGCAAGGTGAAAAATCAGGTTATCAAAAAGCAAAACGTTAGTTATGCCTCTATACCTGCAAATCCTTGCCACCAAGACAGAGTTGATGAAAACAATTCACATTTCCAGAGGGCGACGTGCACAAAGGTATGTACAAAGTATTGTGTTGGCCTGGCAAATCCGTAAGCCTTTACTAGAGCTGAACATAATCGCCGTCGTCTGGAGATGTGAAACCAAACAAACGGAGGACACAATGAAGCGTATGCTCGTCCTGTGTATGACCCCTTCTTGCACCACGGTTCTGTGGAGCATGGAGTGGGACAAGGAAAACCCCGAGTTCGAGCTTATCGAAACTACGGGGGCAAATGACGGTCACGAGATGTGCGCCAAGTGCCGCCATCAACCGAAAACTCCTGTCATTCTCCCAACTCCGCCCGTGCGGTTCGGTGAAGAGAAGACGGAAAATTTTGATGAGATGATGGCCAAGCGCAAGCTCGAGAACCGCAAGAAGAGCGGTAAAGGACCCCCACGAGGAGGTGGGAGGTGAGGTGCAACGTCTGCGGAAGTCGAAACATGCAGTTGGTCTGTGTACGGAGGAGGGTCAACTTCTTCACGACCATGGCCGACTACCAGTGGCATTGCCAAGACTGCGAGAATCGCAGAAAGGAGGTCAGGAATGGCGACTCGTCTCGAAGCAACGGGAAAGCGGATGAGCCGAATTCACATTGACAGTCCTTTCGACTGCTCATGCGGAAACGGTCGCATCTCTCACGAGGTGGCATACACTCGCCACTATCTCGGCTACTTCTTCCTGTGCGTGAAGTGTCGGCAGCGATACTTCATTCCGGAAGTGGGAGGCGAGGTGAGCAAAGTGTACGTCATATCTCTTCAATGATTCTGACCGCCTGACAAGCGGGGAGACGCTGACGCCGTGCAACAGCGACAAAAACACGGCTCCAATTCATTTTTATTTTATTTATGAACATCGTAACTCTTTTCCAATCAATAATTCGTTTCTTCAGTAATCCCGAGGTCACTACATATCAGCCCAGAGAAAGAAAAGAGTTCGTCGTCACAAATCACGCAAGGGAAAGAATCATTGAAAGGTTAAAGTGTCACCCGTCAAAGATTGAAAAGTTGGTTATCAAAGCATGGCTGAGTACCAAAGAACCTATCCCGCTTGAATTTAGAATCAGGCAAGAGCGTAAAGGGTATAAGGGTTCCACTTACCGAAAATTTCTTGGTTATATCTGGGTTTTTGACGCGACAAAGCATCAGAAAGTATTGGTCACTATTTATAGACAGAATGTTTTTGATTTTAACTCGACATATTTTATAAGCCCTAATAAATAGAGTTTAGGTATCTCTTAATAAATGTCTGTCATTATGAAGTGTAAAATAGAAATATGTCGTTTAAAAGTTGGTCCACAAGGTGCACAGGGACTATGTTGGCGGCATTATCAAAAAACTCCAAGAGGTAAAAGATTCATTATTTGGTGGGCTAAAAAACAGGAAGAAAGTTATACACAGTTTTATAGGGATAGGACGAAATCTTTGCTAATTTTAAATAAAAAATGATGTGATTTACCCATTGTCATCAATTCTATATAATGTAAATATACATAGAACGCAGTTCTACGATTGTGCCAGCTCCTGAGTAGGGTCTGGTTTTATTTTATACAATTTAGACAACCACAAAAATTCTTGAAGGCTGATGCATTGCTTTTGAGGGTGTATTTCGTGGTTGTCATATACTCTCAAAGCAAGACCTCATTCTTTATAGAATGGGGTTTTATTTTTATACCTCTCTCAGTATGAAAACACTCGATTTTTCAAAGTTGAAGTTTTCGGAAAAATTAGAAAAACAGTTTGCGGATATTAACGAGACATACAGCCCTAAAAAGGTGCTGAAAAACATGCTCGTTCAAACAGCTCAAAAAAAGTACACAGCCAATGGTACCACAATGGAAAAGCAGCGTTTGTATGCGAAGACGTACGAGAAGCTCGAAGGGGATGGAGTTGAGCCAGTAGAGTTGAGTGATGAACAATTTGAATTCCTTTTTGACTCTATAATGAATACCCAAATGGGTCTCAATACTGCTCTCCCTGTTATTGCGGACTTCCTCGAAGAAGTGAAATTCAAAAAAGAACCTGAAGAAATTGCACCAAAGAAAAAATAATAAACTCCTATGAAAACTTGCAAAAAATGCAAAAAGCCAATGAGCAAATGTAAATGCTAAATTGCTTTTCC
>CAZMHV010000018.1:0-4126 GCA_964566225.1 uncultured Gammaproteobacteria bacterium
CTATAAGAGACGATTATAGGCCATATGAGGAGGCTCTAAGTGATGCAATTGCATCACTAAAATCTAAAATGAATACCTATGCGACACGCCTTGCGATCGAGCAAAAGGAGCAACAGGACAAGATCCTATCCGACAAAAGGACAAGTACAGAGACAAAGATTAACAAGCTAGCGACACTCGACGATAAACCTACAGAGGCCACGACTGAGCAAGGATCAGTGAAGTTTTACACAGTAAAGAAGTGGCGAGTGGTGGATATGACCAAAGTACCCCTTGATTACCTTGTAGTAAACGAGGACGCCGTGAAGCAGGCCATGAAAGAGGACGCGCAAGTCCCCGGCATAGAATTCTATGAGGAACAAGCGCTCAGAAACTATCGTGCGTAAAAAGGTGGTTTTTCTAAAAAACTACCCCAGTTTTCCAAAATAAAGCCAAGAATGGTTAATATGGAATTTCCTTTAGGAAATCCAAAATTTGATTTTACTTTAAAAACCTAAACATAAACTCAGTGCCAAAAAGTTATTCACAGTTCTGTGAATAACTCACTTGCATAAAAACAAATCATGTCATACACTCAAGAGTATGACAAAGTATTACAAGAACATAGAATACAGACAAGCACTCACAGCGTTGTTGGAGCAATCCATCAACAAGGTCGTAATACACCTTTCATACCTGTGGGTGCTTTTGTGTATTGTAT
This sequence comes from uncultured Gammaproteobacteria bacterium, assembly GCA_964566225.1. Lineage (GTDB taxonomy): Bacteria > Patescibacteriota > Patescibacteriia > Magasanikbacterales > UBA922 > CAYTKU01. The sequence continues at coordinate 701 of CAZMHV010000018.1, forward strand.
GTTTAAAAACTGATGAAAAAAACGCATAAACAATATGTAGAGGAAAAACAAATAATCCCTGACGATATTCAGGTTGAACTTGATATTCGCCTTGCATTCGTGAAGAAACCACACTTAGGGACGTATAATCTCGCGTCGTATCTCACACGCAAGTATGACATCATTACTGTTGGAGAAAAAGAGCGTGAAATGTACGTGTATCAGGAGGGATATTACCGTAAGGCGGAGAATTTAATCATCTTCCCGGAGATTCAGCGTGTGCTCGGCGACAATGTAACTAAAGCTGCGAAGGGGGAAACATTCTCCAAGATCGCTGACATGACTCAGAAGGAGCGTTCAGTGTTCAGCGAGGCCCCACTGCGTTACATACCACTTGCAAATGGAGTCTACGACTTAGAAACCAAACAACTCCTCCCTCATTCCCCGGAATACAAGTTCACGTTTCAGTTCCCTATTAAATACGACGCTACTGCAACCTGCCCTAAATTCTCCGCATTCTTGGACCAGGTCTTAACACCAGATCAAAGAGCCACCGTTGAAGAGTGGTTAGGATACTACTTCTGGCGCAACTATCAGTTCAAGAAGGCTATCATATTCGTTGGTGAAGGAGATACTGGTAAGACAACACTCCTAGAGACGATTATGTACATGGTTGGAAAGGATAATATATCCTCCGTTCCTCTTCAGAAGATGACGGTGGATAAATTCGCAGCTGCACACCTCTATGAAAAGCACGCCAACATTGTTGACGAACTTTCTGATAAGGACGTAACCGATACTGGTAACTTCAAGATGGCAACAGGTGGTGGATCTATCACCGGCGAGTATAAGTTCGGGAATCAGTTCTCGTTTGTAAATTATTCTAAATTTACATTTGCATGTAATCAGATACCTGATGTGACGAACTACAATGACGAAGCATACTTTAATCGTTGGATTGTGGTGAGGTTTGAGAAGAAGATCGAGAAGAAGATTCCTAACTTCGTTCAAACACTCACCACTGAAGAGGAGCGTTCTGGTATGTTTAACTTGGCAATGATTGGCCTTGAGAGATTATTAAAACAAGGTCAGTTCACGTATGGGTCCAATGCGGTGGATACCAAGCTTGAGATGATGCGTAATGGCTCATCGATTGCTCGATTCGTTAAGGACCGACTACAACGTGAGCCAGGGAACACGATGACCAATGAGGAGATGTACCACGCGTATCAGGAGTTCTGTGAACAGAACGACTTACAGTGTGAGACGATTACCGCTATTGGTTCTAAGTTACCGTTCTATGCATCCTATATTACTAAAGCCCAAGTCATGGGCGCATTCGCTGGTAAGTATGGACAGGGACGTGGATGGAGAAACGTATCGCTCAAGATGACAGAGGAGCAGTTACGTGAACAGGAGGAGGTTGAAAACCTTATGAAACGCCAGTCAGAGATTATCGACAAGCGTAACAAAGGGATTATTATTAATGAGACATAACTATGAAATACCTATCATTATTCAGTGGAATCGGAGGATTCGAACTAGGAATACAACAAGCATATGAAACCAATACCAATTTATTTAAACCCCAAGAGCAGTCAGAGAAATGTACTGTTTCTGGGTCACGGGATAGCACCGACACTTCAAGCATCAATGGGAACAGGGGGTGGTCAAGTCCCACTTGTATTGGTTTCTCCGAAATCGACAAGTACGCAATCCAAACTTATCAACAACATTACCCAGAACATAAAAATTATGGAGACATCACAAAAATCAACGCAGACGAATTACCAGACTTCGACTTGCTCGTGGGGGGATTCCCTTGCCAGGCTTTTAGCATCGCTGGAAAACGATTGGGTTTTGAAGATACCAGAGGGACATTATTCTTTGAAATTGCAAGAATACTGCAAGCAAAACAACCTCGATTGTTCCTGTTGGAAAATGTTAAAGGACTTTTATCTTCACGTACTACATTGACATTTGATGGTATTCTTGATACATTAAGTAATGAATTAACACTTAATATATGCAACGAAATACCAACAAAAGAGTGGGAAGTAACACTACACAACCTTTCCGTCTATCTTCAACAAATAGGAAAGATAAATGGTCTACAAAAGAACTTAAAATCCTTGCTAGAGAGGAACTTACCGATTATCAAAAAGCAAAACTTTTACCCCACAGAAAAGACGCGGCAGTTCGCATTAAACGAAAACGAATGGGTTTCACATCTAAACCAGTTGTCTTTAACAGACAATTTGAACATCTTGGATATACCTTTATTAGAAAAAATGGTGGTTATGAACGGAGAAATCGTAGTGTTATGGAAGGAATTATTGGTAGAAAACTCAAACCAACAGAAATTGTCCACCATATCAACGGAGACAAATTGGATGACAGACCTGAAAACTTGTATCTCTGCAATTCAAGAGGTGAACATAATTCTATTCATTATCAAACAATGGAAATTATCAAACAATTACTGGAACAAAATAAACTCATCTTCAAAGAAGGAAAATACGTATTATGTTAAAACATTCAACATTATTATTAACGAACTTACAGAATTGGGGTATGACCTCCAATGGCAAGTGCTTAACAGCAAGAATCACGGAGTCCCACAAAACAGGGAACGAGTGTTCATTGTCGGACATCTTAGAGGAACACGTAGACCAGAAGTATTTCCTATCACAAGAGAAGGTGGACAAGATACTAAACCAATCAAAAGAGTAGGTGGTATTTATGATAGTGAGAAAGGAACACATCAAGCAGGAAGTGTATTTGATTCAAGTGGAATATCTGCGACACTAGACACCATGCAGGGTGGAAATAGAATGCCGTATGTTTTAGAAGTAAAACAAATTGGAACTCGTAAAGATAGTAATTCTGGTACACAACCATTTCAGCAAGATAGAGTATACGACCCAACGGGTGTATCCCCAGCTTTACAACAAGCACTTCCAGAAGGTGGGCATAAAATCTTAGTTAGAGAAGCGACAAAGAAAGGATATGCCGAAGCCACTCTTGGTGACAGTATTAACCTATCAGTACCAGAATCAAAAACTAGACGTGGGAGAGTTGGTAAAGGGGTGGCTCAAACACTCGACACAGGGATGCAACAGCACACTATATCAAAAACAATTAGAGCTGGCGGAAGAAGTAGTCCTCATGGTAGCAAACAAAATTGGGATAGTTATGATACTGAGTATGGTATCCGTCGCCTAACCCCAACAGAATGTGAGCGCCTACAAGGATTCCCTGATGGTTGGACAGAAGGGGTTAGTGATACGCAGAGGTATAAACAGTGCGGTAATGCGGTTACAGTGAACGTGATTAGAGACATCATGGAACGACTATTATGAAATTCCTAATTAACTTATACAAAATAATTCGTGGAGCAAAGTTCTATATACCTTACGGACAACTAAACAAGGAAGGTCGAGAAGA
>CAZMHV010000019.1:0-3888 GCA_964566225.1 uncultured Gammaproteobacteria bacterium
TGACTTTAATTAAAGTGCCTATAGGCACTTGCTTGGCCTTCCAGATGTCGTTCGCTGTGACCGCTAGTGCTAAAGCACTAGCAGGCCTCGGCGTAAGCATCCTTAACTGACTCCGGAGGTGTTTCTCTTCCGCTTGTTTTTCTTCTTGGAGTGCCTCAAAGTAACCTAGCTGCATGTCTGAAGACGTGCTACTAATCTGTATACGGAGAAGTTCTAGGTCGAGTTTAAGGTCATTAAGACGTGTCTTAATGTTGCGCCTTATAAGGTGTGAGGCGGTTGGGTAATCCCTTACAAGCTCATAGATTGATGGTTCTACTTTACGATCTGGAAAGATTTCGAATGAGTTCATAATAGTCGTTCCATGATGTCTTTAATCACATTCACAGTAACAGCGTTGCCACATTGTTTGTATCTTTGGGTATCGCTGCCGATTGTCCACCCATCTGGGAACCCTTGAAGGCGTTCACATTCTGTTGGGGTTAGTCTGCGTATTTTTATATCTTCTAGAGCTACAAATGGTTGTCTATTCCCTCCCTGCATCGTGTTCAGAGTTGGACTTAAACCTCCTGTTCCGAAGACCCTGTTGTTGGAGTGTTTTGGTTGGTTGAGTTGTTGGATAAAGGTAGCTCCGTTTTCCGCTCTAGACTTAATTCCTTCGTGTGTTGAGATACAATTCGAAATGATTTTGTTGGGAACTTCTGTCTGTCTAGGTTTAGTTTCTTGATGTTCTCCTGCGAAAGGAAATACTTCTGGTCTACTTGTTCCTCTAATATGTCCGACAATGAAGATGCGTTCCCTGTTTTGTGGGACTCCGTGATTCTTGCTGTTAAGCACTTGCCATTGGAGGTCATACCCCAGTTCATCAAGCGTGGCAATGATGGTTCTGAAAGTTTGTCCGTTGTCGTGAGAAAGGAGTCCTTTAACATTTTCCAACAGGAACAATCGAGGTTGTTTTTCTTTAAGAACTCTTGCAATTTCAAAGAATAATGTCCCTCTGGTATCTTCAAAACCCAATCGTTTTCCAGCGATGCTAAATGATTGGCAAGGGAATCCCCCCACGAGCAAGTCAAAGTCTGGTAATTCGTCTGCGTTGATTTTTGTGATGTCTCCATAGTTTTTATGTTCTGGATAATGTTTTTGATAAGTTTGGATTGCGTACTTGTCGATTTCGGAGAAACCAATACACTGGGGACATTCCCCCCACCCATTCCCCAACTTGCTTGTACTGTCGGAGAAATGCAATTCTTGTCGTAAATCAGTCGTCTCTGTTGAGAGTTTCCTGTCCCCCAATGTCCTATTACTTTTGGATTGTTCATATGCTTGTTGTATTCCTAGTTCGAATCCTCCGATTCCACTAAATAATGATAGGTATTTCATAGTTATGTCTCATTAATAATAATCCCCTTATTGCGCTTGTCTATAATTTCTGACTGGCGTTTCATAAGGTTTTCAACCTCCTCTTGTTCACGTAACTGCTCCTCTGTCATCTTGAGCGAGACGTTTCTCCATCCACGCCCTTGTCCATACTTACCAGCGAATGCGCCCATGACCTGGGCCTTAGTAATATAGGATGCATAGAACGGTAATTTAGAACCAATAGCGGTAATCGTCTCACACTGTAAGTCATTCTGTTCGCAGAACTCCTGATACGCGTGATACATCTCCTCATTGGTCATCGTATTCCCCGGTTCACGTTGTAGTCGGTCCTTAACGAACCGAGCAATCGATGAGCCATTACGCATCATCTCAAGTTTGGTATCCACCGCATTGGACCCATACGTGAACTGACCTTGTTTTAATAGTCTCTCAAGGCCAATCATTGCCAAGTTAAACATACCAGAACGCTCCTCTTCAGTGGTGAGTGTTTGAACGAAGTTAGGAATCTTCTTCTCGATCTTCTTCTCAAACCTCACCACAATCCAACGATTAAAGTATGCTTCGTCATTGTAGTTCGTCACATCAGGTATCTGATTACATGCAAATGTAAATTTAGAATAATTTACAAACGAGAACTGATTCCCGAACTTATACTCGCCGGTGATAGATCCACCACCTGTTGCCATCTTGAAGTTACCAGTATCGGTTACGTCCTTATCAGAAAGTTCGTCAACAATGTTGGCGTGCTTTTCATAGAGGTGTGCAGCTGCGAATTTATCCACCGTCATCTTCTGAAGAGGAACGGAGGATATATTATCCTTTCCAACCATGTACATAATCGTCTCTAGGAGTGTTGTCTTACCAGTATCTCCTTCACCAACGAATATGATAGCCTTCTTGAACTGATAGTTGCGCCAGAAGTAGTATCCTAACCACTCTTCAACGGTGGCTCTTTGATCTGGTGTTAAGACCTGGTCCAAGAATGCGGAGAATTTAGGGCAGGTTGCAGTAGCGTCGTATTTAATAGGGAACTGAAACGTGAACTTGTATTCCGGGGAATGAGGGAGGAGTTGTTTGGTTTCTAAGTCGTAGACTCCATTTGCAAGTGGTATGTAACGCAGTGGGGCCTCGCTGAACACTGAACGCTCCTTCTGAGTCATGTCAGCGATCTTGGAGAATGTTTCCCCCTTCGCAGCTTTAGTTACATTGTCGCCGAGCACACGCTGAATCTCCGGGAAGATGATTAAATTCTCCGCCTTACGGTAATATCCCTCCTGATACACGTACATTTCACGCTCTTTTTCTCCAACAGTAATGATGTCATACTTGCGTGTGAGATACGACGCGAGATTATACGTCCCTAAGTGTGGTTTCTTCACGAATGCAAGGCGAATATCAAGTTCAACCTGAATATCGTCAGGGATTATTTGTTTTTCCTCTACATATTGTTTATGCGTTTTTTTCATCAGTTTTTAAACATACAATACACAAAAGCACCCACAGGTATGAAAGGTGTATTACGACCTTGTTGATGGATTGCTCCAACAACGCTGTGAGTGCTTGTCTGTATTCTATGTTCTTGTAATACTTTGTCATACTCTTGAGTGTATGACATGATTTGTTTTTATGCAAGTGAGTTATCAACATTTGTGTTGATAACTTATTCAAGCTCTAAATAAAGTCTAGCCAATGCAAGTTCTGGTGTTTTTCCTTTTGAATTATTAAGAATAGAACAATCTACAACCGTATAAGAAACATAACCGGAACCAATTGTCCCTGCATACCATGTTTTGTTAATAGAATACAAACAAATATCATCCTTTGATTTTTCTTTACAGGCTTGTAAAAGCTCTGAAAGTAAAGGAAATCTATAACCATATTTGTCGTTTGTTTTTGTTGGTATTGGTGTAACTTTTTTAAAAGGGCACTCTAAAACCCATTTAGAATGGATAAAAAATGCTTCTTTTAACCCTGCTTTATGTAGTTTTTTAGCGAGTTCGTAATTCATATTTTTGGCACTGAATTTATGTTTAAGTTTTTAAAGTAAAATCAAATTTTGGATTTCCTAAAGGAAATTCCATATTAGCCATTCTTGGCATTATTTTAGGATTTTGGAATTGGTTTTCTATGCGCGATAGTTCCTCAGCGCTTGTTCCTCGTAGAATTCTATGCCGGGGATTTGCGCGTCCTCTTTCATGGCCTGCTTTACTGCGTCCTCGTTTACTACAAGGTAGTCGGGTGGTACTTTGGTCATGTCCACCACGCGCCACTTCTTTACTGTGTAGAATTTAACTGATCCTTGTTCAGTCGTGGCCTCTGTAGGTTTATCGTCGAGTGTCGCTAGTTTGTTTATTTTTGTCTCTGTGTTCGTCCTTTTGTCGGATAGGATCTTGTCTTGGAGTTGTTTTTGCTCGATCGCAAGGCGTGTCGCATAGGTGTTCATTTTAGATTTTAGCGATGCAATTGCATCACTTAGAGCCTCCTCATATGGCCTATAATCGTCTCTTATAG
>CAZMHV010000020.1:0-2616 GCA_964566225.1 uncultured Gammaproteobacteria bacterium
AAAATGTTTATGGCATAGCTGATTGCTATGAAGCCAATGATTTTTTTGGTTTCTTTTTTTATTGATATATTGTGATTCATATTTTTTAAACAGTATTTGATAGAGTTTGTTCATTCCATTGAATCCAGTCATGAAAATTTTCCCAGTCTTTTACAAACGTATGATCTGAAAAAACAGAAACTTTAGAATTTGGTAAAAAACCGTAGTAGTCGTTATTTTTCTGGTCTATAAAAAAAATTAAAAAATCTGAATATGTATATTTTGTTTCGTTATAAAAGTTTTGCATTTTTTTCAGTTCATCAACAAATAGAGCATCTTCTGAGTAGATTTTTGAATATGGAAAAATCGAAGTATTTTTTAGATATTCTTTGTATTCATCTGGATAATTGGAGTGTGTGATTTTTTCTAATGTTATTATATTGTCAGTGTTTGGAAGTTGTATCATATGTAATAATATCTCGGCAGAGTTAAGTGTCTATTGATTACGGTCTGTTATACCATTGAGATTACATACTCATGTCAGTTGGGAATTGTCTTCTCTGTTTAAATATTTCTTCTGTTTCTATTTCATTTTCTGAGGAGTTTCGGCTATTCCAAGCAGTGTTGAGGTGATGATAGAGGTGTTGCATTTCAATGGTAAAGGAACCTTCATCGTGAAGAGAATCTGTTTGAAAATTTTTGATCATGCGATTGAGTTCTTCTTGGGCTTCTTCGAGATGAAATACAATGGATTTACTGTTCATATTGTGTGAGGAATGAAAAAAATTTGGATCGTGATGCATTGTTACATAATATTTTTTGTACATGCGCTTAATTTACTATTTTACAATAAATATAAGTTTAGAAGTATAGTGAAAAATGTTTTTGTATCTGCGATCTGATTTTATTGTAACTTATTTTTCTAAAAGCTCTTTTGCTTCAGGAGTCAGTTGGCAATTCTTTTTTTTCAAAAAATCAAGTACACTTTTGAGATTTTTTTCATCGTATACATTACCTATAAAGGTAAACATTGAATCATTAAATTTTAAATGTAAGTTTTTCGTACGAGGTCCTATCCATATGTCAACTGACTCAATGTCAGAATACTTCTTGTATTTTTTGAAGAAAACTTTGTACTCGATTCCATCCTCAAGAAAAGTTAATTTAGGATTAAGATTATTATGACCGAATGCAAATGGAGAAGGGAGATGTTTAATTCCTAAAAAAGATGCTAACAGCGGAACTGACATTGCATTGTTTTTAAAAACAAGTTCGCTGCTTTTTATTTGGTTTATTTTTCTTTTATAGAGTTTTAATACACCCAATAATGTCGTTACGAAGAGTATAATTGCAATGCCGAATATGGATATTACGAGATTTTGATTTTGCATATATGTATGTAAATAAGATAGTACTATAGTTTTTCTTTACCAGTCATGGTCGGGTGTATTATAGGATAAGTTGGATTTTTTGTCATATATTCATGCTAGAGGGAAGGGGTGAACGGGCTGTGTTGAGTTTCACGAAACAGTTCAAAAGTGTACTATTTTTCAATATATAGAGCCAAAATTTATGAGTTACCATTGACAAAAACGAAAGGAAATATAAAAAAACTACCTATAAAAAGGTAGTTTTTTATTTTGGCGAAATATTTTTATTTAACCATAAGTGTTTGAATGATATCCTGAAATGACTGCTTTGTGTTTTCGGGATTTTCGAGATCGTTTGCCGAAGTCCAGAAGCGAAAAAGATTTTCTCCATTTTGGAGTGAGTAGTGATATTGAAGAAGGTAGCCTGATGGATCGTCAATGCTTCTACCTTCATATTTGACAGTAAACTTTATCCCGCTAACATTATTGATGGTTACTTCTTCACTCTCGATTATTTTCCCGCAAGCGTCAGTTTGACCACATAAATTCTTCTGTCTTTCTTCCTCCATTGTCAGCAGACTACTTTCATTTGGCATTTCAGAAACTCCATATACGATTTGTGAAAAATCTTTTTCGCGTATGGGTTTGACGATAGAATCATCCGCTTCGAATCGTGCTGGCAAATCAAGGGCGAAGAACTCGTGATTAAAAGTGAGTGTTTCTTCAGCGCCGGATGACTGCTGATCTGTGAGGGGTTGTCTTTGACTGCTAGTACAACCCGTAAGAGCTACTGCTACAATTAGCATCATGATGATGTAAATCTTTTTCATATATTTTGGGTTAAAAAATGTTTGGTATTTTGTCTAACTATTTACTCCACGGTTTTAGCAGGAGTTCCTTGAATTAATTTTAAATTTTTATTTTTGGTAACGTTCATCCGTGATCCGATGTTGTTTCGACCGTAGGGAGAAACAATGTTGGATACGGGTTGTTATACAAAGTTGTTTTGTCTATTCTTTAGTTTTTTCTTATTTTTGAATTTCTCCTATTTTTTCAGAAAGCATTTCACGTCTTTCTGTTCGAAAAGTTTTAAATTTTTTTTTATCAGTAGTGATTATTGCATAGTATGAAATTACTCCGCCACGGCCTTTTATTGAGCTGTGGTATTCTTTATATTCAATTTTTATTGGTTCATCGGGATGGATTGTTCCTAGGGTTATATGAAAAAAATTTTTAAGTTTTAATGTTCCATCTGAATATTTTTCGA